>NZ_JBAPLA010000001.1:0-1330400 GCF_037083845.1 Roseovarius sp. E0-M6 | reverse complement strand
GGGAGGGGGCAAGAGGGGCCAGCCCCTCGCCGGGGAAATTGATGATTTCCCCGCCTCACCCCGGGATATTTTCAGGCAAGAAGAAAGACTGAGTGGCGTCAGCCCGCCTTGCGGATGCCCATGATACGTGCGCGGGCGCGCGGGTCGCTGTCGAATAGCGCCGCGAGCTGTTCGGTCATGGCACCGGCGAGTTGTTCGACATCGGTAATCGTCACCGCGCGCTCGTAATAGCGGGTCACGTCATGGCCGATACCGATCGCCAGAAGCTCCACCTGACGGCGCCGCTCGACCATGGCGATGACGTCGCGGAGGTGCTTTTCGAGATAATTCGCGGGATTCACCGAAAGGGTCGAATCGTCGACCGGCGCCCCATCCGAGATGACCATCAGAATCTTGCGCGCTTCGCGGCGGTTCACCATCCGGCGGTGTGCCCATTCCAGCGCCTCACCGTCGATATTTTCCTTGAGCAACCCCTCTTTCATCATGAGGCCGAGATTGGTCCGCGTGCGGCGCATGGGGGCGTCGGCGGATTTGTAAATGATGTGGCGCAGGTCGTTGAGGCGGCCCGGAAGCTGTGGCCGGCCTTCGTTGAGCCATGTCTCGCGGCTTTGGCCGCCTTTCCATGCGCGGGTGGTGAAGCCCAGTATCTCGACCTTGACCGCGCAGCGTTCGAGGGTGCGGGCCAGCACGTCGGCACAGATCGCCGCGATCGAGATGGGGCGGCCGCGCATCGAGCCGGAATTGTCGAGCAGGAGCGTCACGACGGTGTCGCGGAATTCGGTGTCTTTTTCGATCTTGAAGCTGAGCGGGGTGGTGGGGTTCGCCACGACCCGCGCGAGGCGGCCCGCATCGAGGATACCCTCTTCGCGGTCAAATTCCCATGAGCGGTTCTGCTGTGCCTGAAGCCGGCGCTGAAGCTTGTTGGCGAGGCGCGACACCGCGCCCTTGAGCGGCTCGAGCTGTTGATCGAGATAGGCGCGCAGGCGTTCAAGCTCGGCCGGTTCGGCCAGATCCTGTGCGTTGACCTCTTCGTCGAAGCGGGTTGTATAGACCACATAGCCGGGATCGGCCTCGGAGACCGGGGGCGGGGCGGGCGGCTCGGTCGGGGCCTCGCCCTCGGGGAGTTCGGTTTCCTCGCCCGCGTCCTCATCGGCCATCTCGTCCATCGAGACCTGCGCTTGCGACTGATCCTGCTGATCGTCCTGCGATTGCTCGGGGTCGGCATCGGCGTCGTCGGGGCTGTCGTCCTGTTCGCCGCTGCTGTCGGGCTCTTCCTGTTCCTCGGTGCTCTCCTCGGCCTCGTCATCCTCGTCGTCTTCGGCGTCGGGATCATCGCCAAGCTGATCGCCATAGCCCAGATCGTCGATGATCTGACGGGCGAAACGGGCGAAGGCGGATTGATCGGCGAGCGTGTCTTCGAGGTTTTCGAGCGTGCCGCCGGCCTCGGCCTCGATGAAATCGCGCCAGAGGCTCATGACATTGGCCGCGCCTTCGGGCAGGTCGCGCCCGGTGGCGAGATGCCGGATCAGATAGCCCGCAGCCTCGGGCAGTGGTGCTTCGGAGGCGTCGGTGATCTGATCAAAGCCGCGGCGGCGGGCCTCGGCGTCGATCTTGACGTCGATATTGCTGGCGGTGCCGGGCATGGTGCGGGCGCCCACCGCCTCGCAGCGGGCGGTTTCCATCGCCTCGTAAAGTTCGCGGGCCATCTGACCGGGGGGGGCGTATTTGGTGTGGGTTCCGGTGTCGTGATACTTGTGCCGGAGCGCCAGCGCATCCGCCGTGCCGCGCGCCATCAGAACCTCTTCGCGCGACATCCGGCGCGAAATCTGGGGCAGGCGCACGCTGTCGCCCGAAATGCCTGCGGGGTCGACCGAATAGGTGACGGTCAGATCCGTGTCGTCGGCCATGACCTTGGTGGCTTCGGCCAAGGCCTTCTTGAACGGATCGGCGGGGTTGTCGTTGGGCTTTTTCATGGGTTTCTTCCCTGTGACCCGTGATGGATCACCCCAAGCTCAGACTTGCCGCGCTTTCGGGGAGTTCCTCGTCAAAGCAGCGCTGATAGAACTCGGCCACGGTCTGACGCTCAAGCTCGTCGCATTTGTTGAGGAAGGTGAGGCGGAAGGCATAGCCCACGTCGCGGAAGATGTGGGTGTTCTGGGCCCAGTTGATCACTGTGCGGGGTGACATCACGGTCGAAAGCTCACCGTTCATGAAGGCGGTGCGGGTGAGGTCGGCAACGGTGACCATATGGCCGACGGTCTTGCGGCCCTTCTCGGTGTTGAAGAGCGGGTTCTTGGCCAGAACGATATTCGTCTCGGCATCGTGGCTGAGATAGTTGAGCGTCGCCACAAGGCTCCAGCGGTCCATCTGTGCCTGGTTGATCTGTTGGGTGCCGTGGTAAAGCCCGGTGGTGTCGCCCAGGCCCACGGTATTGGCGGTGGCGAAGAGGCGGAAGCACGGGTTGGGCGTGATGATCTCGTTCTGATCAAGTAGCGTCAGCTTGCCGTCATGTTCGAGCACGCGCTGAATGACGAACATCACGTCCGCGCGGCCCGCGTCGTATTCGTCAAAGACGATCGCCACGGGATTGCGCAGGGCCCAAGGCAGGATGCCTTCGTGAAATTCGGTCACCTGTACGCCGTCGCGCAGCTTGATCGCGTCCTTGCCGATCAGGTCGATGCGGCTGATGTGACTGTCGAGGTTGACGCGCACGCAGGGCCAATTGAGCCGCGCGGCGACCTGTTCGATATGGGTGGATTTGCCGGTGCCGTGATAGCCTTGGATCATCACCCGGCGATTGTGGGAAAATCCCGCGAGGATCGCCAGCGTGGTGTCGGGATCGAACTTGTAGGTGCTGTCGATTTCGGGAACGCGTTCGGACCGCTCGGCGAACGCCTTTACTTCCATATCCGTGTCGATGCCGAACACGTCGCGGACAGAGATTTCTTCGGTCGGTTTCGCGTTCATGTCGGTGTGTCCGTCGGCCATGGGTATCATCCTTCGCTCGCGCGCCTCGTATTTCGGGGTCTGTGGTGCAACATATAACGATCAAGGGCAAGGGGAAGAATCGCTGGCGTTTTTCGCGACGAACGCTACGGTTTCGGCAGTGTTTGAAAGGCAGTTATGCGTGACCGCGACGAAATAGAAGCTCTTTTGGCGCGGGCCGCCATCGCGGACCGGGCGGCCTTTGACGATTTATATTCCCGCACCTCCGCGAAACTTTTCGGTGTCGTTCTGCGTGTCTTGAATGACAGGGCGTCGTCGGAGGACGTGTTGCAGGAAGTCTATGTGCGGATCTGGCGCAATGCCGGTCGGTATAATGCCAACGGGCTCAACCCGATGACGTGGCTGATCACCGTGGCGCGCAATGCCGCCATCGACCGCCTGCGCCGTCAGAAGACGCAACCCACCGGCGATGTCGATGTCGATGACGTGGCGCTGGCCGATCCGGCACCCACCCCCGAGGCCGAAATGCTTCGCGGCGCCGAGCGTGCGCAGATCGTCGCATGTTTCGACGAGCTCGAGGCGCAGCGTGCGGAAGCGGTGCGGCGTGCCTATCTGGAGGGTGAGACCTATGCCGATCTGTCCGCGCGCTTTGACGTGCCGGTCAATACGATGCGAACGTGGCTGCGCCGCAGCCTGTTGAAACTTAAGGAGTGCCTCAGCCGATGAGCGAGACACCGGACAGAGACGACGACACGGTGCTGGCGGGTGAATACGCGCTTGGCCTGTTGTCGGCCGAGGAGGCCGCGGTCTTTGAGGCGCGTCTTGGTGCCGAGCCGGAGTTGCGCGCGCTTTATGCAGCATGGGCCGAGGATTTCGCACAGCTTGCCGAGGACATCCCCCCCGAGACGCCGCCCGCACAGGTCAAGACGCTGATCGAGAGCGAGCTTTTCGACACGCCACGGCACAGCATTTGGTCGTGGTTTGGGCTTGCGGCGATCGGCGGCGGCCTTGCCGTTGCTGCGTTGGCGCTGGCGGTGTTCCTTGGGGCAGATTTCCTGAACGATGGGCCGGGTGCGCCCGATTACGTGGCCGAGATCACGGCCGAGGATGGCAGCCTTACCATCGAGGCGGCCTATCATGCGGGCGAGGCGCGGCTTGTTCTTGAGCGGCGCGCGGGCGCGGCGCGCCCGGGGCGCGCGCTTGAGCTGTGGCTGATCGACGGGGACGCGGCGCCGGCATCTTTGGGTGTGTTGCCCGATGATCCGCATGCCGTTTTTGAGGTGGCCGAGGGGCATCGCGCCGCGATGCCAAATGCGACGCTGGCCATTTCCGACGAGCCCGCAGGCGGTTCCCCGACTGGGCTTCCGACCGGGGACGTGTTGGCCGCAGGGCAGGTCTCGTCGATCTGAGCCGGCTGATTGGACGCCTAAAGCGTTTCGCGAAAAAACCGGACCACAGATTTTCGCGAAACGCTTTGGACAAGAAAATCCAAAAAATTTTAAAAAAAGTATCCGCGCGCTGAAACTATCGCGTTTTGGCTGCGTGACTTCGTGTGAGCCGGGCAAGGAAAGTTCGGCGCGGTCCGGGCTATCCTGCCCGACCACATAAAAAGACACAGGAGAGACAAACATGTTCAAGACATCACTCAGCATTATCGCACTGACCGCTGGCACCGCTGCAATGGCGGGCGAAAATCCGATGGTCGGCGGCGCGCCGATGTATGCGGACAAGAACATCGTGGAAAACGCGGTCAATTCGGAGGATCACACGACGCTTGTGAAGCTTGTCAAATCCGCCGGCTTGGTCGAAACCCTTTCGAGTGAAGGTCCGTTCACGGTGTTCGCACCGACCAACGAAGCCTTCACCAAATTGCCCAAGGGCACGGTCGAGATGGTTACGCAGCCCGAGAACAAGGAGATGCTGACCCAGGTTTTGACCTGTCACGTGGTTTCGGCCGATGCAATGTCGACCGCGATCAAAGGTATGATTGACGATGATGGCGGCAGCCATGTTGTCCCCACTGTGGGCGGCTGCGAGCTTGATGCGACCTATGATGGTGACACCATCACCCTTGAGGATGAGAACGGTCGCACGATCAACGTGACAATCGCGGATGTTGACCAGTCAAACGGTGTGATCCACGTCGTGGACGGCGTGATCCTGCCCAAGATGTAACGATTTCAACGCGATTGTGAGGGTCGCCGGGGGTTCCCGGCGGCCCGCCTTACCTTAAATGTAATCCCATGAGCGGCAAAGCCCGCAAGGAGGTTACGATGCAAAGACGAGATTTCATTGTTTCGGCGCTGATGGCCGGAACCACCCTTGGCACAGGTCGTGCCGTGATGGCCGCCGCGGATGGCAATTTCGAAGTCACCCGGAGTGAGGCCGAATGGCGCGAGATGCTGAGCGAGCGCGAGTTTTACGTGATGCGCGAGGAAGGCACCGAGCCCGCCGGGAGTTCCCCGCTCGACAAGGTTTATGAGCCGGGTATTTACCACTGCCGCGGCTGTGATCAGAAACTCTATTCGAGCGAGCACAAATACGACAGCGGCACCGGCTGGCCCAGTTTCTGGAAAGCGTTGCCCGATGCGATCGGAACCAAGGAGGATCGCACGCTCCTGTTCATGGTGCGCACCGAATGCCATTGCGACCGATGCGGCAGCCATCTTGGCCATATCTTCGATGACGGGCCCGACCCGACAGGGAAGCGGCATTGCCTGAACGGGGTGAGCCTGGTCTTCAAACCCGCCGAGGCGTGATACGCCGCAAGAATGAAACCTTTTGGACCGTTTTGCGTTGACCGGATGAACCGGGCCGCAAAGCGGTCTTTTTGATTTTGAAACGTGCATCACGCACAAGGGTTTTCAGGAGGTTATCCATATGCCCGATAGCAAAGGCTCCGCAGTCTGGAAAGGCGATCTAAAGTCCGGCAAGGGCCATGTCAGCACCGAAAGCGGCGCGCTCGACAATCAACCCTACGGGTTCAACACGCGGTTCGAGGACGCGCCGGGGACCAATCCAGAGGAACTGGTCGGGGCGGCGCATGCCTCATGCTATGCGATGGCGATGTCGCTCGGCTTGGGTGAGAAGGACCTCAAGGCGGATGAAATCAACGCCCGCGCCCGCGTCACGCTCGAGGAACAGGGCGGTGGTTTCGCGGTAACCAAAGTGCATCTTGATGTCAGCGCCCGCATCCCCGGAATCGACGACGAGACGTTTCAAGAGGTGGCCGAGCAGACCAAGTTGAATTGCCCGATTTCCAAGCTTCTGACCGCAGACATCACGTTGGACGCCAAACTGGAGAGTTGAGCCTCGGATCGGCAGATACTGCGCCGAAAGTTTTGGTGATCGCGCCCTTGGGTGGGCGCGGTCACTTTTCGTGCGGTGGGGCCACGGCGCCCGTTGCGGTCCCTGTTACGGGCCTATGGCGTGATCACTTGAAATTGCGGCTCGGCTTGATCTGATCCCACGCCCACATGACTTCTTGCAACTGCTCTTCCTGACTGCGGTCACCACCGTTCATGTCCGGGTGCAGCACCTTGATCAGCTTTTTGTATGATTTGCGGATCTCGGCCTTGGTCCAGGTGTCCCCGGCCTCGAGGATTTCGACGGCGCGCCGTTCCGTCGGGGGAAGCTTGCGACCGCCGCCGCGCGACTTGCCCGGATTGCGGGTGGCATTGCCGCCAAGCACCTGATGGGGATCCTCGATCCCCAACCGGGCCCAGGCGCGCGCCTCGGGGTCGGTGAAACTTTTGGTGTGGCGCTCCCAAACCTTGTCCTGCGACATCTGGGCGTTCATCTCGGCCTCGGTGGTGCCGTTGAAGAAGTTCCATTTGAGATTGTATTCGCGGACATGGGTCTGGCAGAACCAGTAGAATTCATCGAGCACGTCCGGAGCTTTGGGCGCACGGTATTTGCCCGGCTCGTTACAGCCCTCGTGATCGCAGACGCGAGTCGAGGTCTCGGACGCGCCGGACATGCCGCGGCGACCGCGGGGGTTCTTCTTCTTGGCGGACGACACGGACATGTCGAACCCGAAGGGATCAGATTTGGCCATGGTGANGGACATGCCGCGGCGACCGCGGGGGTTCTTCTTCTTGGCGGACGACACGGACATGTCGAACCCGAAGGGATCAGATTTGGCCATGGTGACTCCCTTTGCGACTCGGAGCAGAGAGAATAGGCTATTGGGCAGCAAATTGAAGGGGGCAGGGGCAAAAAATGACCCGATCGGAAAAGATACGCGCACGACTTGAAGAGAGATTCGACGTGCAAACGCTGGACGTGATCGACGAAAGCGAGGCGCATCGCGGCCACGCGGGATTTCAGGAAGGCGGAGAAAGCCATTTCCGGGTGCGGATTAAGGCGCCGGAATTCGCTGAAATGTCAAGGATTTCAAGGCACAGAGCGATACACGACGCTTTGGGCAAGGATCTGATGACGCAGATTCATGCGCTGACGCTCGAGATCGACATCTGAAGCGCCGCGCGAACGGGCCTAACGGTTGGCCTTGTCGGTGTCTTCGGCGTCGCCTTCATCCGGGTCGGGCGTTTGGGTGTCCTCGTCCAGCGCGTCGTTGGTGGGGGCAAGCGTCGCGGCGAGGGTGGCGGCAGAGGGCGGCGTGGTGTCGTCGGGGGCGTCTTCGGCGGTCTCGTCCCCGGTCTCTTCGGGGGACGTGTCCGGGGCGGCGATGAGGGCCGGGGCCGTGTCTTCGACCGGCTCCTTGATCAGGCGTTGAAAGACCAGAAGGGTGCGGTAGACCGTTGTGGTCGAGGTCAGGCCCTGACGCTCTTCTGAGGGGAGGATATCGGCGCGCAGATAGGTCCATCCGGCATTGCCCATCTCGTTCATCGTGGTTTCGATCGCATGGGCGAAACGGGCCTCAGTCCCTTTTATACCCTTTGATTTCAATCCTTTGGAGGGGGCTGGGATGACCTTGTATTCGTAACGCTGCATGGGACTATCCTCGTCTTCGGTCAGGCGGATTTGCGGGGGATGCCGATATGCCGCCCAAGCCCTTCGGGCTGTGGCAGGGCGGCATGGTCGCGGGCCATTTCGGCGACACGCGCTTGAATGTCGGGCGGCATCGGCGTGACCTTGGGCCCGTCGAGATTGACATGCAGGGTCAGCCCCTCGCCGGTGGCGGACATCCAGCCATCTTCGTGATAAAGCTGCTGAAAGGTGTGAAACCGTTTCTCGTCGTGGTCGATGAGCCAGAAAGACGAGCGGAGCCGATCCCCGAGCTTGACCTCGCGCAGGTAGCGCAGGTGGAATTCACCCGAAAATGTCGTGTGGTTGCTTGAGCTTACGTAATCGGGGCCAAAGCCGAGCCTGTCGAACACCTCGTCTGCCGCGCGGTCGAAAAGCACGGTGTAATAGCCCATGTTCAGGTGGTTGTTGTGGTCGATCCAGCCCGGCTCGATCTCGAGCCAAGAAGACATGAAGGGCGCGGCGTCGGGCATCGGCGGGCGTATCTCTTGTTGTGTGGTCACCGGATTAGAACCCCGCGCAGGGGATTGCAAAGGGAAAGGCCCTTTGATGCTGTGAGCAAGACGTTGAGGCAGCGTGCGCAGGCGTGGCGTGCCCCGGCGGGGACCGGTCTGCGACACGCGTGGTTAACAAGGGACAGGCGGCGGGAAAGGGGTCTGTATCCATGTCGGTAGTCACGTCGGTATCACGTCGGTGGACGGGGCATGATCGCCATGGTTAACGACGCGCGCGCAGCCCTTCCAGATGCGCCGCCGGTTAAACTATATTGGCCATCATGGAGACGATTCCCCGCCGCAGATTCGAGATCGCCGTTCTGATGACGCCCCATTTCAACATGGCGGCGACGATGACGTTTCTCGATCCGTTTCGCGCCGCGAACTATCTCGGCGGGCGGCAAATCTTTCGCTGGCGGCTTGTCAGTGAGGCGGGTGGGCTCCTGCCGGCGAGCAACGGGGCACAGATCGAGACCGCGCCACTCGAGACGCTGGGCCACGCGCACGCCGATCTGGTTATCGTCGCGAGCAGTTGGACGCCCGAGCGATTTGCCAGCAAGCCGATGCTGACCGCGATCCGGCGTTTTGCGCGGGCGGGGGCCTATGTTGGCGGGATCGACACGGGCGCCGTGATCATGGCCGAGGCGGGCCTTTTGCGGGGACGGCGCGCAACGGTGCATTACGAGCATATCGACGCGATGGCAGAACGGTTTCCCGAGGTGGAGGTCTGTGAGGACCTCTTTGTTCACGAGGCGCGCGTGGGCAGCGCGTGTGGCGGGGTCGCATCAGGTGAATACGCACTTTACCTGTTGCGCGAACTGGTGAGTGACGCGCTGGCCAATGATTGTGCGAAATACTTATTTCAGAACGAAGTGCGCGGCCCCGGAACGCGGCAGACGGACGCACGGCGCGAGCCGCTGGGCAATACCGCGCCGCCCAAGGTGCGCCGGGCCATCGACATCATGGAACGGCATCTTGAGACCCCGGTGCCAATCCCCGAGATATGCCGCATGGCCGACGTCTCGCAGCGCCAGCTTGACCGGCTGTTTCGGCAATATGTGAAACTCAGCCCGCAAAGCTATTACCGTGATATCAGGCTTGACCGGGCGCGGGGCCTTGTGACGCAGACCGAGCTTGCGCTGACAGAGGTGGCGGTGGCCTGCGGCTTTGCCAGCCCGGTGCATTTCAGCCGGGCCTACAAGGCGCGGTTCGGTCTTGCCCCGTCGCGGGACCGGATCGAAGGGCGGGTGCCGTTTGAGTTCAGGGCGTGGCCGATGCAGCGCGGAGATGGCGATCAAGGTTAATAGAGCGGCGAATGCAATGTGGGTATGCCGCCGGTTTTTCGCGGATGATCGTGACAGGACATGCCGGGAATCGGGGGAGTCATCACCATGACCGAATTACCATCGAAAGCCGCGTTCGCGACCATAGGCGCGGGATATTCAGAGGACGAAGGGCGCTCATTGTCGCTCAGGGCCGATGCCTATACGCGCGCCGAATGGTTCGAGGCCGACCGGCGTGAGATACTTGGCAAGTCGTGGCAATGGGTGTGCCATGTCGAAAAGCTGCGGGCGCCGGGCGCTTATGTCACCGCCGATATCGCGGGCCACCCCATTGCCGTGGTGCGCGACCGCGACGGGGTGCTGCGCGCCTTCTGGAACGTGTGCAAGCACCGGGCGCATCATCTCTTGTCGGGCGAGGGCGAGACGACGCGCATCATGTGCCCCTATCATGCGTGGGTCTACAAGCTGAACGGTCAGCTTGTCCGCGCGCCCGAAACCGAGCATCTGGAGGATTTCGAGCCGCGTGACATCTGCCTTGATGCGGTGCAGGTCGAGGAGTTCGCGGGGTTCGTCTATGTCAACCTCGATCCCGACGCGGCGCCGCTTCATGCGCAATCGGGCGACCTTGAGACCGAGATCCGCCACTGGGGGCCGGATATCGACAAGCTGACCTTCGGGCATCGCCTGAGCTATGACATCAGGTCGAACTGGAAGAATGTCGTGGACAACTTCCTTGAATGTTATCACTGCCCGACGGCGCACAAGGATTTCTGCGATCTCGTGGATATGGATACCTACAAGGTCACGACCTATGGCATCTATTCGAGCCACATGGCGGATGCGGGCAAGGGCGCGAACAGCGCCTACGACGTGAGCAACGCCACCGTGCGCACCCATGCGGTCTGGTGGCTGTGGCCGACGACCTGTTTGATGCGCTATCCGGGGCGGTCGAGCATGATCGTGCTCAACATTATTCCCGTCGGGCCTGACCGCACGCTTGAGACCTATGACTTCTTTCTTGAGACGCCCGAGCCGGACCCGATGGAACAGGATGCGATCCGGTATCTCGACGAGGTGCTTCAGGTCGAGGACATCAACCTTGTCGAAAGCGTGCAGCGCGGGATGGAAACGCCCGCCTTCACGCAGGGCCGCATTGTGAACGACCCCAGCGGATCGGGCAAATCCGAACATGCGGTGCATCACTTTCACGGGCTGGTGCTTGACGCCTACGCGAAGGCGGCAAGCGGATGAGGCGCGACCGGGACATGAGGCTTGAAGGAAAGGTGGCGCTGATCACCGGCGGGCGCGGCGGCATAGGGCGCGCGATCTGCCGGCGGTTCGAGCGCGAGGGCGCGGTGGTCTTTGCCGCCGATCTGAATGAGGGTGGATCGCTGGGAGATGCCGAGGGCGCATCGCGGTTCCTCAGGCTTGACGTGGCCAGTGAGGACGAAGTGCGCGCGGCCATGGAACGCGTGGATGCCGAGGAAGGCCGGATTGATATTCTGGTCAATGCGGCGGGGATCGAGATTGAGAAGACGATCGAGGAGACCAGCCTTGAGGAGTGGAACCGGTCCTTTGCGGTCAATGTTACCGGCACATTCCTGACGTCGAAACATGCCTTGCCGCTGATGCGGGCGGCGGCACAGGGCGGCCCCTCCGCCAGTATCATAAATTTCGGCTCTTATGACGGGTTCATCGCCGATCCGGGGCTGGCTGCCTATTGCGCGACGAAGGGGGCTGTGCATGCGCTGACCCGTGCGATGGCCTGTGATCACGGACCCGAGGGCATCCGTGTGAACGCGATCTGTCCGGGATATATCGACACGCCGATGTTGCAGAGCTTTTTCGCCGGAGACGGGTCTGGTGCGGGCGGTAAATCCATCGGCGAATTGCAGCAGGCCGTGCGCAACGTGCATCCGATGCGCACCTACGGCACGCCGGATGATATCGCGAACCTTGTCACATGGCTGGCCTCAGACGAGGCGCGCTATGCGTCGGGGCAGCTTTGGGTGCTGGACGGAGGGCTGTCGGCGCAGGTGCAGCAGATGCGGCTGTGAGGCGCCCAGAGGGCAGCGGGCGGTGCGGAAATGAGGTGTGGGATATGGATATTTCAAGCAAGAAGAAAGAGGGGCGTTGTCCCCGGAAAGGCCGATAGATGAGCAAATCCGTCATCATCACCTGTGCGCCGACGGGGGGTATTCACACGCCGTCGATGAGCCCGCATTTACCGGTGACCCCCGCCGAGATCGCCACCGCCAGCATCGAGGCGGCGGAGGCAGGCGCGTCGATCATCCATCTGCACGCGCGCGATCCCGAGACCGGAAAGCCCGACCACCGGTTCGAGACGTTCAACCAGTTCCTGCCGGTGATCAAGCAGGCCACCGATGCGGTGATCAACGTGTCGACCGGGGCGGGCCTCGGCATGAGCATGGAGGAGCGTCTTTTGGCCGCGACGACCGCCAGCCCCGAGATGGCGAGCCTTAACATGGGGTCGATGAATTTCGGCATCTTCCCGCTTTTGCAGAAATACACCGAGTTTGAGCATGACTGGGAGCGCCCCTTCCTAGAGATGACCGAGGATTTCATCTTTCCCAACACATTCAAGACCATAAAGTATGCTCTTGAAAATCTGGGTGAGGCGCATGGCACGCGTTTCGAGTTCGAGTGCTATGATCTGGGGCATCTTTACAACGTCAAATGGTTCGTCGATCAGGGGCTGATCAAGCCGCCCTTCTTTATCCAGATGGTGTTCGGCATCCTTGGCGGTATGGGGGCCGAGCTTGACCACCTGATGCACCTGCACCGCACTGCGGACCGCCTGTTCGGGTCTGAGAATTACGAGTGGTCGGTTCTGGCCGCCGGGCGCCACCAGATGCCGTTTGCAACACAAAGCGCGATGCTGGGCGGTAATCTGAGGGTCGGGCTGGAGGATAGTCTATTCATCGGTAAGGGGGAACTGGCCATCTCGAACGCAGAACAGGTGGAGCGGATACGCGGAATTGTCGAAAACCTCGGGCTGCGGGTGGCGACGCCCGGTGAGGCACGCGAGAGGCTGGCGCTCAAGGGTGCCGACCGGGTGGCGTTCTGATGCGGCTTGCGGGGAAGCGCGCCGTTGTGACAGGCGGCCGGCAGGGCATCGGACGCGGCATTGTCGACGCCTTCATGGCCGAGGGCGCGAAGGTGATCACCTGTGGGCGCGGGGCACGGCCCGATGACCTGCCGGGTGCCTGCGGATGGATCACCGCCGATGTGACCGATGTAAGGCAGGTGGCGGCGCTGGCCGAGGTTGCGGGCGAGGTGGATATCCTTGTCAACAACGCGGGTGTTCAGGTGGAAAAGACCGTGGTCGAAAGCACGGATGACGACTGGAACCTCGTGGTGGGGGCCAATTGCCGCGGGGTGTTCAACACCTGCCGCGCGATCCTGCCGCGGATGCGCAAGGGCGGTTCGATCATCAATATCGGCTCCATCTCGGGGCACGCGGCGGACCCCTCAATGGCGCTTTACAATGCGTCGAAGGCGTTCGTTCACGGGCTTACCCGTTCTATCGCGGTGGATCACGGGCCCCACCTGCGCTGCAACGCGATCTGTCCGGGCTGGATCGAGACCGGCATGCTCGAGGCCGGTTTCGCGTTGGCCGATGACCCCGAGCGCGCCCGCGAAGACGCGTTGGCGCGACATGCGACCCGACGGTTCGGCAAACCGTCGGACATTGCGGCGATGGCGGTCTGGCTTGCAAGCGACGAGGCGGGATTTGCCACCGGGCAGCTATTCACCATCGATGGCGGCATGACGGCGGCATCGCCCATCAACACGGGGCTTTTCTGATGAACATGTCGCACGCTGCCGTTCTTGGAGCGGGGACCATCGGGGCAAGCTGGGCGGCGCTTTTTCTGGCGTCTGGGCGGTCCGTTGCCGTCTATGAGCCCGATGAGGGGGCTGAGCCACGGGTGCGCGCCTATATCGCCCGCGCATGGGAGACCATGACACAGCTGGGGCTGACCGGGCGGGGCGATCCGGGTGCAATCACGTTTCACCAAAGCGCGGCGCGGGCCGTGGAAGGCGCAGGTTTCGTGCAGGAGAACGTGCCCGAGCGGGTTGCGATCAAGCACGCGACCTTTGCCGAGATCGAACCGGAGCTTGAGGCGGGCGCGATCGTGGCAAGTTCGGCTTCGGGCCTGACGCTGGGGCAGATGCAGGAGGGATGGCGCGACCCTGCGCCGCTGATCCTTGGGCATCCGTTCAACCCACCGCACCTTATTCCGCTGGTCGAGGTGATGGGCAACGACCGCACCGGCGCAGGCGTGATCGCGGCAGCGGAGGCGTTCTATGCCGATCTGGGTAAGGTGACGATCCGGGTAAAGAAGGAAGTGCCGGGCCATGTTGCGAACCGGCTACAGGCCGCGGTCTGGCGCGAGGCCATCCACCTTGTGCAGGAGGGCGTGGCAAGCGTCGGCGACGTGGACCGCGCGATGACGGCGGGGCCGGGATTGCGCTGGGCTGCGATGGGGCCGACCGCCCTTTTCGGGTTGGGGGCGGGCGATGGCGGGCTGGCGGCGTTCTGTGAGCATTTCAGCGATACGTTCAACGGCTGGTGGGACGATCTTGGCACGCCGCACCTGACGCCCGAGGTGGCCCGGATGCTGGAAAAAGGGTTGCAGGATGAAACCGGCGGCGCAAGCGTCGAGGCGCGCGCGACCGAGCGCGACGCGATGATCGTGGCACTGCTTCGGGCGCTTGGCGGAGCGACGTGATGGGCCGGGTCCGCGCCTAGGAGGTCAGAGCCCTAGCTTCGCGCTCACGATTTCGTTCACCGCCTTGGGATTGGCCTTGCCGCCGGTGGCCTTCATGACCTGACCCACGAACCAGCCTGCAAGCTTTGGATTTTGCTGTGCCTTTTCGACCTGCGCGGGGTTGTCGGCGATGATCTGATCCACCGCCTGCTCAATCGCGCCGGTGTCTGTCACCTGTTTCATGCCGCGCTCTTCGACGATCGTCTCGGGGTCGCCGCCTTCGGTATAGACGATCTCGAACAGGTCTTTGGCGATCTTGCCGGAAATGGCGTCGGACTTGATCAGGCGCACGATTCCCGCAAGCTGTTCGGGGTTGACCGGGCTTTGATCAATGCTGTGATCCTCTTTCTTGAGGCGGCCGAAAAGCTCGTTGATGACCCAGTTCGCGGCCAGTTTGCCATCGCCCGCGCCGGCCGCGACCTCTTCGAAATAGGCGGCATTCGCCACCTCGGCGGTGAGCACCGAGGCATCGTATTCGCTGAGCCCGAATTCGGTCACGAAGCGGGCCTTCTTCTCGTCGGGCAGTTCGGGGAGGGTGGCCGCGATCCCGTCGACCCACTCCTGTTCGATTTCCAGCGGCAGAAGATCGGGATCGGGGAAGTAGCGATAATCATGCGCCTCTTCCTTTGAGCGCATCGAACGCGTCTCGCCGCGGTCGGGATCATACAGGCGGGTTTCCTGCACCACTTCGCCGCCCGCTTCGACAATCGCGATCTGGCGGCGGGCCTCATGGTCGATGGCCTGTTGAATAAAGCGCATGGAGTTCATGTTCTTGATCTCGCAGCGGGTGCCAAGATGGCCGAAATCCTGTGTCTCCATGTATTTTTCATAGGCGCCGGGACGGCAGACAGACACGTTCACATCGGCCCGCAGGTTGCCGTTTTGCATGTTGCCGTCGCAGGTACTCAGATAGCGCAGGATCTGACGCATCTTCAGCACGTAGGCGGCTGCCTCTTCGGGGCCGCGGATGTCCGGGCGGCTGACGATCTCCATCAGGCAGACACCGGTGCGGTTGAGATCGACAAAGGACATGTTGGGGTCCATGTCGTGGATCGACTTGCCCGCATCCTGTTCCATGTGGATGCGTTCGATCCGCACCAGCCGCGCGATGCCCGGCTCCATATCCACGAGAATTTCGCCCTCGCCGACGATGGGATGATACAGCTGTGAAATCTGATAGCCCTGCGGCAGATCCGGATAGAAATAATTCTTGCGGTCGAACGCGGATTTGAGGTTGATCTGTGCCTTGAGGCCCAGCCCTGTGCGCACCGCCTGTTCAACGCAGAATTCGTTGATGACGGGCAGCATGCCGGGCATCGCGGCATCCACGAAGGAGACGTTCGAGTTAGGCTCGGCGCCGAACCGGGTGGAGGCACCGGAGAACAGCTTGGCGTTCGAGGCCACCTGCGCGTGGACCTCCATGCCGATCACCAGTTCCCAGTCGTGTTTGGCCCCGGAGATCACCTTGGGTTTCGGGGACTCGTAGGTCAGGTCAAGCATGGTGGGCATCCCGTTGTCAGAACGCTTGCGTTCTAGGACAGCGGGCGCGGGGGGGCAATCCCCGATTGGCCGCCGGGGGCGGCCAAGACGCGAGCGATGGCGGCTGACGGATCAGATATTGGGCAGGCGGTACATGCCGGCGGGCGAAAAGGCGATGGAGCTTCCGTCGGCGAGCTTGTCGGCAAAGACCTGTGCGATGGTGCCAAGGGCGGCCCGGCGCCCCAGCCGCAGCAGCGCCCCGCGTGAGGGCAGCGCCACGCCGGTGTCAGGCCGATGAAGGGCCTGTGTCCAGACCAGCGGATGCAATTCGCGCAGATGATTGGCAAGCGCCCATTCCAGCAGGGCCGTCAATTCCTTGCGGATGTCGGGTGCGATTGTCTCGTCGCGCAACGCGGCGGCAAGGCAGGCCGAGAGAAGGTTGGCCACATGTTGATCCGGGCAGCGGGACAGAACATCGCGCAAGGCATCCCCGAAAAACACCGGATCAAGCCGTGCGACGCATCCGGGATCAAGGCTCATCGCATCGAGATAAACCCACGCGTAGGCCCCGGCGCCCCAATGCGCACGGGTCAGGGCCACCATGCGCCGCGCCTCGAGGTCGAGCCCGGCATGCGATCCGCCGCATTCGGGCAGAAGCGCGCGGCCAAGGGCGCGCAGGTGGCGCGGACTGGCCTGATCAAGCCGCACGAGCGCCTCGTATTTGTCCGCCACTTGCCGTTCCGTGACCATCTGACCGGCGAGAAGCGCACATTGCGCGGCGGCAAGCGAGGGCGCGCCAAGGGTTTTGGCGCAGAAGGGGGCCAGCAACTCGGAGGCGCGAGTGAAATGATGGTGGCTCTGACGGGCGCGGTCGGGCGTGTCGCCAAGGGCGCGTGACCGTGGCGCGGCCTGCCATGCGAGGCCCACATCCATATGCGCCAGCGCGACGATCAACGCGCAGGGATAGGCGTCGGGGCCGTCTGCGGTTTCGGCCGCTTCGGTGGCGTTCTCTTCCAGCGCCGCAAGACCGTCTTGGACAGGTGGTTTGCCATCGTGCAGCGCATCCTCGGCGGCGGCGACCACATCGCCGCGAGCGCCGTAAGCCAGAAGCATCGCTGCCGTTTCCCCCCCGGGCGTGCCCGTGCGCGCGGCGTCGGCCTGTGCGATTTCACGGGCGAGGGTTGACCAGTCTTCCTGTCGTGCGAGTTTCTGACCCCGATCCTGAAATGCCGCGCGGGCAAGTTCTTCGTCGGTGACGGGCAGCGATGGCAGGATGATCCGCTTGGACATACGGTCGAGTTCGGCGCGCGACAGCGTGTCGGGCGCGCGGCGGAACAGACGGGTGGACAAGGCGGTCTGGAGGCGGGCGAAAAGCAACATAAACAGAGATTCCGGCAACATGAGAACTAGTCTTATGAAGTGCCCGTCCAATTGGGCCAAAACATGACCCGCCTCGGGAGATTGCGTGAAGCGGGCGGGTTATCGCCGAGGCGCGATTGCAGGCCAATATTGCCATGGCGGCGTTTTCGGAGGATCATCACGTCATGATCCGGCTGCCATTTCTTGTCCTATCTCTCTGTTTCGGCCTTGGCCTTGGTCCGTCTGTGGCGTTGGCCGAAGGCGCAGGAACAGTTGCCGTTCAGACACTTGCGCAAGTGCGACCGGTCGCCCGGACCGAACCCTTGCCACCCATGCGGTGGGAGATGCGCGGGGAATCGGACATCTGGACACGCAGCGCGCTGGCCGCGCTCAGAGCCCATGGCACGCCGCTGACCCGGACGGTGCCGCACGACATCAAGGGTTGGTGCCCGGCCTATGAACGGGCCGGTGCCAAGGGGCGTCGCGCCTTCTGGGTTGGCCTTTTGTCGGCGCTGGCCAAGCATGAAAGCACCTATCGCCCCGATGCCGTGGGCGGCGGGGGGCGGTGGTACGGTCTTTTGCAGATATTGCCGGCGACGGCGCGGGGATATGGCTGTGCGGCGCGCACGGGGCGCGCGCTCAAGGACGGGTCGGCGAACCTTGCTTGTGCGATTCGCATCATGGCCACGACAGTGCCGCGCGATCAGGCGATCGCGGTGCATCGCGGGCGCTGGCGCGGGGTGGCGGCGGATTGGGGTCCGATGACATCCTCCACCAAGCGGCGGGACATGTCGGCATGGCTTCGCAAACAGCCCTACTGCACCGCCCCGAGCAGGCGACCGCAGGCGCGCCCGGCAAATCTGGAAGCGCCGCGTCGCCCCGTCGCGCGGCCGGTTCAGATCGTGAGTGCCGAAGACTGAGCGGCGTGCTCAGGCGCCGAGGATGCGTGTCACCATCTCGGTCGTGTCGCGGCTCAGGCCGGGGAGGGCGAGGATACGCTCAAGCTCGGTTCGGATCATTGCCTGACGGTCGCCATCAAACCGTTTCCATGTTTCGAAGGCCGTACACATCCGCGCCGTGGTCTGCGGGTTGAGGGGATCAAGCTGCATGAGCCAGTCGGCCAGAAGCCTGTAACCCGCCCCGTCGGCGCGGTGAAAACCCGCCGGAGACATGCTTAGTGCGCCAAGCGTGGCGCGAAAACGGTTGGGGTTTTTCAGCGTGAAATCGGGATGCCGTGTCAGTGTTTCGGCCACATCCGCGGTCTCGGACGGGTCGGCATTCAGGATTTGCAGGCTGAACCATTTGTCGATCACCAGCCGGTCATGATGCCACTGATCATAGAAGGCGGATATCGCGTGATCGCCGCGCCCGCCGCGGATCAGGTTGCCAAGCGCGGCAAGCTGCTGGGTCATGTTGTCGGCGCTGTCATACTGCGCTTGCGCCTGTCGACCGCCATCAAGGCGGGTGATCATGTCAAGCGCCGCGTTGGCCAGCGCACGCGCGCCCGATTGCGCGGCATCGGGGGCATAAGGCCCGGTCACCTGATACTTTGCATATAGGCGCGTGGTGGTGTCCTGCATCGCCTCGGCGCGGGCGTGGCGCAGGGTTTCCAGCGCCTCCCAGATCGCGAGGGGATCGGGCGTGTGCCCGCCCTCGAAAAGCGTTTGGGCCAAATCTTCTTGCGATGGCAGGCCGAGGGCCAGCGCGCGAAATGCCGGGTCAAGCGTGTCGTCGCGGGCCATGGTGGCGATGGCATCGAGATAAAGATCGTCGGGCGCCGCGCCATCGCGGATCATCGCCACAAGCCCGTCACGGGCAAGGGCGCGGCCCGATTCCCACTTGTTGAACGTGTCGGTGTCATGGGCCAGAAGAAAGGCACGCTCGGCATTCGTGGCCTCGCGGGTGACGATGACGGGCGCGGAGAAGCCGCGCAGGATCGAGGGCACAGGACGCGCAGAAAGACCTTCGAAGGTAAAGCTCTGCTCGGCCTCGGTCATCTCGAGGATGGTCGTCTCGTGTATTTCCGTCCCGCTTTGATCAAGCAGGCCAAGGGCGATGGGAATCACCCGTGGCGGTTTGCTGTCCTGCCCGGGAGTTGGAGGCGTTTCCTGTTTGAAGTTAATGGTATACGTGCCAGTGTTAAAGTCATCCGAGACATGCAGGCGGGGTGTGCCTGCGTCCTCGTACCAGCGTTTGAATTGCGTCAGGTCGCGCCCGGTCACGTCCTCGAAGACCCTGAGCCAATCTTCGATCGTAGCAGCGTCGCCATCATGGCGGGTGAAGTAAAGGTCGAGCGCCTTGTCATAGGCCGCGTCCCCGACCAAGGTCTTGAGCATCCCGATCAGTTCGGCGCCCTTTTCATAGACGGTGGCGGTGTAGAAGTTGTTGATCTCGACAAAGGAATGGGGCCGCACGGGATGCGCCAGCGGGCCGTTATCTTCGCGGAACTGGCGGGCGCGGAGGGCGATCACGTCCTCGATCCGCTTGACCGGGGCCGACCGCATGTCAGAGGTGAACTGTGCATCGCGAAAGACCGTGAGCCCTTCCTTGAGGCATAGTTGAAACCAGTCGCGGCAGGTGATGCGGTTGCCGGTCCAGTTGTGGAAATACTCATGCGCGATGATCGCCTCGATACGTTCGAAGTTGGCGTCGGTCGATGTCTCGGGTGAGGCGAGAACGCAGCTTGAGTTGAAAATGTTCAAGCCCTTATTCTCCATCGCGCCCATATTGAAGTCATCCACGGCCACAATGTTGAATATGTCCAAGTCATATTCGCGACCGTAAACCTCTTCGTCCCATGTCATCGACCGTTTGAGCGCCTCCATTCCGAAGGCGCACTTGTCTTCGTCGCCGGGGCGGACCCAGATGTTCAGGGCCACATCCCTGCCGGAGCGTGTGGTGAAGCTGTCGGGATGGGCCAGCAGATCACCAGCCACGAGGGCAAAGAGATAGGCGGGTTTGGGCCATGGATCGTGCCATTCGGCCCAGCCTTCGCCGCTATCGCCGGGGTTGCCGTTCGACAGCATCACCGGTTCCTCGCCTTCGATGCGGACGGTGAAGACCGACATCACGTCGGGGCGGTCGGGATAATAAGTGATCTTGCGGAAACCTTCGGCCTCGCACTGGGTGCAATACATCCCGTTCGAGCGGTAAAGCCCTTCGAGCGCGGTGTTCGATGCGGGGTCAATCTCGACCTCGGCCTCCCAGAGGAAGGGGGCGTCGGGCACCTCGCAAATGAGGCCCGTTGGGGTGATCTCTGGCGATACCTCCTTGCCGTCTATGCGCGCCGAGATCAGCGTCAACCCCTCACCATCAAGGTGAAAGGGGCGGGCCGGGGCCTTGGGATCGGGGCGAAAGGCGATCCGGCTCAGAACGCGGGTGGCCGACGGGGCCAGCCGAAACGTCAGGTGCACGCTGTCCACCAGATGCGTGAAGGGCTGATAGTCCTTGAGATAGATCGTGGCGGGCTGCGCGTCCTTCATCGGTGTCTTCCTCGGGTATGGAACAAAACGGGTGCGCGGACGTTACGCCTCCAAGGCCGGGGTCGCAATGCCCCGGAAGACGCATGGGACAAGATAACTGGAGGTATGACGATGTCAGCACCTGACACGAACATCAAAAAACAGGAAAAACGGCACAAGGGGCCGCTGGCCGGGATGGTCGCGGTTGTTATTTTCGCGGGCGTTCTGCTGATCGGCTTGGTGGCTTATCTGATCTATCAGGGCAATGAACCGCGGGATGCGGAAGAGGCGGATATTCCAGCGCCGGTTGTTGATGAGGTCACCGAATAAAGCACGCCGCATGACCGCAAAGCATGGCGTGACGCCAGAAGGCGCCGGATAGATATGTCTGGCGCCTTTGTTTTTTGCCTATGACGGCTGAGTGGCTGCGTTTTGAAGCTGGGAGTCTTGGTGTATCGGTCGTGAAGTGCGCCAGCGCACAAGGTGATCGCGGCGCATAGAGGTTTTCAGTCCAATCATGGAGTTGTAAGAAAGGCCGAGACGCCACTATGGAGAGGCCCCCAATGACCGCGCAACGCCCTGTCATCGGCATCATCGGCAATCACTATGTCATCGACGACCGCTATCCGGTGCATGCCGGGGGCACGATGAATTCGGCGGCGGTGGCCGAAGCGGCGGGATGTATGCCGTTGCTGGTGCCGACCGACCCTGCCTATGTGACGGTGGCCGAACTGATGGCGCGCTGCGACGGATTCCTGCTGACTGGGGGGCGACCCAATGTGCATCCAAGCGAATACGGTGAGGAGCCCACCGAGGCCCATGGTGCCTTTGATCAGGCCCGCGATGCGATCACCCTGCCGCTGGTGCGGGCCTGTGTCGAAACCGGTCAGCCGGTGCTGGGCCTGTGCCGCGGCTTTCAGGAGATGAACGTTGCCATGGGCGGAAGCCTGCATCCCGAGATCCGCGATCTTCCGGGGCGCGACAATCACCGGATGCCCCCCGATGGCACGTTGGAGGAGCAGTTCGCCCTGCGCCACGTCGTGACCTTTACCGAGGGCGGGGTGTTTCACCGGCTGATGGGCGCACGCGAGGTGATGACCAACACGCTGCACGGGCAGGGGATCGTGCGTGTGGGGCGACGGGTGATCATCGACGGCCATGCCCCGGACGGCACGCCCGAGGCGATCTATATTGAGGGAGCCAAGGGGTTCGCCATGGGGGTTCAATGGCATCCCGAGTGGAATGCAGCCAATGACCCGGTGTCGCGACCGCTTTTTCAAACCTTCGGGGACGCGGCACGCGCCTTCGCGCAGGAGACGGGCCGGATGTCCGGTGAGGCCCCCCGCAGAAGCGCCTGATCCGCGTCTTAAGGTCAGGCGCTGAGCGGAAGGGCGGCTGCGCCACCGGAAAGCTGTGTCGCCGCCATCGGCATGTCCTGCAACAGAAGCCGCGCCTCGTGCCGCTTAAGGCAATGACGCGCAGTCTGGCCGTGGGCGCCGGCATTGCTGCGCAATTCGGGAAAGAGGGCGAACATTTCCTCGCGTGCGGCATCCGAGATCGCGGTCAGGCCGCTGGCGCCTGCGTGAAAGCTTTCGGTGGCGGCGCCTTCGGCATAGATAACCTCGTGCTGATCGAGCATGAGGTGCAGATAGGTGACGGCATTGCAGGGCTCGGCGCGCACGGTGTGCCCGTCCTCGAGATGCGCCGCGCCTACCAGCACTTCGTCGCTGCCGAAAAGAAGTTCGGCGCGGTAGCCTTCAAAGAGGATGCGGTGTTGCGGTGAGACGAGGAGCGCGCGGCGTGCGCCCGGCATCACCGATGGGTCGATGCGGATCGGCGCAAAGCGACCTTCGCCGCGCACCGTGCTGTTCCCGATCCAGCGCAGCAGCTGCACGCCATGATCACGGGTCACGATGCCATCGCCGGGGCGCAGTGTTTCGATCGGGCGTTCGCCGCGATCGGTCAGGATGCACGTGCCGGGGGTGAAGCAGATGATGTTCTCGATTTCGTTGAAGGTCACCACCGTGCCGTCGGCCATGGTGAAATTGCCCGAAAGCCCGCCTGCAGTGTCATCGGTGTTGGTGAAGGTGATATCGTCGCGGCCGATATCGGGGGTCAGCAGCAGCGTGTCGCCATCCGTTTCATCGCCTTCGCCGCCGGTGATGGTGATGGTGCCGTCGCCGGTTTCCGTCTGCGGGCCGAGGATGAACAGGTCATCACCGTCGCCGCCAAAGAGGGTGTCGTTTTCGCCTGTGGTCAGGGTGTCGTTGCCGCCGCCGCCAAAAATCAGGTCGGCGTCCGCGCCGCCGTCAAGGACATCGTCGCCCGCGGCGGTCTCGGCCCCGAGGATAAGGGGGCTTTCGTCGAGGCTCGTCTCGACACCACCCGGCGGGGTGATTGTGCCCGACAGAACTTCGCCGCCAGCGTTTTCCCAGACCCGGACTTCGATCGTATAGGTCTCGTTCGCGCCCAGATCCACCTCGCCCCAGCGGGTTGTGGGGGCTTGGTGAAAGTCGTTGTCGAGGAACGGACCATCATTGCCGGTCTGGTTGGTGAAGTTGACCGGGTTGCCCTGCGAATCGAGGATGCGGATGGTCGAGCCGTCGTCGGACGTGGTGGTGAAGCGATAGGTGCCAGCCTCAGGCGCATAAAGCGTCGAGGTGAAGATGACGCCGAAATCGTCGGGGTCGGCATCGCCTGTGGCGGCCTGCCCGAGCGCGTCGATATCGAGCGTGTCCTGCGTGCCGCTGCCTGCGAGCGTGCCGTCCTCGATGGTGAAGGCCTGCCCGTTGCCGGAGCCGAAATTCTGGGTGTAGACCTCGTAGGACCAGCGCGCGTCGCCGCCATCGCCAATGAGCATGTCATCGCCCGTTCCGCCCTGAAGCGTGTCGTTATCCGCGCCCCCGCTGAGCGTGTCGGTTCCGGCGTTGCCGGTCAGATCGTCATTGCCCGCACCGCCGTCAAGTTCGTCCGCGCCCGCACCGCCGCGCAGCGTGTCGTTGCCTGCCTCTCCGGCGATGGTGTCGTTGCCGCCCTGGCCGCGCAGATCGTCATCGCCGGGGCCGCCGAAAATCAGGTCGTCGCCGCCTTGACCCAGAACCGTGTCATTGCCGAGACCCGCGAAAACCGTGTCGTTGCCTGCCCCTGCCTCGACCGAATCGTCATTGTCCCCCGTGAGGTTGTCACCGGCGTCGATCCGGTCCCCCTCGGGGTCGTCTTCGTAGTCGATGTCGATAAGGTCGGCGCCGCCGGTGCCTTCGACGATGTAATCCGGGACCGGCTCAAGCGCGAGATTGTCCAGCGCGATACCCGTCAGGTTGAGCGCGCCGGGATCGCTTGAGGTGGCGATGCTGAAATCGCTGGTGTTCTCGGTTGCGGTGAATGTGAAGCTGGCGGTTTGCCAATAGGGCGCGGTCTGACCGGTGCTGTCGATCGGGATGGTCAGGGTTTGCGAGCCGATGGTGACGGTCAGATCGGTCGCGCCGGGCTGATTGGTGGAGCCATCCGTGTCGTTGACATAAAAATCGAAGCTGAACGTATAGGAGACCCCGGTTTGCACGGGGGTATTGAGCGTGGTCGAAAACCCTTCGTTGAAGGAGCTGTTGGAAAAAATCGAGACATATCCGCCGCCATCCGCCGCGTCGAGATCGGATGGCATCCAGCCGAAGTTCGCCCATTCGAAGTTGCCATCGGTCTGAAGATCCGGCGAACCGGAGGTCGCGGTCCACCCGGCGGGCGTTTGCGACGAGTTGGTGGCCGTGTTGGTTTCAAAGACACCGTTTGAGATATAGTTTGGCATCGGACCTGCGCCTCTATTGTTTCGCGATTGGATACAGACTGTGTGCGGCGCAAAGGCGGAGCGATTTTGGCAAAGTTGAGGCAAATTGAAAAAAAGCGGATGGGGTGCGGTGTCGCGTCAAGGTAGCTTTGCCGGACCGTCGGGGCGGCGCGAACCTTGGTCCGTATCATCGGTGACGTCCCCGCAAGACGCCGTTCCGCCGATCGGGTTTAAGAGACGGTTTGCGCACTTGGAAGGCGATGACGCGGCGTTGGCGCCCGGACTGGGGCAAATCACCATCTCGCATGCGCGGAATTTATGTGGAATAACGGCGCTAGATCGCCGAAAAACGTCGCTATGGGCGTTTCGGCCCAAAAAATAGAAGCGAGGGGGACCAACTGGTGAAGATCGGAACACCGAAAGAGGTGCTTGAGGGCGAAAACCGGGTCGCGATGACACCGGATTCGGCGCGGGCGTTGCAGAAACTGGGCCATGAATGTGCCATAGAAGCCGGCGCGGGTGTGGGCGCCGGGTTCTCGGACGCGGATTACAAGGAGGCCGGTGTCGAGATTATCAAGACCGCCGCGGCCTTGTGGAAATCCAGCGACGTCGTCGCCAAGGTCAGGGTTCCGACCGACACCGAGGTCAAGCGGCTCAGGAAGGGGCAGACGCTGATCTCGTTCTTTAATCCGGCGGGCAATGACGACCAGATGGCAACCGCCGCCGACAAGCGCGCGACCGTGATCGCCATGGAGATGGTGCCGCGCATCAGCCGGGCACAGAAGATGGACGCGCTGTCGTCGATGGCCAATATCGCGGGCTATCGCGCCGTGGTCGAGGCGGCGAGCAATTTTCCGCGTCTGATGACCGGTCAGGTGACGGCGGCAGGCAAGGTGCCGCCTGCCAAGGTGCTCGTGGTCGGGGCCGGTGTGGCCGGGCTGGCCGCGATCGGCACGTCAACGAGCCTTGGTGCGATCACCTTTGCCTTCGACGTGCGCCCCGAAGTGGCCGAACAGATCGAGAGCATGGGCGCCGAGTTCGTGTTCCTTGAGTTCGATGAGGAAACCCAGGACGGGGCCGCGACCGGAGGCTATGCCGCCCCCTCGAGCCCCGAGTTCCGCGAGGCGCAGCTTGCCAAGTTCCGCGAACTGGCGCCCGAGATGGACATCGTGATCACCACCGCCCTTATTCCCGGACGCGATGCGCCGGTGCTCTGGACCGCCGACATGGTCGAGAAAATGAAGACGGGCAGCGTGATCGTGGACCTTGCCGCCGAGCGCGGAGGGAATTGCGAACTGACCGTGCCGGACGACAAGATCGTTACGAAAAACGGTGTGACCATCGTCGGGTATACCGATTTCCCGAGCCGGATGGCGACGCAATCCTCGACGCTTTATGCCAACAATATCCGCCACATGATGACCGATCTCACCCCTGAAAAGGACGGGGTGATCGTGCATGACATGGAAGATGACGTGATCCGTGGCGCCACCGTCACTCATGATGGCGAGGTGACCTTTCCGCCACCGCCGCCAAAGGTTCAGGCGATTGCGGCGGCCCCCAAGAAGGACGTCCCCCGCGAATTGACTGCCGATGAGCGGCGGGCACAGGAGGTTGCCGCGTTCAAGGCACAGACGAAACGGCAGGTCACGCTTCTGATTGTGGGCGCGGTGCTGCTGCTTGGGGTCGGACTGATGGCGCCGGCAAGTTTCATGCAGCATTTCATCGTTTTCGTGTTGGCGGTTTTCGTCGGGTTCCAAGTGATCTGGGGCGTGAGCCACAGCCTGCACACACCGTTGATGGCGGTCACGAACGCGATTTCGTCGATCATCATTCTGGGGGCGCTCATGCAGATCGGTTCGGGGTCGTTCCTTGTGATCGTGCTGGCCGCGCTCAGTGTTTTCATGGCCGGAATCAACATTTTCGGCGGTTTCCTTGTCACCCGGCGCATGCTCGCCATGTTCCAGAAATCCTGAGGAGGCCGACACGATGGAATACGGTTTCACAACGGCGGCCTATGTGGTCGCGGCAGTTCTCTTCATCCTGTCGCTGGGTGGCCTTTCGGGGCAGGAAAGCGCGAAACGCGCGGTCTGGTACGGGATCGCGGGCATGGCGCTGGCGGTCTTTGCGACGCTTATCGGGCCCGGATCGGGGCTTTGGCTTCTGTCGTTGCTGCTGATCGCGGGCGGTGGGGCCATTGGCTATCAATTGGCCAGTCGGGTCGGAATGACCCAGATGCCCGAGCTTGTTGCCGGCATGCACGCGCTTGTCGGTCTGGCGGCGGTTTTCGTGGGCTTCAACGCGCATTTCGAGGTCGGCAACGCCGCCGACGCGGTGGCCGCTGGCAAAGACGCCGTGGCCGAACTTGGAAGCTTCGGCGCGCTTATCGCCAAGAAGACGCAGGTCGAGATTAATATCCTGCGGGTCGAGCTTTTCCTCGGCATCTTCATCGGTGCGATCACCTTTACCGGGTCGGTCATCGCCTATGGCAAGCTGGCCGGCAAGGTGGACAGCGCCGCCAAGAAACTGCCCGGTGGGCATGTGCTCAATGCGGCGGCGGCGGCTCTCTCGCTTTTGTGTCTCGTGTGGTATTTCAACACCGGCGGGTTCGTGCCTTTGTTCCTGATGACGCTGGCCGCGCTTTTCATCGGCTATCACCTGATCAAGGGGATCGGCGGGGCGGATATGCCCGTGGTCGTTTCGATGCTCAACTCCTATTCGGGGTGGGCCGCGGCGGCGATCGGTTTCAGCCTTGGCAATGACCTGTTGATCGTGGTGGGCGCGCTTGTCGGGTCGTCCGGGGCGATCCTGAGCTATATCATGTGCAAGGCCATGAACCGGTCATTCATCAGCGTGATCCTTGGCGGCTTTGGCGGCCCGGCGGGCGAGCAGATGGCCGTGGAGGGCGAGCAAGTCGCCATCGAGGCCGATGCCG
Source organism: Roseovarius sp. E0-M6 (assembly GCF_037083845.1). Taxonomy (NCBI): domain Bacteria; kingdom Pseudomonadati; phylum Pseudomonadota; class Alphaproteobacteria; order Rhodobacterales; family Roseobacteraceae; genus Roseovarius; species Roseovarius sp. E0-M6. Next base: position 1,302,883 of record NZ_JBAPLA010000001.1, on the reverse strand, counting down.
TTGCCGCCGCGCTTAACGAAGCATCAAGCGTGATCATCGTGCCGGGCTATGGCATGGCAGTGGCGCAGGCGCAGCAGGCGGTGAGCGAACTGACAAGCAAGCTGCGCGCCAAGGGCAAGGATGTGCGCTTTGCGATCCACCCTGTTGCGGGGCGTTTGCCCGGGCATATGAACGTGCTTCTGGCCGAGGCGCGGGTGCCTTATGATATCGTGCTCGAGATGGACGAGATCAACGAGGACTTCCCCGAAACCGACGTGGCCATCGTGATCGGGTCGAACGATATCGTGAACCCCGCCGCGCAGGATGACCCCAACAGTCCCATCGCCGGGATGCCGGTGCTTGAGGTGTGGAAGGCCAAGCAGGTTTTCGTGTCGAAGCGCGGGCAGGGCACGGGCTATTCCGGTATCGAAAATCCGCTTTTCTACAAGGAGAATACGCGGATGTTCTATGGCGACGCGAAAGACAGTGTCGGCAAGCTACTGCCGATGATCGACTGAGGCGGTGCCCGTTCCCTGTGGGGGACGGGCGGCGCGGCCTTCGGAACCTGCCCAGACGCTGTAAACCGCCGCCGCGGTATACGAATGTATTCCTTTAAGTCATGGAAATGACGGGGTAATCGGGCGGCGAAGGAGACACCGATGCCGCCCATCGAAGATCATCCACTGCGCTATCAGCTTACCAATGAGCTGCACGCGCGCCCGTTTCCCGCGCTCAAGGCGCCGACCACGGCGGTGTTTCTGGCGATCAAGCGCGAGGAAAAAGCCGCTGCGCGTGACCGGGCGGCCGATCTGGCGCATCTGACCGCGCTTCTGGACCGGCATGGCGCGCCGCACCCTCAGCCGGGCGCCACGCATTACATGGGACGGATCGGGCGTGACCGGCTCAAATGGGAGAGCCATACCGAGTTCGTCACCTATACCATCTTTCGCAGCGGGGTGAGTGCGCGGCCTTTCGACCCCGCCGATTTCGAAGTGTTCCCCGAGGATTGGCTGCGCGACGCGCCGGGGGTGCGTATCGCCTCGGCGTTGATCCGGGTGGACCCGTGGACCGACACCGAGGTGGCGCGCGCCGCGATCCGTGACTGGTTCGTGCCCGAAAGCGTGGCGGTGGCGCGGGTTCTTGACGATGCCGCGATCGTGGCGACGGATTTCTGCATTGACGCCGCCGGGCATCAGCGCATGTCGGTCATGATCGCGCCCGAAACTGGGCCCAACCGGGTGGGCCGCATCGTCACGCGACTGTGTGAAATCGAGATATACAAAAGCCTGTCGATGCTGGGATTTTCCCGTGCGCGGGAAATGAGCGGGCGGATGGGCGAGTTGGATCAACGGCTAAGCCGGATGATCGAGGCGATGACAGGCGGCACCACCGGCGCCGAGGAGACGCTGAGCGATCTTCTTGATGTGTCGGCCGAACTTGAGGCGCTGGTGGCGCGCTCGTCCTTCCGCTTCGGGGCGACGGCGGCCTATGAGACCATCGTGGATCAGCGCATCGAGGTGTTGCGTGAGGTGCGGTTCGAGGGGCGGCAGACCCTGTCGGAATTCATGATGCGGCGCTATGAGCCCGCGATGCGCACGGTGCGCGCCACGCAGGCCCGGCTTAACGCGATGGCGGATCGGGCGCGGCGGGCGGGCGAATTGCTTCGAACGCGTGTCGATGTCGAACGCAGTGCGCAGAATCAGGCGCTGCTGGAAAGCATGGACCGTCGGGCGGACCTGCAATTGCGGCTGCAAAAAACGGTCGAGGGTCTGAGCGTCGTGGCGATCAGCTATTACGCGGTGTCGCTTGCGGGGTATCTCCTGCTGCCGCTGGCCAAGGGTGTTGGGCTCGACAAGGGGATGCTGATGGCGCTGGTGACGTTGCCGGTGGTGCTCGCGGTTTGGTGGGTGATCCGGCGCATCAGGCGTTCGGTTCACTAAAGCGTTTCGCGAAAAACTTGGATCACAGATTTTCGCGAAACGCAGCGCGACATTCAGGCGTTGCACGTGTTTCGCCTTTCGCTGATGTCTCAGGTTAAAGGTGAAACACTTTAAGGCGGAGCGCTTTAGGCGGGCGCACCGCAAGCCTGTCACGCGCGGCGGTCGATCCGGTCGCGCAGCCCGTCGCCGAGATAGGTCACGAAGAGCACGGTCAGCGAAATCATGACCCCGGGCCAGATCACCCGTGCGGGGCGGTCCTGAAGGTAAGGCGCGCCATCGGCCAGCATGCGCCCCCAGCTTGCCGTGTCGGGCGGAAAGCCGAGACCGAGGAAGCTGAGCGCGCTTTCGGTGACGATGGCGCTGGCAACGCCAAGTGCGCCGGAAACCAGAATCGCCGAGGCGCAGTGCGGCAGGATGTGCCGGGTGATCACCGCGCCCCGCGTCGCGCCGCCCGCCACGGCGGCGGTGACGAAATCCCGTCTGCGCAGGCCCAGCACGAGGGCGCGCACCACCCGCGCGGTGGGCATCCAGCTTGTTGCGCCGATGCCGATGACGACAAGGGTGAAAAGCCCGGACACCTCGCCCAGCCCGCGGGTGAGCGTGTCGCGAAAAAGCATGACGGCGACAAGCAGCAACGGCAACACCGGCAGGGACAGAAAGAGGTCGGTCAGCCGCATCAGCCAACCGTCGAGCGCGCGCCACATGCCCGCCACCACCCCGATCGCAGTGCCCAGCGTCACCGAGAGTGCCATCGCCGCCAGCCCCACCGACAACGTGAGCCGGCCCCCGACGATGAGCCGGGCCAGAAGATCACGGCCAAGCTGATCGGTGCCCAGCGGATGCGCGGCACTGGGCCCTGCGTTGCGCTGCAAAAGGTCCATTGTGCCGGGTGCGTGCGGCCAGAGGAGCGGCCCCAGAGCGACGGCCAGCAGGAGCGCGGCAAAGCCCGCGCCCGCGATCCAGAGCACCGCATTGCCGCCACGTTCACTCATAGCGCACCCTTGGATCGAGCCAGCCATGGATCAGGTCTGCGAGGATGTTGAACACCACGATGAGCACGGCGAGAAGAAAGGTCACGGTGCGCACCACCGGCCAGTCCGCCGCCTGAAGTGCGGTGATGAGAAGCTGCCCGATGCCGTTCACGCGGAATATCTGTTCGGTGATGATGGCCCCGCCAAAGACCTGCGGCAGGGCAAGCGCGGCGATGGTGATCACCGGCACCAGCGCGTTGCGCGCCGCTTGCGCCGTCACCACCGTCACCTCGCGCAGGCCGCGGGCGCGGGCGGCACGCACATAGGGCGCGCCCATCTCGTCCAGCATCGCCGCGCGCAGATACCGCGCCATGAGCGCCGTGGTCTGAAGCGAGAGCACCGCGACGGGCAGCGTCATCTGCCAGACCTGCGTGAAGAAGCTGGACCAGTCGGTTACTCTGTGGGTGGTGTCATAGACCGATGGGAACCAGCCCAGCCCGACGGTGAAGACAAGAATGAGCAAAAGCCCCGAGAAGAAGGGCGGCACGGCATAGCCCAGCATGGCCACCCCGGTGCCCAAATGATCGAGCATAGAATATTGCCGGTAGGCCGACCATATCCCGATGGGAAGCGCCAGAAGCACCCCGACGAGATAGGCAAGCCCCACCACCCAGAGCGTCTGGGGCAGGCGTTCGGCCACGATCGACATCACCGGCGCGCGCGACTGCCAGCTCAGGATGCGCGGCGCGCCCTGTGCAAGGTCCGTGCCGAAAAGCGCATCGAGCGCGATGCGCGGCTCGACCCAGAGAAGCTGTTGCAGCCAAAGGGCAAAGCGCAGCGGCGCAGGCGTGCCAAGTCCAAGCGCCGCGCGCATTTCGTCGCGCACCGCGTCCGAAACCGATAGCGGCACTTGCGCCATCGGATCACCCGGGGCCAGTTCGAGAAGGGCGAAGACCACCAGCGCGATGGCCAGAAGTGTCGGCACCGCGAGCGCGAGGCGTCGGAGCGTGTATCTCAGCATCGGGCCTTGTCCGCCCGGTGCGAGGGGCGTGCGATGCGGCGCGCCTGCGGATGCGTGGCCGCGTATCTCACTTCAGGCGATGCCAATCCGCGATGTTCCAAAGCTCGCTGTCCCAACTGTTCATCACAACGCCACCAAGGTCGTTGGCATGTGCCGACAGCCGCCCGCGATTGACCAGCGGGATCACCACGTGATTCTGCACCAGCATGTCGTTCATCGCACGGGCGATGGCCGCGCGGGCCTCAAGCCCCGGGGTGCGCGACAGGTCCGCCGCGAGTGCATCATAGGCAGGGTCGCACCAGCGCCCGACATTGGCACCCTGCCATTGGTTTTCGGGTGTCGGCGCGGCATCACAGGTCCAGCCTTCGAGATAGGATTCGGGATCCGTGCCGGGGAAATTGCCCGCGAACATTTCCAGATCCGCATGGAATTTCTGAAACGTATCCGGGCTGGCGGCATCGCTTCCGAAGAAGACCGACGCGTCGATGTTGCGCAACTCGGTTTCGATGCCGATCCGGGCCCACCATTGCTTGAGGATCATCTGAAAATCTTGCCGCACCGAATTGGTCGAGGTTTGCAGCATAAGACGAAGAGGGCGGCCATCCTTGTCGCGGATGCCATCGCCGTCGCTGTCGGTCCAGCCCGCCTCTTCAAGTCGTGCGCGGGCCGCTGCCATGTCTTGCTCAAGGCAGGCGTTGTTGGCGGAGGACGCATAGAGCGGCGGCGCGGGCAGGAGGTTGCAGGTCACGCGACCGGCGGCGCCATAGCCCACCGCGACAAGTGTGGCGGGGTCGATGGCAAGGCTGAGCGCCTTGCGCACCGCCCGGTCGCTCAGAATCGGATGCGGATGTGCGCGGGTGGCGCGGGCCGCCCCGTGCGCCGGATCGGGGTCGGTGAAGTTGATCGCCAGCCGCTCGACGAGCGTGCCGAACCCGACGACGGCCCGTCCCTTGCCATGTGCCTCCATCCGGCTCAGGAGGTCGGGCGGCAGTTGCAGGTTCCACGCGTAATCGAATTCGCCGGTTTCAAGCACGGTGCGCGCGGCTTCGGCGGCGCTGCCTCCGCCCTTGAGCAGCACCTCGGCGAAGGCTGGCTTGCCGGGTGTGCGATAGCGCGGATTGGCCGCGAATCGCACCACGTCATTGGTGCGGAATTCGGCCACTGTGAAGGGCCCGGTGCCAAGCGGCGCGAAATTGGCCCCGGTGCAGCCGGGGGCGGCGGGGCCAAGGCAGTCCTTGAACTGGGCGGCCTGAAGGATCGGGGCTTGAGCGCCTACGAAGGGCGCATAGGGAAAGGGTTTGGGCCCCGTGAACGTGATCTCGACCGTGTGATCGTCGAGCGCGGACACATCGGCCACATCAGCGAAGGCGTCACGCTGTGCGCAGCCCGCGCCATCGGCGGTGCAATAGCGCCATGTAAAGACCACATCGCGCGCCGTGAACGGGCTGCCGTCGGACCAGGTCACACCCTGACGCAGCGACCAGGTGATGCGGGTCAGATCGGCACTGATCCCGCCGTTGACGCGGGTCGGGATCACGCGGGCGAGCCATGGCACAAGCTTGCCGGTCTCGTCATAGCGGGCCAGCGGTTCAAGCGTGAGCGAGGCCGCTTCGATATCCTTGACCCCGCCCGAAAGATAGGGGTTGAGCGTTGACGGGGCCTGCCAGTAAAGCAGGCGCACCTGACCGTCGCGGCCACGTGCCTCGTCTTCGGGCGGCGCGTCCTGTTGCTGGGCGATGAGCGGCCACGCGAGGCCGAGGGCCACAAGACCAGCGGTCGCTGCGAAGAAGTGCCGTATTCCCAACTGTTCCCCTCCGGTATTGCCGCCGCTCGACCCAGGCTATGACCCAGATCGCCAGCCGACGCCACGCGAAATTGTAATCGACCCGTCATGACGGGCATGCAACGTTGGGGGAAGGGTAGGGCACAACGGCGAAAACCCCAAGAAAAAGGGAGGCATCCGTGACCGAAACAGATGGTCAGCCGGTTCTGAGCCTGTCGCAACTGGGGCTTGCGGCGGGAGGGGCGCCTATTGTGTGCGATGTGCATCTCGATCTGCGCGCGGGCGAAATCCTGTGTCTGGTGGGGCCGTCGGGCACGGGCAAGTCACTCATCGCGCGTGCGATTCTCAGGCTTGATGAGGGGGTCCGCATCACGACGGGCGCGGTGCGGCTTGGGGCGCGGACCCTTTCGGAGTTGCCCGCCCCTGCGTTGCGCCGGGTGCGCGGAGCCGAGATCGGGATGATCTTTCAGGAACCGGCGGCGTCGCTCAATCCGGTGCGCCGGATCGGCGCGCAAATGGCCGAGACGCTGCGACTTGACGGGGTGCGGGGGGGCGAGACGCGCGGCGCCGCGGCGGCGTGGCTGTCGCGTGTCGGGCTTGATCCCGAAGTGCTGCACGCCTTTCCGCACGAACTTTCGGGGGGGATGTGTCAGCGGGTGATGATCGCCATGGCGCTGTCGCGGCGGCCCCGCGTTCTGATCGCGGACGAGCCGACCACCGCGCTTGACGCGGTGACGCAGGCGGAAATTCTCGCGCTTCTCGACCGGCTTCGGCGTGAGGAGGGGCTGGCGATTCTGCTTGTCACCCATGACGAAACCGTGGCGCGCGCGCATGGTGACCGCGTGGCGCATATGCGGGCGGGCCGGATCGAATCAGTGCGCCCGGTGCGCCGGGATGCGGAGGACGCACCCCAGACGCCGGCGTTTCGGGACACGGTCGAAACCGAGGCGGTTCTGGCGTTGCGTGGTCTGACCGTGTGGCACAGGGGCGCCGCGCGGCCTGCGCTGCGGGATGTGTCGCTGACGGTGCGCCGGGGCGAGGTTTTGGCTTTGGTGGGGCAATCAGGGTCGGGCAAGAGCACTCTGGCGCGTGCGGCGCTGCGTCTTTTGCCCGACGGTGTCGCCCAAGGCCGGATCGAGATCGAGGGTCGCGATGTGATGGCGCTTGAGCCGCGCACTCTGCGCGCCATGCGCTCGCGGATGCAGATGGTGTTTCAGGACCCGATGCAAAGCCTTGATCCGCGGCGCAGTCTTGGCCGTCAGATCGGAGATACGCTGCGCAATTTCGGAGTGCCGCGCCATGACGTGCGGGCGCGCGTGGCCGAGATGGCCGACCGTATGGGACTTGACCCGGCGCTGCTCGGGCGGCGTCCGGGCGGCGTGTCGGGCGGGCAGCGGCAGCGTGCGGCGCTGGCGCGGGCGCTGATTGCGCGGCCAGCACTTCTGATCGCGGATGAGGCGTTTGCCTCGCTTGATCCTGAGATACGGAACCGTATGGAGACGCTTCTGAGCGAGGTGCAGCAGGCGCGCGATCTGGCCTGTCTCTTTATCAGCCACGACATCGCGCAGGTGGCGCGCATCGCCCATCGCATTGCCGTGATGTGGCAGGGGCGCATCGTCGAAGAGGGCCCGGCGGCGTCCGTGCTGCACAATCCTGCCCACGCGTATACGCGGGCCTTGATCGCTGCGAGCGCCGGGCGCGCCCTGCCATTGCCGCCGCCGCCCGATCCGGCAGAGACCCTTTGGGAAATCGCGGCGGGGCACTATGTTCTGGCGGGCGAATCTGCTTAGGTCGCGTATCGAATTGGCCTAGGAGTGACCCGATGCCCGTGACGAACCGTTTCGCCGAATTGCATGATACGATTACCGAATGGCGGCGCGATATCCACGCCAACCCCGAGCTTTTGTTCGACACCTACCGCACCAGTGCGCTGGTCGAGGAGAAACTGCGCGCGTTCGGCTGTGACGAGGTGGTGACCGGGCTGGGGCGGACCGGCGTGGTGGGTGTTATCCGCGGGCGCAAGGACGGATCGGGCAGGGTGATCGGATTGCGCGCGGACATGGATGCGCTCCCCATCGAGGAGGCGACGGGGGTCGAGTATGCCTCGACGGTGCCGGGCAAGATGCATGCCTGTGGCCATGACGGACACACCGCGATGCTTCTTGGGGCCGCGCAATACCTGTCTGAGACGCGCAATTTCGATGGCACGGCGATTGTCATCTTTCAGCCCGCCGAAGAAGGCGGCGGCGGTGGCAAGGAAATGTGCGACGACGGGCTGATGGAGCGGTTCGGCATTCAGGAAGTGTACGGGATGCACAACTGGCCGGGGATTCCGCTTGGCAGTTTCGCGATCCGCGAAGGCGCCTTCTTTGCGGCGACAGCCAAGCTCGATATCGAGATAACGGGCCGGGGCGGCCACGCCGCCAAGCCGCACGAGACGCTGGACCCGACCGTCATCGCGAGCCATCTGATTCTCGGTCTTCAGACGGTGGCGTCGCGGAGCGCCGATCCGACCGGACAGATCGTCGTGTCGGTCACTTCGTTCGAAACCTCATCCTCCGCCTATAATGTCATTCCCGACAGTGTGCGGCTCAGGGGGACGGTGCGCACGCTCGACCCCGCGATGAACGATCTGGCCGAAGAGCGGATCACCGCGCTTGCACGGGGGGCCGCCGAAGGCTTTGGCGCGCGTGTCGAGGTCGGCTATGAACGGCAGTATCCGGTGATGGCGAACCACCCCGATCAGACCGCCTTCGTGGCCGATGTGGCCCGGCGTGTCTCGGGCACGTGTGACGAGGCCCCGTTGGTCATGGGTGGTGAGGATTTCGCCTTCATGCTCGAAGAGCGACCGGGGGCCTATATCCTTTTGGGCAATGGCGATACCGCGCCGGTTCACAACGCCTCCTACAACTTCAGCGATGAGTCGATCCCGACAGGGTGCAGTTGGTGGGCGGAACTGGTGGAGCAACGTATGCCGATTTGATCGGTGCGCGCGGTTACGCCGACCGGCCCGCGCGCTTGCAATCATACATCGCTTGGTCTGCATGCCGCAGAAGCTCGGACGGGGTGGCGCCATCACGGGGGTAGGAGGCCGCGCCTATACTTGCCCCCAGGTCCACCGCGTGGCCGGGGTAAAGCGGCGTGAACGGCTGTTCGAAACATGCCGCGATTTGCTTCTGACGGTGGCGCAGCGCCTGTTCGTCGCCGGTGCCGCGCAGGATCACGGCGAATTCGTCACCCCCCAGCCGCCCGATCAGGTCGGGTGTGTCCAGTGCCGCGCGCAGACGTTGCGCCACCCTGGCCAAAAGCAGATCGCCCGCCTCGTGCCCGTGGCTGTCATTGATGGCCTTGAACCCGTTGAGGTCGAGCATGATAAGTCCGAATCCTTGCCCGAGGCGCCGGCCCCGGCGCACCGCCGTCGCCACCTGTTCGAGGATCATCGTACGATTCAACAGTCGGGTGAGGGGATCATGCGTCACCCGGTCATGCAGCGTATCGAGCGTTTCGTTGCGGATATCGGTGGGCCGGATGCGCGACACGAAATGCGATGGCGCGCCGCGCGTGTCGCACATGAGTGTCACGTCAAGCTCGGTCCAGATATAGTCGCCTCGGGCGCGTCGATATCGCTTGAGCATCGAATAGCTTCCGGTGCCCTCCTCAAGGAGCTTTTCGAACAGCACCTCGTCGCGCAACAAGTCGTCGGGGTGTGACAGTTCATGAAAGGTGAGGTTGCGCAGCGCGCTCAGGTCGGTCTGAAATATCGGCGCGATCTCGGGCGACAATTCGAGAAGGCGGCCCTCAAAGCTCACGATCGCGATGCCGGTGCGGTCGTCGTCATGCGCAGGCAGGATCGTGGGAATTTCAGCGATGCGTGTCATCCAAAAAGCTTGGTCGACGGACGGTTAACAAAAGGTTAACAGGCACGGACCACCCACGGTAAGCCCGCCAGGCGCGCGGTCATTCGCTCACGTCGTCCATGTCCGACTGGCCGCTCAACCGGCGGCGCACATGGCTCCAGCTCAGGCCGATTCCCAACACCAGAGACAGGACGAGCAGCCCGAGCCAGACCAACTCGCTTTCGTCGCGCACCGTTAGCAGGCCGTAATCGTAAAGCACCCAGAAAAGCGCCGCCACCACGGCGATCACCATGATCATCCCGAATCCCCCGATCGAACGGAACGTGGCACGCAGGTAAATGACGTAGCCCATCAGCAAAAGCAGACCCAGCAGCACGATCAGCGGAGTTTGCTCACCGTAGCTGCGGCGCGACCAATCGAGATAGTTCCACGCGGTCGGGTTGAATGTGAGGGTGAGCAATCCAAAGGCCACGGCCCAGCGTAGCAGGAAACCTGTCATCTTTTGTCTGCCCCCCCCTGAAAGCGTCGGCTGACGCATGCTGCCCGTTTGGCGGCACTGCTGTCCAGCCCCCAGACCTATCTGGACCCATGATTTTGCGGTTCCACTGACCGGCGCGGCCCGATAAGAGGGGCAGGGGTCAAAACCAACCGCCGGAAAGGAACGTAATGGCTAATGTCGTCGTCGTGGGCGCCCAATGGGGCGACGAGGGAAAAGGCAAGATCGTGGACTGGCTCAGTGAGCGGGCCGATGTGATCGCGCGCTTTCAAGGCGGTCACAACGCGGGCCATACCCTTGTGATCGACGGCAAGGTTTACAAGCTCAACGCGTTGCCTTCGGGCGTGGTGCGGGGCGGCAAGCTCAGCGTCATCGGCAATGGCGTGGTGCTTGATCCGTGGCACCTTGTGACCGAGATCGCGACGATCCGCGAACAGGGGGTGACGATCACGCCCGAGACGCTGATGATCGCGGAGAACACGCCGCTTATCCTGCCGATTCACGGTGAACTGGACCGCGCCCGCGAAGAAGCCGCGAGCAAGGGAACCAAGATCGGCACCACCGGCCGTGGTATCGGCCCGGCCTATGAGGACAAGGTGGGCCGCCGGTCCGTGCGGGTGGCCGATCTGGCGGATGACGCCACGCTGGAGGCGCGGGTGGACCGTGCGCTTCAGCATCACGATCCGCTGCGCCGCGGGCTGGGCATCGAGCCTATCGACCGGGACGCGCTGATTGCCAAATTGCGCGACATCGCCAAGCAGATCCTGCCCTATGCCGCGCCCGTCTGGAAAGTGCTGAACGAGCGTAAGAAACGCGGTGAACGTATCCTGTTCGAAGGGGCGCAAGGCGCGCTTCTGGACATTGATTTCGGCACCTACCCCTTTGTCACCTCGTCGAACGTGATCGCGGGGCAGGCCGCCACCGGGGTGGGTATCGGGCCGGGGTCGATCGACTATGTGCTGGGAATCGTGAAGGCCTATACGACCCGCGTGGGCGAAGGGCCTTTTCCCACCGAGCTTGAAGACGAGGACGGGCATCGCCTTGGCACGCGCGGGCGCGAATTCGGCACCGTGACGGGGCGCAAGCGGCGGTGCGGCTGGTTCGATGCGGCCTTGGTGCGGCAGACCTGTGCAACCTCGGGTGTGACGGGTATTTCGCTGACCAAGCTTGACGTGCTGGACGGGTTCGAAACGCTGAAAATCTGCGTCGGCTACGAGATCGACGGAGAGCGACTGGATTACCTGCCCACCGCGACCGAGAAGCAATGGCGCTGCACCCCTCTTTACGAAGAGATGCCGGGCTGGAGCGAGTCGACCGAAGGCGCACGAAGCTGGGCCGACCTGCCGGCCAACGCGATCAAGTATGTGCGCCGGGTCGAGGAACTGATTCAGTGCCCCGTCGCTCTTTTGTCCACAAGCCCTGAGCGTGACGACACGATCCTCGTCACCGACCCGTTCGCGGATTGACGCCGGCGCGTGGCGATCCATCTTCGGGATAGACGGCGACAAGAAAGGAAGACGTCATGGCGCTGAGTTACAAGGTCCGCAGGCGGTGGTCGCTGATCATTCTTCTGATCGGTTTGCCGCTTTATATCGTGGTGGCGGTCACACTCACCGACTGGCTGCGCGGGGCGTGGCCCGGCATGCCGATGATGGTCGAGTTTTTCGTGTTCGTCGCACTTGGCGTGGTTTGGGCGCTGCCCTTGCGGCGTGTGTTCCGTGGCGTGGGTCAGCCCGATCCCGATGCCGACGCGCAGGACAGGTAAAGCCTTTCCAGTTTTCCGCGATTAGCCGCCTTTGGGGCCTGTGTCCAAAGCGGGTGCCGTTGCGGCAACGGGCGCCCTGTGCTTGGCTTGCCGGACGAGTCGCGAAAGGCCAGTCCGATGCATGATGATCCTCCCGGTGATGATCCCTGTCACGCCCATTTGATCGTTGGCGGCCATGCCGTCGATCCCGACACGGCCCGGGACGTGCAGCAATTTCGCAAGTCAGAACGCCAAAGGCTATATGCCGCGCGCGAGGCGTGGACGGCGGAGGCGCGCGCCAGCATGAGCCGGACCATCGGTGAGGCGCTTGGCCGGGGTCTTGGTGATCTTGCCGGGCGGCGCGTGGCGGTCTATTGGCCCATCCGGTCCGAACCGGACCTGCGCGATTGGATGGCGCGCGCCCATGAGGCGGGGGCGGAGGTGCTTTTGCCGGTGGTTGTGGAAAAGGCGGCGCCGCTCGTTTTTCGGCGATGGGCGCCACGCTGTCGGATGGCGCGCGGCATCTGGAATATCCCGGTGCCTGCGGAAGGGGCCGAGGCCGTGCCCGATCTGGTCATCTCGCCGCTTCTGGGGCTGGATGGCGCGGGCTACCGGCTTGGCAATGGTGGCGGATATTATGATCGCACGCTTGCCGCATTGCCGAGCCCGCCCGAGGTGATCGGGGTCGGATACCCCGATTGCACGCTTGAGACGATCTTTCCGATGCCATGGGACATCCCGATGGGCCGGGCCGTGCTGGGTGATGGCGATGTGCGGCATTTCGGCTGACGCCCCCGCGTGCGCCGATGCGCAAAGATAAGCCCTAGCTTTTGCGCCGCGCCTTCATCAGGTCATGGGCAAGGCTGAGCGTGTAGGTCTCAAGCTTGTGCAGGTTCGCCTCGACCTCTTCGGCCTGGCCCGCATCGAGGGCATCGGCGATGCGGGTGTGCAGGGTCACGATCTCTTCGCGTGAGCGGGCGGTGAAGGTGATCATGTTCATCAGCGGCTGCATCGCCTCGACCGCCCCGGCAAGCTGATAGCTGAGCACCGGGTTGCCCGCCGCATCCACCAGCGCACGGTGAAAGGTCACGTCCGAGGCACAGAAGCTTTCATCGGTGAGGCCCGGCTGACCCTGTCGGTGGATTTCGGCGCGCATCGTGGCAAGGTGATCGGGGGTGCGGCGCGCGGATGCCAGCGCCGCGCAGGCGCGTTCGAGCGCATAGCGCGCTTCGCAGGCGACGTCGAAGCTCACGTCGTTCATCGACAAAAGCAGCGTCGAGGTGGTGATTTGCTGACCGTATGCGTCCTCATAGCTGAGCCGCCTGACAAAGGCGCCACCCGTCGCGCCACGTTGTGTGCGGATGAGCGATTGCGCCGCGAGCCGCTTGAGCGCCTCGCGCACCGTGGGGCGTGACACCTTGAACTGATCCGCAAGCTCGGCCTCGGATGGCAGGCGTTCGTCCACGATCATACGCCCCTCGACAATGGCGTCGCGGATGGCTTGGGCGATCTGTGCGGAAAGGTCCGAGGAGCGGTCTACATTGTTTTTCATTTGTCTTACATTTTATTGTCTGACATTTTGTTCCTGTCGCCGAATCGTAGCAGGTGCGCCCATGTTTGAACATTCGAATGTCGCCTTGCGCAGTGTTCTGTGGCTCGGTTTCTTCGCGGCCATCCTTGCCGCGTGGTGGGTGATGTATGCGATGGCCATGCAAATGGACCTCGATCTGTTGGGTCGGCCCGGCGATATGGCCGACCGGATGCGCGCGATGGACCCGCGCATGCCCATGGACATGCCTATGGCCCGGTTCGGCCCGCTTTTCGCGATGTGGGCGATCATGATGGCGGCGATGATGCTGCCCACGATGGTGCCGACTTTGCGCGCCTACGAGGATCTGATCGCGTCGGCCAACGGGAACTGGGCCGGATGGCTGGGCGTCTTGTCGGGCTATTTCATCGTCTGGGTGGCATTTGCCGCGCTGATCGCCGCCGCGCAGCTTGCGCTGCTGTTTGGCGGCGTGGTGGATATGCTGGGCATCGCCACGTCGCATTGGCTGGCCGGTGGGCTGCTGCTGGCGGTGGGCGCGTTTCAGTTCACCCGCACCAAGGAGGTGTGTCACGGGGTCTGTCACAGCCCGATGATGTATTTCCTCGGCCACTGGCACACCGGCATGGGCGGCGGGGTGCGCATGGGGTTGGGACTTGGTGTTTTCTGCGTTGGCTGCTGCTGGGGCTTCATGGCGCTGGGCTTTGCCGGTGGGGTGATGAACCTCGCGTGGATGGGCCTCGCGACGCTTTTCATGGTGCTCGAGAAGCTGCCGCAGATCGGACATGTCGTCACGCGCCCGATGGGTGTGATATTGATACTTGGCGGGCTGGCCGTTCTGGCCGCGCCCTATGTAACGGGAGGATAGAGATATGGCAGCGCAACCAAAGCAAGAGGGCGCCCCCGCGCACGAATGGGCAATCAAGGGCGAGCTTTTCCTCAACTGCTCGTGCGAGGTGTTCTGCCCTTGTGTCGTGAGCCTTGGCGCACACCCGCCCACCGAGGGGCATTGTCATGCGTGGATGGCCATTGCCATCGACGAGGGCGACTATGACGGCCACGATCTTTCGGGGCTCAACGTGGGCATTTTGGCCGACATCCCGGGCCGCATGGGCGAAGGCAACTGGAAGGTCGCGCTCTATGTCGATGACAGCGCAAGCGATGCGGCCCATGATGGCATCTGTCAGATTTTCTCGGGCGCGGCGGGGGGCACCACGGGCCTTTTCACCATGCTGGTCTCCGAGATCATCGGTGTTGAACGCGAGCCGGTGGAGATCGTGCGCGACGGCAAGACGCGCGCCATTCGCATTGGCCGCAAGATTCAGGGCGAGATCGAGATGATCGATGGCGCCAACCCCGATGAGCCGGTGACGATCACCAATTCGCAATACTGGATGGGCCCCGACATCATCGCCGCCAAGGGCAAGAAAAGCCGGGTGCGTGATTACGGCCGAGTCTGGGATTTCGGTGGAAAATCCGCCGAGATATGCCCGATCAACTGGAGCGGCCCCGGCAAATGATCGCAAGCGCCGACTACGCGCGGCTGATGGCACGCTATAACGCGTGGCAGAACGATAGCCTGCTTGACGCCGCGGCGACCTTGTCGCCTGCGGCGCGGGCTGCCGAGCGCGGTGCGTTCTTTGGTTCGATCATCGGCACGCTGAGCCATCTTCTCTGGGCTGATCTGACATGGATGGCGCGCTTTGATGGTGGCGCCGCGCCGCGCGACGGCATCCGGCAAAGCGCCGCGATGGTGACGGATTGGACCGCCTACCGGTCCGAGCGCGCGGCCACGGACCTGCGCATTCGCGATTGGGCGGCGGGTCTGGACGACAGCGCGCTGGCGCGTGACCTGACCTTTCATTCCGGTGCGCTCGGGCGCGAGGTGACGCGACCGACAGACCTATGTGTCGCGCATTTCTTCAACCACCAAACCCATCATCGCGGACAGGTGCACGCGATGCTGACCGCCGCCGGAGCCGCGCCCGGCGACACGGATCTTTTCGTCATGCCTGAGGAGACACGCCCATGACCGCGCCGATTTTGTCCTGCTCGCGTCGCCTGCGCCGCACACCCTTTTCCGACGGTGTCGAGGCCGCCGGTGTCAAGGGGTATACCGTTTACAACCGGATGC
The DNA here is from genome assembly GCF_037083845.1 of Roseovarius sp. E0-M6. Classification (NCBI taxonomy): domain Bacteria; kingdom Pseudomonadati; phylum Pseudomonadota; class Alphaproteobacteria; order Rhodobacterales; family Roseobacteraceae; genus Roseovarius; species Roseovarius sp. E0-M6. The sequence goes on along the minus strand of NZ_JBAPLA010000001.1, from coordinate 1,287,412 downwards.
TTCTGCCCACGGTCTTTGACAGTATCGAGGCGGATTACCACCACCTCAAGCACCATGTGCAGGTCTGGGATGTGTCCTGTGAACGGCAGGTCGAACTGCGCGGGCCCGACGCGGGGCGGCTCATGCAGATGCTGACCCCGCGCGACCTGCGCGGGATGACAGCGGGACAGTGTTTCTATGTGCCCATCGTGGACGAGACGGGCGGCATGCTCAATGATCCGGTGGCCGTCAAGCTGGCCGAGGATCGGTGGTGGATCTCCATCGCCGACAGCGACCTGCTTTTGTGGGTCAAGGGCGTGGCGCATGGTTACAGGCTCGATGTGCTGATCGACGAGCCGGATGTCTCACCGCTCGCGGTGCAGGGGCCCAAGGCGGACGAGCTTATGGCGCGGGTGTTCGGCGACAGCATTCGCGACCTGCGGTTCTTTCGCTTCAGCGTCTATGATTTCGAGGGGTGCGACGTGGTGATCGCGCGCTCTGGCTATTCCAAGCAGGGCGGTTTCGAGATTTACGTGCAGGGCAGTGAACTTGGCATGCCGATCTGGACCGCGCTTTTCGCCGCGGGCGAGGATATTCAGGTGCGCGCCGGATGCCCCAACGGGATCGAGCGTGTCGAGGCCGGGCTGCTGAGCTATGGCAACGACATGACCGCCCACAACACGCCGCATGAATGCGGGCTGGGCCGGTTCTGCAACACGCATACGGCCATCGGCTGTATCGGACGGGATGCGCTCCTGCGGGTGGCCAAGGAAGGCCCCGTGCAGCAAATCCGCGCCATTTCGATCGCCGGAGACCCGGTGCCGGGATGTGACCGGGTGTGGCCGCTTTATGCGCGGGATATGCGTGTGGGACAGGTGACTTCGGCGGCGTGGTCGCCCGATTTCGGGACGAATGTCGCCATCGGGATGGTGCGGATGACGCATTGGGATGCGGGCACGGAGCTTCGTATCGACGTGCGCGGCGAGGATCGCGCCGCGACGGTGCAACCGGCGTTCTGGCTTTGAACGCCGGTTCGAGTATTTTGAATTGGACAGAAACAAGAGGAGCAAGAGATGTTTAACGCACTTGTGGTCGAAAAGGACGAAGAGAGCGGCAAGACATCCGCGACGGTCGAGCAGATCGGTGAGGACCGGCTTCCCGACGGCGAGGTGACGGTTGCGGTCGAATATTCGACGGTCAACTACAAGGACGGGCTTTGCATCGGGCCGGGCGGCGGTCTGGTGCGCAATTATCCGCATGTTCCGGGCATTGATTTCGCTGGCACGGTCGAGGCGTCGGACGATGACCGCTACAAGCCCGGCGACAAGGTCGTGCTGACCGGCTGGCGCGTGGGCGAGGCGCATTGGGGCGGATATGCCCAGAAGGCGCGCGTCAAGGCCGACTGGCTTGTGCCGCTTCCCAAGGGGCTTGATACGCGCCGGGCGATGGCTGTGGGCACTGCCGGGTTCACCGCTATGCTGGCGGTGATGGCGCTTGAGGATCAGGGGATCAAGGATGGTCCCATCCTTGTCACCGGGGCCGCAGGCGGTGTTGGCTCGGTGGCGACCGCGATCCTGTCCAATCTGGGTCACGAGGTGGCGGCGGTCACCGGGCGCCCCGAGCAGGAAGAGTATTTGCGCGGCCTTGGCGCCACGCAGATCGTTGCGCGCGAAGACCTGACGGAAGTGACGAAAAAGCCGCTTGAGGGCGAGCAATGGGGCGGCGCGGTCGATGCCGTCGCGGGGGCGATGCTGGGCCGCGTGCTCAAGCAGATGAAATACGGCGGGTCGGTCGCGGCCATCGGCCTTGCGGGCGGCCCGGCGATCGAGGGCGCGCTCATCACGCCGTTCATCCTGCGCGGTGTCAACCTTCTGGGCGTCGACTCGGTCATGCAGCCCTATGACAACCGGGTGCGTGCATGGCAGCGGATCGCGCGCGATCTGCCGATGGACAAGCTTGAGGCGATGGTCCAACCCGCGACGCTGTCGGACCTTCCCGATCTGGGCCGCGCGATCCTCAAGGGGCAGGTCAAGGGCCGCGTCGTGGTTGATGTGAACGCCTGAGGCTTGCGCCCCGCGCCTCTCTCCCGCATTAAGGCGCGGGGGAGGGGCAGATGACCGACACTTCTGATATCACCATCAGGCTCGCTCGGACCGAGGATTTCGACGTGCTCTGGCCGACTTTGCGCGATGTGATCCGCGCAGGTGATACATATGCCATCGATCCGCAGCTGTCGCAGGACAGGATTCGCGCCCTCTGGATGGAGGAGCCGCGCGCCACCTATGTGGCCGAGCAGGATGGTGAACTCCTCGGAACCTACTATCTCAAAACCAACGCCCAGGGCGGCGGCGCACATGTGTGCAATTGCGGTTACATCACCTCGGCGGCCGCGCGGGGCCGGGGTGTGGCGCGCGCCATGTGCCGCCACAGCCAACACGAGGCGCGCGGCCTTGGCTATCTCGCGATGCAATTCAATTGCGTGGTCGAGACCAACACCCGTGCCATCGCGCTTTGGGAGGATGAAGGCTTTGCGACGGTCGGCGTTCTGCCCGACGCGTTCCTTCATCCCGAGGCGGGCTATGTCCCGGCGCGGGTCATGTTCAAATGGCTGGGACAGGGCGGCTGAGGCCGGACGGCTTTCAACCTGTCGACGTTGACTTGAGACATCGGAGACTGCCGCATGGCAAGCGTCGGTCGCGCCATGCGCTGTGTTTCTCTCGAAACTAAACAAGATCACGGGAAATGATGGGAAGCAGGGGATTTGCGTCGAATCAAGGCGCGAATCCCAAAATGATTCAGGTTTCATGCACAGATTCAGACGTGCGATCCGAGATGAACTGCTGTATTCAGAAAAAAAAGCCGGGAAATCGTGGGAAATTTTTGGGTCTGATCTAATCACTATATATAGCGTCTCAATTGCTGATTGTAGCAAGGTGATGCGTTAAAGTGCTCAAAACCACCGCCATATCTTGTTTTTCGGGCGGACCACGAACAACATGATGTGCTGATTTCCCGTAAAAAGTTATTGCTTTCCATGAATTCCCATGTCATCCCTTTAGACACGATGAGGACGGGATCAAGAGAGGGTCACAAAGACCCCGAAACAAAAACTCCCAAGTCAGGTTTCATACAGGCACCCGCTTTCATCGAAATTAAGAGATCCGGCGCGCGGGCGAGCAGACATCCCCCCAGGTGGCGCGCGCAGCTGGACACCCCGCGATAGCGGGACGAGGGCGGCGGATAGGGCAGTGGCAGCAGCTCTATCCGTCGTTTCGTTTTTCGGGGGCGTACATGTGAGGGACCGAAGGGAACGTGGGTCGTAGGTTCAGAGGTGAAAGCCACCACAAGGTGGACACGAAGGGCAGGGTCTCGATCCCGGCCTCTTTTCGCCGTGTGCTCGAATCCTCCGATCCCAACTGGCGCGAAGGCGACAATCCCGAACTGGTCATCGTTTACGGCGATCACCGCCGCAATTACCTTGAATGTTATACGATAGAAGCCATCGAAGAGGTGGACGCCAAGATCGACGCGCTGCCGCGCGGATCAATGGAACGCAAGATGCTTCAGCGCCTGTTTCACGGTCAGTCCTTTCCGACGAATGTGGACGAGACCGGCCGCCTTGTCCTGCCTGCGAAGCTGCGGCAGAAGATCGGCCTCGAAGGCGAGGCGTTCTTCATCGCCGCCGGCGACACGTTCCAGGTGTGGAAGCCCGAGACCTATGAGGCCGAGGAGCTGGCGCGCACCGAGGAGTGGCTCGACGAGTTGCCGGGCGACTTTGATCCGCTCATTTTCCTGGATAACGCGAAGGAGGGGTGAGGGATGTCCGCTGCCGCCGCATCATCCTCCGACAAAGACCCGCACATTCCCGTTCTGATTGGTCCGCTTCTCGCGGCTGTCGGGCCCGTTTCCGGCGTTTGGCTTGACGGCACGCTGGGGGCTGGCGGGTATGCGCGCGCATTGCTCGAGGCGGGGGCGGATAAGGTGATCGGTGTGGACCGCGATCCGCTGGCGCATGAGATGGCGGCGCGTTGGGGTGCGGACTATGGCGATCGGCTTGAATTGGTTCAGGGGGTCTTTTCGCGCATGGACAGCTATGCCACGGAACTTGACGGTGTGGTGCTGGATCTGGGCGTGTCGTCGATGCAGCTTGATCAGGCGCAGCGCGGTTTCTCGTTTCAAAAGGATGGCCCGCTCGACATGCGGATGAGCCAGGAGGGCACCACCGCCGCCGAGATCGTGAACACCGCAGACGAGGCCGATCTGGCCGATATCCTGTTTCTTTACGGAGAAGAACGGGCAAGCCGCCGGATCGCGCGTGCCATCGTCCGTGCCCGTACCGAGGCACCCATCGTGACCACCGCGCAATTGACCGCGATCGTCGAGAAATGCCTGCCCCGCCCCAAGCCGGGTCAGGCGCATCCCGCGACCCGCAGCTTTCAGGCGCTGCGCATCGCGGTGAACGATGAATATGGCGAATTGGCCGAGGGGCTGGCCGCGGCCGAGCGCGCGTTGCGCCCAGGCGGGCGGCTGGCCGTGGTGACGTTTCATTCGGTCGAGGACCGGATGGTCAAACGGTTCATTCAGGCGCGGCTTGGGGGCGCGGGACGCGGGAGCCGTCATGCCCCCGCCGCCGAGGAGACGCCGCCGCAATTCACCCAGGCGCATCGCAAGGCGATCGGCGCCGACGAGACCGAGCTTGAGATCAATCCACGCGCCCGCAGCGCCCGCCTGCGCGTGGCCACCCGCACCGATGCGCCGCCGGCACCGCTTGACCGGCGTGCCATCGGGATGCCGCAACTTGGAAAATCCTTCTGATGCGCAGTTTTCTTTACATCCTCAGTGCTCTTGCCGTGATCGGGCTGGCCTTCTGGGCTTATCGCGAAAATTACGAAACCCAGGCCGCACAGGACCGGGCCGAATCACTTGAGCGTCAGATCGCCTACAAGCGCGAGAGATTGCGCGTGCTCAGGGCCGAGTGGGCCTATCTGAACCGGCCTGACCGCCTGAGAGAGCTGGCCGAGATCAACTATGAGAGCTTGCGCCTCATGCCGCTGCAATCGCATCAATTCGGGCAGGTCGATCAGGTCGCCTATCCACCCGAAGAGGGGCTTGAGTCGCTGGGAATCGATTTCGACGCTTCGGTCGAAGTGTCGAACATGGAGGACGCGCAATGATCCGCACGCCGCTGCGCCCGCTGGCCCGTATCCTCGAGGTTCGCCGCGAAGGCGGCAATCCCGATGCGATCGAGCGCGAGAATATTCGACTGCGCCACGAAGAGATGCGCGATCGCGCCCGCCGCCGCGCCGAAGGGCGGCTTCTGGTCATGGGGGTCATGTTCTTTCTTGCATTCTGTGTGTTGGGCGGACGCATGGCGGTGCTGGCACAGTCCGAACCCGCCGAGCCGCGTGCAAGCGCCGCAGGCGCGGCCATTCTGGCTCAGCGGGCCGATATCGTGGATCGCAAGAACCGCATCCTTGCCACGAACTTCAACACCCATAGCCTTTATGCGCAGCCCCAACAGATGATTGAACCCGAGAGGGCCGCCGACGAGCTTGTCCGAATCTTTCCCGATCTGGATCACGCCCGGCTGGTGCGTGACTTCACCGGTAAGCGCAAGTTCCTGTGGGTAAAGAAGAAAATCAGCCCGGAACAGCGTCAGGCGGTGCATGATATCGGTGAACCGGGGCTTTTGTTCGGACCGCGTGAGATGCGTCTTTATCCCAACGGCAAACTGGCGGCGCATGTTCTGGGCGGGGCCACGTTCGGCCGCGAAGGTGTGCATGCCGCCGAGGTGATCGGCGTTGCGGGGCTTGAGAAGTTCTATGATGCAAGGCTGCGTGATCCGGCACAGGGGCACAAGCCGCTCAAGCTGTCGCTTGACCTGACTATTCAGGCCGCGATCGAACGGGTGCTTCATGGCGGAATGCGCCTGATGAATGCCAAGGGCGCGGCGGCGGTTCTCATGGATGCCCATACCGGCGAGGTCGTCTCGATCGCCTCTCTGCCCGATTTCGATCCGAACGACCGTCCGCGCCCGCCGGTCTCGGGCGATGCGAGCGACAGCCCGCTCTTCAATCGTTCCGTGCAGGGGGTCTACGAGCTGGGCTCGACCTTCAAGATTTTCGCCATGGCACAGGCGCTTGAGTTGGGTCTCGTGACGCCGTCCACGATGATCGACACCCAAGGGCCGCTACGGCAGGACGGATTCAAGATCCGTGATTTCCGCAACTACGGACCCAAGCTTACGGCGTCGAAAGTGATCGTGAAATCCTCGAACGTGGGCACCGCCCGGATCGCCCGGCAGATCGGCGCTGAACGCCAGCAGGAGTTCCTGAAATCACTCGGTTTTTTTGAGCCCACACCACTTGAGATCATCGAGGCCGCAGGCGGACAACCGCTGCTTCCGCAGCGCTGGAACGAGCTGTCGACGATGACCATTTCCTATGGCCATGGCCTGTCGTCCTCGCCGCTGCATCTTGCGGTCGGGTATGCGGCCATCGCCAATGGCGGACGGCGTGTCACCCCCACGCTGCTGCACAATCCCACCCCCGAGCCGGGGCCGCGTGTGATGAGCCGGGCCTCTGCTGACGCCGCGCGCATCATGCTGCGCAAGGTAGTGACCGAGGGCACGGCCAGCATGGCCGAGGTGCCCGGCTATGCGGTTGCGGGCAAGACCGGAACGGCCGACAAGCCACGCCCCACGGGCGGCTATTACGACGACAAGGTGATCGCCACTTTCGCAAGCTTTTTCCCCGCGCATGATCCCAAATACGTGTTGGTCGTCACCCTGGACGAACCCGTCGAAACATCGGGCGACGAGCCGCGCCGCACAGCCGGCTGGACCGCCGTTCCCGTCGCCGCCGAGATCGTCGCGCGCGTCGCGCCGCTGCTTGGGCTGCGCCCCGTGATTGAACCCGGCGAGTTGGCTGATATAACGCTGACATCGAACTGACGCGGGAGGCCGCGTGCATGAGGGGCCGGGGGCAGATGACAACGGGGTCGCACAAGACACTCACCGAACTGGGGCTGACGGCACAGGGGGGGGCGCAAGCCTTCGTGACCGGCCTCGCCGTCGATAGCCGCGATGTGCGCGAGGGGTATCTCTTTGCCGCATTGCCGGGCACGCGAGTGCATGGTGGCGAGTTCATCGAATATGCGCTGCGCATGGGGGCGGGCGCGATCCTCACCGACGCGGCGGGCGCCAACCTGGCGCGTGAGGCGCTGGACGGTGCGACTGCCGCGCTGGTTCTGGCCGAGGATCCACGCCAGACGCTGGCCTATACCGCCGCGCTGTGGTTCGGCGCACAGCCCGAGACTATGGTGGCCGTCACCGGCACCAACGGCAAGACCTCGGTCGCAAGCTTCACACGGCAAATCTGGCACGAACTGGGCTATGAGGCTGCCAACCTGGGCACCACCGGCGTCGAGGGCGCCTACCGGGTGCCACTTGCCCATACCACGCCCGAGCCGATCACCCTGCACCGCATCCTCTGGGAGGTGCAGGCCGCCGGCGTTACCCATGCCGCGATGGAGGCCTCTTCGCACGGGCTGGCGCAGCGGCGGCTTGATGGGGTTCACCTGACGGCTGCGGCGTTCACCAACTTCACGCAGGATCACCTCGATTATCACGCCAGTTTCGAGGAGTATTTCAACGCCAAGGCCGGACTGTTTGACCGGGTATTGCCCGAGGAGGGCACGGCGGTGGTCAATCTCGACGATCCCAAGGGCGCGGACATGGCCCTCATTGCCCATGACCGGGGTCAGCGCGTGATCACCGTGGGCCGCGACGAGGCGGCCGATCTGGTGCTGCGCGCACAGCGATTCGAGGCGACCGGCCAGACCATGCGCTTTGACTGGGAGGGGCGCCCGTTTCAGACTTTGGTGTCGCTGATTGGCGGGTTCCAAGGCGAAAACCTGCTGATCGCCGCCGGGCTTGCAATTGCCACAGGGGCCGATCCGGTGCGGGTATTCGAGACGCTGCCGCAGATGCGCACCGTGCGCGGGCGGATGGAGCTGGCCACGACGCGCGGCAATGGCGCGGCGGTCTTTGTGGATTATGCCCACACGCCGGATGCGGTGGCCACCGCTCTTCGGGCTTTGCGTCCGCATGTTCTTGGCCGGCTTGTGGCGATCGTGGGCGCGGGCGGCGACCGCGACCGCGCCAAGCGCCCGCTGATGGGCAAGGCGGCGGCCGAGAATGCCGACTTGGTGATCGTCACCGACGACAACCCCAGAAACGAGCCCCCGGCCGCGATCCGCGCGGCCGTCATGGAAGGATGTCCCGAAGCCATAGAGGTCGGCGACCGCGCCGAGGCGATCCTGCGCGGCGTCGATGCACTGGGGCCGGGGGATGCGCTGCTGATCTTGGGCAAGGGGCATGAAACCGGACAGACGGTGGGCGACGATGTGCTGCCGTTCGACGATTGCGAACAGGCCAGCGTGGCGGTGATGGCGCTTGACGGGAGCGGCGCGTGAGCGCGCTCTGGACCGCCGCCGACGCGGCCCGCGCCACCGGCGGAGAGGTGCGCGGCGACTGGTCTGTGACGGGCGTGTCCATCGACACCCGCAGCCTTGCGCCGGGGGATATGTTCGTGGCGCTCAAGGCGGCCCGCGACGGCCATGACTTTGTCGCGCAGGCGCTGGCGAAGGGGGCTGGCGCGGCGCTCGTGTCGCATATCCCCGAGGGGGTGCCTGCGGATGCACCGCTGCTCGTGGTCGCGGATGTGCAGCGCGCGCTCGAGGCGCTCGGGCGGGCGGCCCGTGCCCGCACGAATGCGCGCGTGGTCGCGATCACCGGCTCGGTCGGCAAGACCTCGACCAAGGAAATGCTGCGCACGGTTCTGGCGCGGCAGGGCCGGACCCATGCGGCCGAGGCCAGCTACAACAACCATTGGGGTGTGCCCCTGACGCTGGCGCGGATGCCGGTCGAAACCGACTATGCGGTGCTCGAACTGGGCATGAACGCCCCCGGCGAGATTGCACCGCTCGCACGGCTGGCGCGTCCGCATGTGGCGCTTGTCACCACGATTGCGCCCGCCCATCTTGAAGCGTTCGGTCAGATCGAGGGCATTGCCCGCGAAAAGGCCGCGATCTTTGAGGGGCTTGAGCCCGGTGGCACCGCCATCGTGAATGTCGATCTCGCCACCTCAGCCATCCTGCTCGAGGCGGCGCGCGCGGCGCAAGCGCATGTGGTGAGCTTTGGCACCGAAGGCCGTGAATATCGTCTGGCCGAGGTGCAGATCGCCGGCGACAGCACCGTCGTGCAGGCGGTGATCAACGGTGAAACGGCCCTTTTCAAGCTGGCAAGCGCGGGGCGGCATTTTGCGATGAACGGGCTGGCGACACTGGCCGCCGTGGCGGCGCTCGGCGCCGATCCGGGCCGGGCCGCGCCCGACCTTGCGCTATGGGAGCCGCCCACGGGCCGGGGCACGCGTGAGGCCGTGGCCATTGATCCCGCGCGCGACGGCTGGAGCCTTGAGTTGATCGATGACGCGTTCAACGCCAATCCCACCTCGCTCGAGGCCGCGCTCGAGGTTCTGGCCGCCGCCCATCCGCGCGACAATGTTGGCCGGACCACGCATGGACGGCGCATAGCCATTCTTGGCGATATGCTTGAGCTGGGCGCCGAAGAGGCGGCCCTTCATGCCGCCGTGGCCCAGATGGCGCCGATTGCGACGCTTGATACCGTGCACTGTGTCGGTCCGCGCATGTATCACCTGTGGGAGGCCCTGCCGCGCGCGCAACGCGGCACATGGGCGGAGTCCGCCGAAGAGATGGTGGCCGAACTGCCCGATCTTGTGGATGCGGGCGATGTGGTGTTGGTCAAGGGGTCCAAGGGCAGCCGCGTGAGTCTCGTGGCCGAGGCATTGCGACATACCGGGCGCCGATCGCGCCCCAGATCCGAGGACGACTGAGTATGCTTTATTGGCTGACCGCCCTGTCCGATGGCGGCGATTTCTTCAACCTGTTCCGCTACATCACCTTCAGGGCGGGCGCGGCGTTTCTGACCGCGCTTTTCTTTGGGTTCATCTTCGGGCGACCGTTGATCAACGTGTTGCGCAGACGTCAGGGCAAGGGACAGCCGATTCGCGACGACGGCCCCGAGGGCCATATCGCCAAGGCCGGCACGCCGACCATGGGCGGGTTGCTGATCGTGGGTGCAGTGCTGACCTCGACGCTAATCTGGGCGCGGCTGGACAATCCGTTCGTGTGGCTGGTGCTTTTTGTCACGATAACCTTTGGCTTGATCGGGTTCGCCGACGATTATGCGAAAGTGTCGAAACAGAATGTGACAGGCGTGCCCGGCAAGTTGCGGCTGGGGCTCGGGTTCATCATTTCGGCCATCGCGGCCTATTGGGCGACGATGTATCACCCCGGCGAATTGCAAAATCAGCTCGCGCTTCCGGTCTTCAAGGATGTGCTGATCAACCTGAGCTATTTCTTCGTGCCGTTTGCCACCATCGTCATCGTGGGCTCGGCCAACGCCGTCAATCTGACCGATGGTCTGGACGGGCTGGCGATCATGCCGGTGATGATCGCGGGCGTCACCCTTGGCATCATCGCCTATACGGTGGGCCGGGTGGACGTGACAGAGTATCTGGAGGTGCATTACGTGCCGGGCACCGGCGAGATCCTTGTCTTTGTCGCGGGACTTGTTGGTGGGGGGCTCGGGTTTCTTTGGTATAACGCGCCGCCGGCAGCGGTCTTTATGGGCGATACCGGGTCGCTGGCGCTTGGCGGATCGCTCGGGGCCATCGCGGTTGCCACCAAGCACGAGATCGTGCTGGCCATCGTGGGCGGGCTTTTCGTGGTCGAGGCTCTGAGCGTGATCATTCAGGTCTTCTATTTCAAGCGGACGGGCAAACGGGTCTTCCTCATGGCGCCGATCCACCATCATTACGAGAAGAAGGGCTGGTCCGAACCGCAGATCGTTATCCGCTTCTGGATCATCGCGCTTATCCTCGCGATGATCGGTCTGGCGACGCTGAAGGTGCGGTGACCCTGCGGCGCGGCGCGTTAAAGCGCGGTGAAGGCACCGGCCAAACGCACCGACGCGATACTTACGTGAATACCGACGTGAATGCCGACATGAAAATGCGGGGCTCTGGACCCGCGCGGTGGCCTCGGTTACGGCTGAGGCAAGGTGATCAGGAGGGGTGCCATGATACCGGTCACGGGAATGACGGATGCACGTATCGCCGTGCTTGGGTTGGGCCGGTCGGGCCTGTCTGCCGCCCGCGCGCTCAAGGCGGGCGGGGCGCATCCGCTGGTCTGGGACGATATGGAGCCCGCCCGCGACACCGCCGCCGCCGAAGGGTTCGAGGTCAAGGATCTGACCCGCGCCAACGCCTTTGACGATATCGCCCGCCTGATCGTGAGCCCCGGTATTCCGCATCTTTATCCTGCCCCCCACCGGGTGGTTGCCGGCGCGCTTGGGGCCGGGGTGCCGGTGGACAATGATATCGGGCTTTTCTTCCGCTCGCTCGCGACGTCGCAATGGCACAGTTTCGACACCTTGCCACGTGTCGTGGCGGTCACCGGAAGCAACGGCAAATCAACCACGGCCGCGCTTATTCACCATGTCCTGACCGAGGCGGGGCGCCCGGCCCAGCTTGCCGGGAATATCGGGCGCGGCGTGCTTGATATCGACCCGCCGGGCGAGGGGGGGGTCGTCGTGCTCGAACTCAGTTCGTATCAGACCGAATTGGCGCGTGCGCTGACCCCTGATGTGGCGGTCTTCACCAATCTCAGCCCCGACCACCTTGAGCGCCATGGCGGCAAGGGCGGGTATTTCGCGGCCAAGCGCAGGCTCTTTGCCGAAGGCGGGCCGGATCGCGCGGTGATCGGCGTGGACGAGGTCGAGGGGCAATATCTGGCCAACCAGCTTTCCGAAGGGCCAAGCGACAACCGGGTCATCCGCGTGTCGTCGGGCCAGAAGCTTTCGGGTCCGGGCTGGCAGGTCTTTGCCCGCAAGGGGTTTCTGAGCGAATACCGCAAGGGGCGGCAGGCGGGCTCGATTGATCTGCGCCCGATTCGGGGCCTGCCCGGCGCGCATAATCATCAGAACGCCTGCGCGGCCTATGCGGCCTGCCGGAGCCTTGGCCTCGCGCCGCGTGAGGTTGAGGCGGGGTTTGCCAGCTTCGCGGGGCTGCGGCATCGCAGTCAGATCATCGCCGAAGCCGGTGGCGTGACCTTCGTGAATGATTCCAAGGCGACGAATGTCGACAGTGCGCTGAAGGCGCTGATGGCCTTTGATCGTGTTCGCTGGATCTGTGGTGGTTTGCAGAAGGAAGGCGGCCTTGAAACGCTCGCACCTGCGTTGTCGCGGGTGCTCAAGGCATATGTGATAGGCCGCGAGGCGCAGGCCTTCGCGCTTGAGCTTGACGGGATCACCGCGGATGTGTGCACCACGATGGAGACAGCGGTGGCCCGTGCCATGGACGAGGCCGAACCGGGCGATTGCGTGCTTCTTGCTCCGGCGGCGGCCAGTTTCGATCAGTATGACAATTTCGAAAAGCGCGGCGACGATTTTGTGAAAAACGTGACGGCCCGGCTTGGCGGGTAACGCGCTTGCGTTTCGCCGGGCCAGTGACCGGGCACGGCTTTGGCCTGCGGTTTGCGGCAACTCCGCTCTGGTATCTCGGGCGTGGCTCTTGTATCCGGGCGCGGTCTGATCCCGAGGGGCCTTTGCATGTCCGACACTGTTCCATTTGAAAAGCCCGGACCCGTCGAGGCGGGGCTGCGTAGCGCTATCGCCTCGACCGAGGAGATCATCGCCGAAGCGCGCGCCGGGCGTATGTATATCCTTGTCGATCACGAGGACCGCGAAAACGAAGGCGACTTGGTGATTCCGGCCGAATTCGCCGATGCGAACGCGGTAAATTTCATGGCGATGCATGGTCGGGGCCTGATCTGCCTGCCGATGACCGCCGAGCGGATCGAGGCGTTGGGCCTGCCTATGATGGCAGTCAACAATTCATCCCGGCACGAGACCGCCTTCACCGTTTCGATCGAGGCGCGCGAGGGGGTGAGCACGGGTATTTCGGCCGCCGACCGCGCGCTGACCATCGCCACCGCCATCAATGAGCAGAACACCGCCGCCGCCATCGCCACGCCGGGCCATGTGTTCCCGTTGCGCGCGCGCAATGGCGGGGTTCTGGTGCGGGCCGGACATACCGAGGCGTCGGTCGATATCTCACGTCTTGCGGGGCTCAATCCCGCGGGGGTGATCTGTGAGATAATGAACGAGGACGGCACCATGGCGCGCCTTCCCGATCTCATCGAGTTCTCCGAGAAATTCGGTATAAAGATCGGCACGATCTCGGATCTTATCGCGTATCGGCACAAGCATGATAACCTGATCTACGAGGTGCGCCGTGAAAAGGTCACGTCGTCGCATGGCGGGGCTTGGGACATGGTGATCTATGCCGATCAGATCACCGGCACCGAGCACGTTGTCCTGTCAAAAGGTGACATCACCGATGGCCGTCCGGTGCTCGCGCGGACCCATGCGCTCAATGCGCTCGAGGATGTGCTTGGCATCGGCCTTGACGCGAGCCCGCAAGGCCCCACCGGCAAGTTGCCGCGCGCGATGGACATCATCGCCGAGGAGGGGAGAGGCGCGGTTTTCCTGTTCCGGCAACCACGCCCCAAGCTTGCCTCCGAGATCGAGGACGACGACGCACCGCGCACGATCAAACATACCGGTCTTGGGGCCCAGATCATGTCGACCATGGGCCTTCAGGATCTTATCTTGCTGACCGATAGCCCGGACACGCGCTATCTGGGTCTTGATGCTTATGGTATCCGGATCGTCGGCACCCGACCCATCATCGGAGAATGACAGATGGCTGAAACCGAATACACCTTGCCGCGCGCCGGTTTCGATGCGCCGGTCAAGATTCTGATCGTGGTGGCGCCGTTCTATCGTGACATCGCGGATCAGCTTATCACCGGCGCCACCGCCGAGATCGAGGCGTCCGGCGGCACCTGGACCATCGAGGAAGTGCCCGGCGCGCTTGAGCTTTCGACCTCGATCGGGATCGCCGAACGCATGTCGAATTTTGATGGTTATGTCGCGCTTGGCTGTGTGATCCGGGGCGAAACCACCCATTATGAGACGGTTTGCAACGATAGCTCTCGTGGGTTGATGCTTCTGGGGCTTCAGGGGCTTTGCATCGGCAATGGCATCCTGACGGTCGAGAACCGCGATCAGGCCGAGGCGCGCGCCAACCCCGACCGCATGAACAAGGGCGCGGGCGCGGCAGCGGCGGCCCTGCATCTTGTCGCGCTGGCCCGGAAATGGGGCACGGGGCGCAAGGGCGTCGGGTTCGTGCCGGCCACGGATGAATACCGGCTTGCCGGGATGGCGAAGGACACCCCCAAGGCATGAGCGACGCACCACAGATATCGGGCAATCAGCGGCGCAAGATGCGCTCGGCGGCACGGCTTTATGCGGTGCAGGCGCTGTTCCAGATGGAGCATTCCAGCCAGTCCAGCACCGAGGTGCGGCGCGAATTCCTCGAATACCGGTTCGGGGCCGAAGTCGAGGATGGCGTTGACATGGCCGATGGCGATGTCGATCACTTCGGCAAGGTTCTGGACGATGCCGTGAACTGGCAGGGGCGCATCGACAAGATGACCGACCGCGCGCTGGTGGCGAAATGGCCGATTGACCGGATCGACCCGACGCTGCGCGCGCTGTTTCGTGCCGCCGGCGCGGAACTCACCCAGAGCGACGCGCCCCCAAGGGTGGTGATCGTGGAATATGTGGACATCGCGAAAAGCTTTTATCCAGAAGGCCGCGAGCCGCAATTCGTGAATGCCGTGCTTGATTTCATGGCCCGCGAGGCCAAGCCCGAGGCGTTCTGAAAAAGAGTGGTCCGTTCACCCTGCGACAGCGGTGCATTGCGGCGGGCGTTGCGCCGTTGATCACAGGCAAGGACATCGGGTTGCGTGGCCTTCGGCACATGGCCAACGGTCTGAGGCCGTGAGGATCAGCCGGACAAAATCCGCCGATGCGGTTGAGGCGGATGGCATTTGTGCTAGCTTTTCAGGCAGTGCAATAAAAGGGACCTCGGACCCATGCCAAAACTTATCCGCCTTTATATCGTTAATGTCTCGATCGGGTTCGTCGCTGCGGCGGTCTTTGTCGGGATGCTGCTTTGGTTCAATGTCGCCAATCTCTGGCATCTGGTTACCCATTCGGACAAGGGCTGGCTTGCTGTTCTGATTTTGTGGTTGGCCAACGGTATCGTCTTTGCAGGCGTGCAATTCGCCATCGCCGTGATGGCGATGAAGGACGATGATGACGACGATGACGATCAAGGTGGGCATGGCAGCCCCGTCATGCAGCACGATCACGTCGCGATCCCCGTTCGCGCCGATGGCGATCGCCGCGCCTGAGGCAAGTGAAGCACATGTGGCCGGGGAAGTGGCGGGCCCACCGCGACCGTTTGGTTATCTCATTCCCGAGGACCTGTATGTACAGGTGGGCGCCGGTTAACCGGACCACGGCCCGGACAGAGCCAGCTCCCTCGGAATTGCTTAAGGCCACTGGAATGCAACCGTTCACGAGAAGGGCAGAACCCGCCTGCGACAACAGGTAAGCCCGAGGCGCCCCCTCGGCAAGGGTCAGTTATCCGTCTTCGGCAATAAATCCGTAGCGGCGCAGTTCCTCGGGCACGAGGACATAGATTTCATCGGGCGGTGTGGTCAGCGCGTGCTGCATCACGAGCGGGTCGATCCCCATGTCATCGAGATAGACCATCACTTCGCCCTGACCTGCCTGTATGTCTTCGACTGCGAAGGCGGCGGGCAGGACGGTGTTCTGACCGAAATAGTGCTGATGGACGCCCACCTGCGCGTCTTTGTCGATATCGCGCGTCACACCGGCGGCAAGAAGATAGGGGCAAGCGGAGAAACAGTATTCCCCGGCAAGCACGCGCGTTGTGATGCCACGTTCGCGCAGGACCCGGCCAAGGGCGAGCGCGTCGCCGACCGACCCGCCGGGGCTTTGCAGGACCAATTGCTCGGCCTTTGGGGCAACCTCATCAAGACGTTTGGCGATGCGCGCGCCATCGCCCGGTTCGATCCCGCCTTCAAGCCGGTATGTCCCCCCGTCGATCTGCGTGAGCAACAGCCGTTCGGGCAATATGCCGGGATCGCGGGCAGGGCGTGTGGCCGGGCGGTCGCGTTCGGGCGCGAAACGGCGCCGCTGATCGCCGGGGCGCACCGGTTCGGTGAGGCCCGGCGCATCGGGCCCCATCCCCGGAAGCGAGAGGCGGCTTAGGTCAACGTCGCCCAGCACCAGAAGCACACCCAGCCCGATTTGAAAGATCAGAATGCCGTTGAGGATACGCGCGACGCGCGGCCCGCGCTCGGATTTGGCGGCAAGCCCCTCGGTCATCGCCCGGTGCCCGACAGGGGCTGCACCTTGTCGTCATCTGGTCGGGGCGGGCCCTGTCTCTCGGGGGAGGTGGCGTGGTGCGCGGCGTAATGTTCGAGGCCTGCATCGACATCGCGCGCCGCGGAAAGGGCGGCGCGTAGTTCGGTCAGGGTCATGCTGTCCTCGAGCGCCACGCCGTCACGGCCCGCGCGAATCGCCGAATGGGTAACCGCGAGGATCATCACCAGAACCCCCGGCAGCAGGTCGATTGCGATGGCGCCGGCCCATGAGGGGACGAAGTTGCGCGCATAAAGGATCACCGCATCCGCCGCGGAAATGGGCGTATAGGTCACTTCGGCGGCGGGGGTGAGGTTGATCACCTCGCGGGCGGCCCCTTCGAGCGTGGTGGCCCGCTGTCCCAGAACCTCAAGAACCGAGGTGATCGTCGCCTGCTGATCGCTGCGTCCCGCGGCCGTGCTGCTGTCGAGTTCGGGCAACACCACTGAGGCGGCAAGATCCTGTGCCGCGCGTTCTACGAGGGGCGCCACTGTCAGTTGCCGCATCTGCGTGATCAGCCCTTGAAGGCGCACAGCCGCCTCGGAAAATTCGACCGAGCGCGCCTCGACCGGGCCCTGTTCGACGGTGAGCGCCCGCATGCGCGACAGGATCGCGTTCCCTTCTGCGAAGGCCTCGTTGACGAGCGGGGTTTGCGTGGCGATCTGAGCCTCCAGCGCGGCAAGCTCGGCGGATTTCTGACGCAGCACCCGAAAGACCGCACCGCGCCCGGCAAGGCCCGAAAGATTGCCGGTGGCCTCCTGTTCGCTCAGGTCTTCGAAGGACTGCCGCACGCGGGCCACATCGCGTTCGAGCGCCTGACCCGTCAGGGCGATCTCGTGCGCTCGTTCCAGGCTGGCCTGATAATCCTGCACGGTTTTGGCAAGATGCTGTTCCACCGCGGCCGATCCGGCCAAAGCCGCGGCGTTGAGCCAGCTCGACATCGCGACAATGGCCACCGATCCCAAGCCCATCGCGCCCAAAAGCGCCACTCGTGACTGTGCCGTGCGCATCGCGGGAAAAAGCCGCAGAAGGTAGGACCAGAAGACGAATATACCGACCGAAACCGCCACCGAATACGCAATGGCGGCGAAGGTCGACATTACCCCGGTGTCATCCAGAAGCGACGAGACGCCGAGATAGGTGTAAATCCCCGAGGCCACGGCCAGAACGCCCAGTGCCGTGCCGGAAAACGTGCCGAGCCATGTGACATGGCCCTCAAGCTCGTTTGCATAGCGGATGTCGCGGGCGCGAGACGATTCGCGCTGAGTGGCGGCGGCGGGGCGGTCTGTCATGGTTTGTCCTTTGGCGGGGCGCAGGGCGCGCGACTGACGGCCGAGCGTGCGCGATCACCCGTCGGCGTTCAACATAAGGCCGAAACACGCCGAGTCAAAGTGGCGGGACCTTGCCAAGGTTCACACTTTGTTCGTAGTGTCGCGCCATGGAAAGTGGTCTTACACCGCAGCATGTGCTCATGCCCGGTCAGCTTCTGGCGCGGGGTGTGGCGCGCTATCTGCGTGAACTGGATTTTGTCTCGGTCGAGGAGTTCACGCCAGAGCGCGGCAAACGGGTTGATGTCATGGCGCTTGGTCCCAAGGGCGAAATATGGGTCATAGAATGCAAATCGTCGCGCGCCGATTTTCAGGCCGATGCGAAATGGCACGGCTATCTTGAGTGGTGTGACCGGTTCTTTTGGGCGGTGGATGAGACATTTCCCACCGATCTTCTACCGGGTGGCACGGGGCTTATCATCGCGGACGCGTATCAGGCCGAAATGCTCCGCATGGGGCCGCTGGACAAGCTTCCGGGTGCAAGACGCGGTGTTCTCACGCGGAAGATCGCACGCCATGCCGCGCTACGGCTTCAGACGGTGCGCGACCCGCACGCATGACAGGGGAGAGGGAGGGCCTCAGCCCCGGCTGGCTGCGGCGGCGCGGGCTGCGGCCATGATCTCGGAGGCGATTTCTTCCGCTTCCTCGGGGGAAAAATCCATCGGGATTTCCAGTTCTCCCGCGTCGATGAAAAGACGCACCATGCCGGTGTCCGTCGGCCCGATTTGAAGATTGGCTTCAATGTCGCGTTCGGTGTTGATGCCCATGTCGCCCTCCGGATATGCGCGCGACCGTGGCCTATCCATTCGGGCGGGGGATGGCAAGCCCGATGGCGGTGACCGTAGGGTGCAAGGCCGCGGCAGGGGTCTCTCCGGCGCGTCTGTCCTTGCATGAGCGCGAACCACGGCGGGGGATCAAAGAGGGGAAATCCGGCACAATGTGGCGCTGAAACCCCCTTGCAATCGTGTGGCGGGGCGGATAAATCGCGCGTCAGTGCCGCCTTAGCTCAGTAGGTTAGAGCGCTAGATTGTGGATCTAGAGGTCCCCCGTTCGAGCCGGGGAGGCGGTACCATCACCTTACTGGTCGACAATGATTTCCTGCCGGGGTGTGCCGCCTGTAGGATCATAGATCAGAATACGTCCATCTTCCGTCACAACAGCAAGAAAATCCGGCCCTTGAGTAAACGCGCTGGCGCGTGCGCCCTCGGGAAGGGTGATCCGCTCCGGCAACGGCGCCGGGGCCGTGCCCATCGACGAGAAGCGGATGACAAAGAGCGCAATGATCACTAGAAGGCCGGCAATCATCGTTACTGTCAGCACCGTCACCAGACGCCGCAGATAGGTCAGCATGGCCGGGTCTACCGGCTTGGGAGTGTCGTCCATGGGGCCCACGCGTATCACGTTTTTCATCGCGGCCGATCCGCCGCCGCGCCTTGATAAGGCGCTTTCGCGTGATGTGCCAGAGGCGGCACATCTTTCGCGGACGCGGCTGACGCGGCTTCTGAGTGACGGGTCGGTCACGGTGAACGGTGCGATCACCACCGAGGCCAAGGCGCGGGTGGCCGAAGGCGACGAAGTGACCATCATGCTTCCCGAGGCCGAGGAGAGCGAAATAAGCCCCGAGGCCATCACGCTCGATATCGTTCACGAAGACGCAGACCTGCTCGTGGTGTACAAGCCTGCGGGTCTTGTGGTTCATCCGGCCCCCGGAAGTCCCCGTGGCACGCTGGTCAACGCGCTTTTGCATCATTGCGGCAACGAATTGTCTGGTGTGGGCGGCGTGCGCAGACCGGGAATCGTGCACCGTATCGACAAGGATACCAGTGGGCTTCTCGTGGTCGCCAAGAGCGACCGGGCGCATCACGGCCTGAGCGAGCAGTTCGCGGCGCACAGCGTGACCCGTAGTTACCTCGCGATCACCCATGGGGTGCCCGAGGCCGCCGACCCGCGCCTGCGCGGGCTGCGCGGAGTGTCCTTCGAGCCGGGAGGCGTTCTGCGCATCGCCACGAACCTTGCCCGTCACCGCACCGACCGTCAGCGGCAGGCAGTGCTGTTCGAGGCCGGACGGCACGCCGTGACCCGTGCGCGCGTGATCGAGCCGCTGGGCCGCCCGGCCGGGGCCGCGTTGATCGAATGCCGGCTTGAAACAGGGCGGACGCATCAGATCCGTGTTCATATGGGATATGTCGGGCACGGCCTTGTCGGTGATCCGGTTTATGGTGGGCGGCGAAGCCTGTCCAAACGCGGGTTCACGGCGGCGGCACTTGCCGCGGCGGAGGCGTTTCCGAGACAGGCGCTACACGCCGCTGAACTGGGTTTTGAGCATCCCGCAACCGGGGAACAGATGTCGTTCGAGGCGCGTTTACCTGATGACATGCAGGCGCTTTTGTCCGCTTTGAGAGGGTAAACGCTTTCGCACGACTGCGTGAGCGCGTGACACAGACCCTCGCAATGCGGATAATATCGTTCATAATGTCTTAGGAATTCGGCGCTAGGCGTCTTGAAAAACAGACCGACCGGTCCCAAATCCATGTTACGCCCGTTAACATAGGGCTGAGCGAGGGAATGAACCATGAGCAACTATGCAAATCTGCCGGCACCGACCCCGGAAGGCGGTCTGAACCGCTACATGCAGGAAATCCGGAAGTTTCCGCTTCTGGAACCGGAAGAAGAATACATGCTGGCCAAGCGTTGGGTCGAGGAACAAGACACCGAGGCCGCGCACAGGATGGTGACATCGCACCTGCGGCTTGCGGCCAAGATCGCCATGGGCTATCGCGGCTATGGTTTGCCGCAGGCCGAGGTGATTTCCGAGGCGAATGTTGGCTTGATGCAGGCGGTGAAACGGTTCGACCCTGAAAAGGGCTTCCGCCTTGCCACCTATGCGATGTGGTGGATTCGCGCCAGTATTCAGGAATATATCCTGCGCAGCTGGTCCATGGTGAAGCTGGGCACGACGAGCGCGCAGAAAAAGCTTTTCTTCAACCTTCGCAAGGCCAAGGCACGCATCGGCGCGCTGGAGGAAGGTGACATGAGGCCCGAAAATGTTGCACGGATCGCGCATGATCTTGGTGTGACCGAGACCGAAGTTATCAGCATGAACCGCCGCATGTCCGGCGGCGATGCTTCGCTCAATGCCACCGTTGGCCAAGAGGGCGAAGGCACCATGCAATGGCAGGATTGGCTCGAGGATGAGGATGCCGATCAGGCCGGCGATTATGAAAAGCGCGACGAGCTCGAGTCGCGACTCGGACTGCTGACCGAGGCGATGGATGTGCTCAACGACCGCGAAAAAGACATACTGACCCAGCGTCGGCTTAATGAGGAGAGTGTCACGCTTGAGGAATTGAGCGGGCAGTATGACGTCAGCCGCGAACGTATCCGTCAGATCGAGGTGCGTGCCTTCGAAAAGTTGCAAAAGCGTATGCGGACGCTGGCGCAAGAAAAAGGCATAATGGCACCCGCCTAAGAGCTTGGAGCGAGTCGGCATAGACGATAGCCTCGGCCACAAGGGCCGGGGTTTTCTCGGTTAAGGGCGGGGTGTTTGTTGTGATACGATATGTCAGGTTTGCTGTCTGTTTGATACTGCTCGCCTCCTGTGGGGCTCAGCCGGTCGCACGGGTCGCGCCTCCTGTTCAAGGTGCCTCGTCTCAGGTGATATACGTCGCGGCGCAGCGGGATTTCGACAATCCGGGCCCGTCCTTCGGACGTGAGCGTCCCAAGGAGCTGAGCCATGCGCGGATCACGGTCAGCGTGCCGCCCACCCATGTGATCGGACGGATCGAATGGCCCGACGAAACGCCCAACGCGGCGACCGATTTCGTCGTCACCGAGTCACAGCGATTTGCCAGCGGTGTCGCAATGCGCCGCGATCTGCGCGCACGAGGCGGGGGCGGCGAGACACTTTTGTTCATTCATGGCTACAACAATACGATGTCGCAGGCGCTTTACCGCTTTGCGCAGATGAAAGCCGATTTCGGCATCAACGGCCCCGCCACGATGTTTTCCTGGGCGTCCGCCGGGGTTCCGAGCGGATATGCCTATGACCGTGACAGCGTTCTTTTCGCGCGAGACGATCTTGAAAAGACGTTGCGCACCCTGACGGATGACGGTCAAAAGGTCGCGATCGTGGCGCACTCAATGGGCGCACATCTTGCGATGGAGACGTTGCGGCAAATTGCACTGAAGGGCGACAGGCGGCTTTTGTCCCGCATCAGCAGCGTGGCGCTGATGTCGCCTGATATCGACCCCGACCTCTTTCACAAACAGGCGGAGGCAATCGGCCAACTGCCACAGCCATTTTTCATTTTCATCTCACAGCAGGACCGTGCGCTTGATCTTGCCAGCCTGATCACGGGCAGCAAGCCGCGCCTCGGCGGGATTCAAGGGCCCGATCAAGTGGCCGGTCTCGATGTTTCGGTGATTGATTTCACAGCGCTAAGCAGTGGCGAGGGACTGAACCACTCGGTGCCCGCGACATCGCCGGCGGCAGTGGGTGTCTTGCGCGGCATGATCGAACAGGCGTGGAGCGGTGCAACCGCTTTTGAGCGCTACATGGTGTTGTCGGCGCAACCATAGGAGGACAGGATATGGCCGGTGGATGGGCCCGTGATGGCGCGGTGAGCGAACAGATCGAAGCGTCGATTGCCGATGAATTGGCGCGACTCAAGTCGCGACCGGCGCCAGAGGGCGAAAGCCGCACCCATTGCGCGGAATGCGAGGAGCCGATCCCCGAACCGCGGAGAGAGGCGATTCCGGGTGTAAAGCTATGCTTTGATTGTGCGTCCGAGCGCGATGGCCGCGCCAATTCGCGCGGTGGTATTAACCGGCGTGGCTCCAAAGACAGCCAGTTGAAGTGATCAGCGGGAGCCGCTGCTCCGGTTGCGGCGCAGGCGCCGCATGATTGGCCTGACGTCCAAGGCCGCCACGGCGATGCCAAGTGGCAGCATCCAGAGGCCGAGGATTGGCAGGAAGCCGAAGATGCCGCCGATGATCAGCAATAGACCGATGACCGCGCGCAGGCCAAACGGCACGCGGGCGCGCGTCCAGGCCTGAAACCGTCGCAGTTTGAAGCGCCATGTTCGGCGGTAGGGTGTGCGTTCCTTGTTCATTTTCGTTCTTGATGACCGTTCATCCAAAATGTGTCGCAAGAAACGTGATCACATGTTTTTGCGATTTGCAGGGCACCTTCCGACTGTTGCACGTGTTTCGCCTTTCGCTGGAGTCTCAGATAAAAGGCGAAACGCTTAACCAACGCGCGGTTTGACCGATTGTTTCACTGATCTTCCA
The DNA here is from genome assembly GCF_037083845.1 of Roseovarius sp. E0-M6. NCBI lineage: Bacteria > Pseudomonadati > Pseudomonadota > Alphaproteobacteria > Rhodobacterales > Roseobacteraceae > Roseovarius > Roseovarius sp. E0-M6. The sequence goes on along the minus strand of NZ_JBAPLA010000001.1, from coordinate 1,264,372 downwards.
TCGCCTCGAGCTCGTCTATCATGTCCGAGATCATCGACAGGCCCTTGTCCCAGAATTTCGGATCCGTGGCGTCGAGGCCGAAGGGCTCCAGAAGTTCTTTGTGATGTTTGGAGCCGCCGGCGCGAAGCATCTCGAAATACTTGTCCTGAAAGCCTTCGGGGTTTTCTTCGTAAACGGCATAAAGCGCATTCACGAGACCGTCGCCAAAGGCATAGGCGTAGACATAGAAGGCCGAATGAACGAAATGCGGGATATATGCCCAGAAATGCTCATACCCGTCCATGAAGTCGAAGGCGGGGCCGAGTGATTCGCCCTGTACCGACATCCAGAGGGCGCCGATATCTTCGGGGGTCAGTTCGCCCTCGCGCCGGGCGGCGTGGAGCTTGCATTCGAAATCGTAAAACGCAATCTGACGCACGACCGTGTTGATCATGTCCTCGACCTTGCCGGCAAGGAGCACCTTGCGCTCCTGCTTGGTGTCCGCGGCGTCGAGCATCTTGCGGAAGGTGAGCATTTCGCCGAACACCGAAGCCGTTTCGGCGAGGGTGAGCGGGGTCGAGCTGAGAAGTTCGCCCTGATCCGCCGCCAGAACCTGATGCACGCCGTGACCAAGTTCATGCGCAAGTGTCATGACATCGCGCGGCTTGCCCAGATAATTGAGCATCACGTAAGGGTGGACGGCGGTCACCGTGGGATGCGCGAAGGCGCCCGGTGCCTTACCGGGCTTTACGCCGGCGTCAATCCAGCCCTTTTCAAAGAACGGCGTCGCCAGATCGCCCATCCGGGGGTCAAAGGCGGTGTAGGCGTCCATCACCATGCCGCGTGCGGTGGGCCAATCGACGATCTTCGTCTCTTCGATGGGCAAGGGGGCATTGCGATCCCAGACTTGCATACGGTCAAGGCCGAGCCACTTGCGCTTGAGTTCGTAATACCGATGGCTGAGCTTGGGGTAAGCCGCGACCACCGCGTCGCGCAGGGCCTCGACCACCTCGGGCTCGACATCGTTGGCAAGGTGCCGCGCGCTTTGGGGCGTGGGCATCTTGCGCCAGCGGTCGATGACCTCTTTTTCCTTGGTCAATGTGTTGTGGACACGGGCGAAGGTGCGGATGTTCGCGCCGAAAACCCTTGCGAGTTCTTCCGCCGCTGCCGCGCGCTTGTCACGGTCCTGTTCGGTGAGTTGGTTGAGCGTCGCCTCGATCCCAAGGGTTTCGCCATCCACTTCGAACGACAGGCCCGCGATGGTTTCGTCAAAGAGCCGCTCCCATGCGTCGCCCATTACGCCCAGATCATGCAAGAATTTCTCAAGCTCGTCCGAAAGTTGATGATCCTTCATCGCGCGAATACGGTCGAGCACTGGCTTGTATCGCTTGAGCCCGGCGCTTTGGTCATAGAGCGCGGCGAGGTGATCATCCTCAAGGCGGTTCAGTTCGAGCGAGAAAAAGACCAGCGGCGTGGTATAGGCCGTGATCTTTTCCTGACAGTCCGAAAGGAACTTGGTGCGCTCGGGGTCGGTTGTCTGCTGATGATAGCGCAGGCCCGCAAAAGACATGATGCGTCCCGCCACACTTGTAATCTCCTCGTCACGGCGGATGCATTTCAAAAGGCCACCCGCGTCGAGCGTGTCGAGTTTGCCCTCGTAATCCTTTGCGAATTCGGCACAGGCGTTGTTGAGCCAATCAAGATCGCGTTTGAGCTCAGGCGCGTCGGCACCTGGGTAGAGATCGCTGAGATCCCATTCCGGCAGGTCCCCCAGATCGCGGCTTCCGTGATCGGTTTCGGCGTCGCGGGCAGGCTGTGGCAGGTGGATCATGCGGGCTCTCCTTGTGATTTGCGTCTGACATAGTGGGCGGGGCGCGCGGGCTCAACCGTATCAGCCGTATTGGGCGAGAATAGCGCGCAAATCATCAAGTGTGTTCGCTTCTTGCACTGGTTTGTCATGACGCCAACGCTTCATCCGCGGAAAGCGCAGCGCGACACCGGATTTGTGGCGCGGGCTTTCGTGGATGCCCTCGAACGCGATTTCAAACACGTGTTCGGGTGTCACCTGTCGCACCGGACCAAAGCGTTGCTGTGTATTCTTGCGCACCCACGCCGTGATCTGGCGGAATTCGGCATCGGTCAGGCCGGAGTAAGCCTTGGTGAAGGGAACCAGATCGTTGCCGGACCAGACCGCGAATGTGAAGTCGGTAAACAGGTTGGCGCGGCGGCCATGGCCCTGCTGTGCATAGATCATCACCGCATCAATGGTCAGCGGATCGAGCTTCCATTTCCACCAGTCCCCCTTTTTGCGCCCCGCATGATAAGGGCTGTCCGCGCGCTTGAGCATCAGCCCTTCTGCGCGTTGGTCGCGGGCCGTGGCGCGGTGTTGGCGCAGGTCGTCCCATGTCTTGAACGCAATGAGACGCGAGAGGCGCAGCGGCGCGTTCTCGGGCAGGCCTTGCATCAGCGCGTCAAGGCGTGCGCGCCGTTCGGCAAAGGGCCGTGCCCGGATATCCTCACCGTCGTCTTCCACCAGATCATAGGCCAGAACGATGACCGGAGCACGTTTCAGAAGCGTTTTGGGCACCGTTTTGCGGCCGATCCGTTTTTGCAGGTCGTTGAAGGGAAGGGGGGCCGTGCCGGTCCATGCCACGATTTCCCCGTCGATCACGGTTCCGGGCGGCAGAAGATCGCGCGCAACGGCAAGTTCGGGAAAGCGGTCGGTCATAAGCTCCTCACCGCGCGACCAGACGAAATGCGCCCCGCCGCGCGTGATGAGTTGGCCGCGGATGCCGTCCCATTTCCATTCGGCGCACCAGTCGCCGGGGTGGCCAAGCTCTTCTGGGGGTGTTTCGTCAAGCCCGTAGGCGAGGCAGAAGGGGTAAGGCCGCGAGAGGGCGGCGGCATCGTCTGGCGCTTCGATCAGATCGGCGAAGGTGGTGGTGTCCGGCGTCCAGTCGCCCATGAGCCGGTGGGCAAGTTCGGCCTCGTCTCGGTGGGTGGCCCGAGCCAGCGCGCGCGTCATGAGCTTGCGCGAGACGCCGACGCGAAAACCGCCGGTCAGCAGCTTGTTGAAGACAAAGCGCTCGCGCGGGGTCATCTGGTCCCATGCGCCGAGGATGGCCGACTTGCGCGTCTCGTCATCGGCGTCGTCAAGCGCGCGCATCTGCTCGATCCAGTCGGTCAGGGGGGCATCGTGATCTTGCGTTGCCGGTGGCAGCACCAATGCGATGGTCTCGGCCAGATCGCCGACGATGCCGTAGCTCTCCTCGAACAGCCATAGCGGAATCCCGGCCTGCTCTGCGGCCCATTCCCGTAGTTTCGTGGTGGTGATCGCCCGGCGCGGGCGCCGCCCCGAGAAAAGTGCGATGGTCCAGAGCCTGTCGGCCTCGGGTGCGGCGCGGAAATACTCGGTCAGCGCGTCCACCTTGACGGTGGTCTTGGTTGTCTGATCGATGGTCGTATAGAGATCGGTGAAGCGTTTCAAAGGATGCTGCCCTCTTCGCTTTCGCCGGTGAACTCGGTCGGGACCGCGCGGGCGTTATAGCCCTGATCCTTGAGCCAGGATGCGAAGATATCGGTGTAACCATGCGTTGTGTAGACGTTTTCCGCGCCAGTATCAGAGATTGCCGCATTCAGCCCGTCCCAGTCAGCATGATCGGACATGACGAATCCGCGATCGACGCTGCGCCGCCGGCGCACGCCGCGCAGGCGCATCCAGCCGCTTGCAAACCCGGTCGAGGCCGGGCGAAAGCGGCGTGCCCAAGTGCTTCCAAAGGCTGCGGGTGGCGCGAGGACGAGCGCACCGGGATGATCGGCGGGTTTGAGATCGGGCGTCACATGGAGGGTCGGGGGCATGTCATAACCTTGCGCCCGCAATACGTCATTGGTCTGTTCCACCGCTCCATGGGTCAGGATCGGCGCGATAGATGGATCAAGCAGCGACAGGAAGCGCTGTGCCTTACCCAAGGAATAGGCCCCCAGACGCGAGAACCGCCCCGCCGAGGCGTTGGCCGCCCACCAGTCGTTGATCTCTTGCGCGGCTTGGGTTTCGGTGGGCCAGGTAAAGACCGGCAGGCCAAAGGTGCATTCGGTGATGAAGCTGTGACAGCGCACCGGCTCGAACGGGGTGGACAGGCGGTCAGGTGCGGTCTTGTAGTCGCCGGATACAACCCAGACCTCGCCCTTCACCTCGACCCGTATCTGGGCCGAGCCCGGGATATGCCCTGCCGGGTGAAAAGACACGGTGGCCCCGCCGATACGGCGTTCCTCGCCATAGCATAGGGTGTCGAGCTTGATGGCGCCCAAACGATGCCGCATGACCGGTGCCGCGATGTCGGTGGCCAGATAGCGCGCATGACCATGGCGCGCGTGATCGGCATGGCCATGGGTGATCAAAGCCCGATTCACCGGGCGCCAAGGGTCGATGTGGAAATCCCCGGCGGGGCAGTAGATGCCAGAAGGTGTGAATCTCAGAACCATGTTTGAAGAGTAGTCTCATGGGGGTAAAATGCCAGTCGTGGCCGCTTGTCATTCGCGGGTCCTGCGATAGGGTGAGCGCGACACATCGAATGGGGGACACGATGCGATTTGCCAGATATGGGGCGCCGGGGGCCGAGCGCCCGGCCATGCTTGATTCCGAGGGGCGTTTGAGGGATTTGTCGGGTGTTGTGCCCGACTTGGCCGGAGATCTTCTGGGCCGGTTGCCTAAGGTCAATCCCGAAGCGCTTCCTCTGGTGGAGGGCACGCCGCGCCTTGGGCCGCCGATTGCCGGGACGGGCAAGTTCATCGGGATCGGTCTCAATTTTTCGGATCATGCGGCCGAGGCGGGTTTGACGCCGCCGCCCGAGCCTATCGTGTTCATGAAGGCCACATCGTCGATCTGTGGTCCGAACGACACCGTGATGTTGCCGCGCGGGTCCGAGAAGTCAGATTGGGAGGTCGAGCTTGGTGTGGTGATCGGTCGACACGCGAAATACGTGTCCGAGGCCGACGCGCTGTCGCATGTGGCGGGGTTCACCATCGTCAATGACATATCGGAGCGGCATTTTCAGACCGAGCGCAAGGGCCAATGGACCAAGGGCAAGAGTTGCGACACGTTCGGCCCCATCGGCCCGTGGCTGGTGACCCCGGACGAAGCGGGAGACCCGCAGGCCCTTGGCATGTCGCTTGATGTGAACGGAGAGCGGATGCAGACGGGAAGCACGAGCGCCATGATCTTCGGCGTAGCGCATGTGGTGTCCTATCTCAGCCAGATGATGAGCCTGCACCCCGGTGATGTCATTGCGACGGGCACGCCGCCCGGCGTCGGAATGGGTATGACGCCGCCGCGCTTTCTGACCCCCGGGGATGTTATGGAGCTTGAGATCGAAGGTCTTGGGCGGCAGCGTCAGGAGGTGGCGATGGATGGCTGACGCGCAGCGCTTTTGTTTCGCACGCCATCCATGAAATCAGCCATCCGGTCAAAAACGCAAGTCCGTGTGGTCGGGCTTTCCATCATGACCTCGTGGCGCGCACCCTCAAGCAGCTTGAGCGTGCCATCAGGCCACCGCTTCATCCGGTCATGGACGCTGACCGGATCGACGATTTCCTCGTCGGAGCCAAGAAAGGTGATACACGGCAATTCAGGAGAGGGCATGCGGCCAAGCTTGCGGCATTCGCTCAGCGCCTCATAGAGCCAGCGCAAGCTCGGACCACCAAGTCCAAGCGCGGGGCGGGCGCGGGTCTGGTCGATCATGTATTGATACATGTCCTCGTCGCAGGTGAGCTTGTTCGCTGTGAACGGCTCGCTCAGGACATAGGGGTTCGACTGGGTGCCGGGGGCATAGAAATGGTCCATGCCAAGCCGGCGGCTTCCCCAGCCAAGAGACCAGGCAAGCGGCCGCACGACGTCAGCCAGTCGAATGCCCCACATCGGCGCCGAAAAGATCGCGCCGGCGACCGGGGCATTATTGTGCAGGGCGCGTAGCCCGATGCATCCCCCCATGGAATGCCCGAGAAGATACCAGGGCTTCGGCAGCTCAAGCTTCTGCGCCGCGTCTAGAACGGCACGCACATCATGTTGATAATCGTCAAAGAAATGCACATGCCCCGAAAGTTCATCAGCGATTAGCCGATCAGCAAGGCCCTGGCCCCGCCAGTCCACGGCGAGCAGATCATAGCCGCGCGCCGCGAAATCATGCGCCGCACGGCCGTATTTCTCGACATACTCTGTGCGTCCCGGAAACAGGAGGACCGTCCCGCGCGCCCCTTCGTGGCGCCACAGGCCAATCCGGATGCGCACCCCGTCATCGGTGTGCAGCCACCAGGCCTCTGCATCTTCAGGGCCATCGGTGATTTCGTGATGGAATGGCGCAGTCTGCATCGTTCAGGAGAGGGCGCTGCCCAGTTGCATCGCCATGCCCATATCACCGTCGACCGACAGCTTTCCGGTCATGAAGGCGGCGGTTGGGTCAAGGTCGTTCGTCATGATCGCGTGAAAGGTTTCGGCATCGGCGGTCAGGGTCACGTCGGCCTCGTCATCGCCCGCGCGCGCACCCGCATTGTCAACCATTACCGCGCCTTCGCCTTCGATAACGAATTTGGCGGTTCCGTTGAATTCATTGCCTTCGAGCTTTTCATTGAGGCTCTTGACGGCTGCGTCGATCGTTTCGCTCATGGGGTTCTCCTTCGGAATTGATCGGCCGGGGGTTTGCATTCCGGACGTATGCGTTAAACTCTTCCGGGTTATGAGCGTTCACAGATATAATCTCAAGAATATCGTCGCGGCAGTTTTCGCGACAGTCATGTTTTCCCTACCCGCTTGGTCGGGTGAGGCGACACGGCTGGATCGTCTGTTTGCGCAATTGCAAAAGGCCGATGAGGCCGCGGCGCCCGCGATTGCCAAGGATATCGCGCTTGAACTGTCGAAATCGGGATCGCCCGCAATGGATTTTCTGCTCAGACGCGGAAAGAACGCGCTTGAGGCCGGAGACCTTGCCGCGGCACGGGATCATCTTGGCGCACTGGTCGATCATGCGCCGAAATTTGCCGAAGCCTGGCATGTGCGCGCGATCGCGCGCGCCCGCGCGGGCCTGCTGGGTCCGGCGCTTGCGGATCTGGAGCATGCTCTGGCGCTTGAGCCGCGCCATTACACCGCGCTCTATAGTCTGGGCTCGCTTCTGGAAGAGACGGGGCAGGAGGAACTGGCCGTCAGGGCGTATGAGGCCGCCCGCGACATCCATCCTCATGATCCAGATACCCTTGCCGCGCTCGAGCGTCTGAGCCATGTCACGCAGGGCACGCAACTCTGATCCCACCTACAAAGCCGCAGGAGGCACTCATGGCCGAACCGCCCCGCATTTATGCGGTTCTTGGGCCGACCAACACCGGCAAGACGCATTACGCCATTGAGCGGATGCTGGGCTATCGCACCGGTGTTATCGGCCTCCCGCTGCGTCTTTTGGCGCGCGAGGTCTATGACAAGATCGTCGCGCTGCGCGGGCCGTCGGTTGTGGCCCTTGTCACAGGCGAAGAGCGGATCGTGCCGCCGCGCACGAAATACTGGGTCGCCACGGTCGAGGCGATGCCCGAGGGCATCGGTGCCGATTTCGTGGCCGTGGACGAGATACAGCTATGCGCCGATCCCGAGCGGGGCCATGTCTTTACCGACCGTCTGTTGCGGATGCGCGGCCTCAAGGAGACGCAGTTTCTGGGGGCCGCGACAATGCGGTCGGCCATTGCCTCACTGGTGCCGGGGGTGCAGTTCCAAAGCCGTGAGCGGATGTCCCAGCTTAGCTATACCGGGCCCAAGAAGCTTTCGAAAATGCCCGGTCGCAGCGCCATCGTCGGCTTCTCTCTTGATAATGTCTATGCCATGGCCGAGCTTCTTCGCCGGCAGAAGGGCGGCGCGGCGGTGGTGATGGGGGCGCTCAGCCCCCGGACCCGAAACGCGCAGGTCGAGCTTTATCAGAATGGCGATGTGGATTATCTCGTCGCCACGGATGCGATCGGCATGGGCCTCAATCTTGATGTCGACCATGTCGCGTTTTCGGCGCTCTCGAAGTTTGATGGCCGACGGATGCGCCCGCTGCATCCAAACGAACTGGCTCAGATCGCCGGACGGGCGGGGCGCGGCATGCGTCATGGCACCTTCGGTGTGACCGGAGAGGCCCCGGACCTGCAAGAAGAGGTGGTCACGGCCATTACAGAGCATCGCTTCGCGCCGATCACGCGACTGGAATGGCGAAACCCCGAGTTGAGGTTCGGAACGGTCGAGGCGTTGCTCGCCTCGCTGGATGCAAAGCCCGAACTGCCCATGCTTGGCCGCAGCCGGGAGGCCGACGATGTGGTCGCGCTTCGGACTTTGGCCCAGATGCCCGACATCCGGGATCGCCTCGGGGATGCGACGCGGGTCAAGCTTTTGTGGGATGTGTGCCGGATTCCCGACTTCCGCGGAATAAGTTCTTCGGAACATGCGGCCCTTCTCGAGCGTATTTATACTGACATGACCGCGTTGGGCCGTATCCCCGATGACTGGCTCGCGCGGCAGATCAAGCGACTGGACCGGACGGATGGGGACATTGACACATTATCAAAACGGCTCGCCTTTATTCGGACGTGGACCTATGTTGCGCAGCGAAAGGGCTGGGTGGATGACGAAACGCATTGGCGTGGTGTCACCCGTGTAGTAGAAGACCGCCTGTCAGACGCCCTGCACGGGGCGCTGACGCAAAGATTTGTGGACCGGCGCACGAGCGTGCTTTTGCGCCGGTTGAAACAGAAGGAGGCCGTGGTGGCCGAAGTTAGCGAAAACGGTGATGTGACGGTCGAAGGCGAATATGCCGGCCGTTTGGCAGGATTCAGGTTCATCCGCGACAAGGCGGCAAGCGGGCCCGAAGCGAAGGCGCTTGATCAAGCCAGCCTTCAGGCGCTTGCGCCCCATTTCCACCTGCGCGCGGATCGCTTTTACAATGCGCCCGACACCGAGATCGACTTTACCGAGCAAGGTGGCCTGATGTGGGGCGAAGAGGCCGTGGGCAAGCTTGTCAAAGGGTCTGACACGCTCAAGCCTTCGGTCAAGGTATTTGTCGATGACGAGGCGTCGGAGGATGTGCGCCAGAAGGTCGAGCGCCGGCTTCAGCACTTTATCGACCGCAAGATCGCGGCATTGTTCGAGCCGCTTATGGCGATTCAAAAGGACGAGGCGCTGACAGGGCTGGCCCGCGGCTTTGGCTATCGCATGGTCGAGGCTATGGGAGTGCTGCCACGCGGCGACATCGCCGAGGAGGTCAAGGCGCTGGATCAGGACGCGCGCGGCGCGCTGCGCAAGCATGGCGTGCGGTTCGGTCAATTCACGGTTTTCATGCCGGCCCTTCTCAAACCGGCACCAACGCGGCTGCGCCTTGTTTTGTGGTCGCTGAGCCAAGGACTTGACGAGTTTCCAGAGGCACCACCGCCGGGCCTTGTCACCGTTCCGGCAACCACGGCTTCGACGCCTCCGGGCTACTTTGCCATGGCCGGATACCGCGCCGCGGGCGAGCGGGCGATCCGTATCGACATGCTTGAGCGGTTGGCGGACATGCTGCGCGCAGCAGACAGCCGGAGCGGCTTTGAGGCGAGCGCCGACATGCTCTCGATCACCGGGATGACGCTTGAGCAATTCGCCGACCTGATGCAGGGCTTGGGCTATAAGGCCGAACGCGGTGAGCGCGAAAAGGTCAAGCCGGTGGATCAGGTGATGGAAGATGCCCCCGCACCCGCAGCCGACGCGCCTGACGGCGTGACCACGGCGCAGGACGAGGTTGAGCAGATCGCGGACGCAGGCGAGGCGCCGGTGGCATCCGATCCCGCCCCCGAAGGCGAGGTTGAACCCGACATTCCCGCAATGAGCGAAACCGAAGTCCCCCCGGGCGAAACACCCGACGACCAGACCCCCGAGATCGAAGTCTTTTACACGTTCACATGGGCCGGTCGCGGCAACCGCCAGTCACGCGGTGATGCGCCAAGGGGCGCGAAACCGGCGGGCAAGCCCAAGGGCAAGGGACGCCCGAAAAAAGGTGGCAAGCCTCCGGCCAAGGACGCCAAGACCTTTTCGTCCAAACCATCAAAATCCGACAAGATAGATCCCGACAACCCGTTTGCTGCGGCGCTGATGGGGCTCAAGACCAAGGAGTGATCGGGGGCCGCCATCCCTTGTGGCACAGGGGATTGACCCGGCATGGCAGGAGAAAGCATGGCACGGCGCATTGCCATCATTCAGGGTCATCCCGATCCAGAAGGAGAGCATTTCTGTCATGCTCTGGCCAGTGCCTACCGGGATGGGGCGGAAGCCGCAGGTCACACCGTTGACCTGATCGAGACAAGCCGTCTGAATCTGCCTTATATCCGCAACAAGGCCGAATGGGAGGCCGCGCCCACGGATGACGGTGTTTTGCATATGCAGAGCATCGTTGGCGCTGCGGATCATCTTGTGATCATCTATCCGCTCTGGCTTGGCGATATGCCGGCGGTCCTGAAATCGGCGCTTGAACATCTTTCCTGCGGCGGCTTTGTCATGGCGGTGGACGACAGCGGTCATTGGCAGGCCAAACTTAAGGGCAAATCGGCGCGCGTGGTGGTGACAATGGGGATGCCGGCGCTGGTCTATCGGCTTTTCTTTCTGTCGCATTCGCTCAAGAGCCTTGAGCGCAACATCCTGAAATTCGCGGGCGTGAAGCCGGTCAGCACCACCTTGATGGGGCAGGTCGAGGGCGAAAGCCGCGCTGACCAGCGTGCGGATTGGCTGACCCAGATGCGTCGTCTTGGCCGCGATGCTGACTGAGCCGACCGCCTCTCTGCGCCTCGACAAGTGGCTTTGGCACGCGCGCTTCTTCAAGACGCGCGGGCTCGCCGCTCAGATGGTCGGCGGCGGCAAGCTCAGAGTGAACGGACGGCGCGTGTCCAAGCCGGGCCGCGCGATTCGCATTGGTGATGTCCTCACGATCACGCTGCCGGGCGGGGTACGAGTTGTCCGTGTGTTGGAAATGGGCGTCCGCCGGGGCCCGGCCAGCGAGGCCCAGTCGCTTTACGAAGAAGTGCCCTGACGCCGACGTTCCTTGACGTTTGAATTTGGGGGTAAACCATTCCACACCAGAGACCGGCGCGCTAACAGGGCATTTGATCGCGGCAAGGGCGCTTGAATGATCCGGTCCTGTGGATTAGGTAGCGTCCGAACCCATTTTTCGCGGACGCGGACATGACCTATATCGTCACCGACAATTGTATCGCTTGCAAATACACCGACTGCGTCGAGGTGTGTCCGGTCGATTGTTTCTATGAAGGCGAGAACATGCTCGTCATTCATCCGGATGAGTGCATTGATTGTGGTGTCTGTGAGCCCGAATGCCCTGCGGACGCGATCCGCCCGGACACAGAGCCGGACATGGAACAATGGGTCGAGTTCAATCGGAAATATTCCGAAATGTGGCCCGTGATCATCACCAAGAAAGATGAGCTTCCCGACGCTCAGGACCGTGATGGCGAAGAAGGTAAACTCGAGAAATACTTTTCCGAAGCCCCCGGTGAGGGTGGCTGATCGAGCTGATTCGAGCGAGGCATCTGGAAATGCCGTTTGTTGGGGAATTTACGCTGCGTAAGTTGTTTTTCGGGATTTGAATGCCCGGAAGTCCCGAGCAATGCGCTTTTGCGGAGGCCCGTTTTGTGTTATGGTGTTGTTACAAATGTAGCCAGATGTCCGATATCCACCTTCCCGATACGCTGCCCGGGGGTGGACTTCTTTGTGCCAAATCATATCCGAAAGCCGGTTCGCGAAAATCGGATGTTCGCATGATTCACAGCGAAGTTTCCGGCAGTTGTGAGGAAAACTGAATGAGTAAGTCGAAGAAATCCGAGTTTCGTCCGAATGAATACGTGGTCTACCCTGCGCATGGCGTCGGTCAGATCGTGTCGATCGAAAAGCAGGAAGTTGCCGGATTCGAATTGGAACTGTTCGTTATCTCCTTTGAAAAGGACAAGATGACGTTGCGGGTGCCCACGCACAAGGCGACCGAGATCGGCATGCGGTCGCTGTCGAGCCCCGATGTGGTCACGCAGGCGATGAAAACGCTCAAGGGCAAGGCCAAGGCAAAACGCGCCATGTGGTCACGCAGGGCACAGGAATACGAGCAGAAGATCAACTCTGGCGATCTTATCGCGATCGCAGAGGTCGTGCGGGATTTGCACCGCACCGATGATCAGCGCGAGCAAAGCTATTCCGAACGTCAGCTTTATGAAGCGGCGCTTGAGCGTCTGACCCGTGAAGTTGCCGCCGTGAATGGCAATGACGAAGCTGCGGCCGCCAAACAGGTGGACGAGGTGCTCGTGTCCCGCGCAGCCTAAAGCGTTTCGCGAAAAACCTGTCTCACAGATTTTCGCGAAACGCAGCGCGACACTCAGGCGGTGCACGCGTTTCGCCTTTCGCTGATGTCTCAGGTTAAAGGCGAAACGCTTTAGGCCGCCGTTCCCGCCGGGAGCGGCGGTTTTTTATGCGACCAGTGTGAGAAGCAGGGTGATTTCGGTGATTTGTTGCGCACCGCCCAGCACGTCGCCTGTCTGACCTCCGAGCTTGCGACGCGCCAGCGATCCGACACCAAGCGCCGCGAGGCCGCCCCAGAAAACAAGGGCGAGGGTGCTCCAACCCAAGAGCAGCACCGCAGGCCCACCGGCCAGAGCAAGGCCAATCCATGCCGCGCCAAGTGGCACCTCGCCGATGCTGCGTGACAGCCCGTCTTTGCGCGCCTGAGGCAGCAGAGCCATGAGAAACGGCATCCCCGCGCGCGACAGGGCGGCCACGGCGATCAGTACCACACAGGCATAAGACACAGAAATATCTATTAAAATCCAAAGTGCGATGGCGCGCGTAGCAAGCGACAGGGCGAGTGCGACAACCCCAAATGTGCCGATGCGGCTGTCGCGCATGATTTCGAGCCGGGTCTCCGGGGTCCAGCCACCCCACACGCCATCGGCCAGATCCGCGAGCCCGTCTTCGTGCATCGCACCGCTCAGCAGCACGAGGGCGGTGAGCGCGACCAACACCGCCAATGCCGACGGCAGGCCAAGCGCCGTTGCAAGCAGCATGGCGGCGGCGGCAATCACCCCATGAGCCAGCCCGACAACAGGATAGGCCCACGCCGCCTGTGCGTTGCGCTCGGTGTTGATCCAGTCGCGCGGCACCGGCAGGCGGCTGAGCAGGCTGAATGCGGTGGCCAGATCGGAAGCTCTTGAACTCATGGTGGTTTTCCCGGAAACGGCGGGCGATTTAGACTGCCCTTTGCCCTGTGGATTGGGATACACAGGGGCAGGTCCCGGTGCAACAGGGGGATGTGATGCCGCACGATCTGGGTTCGATGGAGGATGTTCATGCCTGCCTTGCGGCGATGCCGGGGCCGGATGTCGGTGCGCGCGAGGCCGCGGCCCGGCGCGATGCGCAATTGACCAAACCGGCAGGGTCGCTTGGCCGTCTTGAAGAGTTGGCACAATGGTATGCCGGCTGGCGCGGCACCGCGCGGCCTGTGCTGAACGCGCCGCAAGTCATTGTTTTCGCCGGAAACCACGGTGTCACAGCGCAGGGTATTTCGGCCTTCCCGCCGGATGTCACGGCCCAGATGGTTGCCAATTTCAAGGCCGGGGGTGCGGCGGTCAATCAGCTCTCGAAGGGGGTGGGCGCGCGGATGGATGTGCATGCTCTGGCACTTGATCATCCGACTGCGGACATAACACTCGCCCCGGCGATGACCGAAGACGAGCTTTTGATCAGCATGAGGACCGGCTGGCAAGCTGTTGATTCAGAATGTGATCTTTTGGTTGTCGGAGAAATGGGTATCGGCAACACCACCAGCGCCGCAGCGATCTCGCTCGCGCTTTTCGGGGGGGATGCGGCGGATTGGACGGGGCGCGGCACTGGCCTTGACGATGCCGGCCTCACGCTCAAGGCAGAGGTCGTGGCCCGCGCGGTCGCCCGCCACCCCGAGGCCACGGCTGACGGGTTCGAGGCGCTGAGGCGGCTTGGCGGGCGCGAGATCGCGGCGATGGCGGGGGCGATCTTGCGCGCCCGGAGTGAGCGAATTCCCGTTATTCTGGATGGGTTTATCTGCACGGCCGCTGCCGCCTGCCTTGAGGTTGCACGACCGGGGGCGCTGGATCATTGCGTGGCTGGACATCTGAGCGCGGAGGGCGCGCATGGAGCCCTTCTCGACCGGTTGAACAAGGCCCCGATCCTGTCGCTCGGTATGCGATTGGGAGAAGCTTCGGGGGCCACTCTGGCCATCGCAATCCTGCAGGGCGCGGTTGCCTGTCATAACGGCATGGCCACCTTCGACGAGGCCGGTGTCTCGGGCGGCTGATCGGTGCTTAAGGGGAAATGACGCCGCCGAACGGAACGTCGGTATTCACGTCGGTATCGCGTCGGTGCGCATTTGGGGGCAGGGCGGCGCGCGTATTGCGCGGATCTACCCTTGGCAAACCAGGCGCGGCGCCCTTTCTTCTTGCTGAAAATATCCCCGCCGGAGGCGGAACAATCTGCGCCTGAGACGTGCGCGGCAATCAGCCCTTTTCGGTTTTGGGGTCGTTATTCTCTTCGAGGTGTAACAGGAGCATTGTCTCAAGCTCTTTCTCGAGATCCTTTGCCCGGGCGATATAGGCGCTGTTCTCGATGGTTGGCACGTCGGGCCGCCAGAGCGCGGCCAGTTCACGCACCGAATCTCGGTCATGCTGATAGAAGATGCGTTCGGCGGTCGCGGCCTCGTATTCCGACAGGCCCATATTCTCGAGCACGTAGCGCCCGGCGCGCAACGAGGCGTCGAACATCTCGCGGACGATGTCGTTGGCGCCAGCTTGGTAGAGCCGGAACACATGGGTGCGATCGTGGGCGCGCGCGACGATGTGCAGGTCGGGCCGTTCGCGGCGCGCATGTGTCACGAGCTTGACCGAGGCTTCGGGATCGTTGACCGCCACCACGAGGATGCGCGCGTCCTTGAGCCCTGCGGCGTTCAGCATCTCGGGCCGGGTCGGATCGCCGAAGAAACCCTTGACCCCGAAGCGGCGCATACGCTGAATCGCCTGAAGATTGTGATCGAGCACAACCGTGCTGAATCCGCTCGACCGGACAAGGCGGTTGACGATCTGGCCGAACCGCCCGATTCCGACGATGATCACCTGACCTTCTTCGTCGACATGATCGGGTTCGGGTGTGTCGCCCGGATGGACCATCCGTCGTGACATGTAGGAATAGAGCAGGAAGAGCAGCGGGGTGATCAGCATCGTCATCGTCACCACGAGAAGGAGCAGCTCCGAAAGCTCGGACGGGAGCACGTTTGATTGTCCCGAGAAGGAGATCAGCACGAAGCCGAATTCCCCGGCCTGTGCGAGTGACAGCGTGAAAAGCCACAGGTCACGCCGGTGCAGGCCAAAAGCGCGGCCCAGCACATAGAGCAGCAGCCCCTTGATCAGGATCACGGAAATCGCCAGTCCGAATATCAGGCCGGGCACCGTGAACAGGATGCCGAAATTGATGCCCGCGCCGACGGTAATGAAGAACAGGCCCAGAAGCAGGCCCTTGAACGGCTCGATGTCGCTTTCGAGTTCGTGGCGGAATTCGCTGTTGGCGAGAACCACCCCGGCCAGAAACGCGCCGAGCGCGGGCGAGAGGCCCACGACACTCATGACATAAGAGATACCCACCACGATCAGCAGTGCCAGCGCGGTATACATCTCGCGCAGTTTGGCCGCATGGATGAAGCGGAAAATGGGCCGGGTGAGATAGACTCCGAACACGATGATGCCCGCGATCACCGCGATCGTCACAAGCGTCATCCCCCATGCAGGCAAGCTTTCGAAATAGGAGACGGCCATCTCATGTGCCGGTGCCACGTCAGGCGCCTCACCACGGCCCGTCAGCTTGTCGAGAGTTTCGCCAAGGATCATGTCCGACGTCTTGGGCAGTGCCAGAAGCGGCATGATCGCCAGCATCGGAATGACCGCGATGTCCTGAGTGAGGAGCACCGAAAAGGCCGAGCGCCCGCCGCCGGTGCGCATCAGCCCTTTTTCGGAGAGCGTCTGAAGCACGATGGCCGTCGAGGAGAGCGCGAAAATCAGGCCGATGGCCAGTGAAACGGTCCAGACCTGACCAAGCAGGAGAGCGAATGACATGATCGCGAGCGTGGTCAGGACGATCTGCAATCCGCCAAGCCCGAGAAGCCGGTGGCGCATATTCCACAGCGCCTTGGGATCGAGTTCGAGCCCGATGATGAACAGCATCATCACGACGCCAAATTCGGCCACATGCTGAAGCTCGTGCGTTTCGTGACCCACCAGTCCGAGGATCGGGCCGATGATGATGCCCGCGGCGAGATATCCGAGCACGGACCCCAGCCCGAGACGGGAGGCGATGGGCACGGCAATGACTGCCGCCACCAGATAAATCGTGGCCTGAAAAAGGATGCCGTCCATGGGTTCGTCCCGCGTTTGCTGCGTACCAGAAGATTAGCGGATGTGCTTCGGGGTGACCATCGCGCAGGGCAATATGAGAGAGGACGCAGACGATGGGACGCAGGCGTGCCACGCAGAACCGCCCGTGCGGCCACAATTACCTTGTGATCAGCCGCGCGGCATCTTGAGCACGACGTTCTGACCGCGCTTCACATAGCGCAGCTCCGAATCGCCGATGGCCGCGACCCGCCCACCATCGAGCCTGTCGCCCACCTTGACCTTCTTGTAACGCCCGTTGGACAGGCGCACGAGCGCCCGGCGGCTACTGGGCGCGCCATAGACGCCGATCAGGTTCACCTGCCGGAGATTTATCGCGTTCTGCTCGGTTGCGGAGCGCGAGACCGAAGCAGAGCTTGGCAATGCCGCCGACATCGACTGTTCGGCGGAGACAGCGCGGCTGGCCTGGGCTTCGCGGGCGGCTTCGACGGTGCTGGCAAAACCGGCGGGGCGCAGGCTGGGGGTCAGCGAAACCTTGATCGCCTGTTCCGTCGGGTTTTCGAATGTGCCCGGCTCGGGCGTGTCGGTTTCCGTCTCGGCTTCGGCGTCGAGATTGGCGGTCGAGGCGGAGGCGACCGCCGCGGCGATCGCGTCTGAGTCGGTCAGGTCGGCGGTGTCGGTCTCGGCGTCGGTTTCTGCTTCTGCCTCTGGGGTGACACTCTCGGGCCGGACGCGCGGGCGCGGCGGGGCCAGCGCCGGATCGACAACGCCCGCATCGGCAACGGCCTCCTCGCTGGTCTCGGGGGCGGTCTCGTCTTCGGGGGGGGCGGTGCGCGCCATGTCGCGGGGCGGTTCCGCTTCGGGGCGCCCCGCAAAGACGCGGATACCATCGGGGGTGAGCGCGCCATCCGGTGTCGCCTCAACGAGCGGGGCCTCTTGGGCCTGCGTCTCGGGCTCGACATCGAGCTGGATATCCGGGCTGTCCGGAGTGAGCGGGGTGGGCGGCGTCATGTCCTGCAACGCGGCGAGCTGTGGCAGGGTGCTCGGGTCGGGGCGTGCCACGGGCTGATCGGTGCCGCCGCCGCCCGTGTCAAAGCTGCTCAACCGCTCAGAGCCGGGGGCGTCGGGCGGCGTGGGCGACATTTGCCAAATGCCGGTGGCGGCGTAACGCGTGCGGGCCTCGTCGGGCGAGAGCGCGAGAGGCAGGGCCGTGGAGGGCGTTTCCGACAGGGTCGAGGGTTCGGGCGTGGCGGCGTCTTCGGGGATTTCGGCCTCGACCACGCGGTCGGTCGTGGGCTGGTTGCCCGTGGCCACGGCTACCGGATCATCCGGGTCGGGGATCGGCGTGGTTTCGGCTGTCTCGGTCTCGCTATCCTGTCCGAGGATACCGGCCAGACCGTCATCAAGGAAGATGGACGCCCAAACGGCGACGAGCACAAGGAAAAGCAACAGAACCGCGGTGAGTATGAGGCCAAGGAAGCGGGGCTTGCCGCCGACATCCTGTTCGCGCGCCCCAAAGATGGTCATGCGCTGTTTTTCGTCGTCTGTCCGGGTGACGCCACGTCCGGCGCGGCGGGTGGCGGGGGCGGCTGCTTTTGCTGTCTTGGTGGCGGCCGGTTTGGCGGGTTTCGCCCCCGGACGCCGCACCGAGAAGAACGCACCGGCGCCTGCACCGGGCGCGGCGATGGCGGCACTGGCCGGGCTTGCGGTGATCGAGGGCGGGGCCTTTCCTTCCTCGTCCGAGGCGAGGGGGGCGACCATGGGGGCGGAGAGGGGCGGCGTGCCCTGCTTGTCGGCTGTGGTCTCGTCCTTTCGGGGGGGATCTTCCGTATCCGTATCCGTGTCCGTATTCGGGGCGGCAGGCATCCCGGCTATGGATGTCAGGCGCGAGACCCCTTCCAGGCGAGGTGCCAGCGGTGTGTCTTCTTCGGCACCGCGACGGGCGCGGATCGAGGTGAAGCCCGTCATGGATGCAGCGGCGCCTTGGTCGTCGGGTTTCGTGTCAGCTGTTGGCGGATATTCCGCGTCGTGATCCGTGGCCTCTTCGTCTTCCGCGCTCTCTGGTTGAAAACTGTCCAGAAGGTCGGACTGAATTTCAGAGAAGCTCGCCTCGGGGCTCGGCTCTTCGTTGGCGGCCGGGGAGGCCTTGTCGTCCTGCAATGGCAGTGTGTCATCGGCGTCCACTGCGGCGGCCACCGGTTCGGCGTGGTCCGCGTCACTCGTTTCGGGTGGTGGGGAGGGCGCGTCACCTGAGGCGTCGGGCGGCAGCGCATCCGCAGGGGCTTCGGTCAAGGGTTCACTCGTCCCGGCTTCGGGGGCGGGTGGCGTTTCCTCGGCAGGCTCGGGGTCAGGCTCGGGCACCGGGATCACATGCAGACGGGTCATGTCACGTTCGACCGACTCGCCCGTGGGCAAATGCCGGGCCGCAACCGAGGTTTCCCCGAAAAAAGGCTCGCCGTTGAATTTGCCGTCCGAAGGCTGCGCCACGAAGGACAAGGGCGCAAACTCGTGGTCCGCGGCAAAGCTCTCGGCCTCGGACAGGGTGTCACGGGCCACGGCGGCGATCTGCACCCGGTCATCAGAAACCGACCAGTCATAGGCCAGATCGGCCACGTCATAAGGGGTGGCATCTTCCAGCGCCGCGCGCACGAATCCGGCCCGGTCACTGGTCCAGCGCTCGTCGGTTGGCAGGTCCAGATACTTGATCTGATCATCGGGGATGATGAGCTTGGTCGTGATGCCGCCGGGCGCGAATTTGAGCGCCTTGGCGCGCAGATCGCTGAGCGCACCGGCAAGATCCGGCGTGTCCAGCGAGACCTCACCCAGATGGTGCCAGCCAAGATAGGCGCGGCGAAGAAGGTGGATGCCTTCGAAAGAGAGCGAAAGGGCAAAATTCGGTTTCATCGGCACGCGTCATACCATCGGACCGCACATGGCGCGAGTCCCGTTGCAACAAACCTCAGTCTAAAGCGACTTCCTGCTAATTCAAAGGGATGGCTCGCAATTTTCGGCGATGCGGGCCAGTCCCTGCTCAGGGTCGGTTGTTTCGACTTTAACCTGAGGCTTCGATTGTCGTCGAAACGCGGGCAATGATCGCGTGGTGTGCCGCGTTTCGCGAAAATCTTGCCTCAGATTTCCATCGACACGCCTTAGCTATGAGCCTTGGCCAGCGCCTGTTCCAGATCGGCGATAATGTCCTCTGCGTCTTCCGTGCCGATCGAGATGCGCACCACGTTGGGCGCGGCGCCGGCCGCCCCCTGTTGCTCGGGGGTGAGCTGTCGGTGGGTCGTCGAGGCCGAGTGGATCACAAGGCTGCGCGTATCGCCAAGGTTGGCGACGTGACTGAAAAGTTCGAGGCTGTCCACGAATTTGACACAGGCGTCGTATCCGCCCTTGAGCGCCACGGTAAAGAGCCCGCCTGCGCCTTTGGGGCAGACCTTTGCGACCCGGTCATGATAGGGCGACGACGGCAGACCGGCATAGGTCACCGCCTCGACGTTTTCGTTCTTTTCAAGCCAGCCGGCCACTTCGACGGCGTTTTTCACATGCGCGCGCATCCGCAGCGACAGCGTTTCGATGCCCATCAGCGTGTAATGCGCGGCCTGTGGATTGAGCGTCATGCCAAGATCGCGCAGCCCGACGGCGATGCCGTGAAAGGTGAAGGCGAGGGGGCCGAACGTCTCATGGAACTTAAGCCCATGATAGGCGGACTCAGGTTCGGAAAGGGACGGGAACTTGTCGGAGGCGGACCAGTCGAACGTGCCGGAATCGACCACCACGCCGCCCGTGACCGTGCCGTTGCCGGTGAGGTATTTGGTCATCGAGTGTACGACAAGCGTCGCGCCGTGCTCGATGGGCCGGCAAAGATATGGTGTCGCCGACGTGTTGTCGACGATAAGCGGGAGGCCCGCCGCATCGGCCACATCCGCGATGCCGCGCAGATCGGCGATATGGCCGCCCGGGTTGGCGATGGATTCGCAGAAGACCGCGCGGGTGTCATCGTCGATGGCGTCGCGGATGGCGTCCATGTCGTCGATGTCCACAAACTTGGCCGTCCAGCCGAAGCGCTTGATGGTTTGGCTGAACTGAGTGATCGAGCCGCCATAGAGACGGGTGGACACAACCACGTTCCGGCCCGGCCCCATCAGCGGGAAAAGTGCCATGATCTGTGCCGCATGTCCCGAAGAGCAGCAGACCGCGCCCGCGCCGCCTTCGAGCGTGGCAACGCGTTCCTGAAGCACCGCGACCGTCGGATTGGTCAGCCGCGAGTAGATATAACCGACTTCCTGAAGATTGAAGAGCGCCGCGGCGTGTTCGGCATCGCGGAACACATAGGCGGTTGTCTGATAGATCGGGGTCTGGCGGGCGCCGGTGGCCGGGTCGGGGCGCGCGCCTGCGTGAATTTGCAGCGTGTCGAAACCATAAGTCGGGGCGTCGGTCATGGGTCAGTCTCCTGTCGGATGGGTTGCCGACAGGTTTAGGACATCTATGACGGGCCGACAACTGGTGAAGGGAACCGGTTTGCCGGAGGTCAATCGCCACCAGTGAATTCGGTGGGGGTTACGGGTTCGACATCGGTGGGTGGGGGCAGATCGGCAGATGTCGGGGGCGGCCCAGCGATCGTCGGGGACGGTCCGGGTGCCTTCCGGCGCCGGATCCAGTTTGCGATCGCGGCGTCCTTTCTTTTGCGCGCATCGACCCTGCGCGTTATCGGGCGGGTCTCGACGGTGGTGCCATCGGGATGAGTGATGATGTAGTAATACCGGTGAAACAGGAAGCCGATACCATCCTCGATTTCAACCGCCTGCGTCTTGAAGGCATAGCCGTCGACATTTTCCGTGCGTTCTGTGCTGGGAATTGCGCAGGCTGCGCCGAGAGCGACACCTACGAGTGCGAAAATGACGCGGTATTGCATCAGACCCTCCTGAATTTATAAATAAAAGTTCAAGACTGGAATTGACTCACTACCTAAACGAGATCCATTGTACCGTGCTTCCGCTTTTTCGCGAAGTCCGGACCGTCAGGTCTTGTTTCCCGACTGTCTCGCCCCGTCCAACCCGGCGACCGCGCGGTCCTGCGGCGGCGCGTCCATCGTCGTCACGCTGAACGATCCGTCCCCTTCGAGGATCACCGCGCGCGCCGCCTCCGGCCCGCTAAGCCCGGCACGGCGCCGCGCCGACTTCACCTCTTCGCGGGTGACGCGTTCACGGCGCATCGTTTCATCGCAGAATTCGCCGTTGCGCAGGAGCAGCGTGGGCTCAGCGCGCACCATTTCGGCAAATCGTTTCGAGCGGACCGAAGATGCGGTCACCACCCATTGCAGGACGATCAGAAGCCCGAGCGCCACCACACCTTCGGCCAGCGACACATCGCGCGACAACATGATCGTCGCAAGTGTCGATCCGAAGGCGACCGTCACGGCAAGATCGAACGCGTTGAGCTGTGCCAGCGTCCGCTTGCCCGACACCCGAAGTGCGGCGACCAGTGCCACATAAAGCGTTTCGCCTTTAACCTGAGACATCAGCGAAAGGCGAAACGCGTGCAACGCTTGAATGTCGCGCCGCGTTTCGCGAAAGGCTGTGATTCAGGTTTTTCGCGAAACGCTTTAGGCCAGCGTTCCGATCAGCGCGACGCGCAGAAGGTCGATCCAGCCGTGAAAGAACATCTCGCCGATGGTTTGCGTCATGCGGGGAAAACACCGCATACGCGCCGCGGTTCCCGACCTCAGCGCATCCAGAAACCTTCGCGCTTGATCTTGTTGCGGATGGCCTGTTCGCGGCGCGGCAGGTTGTCCTGATCGAAAAGGTCGCGCACCTTGCGACCGCGACCCTGAAAGACCATGCGCTTGATCGGGTCGTATTCCTTGACGACCTTCTTGATCCGGTTGGGGGCGAGGGATTCTTCGATTTCGTCCACGGCGGCCTCGGATTCGCGCGCATAAAGAAGCGGTATCACGCGGTAGTGGCATGTCACCGCGCCATCGAGGAAGCCTTCGGGCAACGTATTCCGCCCGCCGCCAAGCCCGTGAATGACCAGTGGCAGCGCGACCTGATCGAGCCACGGGTCGAATGTCTGACAGACGAGTTCGGGGGGAGGATCATCACGTATGGCCAAGGCGTATTCAAGGAATGTCTGTCCGAAAACGCGAGGGCATTCGTAGAAGAAAAACCCGGCGTTGAAATACAGATAGCGTTTCCAGTATTCGTCCGGCTGGCTCAGATCCAGCGAGCTTTCGAAATCGAGCCCGAACTTGTCGTAGAGCGATTTCCACATATCGGTGTATCCGGGGCCGTAAAGCTCGGGCTTGGGCCATGTGCCTTCGCGGCGGAGCGAGGCGGAGGGGCGCGCGAAATCGAAGGGCACCGATTCCAGCGGGCCGGTAAAAAGCGTATCGGTGTCGAAGAACACGAAAGGCTCGCCCTCGGGCAAAGCGAAAAGCGCCTCGATCTTGTTGCCATAAGGATAGTCATGGCCGAAATACTGGTTTTCGAACGGCACGATTTCGGCGCCCAGTTCCTCGAGCAGGGCGCGTGTTTCGGGGCCGCGGATAGACGGATCGTTTTTCCAGAGCGGGCCCGGCTGTGGTTCGGCCACGAAAAGGCGGCCTGCGAAATCGGGATTATGCCTGCGGAAAGAGGCGCAGAAGATCACCGCCTCGTATTGCAGGCGGCCCGCCTGCGCCACGATCATCACGTTGAAAGGTTGGGTCTCCTGCGCTCCCGCCGTCATGCTCGTCCCTGTTTATCCGTTCTGCCCGGGCGCAGTATAGGCCGAACCGGGGCGTGGCAGAAGGGGGCAGATGCAGGCGGGGTCGGAAAAAACGGGGTCGGACATGACGGGCCCCGGGGGCGTGTGAGTATTTCTGGAAAGATGAAAACCCGGATCGCCCATGGCGTCAGGTTTCGGTGAAGACCGGCTTGGTCATCAGATCACCGCGCCAGAGCACATAGGCCATGATGGGGCTGCCATGCGTGGTCAGGGCATGCGGCGCACCCGAGGGGTGGAAGATGGTGTCGCCGGGGCGCAATGTGCGCGATGGCTGACCTTCGAGATGAAATTCGCCCTCGCCCGCGATCACGATATAGACTTCCTCGGCGGGGTGGCTGTGCATCGGATAATGAAAGCCTGCGGTTTGATAGATCACGAAGCCGCGCATCGCCTCGGTCACGAAGGGCGCGTCGCGGCCCACCACCTCGTAGCAGCCGAAATGGCGGTGCAACTCGTCTCCGATCGGGGTGTCGCGGTAAGTGTCGCGCCATTGACCGAGCGGGGCCGCGGCGATGAGGGCATCGCGGAAGGTTTCGAACCCGTGGCCGGGCAGCTCATGGGCGGTTTGCATCGCATCGCAGAGCGGATCGTGCCGCGGGGTGATGGCGCGTGTATCAAGGGATTCGGGGAAGGGGCAGAAGTCACTAAGTGCTTGAATCCGGGCGTGAACGCCACGGGTTTCGTCAAGAAGGGTCTGCCAACGCGGATCGGTCATGGGATCACCACTATGTTGCCGGTATGTTGCTTGTCGATGAAGGCCTGTTGGGCCGCGCGAAGATCGCGCAGCGGGTATGTCGCGGCAAGGGCGGGGCGCAGGTCGCCGCGTTCGATATAGGTGACGATATCGGGAAAGACATGGGTGGGAATGATTGTCGAGCCGGTGAACGTCAGGTCGCGGAGGTAGAAGGTGCGAAGATCGAATTCGACCATCGGCCCGGCGATGGCGCCCGAGCAGGTGTAGCGTCCGCCGCGTTCAAGCACGTCTATCAACCGGGGCCAATATGGCCCGCCCACCACATCCGCCACGACCGTCACCTTTTCGTCCCCGAGTGCTGAACGCAGATCGTCGGGCGCTCGGGGCAAAAGAAGATCGGGGCCGAAGGCGCGCAGGGTGTCATGCTTGGCCTCGGAGGCCATGGCGATGACGCGGGCGCCGCGCCGTTTGGCCAGTTGCACCAGCGCGCCGCCAACCCCGCCCGACGCGCCGGGCACCAACACGGTGTCGCCCACCGCGACACCCGCGCGGGTCAGCATGCCCTCGGCGGTGGTGAAACCGCATTGGAAGGTGGCAAGCTCGGCATCGCTCAGATCGCTTTGAACGACCATGACACCACGCGGATCTGCCTTTGTATACTGAGCAAATCCGCCGTCGCATTCCGAGCCGAAATACCCCGTCGCCTCCATTTTCGAAGGATCAGACCAGTCGCGAAGCCAGCCATCGACCATCACCCGTTTGCCGATAAACGAGGGATCGGTGCGCGGCCCGACCGCCACCACGCGGCCCACGACATCGGCCCCCTGAATGCGGGGAAAGGAGATTGGCGTGCCGCCCCATGCCGGGTCGTCGCTGTCGATCCGATCATGGAGTGTTCCGGTCGTGGCCTCGCGCACCGCCTTGGAATACCAGCCGGTGCGGGTGTTCACGTCGGTGTTGTTGAGGCCGCAGGCGCCGACCCGGATCAGAAGCTCGTGATCGCCCGGCGCGGGCACCGGCCAATCCTCGTGCCATTCGTAGGCTTCGAGCCCGCCGTGACCAGTCAGCACCATGGCCTGCATGCGGTCGGGAATGTCGGTGTTTGTCATTGCTGGCGCTCTTGTCGGGACGAAATGGGACGGGGGCAGCGTGGCATCGCGCGGACGCCGGAGCAAGACGGCAGATCCTCGGCGGAGGTGTTTTTCGTGGCGCGGTGGCACGAAGGTTAACGCGCCGCACCCCACGTCGGTATCATGTCGGCATCCACGTCGGTATTGCGTCGGTGCCCGGTGAGTCGATCAAACCGTTAACGCAGCGTGCGCAACTCCGTCTGTGACGCCCTGTCCGGTGGGGAGGAAAGGATACCCCCGGGCGACGCTGGGCGGTTGCCCAAGCCCCGCGAATTCCGTAGGTAGCGAAGACGCGAGGCATCTTCCCGAGGGGACCCATTCATGAAACGTGCGTTGATAACGGGGATCACCGGACAGGACGGATCCTATCTGGCGGAGCTGCTTCTTGAGAAGGGATACGAGGTGCATGGCATCAAGCGCCGCGCGTCATCGTTCAACACGGCGCGGATCGATCACATCTTCGAGGACCCGCACGCCCCCGATCCGAGCCTGAAGCTGCATTACGGCGATTTGACGGACACGTCGAACCTCACGCGGCTGATTTCGGACATCAAGCCCGACGAGGTCTATAACCTTGGCGCGCAAAGCCACGTGGCGGTGAGTTTCGAGAGCCCCGAATACACGGCGGATGTCGATGCGATGGGCACGCTGCGCCTGCTCGAGGCGATCCGGTTTCTTGGCATGGAGAAATCCTGCCGGTTTTATCAGGCGTCCACCTCGGAGCTTTACGGTCTGGTGCAGGAGACACCGCAGCGCGAAACGACGCCGTTCCATCCGCGTTCGCCCTATGCGGTGGCCAAGCTCTATTCTTACTGGATCACGGTCAATTATCGCGAAGCTTACGGCATGTATGCCTGCAACGGCATCCTGTTCAACCACGAGAGCCCGCGACGGGGCGAAACCTTCGTCACGCGCAAAATTACCCGTGGTCTCGCCAATATCGCGCAGGGGCTGGAGCCATGTCTTTACATGGGCAACATCGACGCGCTGCGCGACTGGGGCCATGCCAAGGATTACGTGGCGATGCAGTGGCTGATGCTGCAACAGGACGTACCCGAGGATTTTGTCATTGCCACGGGCAAGCAGTATTCGGTGCGCGACTTTATCGTCTGGTCGGCGTCCGAACTGGGCCTTGAGCTTGAGTTTTCCGGCGAGGGGGTGGACGAGGTTGCCACGGTGAGCGCGGTCAGGTCGGACATGGCCCCCGCCGTGAAGCCCGGCGATGTGATCCTGCGCATTGATCCGCGCTATTTCCGGCCCGCCGAGGTTGAGACGCTTTTGGGCGATCCCTCGAAAGCCAAGGAGAAGCTGGGCTGGGAGCCGCAGATCAGCGCCCGCGAGATGTGCGCCGAGATGGTGGCCCAAGACCTGCGCAACGCGCGGCGGCAGCGCATCCTCATGGATCACGGCTATGACCTGCCGCTGATGCGCGAGGATTGAGAATGGGATCGCGCGGCACGCTGTTTCTGACCGGCGGGACCGGCATGGTGGGGCGCAACATCCTTGCGCATCCCGCGGCTCGCGACTGGACCGTGCTGGCCCCCGGCAGTGCCGAACTGGAGCTGACCGACCGCGATGCGGTGGCCCGGTTCATCGAGGCGGAGCGGCCCGATCTTGTGATCCACGCGGCGGGGCGTGTGGGCGGGATTCATGCCAACATGGCCAACCCGGTCGCCTTTTTGGCGGACAATGCCGCGATGGGGCAGAACGTGATCATGGGGGCGTGGCGCGGGGGCGTGCGCAACCTGCTCAACCTTGCCTCGACCTGCATGTATCCGCGCGAGGCGCCGAACCCGTTGCGCGAAGAGATGATCCTCACGGCGCCGCTCGAGCCCACGAACGAGGGGTATGCGCTGGCTAAGATCATGGCGACGCGGCTGTGCGAATACATCCGGCGCGAAGATGATGGCGCGCAGTTCAAGACGCTTATTCCCTGTAATCTCTATGGGTTATACGACAAGTTTGATCCAAAGCATTCGCATCTGGTGCCAGCCATTATTCACAAGCTGCACACGGCCAAGACCGAGGGCTTTGACATGGTCGAAATCTGGGGCGACGGCACCGCGCGGCGCGAGTTCATGTTTGCCAGCGATCTTGCCGATGCGGTGATGCGCGCCGCCCGGGACGTGGCGGCGTTGCCGGACCTGATGAATGTGGGGCTGGGTCATGATCATTCGATCAATGACTATTATGCCACCGCCGCGCGGGTTGTCGGCTGGACCGGGGCGTTCACCCACGATCTGAGCAAGCCGGTGGGCATGAAGCAGAAACTGTGTTCGACCGAGCGGCAAGAGGCATGGGGCTGGCGCGCCGCGACCACGCTGGACGAGGGTCTGGCGCGGACATACCGGCATTATCTGGAGGTGACAGGCGCATGAGTGTGAAATTTTCGCTGGCGACATCAAGCTGGGATCAGGCCGAGCAGGACGCGCTTCAGCGTGTGATCGCCTCGGACATGTTTTCCATGGGGCCCGAGGTGAAGACCTTTGAAGAGCAGTTCGCGCGCCAGTTCGGCACGCGCTTTGCCGTGATGGTCAATTCGGGCAGTTCCGCCAACCTTCTGATGACGGCGGCGCTGCGCTATACCTCGAACGAGGCGATGAGGCTCAATCCCGGGGACGAGATCATCGTGCCGGCGGTCAGTTGGTCCACCACCTATTATCCGCTACATCAATACGGGCTTCGGATGAAATTCGTGGACATCGACCGGGAGACGCTGAATTACGATCTGACCGCGCTGGAAGAGGCGGTCACCGACAGGACGCGCGGGTTGATGGTGGTGAACCTTCTGGGCAATCCGAATGATTTCGATGCGATCGCGCGGATTCTGGACGGGCGCGACGTGGTCATGATCGAGGATAACTGCGAGTCGATGGGCGCGACACTGGGTGGCAAGGAGTGTGGCACCTTTGGCGTGATGGGAAGCTATTCGGCATTTTTCTCGCATCATATCAGCACGATGGAAGGCGGAATTGTCGTAACGGATGATGAGGAACTGTATCACGTCATGCTGTCGCTGCGCGCCCATGGCTGGACGCGGAACCTACCCAAGGTGAACCACGTGACCGGGGAAAAGAGTGACGATCCGTTCGAAGAGAGCTTTCGCTTCGTTCTGCCGGGATACAACCTTCGGCCGCTTGAGATGTCGGGTGCATTGGGTCAGGCGCAGCTTGAGAAACTGCCCGCGCTTGTCGAAGGGCGGCGCGCGAACGGGGCGATGGTGCAGCAGCGGCTGGGCAATCATCCGAAATTCACCATTCAGCGCGAGATCGGGCACAGTAGCTGGTTCGGATTCTCGCTTGTCCTGCGCGAGGACGCGGGGGTTGAGCGGCGCGCCCTTGTCGAGTGGCTGCAGGCCGAAGGGTTCGAGTGCCGGCCCATCGTGGGCGGCAACTTTGCCAAGAACGAGGTGATGCGGTTCTTCGATTATGAAATTCACGGTGAGTTGCGCAACGCCGATTATATCGACGCGCACGGGCTTTTCGTCGGGAATCACCACTATCCCATCCCCGAGGCCATCGACGCGTTGGCGTCATTCTGAGGAGAGGCGCGATGCCCGAGGCACCCCATCCCACGATCCATCCGGTGATCCTTTGCGGCGGGTCGGGCACACGTCTTTGGCCGCTGTCGCGCAAGAGCTATCCCAAGCAGTTCACCGCGCTGGTGGGGGATGAAAGCCTTTTTCAGGCATCTGCACGCCGGGTGCAGGGCGCAGGGTTCGGCGCGCCCGTGATCCTGACCGGAGAGCCGTTCCGCTTTATCGTGCTTGAGCAGTTGGCGGAGGCCGAGATCGCACCGCAGGGCGTGCTGATCGAACCCGAAGGGCGCAACACGGCGCCCGCGGTTCTGGCGGCGGCGCTCTGGCTTGAGGCGCGCGATCCGGATGGGCTGATGCTGGTGGCGCCCTCGGATCATGTGATCCCCGATGGGGCCGCGTTCCGCGCGGCGGTGCGCGCCGCCGCGCCGAGGGCCGCGGCGGGCGATCTGGTGACTTTCGGGATCGCGCCGACGCGGGCCGAGACGGGGTATGGCTGGCTTGAACTGGCCGAGCCGGGCCAAGCGGAGGCGGACACGCCGCAGAGCCTTGTCCGGTTCGTCGAGAAGCCCGATGCGGAAAACGCGCAGGCGATGCTGGAGGCGGGGCATTACCTTTGGAACGGGGGCCTTTTCCTTTTCTCGGTGCGCGCTGTCATTGCGGCGTTCGAGGCGCATGCGCCGGAGATGATCGCGCCGGTGCGCGCGGCGGTCGAAGGTGGGGCCTATGACCTTGGGTTCACACGGCTCGATCCCGAGGCGTGGGCCGGGGTGCCGGAGGACAGCATAGATTACGCCATCATGGAGCGGGCGGAAAACCTTGCCGTGATGCCCTTTGGCGCGGGGTGGTCCGATCTGGGCGACTGGCAGGCGGTGTGGCAGGAAAGCGGCCCCGACGGTGCGGGCAACGTGGTGTCGGACCATGCCACCGCGCTTGATTGCGAAGGCAGCCTGCTCCGGTCAGAGAACGCGGCACAAGAGCTTGTGGGGATCGGCCTGCGCGACATGATCGCAGTGTCGATGCCCGACGCGGTGGTCGTGGCGCCGCGCGCGCAGAGCCAAAGGGTCAAGGAGGCGGTTGCCGCGCTGAAACAGCGGGCGGCCAAGCAGGCGACGGAATTTCCCGTGGACCATCGCCCGTGGGGCTGGTTCGAGAGCCTTGTCATCGGTGAGCGGTTTCAGGTCAAGCGGATCGTGGTCAAGCCCGGCGCGGCGCTTTCGCTTCAGAGCCACCATCACCGGGCCGAGCATTGGATCGTGGTGCAGGGCACCGCGAAGGTGACGGTCGATGACGAGATCAAGCTGGTGGGCGAGAACGAGAGTGTCTTCATCCCGCTGGGCGCCGTTCACCGGATGGAGAATCCCGGCAAGCTCGACATGGTGCTGATCGAGGTGCAGACGGGCTCGTATCTCGGAGAGGACGACATCGTGCGCTACGAGGATGTCTACGCGCGCGATTGACGGGGCCGGTGCGGGGTGGCTCGCCTTGATGTGCGCGGGACACCGAACACAGGCCGGGGAACGCTGGCCGAAGCGAGGTCATGCATGACCTTGGTTATGGATGTGGAAGCTGAGGGCAGGTCAGGGAGGGGGCAGGTCAGGGAGGGCCGTTCACTGCACCTGGCATCAACGGCGGCTATGCGTAGGGAAGGCACATTTAGGCAAAACACGGCTAATCCCGTGTATGGCCCATCCTTCACACACCTGCGAGGTGACCGAGCCGGCGTGAAGAGCGCATTACTCTCTTTCATAAAGGGCCACCCTACGGCGATGACGCCTTTCCTTAGAGCCCAGAGTAAAAGAGCATATCAGTCAGGAATCGCACCAATTCCCTTTCCACGAAGGCTGTCACCAAGTAGTCGGCCCCGCTAACAGGGTTGAAAAAGTCTATTCATGCTCACCATCATGACGGCGACCTGAAATGCGCATGAAAACATCGGGTTTCTTCGCGGCGGTTGTTAGGGTTCCTACAGTAATCGCCACCGCCGCTATCAGAACGGAATGCCCTAACAAGCTCGCGGCAAAAAATGTGTAACTGCCGATAGCGACCGACGCCGCCACAGCCCACATCGCGCCCAAAACCTGCAACGCGTAATGCCGGACTGCGACATCAGGAATGTTGCGAAGCGGGCTTACTTCGTGATCGAATATGAAGTTCCACGCGAAAGCAATTTTGTTTCTAGTGTTGGTGAGCATTTCCTTGGTCCTCTCTTAAACTTGAATTTCGATTTATATTCCGGGTTACGCGATAAAGCCCTGCCTGGATCAAAATGCTTGCTCAGAACCTTATGAGGCATAGGCGCGCGCAACGCAGCGCGCAGATCAGAAGGCTCAGGTCGCCATAGGCGATGATCTATTCGCAGCCTACAAGTTCGCCAATGCAGGGGGCGAAGCTCTGCCATTTTAGTCTCGAGGCACGCAGGTGGGTCCGTCGCGGACGCGACCTTCGATGTGAACGGCAGTTCCGGCCCGATCCACCGGGTTACATAAGTTTGACCAAAGCCTACTCTGTTGCGCACTCCCTTCACTCGCACTGTCGTTCGATCCTCTCAATGCGGCGCGGCGGGTGACTGAAAACCTTTTGTCATGTGTGGGCGTCAGAAATATCACGTGCCGGATGTGGCCGATTGCGATGTGCCGTTGCGGGTGTGGGTCATGGGGCCGCGCGGGCCGCGGCGCCTTGCCCTTGCAACCCGCCGCGGCTTCGCCCAATCTGACGGCGAATCCACCCCTTTTCAGGAGCGCACGGCCATGAATGACCAGAGTCCCATTCCCAACGATCTCGACAGTTTCTGGATGCCCTTCACGGCCTCGCGCACCTTCAAGAAGGCGCCCAAGCTTGTGAACAAGGCCAAGGGACTGTTCTACTCGACGCCCGAGGGGCGCGAGATACTGGACGGCACCGGCGGGCTTTGGTGTTCGAACGCGGGGCATGGCCATCCGCGCATTGTCGAGGCCATTCAAAAGCAGGCCGCCGAGATGGATTTCGCCCATTCGTTCAACCAGAGCCATCCCATCGCCTTTCAGACGGCAAGCCGGATGGTGGCGCTGGCGCCGGGGTTCGATCACGTCTTTTTCACCAATTCGGGCTCAGAGGCGGTGGATACCGCGCTCAAGATCGCGCTGGCCTATCACACCCATCGCGGCGAGGGTCAGCGGCGCATCCTCGTGGGGCGTCAGAAAGCCTATCACGGGATCAATTTCGGTGGGCTTTCGGTGGGCGGTATCGGCCTTAACAAGGGGCAGTTCGGCACGCTTTATCCCAACGCGCTGCACATGCGGCACACGCTTTTGCCGGAGAACCGCTTTTCTCGCGGGCAGCCCGAGGATGGCGCGCATCTGGCCGAGGATCTGGCCGGTATCTGCGAAACCCATGGCGGGCACAACATCGCCGCCGTGATCGTGGAGCCGGTGGCGGGCGCGGGCGGGGTGTTCCCGCCGCCCAAGGGGTATCTGCAACGCCTGCGCGAGATTTGTGATGAACATGGCATCCTGATGATCTTTGACGAGGTGATCACGGGCTTTGGCCGGATGGGCACGCCCTTTGCCAGCCAGTATTTCGACGTGACGCCCGATATCTTCACCGCCGCCAAGGGTATGAGCAATGCGACGGTGCCGATGGGTGGCGTCTTTACCACCTCAAAGGTGCGCGAGGCGTTTCTGAGCGGTCCCGAGGCGATGCCGGACCTGTTCCATGGCTATACCTATTCGGGGCATCCGCTGGCCTGTGCGGCGGCGCTTGCCACGCTCGACGTCTATCGCGACGAGGGGATTTTCGAGAACGCCGCCGAGATGATGCCGGTTTGGGAGGATATGCTGCATTCGCTCAAAGACGGTCGCGATGTGGTCGACATTCGCAACATGGGTATCCTTGGCGCGATCGAGTTCGACCCCAAGTCCGAGCGGACCGCCGCGCAGGTGGCGCAGGCGGCGTGGGACAAGGGGCTGGGCATCCGGCCCATCGGCAATTCGGTCGCGATGTCGCCGCCGCTGACCATCGACCGGCCGCATATCGAGATGGTGCAGAGCATCCTCAAGGAGGTGATCGGGTAAGGCAAATGCCGTGCCCGACCGCAACACAAGGAGACCTGAACATGAGTACTACCCCCCACCTTAAAGATGTCGCCAACATTACCCATTGGCCCGAGCGGGTCGATCTTGCCGCGGCGTTCCGCTGGACCGCGCGGCTGAACATGCACGAGGCCGTGGCGAACCATATCAGCCTTGCGGTGAACGAGGACGGGACCGAGTTCCTGATGAACCCCAATCAGAAGCACTTTGCGCGGATCAAGGCGTCGGACCTGCTTTTGCTGGATGCAAACGACCCCGAGGCGATGGAGAAGCCCGGTGCGCCGGACCCGACCGCGTGGGGGCTTCATGGATCGGTTCACCGGCAGTGTCCGCATGCGCGCTGTGTCATGCATGTGCATGCGATCCATGCGACGGTTCTGGCCAGTCTGAAGGACAGCCGCCTGCCGCCCATCGATCAGAACTGTGCGACCTTTTTCAACCGCTGTGTCATCGATGATGGTTATGGCGGGCTGGCCTTCGAGAACGAGGGCGCGCGCTGTGCCGGGCTTCTGAGCGATCCGAAGGTCAAGGTGATGATCATGGGCAATCACGGCGTTCTGGTGATTGGTGACAGTGTGGCCGACACGTTCAACCGGCTCTATTATTTCGAGCGTGCCGCCGAGACCTATATCCGGGCATTGCAGACCGGGCAGCCGCTTCGGGTGTTGCCCGATGACGTGGCCGAGAAAACCGCGCAAGAGCTTGAGGATTATCCCGGACAGGCCGGGGCGCATTTCGCGGAACTGCGCGCGATCCTTGACGATGAAGGCTCGGATTACGCGGCCTGAGCTGGACAGGCCCCGGGGTGGCGGCCAGTGGCGCGGTCGCAGCCCTCAGCCAGAGGGCGCGCCGCGCAAGCCGCGTGAGATGATCGACACCACGAAGAAGGCGGCGGCCGCACAGACGATGGTCGGGCCAGTGGGCGTGTCGAACCGAAACGAGAGCGCGAGTCCGCCAAGCGCCGAGAGCGCACCAATGAGCCCCGCCGCGACGGCCATCCGTTCGGGTGTGGCCGCGAAGGGGCGCGCCGCGGCGGGCGGGATGATCAGCATCGCGGCGATCAGGAGGACGCCCACGACCTTGATAGACACTGCGACGACAAGCGCCAGTGTGAGGGTCAGAACAAGACTTTCGCGCCTTGGATCGAGCCCCGCGGCATAGGCCAGATCGGCGTTGAGCGTGGCCGTCAGCAGCGCCTGCCACCGCCATGCCAATAGCCCGAGCACGAGCACGGCACCGGCCCAGATGATCCCGATATCGGTCCGGCTGACCGCGAGGATGTCACCAAAGAGATAGGCCATCAGGTCAATCCGCACGCCTTCGAGGAAGGAGACCGCGACAAGGCCCACCGCCAGCGCGGAATGCGCCATCACGCCGAGCAGGGTGTCCATCGCATGGCCGCGTTGGGTGAGGGCCGTGATCGCCAGCGCCATGATCAGCGCCACGGCGAGCGCACCGGCGAAGACCGGCAACGAAAAGGCCAGAGAGAGAGCCACCCCGAGGATCGCGGCATGGGCCGTAGCGTCGCCGAAATAGGCCATGCGCCGCCACACCACGAAACAGCCCAGCGGTGCCGCCGCCACCCCCACGCCGACCCCCGCAAGTGCCGCGCGGATCAGGAAATCGTCAAGCAGAGTCATGGGGCGTTCCTTGTTCGGCATGACCGTGATCGCAACCCGGCGCATGGTCGTGGCTGTGACTGTGTTCGTGACGGTAGAGTGCCAGCGCGCCTTGGGTGCCGGTGCCGAAGAGTGCGCGGTATTCGGCCGCTTGTGCCACCTGTTCCGGCGCGCCTTCGCAGCAGACATGCCCGTTGAGGCAGATCACCCGGTCCGAGGCGGCCATGACCACGTGAAGCTCATGACTGACCATGACGACGGCGCAGCCGAGCCGCGCGCGCACCTCTTCGATACGGCGATAGAACGCCGCGGAGCCCGGTTGGTCCAAGCCTTGGGTCGCTTCGTCGAGGATCAGTATGTGTGGTTTGCAAAGAAGGGCCCGCGCAAGCAGCACGCGCTGAAACTGACCGCCGGAGAGCGCGCTCATCTGCCGATTGGTAAGGTCGCCTGCACCTGCTTCGTTCAGTGCGGCGCGGGCCACCGAGGCGGGCACACGAGTGGGCAGCGAGAGAAACCGCTCCACGGTGAGTGGCAGGGTCGGGTCGATATGAAGCCGCTGTGGCACATAACCTACGCGAAGGCCCGGTGCGTGTTCGATGCGCCCCTTTTCGGGTGTGACGGCGCCGATCAGGCTGCGCAATAGCGTCGATTTGCCCGAACCGTTGGGCCCGACGATAGTGGTGATCTGACCCGCGTGCAGGGTGAGCGAAATACGGTCGAGCACGACGCGCCCGCCGAGGCGCACCGTCATGTCGGTGATCCGTGTGAGCACCGTTGTCTTGTTTTCGGCGGAGGTAAGTGGCTTTGGCGTCATGCCGGGGCGTCCGATGCCTGCTGACAGGCGGGGCAGGTGCCCATCGCCTCGATCACGGCACGGTCTACAGCAAAGCCAGCCGCGTGGGCCGCGTCACCCAATAGGGCGCGCGCGCCTTGGGCCCTGATCTCGGCCACTGCGTCACAGTTGCGGCAAATGAGGAACGCGGGGCTATGGTCCGCCCCCGGATGGCAACAGGCGACAAAAGCGTTGAGGCGCTCAAGCTTGTGGGCGAAGCCGTGACCAACAAGGAAATCCAACGCCCGGTAGATCACTGGCGGCTGTGAGCCGAGACCTTCGGCGCGCAGGTGGTCCAGAAGCTCGTAGGCGCCCATGGCGCGATGCTCGGTCGCCAGCAATTCCAGCACGCGGCGGCGCACAGGCGTAAAGTGCAGCCCGGCCTTTGCGCACTGAGTTTCGGCGCTTTTCAGGGTGGCGGCGATGCATCTGTGGTGGTCGTGTGTGTCGAAGGCCAGTTGGCGCATGGGTCATCCGGGGTCAGGAGTGAATAGGGGATTGATATGTTATATTATATCATATATCAACCCGCCTCGAACATATCTGACACAAATTGATCCTTGGAGGCTTCATGCGCCGTTTGTCCCGCCTTTCCAGCCTGTTTGTCGCGGTTTCCGTCATGGTGGGCATAACGGGTGCCGCTCGGGCGGAGGCGCCGCGCATCGTGACCGATGTCGCGCCTGTGACATCCCTTGTGGCGGCGTTGACCGACGGGGTCAGCAGGCCCCACCAACTTGTCCCGCAAGGCGCATCGCCGCATGATACGCGGCTCAAGCCGTCCGGGGCGGCGGCGCTTACGCAGGCAGATATGATCGTTCAGGTAGGGGCCGGCCTGACCCCGTGGCTGACCGACGCGCGCGAGACACTTGGCGCCGGGGCGGATGTGCTTGTGCTGATGGATGTGGCGGGGACAACGCGCTGGCCGCTGCGGCGGGAGGCGGGTTTCGAGACTGCGCACCATGATCACGGACATGAAGATCATCATGACGAGGCGCATGTCGAGGATGACGGCCACGACACGCATGACACCCACGATGAGCATGACGACCACGCCGACCACGCCGAGCATGACGCACATGATCACGCGGAGGAGCACGAAGAGGCGCATGGCCATGCCGATGGTATCGATCCGCATGGCTGGCTTGATCCGGGGAACGGTCTGATCTGGCTGGAGGCGATTGCCGCGGAGTTGACTGCGCGTGACCCCGGAAACGCCGACGTTTACAAGGCCAATCTGGCGCGTGCGCGGGCCGCGGTGATGCAGGCCCGCGATGCCGCCCGGGCCGGTCTTGGCCCTTATCGCGATGTGGGGTTCGTCGTGTCGCATGACGCGTATCAGTATTTCGAGCGCGCCTTCGATGTCACGGCCGCCGGGG
Organism: Roseovarius sp. E0-M6; assembly: GCF_037083845.1. Lineage (NCBI taxonomy): Bacteria > Pseudomonadati > Pseudomonadota > Alphaproteobacteria > Rhodobacterales > Roseobacteraceae > Roseovarius > Roseovarius sp. E0-M6. The sequence goes on along the minus strand of NZ_JBAPLA010000001.1, from coordinate 1,227,929 downwards.
CCATTGCGATGAGTGATGCACAGGCCCCGGGGCCCGCCCGGCTTGGAGAAATACGCGAGGTGGTCAAGGAGGGGCGCATCCGCTGTATCTTCGTGGAGCCCGCGTTCAGCGCGCGATTGGCCGAGACTGTGGCCGAGGCAAGTGGCGCCGAGTTGGTGGCGCTGGACCCGATGGGGGTCGAACTTGCGCCGGGGCCGGATCTTTACCCGGCATTGATACGCGACATCGCCACGCGCATGGCGGGATGTCTGGGTCGCGCCTCATGAGGGGTTTGCGGCGCGCGTTCGCTGTTTGATACCGGACTGATCCGACGTCTTGGGCCGAGGTAACGCAGTGGCCCGAAGCGGCCTCTCTTGGTCCGCAGTTTTCAGGCTCTGCGATCACAAGATCGTTGCGCAGTCGTTATAATGTCTCGCACTTCCTGCGGTGATCTGTTCTTTTTCACCCATGAAACTTTCAACATTCACTTATGTTACCGTGTTGGCGGTTATGCTTGGCTGGCTGCTTTGGATCGGCAAGCCTGTGCTGTTGCCGGTTCTTGCCGCTGTCATCGCGATCTACGTGCTCTCGGAGGCGACGACGTCGCTGGCGAAATTGCCGGTCTTGCGGCATGCGCCCGGATGGCTTTTGCGGCTCATCCTGTTGACCGGGTTTTCCGTCGCGCTGTTCGTGCTTGGGCTGTTCATCACCAACAGCCTTGCGCGGGTTCTGGAGGCGATGCCGAGATACGAGGACAACCTTGATGCGCTTGTGGCGCGCTACGCCGTTACCTTTGGAATCGAGGGGGAGCCAACATGGCTCGCGGTGCAGAACGCAACCATCAACCAGATCAATACGGCCGAATGGATTCCCACGATCCTCAGCAATCTTCGCGGCTTTGGCAGCACATTTTTCTTTATCGTTCTCTATGCGTCGTTCCTGTTCGCGGAGCGGACACAATTTGCCAACAAGTTCAGCCTTGCCATTCGCGACGCCACGCAGCACGAGCAAGCACTGGCTCTTATCACTCGCATCAATGACCGGATCGGCACTTACCTTTTGGTCAAGACGATGATCAACATCATCCTCGGCTTGCTGTCCTATGCCGTGCTGTTGGCCATTGGTATCGAGTTCGCGCTGGTCTGGGCCATCCTGATCGGGGTGCTGAACTATATCCCTTACGTCGGCTCATTGATCGCGGTGATCTTTCCGGTGCTGCTCAGCCTTGCGCAGTTCGGCACGCTGAGCATGGCGGCGACGACGCTGGTGACGCTTACCATTCTTCAAACCTTTGTCGCGTCATACCTTGAGCCGCGCATGATGGGCCGCACCTTCAACCTCTCGCCGCTGGTGGTGTTGTTGGCGCTTGCGTTCTGGACGGCGCTCTGGGGCTTGCCCGGGGCGCTTCTCGCGGTGCCGCTGACGTCAAGCTTCGTGATCGTTCTGGCCGAATTCAGATCCACGCGGCCCTTGGCGATCATGCTGTCGGTAAACGGCAAGCTCTGAGGTGGAGCGCATCGGAACCCGCCGACACGGTCATCATGTCACGCCTCGGCGATTGCGCGGCTTTCATCCAGAACGAACTCGACAAAGCGGCGCAGGTTGGGGCGGTCGGGCGCGTTGACCTTGAGGAAATTCGCGCGCTCGACCCGCAAAGTGAAGGGGTGTGCCGCGACAAGATCGCCGCGCGCCACCTGATCGGCCACGATGTGCCGCCAGCCGAGGATCACGCCTTCGCCGCGGCAGGCCGCGTCGATCAGGATCGGGTTGCAATTGGTCTCAAGGGCCGGGACGGGCTGCGTGTAGGCCACGCCCTGTGCCTCGAACCACGAGGCCCATGTGAGGGGTTGCCAGTTGATTGCGCGTGAGTGCCAGTGGCTGTCATGCAGGTGCAGGAGCGGCTGATCCAAGAGCCGTTCCGCCGGATCGAACGGGCCATGTTCGGCAAGGAAACCGGGGCTGCACACGGGTTGGACCATTTCGGGGAAGAGGTAATAGAGCTCATCCCCCGCGTTCGAGCGATCATTGCCGCAGATGAAGGCAAGGTCCACGCCCTGCGCGCGGTGGAGGCGGTCGTCCTCATCGGAGGCGAGAAGGACAAAGCGGGCTTCGGGCTCGTGTCTTTGCCATGCGCGGGTGAGGGCGGTGACCCAGTGGGTGGCGACACCGATCGTGGCAGCGATGGTGATGGGGGTCGTGTCGTCGGGGGCCGGGTGGAGCGCGGCGACACCGGCGGTCACGGTATCGAGCCCGGCGCTGACCGCGCGCAGGAGCCCGGCGCCCGCGTCGGTGATCTCGAGGCCGCCGGGTTGTCGCCGGAAGAGCCGGGTTTCAAGCGCCTCCTCGAGCGCGCGAATCTGTTGGGAGACCGCCGCCTGCGTCACGTTCAACTCGCGCGCGGCGGCGGTGAAGCTGAGATGGCGGGCGGCCACTTCGAACGTGGCGAACGATCCGAGAGAGGGCAGGTGGCGGCGTGAGAGACGGGGCATTGCGGAGCCTTGGTGAGGAATTCGGCTCCACGTTTGCCGGAACGCGGGCCGGACGCAAGGGCGGGGTTGCAGCGCGGGGCGGGGGGTGAGTAACGGTTGTGCCGCATCCCGCGCGGAGCAAGGCGCGAAGAGCCGCCGCAGATTACAGCCGGGCAAAGGCCGCGTCGAGCGCGCCGAGCAGGATGTCGGCCTCGGGGCGGGCGAAGACCATGGGCGGCTTGAACTTGAGCACGTTTTCATCCGGGCCGTCGGTGGAGAGAAGCACGCCTTGTTCGCGCAGGTCGTTGACGATGGTGGTGGCGGCCTCGGAGGCGGGGGCGCGCGTCTCGGGGTCATGCACGAGTTCGATGCCGCAGAAGAGACCGCGTCCGCGCACGTCACCTGCCAACGGATAGCGCGCGGCCAGATCGTGCAACCCGTCCATGAGATACGCGCCGGTGTCGCGTGCGCTTTCCTGAAGTCCTTCGCGTTCGATCACGTCGAGCACGGCCATGCCGACCGCCATCGACACCGGGTTCCCGCCGAAGGAGTTGAAATATTCCATGCCCGTTCTGAATTTCTCGGCCAGCGCGCGGGTGGTGGCGACGGCGGCGAGGGGGTGGCCGTTGCCGATGGGTTTGCCCATGACCACGATATCGGGGGTGACGCCTTGGGTTTCGAAGGCCCAGAACGCATCGCCCATGCGCCCGAAGCCGCATTGCACCTCGTCCGCGATGCAAAGCCCGCCGCGTGCGCGGACATGCGCGTAGGCAGCCCTGAGATAGCCCGGCGGATAGAAAACCTGACCGCCGACGCCTGACACGGATTCGGCGATGAAGCTTGCCGCGCCCGATCCGGTGGCCGCCTCGATATCGTCAAGGCAGCGGGCAACATCGGCGGCATAGGCGGTGGCCGCTTCGGGCGTCATGCCGCGATGGGTGCCGCGGAAGGGATCGGGGAAATCCGCGATCTCGACGAAATCGGGCTTGGGGAAGCCGCCCTTGCGCTTGAACTTGTAGGGACTCACGTCGACCATGCCGCCGGTATTGCCGTGATAGGCCCAGTCGAGCACGACGGTATTCTTGCGCCCGAGTGCCGTGCGCGCGATGCGCAAGGCAAGCTCGTTCGCCTCGGAGCCGGAATTGACGAAGAAGAGCGTGTCGAGCCCCTCGGGGAGCTTCGCGGCGAGCCGTTCGGAATAGTCGAGGATCGGTTCGCTCAGGTAGCGGGTGTTGGTGTTGAGCGTGGCCGCCTGCGCGGCAAGCGCGTTTAAGACATGCGGGTGGCAATGGCCCACATGGGTGATGTTGTTCACCCCGTCGAGAAAGGCGCGCCCGGTATGGTCGATGAGGTAGGGCCCGTCGCCGCGCACGATCTTGAGCTTGTTGCGGTAGGAGACCGAGAGCGCGGGGCTCAGGTTGCGGGCGCGGCGCTCTATCAGCGCGTCGGGCGGGTTGGGATCGGCGGTGAAGGTTTCGGGGGCGAGGCCCAGAAGCGGTGCCGGATCGAGGCAGATATCCGACCACACGTCCCACAGGCTGTCATGGCCGACGCCGAAGAAGTTGTCGGTCTGGGAGAGCATGGAGGACATGACCTGAAAGTGCAGGTGCGGAGACCAGCCACCGTTTTCGTGCCAGTCGCCGAAATGGGCGATCGTGTCACCGGCACGGACCCGGGTTCCGGGCTTGGCGAGCCCCGTCGTATCCTTGGCGAGGTGGCCGTAGAGCGTGAAGAAGGGCGCGCCTTCGGCGGTCTGGTGTTCGAGGATCAGCAGGTGGCCGTAATCGAGCGGATCGGCATTGTAAGTGGCGAGCCACACCGTGCCGTCGATGGGCGCGCGCACCGGCGTGCCGGCCGGGCCGAAGACATCGACGCCCATATGGCGGGTGCGGCGTTCGGGGCTGGCGGCGTCGGCGAATTGCTCGGCCGTGTAGACGCTGCGCACCTCGCCATAGGGGCCGAAGCCGTAGAACGGGATATTCTCGGGCAGGTCATCGGGGCGATGGCGCGCGAGCCAGTCGTCGAAGGCCCGGTCGGAATAGGCGGGCATGTCGGGATAGGTGTCGTCCATCAGCAGGGGCATCCGGGCCGCGCGCGCGAGCGAGGGAGGGCAGACCGGCGCGGCGGGGCGGGCGGACAGGTCGGCGCGTATGTCCGGTGCGGTGGCGATGGCATCGTGCCCCGCGGCCTTGCGGCAGAGCGCGATCATGAACTCTGGGTCGATCCGGTCGAGCCGCGCGAGCAGGTCGAAGGCGGGTTTCTGCGAGACAAGGAGATAGTCGTTGCCGGGATGCGCCTTGATCTGATGTGAGGAGATACAGACGCTGGCGGCGAGGCGCATGCGGGCAAGATCGTAGAGGAGATCCGCCTCGTCGGCGGATATGGCGAATTCAGAGGTGTAGCCCTCGATCACCGCGCGCATGGCGGTGTAGATATCCTCGACCCCGAGGAGCGCATAGGCGAGGGTTATCGCAAGCTCGTTGACTGTGCGCCCGAAGGCCATATCGCCGAAATCTATCAGGCCGGTCACGCGGTTGGGCGCGTCCGGGTCGACGATGACGTTGTTGTCGTTGGCGTCCTGATGCAGCACCGACGCGCGCAGGGCCGGAAGGCGCGGCGCGACCTGAGCATCGTAGCGGTCAAACAGTGCTGTCACGCGGGCGCGGTTGTCGGCCTCAGCGATGTCGTCGGTCCAGGGCCGCAGCTTTGCCACATGATCGAGAGACCAGACGAAATCGGGTCGGAAGGCCGCCGGGTGACCGAAACCCTGAAGCCCGGTGGAGATGCGGCCCATGAAGGCCCCGAGGCTGTGTAGCTGTGCGGGGGTGCGCGCCGTTTCGCTGAGCGGGGTGCCCGAAAGCCATGTGACGAGGCGAAGCGCGTGATGCGAGCCGTCATGGCCTACGGTGGCGGTCGCCGCGCCGGACAGTGTGGGCACAAGGCGCGGTGTGCCCTCGGCCCCCGCCGCGTGAAGATGGGCGAGCGCCGCGTTCTGCATGTCGAGATGGCCGGGGTCTTCGTCCGCGTTGGCGATCTTGAGCACGAAATCTCCGCTGTCAGTGACAAGGCGGGCGTTCTGATCGCGCTCGGAGGCGAGGGGCGTGAGCCGACCCTCGAGACCGAAATGCGTTCGGGCCAGCGCGGCCATGTCTTTGTTGGCGAGCGCGGGCGGCGTTGCCTTGAATTCGATCATGGTATCCTCAAGCGATTGCGCGGTCTGCGCGGTCAGTAGATGGTGGCGTAAGCAGCCAGCCGCGCCTCGTCGGAGAGTGACATGGCATGGTCAAGCTCACCCCGTTTATGCGCAAGGTAGATATCGACCAACCCTTCGGGAAACCAGCCGCGCAACACATCGCTGGCGTCAAGGCGGTCCAGTGCGGTGGACAGATCGCCGGGCAGGGGTTTGAGGCCGCGCGCGCCAAGGTCTTTGTCGGAAAGAAGCGACAGATCTTCCTCGGTGGCGGTGGGGGCGGGCAGACCGTCTTCGATCCCCTGACAGCCTGCGTGGACGATGGCGGCCAGAAGCAGATGCGGGGATGCCGTGGCATCGGCGGCGCGGAACTCGAAATTGTACTGGCGCGCGATGCTTTGCGGATCGGAGCCTGTCACCGGGCAGATGCGCACAGCCGCTTCGCGGTCGCGGAAGCCGAGATTATTGAAGGCCGCGCTCCAGCGGTGAGGGGTGAGACGTGTGTAGGAAATCGCCGAGGGTGCGGCAAAAGCGATGATCGCGTCGAGATGGGCAAGTATACCGGCGATGAATTGAGCGGTGACGGCTGCCATGCCGCTGGGCCCGTCGGGATCATGCGTGGCGGGGGCACCGGCATTGTCGAGGAAACTCATATGGACATGCACGCCGTTGCCAACGCCCGCAGGATCAATGATGGGCGAGAATGTCGCGGTTTCGTCGTGGCGGCGCGCCGTCATGTGCACAAGTTCGCGCAGGACCGAGGCGATGTCGGCGGAGGCAAGGCCGGGGGCGGGCTTGACCGTGACTTCGAACTGTTCGGCGCCGTATTCCTTGAGGAATGTGTCTTCGCGCAGACCGGCCTGAGCCATGGCGGCAACCAATGCTTCGCCAAGCGCGCGGCGGCGCGAGAACCCCTGAAGGCTGAAGGCTTCGCCAATGGCCGGGGCATTGGTCAGAAGTTGGAATTCGTGTTCGAACGCGGCGTTGAGCGTAAGCCCGGTAAGGCCGTGCAGCCGGTCAAGCGCGCCCCGCAGGGCACCACGGGTGCAGCCCTGCCATGGTGTGCCTTCCGGGGTGGCGATATCGCTTAGGATGAATCGCTCGGGTGGGGTGCCATCCTCGAAATCGACGGTATAGGCGGCGTCCCGGTCGGGCATTATCGACAGATCGCCCAGAGAGCCGAAGGGGGTGTCGGCGATGGTGTCGAAACAGGTGATGAGCGCGTTGGTGGGAACCCAGCCGATACCGCTTTCGGTTCGCTTGTCGAGCTGTGATGCCGGGAACGCCTTGCCGCGCATCTTGCCCGTGAGTTCCGAGATGGCGGCAAAGATCAGGGGGTCACGTATCATTCGGGGTCTCCTTGGTGTCGAGGCGCATTGCGTCCCATGATTCGATGCGTTTGCGCGTGTCGTCCCATGTCTCTTCGGCGATGCGTGTGACCATAGCCTCGACCAGAACGAGGGCGCCGGAGTAGCTGTCCCAGACGGTGCCGCTGTCGATGGGGGCGGCGACCACCTCGCTGGCGTGGCGCGACACGGGCGACAGCCACTTGTCGGTCATCAGGAACACCTTTGCGCCGCGTCCTTCGCTTGCACGTTGTGCAAGCTCGGTGAGGCTGGGCTGATAGCGGCGGAAATCGACGACGAAGAGAATATCCCGCGGGCGCATCCGCAGAAGGTATTCGGGCCAGATTTCGGTGTCGGCGGGCAAGTGGAACACGTTTGGACGCATCTGCCGCAAGTGGCGTGAGAGATAGAGGGCGATGGCGTCGCTGATGCGGCCGCCGATCACGTGGATGCTGCGCTTGGGATCGGCGAGCATGTCGGTGATCCGGGCAAACTGTGCGTGCGAGGTGGCCGCCGTGGAGGCGCGCACGATGTTTTCCGCGCGCGCCACGAAATCATCGAGGAATTCGCCCTGCATGGGGCGCTCGCGCTCGTGAAGGTCGAGCGGCGAGCGATTGCCCTCTTTCAACTCTTCTATGAGGTGGCGTTGAAACTCCTGATATCCGCCGAAGCCCAGTTTGGTCACGAAGCGCGAGATGGTGGGCGAGGAGGTCTGGGTCTTGGCGGCGAGAGATTGAATCGTGTCGAGGCCGGCGAACGGATAATCGAGCAGCAGCGCCGTGCGCAGCTTGCGCTCGGCGGCGGTCAACTCGGGCTCGATCGCCGCGATTCGTTCAAGCACCTGCATGGGGTCTCCTTGGTTTTCCCGGGGATTGTATAAGAAAATAATTTATCAAGAAAACAAAAAACATTGACTATGGAAAAAAAATATCAAACCTTTGGCGCACTGCCGGGAGGAGATTCCTATGATCGTTTCGCCACGTCTACACATCGTCGCATCGTGTTTGGCCATTCTGGTGCTGGGTGTGGGGGCCGTGCTTGTCGCGCAGTCTGTGGGCGCCGCATCCGAGCGTATCCTGACGGTTTTCTTCATCTCGCTGATCGGTGTCGTGGGGATCGGAATCTATACCGGCAATAGCGGCATCCTGAGCTTTGGGCATGTGGCGTTCATGGGAATCGGGGCCTATGCGGCGTCGATCCTGACCTTGCCCGTGCCGCTCAAGACCGCGACGCTTCCGAAGTTGCCGGATTGGCTCGCGACCACGCAGCTTGACCTTGTGTCGGCCACGGTCATCGCCGTGGCGTTCACGGCTGTTGTCGCGCTGGTTATCGGGCTGGCGATCGGGCGGCTGGAAGGATCGGCCGCGGTGATCGCGACACTGGGTCTTTTGATCATCGTGCACGGTGTGATCATCGGTTGGCGCGATGTGACACGCGGTGCGCAATCGTTCTTCGGGGTGCCGCGCGACACCGGGGTCTGGACCGCCGCGATAGGCTGTATCATCGCACTACTGGTGGCGCGGTTCTATCGGGATTCGATCTCGGGGCTGCGCTTGCGGGCGGGCCGGGAGGATGCGATCTCGGCGGGTGCTGTGGGGGTTAATATCCGCCGTGAGCGCCTGATTGCCTGGGTGCTGAGTGCGGCGGTGATGGCGCTGGCGGGCGCGCTACTGGCGCATTTCCTTGGCGCGTTCAGTGCCAAGAAATTCTATTTTCCAGACACGTTCCTGCTTTTGGCGATGCTGATCGTCGGCGGGATGAGCACGGTGACCGGCGCGATCACGGGCGCGGTGGTGATCACCCTCGTGACCGAGTTTCTGCGCAGGCTTGAAAGCGGGTTTTCCATCGCGGGATTCGACATGCCGCCGGTTCTGGGCACGGCGCAGATCGGGATCGGCCTGATCATCCTTTTTGCGATGTTTCGCAAGGCCGATGGGCTGGCGGGCAAGAAGGAATGGGAGGAACGCGTGTTCCACAGTTCCGCAGACGTGGCCGAGAGCCCCGAGTTGCGCGGCCTTCAGGAAGATACCACTCTCAGGGCCAAGAACCTGACGATGCGGTTCGGTGGGCTGACGGCGGTGGATGACGTTTCGCTATCGGTGGCACCGGGTGAGATCGTCGGCCTGATCGGGCCGAACGGATCGGGCAAGACGACCTATCTCAACATGCTGTCGGGCATCTTGAGCCCGAGCGAGGGGCGCGTGATGCGGGGCGATGAGGACCTGACGGGTCTCAGCTCTCCGCGGGTGGCGAGCCGGGGTATCGCGCGCACGTTCCAGAACATCCGTCTCTTTCGCGACCTGAGCGTGCATCAGAACGTATTGGTGGCGGCGCTCTCGACCAAGGGGGGCGACGACGCACGGGCGCGGGCCCACCGGGCCATCGCGCGGATGGGACTTGCGGAGAAGGCCGCCGAGGATGCCGGCACGCTCTCCTACGGAGATCAGCGCCGGGTCGAGATCGCGCGGGCGCTGGCCTGTCAGCCGTCGATCCTGTTTCTGGACGAGCCCGCGGCGGGGATGAACCGCGAGGAGACGGCGGCGCTTATGGAACAATTGCGGGGACTGACCCGTGATCTTGGGATCGGCATCCTATTGGTCGATCACGATTTGCATCTCATAAACCAGCTCTGCGACCGGATCGCGGTGCTGAACGAAGGGCACATGATCGCAGAAGGGAGTCCGGCGGAGATTCGCCGCGACCCGCAGGTGATCGAAGCCTATTTGGGGCCGGGTAAAGAGCACTGAAGAAACACGTAACCAAACCAACAGGGAGACAAAGGAATGAAACATCTACTCATATCCACAGCCATGGCCGCAGGTCTGGCGTTGCCGGCGGCGGCCGAGACGCTGACCGTGGGAGTGGCGACCGCGCAGACAGGCGCGCTTGCCCCATTCGATGCCCCCGTGATGGAGGGTGTTATGATCGCGGTGGACGAGATCAACGACGCCGGCGGAATCGGCGGCGACACCAAGATCGAACTCATCCAGAAAGATGTGCGGTCAGATGCCGCGCAAACCTCGATCGCGGTGCAGGAACTGGCCGATCAGGGTGTGTCCGCGCTCATCCTGCCATGTGATGCGGATCCGTCGCTGGCGGCGATCGGCATTGTCAGTTCGGCGCAGATACCGGCGATTTCGACTTGTGCATCGTCGCCCACGCTGCCCGAAATCGGGGGCGAATACATGTTCGCCAACTTCCCCGGCGACAACGTTCAGGCAACGGTGTCGGCAAGCTGGGCCTGGGATCAGGGCCACCGGACGGGATACATCATCTATTCGCCCGATACACAGTATACGACGATGCCGCTTTACTTTGCGGATGTCTTTGAGGAACTGGGCGGCGAGATGCTGGGCCGGGACACGCATACGATCGGTCAGCAGGATTTCTCGGCCATCGCGACGCGAATCGCAGCACTTGATCCGCAGCCCGATGTGATCATGACCTCGGCTTACGAGCCGGACTTTCCGTCACTTATCAAGGCGCTGCGTGCCGCCGGTGTGGAGAGCCAGATCATTGGGTCGGACGGGATCGACAGCCCGACGACCTTTTCGCTGGGAGAGGTGGCCGAGGGGCTGGTCTTTACCACGGCGGGACATCCGACCGAAGGTAGCGAACTTGAAGCGTTCAACGAAAAATACGAAGCGCGCTACAACAAGCCGCCGGAAACGGTCTTCAATGCCGTGGGATATGACCTGATCAAGGTTCTGGAGGCGGCTGTGGAAGCGGCCGGATCGACCGATCCACAGGAGCTGCGTGATGCGCTTGCCAATCTTGAGAACGTGCAGGGCGCCACGAGCCTCATTACCTACAAGGGCACGAACGGCATGCCGGTGCGCGAAGTGTCGCTGGTGCGGGTGAAGGACGGTAAACGCGAGCTGGTGGCACAGCCCACGCCCGATCCCGATCTCATTCCCGCGCCGCGGATGCAGTAAGGAAGGTCTCGTGATGCCGCTATTGAGTGTATCAGGGCTTCAGGTGCGTTACGGCGCGGTCGAAGCCGTGCGCGGCGTCGATTTCGAGATCAACGAAGGCGAGATCGTCACACTTCTCGGCGCCAATGGCGCCGGGAAGTCCTCGACCCTGAACGCGCTGGTGGGGCTTGTCCCTGTTGCCGGCGGGCGGGTCGTTTTCGATGGTGAGGACATCACCGATCATGCGCCCGAACGGCTCGCGCCGATGGGCATGACGCTGTCGCCCGAGGGGCGGCGCGTCTTTGGCACCCTAACCGTCGAGGAAAACCTGCGGATGGGGGCCTATGGAATTACCGACAAGGCGGCAATCAGTGCGGCGTGGGAGCGGGTCTTTGACCTTTTCCCCATCCTGCACGAGCGGCGCGCGCAGTTCGCCGGCACCTTGTCGGGCGGGCAGCAACAGATGCTGGCCGTGGGGCGCGCGTTGATGAGCGGACCACGTCTTCTTCTTCTGGACGAACCGTCACTGGGCCTCGCGCCCAAGATCGTCGAGCAGGTCTTTGACCTGATCGCGCTGCTGCGGGATCAGGGGGTGACGCTGGTGGTGGTCGAACAGAACGTGGGTATGGCGCTTGAGGTGGCCGACCGGGGCTATGTCCTGTCGGGAGGAGAGATCACGACGCGCGGCACGGCGCGCGAACTGGCGGAGGCGGGCGATTTGCAGGCCGCCTATCTGGGAGCGGATTGATGGATCTATTCTTGCAGCAAACGACCAATGCGCTGGCCCTTGGGGGCACCTATGCGCTTTTGGCGCTGGGGTTGGCCGTTGTGTTTTCGATCATGGGCCTGATCAACTTCGCGCATGGGGAGTTGATGACGATTTCGGGTTACACGCTGATGTATGCAGGGGCGGCGGGTTTGCCGTTCGCGGTGTCCGTGCCGTTGGCCATTCTGGCGGCGATGGTAGCCGCCGTCGCGATGGAGCGGATCGCGTTTCGCCCGGTGCGGAACGGATCCGGGGCGACCATGCTGATCACCTCGTTCGCGGTGGCGATGATCCTTCAGGTTCTGTTCCAGAACCTTATTTCAGCGCGGTCGCAGGCCGTGCTTTTGCCTGCGATCTTGTCCGAGAGCGTGCATGTGGGCGGGCTCATCATCGGGGTCAACAAGATCGTGGCCATCGCCGCGACGGTTGTGATGCTGATCTTTCTTGACCAGTTCATGAGCAAGCAGAAGACCGGGATCGCGATGCGCGCCGCGGCAGAGGATTTCGCGGTGGCGCGCCTGATGGGCATCCGCGCCAATACGGTAATTGCCGGGGCCTTTGCCCTGTCTGGTCTGCTGGCCGGGGTGGCCGCCGTGCTTTGGGTCAGTCAGCGCGCGTCGGTCGATCCGCTGATGGGCTTCACCCCTGTGCTCAAGGCGTTCATTGCGGCCATTCTCGGCGGGTTGGGGAGCCTTCGGGGGGCCGTTGCCGGAGGTTTTGCCCTTGGCTTCATCGAGGTCTATCTGGCGGCGTTCCTTCCGCAGCACATGCAGGAGTTTCGTGATCCGATCGGGCTTAGCATCGTGGTGCTGATCCTGTTGGTGCGGCCCAATGGCCTTGTTCCGTCGCGCGTTCTGGGCGCGATCAAAGTATGAGCGGGGTGGCGGCGCAGGATGGGAATGCGGCGCTTCTTGGACCGAACGATCCCGAGCCGGTGGAGCTTTTCAATGCCGAGAGCCGATCGCCCGTTCTTCTGATCTGTGAGCATGGCGGCAAGGCGGTGCCTGAACAATTGGGGGATCTTGGGTTGCGACCCGGGGATATCGACAAGCATGTCGGTTGGGATATCGGGGCGGCGGCGGTGGCGCGGCGCATGGCGCGCGCGCTTGAGGCGCCGCTGGTGTTGCAACGCTATAGCCGTCTGGTGACGGACTGTAACCGCCCGCCCGAAGCGCCCGACGCCATGCCCGAGGTGAGCGACGGGATCGAAGTGCCGGGCAACCGTGACCTGACCACCGCAGAACGGCGCGTGCGGGAGCTTGAAATCTTTCGGCCCTACCACGCCGAGGTGGACCGGCTTTTCGAGAAGCATCCGCGCAAGGCGATCTTTGCCATTCACAGCTTTACCCCCGTATTTGGCGGGGTGCAGCGGGCGTGGGATGTCGGGTTCCTTTTTCGCCATGACGATGAGACATCACCGCGACTGGCCGAGGCGCTTGGGCGCGAGGCGCCTGACCTGATCATCGGGCTCAATCAGCCCTACCAGATCGAGGACGACTCCGACTGGTTCGTGCCGTGCCACGGTGAGGCGCGGGGCGTCGCACATAGCCTGATCGAAATACGCAACGACCTGATCTCGGGCGAGGCCGGACAGAGGCTCTGGGCTGACCGCCTGACCCGGATCATCACGCAATTCATGGAGACACTGACATGACACTCACCCGAGAGGTGCCGATCAAGCCGCGCGACGCCGCGCTTCTTTTCGTCGATGTACAGAATTTCAGCGCCAATCGCGACGGGGCGGAATTCAAGGGTCTGACGGCGGAGGAGTTCAAGCCATACGAATGGTATTTCGAACGGCTGGAGGGGGATGTGATCCCCGCTATGCAGCGGATTCAGGCCGCCGCGCGCAAGGCCGGCGTGGAGGTCATGTATACCTGTATCGAGAGCCTGACACTTGATGGCCGCGACCGGAGCCTTGATTACAAGATCACGGGTTTCAACGTGCCCAAGGGGTCCTGGGACGGACAGGTCATTGACCAGATCGCGCCAGAGGGTGACGAAATCGTCTTGCCCAAATCCTCGTCCTCGGTCTTTGTTTCGACCCATATCGATTACATTTTACGCAATCTGGGTGTGCGGCAGGTGATCATCAGCGGGCTGATCACGGATCAATGTGTCGAAAGCGCCATTCGCGATGCCTGTGACCTTGGTTATCTGGTGACGCAGGTGACCGATGCGTGCCTGACCTACAGCCAGGAGCGGCATGATAATTCGCTGCGCACGATCAACGGATACTGCCGCCAGATGACGAGTGACGACCTGATCCGCGAGCTTGAAGGAGGATGACGATGCAACTTTACGACCGTGACCGTGCCGTGATCTCGGGTCTGGAAAAGCTGCGGTTCTTTCCCGTGGCGCTGACCGGGGGGACGGGAACCTATCTGATCGAAGAGGGGGGCCGGCGTCTTTTGGACCTGTCGGCGGGCTGGGGGGCGGCGAGCCTCGGATATGGGCATCCCGCGCTTTGTGAGGCCGTATCTCGCGCGGTTGAAAATCAGGCGGGAGCCACACTTTTGTCCACTACGAACGTGGCGGCGGTGGACCTGGCCGAGACGCTTTTGAAGATCACGCCCGGAGGGGACGATCGGCGTGTCTGGCTTGGGCATTCGGGGTCGGACGCGAATGAAACGGCGTTGCGCGCGGTGACGGCGGCGACCGGGCGCAAGCGTATCATGGCTTTTGAGGGGGCCTACCACGGTGGCTCACAAGCTTCGATGGAGATTTCCGGACATTCGGCGCAGGAGGGGGTGGAGAAATCCGAGCACCTGACATTGGTGCCCTATCCCGACCCGTATCGACCCCATGACGGCGACGCGAGCGGGGAGGCCGTGCTGGAGCAAATCCGCGCGCGTCTTGAGGGGGATTGCCCGGGCGCGGAGGTGGCGGCGTTTTTCATCGAACCCATTCAGGCCGATGGCGGTCTGATCGTGCCCTCCGAGGGGTTCATGGCCAAGCTTGCGGCGCTTTGTGCCGAGTTCGGCATTCTGACCGTATGCGACGAGGTCAAGGTGGGATTGGCGCGCACAGGGGCCATGCATTGTTTCGAGCATGAGGGGTTCACACCGGACCTTGTCGTCTTTGGCAAGGGTCTTGGTGGCGGATTACCTGTGTCGGCGGTGGTTGGTCCGGCGCGGATACTCGATTTCGCGCAGTCCTTTTCCATGCAGACACTTCACGGCAACCCGGTCTGTGCCAGTGCCGCGAAGGCGGTTCTTGATACGATGCGGACCGAGGGGCTTGCCGCGCATGCGGCGCGGATGGGTGACGTTTTCATGACTGGGCTGCGCGAGCTTTCGGGGGAATTGCCGCAGATCGGCGATGTCCGGGGCCGGGGGTTGGCCATCGGGGTCGAACTGATCGAGGACGAGGCCAAGACGCCCGCCGCCGATCTGGCGCGCAAGGTGGTTTATCGCGCGTGGGAGTTGGGCGCGGTGTTCTATTACGTCGGCATGTCGTCGAACGTCATTGAACTCACTCCGCCGCTCATCCTGAGCGAGGACGAGGCGCAGGAGGGCTGTTCGATCATCGGACAGGCGATACGCGACGCACGAGATGGCAAGGTTGATGAGGCCAAGCTTGCGGAGTTTGCCGGCTGGTAGGGGCATCGCGATTTTTTCGTGAAAAACCAGTGGGCTGCTCGTCGTGTCTCCTGTCGTTTCATGGAAACGGCTGGAGCTGGAGGGTGGCCAAAGGCTGTCGATTATATACCCGAGGGAAGCGGTTGGTGGGCGACCTAGGAATCGAACCTAGCGTGCGTCTCCGCGAGGGAGTTACAGTCCCCTGCCACACCTTGCGGCCTGTCGCCCACTTGCCCGGGTCTGAACCGGACGTGGCGGGTGATTACCGTTGCCACCGGGGACCGTCAATAGGAAAATCGCTTGCGGAAGGGGGCGTGGAGCCGCAAGGAGGGGTGATGCCTTGGAAGGGGTGAACCATGACCAAGAAACCACGCTGGGTGATCGACAAGGAGCAGGCCAAGAAGGCCGCGGCGGACGAAACCGTGTGGCTTTTCGGGTTGCATGCGGTGCGTGATGCGCTGGTCAACCCGCGGCGTGAAAAGCTGCGTCTGATCGTGACCAAGAATGCCGCCGACAAGCTTTCCGAGGCGATTTCGGACGCCGGGATCACGCCGGAAATGGCCGATGCGCGCAAGTTTCCCGCGCCGCTTGATCCCAATTCGGTGCATCAGGGGGCGGCGCTTGAGGTGAGGCCACTGAACTGGGGCAGCCTCGAGGATGTGTGCCTTCGCGATACCGGAGGCGCACCGCGACTTGTGATGCTCGACCGTGTGACGGACCCGCATAACGTGGGCGCCATCCTGCGGTCGGCCGAGGTGTTCGGCGCGCAGGCGGTCATCGCGCCGCGCCATCATTCGGCGCCCGAGACCGGGGCGCTGGCCAAGACGGCGAGCGGCGCGCTTGAGCGGCAACCCTATCTTAGGGTGCGCAACCTGTCGGATGCGATCGCCGAGGTGCAAGCCATGGGGTTTCTGGCGCTTGGCCTTGCGGGCGAGGCGGAGGTGACGGTCGAAGCCGCACTTGAGGGGATGCGCGATCGTCCCGTGGCGCTTGTGCTTGGGGCGGAAGGGCCGGGATTGCGGCAAAAGACGCGCGAAACCTGCGACAGATTGGTCAAAATCCCGTTTTCTGGCGCGTTTGGGTCTCTCAACGTTTCAAATGCGGCGGCGGTCTCCCTATATGCGTCTTTGCAGAGGTAATTCAGGTGTTTGATGGCCACCAAGATCGCGACATGTTGTTATTGCGGGACGCGCGCCGCGCTGGTTCTGACTGAGTCCGGGCGGCACGAGTTGAGCTGTGTGGCCTGTGGCGCGCCGCTTCACGAGATGAAAGCCATGCCGGTGCGCAAGGCCGAAAGTGCCGCCAAGCCTGCTCCGAAGGCTGCGTCGGCGCGACCGGCCCCCCGTTCATCACATCGCAAATCCGCACCGCGGCGTGGAAAAAAGCCCAAACATGTGCGCAAATTTTCGCCGATGCGGATGTTCTCAAAGGCGCTGGAAGAGGTGTGGGACGAAATGGAAGATATTTTTGATTGAAAAAACAATGAGTTAAAAACCGTTCAGGTGTAGCTTAACGCGATGTTCACACGTCTATTACAAGCTCTTTTTAAGTTGGTTCCAAGACTTACATAAGACTCAGAAGCGCAGGCCCGGAACGCCTGTGTTTCCTTCACTGTCCCTCGTTCCGTGACTGCGCCCAAGGTTTCCTTGGGCGCTTTTTTTTGTGCTGGGCGCGCGTGGAAAATTTTGCGACATAGCCGCGTAGCAAGCCGCGTGTCTTGAAGGAGCGAAGCATGGGCGAAGAGTATGACGACGCGTATCTGCGCGGTATCCTGAGCCGGACCAAACGGATCGCGGTGGTTGGCGTGTCGGCCAATCCGGTGCGTCCGAGCTATTACGTGGCGCGGTATCTGAGCCTCAAGGGCTATGAGATTTTTCCGGTCAATCCGGGCCATGCGGGATCCGAGCTTTTTGGGCGGTTGGTGCATGCGAGCCTGAACGACATCAAGGCAGAGATCGACATGGTCGACATCTTTCGCCGGTCCGAGCATGTGCCGGATATCGTGGACGCGGCACTTGGTGCATTTCCAAGCCTCAAGACCATCTGGATGCAGATCGGGGTGGAACATCGGGCGGCTGCGGAACAGGCGCGGGCGCGGGGCATGGACGTGATCATGAACCGGTGTCCCAAGATTGAATATCAACGGCTTCACGGGGAGTTGCGCATGGGCGGGTTCAACACCGGCGTCATTTCGTCCAGACTGTGAACGCGGCCTTCTATTGCGGCGGACGCAAAGCGGCTTTTTCGTGATACATGGGCCAGTGAGGGAGTGTTCATGATGCGCATGATCCGTAAATTTGCGGCAACGAAAGGCCGCATTCTTTTCAGCCCGGGTGAGCCGTGTCCGGGTTATATCGTGCTGAGTTCCGGGACGATCCGCGTCACGCTGTCGGGCAGCAGCGGGCGCGAGGTGGTGCTTTACCGGGTGCGCCCCGGCGAGGTGTGCTTGCAGACGTTCGCCTGTCTTGTGGAGGGGCGCACCTATGGGGCCGAGGGCATCGCCGAAACCGATCTGGACGGTGAGATGATCCCCGCCAGCCAGTTCCAGAGCCGTCTCGAGGAGGATCGCGCCTTTCGCGAGCAAGTGCTTGGGTCGGTTGCGACACGGTTCGGAGAATACCAGCAGTTGATCGAGGATGTGGCCCTGACCGCCTTCGACGCGCGGCTGGCCAGGGTTTTGTTGCGGCTGGCGGACGAGGCGGGGATGGTCGAGGCCACTCACGCGGCTCTGGCGGCGGAGACGGCCTCGGGGCGGGCCTATGTGACGCGGCGCCTGACCGAGTTTGCGCGGCGCGGACTGGTTGAACAGCGCAACAGCGGTGGCATCGCGATCCTGCAAAGTGCCACCCTGCAACGGATTGCCACAGACGAACGGTGACTCTGTCACCGTGTCATGGCCGGCGCCTTTGCTATCCTTCGGGCATCTTAACCAAGAAGGAGTGTCCGAGATGACAAGGAACGAAGGAACGGTGGACCGTGTGCTGCGCGTGATCGTGGGGATCGTGCTTTTGGCGCTGGTGTTTGTTGGCCCACAGACCCTTTGGGGGTTGATCGGCATTGTGCCCTTGGTGACCGGGCTTGTGGGGACGTGCCCGATCTATTCGGTGCTGGGACTACGCACCTGTCGGGTCCGGTCGTGACAAACCGCTGACCGCGGGGGCGGTGGGCAAAGCTACAGCGCCCCTTCGGTCAGTTCGTGGCCTTGAAATCGGCCGCTATGCGCAGTTCGCGCAGTGGGCGGACACGGGCGATGCAGGCCTCGTAGACCGGGTGGGCCTTGTAGGCGGCAAGCGCGGTTTCGTCCTCGAATTCGGCATAGACCACCACGTCGACCTGTGGGCCGGTGATGGTGTCGCTGCGCAGGTTCTGACCGACTTCGAAATGCTGTGCATGGGGAATTTCGCTGAGCATCATCAGGCCCTCGCGGATGGTCTCCACGTCCTTCGGGTCTGAGGCGCTGAAAAAAACGATATGGCGGATCATGTCGGTCGGTCGGCCTTTTCCTGAAGTCCTGTCTTGTGCTGGCGCGCCTTGAGTTCGGCCATGACGTCCGACAGCGCGACATCGCGCGATTGCAGCATGACGAGAAGGTGATAGAGCACATCCGCGGCCTCGGATGTCAGGCGCGTGCGGTCGTCCTTGACCGCCTCGATGATCGCCTCCACGGCCTCTTCACCGAACTTCTCGGCGCATTTCTCGGGACCCTTGGCCATGAGCCGTGCCGTCCAGCTTTCGTCGGGGGAGGCGGCGGCGCGGGTGGCGACGATTTCGGCCAGTTCTTCCAGTGTCATGCGCCTGTCCTCATCGGTATGCCTGCTGCGGCCATGTGTGCCTTGGCCTCGGCAATGGTGTGATCGCCGAAGTGAAAGATGGAGGCCGCGAGCACCGCCGATGCGCCGCCTTGGAGGACGCCATCGACAAGGTGATCCAGCGTGCCGACCCCGCCCGAGGCGATCACCGGCACGTCCACGGCATCCGAGATGGCGCGGGTGAGCGGCAGGTTGAAGCCCGCGCGCGTGCCATCGCGATCCATCGAGGTGAGCAGGATCTCGCCCGCGCCCTTGGAGGCGACCAGCTGCGCGAATTCAACCGCGTCGATGCCGGTGGGTTTGCGTCCGCCATGGGTGAAGATTTCCCATTTGCCGGGGCCCACGGTCTTGGCGTCGATGGCCACGACGATGCATTGCGATCCAAACTGATCGGAGGCGCGGCGCACCACATCCGGGTCGGCCACGGCGGCCGAGTTGAAACTGACCTTGTCGGCCCCTGAAAGAAGAAGGTTGCGCACGTCCTCGGGGGTGCGCACGCCGCCGCCCACCGTGAGCGGGATGTAGCAGTGTTCGGCGGTGCGGCGCACCACGTCGAACATGGTGCCCCTGTTCTCATGCGTGGCGTGGATATCGAGGAAACACAGCTCATCCGCGCCTGCCGCGTCATAGGCGCGCGCGGCATCGACCGGGTCGCCCGCGTCGCGCAGGCCTACGAAATTCACGCCCTTGACCACGCGGCCATCGGCGACATCGAGACAGGGAATGATACGGGTCTTGAGCATATTGTCGCTGTTACAGGATTTTCACGAGGTTGTTTATGGGCAATGCCGTCAAGATGCCAGAGGATGCGATCATTATCTGTTTTGAGAATTGAGGGAGTTTACCATGAAGCGTTTCCTTGCCGCAGCGGCGATCACCTTGGCCGGTTTGCCTGCCTTGGCCAGTAATGACGACATCGTCAAGGTCAAGTCTTCGGGCGATGTGGCCACCACCATGGACCGGCTTGAGGCGGCGGTGACGGGGGCCGGGGCCAATGTCTTTGCGCGTGTCGATCATGCCGCCGGGGCGGCGTCGGTGGATATGGAGCTCGACCCCACTCAGGTTTTGATCTTCGGCAACCCCAAGATCGGCACGCAGGCGATGCAGGATGATCCTGTGGCCGGGCTTTTCCTGCCGATGAAGGTGTTGGTCTATCGTGATGGCGCCGGACAGACTTGGCTCGCGTATGAGGACCCCGAAGAGATGTTCGACGATCTGGCGATCTCGGACGATGCGCAATACATCAAGATGATGACCGGCGCCTTGGCCAAATTGACGTCCAAGGCTGCGGGGCCGTAAAAAGCCGCGCGCCGCGCTCAGCCCTTGAGCGCGGCGAGCGCCGCCTTGAGGTCGAGCGCCCCGTCATAGAGCGCCCGGCCCGAAATGGCGCCGTTCAGGCCGGCGCCACAGTCGCGCAATGCAATCAGGTCATCCAGCGAGGACACCCCGCCCGACGCGATCACCGGGATCGAGACCGCGCGGGCAAGTGCCGCCGTGGCCTCGATATTCGGGCCCTGCATCGCGCCGTCGCGGTTGATGTCGGTGTAGATGATCGCCGCGACGCCAGCGTCCTCGAAGGACTTCGCGAGGTCGGTGGCGTCCACATCCGTCTCCTCGGCCCAGCCCTTGGTCGCCACGAGGCCATTCCGCGCGTCGATGCCCACCGCCACCTGACCGGGAAAGGCGCGTGCGGCGTCGCGCACCAGCGCGGGGTTTTCAACCGCGACGGTGCCAAGGATGACCCGCGCCAGCCCCTTGGACAGCCAGCGCTCGATGGTGGCCATGTCGCGAATGCCGCCGCCCAATTGGGCGGGCACATTGGTGGCGGCGAGGATCGCCTCGACCGGGGCGGCGTTGACCGGCTCCCCTTCGAAAGCGCCGTTGAGATCAACGAGATGCAACCATTCACATCCGGCCTCGACGAACTCGGTCGCTTGCGCGGCCGGATCGTCGTTGAAGACGGTGGCGGCCTCCATTTCGCCGCGCAGAAGGCGCACGGCCTGGCCGTTCTTGAGGTCGATGGCGGGATAGAGGATCATGATGCGCTCCGGCAGATATGGTCCGGGCGGATTTGGCATGAGCCCGCCGGAAATGCAACGCGACCCGACGTCATTGTTGATCCGCTCCCGGCTCGCGGGTCATGCTGATCGTGCAATCTCAGGGAGGAGACGAGATGAAACGTATAGGTATGGCGGTGGTGGCGCTGATGATGAGTGCGGGCATGGCCTTGGCGGCGGACCCGCTCGAGGGGTTTTGGCGCACCGCTCAGGATGACAACGGCAATTCCGGCCTGATCCATGTGAAGCCCTGCGGCAATGCCCTGTGCGGCACGCTGATAAAGGCCTACAACGCCTCGGGGCAGGAAATCACAACCGAGAATGTCGGTCGTAAGATCATTTCCGAGACCGTGCCTAAGGGCGACGGCGCCTATGCCGGCAAGGTTTATTCGCCGGATCGCGGCAAGACGTATTCGTCGCGGTTGCAGATGTCGGGGCAGATGCTCAAGGTGAAGGGCTGTATTCTGGGTATCTGCCGTGACGGCGGCACTTGGAAGAAGGTGAAATAAGCCGAGCGGAGGCGAATTTCCGCCCAGACTGTAAATTCGGGCGCCGTTGGGCGCCCGTTTTCGTATGTCCCGCCTGATCCTGCCGCTTGCCTTGCGATCATTGCGTCCCATCTCATAGGCAAGCGGGCGTGGTGCCCGATGCCGGAGGCGATGATCATGACGATGTTACGTTGTTTTGTTCCCTTGTTTGCCACCGTGACGGCTTTTGCCGTCAGCGCCGGAGCCCAAGAGCCGGCGCTTGGGGTTTGGCAGGTGCCGCCCGATGCCAAGGGACAGGTGGGCCATGTCAAAATCGCCCCCTGTGGTGTCGCGCTTTGTGGAACGATCATTCGAGCCTTTGGTCCCGGTGGCGACCCCATCACCACGCGCAATGTCGGCAAGCGCATCTTGTGGGACATGCAACCGGCGGGGCAGGGCGCCTATAAGAGAGGCCGTGTCTATGTGCCAGCCCATGACCGGACCTATGACGCCAGAATGAAACTTCGCGGCGGGCGCACCCTGTCAATCGAGGGGTGCGTCGGGCCGGTCTGCAAAGGGCAGGAGTGGACCCGCGTGCAGTGATGCGTGGGCATGGGGCGCGGCTTCGGGAGATTGGCCCTAGTCCGGGGCTGCACCAAAGACCGACCAGCCGGTGAGATCGGTCAAGCTTTGCATGGCCTCGGTTCCAAGTTTGGAATTGCCGTAACGGTTGAGACCGGGTGCCCAGACAGCAACCGAGGCCCTGCCGGGAACGATGGTCAGGATCCCGCCGCCCACCCCGCTTTTACCCGGAAGGCCGACGCGATAGGCATAGTCGCCCGACCCGTCATAATGACCGCATGTCATCATCAGAGCGTTGATCCGCCGGATGCGGCTATGCGAGACGAGGCGCGGCGCATTCTCGCACCCGGTGAGGAAAAGCCCCGCATGGGCAAGCTGTGCGCAAGTCATCTCGATGGCGCATTGGTGAAAATAGGTGCCGAGGGTGAGGTCCGCCGGATGCATCAAATTGCCATGGGACAGAAGATAATGCGCCAACGCAAAGTTGCGGTGCCCGGTGGCGATTTCCGAGGCCGCGACGGTGTCGTTGATGTGGATGTCCTCGTCCGCCGCGGCGTCGCGCACGAAGCGAAGGATTGAGGCCAGCGCCTCGCGGGGTTCGGCGCCTGATAGAACCGCGTCGGTGGTCACGATGGCGCCGGCGTTGATGAACGGGTTGCGAGGGCGCCCCTTTTCCTGTTCGAGCAGGACCATGCTGTCGAAGGCCTGTCCCGAAGGTTCGCGACCAACACGCTCCCAAAGGCGGTCACCCAAGGTGCCGAGCGCCAGCGCAAGCGTGAAAACCTTGGACACGGATTGAATCGAGAAGCGCGTGTCGGCATTGCCCGCGGTGAGGGTCGGGCGGCCGGGCCGGGCGATGGCGATTGCGAACTGATTGGCGTCGATGGCTGCAAGCTGGGGAATGTAGTTGGCGACACGGCCTTTGTCCGGCTCTGCGAAGGCATCGGCAGTTATCTGTTCGAGTATGGCCTGAAGGCGCGCGTCATCCATCCCTGTCAGGGCCGCCAGCCCATGAAATTGGCGATAATGCGCAGACCGGTGGTTTGGCTTTTCTCTGGGTGAAACTGTGTGCCGACAAGGTTGTCGCGCCCCACGACTGCCGTGATGTCACCCGCGTAATCCGCATGGGCCAGACGTTCGGATTTGTGGTCGACCTGAAACTGAAACGAGTGGACGAAATAGGCGTGGTCACCGGTCGAGATTCCGTCAAGGACCGGGTGTGGGTGGTCGATCACCAGATCATTCCATCCCATGTGCGGCACCTTGAGCGCGGGGTCGGCGGGGCGGATCGGGGCCACGGTTCCGGCGATCCAGTCAAAGCCCGGCGTTTCGCCGTATTCCAGCCCCTGTGAGGCAAGCATCTGCATTCCGATGCAAATCCCCATGAAGGGCCGTCCGCCTGTGATCACCCGGTCCTCGATCGCCTCGAAAAGGCCGCTGAGATCGAACAGCGCCGCGCGACAGGCCGGAAAAGCGCCGTCACCCGGCAGCACGATGCGGTCGGCGCGGCGCACGATGTCGGGGTCGGACGTCACGATCACCTCGCCTGCGTCGACCTCGCGCGCCATGCGTTGAAACGCTTTTTCCGCGGAGTGCAGATTGCCCGCGCTGTAATCGACGAGAACCGTTGTCATGGGATCAGAGCGCGCCCTTGGTCGAGGGAATGGCATCGGATTTGCGGGGATCGGTTTCAACCGCCTCGCGCAGGGCGCGGGCGACCGATTTGAAGGCCGCTTCGGCCATGTGGTGACTGTTGAGACCGTGCAGCGCGTCAAGATGCAGGGTGATGCCGCCATGGGTGGCGAAGGCCTGAAAAAACTCGCGCACAAGTTCGGTGTCGAATGTGCCGATACGCGGCGTGGGCAGGTCCATGTCGTAGACAAGATAGGGACGTCCCGAGAGATCGAGCGCCACGCGCACGAGAGCGTCATCCATCGGCAGCAGGCAGGCTCCATACCGGCGGATGCCACGCTTGTCGGCAAGCGCATGGGTCAGGGCCTGACCAAGCGCGATGCCCACGTCTTCGACGGTGTGGTGATCATCGATATGCAGGTCGCCCGCGCAGTGTACGCGCATGTCGAACAGCGCATGGCGCGCCAGTTGATCAAGCATATGGTCGAAGAATCCAACGCCGGTCTGATTGTCGTAACTGCCAGTGCCGTCGAGGTTAAGCTCGACGCTGATGTCGGTTTCCGCCGTCTTGCGGGTGATGGTTGCGCGGCGCATGGGCGGCCTTTCCTGTAGCTTCGCGGCCCTTATAGGGGCGAACGACCTATAGGCCAAGACGTGACAACGTGATGGTCAGGTCTCGGGCGTGCCGCGCCGGGCGGCGGCCCTGTAGTGATCGAGCACATGGACACGGATGGCGGACGCGAGACCGCTGTCGGGGGCGTCGCCCGCCGCGCGGGCCGCGTCAATTTCTGCGGCCAGTTCATTGAGGGGCATTCCGCGTTCGCGCGCGATTTCGCGAAAGGCGTGCCAGAAGGGTTCTTCGAGTGACACGCTGGTGCGATGTCCGCGCAGGGTGAGGGAATGCTTGACCGGGCGCGCGCTCATGGCTCGCGCTTTTGGCCATCATGTTCGCGCCGGGATTTCTTGGTGCGGGCCTCATCCAGCGATTTCTGCGACTTGCTGCGTCCGAACTTCACCGCGTTTTCATCGGCGCGCGCCTTTTTCTCGGCGCGCGCCTTGTCCTTGCGGACACGGTTGAGGTTGACGGGCGTGCCGCTCATTTCGGGCCGATCATGTCCTGTGGGCGCACGACCCGGTCGAACGTCTCTTCGTCGACGAAGCCGAGCTTCACCGCCTCTTCGCGCAGGGTGGTGCCGTTCTTGTGCGCGGTCTTGGCGACCTTGGTGGCGTTGTCATAGCCGATTTCGGGCGCCAGCGCGGTCACGAGCATGAGGCTTTCGCGCATGAGCTTGTCGATACGCGGCTCGTTCGCTTCGATGCCCGAGAGCATACGTTCGGTGAAACTGTCGGCGGCGTCGCCAAGAAGCTGGATGGATTGCAGCAGGTTGTAGCTCATCATCGGGTTGTAGACATTGAGCTCGAAATGGCCCTGTGAGCCTGCGAACTTTATGGCCGCGTCGTTGCCCATGACATGCGCGGCCACTTGGGTGAGGGCTTCGGCCTGAGTCGGGTTCACCTTGCCGGGCATGATCGAGGAGCCGGGTTCGTTTTCCGGCAGGATCAATTCGCCAAGCCCGGAGCGGGGGCCCGAGCCCAGAAACCGGATGTCATTGGCGATCTTGTAGCAGGAGCCCGCCACGGTTGCGATCGCGCCGGACAGGAAAACCATGGCGTCATGTGCCGCGAGCGCCTCGAACTTGTTGGGGGCGGTGACGAAGGGCAGGCCGGTGATGCGGGCCATGTTCGCCGCGACCTCTTCGCCCCAGCCCTTGCGGGTGTTGAGCCCGGTTCCGACAGCCGTACCGCCCTGTGCCAGTTCGTGAATACCCGGCATCGCGGCGTCGATCCGGCCGAGACCCTGCCGGATCTGATGTGCGTAGCCCGAGAATTCCTGTCCGAGGGTCAGCGGCGTGGCGTCCTGGGTGTGGGTGCGGCCGATCTTGATGATATCTCGGAACTCCTCGGATTTCCGGTCAAGACCGTCGAGCAGCTTTTCAAGGCCGGGCCTGAGCACGTCGCGCACCATCATGGCCGTTGCGATATGCATGGCGGTCGGGAAAGTATCGTTCGAGCTTTGGCCCATGTTGCAGTGATCGTTGGGATGCACAGGATCCTTGGAACCGACTTCGCCACCCAGAATTTCGATCGCGCGGTTGGCGATGACTTCGTTGGCGTTCATGTTCGACTGGGTGCCCGATCCGGTCTGCCACACGACAAGTGGAAAATGACCGTCGAGCTTGCCCTCGACCACCTCACCAGCGGCGGCGATGATGGCATCAGCCAGCCTTTCGTCGAGCACGCCCGCCGCTTTGTTGGCTTCGGCGCAGGCTTGCTTGATCACGCCAAGGGCGCGGACGATCGCCACGGGCTGTGTTTCCCAACCGATGGGAAAGTTCATCAGCGACCGCTGGGTCTGAGCGCCCCAATATTTCTCGGTAGGCACCTCGAGGGGGCCAAAGCTGTCGGATTCGGTGCGGGTGGCGGTCATGGGACACTCCTGATCTTGGTCAGCCTGTCATAGCGGCTTGGGCGAAAAGATCAACGCTGTATGCCACGGCATACAGACCGCAGCCGCTCACGACTTGCGAAAACTGTCGAGGCTGACGACATCGGCTTCGCGGGGTGTGTCCTGGGCTGTCTCGGGATCGGGGGCGTCCTGCTGAGCGGCGGGTGCGTCGGTGTCGAGCTTTTCAAGCGGGTCGACATCGTCCTCATCCTGTTGCTGCTCGAAGCGAAGGCCGAATTCGACGGACGGGTCCACAAAGGTCTGGATCGCGTCATAGGGAATATAGAGGTGTTCCGGCGCATCGCCGAAATTCAGCGTGATACTGAACCCTTCGTCACCCACTTCAAGGTCATCATACCAATGCTGCATAACGACGGTCATCTCGGAGGGATAGCGTTCGCGCAGCCAGTCGGCGAGTCGCGAGTCGGGATGCGTCGTGTCGAAGGTGACAAAGAAGTGGTGGGTGCCGGGCAGGCCGTGGTCCTGAACGTCGCTCAGCACGTCCTGAATGAGACGTCGCATGGCGGCGTGCATCAGTTTTCCGTAATCGATGATGCGTGACATGGTCGTTCCTTTTGGTCCCGCAGGCCCGGTTCACACGACCGTAGCATAGGGGATTCGGAGGAAAACAAAAGCCCTGAGCGAGCCGTCATCGGAGGTGTGATCAGAGCAGTGCGAAGAGACCGAGGGCAAGACCCGAGGACAACGCCAGCGTGAGCGCGATTGGCCAGCGCAGCACAACCAAAAGGAGTGTCGACGCCAGTGTGAGTGCGAGCGCGACGGGAGACAGCGACGACCAGAGAGGCACCGCACCCCAGCCCGTGACGCGCACGGTGTCGAAGAGCACATGAAGCGCGAACCAAAGCGCGAGGTTCAGGATCACCCCGACCACTGCGGCGGAAATACCCGCCAGGGCGCCCCGCAGCCGAGGTTTGGCAAGTAGCCATTCGACATAGGGCGCGCCGGCGAAAATCCACAGGAAGCAAGGCACGAAGGTGACCCAGAGCGTCAGTGCGCCTGCCATGAGCGCGAGTGGCCAACCGCCTTTGAGAAATCCCGCCAGAAGGCCCACGAACTCGGTCACGAGGATGAGCGGTCCGGGGGTGGTTTCGGCAAGGCCGAGCGCGTCGATCATCTGATCGGTGGAAAGCCAGCCATGCGTTTCCACGACGGATTGCGTCATGTAGGCCAGAACGGCATAGGCGCCGCCGAACGTGACAATGGCGAGCTGCGAGAAAAAGAGCCCGATCTCGGTCAGGAAGGATGCACCCGAGAGATAGGCAAGCACGAGGGGCGCGGCCCAGAGCGCCGCCCAGACCGGCACCGTGTGCCAGAGGTGGCGATGGCCGGGGTGCGACACGGTTTCGGGTGCGTGCTGCGTTTGCGTCAGGACAGCGCCGGTGAGTGCCGCGGCGAGGATGACCAGCGGGAATGGCACCGAAAGCGCATACATGGCGACGAACGCCACCCCCGCAAGCGCCCAGTGCAACGGCCCACGCAGCGCTTTGCGTGAGAGGGTCCAGAGGGCGCGCAGCACGATGGCCACGACCGCCGCCTTGACCCCGAGGAACGCCGCCTGAACCCAGTTCAGATCGGCATAGGAGGCATAGGCCAGCGCCAGCACGAGAATGACAGCCGCCCCCGGCACAACGAAGAGAAGGCCGGCCACGAGTCCACCGGGCACGCCACGCAGTTTCCAACCCGCATAGGTGGCAAGCTGCATCGCCTCGGGACCGGGGAGCAGCATACAGAATGACAGGGCGCCCAGAAACTGATCCTCGGAAATCCAGCGACGGCGATCCACAAGCTCCTCGTGCATGAGCGAAATCTGCGCGGCGGGCCCCCCGAAAGACAGAAAGCCGATGCGGGCAAAGGCACGGAACAGATCGGAAAATGCGGACGTCATGCACGCGGTTTAACGCTCCTGTGCCACGGCACAAGCATCGTGTTCAGGTGTCACCATATTATCATGAACGCGTGGGGAAAGTGCAGGCTTCTGTTGCCAGGTGCCTGCGAACCCCGCCTTACCTTGCTAGAGGCAAGGGCTTAAGTTTCGGTCTTGTTACTGCTTACGCAGCAACGGCGACCGGAGCACGGTTGTCATTTGCAACTGTACGTTTCGGACCGATAACGGTGGTACCTCACCGGGACAAAGCTAACCCCTTTAGACGTTCGTCGATCCTGTTTCGACCCCAAGGTCCCCCAAATGAAGGGAATATTGGTGGAGTCGCCGGGTACCGCCCCCGGGTCCGATCCGCGTATTACGAGCGCGTTTATGTCCATAGTCCCGAATGGGACACCCGAGATATAAGGTGTGGTGTCCGGATTGCAAAGGGGGGCAAGACAAAAACCCCCGGCACAGTGGCCGGGGGTTTCAATGATTTTAGCATTCTGTCGGGGTAAAGGCGAAAGGCTTTAGCCTGCCTGACGGAAATCCGTGTCATCGGTCACTGCAAAGCGACCGCCCTTGAGCTTTTGCAGCTTACCGGTGCGCAGAAGCTGACCGAAGGAGCGCAGACCGTCTTCGCGGGTAAATCCGTCCTCGTCGATCTCGCGAAGTTTATGCATCAGCATGGGACGCGAGAACTGTTCGCGGCCTTCGACATCCGAGAGATAGGCCGCTGCGGCTTCGAGAAGGTCGGTCAGGCTGTTGGCGCCCACCTTCTCGGCATAGTCGGCAAAGCTCGCGTCGTCCGCGCTGTCGTGGCGCGTCGTGACGGCGGTGTCCTGAGTTTCGCTCAGAAGTTCGGAATGCGACACGCGGCGCGGGCGCACCGGCTCAGTTGGTTGGTCGATGCGTTGTTCGGCCACGAGACGCAGGGGCGCGCTCTGTTCCTGGGACGGGCGTTCTGCGCGGGCAGAGCCGCTGGCCACCGGGCGGCGCGGGCGCACCGCCTGTTCCAGGTCAAGCCGATAGGGCGCGACATCGGCTGTGCTCGTGATGTCGCCTCCGGCGCTTTTCTCGGCCCGTGTGGCGGCAACGGCAGCGCGCAGGTGCTGAATCGCGCTACGGCGTTCACTGCCTTCGCTTTCGTCAAGCTGGGTGTCGGCCTCGCGGAACATGCGGTCGGTCTCGGCGTCGTCCGCCTCCTTGCCCAGACGGTCGGCACCGGCGGGCTCGGGCTCGGGTTCGGGACCGGCGTCATCCGACTGTGTCGCGATGTCCTCTGCGCGGTGCGCCTCACCGTCTTCCAGATCGGCATCGCCCTGTTCTTCTGCCGCTTCGTGCTCACCGGTGCTGGTGGGTTCGGAAGGCCGGGTGAATTCCGCCTCGACTTCGGCAAGCTCGCGCTGAAGTTCGGCTTCTTCCTCTGGGCTGAGGCCCGAATCGTCGTCTCCCTCGTCCTCGAGCCCGATTTCGGTCATGGCGGTTTCGAACTCGGTGCGCTTCATCTTGATGACGCGCGCTTCGAGCGGGCGCTCGTCCTCGGCTGCTTCTGTGGTGTCGGCCGCCTCTGGCTGTGCGGTGTCGTCGTCGCTTTCGACCTCGCGCTGTGCGAGGGTGGGTGACGCCTCGTCGGGTTGCATGGCGTCGGCCATAAGCTGTGCGAGGGTGTCTTCGAGACCGTCGGAAGCGGCCTCTGGCGTATCGAGAACCTCGTCAACCGAGTCGTCCTCATCCTCTCGCGGCTCGATGAGGTCGGTCTCTTCGACTTCGGGTGCGGGGGCAGGGGCCGCCGCAGTTTCGATATCGGGTGCGAGATGCGCCTGAATATCGTCCTCGGCGGAACTGTCGTCGCCCGGGGTCGTTTCGTCGGCTGTTGCGAACCCGGTTGCGTCGTCAGCCTCTTCGGCGATGTCTTCGGCGGAGAGCGCGGAAAGCACGTCTTGGGTGATGTCCGGCGCGGCGGTGTCTTCGGGCGTCTCGTCAGGGGTGGTCTCGTCTGACGCCTCCTCGACAGCCTCGGTCGGGGCTTCTTCGTCCGGGGCCTCATGGTGCGCGACGTCCCGGGTCTCATCGGTCTCGCTGGCCAGTTCGGCGGCATCGTCCTGTGCAAGCGCGTCGTCAAGATCGGCGGCGGTGCTGGTCAGGAAATCCTGCGCGTGCTCGTCCTCGGTGTAGCCACCCGAGAAGGCGGCGCTTCCGGGGTTGGCGACCGCACGGATGCGGCGCAGCTTGTCAGCGACGCTTTCGGCGGGGTCGTGCGGCGCTGTGGTGCGGCGCGGCGCGGGCGTCTCCATGGCCTCGGCCTCGGGTGTCTCCGGTGCTTCGGAGGCGTCATCAGCCGGAAGATCCTCCGTCTGTGCTTCGGTCTCGGCGGATGGGGTCTGGACGCGCTCTGCCATGTCGCGCGCGGGAGACATGGCAGAGCTGTCCGTGGCCTTGGCGGCCACATCCGAGCCATATGGCAGTCTGGCAGCGGAACTCGGGGGGCTGGTCTCGTCGGCGGTATCGTCAGCACTGTCGGCGGCGCGCAGGTGAATGCGACCGTCGGTATCACGGGCCTCGACCCGGCGGGCGATCTCGCGCTCGGCGATGCGCGCCAGCATCTCGGCATCAGGCGAGGGGGGTTCGGCCCCGAAATACCTGTCATCCGCCGCAAGGTCGCGAAAATACTCCGCAATAGCCTTCATCGTATCGAAGCTGTCGTCGAAGCCTTCGAGCGTACAGGAGAACGTCCCGTAGGAAACCGTGAGAATTTTACTTGTACTAACCATCAGATGCTCGCTTTGTGTTTGCCCACACAAGCCTTGTTTACCATGGTGAGCCTGCCGAAAGAGGCCCGAATCTTGGAAATCGAGCGTATCATTTAGTGGCTTATTTGTGATCTGTTTCGTAAATGGCGGGTAATCACGGGAAAATTACATGATTGTTCAAAGTAACGCACCGATAACCTTGGTTGGTGGCGGGAGCCTGCGCAAGAGCGATCTGCGCGCGGCCATGCGCCACGCCCCCCGAGTCGTTGCCGCAGACAGCGGGGCGGATGCGGCGTTCGCGGCCGGCGCCGAGCCCGAGGTGGTGATCGGTGATCTCGACAGCCTCTCGGCGGCGGGGCGGGCGCGCATCCCCATGGACCGGCTACATCTGATCACTGAGCAGGACAGCACAGATTTCGATAAGGCGCTGCGCAGCATCGACGCGCCGCTGGTCATCGGGGTGGGGTTTTTGGGCAAACGGCTGGATCATCAGCTTGCCGCCTGCAACACGCTGGTGCGCTATCCCGACCGTCGGGCGGTTCTGACCAGTGCGGACAGCGTGGTGTTCCTTGCTCCGCCCGAGATCGCGCTTGATCTTGCGGCGGCCACCATCGTGTCGCTGTTCCCGCTGGGCGCGGTCGAGGGATGGTCGGAGGGGCTTGTGTGGCCCATTGGAGGGCTGAACTTCACGCCAGATGGCGGGATCGGCACATCGAACCGGGCACTGGGCCCGGTGCAACTGGGCTTTACCGCGCCCAAGATGCTGGTTGTTTTGCCGGCGCGCTGTCTGGAAGCCGTGGTGGAGGGGCTGGATCGGAGTGCCGCGCGCTGGTGACGGGTCAGGGCGGCGGCGGTGGCCTGCGCTCAAGGTGGCGTTCACGCAGGAAGACGAAAAGGCCTGAGCCCACAATGAGCACGATGCCCACCCATGTCAGCCCGTTGGGCAATTCGCCGAAGACATAAAAGCCCATGATCGTCGCCGACACGATCTCGAGATATTGCAGCGGGGCCACGGTCGAGGCCGGGGCGAAGGCCAGCGCGAAGCTGATGAAGACATGACTGAGTGTCGCGATGAGGCCCACGGCGGCGAGCAACCAAAGCTCGCGCGGGGCGGGCCAGGAGGGGTCAAGCTCGGCTATGCCGGAGCCGTTCATCGCAAAGAGGATGGGCAACGCCAGCACGAGTGCCGCCATCCCGGTATAAGCCTGAAGGGTGATCGGGTGCATGGCGGTGGCCATGCGCCGGGTGAGCACCATGTAGAGCGCGAAGAGGCACGCGGTGACGAGCGGCAGAAGCGCGACGAAACCCACCGTCTGAAAGCTGGGTTGAATGATCAGGAGGGCCCCCGCGAAGCCCACGGCGCAGGCCACGTAGCGGGGCGGTCCAATGGGCTCGGACAAAAGCCACGCCCCCAGAAGCGTCAGAATGAACGGCTCGACGAAAAAGATCGAAATCGCCTCGGCGACAGGCATGTAGCGCAGCGAGAAGAAGAAGCACGATGTCGCCACGAGCAACAGCGCCGCGCGGGCCACATGAAGCCGGATTTCGCCGCGGCGCGGCCGGTGCAGCCAGCCCGCCAGCCAAGCCAGTGGCAGCAGAAGGGCCACTTGAAACACGAACCGCGTGGTTGCGACCTGTCCCACCGCGACGGCATCACCGATAAGTTTGGCGGCGGTGTCCATGACCGGGGCGATCATGGCGAATCCCACCATGAACAAAACGCCGAGCGTGATGTTGCCCGGACGTGTCATCAGCAGTTGGGCACATTGACGGCGAGCCCGCCGAGCGAGGTTTCCTTGTATTTCTCGCTCATGTCCAGTCCGGTTTGACGCATTGTTTCGATACAGGCGTCAAGCGGCACGAGATGCGTGCCATCGCCGCGCAGCGCGAGGGAGGCCGCGGAAACCGCCTTGATCGCGCCCAGTCCGTTACGTTCGATGCAGGGCACCTGAACCAGCCCTTTCACCGGGTCGCAGGTCATGCCGAGGTGATGTTCAAGCGCGATTTCGGCGGCATTTTCGATCTGCTCGGGGGTGCCGCCCAGCACTGCGGCAAGACCGGCCGCGCCCATCGCAGACGCGCTGCCCACTTCGGCCTGACAGCCGGCTTCGGCGCCCGAGATCGAAGCGTTGAATTTGACCAACCCACCTATGGCCGCCGCGGTGAGCAGAAATTCGTCCACACGCTCGGCCGAGGCGCCGGGCACATGATCGAGCCAATACCGGATCACCGCGGGCACCACCCCTGCCGCCCCGTTGGTGGGGGCCGTGACGACCTGTCCGCCGGCGGCGTTCTCCTCGTTCACGGCCATGGCATAGATGCTCATCCAGTCATTGATCTTGTGCGGCGCGTTGAGATTGGTCCCGCGTTCGGCCAGCAGCGCGTCATGAATGCCCTTGGCGCGGCGTTTCACCCTGAGTCCGCCGGGCAGTTCGCCGTCAACGGCGAGGCCCCGGTCGATGCAATCGTTCATCACTTGCCAGATACGCGCGACACCGGATTTGAGGTTCTCGGCCCCGCCGCGTGATTCCTCGTTGGCGCGCTTCATCTGGGCGATGGTTTTGCCCGAGGTTTCGGCCATTTCCAGCATCTCGGCCGCGGATTTGAACGGGTAGGGCACCGGTGCGCCATCGTCGGTGTCGCGGCCTTGTGCCAGCTCTTCCTCGGTCAGGACGAACCCGCCGCCGATGGAATAATAGGTTTCCTGAAGGATCGTGTCGCCCTGCGCATCGGTTGCCATGAGAATCATGCCGTTTGCGTGGCCGGGCAGGTTGGGGCCGAAGTCGAACGCGAGATCGTCCTTGGGATTGAACTGAAGCGTGGGCAGCCCTTCGGGGGATAGCGTGTGCGTCTCACGGATATGGGTGAGCGTCTCTTCGGCCTTTTCGTGGTCATAGGTGTCGGGTCGGAATCCGGCGAGGCCCAGTATGGTGGCGCGGTCGGTGGCATGGCCGACACCGGTAAACGCAAGGCTTCCGTGCAGGGAGCCCTTGACGCCATGAGCCTCGAACGGGGCGGCGCGCATCTTGTCTAGAAACCGTGCGGCGGCAACCATCGGGCCCATCGTGTGCGACGACGAGGGGCCGACGCCTACTTTGAACATATCGAAGACGGATAGGAACATGACACTCCTCCTGCAAACACTCCGGTCCCGCTCTAACTTATCGAAGAACCGCGAGCCGGATAAAAAACGACTATTCACGTTCTGGGTGTCTGTCCACCGGGATTTTTCGTGCCGCCATCCCCGGGGCCTCGACTGTGGAACTTGTTCTCGCGGCTGTCACCGAAAAGATGCCGACTTTCGAGGTATTCGCGTTGCTGGCGATAGAATTCGAGGAGGAAATCCCATTCCTCGGCATGTGCGACATGTTCGGGATAGTCGATTTTTGCGAGGATGGTCTTGACCACCTCGGTGATGCGGGTGCGGGCCTCGGGGGTTTTGGGTGGTTCGCGCAGAATCTGTTCAAGCACCTGAAGTTCGTAGCGGCCATAAATGCCAAGGTGACTGGGGTCGAAGTCGAAGCGCGCCGATTTGGCGGTGCCGGTGGCCGCCTCGGTCAGGTCGGGCATAAGCACGGCCTTGGGCTGATCGACTACAAGCGTTCCCGCGACCATATCCCCGAGCCGTTGCCTGCGCTTGTTGAACAGCGGCACGAAAAGGGTTCCGAAGGTCCAGATGAAAATCGCGATGGTCACGGGCCATTGGAAATTTGCGGCGCCGAACAGGAGCGTGATCGGGGTGAAGACCTCGACCTCTTTCATGAGGTTGCGCGCCGTCACCTGATAGGGCGTAAGACGGGTTCCATCGGCGCTGATCACGCGTATCCTGACCATCCGCTTGCCAAGGGTGCGACCGTTCCAGACCAGTTCCGCGAGAACGTAGTAAGGGATGCGCACGAAAAAGATCAGCAGCACGAAGAGCGTGACAAAGGCGCTCCATCCCAGAAGATCGAGCCATGCCAAAAACCAGACCAGCGCCAATACCGAGCCGAAAGTTATGAGGATGTCGAGAAATTGCGCGCCGAACCTTGCGCCAAGCCCTGCGATGTCGAAGGCGATGGGGACGCCCTCGGGGGGGAGGTAATTCTCAAGCCGGCGCAGTCCGTGGCGTTTGGTGACGGTTGTCGTGGTCATGAGCGCGGCCCGTCGCGGCCCGAGAGCAGAAGCCATGCCAGCCACATGAGGCCAAGCCCCCAGCCGATGACAAGACGCAGTTCGGTGGATTGCACGAGCTGGCGGAGGAAACCTTCGACGAACGCCGCCACGATAAGCATCAGCCCCGCGAGGATCATCAGCTTGACCGCGTCACGGCCCCGGTCGCGCAGGGCCGCGCGGCGGGTTCGGTTGCCCGGCAGCAGCACCGCAAGCCCCATCTGCGCCCCTCCCGCGCAGGCCACGCAAATCGCCGAAAGCTCGGTCACGCCGTGGATCGAGAGCCAGCCCAAGAGTTCATAGCCAAGTCCTGCCTGCGCGAACATCGCGAAAAAGGCCCCAAGGATAAGCCCGTTGTAATAGGTCAGGATGAAACTTGGCAGGGTGACGAAGATGCCGAGCGCAAAGGTCAGGATCGCCACCTGCGTGTTATGCGAGAAGAGATAGGAGGCGAAGAGACCGAGTGCCTCGCTTGAGCGTGTGGACGTGTCAAAGAGGGTGCGGCGCAGGTATTCGGTCGAGGCGGACGGGGTGCGCCCGTCGGCCAGCCCACCGGGGACGAAGGTGAAAAACCATGCCGGATCCTGCAAATAGAGCATGTAGCCGGTGAACGCGCCCAGCATCATGGCGAGAAACCCGATGAAGAGCGCGGTGCCCGACCGCCGTGCCGCCTGTGGAATGCCGTGTGTAAAGAGCCGCCCGAGAACACCAGTCACGCTTTCTTGGGGGGCATAGACGACAAGATAGGCGCGCGCGCAAAGCGCCTCGAGATATCTGAGCAGCGCACGGTCCATCGAGATGGCGCGCGCGACACTGAGCGAATTCATCGCCTGACGGTAGAGCGAGGCGAGCGCGAGCGTGTCCTCATAGCTCATCCCCTGAACACCGCGTTTCTCGGCGGTGGTCACAAGCGTATCGAGCCGTTTCCATCCATCTTCGCGCTCCTTGCGGAAGCGGGTGGAGCGGATGGCGTCATCCTCCGCAATCGTGTTGGCCGCGACGGTCATATGAGCCCCTGAAGCTTGATGTCGATGTAGCGCGAAACGAGGTCCGGTGTCAGGCTCTCGGGGTCGGTATCAAGGCATTGCACCCCCAGACGCCGTAGCCGGTCGAGCACCTGCGCGCGCTCTTGCCGGATATGGGTGGCCGAGATCGCCCGCGAGATGGCATCCATGCTGAGCGTTTCGGGGCGCGCAAGGTCTTCTATCGCGCGATCACGCATCGCCACGTAGAGCACGAGATGCTGACGTGTCATGACGGCCATGTTCTCGATCAGGAGTTCGGCGGTGGTGGTGTCGACGAAATCAGAGAAGATGATCACCAGAGAGCGCCGCGACAGAGCCCCGTGCAGATGTGTCATCGCAAGGGTGTGATTGGTTTCCGACAAGCTTTCGTCAAGTTCGGCGCAGGCGGCCCGGATGCGCGCGAAGGCCGTTCGCCCCGAGCGCGGGGCGATCATCTGACCCGGGCGGGCGCCAAAGGTGTAGAACCCCACATTGTCCCCGCCCAGCACGCCGGCCCATGTCATCGCGAGCCCGGCGTTGATCGCGTGATCGAGCTTGGAAAGGGCGCCCACACGCTGAGCCATGAGGTGTCCATGGTCGACGCAGATCATGATCTGATGGTTTCGTTCCGCCCGCGTTTCGCGCGCCACGAGGGCATTCATCCGCGCCGACCGTTTCCAGTCGATGGTGCGTGGGTCCATACCGGCGGTAAAGTCGCGCAGTTGATGAAATTCCGAGCCTTCGCCGCGCAGGGTGGTGGATTTGAGCCCGTCCATAAGCGGCAGAAGCTGCGCCTGTATTTCACCAGATAGGACTGGTTGAATGTTGGGCAGGACGGTGAGGGTCAGGTTCACGTTCCAGCGCGGCAGGATTTCGAACAATCCCATCCCCGAGATGTAGCGCAGCACGAGAGTGTGCAGCATGCGGGGGCCGCGGCGCGTCATCGCGATGGGCACGTCGAATGGCACGGACGTGGCACCGGCGTCGGGGGTGAGGATGACCTCGGAGGGGGCAGTCAGCCCGTCATCCAGCGTGAGGCGCATCTCGAAGCGGGCGGGCAGGCCGCCGGATGCGCGCGAAACCGTCCCGGTCAGCGGCGCGGTCAGACCGGTGAAGCCGTGTTCGGGCAGGTCGGCCTCGAGGTTCAGGCTGCGGCTTGAGACGGAGGTGATGAGATCGAGCACGGCCGCCGCCAGCAGCCCGCCCCAAACGATGAACAATGCGCCGCTTGCCTCGCGCAGGACCACCATCAGCACGATGGTGAGCGCGGCAAGCCCAAGCACGAGGGCGATGAGGCGGCGGGACGGGCGCATCCTAGCGCGGAGCGTCCAGCCGGTTGACGATGGTGGCGAGCACGTCATCCGGGCTTCGGCCTTCGATCTCGGCCGTGGGGCCAAGCACGATCCGGTGGCGCAAGACCGGCGTGATGAGCGCCTGCACGTCGTCGGGGATCGCATAATCGCGCCCGTCAAGGGCGGCGCGTGCCCGCACTGCGCCCGCGAGCGCGTCGGCCGCGCGCGTCGAGGCGCCGTGCAGGATTTCGGCATCGGTGCGGGTGGCGCGCACAAGGTCGACGATATAAGTCAAAATCGTCTCGTCCAAGCGGATCGAGTCGACCAGCGCGCGCCCCGCCTGAAGCGCCTCGCGGCTGAGAACCGGGGTAAGATCGGTGCGGCCCTTGTCGGTTTCCACGGGCAAGGACGCGTTGCGGGCAAGGATCGAAATCTCGGCCTCGCGGTCGGGGAAATCCACCACAAGCTTGAACAGAAACCGGTCAAGCTGTGCTTCGGGCAGGGGGTATGTGCCATGCTGTTCGATGGGGTTTTGCGTGGCGATCACGAAAAACTCGCCGCCCAGCGGATAGTTCGTCCCGTCGATGGTCACCTCGCGCTCGTTCATGGCCTGAAGCAGCGCCGACTGCGTTTTTGGCGGCGCGCGGTTGATTTCATCGGCCAGAAGGATGTCGGTAAACACGGGGCCCTTGGTCAGGCGGAAACTCCCCGACTGAAAATCGTAGAGGTTCACCCCCAACACGTCCCCCGGCATCAGATCGGGGGTGAATTGAACCCGCCCGAAATCAAGCGATATGACCTGAGCAAGACACCGTGCAAGCAACGTCTTCGCAGTGCCCGGCGGACCTTCGAGAAGACAATGGCCGCGTGCGAAGATTGAGGTGAGCAGGAAATCCACGACGCCTTCCTGACCTTGGACCACGCGGCCCACCTCGGAGCGGATGGTGTCAGCGGTTCTTTGAAATTCTGAGAGATCCATGAGCATTCACAACTTTTTCCAGAAGAGATTTATAGTGGCCGAGCTGGCGGTACAGCTCGCCGCGGGGAAGGGTAGCGGCGTTCGAGATCAGGCCGTGGGCTGTTGTTTCGAAGTCATGCGCGAGGCTCGCATCCTGCCGGGCGAGATGCGCAAAGAACCGTTTTTGCCCTGCCGCACCGACATCGGGGCCAAAGGTTTGCTGCGTGAGATCCAGTAGCTGTGCGCGCACGAAATCCGCCACAAGCTGTCCGTCATTGCCTGACAATCGCAGGAGCCGGCCCTTGGCGGCGATAGTGGCGGTGCGAGACATCTCGCGCCCCTGATCGGTCAGCTTGGCGATGGGTCCGAAGCGCCGCGCGCCGCGCCAGTAAAGAACGCCCAAAACGATCAGCAGCATCGCCCAAAGCACATTGAACGGATAGTCGAAAAACCGGCTGAGATCGGTGGGCGAGCGTTCGTATTCCTGCCGTTCGCTCTCGGCTTCCTCGTAGGAGGTGAGCAATTCGCCGCTGGTGTCGAGATAGATGGGTCGCGTATCCCCATCAAGCCGCGCCCGCAGAACCGTCAGCGCCATGGCCCGGTTGTCTCCATTCGCCAGCCCGTGATTGTTCATCAGGTCGGGGTCGGCAACGATCCATGTGATTTGCTGTGTTTCGGGAACGTCGCAGGACATCACGAGGACAAGCTCGCCCGCCGTGACTTCGGGGCGGCACATCGCGGGGAGCGAGCCCGGCTCAAACCCCTGAGCATGAAAGAGCGCGATCGCGTGCCCGTCGGCCGTGATATCGGAAAAGGACGGGCCCGCCCGCCGCAGCGACAGGCCGCGAAGGCCAAGCTGTCTGGTCACCCGCCTGATCGAGGGGGCGGGGATCAGGGTCAGCTCATGGGCGATGCCAGCCTCAAACATGCCGGTGGTCCACTTGGGCAGCAGAAGGACCGTTGGCAGCTCCGAAAGCTTGGTGCGGAGATCGTCGAGCGTGATGGATTTTTGCGTTTTCTGGAAGAAGAGGTCGCGCTTGGTTTCGGGGGCGGGGTCGTCGCCCAGAAGATTGGTGTCATAAAGGGCGAAAACCCTGATCGACAGATCGCGTATATGCGGCGAAAGGCGGGGATGGGATTGGCGCAGATTCAAGCCGGCCTCACGCACGACGAGACCCAGCCCATGCACGCCGATTGCCGAGCGGTCGACGCGGCGCCCCTCATCGCCGGCGCGCAGCATGAAAAGTCCCAGAAGCCCCAGAACGATGAGGCCAGCGACCACGAAAAACGGGGCCTTGTCACGCATGGTGCCGCCCCCTTTGCCCGGTGCCAAGGATGGCAGCCCCCTGTTGCAGCGCGGTTTCGAACGCCTCCTCCGAAACGGGGCGGCCACCGTAATGCGCCAGTTCGGCAGCGCGCAGGATGAAGCGCAGCATGTCGCGGTGCCGCCAGCCCTCGGGCAGGCGGGCAAACGCCTCGCGTTCGGTGTCGGAGCGGGCGAAACGGGTCTGACTGTCCTCTCCCGCTGCAAGCAGCGCGTGGCGAAGCAGATGCACGAGCGCCGCGCGGCGATCGGGCATTGCGCGGATGCGGTCGATCAGGTTCTGGCCCTCCATCGCGGCTTCGTCCGTGCTGATCTGCCAGGCGTCGGGCGCGGTCGGGGCCCCATCATTGTCCTTGGGGGAGGCGGACAGCAGCGCCCCGGTGCCTCCGAAGCGCAGCCAGAGAAAGAGCAGGAGCACGATCAAGGCGACCATCAGGAACACGCCGAATCCACCCTCAATGCGGACCGGTGACGGCGCGCGCGACGGTGTTGTGGGTTCCATGTTCGGGTTGTCGCCGGTCAGATACGCGGCGCTTAAGTGATCGGCATAGCGCATGTCGGTCTGAATACGCGCATCACGTGCAGCGGTGACATAATCCTGATTTGCCGCGCGCGGGGGATCGACAAGTGAAATGTCCGGCTGCGCATCCTGCGCCGCTGTGGCGCATCCGAACGCCACAGACAAAACGGCCCCGCACAGCCATAGCGCGGGGCCCGAGGCGCGAAACCGCGCCATTGTCTTACGAGAAGACTTCGGCGTTGGCCGGACCTTTCAGCGGGTCGGGGCCATATTTGTTTTCACCGTCCGTGCCTTTGAGGCACATGATCACGAGGAATGCGATCGAGGCGATGATCCCCACGAACGGAATGAAGCTGGCCACGATCATGCCCAGATACCACCAGCCCGACATGTTGCGGTCATGCAGCCGGCGCACCGAGACGGCGATACCGGGAATGAGGACGGCAAGATAGAAGATGCCGTAGAGTGCGAAAAAGATCATGGAGAGTGCGTTGGGATCGCGGCCTTGCATCATCCGGCCACCGTCCAAGGCAAAGGCGAGGCCCATCAGAACAACACCGACAAGCGTTACGAAAAGTACGAACCACCAGAATTCCGACCGTGGCGCACGGCCTTGAAATGTGGCGTATTTCTCCTTCAGTACTGTACGAATTGCTTCTTTGAATCCCATGGCCTTGTCCCTTTGTGCAAAATGGTTGGCAGCAGACTAGGCGAGGCCGAACATTCGTTCAAGACTTTGTAACCCCGTCATGGTCAGCAATTTTTCAGGTGGTGCCGGTCGGGCGAAGACCTCTGCGGTGCTGTGGCCATATGGCCAGCTCGAAGCCGAACGCAGATTGGCCAGCCTTGGACTTCGGCAATGTCGCCGCATGCGCAGCCGACGCATGATGCCTGTTTTTCATCGCAGGGAGATGAGTGATCTGTCAGAGATGTGCGCCAACGGGCTGTCCAAGCGGGGTTACTTTTCAGGCAGGGCGACGGCACCACCCTGTTTCACCCAATCGGAGAAGCCATCGCGAAGATGGGCGGCGTTGAACCCCATGTCCTGCAACGTCGCCACCGTCAGGGCCGAGCGCCAACCCGAGGCGCAGTGAAAGACGTATCGTTTCCCCTCCTGCGCGAACACGTCCTTGTGGTAGGGGCTTTGAGGGTCAACCCAGAATTCTATCATCCCACGGGGCGCGTGGATGCTTCCGGGAATGTGGCCTGTCTTGTGCCGTTCGCGGACATCGCGAATGTCGACGATCACGAGGTCCGGGTCATCCTGTTGTGCGATCAGCGTTTCGGTGTCGATCTCGTCAATGCGTTGGCGCGCGGCGGCGACCATGTCTGCGGCCGTGGTTTTGAGGGTCGGCATGTCGAGGCTCCTTTTCGCGGGTCAGGGCGTGGCTGCCATAGACAGCGTGAATGATCTGCTTCATCACTAAACGGACCCGCGGCAGCGAGTCCATGGCGTGAGGAGGCGCATGATGAATTCGGCAACGGCAATCTCACTTTGGCACGGCACGGCACAGGAACCTGACCTTGCATCCGATATCTTTGCGGATCAGGTTGTGGATGTGGCTGTTGTCGGCGGTGGCTATACGGGGCTGTCCACGGCGTTGCACGCGGCTCAGAAGGGGCTATCGGTTCAGGTGATCGAAGCGCAGGACGTGGGCTATGGCGGGTCGGGGCGCAACGTGGGCTTGGTCAATGCCGCGGCATGGCTGCCGCCCGCCAAGGTCTGCGATCTTCTGGGCGAGACGTATGGCCCGCGCTTTGTGCGGCGGTTCAGCGAGGCGCCGGACTATGTCTTTTCCTTGATTGAACGTCATCAGATTCGGTGCAACCCGGTGCGCAACGGGACGATTCACGCCGCCCATGCGCCGCGTGGCCTGCGCGACCTCGAGGCGCGGCACGCCGAGTGGCAGCGCCTGAAAGCGCCGGTCGACCTGCTTGACCGGGGGGAGGTCGCACGCCTCACCGGGTCCGAGGCGTTTCACGGCGGGCTCAGGGATACACGAGCGGGCACGGTTCAGCCGATGGGCTATGCGCGGGGTCTTGCCCGCGCGGCACGGGCGCAGGGCGCCCGGATCGTGACCGGGGTCCGCGCCAAGGGCCTTGGGCAAAAGGACGGTCTTTGGCACGTCGATACCACGGCGGGCACATGCCGCGCCCGCAACGTGGTGCTTGGGACGAACGCCTATACGGATGACCTTTGGCCGGGGCTTGAGCGGTGTTTGACGCGCATCCCGTTCTTTCAAATCTCGACCGAGCCGCTGGGCGCGCGGGCCGCACATATCCTGCCCGGCGGGCAGGGGTTGTGGGACACCGGCACGATCATGTTTTCCCTGCGTCGCGACGCCGAGGGGCGGTTGATCATCGGCTCGATGGGGGAAGTGGTGGGCACGGCTCAGTCGGGCCTGTCGTGCCGTTGGGCGAGGCGGAAACTGCGACGGCTTTTTCCCGATCTCGGCGATGTCGCCTTCGAGGAGGCATGGCATGGCCAGATCGCGATGACACCGGATCACCTGCCGCGTATCCTACGGCTTGAGGAGGGGCTTTATGCACCCATCGGGTATAACGGCCGGGGCATCACGACGGGCACGATTTTCGGGCACGCCATGGCCGATTTGATGAGCGGCGGCGACCCCGATTGCCTGCCGTTGCCGGTGACGGCACCTGAGCGGGACCGTTTGGCCCCACTCATGTCGCCGCTTTACCGTGCAGCATTCGTGGCCAACCAGATGTGGAAGAGCCTTTAGTGTCGACGCTCAGAGCGTGCTCGCCTGATACTGTGAGCGGGCGAGCCATTCCGGGTTGACCTCGATCCCCCAGCCGGGGGCATCGGTGACACGGGCGTGACCGTCCTCGATGGTGAACGGGTCTTCGACGAAAAGCCCGTCCTGCCACGGGTAATAATCGTCGCCCTCAATCGAGAATTCGAGATACTTGCCCGCGTTCGGGATGGCACGCAACAGGTGCATCGTGAAGAGCGTGACCAGCGAGAGGTTGGCGCAATGCGGCGTGACCGGAAGGTCAGCATTCTCGGCCATTCGGCAGACGCGAAGCGTTCGGGAGATGCCGCCAAGATAAAGGATGTCAGGTTGCACGATGTCGACCGCGCGCATCTCGATCATCCGGCGCCATGTGGGCAGGTCGCAATCCTGTTCACCTCCGGTGACGTCGATATCCAGCGTGTCGGTCACCTCTTTCGTCTGCTCCAACTCCCAGTAGGGGCAGGGTTCTTCGTAGTGGGAAAACCCATGATCCTCGAGCATGCGGCCCACCTCGATGGCACGGTCGGGCGAGTAGCAGCTATTCGCGTCGATCAGGAGCGCAG
This sequence comes from Roseovarius sp. E0-M6, assembly GCF_037083845.1. Classification (NCBI taxonomy): domain Bacteria; kingdom Pseudomonadati; phylum Pseudomonadota; class Alphaproteobacteria; order Rhodobacterales; family Roseobacteraceae; genus Roseovarius; species Roseovarius sp. E0-M6. The sequence goes on along the minus strand of NZ_JBAPLA010000001.1, from coordinate 1,184,422 downwards.
CGTCATCGCCCATGGCCTTGCGCATGGTCGGTATGATCTCTTCCGTGCGACCGGGCCATTCATCGCGGTTCCGGCCGACCTCGGCCCCGGCGCGCACCTTGAACGCGTCAAAGCCGAACCTGTCGCGCAGGCGCTGCATGCGGGCGGCCTCGTCGGCGGGGGTGATGTCGCGTTTCATCGAGCTGGCATAGGCGCGGATTGTTCCGGCGGAGCCGCCGATCAGTTCTGCCACCGGCTTGCCCGCCTGTTTGCCGCGCATGTCCCAGATCGCGGTATCGAGACCGGCAAGGGCGCGGCGCAAGTAGGAGCCGGGGAATTTATGTTCGCGCTCGGTCACGATATCGAGCAGGTCATCAAGGTCGGTCGTGTCCTGACCAAGCACCCATGGTGCGACCTGCCGGTGCAGCACCTGTGCCGTGATGTCCGAGTGATAGGTCGAGACCTGGCCCCACCCTTGACTGCCATCTTCGGCGGTGACGCGGACGAAGCCCACGAATTCATTGGCGAAAGTCTCGATCGAAATGAGTTTCATCTTGCGGCATCCCGTAATGCTGTAGTGTCGCCGCGAAGTGGTGACGATTCAGTCGTCAATGTCAACGCACGCTGTGGCTATGCGCGGCGGCGCTGCATGCGATCGCGCCAACGATACCATGCGACGAGCGGCGGCAGGAACCACGGCGTGCCGGTATAGAATGGCCGGGTGGCAAAGGGTAGGTCATCGAAGGCCGTAGCGCCTTCGGGCGTGCCCAGAACTTTCTGTCCGAGCCGCATCCCGAGATAGGAGGCCATCGAGACGCCGGTGCCGCAATAACCCATCGCGTAATGCACGCCCTCATGCCGCCCGACATGCATCACTTCGTCGAAGGTATAGGCAACGTGCCCCAGCCATGAATGCGAGATGCGCGTGCCCTGCAACTCGGGGAAAAGCGTGCGCATTTCCTCGTGGAGGCGTGGGCCGCTGAGGGCGGGGTCTGTTTCGCCCGCCGAGACGCGCCCGCCGAAGATCACGCGGCGGCGATCGGGCGAGGGGCGGTAGTAATAGACGACCTTCCGGGTGTCGCTGATCACGCGGTCGGTTGGAAAGAGCCGGTCCATCAGATCGGCAGGCAGCTCTTCGGTGGCAATGATATACGAGCCGATGGGAATGACGCGGCGCCGCAGCCATGGCGTGGCGGTGCCGGTATAGCCGTTGGTGGCGACGATCACGTCACGGGCATGCACCGTGCCTTGGGTGGTTTGGACGTCAAAGCCCCGGGCGGTGCGCGCGATGGCGGTGACGCCACAGTGGCCGGTGATCTGCGCCCCCGCGTCGCGCGCCGCCTTCAGCAGGCCTTGGTGATAGCGTGCGGGGTGAAGCCCCGCATCCTGCGGATAGACCACGCCCCCATGATAGAGATCGCTGCCCAGTTCCCGGCGCTGCTCGGCGCGTGGAACCGCGAATGCCTCGGTGCCGTCGGTATGAGTGCTTGCCTCGGCGTGACGGGCGAGTGCCTCGTAGATTTGCGGCGAGTGTGCGGCGTGAAAGCGCCCGGCTCGGTTGAAATCACAGTCAATGCCGAGCGTGCCAATACGGTCTTCAATCCAGTGAAGGGCGGTGCGGCTTTCATCCAGAATGGCCTGTGCCCGGTCGGCCCCGTGGCGGCGGGCGAGAGTTTCGAAGCCGGGCTTGATGCTGTGGCCGATCTGGCCGCCGTTGCGGGTGCTGCACCCGTGCCCCGGTGCGTCCTTGTCCAGAACAAGAGTATCACGACCGGCGCCAGCAGTTTCTATCGCGGCGTTGAGGCCGGTATAACCGGACCCCACGATCAGCACGTCTGTCTCCTGCGCAAGCGGGCTCGCGTCCGTGGTTTCCGCTGGCGCGGCCTCGTGCCAATAGGGGGCCGCCGTCCAGTCGGGAAGCCAGATCGACGCATCCGTGGCGGGGTCGGACATTATTATTTCCTATGATTGCGAATATACGTGACCGTAGGGCGGCACCGCGCGGTTGACAATGGCACGCGTGACCCTGTGCGCAGGGGTGGCAGTGGGACTTTAAATCGGCTAGGGCTTGGCGATAATCACGGTCAGGCGGAGAATGTGACATGCTGAAAAACGATCAACTTGAACAGTGGGACCGCGAGGCGTTTTTTCACCCTTCGACCCATCTGGCACAGCACGCGCGTGGGGAAAGCGCGGCGCGGATCATCCGCACCGCCAGCGGCGCGCATATCGAGGATCGCGATGGCACCAAACTTCTGGATGCGTTCGCGGGGCTTTATTGTGTCAACGTGGGATATGGCCGCGAGGAGATCGCAGATGCGATTGCCGCGCAGGCGCGTGAACTGGCCTATTACCATTCGTATGTCGGCCATGGCACCGAGGCGAGCATCACTCTGGCCAAGATGATCCTCGACCGCGCGCCGCAAGGGATGTCCAAGGTGTATTTCGGCCTTGGCGGGTCCGATGCGAACGAGACGAACGTGAAGCTTGTCTGGTATTACAACAACATTCTGGGCCGCCCGGAGAAGAAGAAGATCATCTCGCGCTGGCGGGGCTATCACGGGTCGGGTCTTGTCACAGGGTCGCTGACCGGGCTCGAGCTTTTCCACAAGAAGTTCGACCTGCCGGTCGAGCAGGTGCTCCACACCGAAGCGCCGTATTATTTCCGCCGCAACGATCTGGATCAGACGGAGGAAGAGTTCGTCGCCCATTGCGTCTCCGAACTTGAGGCGATGATCGAGCGAGAGGGCGCGGACACCATCGCTGCCTTCGTGGCCGAGCCGGTTCTGGGTACCGGGGGCATCGTGCCGCCGCCCGAAGGCTATTGGGCCGCAATTCAGTCGGTTCTGAAAAAGCATGACATCCTGCTTATCGCCGACGAGGTGGTCACGGGGTTTGGCCGGCTTGGCACGATGTTCGGGTCGGACCATTACGGGATCGCGCCCGACATCATCACCATCGCCAAGGGCCTCACCTCGGCCTATGCGCCGCTTTCGGGGTCGATCGTGGGCGACAAGGTCTGGAAAGTGCTTGAGCAGGGCACGGATGAAAACGGCCCCATCGGGCATGGCTGGACCTATTCGGCGCACCCCATCGGCGCGGCGGCGGGGGTGGCGAACCTGCGGCTGATCGACGAGTTGAACCTTGTGCAGAATGCCGGTGAGGTGGGCGCCTATCTCAATGCCGAGATGCAGAGCGCGCTGGGGGACCATGCCCATGTCGGCGACGTGCGCGGCGAAGGGATGCTTTGCGCGGTTGAATTCGTCAAGGACCGCAACGATCGCGTATTCTTTGATCCGTCGCAGAAGATCGGTCCGCAGGTGTCGGCAAAGCTTCTGGAGCAGGACAACGTGATCGCACGGGCGATGCCGCAGGGGGATATCCTTGGGTTCGCACCTCCCTTCTGCCTGACCAAGGAGGAGGCCGATACGGTGGTCGCCGCCACAAAGCGCGCCGTCGAGACTGTTCTCGGCTGAGCCTGCCCGATAGATCCGAACCAATGACAAGGGCCGGAGCGATCCGGCCCTTTTGCGTGTCGGCGGCCGCGCGACGGGCGCAGGCCCGCGCCGCCATAGGTCAGCTTTGGTCAGACCCGGACGATGACGCGGCCTCTTCGTTGCGCTCGGCTTCGGCCTGTTCGGCGGCCCATTCGCCCGCGGCCTCAACGGCCACGGTCGAGGCGGTGGGCAGCATGTTCAGGTAGCTTTCCGTCTCCTCGACGGGCACCGTCGCGCGTTGCGTCATCCGGTAAAGCGCATAAATCGCGATCACGGCGAATGTCGTGCCAAGCGTCAGCCAAAACGCATGAGGGTTGCGCCATTGCATCGTCCAACCGGTCACGAGCGGGCCCACGATGGCCCCCAAGCCAAAGGTAAAGACAAGGCCACCCGATGCGGCGGGCATGTCCTCGGCCGAGAGGGAGTCGTTCGTGTAGGCCAGAAACAGCGCATAAAGCGGCGTCGTGACCCCACCGGCAAAGAAGGCGGCGGCCATCAGGGCCCATAGCCCATCGCCGCTGATCCATCCTATGGCGCAGGAGACCGCGCCCAGCGTGGCCGCCCCGAAGATCAGCTTACGGCGATCCATCCGGTCCGACAGCCATCCGATCGGGTATTGCAGAAGCAGTGCCCCGGCAAACAGCATCGCGACGAACAAGGCGATTTGCGATGCTGTAAGCCCGATCTGACTGCCGAATACTGCGCCCATGCCGGATTGTGTCGCGTAGACGCTTCCCAACAGAAAAATCCCGACCGTGCCAAGTGGCGAGCCCACGAAGAGATTCTTCAGCGACATCGGGCGCGCGACTTCGACGATCGGCACCGGCGTGACCGACAACAGGATCGGCGCGAACGAAATCGACACCAGTATCGAGGCCGCGATGAACAGCGCCGACGTTGCGGCATCGCCCAGCGTCAAGAGCCCTTGTGCCCCGATGATCCCGAGCGTCTGCGCGATCATGTAGGCCGAGAGCACCTTGCCGCGCGTTTCATTTGTGGAGGCGTCATTGAGCCAGCTTTCGGCCGTGACATAGATGCCCGACATGCAGAAGCCGACAAGTATCCTGAGCAAGGTCCATGCCCATGGCTCGGTCAGGAGCGGCAGTGCGATCAGGCCCGCCGACATGAAGCTGCCGAGCGCGGCGAAGACACGCACATGTCCGACACGCTGTATCAAAACCGGAGTAAAGCGCGCGCCCGACAGGAAGCCCAGAAAATACCCCGACGTGACAACAGCCAGCTCAGATGCCGAAAACCCCTCGATCCCGCCGCGCAGGCCGATCAGGGTAAAATGCATGCCATTTCCCAGCATGATAAGCACGATGCCGAGAAGAAGAGCCCAAACTCCGGATAACAACTTGATCATGAAAGGCCCGCCTTTGCGAGGTTCCTGTGGTCACTGGATCGGTGCAAGCTCTGCGCACATGCTGCACTGCAGTATACGGATTCGCACATGGACAAGATACATTTTGCGACACCACGCAGCCCATACCGTCAATGATCTTATTAGATGCGTAGAAACTGTGCAGAGTGGACCGTTCCTGCCTGTTTTGCGCCCCTTCTTGCAGTGACCGGGGGCGAATGCGGCATTGAAGGAGAGCGTGGCGCGAAGGTGAAACCACCGCACCCGATACCGGCCTTTCAGGCGTATCGGCCTTGCCATGACGCGCGGAACAAATCGGCGTTCATCCGGGACCGGGGCCTATCGTAGGAGCCATATGACCCGAATTTTCTCTTTCCTCGTGACAGGACTCGCGCTAAAGCCGGGGAGCTTCGGTCCGGGCGCATATGTCCGGGTAATAGGGAACGCGGTGCGGTGCATGCAAATGCGCCAATTCCGCGACTGCCCCCGCAACTGTAGGCGGTGAGCGAAGCCGGATGTATGTCACTGCCGCGTCTTGGGCGTGGTGGGAAGACCCGGCCAAGCGTTGACCCGCAAGTCAGGAGACCTGCCGAGGTGATCACCCTATCCGGGCGCGGGGCGCGCCGTGGATAACGGACCTTTCCGTAGTGGTGGCAATCGCACCGTCTGCGGGAGCCCTGAATCCTTTCCGCAGATATACACAAGTCAATCGCCCGCGCGGCGATCGGAAGGGACTACAGGACATGACACGCAAGACATTTGCGGCCCTCATGGGCACAACAGCCATCACATTCATGCAGCCGGCAACGGCACAAGAGGCATTCGACCTTGATACGATCGTCGTGTCGGGAAGCCTTTCGCCCATCGAAGCCGAGCGCAGCGGCGCATCGGTCAATGTGGTCGACGCCGAGAAACTGAGCACCACGGACACGACCGTGATTGACCGGCTTGACCGGTTGCCGGGCGTCAGCTCGACCGCGAATGGCGGGTTGGGCGCGTCCAGCAACATCCAGATTCGCGGCCTGCCGGCCCGCTATGTCAGTGTGCGGGTCAATGGCATCGACGTGGCGAACCCTTCGGGCGTGCAGAACCAGTTCAATTTCGGCGGGCTCACGCCCTCGGGGATCAGCCGCATCGAGGTGCTCAAGGGCTCGCAATCCGCGCTTTACGGTTCCGAAGCCATAGCCGGGCTGATCGACATCACCAGCTATCGCCCGCAAGAGCTTGGCTTTTCCGGGGACTTCACGGCCGAAGCCGGAGGCAACGAGACGTATCAGGGCACGCTCAACATGGGCGTCAAGAGTGTGCGGGGCGAGATTGCGCTGACCTACGGGCGCACCACCTCAGAAGGAATTTCGGCACGGGCGGGAGACCCGGAAAAAGACGGCTTCGAACAGGATACGCTCATCCTTTATGGCGAATATGACCTGAGCGACAACGTGACATTGGGCGCCACAGCTTTCTATCGCGACGGGTCGGTTGAGATTGACCGCTCTGCGACCAACAACAGCGGCGAGGTCGATACCGAGGAAACCGGATATCGCGTCTTTGGCGAGGTCCGCACCGGACCGGTCACCCATACCCTGAGCTTTGCGTTTTTTGATATCGCACGCCGTGATCCGGGCGGCTTTACCCCCCGTTTTGACGGAGAACGCCGCCAATTCTCATATCTGGGCAGCTATGAGATCAGCCCGACGACCACCTTCAACTTCGGGTTCGACCGGACCGAGGAAGAGTTTCAGGCCGGGGCCGTGGGCGATAACGACACAAATTCGGTGCAGGCCGAACTTCTGTTCAGCCCTTCGGATGCGTTGGATGTTTCGGCCGCGATACGCCATGACGACGAATCCGATTTCGGCGGCAAGACGACGGGCCGTATCGCCGCTGTGTGGCGCCCGGTTCAGGATCTCGCCTTTCGCGCGGTGGCCGGAACAGGGTTTCGCGCGCCTTCGCTTTTTGAGCGGTTCAGCGGATTTGGCGATCCTACCCTGGAACCCGAAGAGAGCATCAGCTACGAGTTGGGCGTCGAAAAACGCTTTGGCGACGCGGGCTTTGTCAAGGCAACCCTGTTTCACACCGAAATCGACGATCTGATCCAGTTCGACACGACCGCCGTGGCCTGTGGCAGCGGTTTCGGCTGCTATAATCAGGTGCCGGGCACGACCACGTCCAAAGGGATCGAGCTTTCGGGGGAATATGCTCTGAACGGCGCAGTCACGGTCTATGGCAACTATACCTATACCGATGCTGAAACGAACGGTGCGCGCCTGACGCGGACGCCCAAGCATGATGTCACGCTGGGCATCACGGGTGAGATCGGTGAGCGCGTCACAGCCGAGGCCGATATCCGTCACGTCGCTGATATCGTGCCAAGCGCCTTTGCCCCCGCCAACAACAAGGTCGGGGACTATACACTGGTCGGGGCGGGTGTGACCTTCGCCGTGACCGACCGGGCCGAGGCCTATCTGCGTGTCGAGAACCTCTTTGACGAGGATTACGAGACGGCCGGCGGGTTCAACACACCGGGGCGCACAGCGTTCGTCGGGGTCCGTGCGTCCTTCTGAGATCATAGGCCGTTTCGCGGCGCTGGCCTTGGTGGCCGGTGCCGCGACAGGCTATGCGGCAGATGCCGCAGCCGGGACGCCCGAGCGCGTGGTGTCGATGAATCTTTGCACAGATCAGCTTGCCATGATGCTGGCGGCAGAGGGTCAGCTTTATTCGATCTCGGACATCGCGCAGGATCCGCTGATGTCCCCCATGGTCGAGGAGGCGCGCGCCTATCGCGTCAATCATGGACTGGCCGAAGAAATCTACCTGATGCAGCCCGACCTTGTGCTGGCCGGACAATATACCAATCTTGCAACTGTTGAAATGCTGCGCCGCTTGGGGATCCCGGTGGCGATTTTCGACACGACCAGAGGTCTGGACCAAGTGGCGGCGCGGATCGCCAAGATGGGATCGGTGCTGGGCCGTGAGGACGCGGCGCAGACCATGATCGACGAGTTCGAGTCCCGTCTGACCGAACTTCGGGCTGGGGATGGCCCGCGTCCCGAAGCGGTGCTCTATTATGCCAATGGGTATACCTTGGGCGGTCAGACGCTGGCGGGCGATATCCTTGAGGCGGCGGGATTTGAAAATGCCGCTCTGCGTGCCGGCTATGCGTCGGGCGCGCGGATGCCGCTTGAGGTTTTGGCGGCGCTTGACCCCGATATCGTGATCACCGCGCAAAAATATCCCGGCGCGTCGCGGTCGGAAGCCATTCTGCAACATCCTGTGGTCAAGGAGTTGCGCGGCGCAAACGGCACGGCGGCGATGACTGACAGTGATTGGGTCTGCGGCACGCCGTTCGTGTTGCGCGCGATCGAGGAACTGGCTCAAGCACGCAACGCGCTCGGCCCGCTCAAGGGCACGGACGAATGACGCGGGTCTTGGTCCCTCTTGCGTGTGTCGTGGCGCTTCTTTTTGCGGGCTCGCTCATGGTGGGGCCGGCGCAGGTGGGTTGGGCCGAGAGCCTGCGCGCTCTTATGGGCGGGGGCGAGGGGCCTTTGCCGATGATCATGCGTGAAATCCGCCTGCCGCGCGCCATCCTTGCGGTGCTGATCGGGGGCAGTCTTGGCCTTGCCGGGGCGGCAATGCAGGGGTATCTGCGCAACCCGCTGGCCGAACCGGGGCTGATTGGCGTGTCGGGGTCGGCCGCTTTCGGTGCTGTTCTGGCGCTTCAGACGGGGTTTGCGGCGATGTTCGCGCTTGCCCTGCCTTTGGCGGCGCTTGCCGGTGCGCTGGCGGCGGTCCTGCTGATCCTTGCGCTTGCGGGACCGCGCGGCACCTCGCTTACGCTGATCCTTGCCGGAATCGCGATTTCGGCGCTGGCCGCCGCGTTCACGTCCCTGGTGCTGAACCTGTCGCCAAACCCCTTCGCCGCGAGCGAAATCGTGTTCTGGATGATGGGGTCGCTCGCCGACAGGTCCATGACCCATGTTTGGATCATTCTGCCGTTCATGGGGATGGGCCTTGGGCTTCTGATGGCACTTGGCCGGGGGCTGGATGCGTTGACACTGGGCGAGGACGCGGCGGAAGCGATGGGGATTAACCTCATGCGGCTGCGGCTCATGCTGATTGTCGGCACGGCCTGTGTGGTGGGGGCGGGCACTGCGGTGGCGGGCGCTATTGGTTTTGTTGGGTTGGTGGTTCCGCATCTTCTGCGGCCGCTGGTGGGTGCGCGGCCTTCGCGCCTTCTCTGGGCGTCGGCCCTTGGCGGTGCGGTCATGTTGTTGGCGGCTGATATCGCGGTTCGACTTATCCTGCCCGAACGGGACCTGAAGCTTGGAGTGCTGACAGCCATCATCGGTGCGCCGCTTTTCCTGCATCTGATCGTCAAGACGCGGAGGGCCCGGATATGAGCCTTCTGACGCTTGAGACGCTTTCGGTCACGCGGGGAGGGCGGAACGTGTTCCACGACATCTCCTTGCAATTGAACGAGGGTGAGGTGATCGGCTTGATCGGTCCCAATGGCGCGGGCAAGACGACACTGATGCGGGCGGCCTTGGGTTTGTTGCCGCACGGGGGGCGCAGCTCGCTTGCGGAGCTGTCTGCGACCGACCGCGCGCGCAGCGTCGCGTGGATGCCGCAATCGCGTGAGATCGCCTGGCCGGTGAGTGTCGAAACCGTGGTGACGCTTGGCCGTTTGCCGCATCTTGGTGCCGGTCAACGCCCGGGCCCGGCGGATCGCGCGGCCATAGACAGGGCCATTGTGGGGATGGAGCTATCTCATCTGCGAACCCGGCCCGCGACCGAACTTTCGGGGGGCGAACAGACGCGCGTCCTGATTGCCCGTGCGCTGGCGCAGGGCACGCCGCTTCTTATGGCGGATGAACCGATCGCGGGCCTTGATCCGGCGCATCAGATCGCCACGATGCAGACATTCGTCGCCCTCGCCGGGCAGGGGCGATCCGTGCTTGTTTCGCTGCACGATCTGGGCCTTGCGGTGCGTCATTGCACCCGGCTTCTATTGCTGAGCGAGGGGCGGCTTGTCGCGGATGGTCCGCCGGCCGAGGTCATGACGCCTGAGCGGATCGCGGAGGTCTTCGGAATCAGCGCATGGTACCGAGAGACGGAACACGGCCCTGTTTATCAGCCACTGGAGGTGCTGAGATGAAAGGCGTGTCGCTGAATCGGCCATGGTTGGACTTTGATCTTGGGTCCGAGATGCGCGTTCTGAGCTGGGCGATCAATCGGCCCGGTTTCGCCGATGCGCGCCGTATCGTCTGGCGTGAGGTGCGCAATGCCGATCTGCCGGTAGACCTGGATGTGACGCGCTGGTTCGCACAGGAGCTTGAGGCGCGGAATGCCTCGGATGCGGTGGCGTTTCTCACGTCGCGCGACGTAAGCCGGTATCATGTCGCGCAGGCGACGGCCGCGGCGACGCGGGCAGATGTGGTCACCACCGTTGGGCTTTCCAATGCCGAGCGGGTGGGCGCGCGGATGGACCGCACGGGGCAGGACTGGGGCACGATCAATGTGGCGATCCGGCTTAACCGGCGGCTGACCGATGCGGCGTTGCTCGAGGCGATGAGTATCGCGGTCGAGGCCCGCACCGCGGCGGTGATGGATGCGGACCTGCCGTTGCCGACCGGCGTGGCAACCGGGACCGGGACAGACTGTGTCGCGATCGCGGCACGCCCGGGATTGGCCGCTTATGCCGGGTTGCACACGGATATCGGTGAGGCGGTGGGGCGGGCCGTCTATGACGCAGTTTTCGAGGGCGCGCGCGATTGGCTGACCACCGTAAGGGCCGCGCCGCAACTGACCGGTCCGGCCGGACGGAACTGAGGGAGAGACACGATGGATACCAATGGTCTGATCGACTTTCTGGCACGCGGGGGGCCCGCGCTCTGGCTGATCGCGGTTCTGTCGGTGGTGACCCTTGCCCTGATCCTGTGGAAGGTGTGGCGCTTTGTGGTGACTGGCGCGTGGGCCGGGCAGGCGACAGGCCGCGCGGTGACGATGTGGAAGGCCGGGCAGCACGCCGAGGCGTGCGACCTGCTGGATGGTCGGCGGGGTTTGCGGGCGCGGTTGGCTTTGGCGGCGATGCGCAACCGGTCTGATACCGCACTTGGCTCCGCTGCGGCGCGAGAAGAGACCGAGCGCGAGGCAAAGCGCATCCTCAACGAGGCGCGGGGCGGCCTTCGGGCGCTTGAGCTCATCGCCACAATCGCGCCGCTTATCGGACTTCTGGGCACGGTTCTGGGCATGATCGAGGCCTTTCAGGCGCTTGAGGAAAGCGGTAACAGTGCCGATCCCGCGATCCTTGCCGGGGGTATCTGGGAGGCGCTTCTGACGACGGCGGCAGGTATGGCTGTGGCAATCCCCGCCTCGATGGCGCTGAGTTGGTTCGAAAGCGTGGTGGAGCGCGCGCAGGCCGACATGGAGGACGCGGCGACGCAGGTCTTCACGGCGCCCGGTATTCCCGAAGCCGGCTCACAGAAAGCGGGGCGTCGCGGCTGATGTTCAGCTTTGCCGCATATCGCCCGCGCAGGCGGCCGGGGCTGACACCGCTGATTGACGTGGTGTTCCTGCTGTTGGTCTTTTTCATGCTGGCCGCGCAATTCGGGCGAGAGACTTCCATGCCCCTGTCGGGAGGCAGCGGCGCGGGCGACTATTCAGGGCCGCCGCGCCTTGTTACCGTTGGGCCGGACGAGCTGCGCCTGAACGGGAGAGCCCTTGGGCTGGCCGACTTGGTTACTGCATTGCGGGACCTGACCGAAACGAACGAGGATATCGTCGTGTTGCGCGGGGTGGACGGCGCGGATGTTCAGCGGTTGGCGGACCTGATCGAGACACTCTCGGAAGCGGGTTTTGCGCGTCTGGTGTTGGTGGAGTAGGGCGCATGGATTTTTCGACCTCCCGCATGCGACGCGCCTCGGAACCGGCCCTGCCGATGATCAACGTGGTCTTTCTGCTTTTGATCTTTTTCTTGATGAGCGCGCAGATCAGCACACCGCCGCCTGTCGAGGTGAGTCCGCCCGCCGCGAGTGGCGCGGAGGCAGCGGTGGCCGAGAGCGTGCTTTACGTCACACGTGAGGGCGTGCTCGCCATGGGAGAGGCCCGCGCGGAGGCGGTTTGGGCGATGCTGGCCGCGATGGATGAGGAGAACCGACAGATGCCGATGACGCTGAATGTCGATGGTGCGCTTCCGGCGGCTGATCTTGCCCGCGTCCTTGGGCGGCTGAGCGCCCTTGGGTTCGAAAACCTTCACTTGGCAACGAGACCTGACTGATGCGGATCGTCGAGCTTTTCACCTTTGGCGGCCTTGCCGTCGCCGCGCATCTGGGCGCGTGGGCATGGCACGCAGGCAACGGGGCTGGCACGCCAGCGGCAGGAGACGAAGGTGCGGCTTCGGTCACGCTCGCCGCGGCCACGGGGGAGATGAGCGAGTTGGTCGGAGCATGGAGCAAGCCGCCCGAGACGATGCAGACGGTTGAGGCCATGCAACCTTCCCAGATGGATGCCCCCAAGGCCGAACCGGTCGCGATCGCTGCTCCAACAGAGACGCGGGATAGGCCGGCGCAGCCTATGCAGCGGCCCGCACCCGCAACTCCGGCATTGCCCGATGACACCCTGCCGCAAACCGACAGGCAAAGTTTCGAACCGCCGGTGTCTGACGCGCCCACCGCGTCGCTACGCCCGCAGCAACGCCCGGAGCAGACCGCCCCCACACCCAAGCCTGTCCAAAAGCCCGAACGCGCCGCGCCCGAGGCCCCCAAGCCCCAAGCGAAAAGCGCCGATGCAAAGCCCGCGCAGAAAGGTGCGACCGCGCAGACCTCGTCCGGCAGCAATAGCGGTCAGGGCGCGGGTGTGACGAAACAGGCCGCAGCCGCCACGATCTCGAAGGCGCAACGTCATAGCTTGATGGCGCAATGGGGCGCAGCCCTCCGGCACGGCATTGAGCGGCGCAAACGCTATCCGCGTGGCACCACTGCGTCCGGCACGACCAAGCTGCGCATAACGGTGTCGCGGCAGGGGCGTCTTTTGGGGATGAGCGTTGCGCAATCCTCGGGCGATGCGGCGCTTGATCGCGCGGCGGTCGAAGCGGTGCGGCGCACCCGGTATCCGGCCGCGCCGCGTGGCCTTGGGCAACCCAGCTATTCCTTCAACCTGCCGATCGCGTTCCAACACAGGTAACGCACCGGGCGCGCAGTCCGCCTCAGCCTTTGGAGCCGGTGATCCCCGAGACATCATCCTGTGCCGCCGCGCGCATGAGCCACGCGGCCAGTGCGCCTGCCGCGCTGTCGCGGGTTTGAGCACCGCGGGTCACGATGTAGTAACCTTCATACTCCATGACGCCGGGTCCAAAAGCCTGAACGAGCGCCCCTGAGCCAAGGGCGCGCCCGCCCATGAACCAATCGGAGAGGGCAAAGCCGACACCTTCGCGGGCATAGGCCACCGCATCGTGATGCGATCCGGCGTGAACGTCGCGGGCCGGGCGAACCTGTTCGATGCCGCGGCTGGCGAACCAACGCGCCCAGAGGTCGCCGCCATCTTCGTGGATGATGGTGGACTTGCGCAGGACCGACGGGTCGAGCGGGAGCGGGCCGCGTGTCAGTTCAGGGGCGCAGACCGGAAAGATTTCGGTTCGGATGAAGGGCGTTACCCGGTGGCCCGCAAAGCTATGGGCGGCAAAGACGATGGCAAGGTCCACATCCGCAGGCAGCGTGCTCATCGTGCGTTCGGCATAAGAGCATCGCAGAGAGAGATCGGGAAAGCGTTTCAGGAAGTCAGCGAGTTTCGGACCCAGCCACTCGACCATCAGCGAGACCGGAACCGCGATGGAAAGCGTGCCCGAAAACGCATCCGCCGAAAGCGCGAGCGCGGTGGCCGTGATATCATCGAAGCCCGACTGGATCGACCGGACAAGGCGCTCTCCGGCCGGATTAAGTTCGATCCGCCGCCCGTGTCGGTCGAAAAGCCGTACGCCAAGCGTTGCCTCGAGCGCGCGCACCTGATGGCTGACTGCGCTTTGCGTGACGCCCAGTTCCTGTGCTGCGTGGCCCATATGCTGATGCCGGGCCGCAGCCTCGAAAGACTGAAGCGCGTTGAGCGAGAGCCATTTGTCACCGATCTTCACCGCATGCCACGCTTGATGATTTCACCTCATCTATACAAGCAATTTTATTCGTTTTGATCAAGGTGGACTTGCCGGTAAACTTGCCAAAAGCCCTCATACCGGAGACACGTCATGCCCAAGGACAAGATCGTTGCCCCTCAATCCCCGCTTCAGGCCCGCAATCCTGAGGGTGGCACTGCGCCGCTAAGCGACTGGGGGATCGACAGTGAATATGGCCTGTTGCAGGATGTGCTTCTTGGCCCGGTCGAAACCTTCGGGCACATGGACAACACCGCCTTCAGCTCGATCTATCGGGAAACGGCCCGGACCGGGCGAGCCTGGGACCACCAAGCGGCGGTTCGGCAATACCGCGAGATGTGCGATGCCTATGAAGAGGCGGGGGTGCGCATTCATACGCTGCCCGCCGACGAGCATCTTCGCTATGGCGTCTATGCCCGCGATTCGAGCTTCATGACGCCGTGGGGCGCGGTCATCACCCAGATGGCAAATCCGCGTCGTCGCGGCGAGTATTCCGCCGCGCTTCGCTTCTACCTGGAGGCTGGTATTCCGATCTATGACATGGTGAGCGCAGGTAGCTTCGAGGGTGGAGATTTTCACATCATCGAGCCGGGCGCGGTGCTGATCGGTTATACCGGGCTTCGTTGCGAGGAAGTCTCGGCGCGTCAGATCGGTGCATGGGTCGAGAAGGAGGGCTGGGAGGTCCACTATGCCTATATCGATCCATACTATGTGCATATCGACCTGATGGTCTGCATGATCGCACCGAAATGTGCGGCGGTTTGCCTTGAAACGACGCCGGACCACGTGACCGATTGGCTGAGATCGAAGGGCATAGAGATCATCCCCGTGGGATTCCGCGACACGATGGCGCTTGGATGTAATGTCATGTCGCTGGGCGGGGAAAGAGTACTTGCCCCGGCGGCAAGCAAGGATCTGGTGGGCAAACTGCGCGCCAACGGGTTCAAGGTCTATGACCCGGAAATGGACATGTTCAGTATGATGGGAGGGGGCATTCACTGCATGGCGCAGTCATTGCGCCGCGATGCCGGCTGAAACGGCCGGATTGCCAACAAGAACAGGGAGAACAACATGAAAGATCAAAAGATCAAGGAACTGAGTGACCGCTTCATGGCGGGTGGGATGAGCCGCCGGAGCTTTATGCGGTCCCTGCTTGCGACGGGGATGGCGGCGGCGACGGCCACCGGCCTTGCCGACCGCGCAAAGGCCGCAGCGCCCAAGCGCGGGGGCACCTTCCGTATCGGCAAGGGACATGGTCAGACAACCGACACGATGAACCCCGGCACCGCCGAGAACGGGTATATGGTCAATCTGCTGCAATCCTATCACGGCTACCTGACCGAAGTGGCCCCGGACGGCAGCCTTACCGCCGGTCTTGCCGAAAGCTGGGAGGCATCGCCGGATGGCAAGACATGGTCATTCGAGCTGCGCGAGGGGACGACATTCCACAATGGCAAGTCGGTCCTGCCCGAGGATGTCATCGCGTCGGTCAACCATCACCGAGGCGAGGATTCGACATCGGCGGCCAAGCCGCTGCTGGCCGCGCTGACCAATGTGCGCGCCGATGGCAAGCGCCGCGTGGTGTTCGAGCTTGATGCCGGGAACGCCGATTTCCCCTTCACGCTTAGCGACTATCACATTCCCGTCGGCATGTCCGAGGACGGGCAGGTTGACTGGACCACGGGGATAGGCGCGGGGGCATACAAGCTCGATAATTTTGAGCCGGGCGTGCGCGCCGACTTGTCGCGCAATGACGATCACTGGGATCTTGGCAACCGTGCTTTTTTTGACTCGGCCGAACTTTTGTCGGTGACCGACACGAATGCGCGAACCACCGGTCTTCAGACTGGGGATTTTGATGCGGTGGACAGGCTCGACCTCAAGACCGTGGACCGGATCCAGCAAGCACAAGGTGTCACGGTGCATTCAGTGCCGGGAACGCAGCATTTCACATTCGAGATGATGTGCACGGTCGATCCCTATACCGATCGCGATTTGCGGCTCGCGCTGAAATACGCCATCGACCGGCAGGAATTGGTCGACAAGATCCTCTTTGGATATGGCGTGATCGGCAACGACCACCCGATCGGACAAGGCCAGAGGTTCTTCAACAAGGACCTGCCACAGCGTGAATACGATCCCGACAAGGCCCGTCACCACCTCAAGAAAGCGGGGTACGAGTCGGTCGATATCGAGCTTTTGGCGGCCGATGCGGCCTTTGCCGGGGCGGTGGATGCCGCCACGCTATATCAGAACTCGGCCAAGGGAACCGGGCTCAACATCACGCCGGTCCGGGTGCCGAATGACGGCTACTGGACTGATACGTGGAACGTGAAACCCTTTGTCGCGGTCTATTGGGGGGGACGCCCGGTCGAGGATCTGATGTTCGCCACGGCCTACAAGAGCGGCGTGCCGTGGAATGGGACGCGCTGGTCGAATGACCGGTTCGATGACTTGCTGATCAAGGCGCGCGCCGAATTGGAAACCGAGAAACGGCGCGAGATGTATCACGAGATGCAGGAGATATTGAGCAATGACGGTGGTCTGATTGCGCCGATGTTTGCCTCGTATGTCTTTGGCACCCGTGACGGGCTTGGCCTGCCCGAACAGTTCGCTTCGAATTGGGACATGGACGGCGAACGTTGCATTGAGCGGTGGTGGTTTACCTGAGCGACGCGCCCGGATCGGACACACAAGCGACGGGCCGGAAGCGGCCCGTTTGCACGTGGTCGGGCCGCTTTGAACCCTGCGCCAAGGTATTCTGCGAAAACCTGTCGGCATAGGTTTAACGGCACCATCCATGACGCCGAATTTTCTTCACGGCTAAATCACGTCGTTCGCCGGTTTTGTGGAACGCAGACATGGCCTCACTCGTTGATCGGTAAACCCCGGGGGCGTTGACGTCCGCGACACTCAATGGGAGGTGATCAGTGACCATGTCAGACACGTCCAAGCCGCATCGCGACGCGCATGGCCCGCGCTTAGGCCGTCAAGGTTCTACGTGATGCGCGCAACAGTTCAGAAATTCTTTCCGATCGTCGTGGTGGGCGGAGGGGCTGGCGGCCTCGAACTTGTCACCGCGTTGGCACGGGCTGGGCATCGCGATGTGCTTTTGATCGACCGCAACGCCTGTCACGTCTGGAAGCCGCGGCTGCACGAAATGGCCGCAGGTCTTGGCGCGGCTGATGTGGATGAAATCTCCTATGCCACGGTGGCCGAACACTGGGGGTTCTCGTTCCGGCAGGGCACCCTGAGCGATGTGTCGCCGCAGGACCGCACGATCACGGTTGGCGCCGTGCGAAACGCCGATGGTGCGGTTATCGTGCCGGAGTTCAAAGTGAATTACGACGCTCTCGTGCTGGCTCTGGGGGGAGTGACCCCCGATTTGGGGGTTGACGGTGTGCATGAGCACAGCCTCATGCTCGACGATGGCAAGGACGCCGAAGAGATGTTCGTCCGTCTCTCCCGGGGGCTGCTCGCCAAATCTCTGATGAGCGATGCCAGTGCCTTCGAGGTGGTGATTGCCGGGTCCGGCTCTACCGGTGTGGAACTGGCCTCGCATCTTATCGAAAGCCGTCAATGCAACACGATTGCACCGCGTGCCGACCTGCCCGAGATACGGGTGACCATGCTCGAGGCGACCGATGAGATCATGCCGGGCCTATCCGATGAAGTGCGGAGGGGCATTCGCGAGCGTCTGGAAAAGCAGGGTGTGCGGGTAGAGACGCGACAACTGGTCAGTCGTGTGACCGAATGTGCGGTCGAGACGGATGACGGCGCAAGATTCCGCTCGGACCTGACCGCGTGGACTACGGGAATAGTGGGGCCGCGCATCGCAGAGGACATCGCGGCGCTCGATACGAATGAAAAGCGCCAGTGGTGCGTAAAGCCGACCCTGCAAACCCTTGCGTCGGATGCGATCTTTGCCTTGGGCGATTGCGCCGCGATAGAGGACGACCCGGCTCCGCCATCTGCGCAGGCGGCGAGCGAGCAGGCCGCCCATCTTGCCCGCTATCTGCCACGCTGGCTTTTTGAGGGGCAGACGCCCGAGCCGTTCGAGTTCCGCAATAAGGGCACGGTTTTGTCACTGGGCGACGGGGGCAGCATCGCCAAAGTCAGGACACGGTTTACCGATGATTTCATGATCGGTGACAGGTTCGCCCGGGCCGCCTATCGCGGGCTATACCGTCAGCATCAGTTTCACATTCTTGGCTCGGTCAAAGGCACACAGGATTGGCTTGCGGATATCTTGCAACGGGGTGTCGGCCCGCGGCTCAAGGTGTTCGGCTAGAGGATTGGCCGGATGGTGGGGCCGGGGAGTGGGGGCGGCGAGCCGTGTCCACTCCCCGACCCCCGGTTCGTCACTGCGTTATAAAAAGCGATTTGGCGTTGGTGAATTCTTTCATACCAAAGCCGCCATGTTCGCGGCCATAGCCTGAATTCTTTACGCCGCCGAACGGCATGTTCGGCAGGGCGATGGTGTAGCCGTTGATCGAAACCATGCCGGTGTCGAAATACTTCGACGCCAGTGTCCGGGCCCTTTCGCTGTCGCGACTGAAGACGCCACCACCAAGGCCATAGCGGCTATCGTTGGCGATACGAAGGGCATCCTCGTCATCCTCGGCACGGATGATCGAGGCCACAGGGCCGAAAAGCTCGTCATCATAGGCTGGCTGCCCGGGAACCACATCGACAAGCACCGTGGCGGGGTACCACGCGCCGGTCTTTTCAGGTAGTTCGCCTCCGCAGAGCAAAGTCGCGCCCTTCGCCACGCTTTCAGCGACCTGTTCGGCCAGCTTGTCGCGCAGATCATCGCGGGCCATCGGGCCAAGGGCGGTCTCTTCCTCGGTTGGGTCGCCCAGTTCAGTCGCCTCCATCTTATCGGTGAACCGTTTGACGAATTCGTCGTAGTGCGGCGCCGTCACGATAAAGCGTTTGGCGTTCACACAAGTCTGGCCGTTATTGTAGATGCGGCCCGTGACACAGGCCTCGACGGCGACATCGAGATCGGCATCCTCAAGCACCAGATATGCGTCGTTCGACCCGAGTTCGAGCACCGTCTTCTTGAGAACCGAGGCGGCCTTTTCGGCCACTATCCGGCCCGCGTCGTCGCTTCCCGTCAGGGTGATGCCGCGCACAAGGTCGTTTTCGATGACGCGATCGGATTGATCGTGGTCGATGACAAGCACGGTGAAAAGATGCTCGGGCAGGCCCGCGTTTTGGAAAAGATCGCGCAGGTAAAGACCGCTCCCGGTGCAGTTCGCAGCGTGTTTGAGTAAGACGCCATTGCCCGCCATGAGATTCGCGATCGTGTATCGAACCGCCTGATAGCAAGGGAAATTCCACGGCTGGATGCCATAGATGACGCCGATTGGCGCATAGGTGATGACACCTTTGCCGGGGGCGATGTCGCGTTCTTCATCGGCCAGTTCGGTTGGTCCGGTCTTGGCTGTGTAGTCGCAGATCGCGGCGCACAATTCGATCTCTTCGCGGCTGTCGGCAATAAGCTTGCCCACCTCTTTGGTCATGAGTTGGGCGAACTCCTCCTTGTTGTCGCGCAGAGCCTTGGCGATGGCGCCGATGACTTGCGCGCGCCCCTCCAACGACCATTCGCGCCACTGAAGAAATGCGGTGTGACACTCTTCGATGGCCAGTTTGACCGTCGTGTCGTCCATGAGATCGTATGTTGCGATCTTGGTATTTGTTGCTGGATTTACGGTTGTGATATCTGTCGCCATGGATAACCTCGCTTTCCGTTTGCTGTTAACAAACGCGGCAAGAGCGGATTGTTTCCATAGATTACGACGATTAAGCACGGTTCCGCTCAGAGCGGTCGGCGCATCATGTCTCAGAGGAAATTGGCTGGGGTGGTAGGATTCGAACCTACGGTACACGATACCAAAAACCGTTGCCTTACCACTTGGCTACACCCCAACTTCGCGCGCTAATTACTCGCTGGTCGATGGCTGTGCAAGACCGGAATCGGAAAAAAAGTGGTGGTGACCACCCAAAGGCCGGGCGGTCGTGTGAGTCAGTCGATGGTCTCGTCCGCGCCCACGCCCCAAAGGTGTGATTTCGGCGCCCATCCCTTGTAGCCCTGAACCGCCAACTCGCACCATGTGCCAGCGCATTCCCGGACACGCGCAACGACACCCAGTTCAAGCTGGGCCACGACGGGCGCATCGGGGAGCGGGCTTCTGCGTAGTTCGAGCAGATCGGTTTCGATCAACACCGTCCGCGACCCCGAGAGCAGCGAATAGTGCATCCAGCCGCCCATACCGTCGCGGTCGCGCACGCGCCGCCAATGGCCGTGCTCGGCGGTGATTTCGAGCGGAATGCCGGGATGCTTGAATATCCAGTCAATGCGGTGGGTCCGGCTTGGTCCGCGCCGGACGTATCCTTCGGTTGTTTTCATCGAGACAAAACGCGGCATGGGCAGATTTGTGACCGGCCCCCGCTCCTCGGCGATGAGCGTCACAGGCAGCAGCGCCACGAGGGCGGCGGTCAACAGGGATTTTCTCATGTGCGATGCCCGAATTTGCCTGTCATTGGACTCGGGGTTCTTGTGCCCCGCGTGATCCTGCGCCACTCTGGCAGCGAGTAGGTGATTTGGAAAGGCCGGGGAGGGCCATGATGCAATCTCAGCGCCTGAGTGTTGTCGTAACGCGACGCCTGCCGGACCGGATCGAGACTCGGCTGGGTGAATTGTTCAATGCCGAATTGAGTGCGGATGACCAGCCAATGGGCCGCAGGGCCCTGATCCGGGCGGGGCAACAGGCCGATGTTTTGGTGCCGACGATCACCGACCGGATCGATGCCGAGATTCTGGACGAAATGGGCGACCGTCTGAAACTGATCGCGAATTATGGCGCAGGGGTCGATCATATCGACGTTCAGGCGGCGCGACAGCGGGGTATCATCGTGTCCAATACGCCCGGTGTGTCGGCGGCGGACACCGCAGACATGACCATGGCTCTAATCCTTGCGGTGGGGCGGCGGATACCGGAGGGGATGGCGATGATGCAGGAGGGCGCCTGGGGAGGCTGGTCGCCCTCGGCGCTTCTGGGGGCGCGGCTTTCGGGCAAGAAGCTGGGCATTCTGGGTTTGGGACGGGTCGGACAAGAGGTGGCGCGGCGCGCCGCAGCCTTTGGCCTTGAGGTGCATTACCACAACCGACGCCGCCTGCGAGCGGAGACCGAGACCGAGCTTGGCGCAACCTATTGGGAGAGCCTGGACCAAATGGTTGCGCGCATGGATGTGATGAGCCTGCATTGCCCGCACACGCCATCGACGTTTCATCTGATGAATGCGCGACGCCTGAAACTCATGAAGAAAGAAGCGTTTATCATTAATACTTCACGTGGTGAGGTGATTGACGAAAATGCCCTGACTCGGATGTTGCGCACCGGTGATCTGTCCGGGGCCGGACTCGATGTTTATGAACAGGACAACGGCGTGAACCCGCGCCTGCGGGCATTGTCCAACGTGGTGCTTTTGCCGCATATGGCCTCGGCCACGCGCGAGGGGCGCGTGGAAATGGGCGAGCGTGTCATCATCAATGTAAAGGTGTTTGAAGATGGGCATAGACCGCCCGATCAAGTGTTGCCATACGACTTCTAGAAAGTATCGTAACATATTGAAATTATTATATATAATTTCTGTTACGCTTGGCCTTTCATGGACGGCGCACGCGCAGCAAAGCGCCGATTCGGTCGCTCCTGAGGCGGGCGGCGCGGGAGAGGTCGTCACATCCGATGAGGTTGCCCGCTCGCTTGAGGACAAGGCCGCCGGTCGACCTGTCAAAGCCGATGACTGGATGGTGGTCGCCGCGAATCCGCTGGCGGTCGAGGCCGGCGCAAGAGTGCTCCGCGAGGGCGGCACCGCAGCGGATGCCATGGTGGGGGTGCAGGCCGTGTTGGGGCTGGTGGAGCCGCAGAGTAGCGGGCTGGGAGGTGGTGCGTTCCTTGTCTGGTGGGATGCGGGTAGCGGCACGCTGACTACGCTTGACGGGCGCGAGACCGCGCCATTGGCCGCGACACCGCTGCTTTTCCAGACGGCGGAGGGGGAGCCGCTCGGGTTTTTCGAGGCGGTTGTCGGGGGGCTGAGTGTTGGAACGCCCGCGACCCCTGCGCTGATGGAGGAGGCGCATCGCCGCTGGGGCCGGGCCGCGTGGCCGGGTCTGTTCGATGAGGCCATCGCCCATGCTCGCGACGGTTTCAAGGTGAGCGAACGCATGTCGAGTTCGATCGCCCGCGATGCCGAAAGGCTTGGGCGGTTTCCCGAAACGGCGGCCTATTTCCTGCCGGGCGGGATGCCTTTGCGGACAGGCGATCACCTGCGTAACCCTGCCTATGCCGCAACGCTCGAGCAGCTTGCCGAAGAGGGATCGGCGGCCGTTTACACGGGTGACATTGCGCGCGACATCGTGGCAACCGTGACCGGAGCGGCGGACAATCCCGGTGTTCTGGCCGAAATCGACCTCGCGCTTTACCAAGTCAAGGAGCGCGACCCGGTCTGCGCGCCGTATCGCGGCTATGACATTTGCGGCATGGGACCGCCGAGTTCCGGCGCGCTTGCGGTGGGGCAGACCTTGGGCGCGCTTGAGGCGTTTGACCTGCGTGCGATGGGCCCCGAGAGCCCGCAGGCGTGGCGCCTGATCGGCGATGCAAGCCGACTCGCCTTTGCGGATCGTGGAAGATACGTGGCCGATGAGGATCATGTGCCTGTGCCCGTCGCGGGGATGGTCGATCCGTCTTACCTTGAGACACGGGGCAAATTGCTTAACGGGGCGCGCGCGTTGCACGAGGCGCCAGTGGGCGCGCCCGAGTTCGAACACGCGTTGAATTGGGCTGATGACGCTTCGCGCGCGCTTCCGTCGACGTCGCATATTTCGATCGTCGACAGCTATGGCAATGCGCTTGCGATGACGACGACGATCGAGAACGCCTTTGGCTCGCGTCTTTTCGTGCGGGGGTTCTTGCTCAACAACGAACTGACGGATTTCTCGTTTCGAACTCATCGCGGCGGCCTCCCGATCGCCAACAGTGTTGCACCGGGCAAGCGCCCGCGCTCGTCCATGTCGCCGACCATCGTGATGCGCGACGGAACGCCGGTGATCGTGCTTGGCAGTCCGGGGGGCAGCCGGATCATTCCCTATGTGTCCAAGACGCTGGTGGCGATGATCGACTGGGATTTGAACGCGCAAGAGGCGGTCGCATATCCGCATCTGGTGAACCGGTTTGGCACCTATGATATCGAGTCGGACACGAGCGCCACACGCCTTGAGCCCGAGCTTCGTTGGCTCGGGTTCGAGACGGCGGTGCGGGACCTGAACTCGGGCCTGCACGTGATCGACATGCGCGATGGGCTCGAGGGTGGGGCCGACCCGCGCCGTGAGGGTGTGGCACTGGGCGAATGAGGCGCGCGCAATCGGACCTGCGCGTCGGTTTTGTGGTCTCGATGGTCGGCTGAACCCTGCGCCGATCTGCAAGGCTGATATTGAGCATGAAATCGAAATAGTGCTTGTGGGAGTCGCAGCATATGAAAACGCAAGTCAAAGCTCTGGTTGTGGGCGGCGGTGCCGTCGGAACCTCGATTGCTTATCACCTGGCCAAGGCCGGATGGGATGATGTCATGCTTCTGGAGCGCGACGAGCTGACATCCGGCTCGACCTGGCATGCGGCGGGCCTTCTGCCCTATTTCAACATGTCCTACGCAACGACGCATATTCACGACTATTCGATCAAGTTCTACAAAACACTTGAGGAAGAGACCGGGCTCAACGCGGGCTTTGCCGTGGTCGGCAACCTGCGGCTGGCGCAGACCCAAGAGCGCATGGACGAGTATATGCTCTATGCCTCGACCGCCGAGACATGCGGTGTGCCTTATGAGTGGATGACGCCCGACGAGATCAAGGCGAAGTGGCCATTGATCCGCACCGAAGACCTGAAGGGTGCGATCTATCACCAGACGGACGGATATATTAACCCTGCCGATGTGACCATGGCGATGGCCAAGGGCGCGCGCCAGCGGGGCGTCATGATCGAACGCAAATGGCAGGCCGACGCGTTCCACTGGAACGGCGAGGCGTGGGAGGTCACCTGCACCAAGATGGTGGAAAAGGGTGGCAACCTCGTGCCTTCGGACGAGCAGATCGTCATCACCGCCGAGCATGTCGTCACCGCGTCGGGCAACCATGCGCAGCGCACCGCGAAGATGCTTGGAATCAAGATGCCCGCCATCCCGGTCGAGCATCAGTTCATCGTGATGGATCAAGACCCCGAGCTGGTGAAATTCCGCAAGGATGAGGGCAATCCCGAACATCCCGTCATTCGCGAGGCCGACGCGCAAAGCTATGTTCGCGAGGAGCGTGGCGGCTGGATCCTGGGCGTCTATGAAAAGGGCGCGCCGGCGTGCTTTGAATACGGCGTGCCCGACAGTTTCCGCGCCGATCTTTTCCAACTCGATCTGGATCGGATCGAAGATCAGTACATGGCGATGAACCATCGCATCCCCTCGGCCGAGAATTGCGGGCTGAAGGACGATTTCAACGGGCCGATCTGTTACACGCCTGATGGCAACCCGCTCGTTGGGCCTGCTCCGGGGCTTCGCAACATGTGGCTGGCCGAGGGCTTTTCCTTCGGGATTACCGCGGCGGGCGGCACGGGGCACTATCTTGCGCAGCTCATGGTCGATGGCGAGGCCGAGATCGACATGGCGAGCCTTGATCCCAAGCGGTATTCGCAAAACTGGATGACGACGGAGTTCGCGGCGCGCAAGAACGAAGAAGCTTACGCGCATGTCTATATCCTGCATCATCCCGACGAAGAGCGGCCGGCCTGCCGTCCGCTGCGGACAGTGCCGGCCTATGCCCGGCAGAAGGCACGGGGCGCGCAGTTCGGCTGGACCAACGGGTGGGAGCGGCCCAACTATTTCGGCCCTCTGGATGCGGACGAAGACTTTGACCATGACGCCCGCAGCTTCCGCCGGGGTGGCTGGTGGCAATATGCGGTGGACGAGGCAAAAGCCATCCGAGAAGGCGTTGGCCTGATCGATGCCAGCGCCTTTACCAAGCATGTGGTCAAAGGGCCCGGCGCGACGCAGTTCCTTGATTGGTTTACCTGCAACAAGCTGCCCAAGGTGGGCCGCATCAACCTGACTTATGCGCTGACCGAGCACGGAACGACGCGGACAGAATATACCATCGTGCGCACTGGTGAGGATCAGTATTACCTCGTCTCGGCGGGCGCGTGGACAGAGTATGACGCGGATTACCTGCGCAAGGCGGCCGAGAAGAAGGCGGGCGAGTTCGGGTATATCGAAATTCAGGACGTGACGACCCAGTGGGGTGTCTTTGCCATTGCAGGGCCGAAATCACGCGACGTTCTGAATGAGGTGATCAAGGATGCCGATCCCGAAACCGCGCTGTCCAACAAGCGGTTCCCGTGGTTGAGTGCGCGGCAAATCGAGCTGGGCATGTGCCCTGTGAACGCCATCCGCGTGGCCTATACCGGTGAACTTGGCTGGGAGCTTCATCATCCGATCGAAATGCAGAATTACCTGTTTGATCTGCTTGAAAAGGCAGGGGAAAAGCACGGAATGAAGCTTGTTGGTGCGCGGGCGCAGAACTGGCTTCGACAGGAAAAAAGCTATCGCGCCTTCGGCAATGAGCTGGGCCGGGATGCCACCCCACTCGAGGCAGATCTGCCACGCTTCGTGGACCTTGATAAGGAGTTCCTTGGCAAGGAGAAAATGGTCGAGACCGGGGTTCGGGTGAAATGCTGCACGGTCCTTATTGACGGGCCTGAGGATTCCGACCCTTGGGGGCGTGAGGTGCTCTATTCCGAGGATGGCACGCGCGTCGGTCGCCTGACCTCGGGCGGGTATTCGGTGGCCTTCGAGAAATCCATCGGTATGGGTTATGTCAAACCCGACCTTGCGGTTGAGGGGACCAAGCTCAAGGTTAAGATGCTGGACAAGTTGTGGGATGCGGTCGTGACCTGCGACAGCACCTATGACCCCAAGAACGAGACGATCCGCAAGGACGGCTGAGGCAGAAGCGTTTCGCTTTGATCCGGTGTGTCGGGTCAAAGGCGGAACGCATTGTTGAGAAAACCAAAAGCGGGCCATTCAGCGTGGCCCGCTTTTGTGTTTGGTGAAGATCGGTGGGATGCAATCTGACGATCCGGCGGTAACGCCGTACCGAACGGAAAGCGCAAATCCCTTATCTTTTCATGAACTTGTCGAGGACATCGTCCATAACCGAGCCGTCGCCATCGGCGTCAAGCAGCGTGTTGAGCATCGACAGGTCCATACCGCCGCCGGCGGATTTATTCCCCCCCAGAAGGCCGCCGACAAGCCCCATCAGGCCACCACCGCCACTGCTTTGTGATTGGCTCAGCATTCCGTCGATCTGGCTATCGGGCATCTGCTTTTGCAAGCCGCCCTGTGCCATTGCCGCGAGTGCGGGCAGGAATTTTTGAACCGCTGCGGAATCGGCTCCGGCGCGGGTCGCCGCCTCGTTGGCAAGCGCCTGAGCCTGATCGCGGCCACCGAGAATTTTTTCAAGGAACTGAGCGCCTTTTTCCTGCCCGTCGTGACTGGCGGCTTGCGTGGCGTCGTCGAAGAGGGCTGCCTGATCCTCACCTTTGAAGGCCCCGAGGACATCGCCAAGGCCGCCCGCCTCGGCGCGTTTTTTCGTGGCCTGACCGATGGCCGGAGCCAGCATACCCGCAAGCTGGTTGGCTTTGTCCTCGGGCAAGCCGAATTGGCTCGCGAGTTGTCCGAGGCCCTGACCGTTCTGAGCCCCTTGGAGAAGTTTGAGAATCGACATGTTTGCTCCCTTTTCGTGGCGTGTTCGCGGTTAACAGACAGGAGGAGCGCGCCGGAGAATAGGGGAATTGAGCCGGGTCAATCCCCCCGAATTGCCCGAAACGACCGGAAAAGAGCGTTAAGCACATGAAACAGCGTGATTTCCGACGTCGGCATTCACGTCGGTATTCACGTCGGTATCACGTCGGTGCGGGAGGCGTTCAGGGGCGTGATGAAGCGACCGGGCGGAGGATTAAGGGCTGTGCGCTTGGATCGGTCGCAAAATTCCTGCCTTCGAAGCGGCTCGCCTTGCGCTGTTGTGTCAGGTCATAGGCAGCATGCTTGAAGGCATGAATTTTTCAGCCGCCTTTCATGTATGGCATCAGAACAACTTCGCTGTCCGGCTGGATTTCGGTGAACCATGCCTCGCGGTAGATGCGGCCATCGAGCGCGAGGGAGACCCCGCGCTCGATCTGTGGTTTCAGGCCCGGATACTTCTCGGACAGGCGGTCGAGCAACTGTTTGAAGTTGCCCGCCTCGACCTCGACCACGTCTTGACCATCGGTCGCGTCGCGCAGATTGCCCCAGAGCTTGACCTGAACCATACGTTTTAACCCTTGGACGTGATCGCCTTGAGGATCTTGGGTGGCGACATGGGCAGTTCGTGCAGACGCACACCTGCCGCACGGCTGACCGCGTTGGAGAGCGCCGCGAGTGGCGGCACGATCGACGTTTCGCCCACGCCACGCACACCGTAAGGGTGACCGGGGTTGGGGATCTCAAGGATCACAGGTTCGATCGATGGCAGGTCTGAGGCCACGGGCACGCGGTAATCAAGGAAGCCCGCGTTGAGAAGCATACCGTCATCGTCGTAGATGTATTCCTCGTTCAGGGCCCAGCCGATACCTTGGGCCGAGCCGCCCTGCATCTGGCCTTCGACATAGTCGGGATGCACCGCTTTGCCCGCGTCCTGGAAGGCGGTATAGCGCAGAACCTTGGTCGCGCCGGTTTCCGGGTCCACCTCGACATCGGCAAGGTGGACGCCGAACGAGACGCCTGCGCCATCGGCATTCACCTCGTAATGGCCTGCGATGGGGCCGCCGGTTTCAGACGAGAGGGCGGCGATTTCCGCAAGGCTCATCGGTTCGAAATCGCCTGCGTTCGGGCCCGACGGCTTGGCCTGACCGTTTTCCCAGATGACCGCGTCGGGGTCGATCTCCCATATCTTGGCCACGCGGCTGCACATCTTCTTGATCGCGTCGCGCGCGGCCTCGATGGTGGCGAGACCAACGGCGAAGGTCACCCGGCTACCGTCTGTCACGTCATTGTAGCCCAAGGACGAGGTATCCGCGACGATTGTGCGCACCTGTTCATAGGGGATGCCCAGCTCTTCGGCGGCCATCATCGAGATGGATGCGCGGCTGCCGCCGATGTCGGGGTTGCCCTCGGTGATGCCGACGGTCCCGTCATCGTTGATGTTGAGCGAAACGCAGGTGTTGCCCCCGAAGTTGAACCAGAAGCCGCAGGACACGCCGCGCCCCTGATTTTCACCCAAGGGTGCGCTGTAATGCGGATGTTTCTGTGCCGCCTCAAGGGTGGCGACAAGGCCTATTGCCTCGAAGGTGGGGCCATAGGAGGACAATGTGCCTGCGTCGGCGGCGTTCTTGAGCCGCACGTCGAGGGGATCGAGCCCGAAATGCTGAGTCAGCTCGTCGACCACGCTTTCGACCGCGTAGACGGCCATCGGTGCGCCGGGGGCGCGGTAGGCCGCTTCCTTGGGGCGGTTGGTGAGAGCGTTCCAGCCTTCGGTCTTGACCGCGTCGAGATCATAGGCGGCGAAGGCCGATTGTGCGCCCATCGCCACGGTTTCACATGGAAATGCCCCGCCCTGATAGCGCAGCGCGGCGTAGGCGGCGGTGATGCGGCCATCCTTGGTCATGCCAATCTTGACGTCCGAAGAGGACGAGACCGTCGGCCCGGTGGCGCGGAACACTTCGTCGCGGGTCATCACAAGCTTGACCGGGCGGCCCGCCTTGCGGCTGAGCGCGAGGGCCACGGGTTCGATGAAGCAGGTGGTTTTGCCGCCGAAGCCGCCGCCGATTTCCGAGGCGGTGACACGAAGCTGGCTTGCTTCCATGCCGAGTATGCCCGCACACAGCGTGCGCACGAAATACTGACCTTGGGTGCAGCACCACAGGTCAGCCTTGCCGTCCGATGTCATCGAGGCAAGGCAGGCATGCGGCTCGATATAGCCTTGGTGGGTGGCTGCGGTCTTGAAGCTGCGTTCGATCACGTGGTCCGCCTTCGCGAAGCCCGCGTCGAGATCGCCATGGCCGAATTCGCAATACATCGTGACATTGTCGGAATAGTCGCCCTTGACGTTTTCCTGTTTGCGGCCTGCCTGAACCACGGGTGCGTCGGATTCCATCGCGTCGTCCACGTCGGTGACATGGGGCAGGGGGGTATAGTCGACCTTGATCAGCTTGAGCGCCGCCTTGGCGGTCTGGGCGTCCTTGGCTGCGACCGCGGCAACCGCGTGGCCATGATAGAGCGCCTTTTCCCGCGCGAGGCAGTTGTCGGCGACATCCAGCAGGAACTCATCGTCGAGCGCCGCGAAATCGGCGTTTGTGACGATCGCCTTGACGCCGGGCAGGGCCATTGCCTCGGAGGTGTCGATGGCGTTGATCTTGGCATGGGCGTGCGGGCTTCGAAGCACCGCGCCGGTGAGCATGCCGGGCACGACGAGATCGGCGCCATACTGGGCGCGGCCCGTCACTTTGTCGATGCCATCGGGGCGCTTGACGCGGGTGCCGATGACTTTGAAGTCTTGCTTCTCTCGGGACATCTTGTTCATGCTGTCTCTCCCCGCATTTCGGCGGCGGCGAACTGAACCGCCTTGATGATCTTGTCATAGCCTGTGCAGCGGCAAAGATTGCCGGCGAGCCAATAGCGGATCTCGGTTTCGGAGGGGTCCGGGTTGCGTTCGAGCAGATCCTTGGCCGCGACAAGGATGCCGGGCGTGCAGATGCCGCATTGCAGGGCGGCATTGTCGATGAAGCTCGATTGCAGGGGATGCAGGCTTTCGCCCGTGGCCATGCCTTCGATGGTTTCGATCTCGGCGCCCTGCGCCTCGGGGGCGAGGACGAGGCAGGCACAGACGAGGCGGCCATCCATCTTGACGGTGCAGGCGCCGCAATCGCCGGTGCCGCAGCCTTCCTTGGAGCCCGAGAGCCCGAGCCGCCCGCGCAGTGCGTCAAGCAGGGTTTCTTCGGGGGGGCAGACGAAATCCAATTCGTCGCCATTGACGGTGGTGGTGACGTGTAGCTTGCTCATGTGCGTTCTCCTGCACGGTCCTTGGCGATGCGGGCGGCGCGTTTGGCCAGAACACCCGCAACCTGGGTTCGGAATTCGACGGTGCCGCGTTTGTCGTCGATGGGCGTGGCCGCATCGCGGCAGGCCTTGGTCATCGCCTCGAGCGCGTCATCGTCCAGCTTGGTGCCGATGATCGCCTCGGCGGCGGCGGTCGCCACGATGATCTTGGGGCCGACGGCGCCCAGCACGACGCGGGCGTCCGAGACGGTCCCGTCTTCGGCCAGCTCAAGCGACACGGCGGCGGAGGCCACGGCGATATCCATCTCGGTGCGCGGCGTGAAGCGCAGATAGGCGTCGGCGGCGCGTTTGGGGCGCGCGGGCAGCAGCACGGAGGCCACGAACTCGCCTTCTTCGAGCGCGAGCTTGCCCGGCCCCTGAGGCAGGTCGGCTACCGGCACGTCGCGGGTTCCCGACGGCCCGACGACATGGGCCACCGCGTTCGCCGCGGCCATGGCCGGAACGGTGTCGGCGGCTGGCGACCCGTTGCAGAGGTTGCCGATGATGGTGCAGCGCCCCTGAATCTGCGTGGAGCCGATCAGGTCACATGCCTCGACCACGCCAGGCCAGAGCGATTTGACGCCGGCATGTTCGTTGAGTTGTTGGCCCGGAACACCCGCACCCACACGATAGCCGCCATCTTCTTCGGTGATGTCGCGCATGCCGGGAATGCGCTTGATGTCGATGACGGTCTCGGGCGAGACCATGCCGGATTTCATCTGGACAAGAAGATCGGTGCCGCCGGCGAGGATGCGGGCCTTGGCCCCACCTTCGGCCAGGTGGCGCGCCGCCTCCTCGGTTGATTGCGGTGACACGAAGTGCATGGCTGTCCTCCCTAGATGCAAGCCCAAAGGCGGGGCGCACGACGCAGCCCCGCTGAACGATCATTCAGACGAGAGGTTGCCGGGGATTCTGGCGGAATGCAAGGGGGCGAATTGCGGGTTTGGGCGGCGGCCCGTTCGCAACGCCCGTGGGGGTCATTGCGGCGTGATGCGGCGGGCCCCGTCGGGAATGGCGATGCGGGTTCGCTCTGTCTCGAGGCTGCGCAGGAAGCCGCGCAGTTCGGGATTGTTGCGGGTCGCGTCGCGGGCCGCCGCGATCACCATGTCCACGTCCTCGGCGGGCAGGCGCAAGCGCGTGGGAATTTCATTCAGCCGGTCGCGACGATCATCGGACACCCCCTGAAACGAGACTTCGCCCACGAAGAGTTTTATATCCGCGCAGTCCCAGCCGTCGGTGGATCCGCGCAGGCGGCGCAGCTCGGCGGGAGAAAGATCACAGCGGAATTCGACAAGATCCTCGACCCAGTCATCGAGTGTCATGCGCATCACGTCATAGCCAACCCGCGTGGCCGAGGACATTGACGAATTGGCGATGGCCATGGCGAGGGGCACTCCGCCCGGTCCCTTGATCTTTTGCGTCCAAGCATAGTCGGACTGCACCCCGGCATTGGCGACGAGAAAGAGCATGCGGCGCAGGTTTACCGCCTCGCGCGCGGTGAGAGGCCCATGCGGTGTCTGTGATTTTGCGCGTGCCATCGTGAGGCCGGTCGTGCCGAAATTGTCAGTGATGCCGCCATCGAGAAGTTTTACGAACTTGACCTTGGCCGGGTCGCGATAGCTTTCGAGTGTTCGGGCGTAGGCTTTCATCGCCGAACTGGCTTCGGGGTTGTAGCGTGCGGTGGTGAGCCAGCCCGGCTCGGTATAGGTGCAGGCATCGGTATGCGCCTCGAGCACGATGGGCGAGAAAACGAGCGGGAAGGCGGCAGAGGCCGCGACCGCCTCGGAGACCGGCAGGCGCGAGAGGTCCGAGCAGAGCGCGTCGAATGTTTCGGAGGAAAAGAGGAAGGGCGTGTTGTTGGCGATATCGGCGGCGTTGATCCACGTCACCGCATGGCCGCGCTGTGAGAGGTCGCCGAAGGTGGCCTTGTGAAAGATCGATTCGTCGAGAAACCGGGCGAAGGTTTTGCGTGAATTGGCGCCACCAGAGAGCCCGCGCGCAATCGCAACCGGGTTGAAGGGGGAGTTTGACATGTATTTCTCGGCGTTCTGCACGAGGTAGCGTTCGCGGTAGGAGCGCAGACCGCGCGGGCCGTGCAGACCGTAATAAGCCGCTGTGACAGAGCCACCCGAGACGCCCGAGACAAGCTCGACATGAGAGAGCAACCCGTCGTTGCCATACGCCTCGCGGGCGGTGGCGCGCAGTTCTTCGAGCATACCATACCCAAAAGCGGAGGCACGGGTGCCCCCGCCCGAGAAGGCAAGGCCGATATAGATGCCATCGTCGACCGCGTTATCAAGCGTTTGAAGCGGGGGTTGCGCGGCGACGGTGGCGGGAAGCGGTGCGTTAATGGGCGTGTTCGTCACCGCGCAGGCGGCAAGAGCGAGCGAGGCGGCAAAGGCAAGACTGGCGGCCAAGCGTGGCATAGGGGTTGGTCCTGAAAATACGTCGTTTCAAAGGGTAGGCCAGATGCGCGCGCCCGAGCAAGGATTCTTGGAGGCGGATGTGATCGGCCAGGTGCCGCCCCCGGATCGGATCAAAAAGGTCGCCCGCCTGAAACTCTGGCAGGGTCGACCGGAAATAAGTTGGGCCGAAAATCGTTGCCGGGGACCGGGTGGCCTATTTATGTTGAGGGGGCGGCGCAGCGGGCCGCAGGCGAGACCGGGGGGTGCCTTATGAAATGGATGGGTGTGATGATCTTGGCTGTGACGCTGATGGCGGGGCCGGGGCGCGCGACCGCGGAGATGAGCGATATCAAGCGGCTCGAAGCGTCGCGGATGGTCTATCTTGAAGGGTTGGCGCAGTTGGACCCCTACCTTGTGCTGGCCGCGTCGAAAATTCGCGCGCCGGTTCGGATGATGCGCGCCGACCGTGCCCCCCAAGAGGGCAGCGCGGCACAGGCCGGGCCGATTTCGGCGGCGGCGATGCTGGGCGTGGCCTTGGACATGGCGCAGGGCGATCCGGTGGCGGAGGCGGCGGTGAAAGCCGCCCGCGCAACGATGGATCAGGCTGTGCCAAAGGGGTTGCAGGGCGGTCCGGCCTTCAACTCGGCGGCGATCGCGGCGAAGGGAAAGGACCGGTATCCGGGCCTGACGTTCAAGGGCGGCAGGTTCGCTGAGATCTATATCGAGGGCCATGGTGGCGCGAACCTTGATCTCTTTGTCTATGACGGGAAAGGGCGGCTGGTTTGTTCGGACACGGATATCAGCGATTTCGCCCATTGCGGATGGTATCCGCAAAGCACCGAAACCTATACCGTGCAGGTGACGAACAAGGGAAACGGCACGCAATATTCCCTCGTGACGAACTAGGCGCCCGGGGGAATAGGGCGGTATTTCTGTTTGCGGTATGTCGCAAGAGCCTTAAGATGTGTCGAAAGTGGTTGTCCGGCTGCGGTTGCGCGGTTACTGATTGGCCAGTCAATTAAAAAAACATCAGGGAGATACAATATGAAAAAGACACTGATCGGTCTTGCGGCCGCATCTATCGCGACGGCTGGGCATGCCGCCGAAATGGGCGCCGTGGACGAGCCCATCAAACTCGCCGTGAACGAATGGACCGGCCAGCATGTGACGACGCATATCGCGGGCGAAATGCTAAAAGAAGCGGGCTATGAGGTGGAATACACCACCGCGGGATACATGAACATGTATCAGGCGATGGCGGATGGTGAGATCCACGCGGCGCTGGAAATCTGGTCTTCGAACGTGAGCGACGATTATGCCAAGCAAGTCGAGGCCGGCGGCGTGACCGAAATCGGCGACCTTGGACTCGCGGCCAAGGAAGGGATCGCGTATCCCGCGCATGTCGAGGAAATGTGCCCCGGTCTTCCGGCGTGGGAGGCGCTGAATGACTGCGCGCAGAAATTCGCGACCGCAGAGACACTGCCGCAGGGCCGTCTTGTGGATTATCCCGCTGACTGGGGCACGCCGGGTGCGGACCGGCTGACGGGGTTCGATCTTCCCTTCAAGGCGGTGCCGGCCGGGTCGGAAGGCGCGCTCATCGCCGAGCTTCGCGCCTCGACCGAGCGGGAGAGCCCGCTACTGATCACTTTTTGGCAACCGCATTGGGCGATGTCGAAATACGACGTGAAATTCGTCGAGATGCCCGCGGGTAACGAGGAGTGTTTCAACGATGCGTCTTGGGGCACGAACCCAAATGCCACGCATGATTGTGATTTCGCGCCCACGCGCATCTTCAAGGCCACTTGGTCGGGATTTGATGAGAAATGGCCGGCTGCGGCCGAAATTCTCGGAAACTTCCAGATGGATGTCGCCGATCAGCAACCCCTGATGGGACAGGTCGATGTTGATGGCATGTCGGTCGATCAGGCCGTTGAGAACTGGATGGCCGAGAACGA
Organism: Roseovarius sp. E0-M6; assembly: GCF_037083845.1. NCBI lineage: Bacteria > Pseudomonadati > Pseudomonadota > Alphaproteobacteria > Rhodobacterales > Roseobacteraceae > Roseovarius > Roseovarius sp. E0-M6. Next base: position 1,149,902 of record NZ_JBAPLA010000001.1, on the reverse strand, counting down.
AGAGGCGTGGAAACCGATCGTGGACGCGGCTGTCAACTGATCCGCGTGACCGGATAGATTGAAACAAAGCGCGTTCCGGGCCTTGGTCCGGGGCGCGCGCGTATGCGAAGGCCCGCGAAACCACCCGGCATGACAGGGTGGGCGCCGGCCCGCAGGGACATTCGGGGATGACCATGACAGATACGACCGACGCGACCCGGCCGGCGATCCGCTGCCGCAATGTCTGGCAGGTATTTGGCGCGCGCGCCGGCGAAAAGCTTCGCGAGGCGCAGGAGGCCACGGGCGGAGACCGGGACGCCACCGCCGAGCGGCTTATCGCGGACGGGCTTATCCCTGCGGTGCGGGACGCGAATTTTGACGTCCGTCAGGGCGAACTTTTCGTGATCATGGGCCTGTCGGGATCGGGCAAATCCACCATCGTGCGGTGTATCGCGCGCCTGATTGAGGCGACGGGCGGTGAGATTTCCATCGAGGGGGAGAATATCCTCGAGGCGAACAAGGCGCGCATGACCGAATTGCGGCGCGACAAGCTTGGAATGGTGTTCCAGCATTTTGGTCTTTTCCCGCACATGAGCGTGGCCGAAAACGTGGCCTTCCCGCTCAAGATGCAGGGCAAGGGCCGGGCCGAGCGCCTGACGCGGGCGCATGAGGTGATCGAGCTTGTGGGGCTGGAGGGGCGCGAGGACGCCTATCCGCGCGAGCTTTCGGGTGGACAGCGGCAGCGTGTCGGCATCGCCCGGTCTCTCGCGGTCAATCCCGACATCTGGTTTCTGGACGAGCCGTTCAGCGCGCTTGACCCGTTGATCCGGCGGCAGTTGCAGGACGAGTTCATCGATATTCAGGCGCGGCTGAAGAAATCCATTGTCTTCATCACTCATGATATTGCCGAGGCGCTGAAGATCGCGGACCGTATCGCCATCATGCGCGATGGCAAGATCGTGCAGATAGGAACGCCGACCGAGATCGTGCTGAAACCGGTCGATGATTATGTGCGCGAATTTTCGAAGGATGTGGCCAAGGGACGGCATGCCAAGATCAGTTCGGTCATTCGGCCCGCGTCGGAAGGCACGGCGGACATGATGGACGATCCCGGCATCCGCGCCGACATGACGCTCGAGGATGCGTTGGGCAAATGTATCACCCGGTATAAACCCGTGCCAGTGCATGATGCCACGGGCAAGATCGTGGGCGTCGTGCATCCCAGCGATCTGGCCGCTGCATTGCAGGTGGACGAGACATGAGCGCGCCCGACATAGGTCTGGGTGCCGGCACAGGCCCCGCCACGGCGCGGCGTCTGAGCCCCGGTGCATGGGCCGCGATGGTGACGATCCTGACGGGGGCCATATGTCTTGCGCTTGAGCCCTATGCGCCGTGGTTGTTCGAGTTTCCGTCGGACTGGGCGCTGCCGATGACCGAATGGATCGGTGCGGGCCTTGGTTGGTTCCTCGAGGCGATAAAACCCGCGATGCGGGTCGTCTCGGCCGCGTTGGGCGGGGCGATGGATGGGTCGAACTGGCTTTTCAATACGGTGCCCTATCCGATTCTGATCGCGCTCGTGACCGCGTTCGGCTGGTGGGTGGGCGGCCTTCGAATGGCGTCTCTGGGTCTTGTGGGAATGGGCTTCGTGCTGGCCTCGGGGTATTGGACCGAGAGCATGAACACCTTGTCTCTGGTGGCGGTTTCGGTGCCTTTGGCACTGTTCCTTGGGGGGACAGTGGGTGTGCTGGCCAATGAAATTCCGCGCGTCAAGGGCGCCGTGCAGACCGTCATGGACGTCATGCAGACGGTGCCCACCTTCGCCTATCTCACGCCGCTCCTGCTTTTGTTCGGATTTGGCCCGGTTGTCGGCCTGATCGCAAGTGCGATCTATGCCGCGCCGCCCATGGCGCGCAACGTGATCCTTGGGCTTGAGCGTGTCGAAATGGATATCAAGGAAGCCGCGATCATGTCGGGTGGCACGCGTCTTCAACAGCTTTTCCTGATCGAAATCCCGTCGGCCAAGACCCAGATCATGGTGGGCGTCAATCAATGCCTGATGGCCGCGCTGAGCATGGTGATCATCGCCGCCGTGATCGGAGGTTATGAGGATATCGGATGGGAAGTTCTTCTGACCATGCGCAAGGCGCAGTTGGGTCCAAGCCTTCTTGCCGGGATGGTGATCGTGGTCTTTGCGATCGTGATCGACCGGATGAGCTTGCACATGGCGACCGAGCGCGAACGCCATACCCTACGGATATCGGCGGGTATCGTGGCGATCGGTGTGGTCATCACGCTTGTGCTTTGGGGGCAGGCGACGGCACCGGGGGCGATCACGCTGATGGAGCCGGCGAAAGACTGGCTCGATGCAGCGCTGAGCCGATTTCTGGTGGCCAATGGCGGAACGCTCGATGCGATCAAGAACGGGGCGATGTTCTTTGGGCTGTTGCCGGTGCGGATCGGGCTTGACGGGGCGGTCCTGCCGTTCACTTGGGGGTTCCAATGGACCCAGACCATGAGCCTTGTCTTTTACGCGGTGGCCGCGGTTCTGGGGCTGGGACTGATCGCGACGGGGCGCGTGGTGGGCGGTCTGGTCCTCGTGATCCTTGCAGGTGTGCTCGAAACCGGGGTGGTCGAGCTTCCTTGGCCGTTTGTCGTGATTGCGGCGGCCGCGATCGGGTGGAGCGCCGGCGGCGCGCGGCTCGCGGGGTTTGCGGGCATCATGATGGCCATCATCCTTGTCAGCGGCTTGTGGGACAAGGCGCTTTTGTCGCTTTACCTGTCGGGGGTCGCGGTTCTGGCCTGTGCGGTGCTGGGCGGGGGGATCGGCCTTTTGTGTGCGGTGAGCCCGATGGCGTGGCGCGTGGTGCGGCCGATCTGTGACATGCTTCAGACCATTCCGCTTTTCGTCTTTCTGATACCGGTCCTGATGTTCTTTGGCATCGGTGAGTTTCCTGCGTTTTTGGCCATCTGCATGTATGCCATCGTGCCGATGATCCGCTATACGCGGCACGGCCTTGTCATGACGCCGGACGAATTGGTCGAGGCGGCGGTGTCGTCAGGGGCGACCTCGGCGCAGTTGATGCGCGAAGTGCGTATTCCCTATGCGACGCCAACGATCCTTCTGGGGCTGAACCAGACGATCCTTTATGCCTTCGCGATGCTGGTCATCGCGGCGCTGGTGGGGACGACGGGTCTTGGTCAGTCGATCTATCTTGCACTGGGGCAGGCGGATGTCGGTCTTGGCATCGCATCGGGTGCGGCGATGGCGATGCTGGCGCTGGTGGCTGACCGTCTCGTGCAGGGATTTGCCGCAGAGCGGCGGCGCGCCTTGGGGCTTTGATCCAAGTTCAGACTGGCGCGGATACCAACATCGGCAGATCAAAAGAGATTTGAGACCTTGTCATCGGGGGCCAATTCCATCCGACGCCGGAGATGTACGCGGGCCCGCGTCAGCCGCGACATGACGGTGCCGACCGGAACACCCGTGCGCAGGGCGATGCGGCGGGGGCTGGTTTCGCCCTTCCAGCACGATCAGCAGCACCTCGGCCTGATCCGGCGGCAGGGTCTCGATCGCCAGAACGATGTCCCGAAGCGCGAGGGCGGGAAAGACCGCTGGTGGCATGCCCTCATCGGGGAGCGTGTCGGCAAGGCTTGGCGCATCGCGTGGCCGGGCTTGGGCGAAGCACCGCCCGCCGCTGCGCGTGGCCGGACGCAAGCGACCGATCTGACCCTCCTGTTACCTGTAGGGCTGCGTTCGGCGGCGCTTGACCAAAATCCGACCTGACACGGGAAACCGACACATGATCAAGTATATCGCACTCACCCTTGGAATGAGCCTCATGGCGCATTCGGCGATCGCGCTGAGCGAGGGTGTCATCGAGATCGACACGAACGGCGATGGCGTCATCGGCGACAGCGAGATGGTCGCTGCGCAGGATCGGGGGCTCATACCGTCCTCGCCGGGTGGCTGAGCTTACCCGGCTTTTCCGGGCCACGGCCACCTATCCGGCTTTTGAAGACTGCGGCCCGAGGGCATCGCTTTCCCGACCTGACCAGAAAGGCATGTCCCATGCTCTTGGGTCTCATTGCGATCCTGTGTCTGAGGGCGGGCTATCACGCGGCCCTCAGACGCGAGGTGCAATTTCACCGGCGCCGGATGCAAAAGGGTGCCGCGGGGGTTCAGGTCGCGGCGCGTTGCAGCATCCCGAAAAGATCGCGCGGATCGTCGGGATCGGCCAGTAGGTCGAGATCAAGATAGTAGTCGGACCCCGCGATGTGATCCCGGATATAACGGAGCGCGCTGAAATCCTCGATGGCGAAACCAACGCTGTCGAAAAGCGTGATCTGACTTTGCGAGGTGCGTCCGGTGGCCTTGCCGCTGAGGACTTCCCACATCTCGGTGACGGGGTGATCTTCGGGCATCTGCTGAATTTCGCCCTCGATGCGGGTCTGGGGCGGAAACTCCACGAAAATATCCGAACGGTGCAGGATCGCAGGGGCAAGCTCGGTCTTGCCGGGGCAGTCGCCGCCGATCGCGTTGATGTGGACACCCGAGCCGACCATGTTGTCGGTCAGGATGGTGGCATATTGCTTGTCGGCGGTGCAGGTGGTGATGATCTGCGCCCCTTCCATGCTTTCTTCGGCGGTCTTGCAGCCCACGACATTCAGGCCCTGCCCGGTGAGGTTGCGCACGGCCTTGGCGGTGGCGGCGGGATCGATATCGTAAAGGCGGATGTTCTTGACGCCGCAGATGGCCTTCATGGCGAGACTTTGAAATTCGCTTTGCGCCCCCGCACCGATCATCGCCATAGTGTCGGACCCTTGAGGGGCGAGATGCTTGGCCACCATGGCCGAGGTGGCGGCGGTGCGCAGTGCGGTCAGAACGGTCATTTCACTGAGCAAAACGGGATACCCGTTGCCCACATCGGCCAACAGGCCGAACGCGGTCACGGTTTGAAGGCCGGACTTGGTGTTTTTGGGATGGCCGTTCACGTATTTGAAGCCATAGACCTCACCGTCGGAGGTAGGCATCAACTCGATCACGCCTTCGGCGGAGTGCGAGGCGATACGCGGCGTCTTGTCGAACAACTCCCAGCGTTTGAAATCGGCCTCGATATAGTCGGCAAGGCCGCGCAGCATCGGTTCGATCCCGATATGGTGGACGAATTTCATCATGTTGTCGACTGAGACAAAAGGCACGAGGGCCTTTTCGGAAGGCAGGAGGTTGGTCATCGTGATACTCCTCAGGTGAATGCGCGGGTGGGTCGGTCGAAGACGCGGCGGCCAAGGGCCGAGGCCGCAAGGTCCACCATGACCTGTGCGGTGCGGCCGCGCTCGTCGAGAAAGGGGTTCAGTTCCACAAGGTCGAGCGAGGTCATGAGACCGCTGTCGCAGATCATTTCCATCATCAGATGCGCCTCGCGGATGGTCGCGCCGCCGGGAACGGTGGTGCCCACCGCCGGGGCGAAAGACGGGTCGAGGAAATCCACGTCGAGCGAGACATGGAGCATGCCGTCGGCCTTGGCCACATCCTCGAGGAATGCCGCGAGAGGGCGCGCGATGCCGGTTTCGTCGATACCGCGCATATCATGGTAGCGCATCGCCGTCTGCTGAAGCTCATCGCGTTCGGCAGGATCCACCGAGCGCAGACCGAGAAGGCAGATATTCTCGTGCGGGACCGGGCTTGTCACTTCGGGAAATCCGTGGAAGCCGTCGCGCCCGGTCACATACCCCAATGGCGCGCCGTGCAGGTTGCCCGAGCCGGTGCTTTGTGGCGTATGATAATCAGTATGGGCATCGGGCCAGAGCACGAAAAGCGGGCGTCCGGCCTTGGCGGCATGACGTGCGGCGCCAAGAATGGACCCGAGGGCAAGGCCGTGATCGCCGCCCATGAAGATCGGCAGACCATTGGGCAGCGCGTCCTGCGCAGCGCGGGCAAGCGCCGAGGTCCAGCCGATCATCCCGGCGGGTTCAAAGACATGTTCGGGAAGCTCGGCCGGTGCTGTCGCCGCGTCGGGCGTGATGTTGCCGACATCCTCGACGTTGTGGCCGAGGCTTTTCAGGGCTTCGTGAATGCCTGCAACGCGATAGGCGTCAGGGCCCATGCGGCAGCCTTGGCTGCGCTTGCCGCTGTCCATCGGAACGCCGATGAGGATACAATTGGTCATGATGTCCTCCGTCAGAACTTAAGGTGTTGGCGGCAAGATGATGATCATTTAGGTTGGGGTGAAGCGGCTATTTTGAACTTATGGGAAGTACTATAGCCAAACCGGAAGGAAATTTAGCCGAAATGGACGAAACGGATCAGCGGCTCATATCCGCATTGCGCCATGATGCCCGCGCCTCTCTGTCGCAGCTCGCGCTGGAGTTGGGGGTGTCACGCACTACGGTGCGCAGCCGTATCGAACGGTTGCAGCGCGCGGGTGACATCGTGGGATTTACCGTCGTGCTCAAGGGAGAGGCGGCCCGCGATCCGGTGCGCGCGCTGATCATGCTGGGAATCGAGGGGCGGGGCACCGACCGCATCCTGCGGCAGTTGAACGGTCTGAGCGCCGTGCGCGCCACTCATACCACGAATGGCCGCTGGGACGTGATCGCCGAACTTGGCACCACCTCGCTTGAGGCGATCGACGCGGTGATCAGCCAGATCCGCAAGTTCGACGGCGTGGTATCAAGCGAAACCAGCCTGCTTCTGAGCACGCGGAAATCCTCGGCCTGAGCTGCGCGGCGCGGCGTCTGGTTCTGGTTACCAACCGCTTGGGCGAACCGGTTTAGCCGGTCTGCACCGCCTTCGACGTCTTGCGCAACTGATCCTGAAAATATTTCACGCCCTGTTCATGCCGGGGCGAGAGGGGACCGGGGCGGTACCCGCCGCTTTCGTAATTTTTCTGAGTTTCGATGCAAATTTCGAAATCCTCGCGAATGACCTGAAGGTTGTCGGCGATGGTTCGGGCGCGGGTCTCGGCCGTTGCCTCGGAGGTGTCGGCGAAATAGAAATTGTAGATCAGTTCGGTGCGCCGGTGGTCCACCGGGTTGATGCGCGACGTGTTCATACCGCCGTCGAATAGCGAAAGCGTCCAGTTGGGCCACATCCAGAGCCATTTGCCGCGATAAAACAGCCCGTCGCGCGGCGGTGCGGTCATGCGGACAAGGCCGTCATGGGCGGTGGTCTCGAACGCGTCAAACTCGATGGCCGCGTGAAATTGCGGGTGGACGCCGGGGATGTGGTAGCCTTCGACGAAATTGTCGGTATAGATTTTCCAGTTGGCGTCGAAGGTCATCACCTCTTCGTGGGTCCAGTGGAAGGTTTCGAGCGGTTCCTCGGCAAGTTCGGGAGCGGTGGCGCCCAATTGCTCTGTCAATGTGCGCTCGGGGTCGATGGCGACAAAAAGCAGCCCGCGCCAGACCTCCCACGCGATCTGATCAAGGGCCCAGTCGGACATTTCAAAATCGGGATCATCGCCCCACCACGGCACATTGAGAAGCGATCCGTCCTCGCCCCAGACCCATTGGTGATAGGGGCAGCGGATGGTGGAACAGCGCCCCGAACCTTCGGGCAGAAGGCGCGCGCCGCGGTGACGGCAGACATTTCGGAAGGCGCGGATACCCTCGCGGGTCATCAGCACGAAAACCTTCTGACCGGCGATTTCGGTCGCCACATAGTCACCCCGCTCCGATAGACGGGAGGCCGGCCCGATCAATTGCCATGTGCGCGCAAATATGCGCGACACGTCGGAGGCGTGAATTTCCGGGGATGTATAGTGTCGTGGGTCGAGATTGCGCATGTTCGTGCTCCTGTCGCGGTTGACGATAGGGGCGCGGGCAAGGCGGGGTCAAGCGATCAGCTTTTGCGCAGGGCTGCCCACCAGAGCGCGGCCAGTCCGAACGCGATGAGCGCATTCCAGCTTGCCATCGACAGGCCAAGCATCTCCCACGCGACATCGTCGCAGCGGATCACCGGGGCAGTGACGATCTTGTCGAAGAAATCCGCATTGCTAAGCCCGTCGCCGCCCGATGCTGTGCAGGTGGCGGGCCCCTCCCACAGGCCGCGCTCGACCCCGGTGTGATAGAGGCCAATTGCGCCTGTGGTCAGTGCGGCGAGCATCCCCAGAAGCGGCAAAAGCCAGCCACGGATCGCCACCGCGATCAGCCCTATGGGAATTGCGACGGCATGCGGCCATCGCTGCCAGATACAGAGCTTGCAGGGGGGAAGGCCGCCCAGATGCTGAAACGCGAACGCCCCCAGCAGGAGCGCGAGCGACCCAAAGGCCGCCAAGCCGATTAGCGTGTTGCGCTGCATCACAGGAACTTCACCACGTAGAACCCCGCCAGAAGGATGATCACGAATAGAGTGAACATAAGCCCGAGGCGGCGTTCGATAAAGTTCCGCACCGGCGCACCGAATTTCCACAGCAGGGCGGCCACGAGGAAAAACCGCAATCCCCGGGCGAGAATCGAAGTGGCGATAAAGGTGCCGAGCGGCATGCCGGTCCAGCCCGACATGATGGTGATGACCTTGTAGGGGAACGGTGTCACCCCCGCCGTGAGAACCGCCCAAAAGCCGAAATCGTTGAAACGGGTGGCGAATTCTTCCATCGCGTGGACCTTGCCCAGCGACTCGAGAATGGGCTGTCCGATCTGTTCATAGGCCAGCGCGCCGATGGCATATCCCAGAAGTCCGCCCACCACCGACGACACGAGCGCAACCGTGGCGACAAGCCAGGCCCGAGAGGGCCGCGCGAGGATCATCGGAATCATCAGCACATCGGGAGGAATCGGAAAAACCGAGCTTTCGATGAACGAGACAAATGCCAGAACCCAAAGCGCACGGGGATGATCCGCAAGCGTGATCGTCCAGTCATAAAGGCGTCTGAGCATGTCTCGTGTCCCGGCTGTGCGAGACCGGATTGATCATGGGGGGCACGCGGGGTCAAGAGGTCTGGACGAGCGGATGCGCATTCGCTAGAGACACATCCGTGGCCCAAGTGGCGGAATGGTAGACGCAGGGGATTCAAAATCCCCCGCTAGCAATAGCGTGTCGGTTCGAGTCCGACCTTGGGCACCACACCCTCCAGAGCGACCAAGATATCAACTCATTGGCGAATGCCGGTGCCTTTGCCGGAACGAGGAGTAAGACCGTTTCGGGGCGCGCCATGAAACGTGCCGAAACATCTGCACCGATGGCCCGAATCGGAGGTAGCGTTTCCAGAGCGGGTTCAAACTGCGTGAAACGTCAGAATTGGACAAAAATCGCCAACACAACGTCTGCCGCATTTTTAACAAAGATTAATTTGGGCAATCGAGATTAAGTGTTCGCCAAACAGAAACAATCATTCGTCCGACGAGAGGCGCGCCGCACCGGCGCAATAGCGTTCTGACCTTCTAAGACAGGTCGTTTGTGCCGTGATCGACAGGTTCCGGTTTGGAAACAATGGCCCGGAACACCCGCCCCACACATGGCAAATCGGGGCGCGGATCGGCGCTTTGTGCCTTGGTGAAAGCGCATTTGCCTAAATTTTTCCTTTGTTGGCCGTTTCGGCTGTCCTAAAAAGAATGTGCCCAGCTGGGGGGCGATGAAGATGGTCACGGGGGCGACCACACGGCATTTCGTATCGAGAGAGGTACGGGGAGACGTGTGATCGCAAAGCCGCGTAATGCGGTGTCGTGAAACACGATCGGTCAGGCGAAGACCTGACGAAATTGGTGACGCAACGACGCGCCGATTATCTCCCCTCCAATGATCACGAGGTCCGTGCAGGTCGCTTGCGTAACCGTTGCATCGTCGGCGGCGAGAAAACTTATTCCGCGGTTTGCGTGGACGGCTCAGGCCGGCATTAGGAGAAGAGTAATGGGTATTGATAGAACGGATACGGGTAGCGGCGTCGTCGAAGGCGATGCAACTGACAACGAAATCAACGCGCTGACCCCCGGTGATGCCGAAGGTGACGTGATTGATGGCGGTGACGCCTCGCTTCCCGGCGAGACGGGCGACGACGATATCGTGAACGCGGGCGATGGCGACGATACGGTCGACGCGGGTGCCGGCGACGACGAGATTTTCGGCGGCGCGGGGAATGATGACCTTGATGGCGGCGCGGGCGACGACCTGATCGCAGGCGACCGCGATATCATTGACAATATCGCCACCCGTGAGGTTCTACGCTGGAGTGAAGCGCCCGATCCTGATGGCGCGGACGGGTCGCCTGGAATTGATGACGGCGATGCTCTGACCACGTTCACGCAGGACACAGGAAATGTCGACGTGACCTTCACCTCGACCACCTCGGGCTCGAATGCTCCCACGGTCTTTGCCGATAATTTCCATCTGGTGGATGGTATTGCCACCGATGGCGCGCCCGCCGATTCCAACAGCTCGCTCGACAATGTTCTGGGCGGCGAGACGGCCAATACTGAATACGCGCTCGGCTTCTCGAATCCGGTGGAAAACGTATCATTTCGCGTCAACGACATCGACGGCGACGGCGTCGTGCGGATTTCGGCGCTTGATGCCGAGGGTAACCCCATCGAGGTCAACCTGACAGCGGGCAGCAATGTCACGCTGCTGGATACAGACGCGGTGGCCGGGGCCGATACGGCCGATAGCGATGGCGGCTATGAGCCTGATTCCTCGCCGGCCTATTCTGTTCTTGTGGATATTCCGGGGCCGGTGTCGCAGATCACGGTCAATCACGATCAGAACGGACCCGACACCTCGGGTATCAAGCTGACCGATGTCTATTACGATGCGTTCCCCGAAGTGGCGGCTGGCGATGACACGCTCACCGGTGGTGAGGGCGACGATACGTTGCTGGGCGAGGGTGGCAATGATGAGCTGACCGGTGGTGAAGGTGCCGATCAGATCACGGGCGGCGACGGCGATGACACGATCACCGGCGGCACGGCCGGTGACACCGCCGATGGCGGCGATGGCGGAACCGACAATGACACGCTCGATCTGAGTGGGAGCGGCCCGCTTCGCGTGGTCAGCCAAACCGATGATCCCGATGGAAATTCGACCAGCGGCGTGATCGAGTTTCTCGATGACGATGGCGACCCGACAGGCACCATGGAGTTCTCGGAGATCGAGAACCTGATCCTGCCGGATGACGCGCCGGGCCCCGATGGAATCGTTTCCGGCACCGACGCGGGCGAGACGATCGACCTTGGCTATACCGGCGACCCGGATGGCGACACGATCGACGACATGGACGCGATCCTGCCGGGCGAAGCGCCGCAGGATGACATCGTTGAAGCAGGCGGCGGTGACGACACCGTGCGCGGCCGTGAAGGCGATGACGACATCCGTGGCGGCGACGGCGACGACAGCCTGCGCGGCGATAGCGGTGACGACATCATCGACGGCGGCGATGGCGACGACTCGCTTCGCGGTGACGACGGGGAAAACACCCTTGTCGGCGGTGAGGGTGACGATTCGCTGATCGGCGGGCCGGAGAACGACACGCTTCTTGGTGGCGACGGTCAGGATACCGCGCTTGGCGGCGGTGGCGATGACGTCATCGACACGTCCGCGTCGGTCGGATCGCCGAGCGATCCCGACTTCCCCCTGCCGGATGACGGTTTCGGGGCCACGGTGCCGGAAGACCCCAATGTCGATAACGACCGCGATCTCGCGGCGGGCGGCGCCGGGAACGACACCATCACGACCGGCGACGATGCCGACACGATCACCGGCGGTGCCGGCGATGACGTGATCGACGGTGGCCTTGACGATGATGAGATCGACGGCGGCGACGGCAATGACGAGATCATCGCGGGTGAGGGTAGCGATACCGTGACCGGGGGTAGGGGTGACGATACCATCTATGGTGGCGTCAATGACCCGGCGGCCAACATTCCCGATGCGACCGATCCCGAGCTGGACAACGGCGACGACGATCTGAGCGGCGGTGCCGGCGACGACATGATCTTCGGCGAGGATGACAACGACACGATCCGTGGCGGTATCGGCAACGATACGCTGGACGGCGGGATCGACGACGACTCGATCCGCGGTCAGGACGGTGACGACAGCATTCTCGGCGGCGACGGCATGGACACCCTGCAAGGTGGCAATGGCGACGATATCATTGAAGGCGGCGACGGTGACGACACCATCGAAGGCCGTGCGGACAATGACACCATCATCGGCGGCGCCGGGGCCGACGACATGTCGGGCGACACTGGCCGTGACACGTTCATCATCGGCTCGGCCGCAGATGGAGATGGCGACAATGCCGATGGCGGGTCCGGTGGCGACGATTTCGATACGCTCGACCTCACGGGCGCGGGCGACTTCGAACGGGTGAATGAAACGGTCGACCCCGATGGCGACTCGACCTCGGGGCGGATCAACTTCCTCGATGCGCCAGGCGGGTCGGTGACGGGCACGATGACCTTCCAGGAAATCGAGCGGATCATCCCCTGCTTCACACCCGGAACGCTCATCGCGACACCGAAGGGCGAACGCAAGGTGGAGGATCTGGAGATCGGTGACCGGGTCATCACCCGCGACAACGGGCTTCAGGAAATCCGCTGGATCGGGCGGCGTGATCTTGAGGGGGCCGAACTTCTTCAGGCACCGCAGCTCAAACCGGTTCTGATCCGTGCGGGCGCGTTGGGCCGCGGCCTTCCCGAGACTGATCTTCTTGTCAGTCCGAACCACAGGGTGCTGATCAACAACGAGAAATCGGCGCTCTACTTCGAGGATCGCGAAGTGCTGGTCTCGGCCAAGCATCTGACCGGGCTTGAGGGTGTGGATCACGTGGACACCGGCGAGGTGAGCTACATCCACTTCATGTTCGATCAGCACGAGGTCGTGCTCTCGAACGGATCGTGGACCGAGAGCTTCCAACCCGGTGAGCAGACGTTGGGCGACATGGATGCGGAAAGCCGTGAGGAAATCTTCACGCTCTTCCCCGAACTGCGCGAAGCCGAAGGTGTGAATGCCTATCAGGCCGCACGCCGGTCGCTCAAGAAGCACGAGGCACAGCTTCTGACCAAGTAATACCTTGCAGCCGGACCGGCCAGCTCCCCCCGCGGGCTGGTTCCCAGGATCGGTTGCGGGGGCCAACCCGGTTCTGAACGGAACAATCCCGGCTTTTTGTCGGGGTTGTTTCGTTTTTGGAAACAAGCGTCGCGCGAAACGCTTTACCGTCTGAACACTCTAACGCTCTCTCGCGCGCCAGCGGGCCCAGGCCCCGGGCGTGTCGAGATCGGTCACAGCGCGATCACCGTCGAGTGGCACCAATATCACCGTCTCACTCCGCAAAAGTGGCCAGGCGCCCTCATCGCCGCGCAGCCCTGCCATCGCGGGGCGCAGGCGTGCGGGCAGGATCACCGGGTGACCGGCCTGGCCGCCCGCGGTCACCGCGCGGTGAACAGTTTGAGGGGCCGTGGCATGGGCAAAGGCAAGCGTGCGGATGTCATCGGTGGTGATGTCGGGCATGTCGGGCAAAAGCACCATCAGGGCATGATCCGGGTCCGCCACACGGGCGCCTGCCCTGAGTGAGGCGGCCATGCCTTCTCCGGCGTCGGGAACCTCGATGCAGGTGCAGCCGATATCCGCGATCACGGCGCTGCGTTGTCCGTGGGCGGGGGGCAGGGTGACAATCACCGGCGCGCCGGTGTGTCGCGCGCGCAGAACCTGCCGTCGCAGGAGCGGCACGCCCGCTACCTTTTCGAGAAGCTTGTCGCGCCCACCCATACGGGATGACGCGCCGGCGGCGGGGACAAGGATGCTCAGGCCATTCATCTTTCCCCAAATACTCCCGCCGGAGGCGGCGCGCCAGTCACAACCCGCCCGCGGGCCGGATCAGCCGCGCATCCGCGCGCCGTCGGCATCGAAAAGCGGCGTGGTGATCAGTGTGGCGGCCCGCATTTCGCCCAGGATTTCAATCTCGGCGGCGAGCCCTTCTTGCGCCAGCCCGGTCGGAACAAGCGCCAGCGCGATAGATTTGCCGGCGTGGTGCGAATACCCGCCCGAGGTACAGAACCCTTCGACCTTGCCGTTGATCCAGACAGGCTCATACCCGTGCGCATCGGCATCGGTGGCATCCACCTCGAAGGCCACGAGCTTGCGTGCGGACCCGGCGTCGCGCTCGGCCTCGGCTGCGGCACGACCGATGAAGTCCACCGGTTTGTTCCACTGAATGAACCGCTCCATGCCGGTTTCGACCGGTGTGTAATCCGGAGAGAATTCGTTGAGCCACGAGCCGAAAAACTTGTCGAGCCGAAGCGACATCATCGCGCGCATCCCGAAGGGGCGCATGCCGAACTCCTGACCCGCGGCCCAGAGTGTGGCCCATAGCGCGCGTTGCGCCATCGGATCGCAATAGATCTCATAGCCCAGATCGCCGGTAAAGCTGACCCGCTGAATGAGGCAGTCGACAGTGCCGATGCTGGCATGGCGCAGGTCCATGAAGCGCATGTCGGTGACCTGATCGCGTGTCACGGATGCGAGCACATCGCGCGCGCGCGGCCCCGCGATCTGAAATCCATTAAGCCGGTCCGAGATATTCTCGACCGTCACGCCCTCGGCGGGATTGTGGTGGAACCACCGCATATGAACCGCCTGTGCCCCGTAGGAGGCGGTCAGTTGAAAGGCGGTATCGGACAGTGATGAGACGGTGAAATCGCCGATCAGGCGGCCATTATGCGATAGCATCGGCGTCAGGCTGAGCCGACCGGGTTTGGGGATGCGCCCGGCCATGATCCGGTCCAGCCAGGCGCGGGCGCCGGGGCCTGTCACCAGATACTTGCCGAAATTGTGGACCTCGTTGATGCCGACCGCGTCGCGCACCGCCGCGACCTCGCGTGCGGTGGCCTGATGGGCGTTCGAGCGGCGGAAAGACGGTGTTTCATAGCGCGGTTCATCGCCGTGGGCAAAATAGTTGACCACTTCAAGCCCGAATTGATGACCCCAGACCGCGCCCATCTCGTCGAACACGTCATACATCGGCGTCTGACGGAAGGGGCGCGCGGCGGGCAATTCTTCATTCGGGTAGGCCACGGAGAACCGTTTCTGATAGTTCTCGATCACCTTGGGACGGGTATAGCCCGGCGTGATCCAGTCACCATATCTGCCGATATCCATGGCGGTCACCTCGCGCTCGCATTCGCCGGCTGTCATCCACTGTGCCAGCATGAGGCCGACACCTCCGCCCTGAGAGAAACCGGCCATGACACCGCAGGCGGACCAGTAGTTTTGCAGTTCGGGCACCGGCCCGACAAGCGGGTTGCCGTCAGGGGCGAAGGTGAAGGGGCCGTGAATCACCGATTTGACCCCGGCGGTTTCAAGCACCGGGAAGCGGTTATAGGAAAAGGCGATGCTGTCCTCGATCTTGTCGAGGTTGTCGGGCAGAAGCTCATGCCCGAAATCCCACGGCGTGCCGTCGACGGCCCATGGCTCGCAGGGTTGCTCATAAAAGCCGATACAAAGGCCACGTCCCTCTTGCCGCAGATAACTTTCGCCGGCCGGGTCCATCACATGCGGGTGTTCCGCCGTGCGTTCGTAAATCTCGGGGATGTCGTCAGTGACGATATACTGATGCTCCATCGGGTGGAGCGGCAGGTAGACGCCCGCCATCGCGCCCACCTCGCGCGCCCAGAGGCCACCCGCGTTGACCACGTGTTCGGCGTGGATGGTGCCCTTGTTGGTCACCACGTCCCATGTGCCATCGGGGCGCTGATTGGTCTCGAGGACCATGCAATGCGTTTCGATCGTGGCGCCGCCCATGCGGGCCGCTTTGGCACAGGCGTGGGTGGTGCCGGAGGGGTCGAGATGGCCGTCGAGCGGGTCATAGAGCGCCCCGATAATGCCGTCGGTATTGGTGATCGGGGCAATCTCGCGAATTTCCTCGGGCGTCACGATATGCGTGTCGAGGCCCATGTAGCGGTGCTTCGCGCGTTCAGCGAGCAGCATGTCGAAACGGTCGCGATTGTCGGCGAGCGTTACGCCGCCGACGTGATGCAGCCCGCAGGACATGCCGGTGATCTCTTCAAGCTCTTTGTAAAGCCGGATGGTATATCCCTGAAGCGCGGCCATGTTTGTGTCGCCGTTGAGCGTGTGAAAGCCGCCCGCCGCGTGCCAGGTTGAGCCGGAGGTAAGCTCGGAGCGTTCCAGCAGCATGACGTCGGACCAGCCAAGCTTGGTAAGGTGATAAAGCACGCTGCATCCGACAACGCCGCCGCCGATCACGGCCACACGGGTGGTGGTTTTCATAAGGGCCTCTTGTGTTGTGTGTTCGCAGCCTCGGAAGTCACCGGGAACAGATCAATCACGAATGCGACACATCTTGTCGCTAACGGAATTTGAATATGATTTGACGTTTGCGATTGAGGGATTGATCAGGTGGCGCTGCGTAATCGAAGAGACGGGATGTAGCGCGACGGTAAGTTTTGCAGACTTTTACAGAAAGAGTTGCAGCAATCGCGGTTTCAGATGCCGCCTTTTAGGTGCCTCTTTAACACCCCTTTAAAGGCAGCTTGAAGTTCGAGACCAGCAACTCGGCGCGCGCGCCTCGAGCACTGGCTTCCTGGCTGATTGTGTAAGTGGTCGACACCTGGGCGAACCGAAAACCCGTGAAGACTGCTCTCACTTCAGGGACGTCATTGATCGACATAAGGAAGCGGCCCTTGATAGTGGCCAGTTGGGAGGCCATGGATTTGAAGTCATCCTTACAAAAGAGCTCACGACCGTAGTCGTCCTCACAGCCCCAGTAGGGCGGGTCAATATAAAAGAGCGTCTCCTTCCCGTCGTATCGTTTGATGAAGTCAGCGTAATCGAGGCATTCAATCACCACCCCAGCCATCCGCTCGTGCATATCCTCGAGCATCGGCTCGAGCGTTGTTAGGTTGAACCGGCCAGGTCTGTCCTTGGAGACGCCAAAATTGCGGCCCGTGACCTTTCCACCGAAGGCCGTGCGCTGAAGATACAGGAAACGCGCCGCGCGCTCGAGGTCGGTCAACGTGTCAGGCCGGGTCTCGATCAGTCTCTGAAATTCAGCGCGCGTCGTTATCTGAAATCGCAGCATGTCCAGGAACTGGGGATAGTGCCGCTGAAGGATGCGGAATAGGTTGCTGACATCGCGGCCGCGGTCGTTGATCACTTCGGATCGAGGGCGCATGGAGCGGCGCAGGAACACGCCCCCATGCCGACGAAGGGCTCAGCGTAGGCCCGGTGGGGAACTGCGTCGAGGATCGATGTGATACGCTTTGCAAGGTTGCGCTTGCCGCCAAGCCAAGGGGCGACGGGAAGCGACGGCGATACGGGGGTGAGATCGTCTCTTTTCATTGGGGTGAGAATCATGCCTCTATGCCGGTCCCCGATCGGGGTGGGAGCGGCCATAAGGCTTGTCTGGTCGGCGGGGGCTTGTGTGAGAGCTTGGCCCCGTGTCGGGGGGTGCTTTGGTACCCCTCGGCCTCCCTCTAAGGGTCGGCCCAGACGGCATCGAGCGACAGGTCGTTCACCGCGAGGCCGTTTTCCTTCAGAGCTTTGGCGCGGAATATCAGCGTGGCCTTGTGCTGCATTGCCGCCTGACTGAAGGCCAGCATCGTGCCGACGTCCATGGACACGAGCGAGTTATCCTCAGCAATCCACGCGAAGGGCGTGCCGGGCACGGCCCAGTCGGTCTTGTCGATGGGGGTGCCCGTGGAAAGGGCTAGCAGCGCCGACGATGCCGCCCCCGAGATATTGGCGAGGTCTTCTGGTCGGGTCTGGAACCGGTTCCCCTGAAAATCGAAGCCGCCATGGATGCGGCGATCACGTTCGACCATGATGGCCTCGTCCGTGGCCATGACGCCCGCCTGTGTCAACGTCATTGTGTCGAGGTCAACCGTCCACTGGAGTGGATCACCTATCGGACTATCCACCACGATGTGTGGCTGAGGGGTAGGGGCTTCATCCCCCTCAAATTCGAGGGTGGCTGAAATCTCGCCAGTATTTGGGTCATATATTACAGCGTGTGTCATGAGATCATCCAGACATCGGGTAGAAGAGATAGTTTACGGCGGTATTGGCAGGAGACGTGTAAGTCGGCGTCCCCCGGGAAATGAATGTCAGCGCGGTCCATTGGCTCTTCGTGGTCAGCGTTTTCCCTTCACCGGTTGTGATGGAAGCACCGGGATACAGTTCGGTTACCACCCATAGTCCGGTGTCAGGCGTGAGAGATGGGAAAGACCCTCCTGACGAAGACATCGTAAAGGAGCCGGTGACCGAGGGCTCGACTGAGACAGGTGAAGCAAGCTGATCGCCGGTGCCCTCTTGGGTGACGGTGCAAGCGCCTTGCGTACCGGGGAAACCGCCGCCACCGGTTCCGAAATCACCTCCGTCGCCAATCGTTATCTCCAGTGAGGGGGAGGTCAGTCCAGATACGTCGTATTCGGATATTTCAAGATATGCTCCAGAGGGGCCGAAATCCTGACCACTGTCTGCTCCCCCAGCGAGTTGACCATATCCGGCGTTTCCGTAGGGGGTCATTACCGCCGTTAAACCAGTATCATTCCCAGTCGCGGTCCATGTCTGGATCGTGGTGGCTCCGTCCTTTAGCACGACCACGGTATCTTCACCGTCCTCTTGTGGCACACCCCCTGCCTGTTGGATTTGCAGGTTGATCGTCTCGGTTCCGGCATCGAGCGTCAGTGTGTGGGTAGTATCAAGGCCTGTGTATTCGTGGACGGACTTGGTGACCGCCCCGATGCGGAAATCCGCGTTTCTTATCGTGAGACCGGTGTCCTTGGTGATCTTTATGGATTGCTCCATGCCCGCGACATCGCGTCCGACGTAAAAGCCGAAGCCGACGCCACCTGAGTTGTCCGGCGTCCGACCTAGATAAATGCCATCGGCAGTATCGGCTGCTGATGATTTACCCAGCGAGAAGCCTGCATTGATCTCATCTAGGATCAGGCCCTCTTCGATGGAGAGTTGAGGAACCTTGACAGACCCATCAAGGAGGATGTCCTGAGCACGGACGTGGATCGCGCTGCCCGTCCCGTCGATAGCAACAAGGCTAACACCTGCCGACGCACCACCTGCGCTCACCTCGATGCCGTAGCGAGCCGCTGCATAGCCCTCCAAATCGGTAATCGCAGTGGCCTGCTGCGTTACGGTAGCATTGGTGTCATCGAGGTCGGCAGAGAGCGTCGTGATGCTATTCGCGAGCGCGGTGTCCTGTGTGACACGTGCGGTTTCCTCCGCCGCGATATCCGCCTCCGCCGTGCCCATACGGGTCGTGAGACTGCTGATATCGCCTGCCAGCGCGGTGTCCCCATCCACGGCCACCTGTTCGACACGATCGGCTTCGGCTTTGGCTTCGGTGATGTCCTCGATCGACAGATAGTCGATGTAGGTCTTTTGCCCCGGAAGAGCATAGTTTGCGATGAACATCGGTGCCGCAAAAGCGGTCGTTGGTCTAAACTCGTTATGCGTGGAGTTTCCGCCCCCGGTGATGACCCCTTCAAATTCGTGCCACTCTCCATCATTTGGGACGGCAGTGTTGATCGCGGTGCAATATCTATGCGACCCAGGCAAGGCTGTTTCAAGATCCCCATTGCCGTCGAAGGTAGCAACCCCAAGGAAGATACGCGTGACACCGGAGAAGCTGTTATTCTTGACCCGAGCTTTCACGCGGTAAATGCGATCCCGAGACACGGGAATTTTGGTTCCATAAAAACCAGCCCTGGAATCTGTAATCTCTAAAGCCTTACCGCCTTTGAAATCATCTCCACTCGCAAGCGCATAGCCAGTTGTAGCTGTTATCACATCTGTGCCGGAAGCACTTGTGCTCCACCGCGCCCCATCATCACTGAAATCAAAGACACCGTTCACAGCTTTTGCGTCATCCAAGAGGGCCGTGATGTTGGTGGCTGAAGACGCCGCTGCTGTGGCAAAACCGTCGGCATCCGTTGCAGAGCTTGCGGCCTGAGACGCACTGGTCGACGCCTCACCAGCCTTGGTCGTTGCCGTGCTGGCCTGGGTGGTCGCGGTGGCCGCGCTCTGAGACGCCTCGGTCGCTTTGGTGGAGGCGGTCGAAGCGCTGGAAGCGGCGGCGCTTGCGCTATTCCCCGCATTGGTTTCGGAGGTCGCTGCGTTCGAGGCACTTGAAGCCGCGCTGGAAGCCGATCCGGCTGCATTCGTCTCGCTTGCGGCGGCCTGTGTCGCGCTGGTCGAAGCTGCACCAGCCTTGGTCGTTGCCGTATTCGCTTGGGTTGTCGCAGTGGTCGCGCTCTGACTGGCTTCATCCGCTTTGGTGGACGCTAATGAGGCACTGGATGCAGCGGCACCAGCACTGTTATCAGCGTCCGTTGCAGAATCTGCGCTGAGTGTCGCACTTGTTGCGGCCTGATTTTTAAAACCTTCCGCATTGCTCTCCGAGGTTGCTGCATTCGTGGCACTGGTCGAAGCCTCACCAGCTTTGGTCGTTGCCGTATTCGCAGCTGTAGATGCAGAAGATGCTGACTGAGACGCCTCCGTCGCTTTGGTGGACGCGGTTGCCGCGCAGGTCGATATGAGCGGTAAAGCCATTCTCAGAGCGCTGCGGGGCGCTAGCCGGGGGGCGCAGGTAGGAGCCATCAATCGCGCCACCCTGGGCAAAGCCGCGGATCACCTCGCCACCGTTGATGCGTTCGAGCAGGGCGCGGTTCTTCTTGGTGCTCTCGGCGTTCACCATGAATTCACCCGACGATGCGCCGATCAGAACCTTGTCCGATGTGCCGCTACCCGCACCGTAGATCATGCCGCCCGTGGCGAAGAGCCCGCCGAAAAGCGATCCCAGAAGACCACCACCACCTGCACCGTCGCCGCCCTTGCGTTTCGCGCCCTCGATCGTGCGTGCGCCGAACACCCGGCAGCTGCAGCCCCAGCCGTTGGGCGGAAAATGCGTCTGCCAGAACGGGTGATCTGCCGGAAGGATGAGGCCGTCCCAGGCGAGATGATGGAGTCTGGGCTCGAGCGAGCCGCCATGGCGATAGACCCAGAACTTGAACCCGCCCTCGACGAGCTGCGCGTGCCGGCCGGCCATGTAGGAGGTCCGCATGTTGGTGCGGTAGATCACGCGGGTGCGCCACGCTTCGCCCTTTTCGGTGCCTTCGCCGGTCCAGCCGTGCCAGCCGTGTTTCTCGACGATCGCGCGGAAGTCTTTCCGGAACGCCTCGAGCCCCGTGCCCTCGGAGATCGCGCGATCGACGGCGCCTGCGAGATCCGACAGGAGGTCGGCCTTTGTGGCCCCTGCGATCATGAAGGCGCGATCGTGCTGCGACTGCCAGAGGTCGTCCCAGCGGGACGTCGGGACAAGGTTTCCCAGACGCAGGCGAAACGCCGCGACCTGCTCCTTGAAGGGTTGCCGGAACGTGGCCGCGATATCAGCCATCGATGTCCTCGTCGACCACCGCAGCGCGCCCGCCGGCATAAGCGCCCATCATCGCGTCCGCCATGATCCGCGCCAGCCCGTTCGTGTCGAGATCCGGGAAGCCCGAGATCAGCATCTCCCGGAACTCCTCGAGCGATCCTGCGGCTTCGAGCATGGCCTCGATCCGCCCGAGCATCGCCTCCATCTCCGGTGCAGCCTCTTGCGCCAGCCGGTCCACCGCTGGATCAAGAGGCGCTGAGCGGCCCACTGAGGCCCTTTCCGCATGAATGGCGGTGTCGGCCCCTGCGTCGGGCTCGTGGGTATTCAAAGGGTATTTAAATCCGCTCTCACGGGGGGTCTCGACCGGCGAGGCCGGTTGCTGACCCTCCGGGCGAAGGACTTCGTCGCTGTTCTTGGCTTTCGGCAGCCCGAACTTGTCATAGATCGACTGCGTCGACACGCGCAGTCCACGATCGATAAAGGGGGTGATCGCCTCGGCGAAGTGAGCAAGGTCTTCATCCTCGACCCGCTCGATCTTGAGACTGGGATAGGCAGTCTGCGGCCCGAACTCCAGATCGATCCATGGCCGGATCAGATCGCGGTTCAGGATCGCCTGAAGCGCGCTGCAATCGGCCGTCTCGATGACCTCCTGGACCTCGCGGTGCTCCTTGCCCGAGCCAAGACCGCCGACTTCGGCATCTGTGGTCGAGGTCTGCCCGAGAACCAACTTGGATATCTGCTTGTCCAGCCAGTCGGCGCGGCGCTCATAGTGATCCGTGGAGGAGCCGACATTCTTCGCCTCCACGAACTCCAGCATCATGCTCTCGGGGATGATCGCGGCACAATCCCCACCGATATCGGCCACGGCCCGAAAGAGAGTGTCACGGTCCTGCTCGCTGGCGCCCGGGCCATACTTGCCGACGCGGATAGGCTGGCCATAGGTCTGTGTGAATATCGCCCAGTCGCGCTCGGTATACTTTTTGAAGAGATAGCCCCAGAGAGCGATACGGGCGAGACCGGAGCGCAATGCGAGCCCGGATTTGGCCTTCATCCGGGCGAATACGAACTTGAACGCGGGATAAGGCACTTCCTGCCCGTGTTCATCGAGCATTGTGGGCGTGGCCAGATCGTGGCGCACGAACCGGAACCAGCGCGGGTCGCGCCACTCAAGGCGCTCAGGGAACCACTGGCCCATTGAGGTGTCCCAGATGATTTCCGTATGGCTATAGCCTTTGCCGAGCGCATCGAGGATGTCGAAGACCTCATCCCGCAGTTCGTCACGCTTGAGCCAGTCACGCACCATGGTGGCCAGCTTCTGATCGTGCGCGCTTTCGCCGCCCGGCTCGACGGTGATGTCCACCTGGCTGACCGACCGCTTGCGCGTGCCAAGCACGCCCAGATAGTGCGGATCGCGCTCTTCGATGATTTCGGCAAGCTCGAGGTAGCGGAGCGGGTCGCCCATGTCCGCCTGCCGCAGGATCGTGGCCAGCCGGTGCGGATCGAGCCCGTCGGCCGGCGTCCCGGCGAGCGGAGACCGCACGCCCGTCGTTGTCGGTGCGGCGACTTCGCGTTTCAGGTCCGGCCGGCGGACCGGATTGGGCCCGTTCCAGCCACCGGTCGCGGCGCTCTTGGCATTGGTTGATGTCACCCCATGCGGCACGCACCAATCCTTCAGGTTGGTGCCGATCACCCGCAGATAGCCGAGGAACACATCATAAAAGACCGGTCCCGGCTGGATTGTTCTGACCTTTTCTGTCATATGGTATTTCCCTATCGGCTCACGGCAATGACGTACATTTACGTCTTGTCCTATGGTTTGACGTAAATGTACGTCACCGTCAACAGGATTTTGGTGATGGCCACGAAAGATTTCGGACAAAGCCTGAAAGAGTGGCGAGTGTCGCAGGAACTCACGCAGCGCGACCTAAGTGATGCGATGGGCGTAAGTCGCGGATATATTGGGGATATTGAGGCCGGTCGCAGCGAACCGTCGCGCAATTTCCTGATCCGGCTGCAGGAGCGCTTCGGCCTGCGCGCCGATTACATCCTCTATGGCGCGGGCGATCCCGTCGCGCCCGAGACGCCGGCGCCACCGCCCCGGCCCGCCCCGCTCGACCAGTTCAAGCTGATGATCTGCGGCGAAGAGGTCCGCAAGATCTATGCCGCGCTCGGCCTCGACCTGCCCAGCGAGACCCACTTTAAAGAGGTCGTCTGGTTCTACAACGAACTGCTCTCACGCATGACGGATCCCGAGGATGGCGACGAGCTTGAGGCCCTGCTGCCGGATATCCGGCAGCTGCTCAAGACCCGCCTCAGCGGATCAACGGGATCATAAGCCGCCTCCCTGCCTTGCACAGCTATCTCATCGGCGCATACTATAATACAGCTAGTTATCTGAACAAAGAAAGGACCCAGAGTTGAAACATCTCGTCCTACCGCCGCTCCTATTTCTTTTTGGCTGCGCAGAACCTACGCCCGTCGTCTCTGCGTTCAATGGCGATAGTGTTCGCATCCAGCAATCGACTGTAATCACTATCCCGGACCCTGACCGGTCCGATATTGTTGCGAAAGCCAACGAGATTTGTGCAACGAAAGGCAAGACAGCAAAATACGCTTCAACTCGAACCGGGCCCAATGCGGCGTATGCAGACCATCTGTTTCTTTGCCTGTAGCCGCCTCGCTTTTCCTTCGCTGGGCCGATCGAAAGCATGAACGGAACGCTGCTGAATCGCGTCCCACTTCTTTTTTGCGTTGAGCTCGGTCCAATCCGCCTAAGTCATTGTTTACCATTTAGTAATCGCTAACTGGGACGCCGCGCAGTAACTGGGCGCGTCGCGTCCCAGTTCCGAGGGCCGGTTTTCCCGGTTTGAAGGGGATTACTCTGCCGTTCAGCACGCCTTTAAACGCTATTTAAAAGGGGTTTTGGTATCTTCAGTGTGAAACGCTGGTCAGCCCCTGGATTGCTTCCGACAGGGCCACCTACAGCCCGTTTCAGGCCTTACTGCAAAACACCTCGCCTTTGCGCGCTAGGCCCGCCACCAATCCTTCATCACCCTTGTTTATAAGGCCCATTCGGCCTCTTCCAGCATAGCCCCGCCTCTTCCGCGCTCCCTGCAATACTGAGTGTCAACTAACACGGGAGCCTTATCTTCGCCATTCGCTCGCAATATCGGAGCGGATTCTTTTGGTTGACAATTGGGGGCGTTATTGGTTCATGTTTGGCTTGTCTTAACGGGTAAATATGGTCCAAAATTGATCCAATTAGATTTCGCGCTGAGATGTTGGCGCGGTTGGTTGATTTCTTTGAGACTTGCCCAAGGGCGACAGGATGTGTCGTGAACCGGCACTCGGGAAAATGACAAGTGCGCAGGATGCGCCTCAAATGGACCAACCAGGGAAGACCCATGAAAACCCATGCAAAGGCAGTTGTGATCGGGGGCGGCGTTATTGGCTGCTCGATTCTCTATCACCTCACGAAACTGGGCTGGAGCGATGTCATGCTCCTTGAGCGTGACGAGCTGACATCGGGGTCCACGTGGCACGCCGCTGCCAATATCCACGGCCTGCACGACAGCGCCAATATCAGCCGACTGCAGCACTACACCATGAACCTTTACAAGGAACTGGAAAGCGAAACCGGCCAGTCCTGTGGCGTGTTTCAGCCCGGCTCGCTCTATCTTGCGCAGACCGAGGCACGTGAACATCAGCTCAAGCTTCAGGCGGCCAAGGCCAAGCTTTACGGAATGAATTTCAGCGAGATCACCCGTGAACGGGCCGAAGAGCTTCACCCGCTGGTGAATTTCGACGGTATCCGTTGTATCATGTGGGAGCCCGATGGCGGCAACGTCGACCCCTCGGGGGTGACCAACGCCTATGCAATGGGCGCGCGGCAGCGGGGGGCGGAAATCCACCGGTTCACCCCAGTGACCGGAACCGAACAGCAGCCGGACGGCACTTGGATCGTGCGCACGCCCAAGGGTGACATTCATGCCGAATGGGTGGTCAACGCCGCCGGTCTCTGGGGGCGCGAAGTGGCGGCACTTGCCGGGATCGAGGTGCCGCTTCAGCCGACTGAGCATCAGTATTTCGTGACCGAGACCATTTCCGAGATCGATGGCATGGACCGGCGGCTGCCTTCCGTCGCGGACCGGGACGGCGAATATTACCTGCGGCAAGAGGGCAAAGGCCTTTTGATCGGGGCCTATGAACGCGACATGCGATTCTGGGCCGAGCAAGGCACGCCGCTCGATTTCGCGCATGATCTTTTTGCCGACGATCTGGACCGGATCATGGAAAACGTGATGCGCGCCATGGACCGGGTGCCGCTGGCCGCCGAGGCGGGGATCAAGCGGGTGATCAACGGGCCGATGATCTGGTCTCCTGACAGCAACGTGATTTTGGGGCCGGTGCCGGAACTCAAGAACTACTTCATTTGCGGCGGTATCATTCCGGGCTTCAGCCAGTCGGCCGGCATGGGTCTGATGTGTGCGCAATGGATGATCGAAGGCGAGATGAAATACGACATGTTCGCGTGGGACATGGCGCGCTTCGGTCTTTGGGCGAACGACAAGGAGTTCGTGAAAGCCAAGGTCGAGGATGTCTATTCTCACCGCTTCGCGATCCATTATCCGAACGAAGAGCGCGCGGCGGGCCGCCCGTTGCGCACGCGCCCTGTCTATGAGACCCAAAAGGAATTGGGCGCGGTCTTTGGCCTGAATTACGGGTGGGAACATCCGCAATGGTTTGCCGGGACTCCGGGTGCGACCGACACTAACGGTTTCACGCGCCAGAACTGGTGGGAGCCGGTGGGCGAGGAATGCCGCATGCTACGCGAGCGGGCGGGCATCATCGACATTTCAAACTTTGCGAAATACCGGGTCAAGGGCGCGGGCGCGTCAGACTGGCTCAACAGCGTGTTCGCAAACCGGATGCCCAAGGCCGTGGGTCGCTCCTGCCTGACGCCGCTGATATCGGTGCGCGGCGGGATCGCGGGCGATGCCACGGTAACGCGAGTGGCCGAGGATGAATTCTGGGTGGTCAGTTCCGGCATGGCCGAACGGTATCACAAGCGGTTCTTCGACATGGTTCCACTTCCCGAGGGCACCACGTTCGAAAGCATGACCGAGGCGATGTGCGGCTTCAACGTGGCCGGTCCTAAATCGCGTGAACTTCTGCAAAGGCTCACGAACGAAAGCCTTTCGACCGAGGATTTCCCCTTCATGCGGTCCAAGATGATCGACATTTCGGGGGTCTCCTGCCTGGCGCTCAGGGTGAGCTTTACCGGCGATCTGGGCTGGGAGCTTCATTGCCGGACCGAAGATCAGTCCAAGCTCTATGACGCCCTGCTTGAGGCGGGCCGCGAGTTTGGCGCGGGCCCCGTTGGCGCGCGCGCACTGATGTCTATGCGGGTCGAAAAGGGGTATGGCTCGTGGTCGCGCGAATACAGCCCCGAATATTTCCCGCACGAAGTGGGGCTTGAGGCGCTGTGCAAGATGGACAAGGACTTTCTGCACAAGGAAGCGGTGGAAAAGGTTCTCGCCGAACCTACGCGCGAAACTCTTGTGCTGATCCATGTGAACGAGGACGACACCGCCGCTTCGAACGCGGACGACACCGCCGCTTCGAACGCGGACGCCACCGGAGGCGAGCCAATCTTCAGAGATGGCGAGGGGATCGGTCGCGTCACGTCGGGAACCTACGGCTATACGGTGGGGATGAGCCTTGCGCTTGGATATGTCAGGTCCGGCACTGCCGGACCGGGTGACAGCGTCGAGGTGATGATCCTGGGCCAGCCCCACAAGGGTGTGATCCTGCAAGATCCCCCCTTCGATCCCAAGGGCGAGAAGCTGCGCGCCTGAGAGCGTGCTTTGCATGACTGATGCGCGCGCGCCTTGACCGGTGCGCGCGGAGCAATCCCTTACTCCAGCTTGCGGATCTTGAGCCGGGTGATGCGGTTGTCCTTGCGTGACACCACTTCGAAGCGGAAGCCGTGAAAGATGAAGACCTGAGTTTCCTTGGGGATCATCTGGGCCTCGTGGATCACAAGCCCGGCTACGGTGTTGGCCTCGTCATCGGGTAGCGACCAATCGGTCGCGCGATTGAGGTCGCGGATCGTCATGGCACCATCCACCACGAACTGATTTCCCTCGGTGCGGCGGATCATGCCTTCTTCGTCGCTGTCGAATTCGTCCGTGATCTCGCCCACGATTTCCTCAAGGATATCTTCGAGCGTGATAAGCCCCTGAAGGGTGCCGTATTCATCCACGACAAGCGCGAAGTGGCTGCGCATGCGCAGGAATTGGCGCATCTGGTCATCAAGGGTCGTCGTCTCGGGGACGAAATAGGGCTTCTTCGCAACCTTGAAGACATCGAAACCACTCAGCGATTGGCCGGTACCGTTGCCGGCCTGAACCAGCTTGTACATTGCGCGCAGCAGATCCTTGGCGTGGACCACGCCGATGATGTTGTCGGGCTCGTCGCGGAAGACCGGCAGGCGGGTATGGCTCGACTTGAGGCATTGCTCAAGGATGGCCTGAGGTTCATCGGCGGCATTGATCATCTCGATCTGGCTGCGGTGAAGCATGATTTCTTCGACAGCGCGATCCCCGAGATCGAGAGCGCCGAGGATACGGTCGCGATCTTCCTTTTCGACGACGCCTTCGGATTGGCCCAGATACAGTGCACCGGCAATCTCCTCGCGCACGGCAAGGATATGACTGTCGGGATCGGTCTTTACTCCGAAAAGCCGCAATATGCCCCGAACCAGAAGCCTGACCGCCGACACCATGGGCGAGAAGAGTTTGACCACCCATGTGATGATCGGGGCCGCGCGTGACGCCGCGGCCTCGGCATTGGTGATCGCATAGGTCTTGGGCAGCACTTCGGCAAAGATCAGGACAAGCAGGGTCATGACCAGTGTGGCCAGCGCCACACCCGATTCCCCGAATAGCCGGGTGAACAGCGCCGTGGCGAGCGAGGCGGCAAGGATGTTGACCAAGTTGTTGCCCAGAAGAACCGAGCCGATCAGCCGCTCGTTATCATCGGTAATGGCAAGCGCGCGTTCGGCCCCGCCATCTCCCTTTTCGGCGCGCGCCTTGAGTTTGCCGCGTGAGGCGGCAGTCAGGGCGGTTTCGCTACCCGAAAAGAAGCCCGACAGGACCAGCAGCGCCAGAATGGCCCCGCTCGTGACCCAGAAGGCGGTGTCAAAGGACAGATTTGCGACGTCCATGGATGTGGATTTCCCTTTCTTTGGTGGGTTATGGGGTCATGGGCGCGCGCAATCAAGGGGGCGACGATGCAAGTAATGCATCTGGGCACGGTTGAGGGGCATGTGATGCTTTTTGGCGGACCTTATTCCAATCTGCCAGCGCTCGACGCCGCGATGTCCGAAGCCGACCGGCGCGGTATTCCGCCCGCGCGCCGCATCTGTACCGGTGATGTGGTCGCCTATGGCGCGCAACCGGCGGCCTGCGTGGCGCGCTTGCGTGATCTGAGCGTCGCGGTGATTGCCGGTAATTGTGAGCGGCAGCTCGCCTCTGGCGCGACGGATTGCGGCTTTGGATTCGCGGAAGGAAGCACATGCGATCTGCTTTCGGCCGGATGGTTTGCCCATGCGGATGCCGCGATTGACGCCACGGATCGGTGTTGGATGCGGGATTTGCCGGACATGATCGTATTCCGGCAGGGCGGGCGCCGTTTCGCCGTCATCCATGGGGGCGCGACAAATATCGCCCGATTCCGTTGGCCCATGAGTCCGGCCTCGGACTTCGACCACGAGGTTGCCGCGATCACGGCGGCGGCCGGGCCGGTCGATGCCGTGATCGCAGGGCATAGCGGGATAGACTTCATTCGTCGCGTTTCCGATGTGCTCTGGATCAATGCCGGGGTGATTGGCATGCCGCCCAATGATGGCCACCCTGCGACACGTTTTGCCATTCTGGATCAGGGCGAGGCGCGCATCGAGACACTGCATTACGATCATCACCACGCGATGCGCGATGCCTGGTTGACCCAAGGGTATGACCGCGCGCTCGAAACCGGCTATTGGCCATCCGAGGAGGTCTTGCCCCCCGCGCTTCGGCGGTCGGCGTCATCGGCCAGCGGATGATGGCTGAGCACGAGCGACTTGAGACGTTCTTCCAGCACATGGGTATAGATTTCGGTTGTGGCCACGTCCGCGTGTCCCAGAAGCATCTGGATGGCGCGCAAATCGGCACCATTGGCCAGAAGATGCGTGGCGAAAGCATGACGCAATGTATGCGGCGTGACCTTGTCGGGCGACACGCCGGCGGCGACGGCCAGTTCCTTGATCAGAAGATAAAACCGGTGCCGTGTCAGGTGACCGGATTTGCCCCGTGACGGAAAGAGGAAATGCGAGGGCGCGTGTCCCTTGCTTCGGGCGGTTTCTTCGTCCGAATCGCGCCTGGTGAGCCAGTCGGTAAGGGCGTTGCGCGCCGGGGGGGAAAGGGGGACCATGCGTTCCTTGCCACCCTTGCCCCGGATCATGAGCATTTGCGGATCGCCCCGCGCCGCCGCGATGGGAAGCGCCACGAGTTCGCTCACCCGCATTCCCGTGGCATAGAGAAGCTCCATCAGGCAGGTGTTGCGCAGTCGGTCCGCCGGGCTTCGCCCAAGGTCGCGCGCGGCTTGCAGAAGCTGATCAACCTCCTCCTCGCTGAGCGTCTTGGGCAGAGATTTCGCCCGGCCCGGCCCTTTGATTCTAAGCGCGGGATTATCGGCGCGGAGCCGGTCTTCGAAAGCAAAGCGGTAAAGTTGCTTGATGGCCGAAAGGCGGCGCGCGCGGGTCGCGCGCGAGAGGCCGTCCGCGTCACAGGAGACGAGATAGTCCTCGATCAGCTTTTGATCCGCTGTCTCGATATTTTCGTTTTTGGAATCAATCCAGTGAGAGAAGTTTCTCAGGTCGCGTGCATAGGCCAGAAGTGTGTTATGCGCCGCTCCCGCTTCGGCCGCTTGCGCATCAAGGAAAAGCGCGATCCATGGGTGCGCGCTCATTGTCTCGGGCCCAGAATCAAAAGCTGAAGCGCGGCACGGCGCGCCGTGTCCTCAAGCCCGACGGCACGTAGGGTGGACAGCGCGCCGGTGATTTCGTCGTAATCCTCGGGGCCGGCCCGATCGAGGCGGGTCGCCGCATCCAGGATCGCTTCGCCCAGCTTGGCGTCGCGCAGCAATGCCTCGTGGCGCATGGCGGCGCGTGCGGGTTGCCCAAAGGCCTCGGCCACGTGCCGCGCAAGGCGCGAGGGTGCGGTGTCGGCATCCGGCTCGCCCCGGGCCAATGCCCCGAGAAAACGGGCCTCGGCACTGTCGGGCGGGCTCGCGCCCGCGGCCTCGTACTCCTCGGAGAGAAGACGGATGCGCCAGGCCAACGTGGCGGCAGGGCCGGTAAGGTCGTGCTCGGCCAGCGCCCCGGCGAATAGCCGGGCGAAGGGCACTTCGAGCCGGATCCGCCGCATCTGTCGCCACGCGGGACCAAGTGCGCGGCTGAGTGCTGCGTCGTCGCCCGCAGTAATAGCATCGTCCAATGCCTGAATCGCGGCAACCCTGTCCCAAATGCCGCCTGACGCGGCGGGCTTGCGGTGGGTATAAAGCCCCAGAAGCCGGTTTTCGGACAGGGCCCCGGTGCGCACCAGCCGTTCGGCCGCCTCGATCTCGGCTTTCCAACCCGAGGTGTTGCGCAGATCGGCGGTGGCAAACGCGCGCGGCAGGTTGCGCGTGGGCAACGGGGTGCCCGCGGCCTCGTAAAGACGGAACATGAGCGGAGAGGGGTTGGAGGGCGGCGCAAGGCCCACCGCCTCGTCAATCAGTTCGGGTTCGAGAAACTGAGCGAGGAGGAAATCTTGGCGCTTGTCCAGCAGGTTCAGAGCGCGGGCCGTTTCGTAGAGAAGCGCCGCTGTCTGCCAATCGCCGTCGCGGGCATGACAATAGACACGCGCGGCGTAATTATCGAACAGTTCAGGGCGGTTGGATAGTGTTTTGCAGGCTATTCCCTCGTCACCCTTGAGCAGGGAAAGATCAAGCCAAAGAGGAAAGAGCCGAGGTGTCTCGGGGTCGGCACGTTCGAGAAGGGCATAGGCCGGTTCGATCGCGCCAAAGTCAATCAGGGTTTCAACGCGGGTCTTGAGAAATGAGCCGTCATCCCCTGCGGGCGGCTCGGCCTCGGCCAGAAGAAGTGTGTAATACAGCGCCTGAATGGCCGGGTGCGGTTCATCGGTGGCACGCTTCCAGAGCGTCTCAAACCGGGTCTCGTGCCCGGCGGTCCAGAGTGTCGGAGGCAGGCCCGTGACGGCGGGGGGCAGCAGGCCCACCGCGTCGCGGCGCACATCGTCAAGCGGCGCGACGGTGATCTCGGGGAGTGTGATTCCATCGCTCACCGGGGGTTCGTCGGGAGCTATGACACGGGGCGGGGCGACGGGGACGCGTGCCTCTTCACTAAGCCACTCGATCGCCGAAAGCGGCTCTTGGGCCGCGACCGGAAAAGCGAGCCCGGCGACAAGACAGAGGGCGCTAATTCCCTTCAAGTATGATTTCCTGGCGAATCTCTTTGAGTGGCGGGGTGAAGTCAGCACCGAAGAAGGGGCCGATATAGGCATAGGCGATCAGCGCAATGAATGCGATAATAATTAGATAAATCAGCCATTTAATGAGTCGTCCCAATGTGTTTCTGCCCGCCCTGTTCGTGGTTTTGAACACTTTATATATGGCCTTTTTTGCAAGATCACGTCATTGAAGGCAAAAATTCGGAGATTGGCGGGGGAGTGCCGAGCGTGGCGGGGCCGGATGAATGGCATCTCAGGAAAACCGTGGTTCTGGTCGGAATGATGGGAGCCGGTAAAACCGCTGTCGGACGTGCCTTGGCGGTGCGGCTCGGTGTGCCGTTTCTCGATTCAGATTCCGAGATCGAAACGGCCGCCGCGATGTCCATCGCCGAGATATTCGAACGTGATGGCGAGGCGTTCTTTCGGGCCCGCGAAGCGCAGGTGATTGAGCGCCTTCTGGAAACGCAGCGCGGTATTCTGAGCACCGGGGGCGGTGCTTTTTTGTCGGAGCGCAATCGCGAAACCATCTCGCAAAAAGGGGTTGCGGTGTGGCTCAATGCCGATCTGAACCTTTTGTGGAGCAGGGTAAAACATAAGAATACCAGACCCTTGCTGCGCACAAGTAATCCTTATCAGACACTGAAGGAAATTTATGAAGCGCGGGTGCCGTTTTATCAGAAGGCCGAAATCGCGGTGCAATCCCGCCCGGATTACAGCATTGAGGCGATGACGGATCAGGTGATCGAGGCGTTGCTTACCCGGCCGGATGTTTTGGAGAAAGTGCAATGACCGAAACCGTTCATGTCGCTCTTGGCGATCAGGCGTATGATGTTGTCGTGGGCCCCGATCTTTTGACCGATGTGGGCGCACGGATCGCGCCTTTGCTATCCCGGCCAAGGGTTGCGGTTGTCACCGACGAAAATGTCGCGCGTCATCACCTGAATGCGCTGAGGGATGGCCTTGAAAAGGCTGGAATTTCTATGGTTTCCCTTGTGCTCCCTCCGGGTGAGGCGACAAAACGCTGGAGCGAACTTGAGCGGGTCGTTGAATGGCTTCTGTCCGAAAAGATTGAGCGCCGCGACATGGTGATCGCTTTCGGCGGCGGGGTGATCGGGGATCTGGTCGGCTTTGCGGCGGCGATCCTGCGGCGTGGTGTGCGCTTTGTGCAGGTTCCGACAAGCCTTCTGGCGCAGGTGGACAGTTCGGTCGGGGGCAAGACCGGGATCAACTCGACCCATGGCAAAAACCTGATCGGGGCGTTTCATCAACCGAGTCTCGTGCTCGCCGATACGGAGGTTCTGGGCACGCTGCCACCGCGCGATTACCTGGCGGGATATGGCGAAGTGGTGAAATACGGCCTTTTGGGCGACGCCGATTTTTTCCAGTGGTTAGAAACACATGGCCCGAAATCCGCAGCCGGAGACATGACCGCGCGCATCCGTGCTGTGCGGCGCTCGGTCGAGATGAAAGCCGAGATCGTGGTGCGGGATGAGACGGAACAGGGGGACCGGGCGCTGCTTAATCTGGGGCATACGTTTTGTCATGCACTCGAGGCCGCCACGGGCTATTCCGACCGGCTTTTGCATGGCGAGGGTGTGGCCATCGGCTGTGCGCTTGCCTTTGAGCTTTCGGCACGGCTGGACCTGTGTAGCCAAGAAGAGCCAAGCCGGGTTCGCGGCCATCTCCGCGACATGAATATGAAGGTTGATCTTGCTGATATTGAGGGAGAACTTCCTGATGCGGAAGCCCTTCTTGCCCTGATGGGACAGGACAAGAAAGTCGTGGATGGCAAGCTTCGGTTTATCCTTGTGAGAGGGATTGGACAGGCGTTTGTCACCAGCGATGTGCCGCCCGACACGGTGCTTGAGGTGCTGCGCGACGCGCTTGGTGAGAGGCGCGGTTAACGTCCCGAACGGAACGTCGGTACCCACGTCGGTATTCACGTCGGTATCGCGTCGGTGCGACAAAGGGTGATCGACCGCGTCTTTTACTTCGGTCCGACGGCGCGTGAGAGGTTGACCCGCCGGGACAGGGCCTCGGTGCTTTCGACGCGTTCGGAATACCTGTCGGTCAGATAGTCCGACGCACCGCGTGTCAGAAGTGTGAACTTCATCAGCTCTTCCATCACATCCACGATCCGGTTGTAGAAGGGGCCGGGCATCATGCGCCCGTCCGCGTCGAATTTGTCCCATGCCTTTGCGACAGACGACTGGTTCGGAATGGTGATGAGCCGCATCCAGCGCCCGAGGATGCGGAGCTGATTGACGGCATTAAAGCTTTGCGATCCGCCGCAGACCTGCATCACCGCCAGCGTCTTGCCCTGCGTGGGGCGGACGCCGCCGATGGGCGCAAGCGGAATCCAGTCGATCTGGGTTTTCATCAGCCCGGTCATCGCGCCATGACGTTCCGGGCTGGACCAGACCATGCCCTCGGACCACATGACGAGATCGCGCAGTTCGGTGACTTTCGGGTGGTCATCGCGCGCATCATCGACCAGCGGCAGGCCAGAGGGGTCGAAGAGTCGGGCCTCGGCGTCGAGCCGCGTCAGGATGCGCGCGGCCTCCTCGGCGGCAAAGCGCGAGAAGGAGCGGTCGCGCAGAGACCCGTAGAGCAGCAGGATGCGCGGCGGGTGCGCGGGGCGCGTCTGGGGAAAGAGCCTGTCTTCGTCGATGTCGTGCAGATCGGGGGTAGAGATATTGGGCGTGTCAGGCAACGCGCTGGCCTTTCTTGTCGATGAACATGTTGCGCGGACCGGGCCCCGGATGGCGGCGATGGGGCGCTTGAAGGTTATGGCTCAGGCGCCTTGAAAGCGGTTGCGCGTGCGATTGGCGAAGGCGACGAGCGAGAGCATCACCGGCACCTCGACCAGAACCCCAACGACCGTGGCAAGCGCCGCGCCCGAGTTGAGGCCAAAGAGGCTGATGGCGACGGCGACGGCAAGTTCGAAGAAGTTCGATGTGCCGATCATGGCACATGGCGCCGCGATGCGGTGCGGCACCTTGAGCGCGTAGGCCGCGCCGTAAGCCACGGCGAAAATCGCGTAGCTCTGAATCAGAATGGGCACGGCGAT
The DNA here is from genome assembly GCF_037083845.1 of Roseovarius sp. E0-M6. Classification (NCBI taxonomy): domain Bacteria; kingdom Pseudomonadati; phylum Pseudomonadota; class Alphaproteobacteria; order Rhodobacterales; family Roseobacteraceae; genus Roseovarius; species Roseovarius sp. E0-M6. Next base: position 1,114,959 of record NZ_JBAPLA010000001.1, on the reverse strand, counting down.
GAGCGCAATGACGAACGGACGGGACAGGATCACATCGCCCTGTAGGCCAAATAGGATGGCGACGGTCGCGATGAGGCCGATCATCGACCACGGCTTGATCCGTGCTGTGAAGGCGTCAATCGCTTGGGCCGAGCCAAGCGCGCGACGGGTGAGCAGCCCGGCGATGAGAGGCAGAACCACATAGAGCACCGTTGCTAGAACAAGCGTTTCCCACGGCACGCTGATGTCTGTCACGCCCAGAAGCAAGGCCACGATCGGAGCGAAAGCCACGATCATTATCAGGTCATTCACCGAGACCTGCACCAGCGTATAAGTCGCATCGCCACGGGTAAGTTGTGACCACACGAAGACCATGGCCGTGCAAGGCGCCGCCCCCAGAAGAATCAGTCCGGCAGTGTATTGTGCGGCGTCTTCGGGTGAGATCCATGGCGCGAAGACATACTCGAAGAAGAGAACGGCAAGGAGCGCCATTGTGAAGGGCTTGATGAGCCAATTGACAGTCAGGGTGACAATCAGCCCCTTGGGTTGGCGTGCGACGCCCGCAACGGCACCGAAATCGACACTCACCATCATTGGATAGACCATCGCCCAGATGAGCACCGCCACCACGAGATTGATAGACGCCACTTCGGCGGAGGCCACCGCGTCCACGAGGCCGGGGGCGACTGACCCTACCGCGATACCGATGATCATCGCCGCAGCGATCCAGAGGGTCAGGTAGCGTTCGAACGTGCCAAGGGCGTCGACCTTGGGGGATGTGGTGTCGGGCATTGAATTTCCTTGTCGTGAGTCGGTCAGGCGGTCTCGGGTGAGGTGTCGGTCGCGCCAATCGCGTCGAGGCGGGTTTGCAGCGACATTCCGTCGAGCGTGTCGAGGGGGAGGGCGGCGAAGGCTTCGATCCGGCGCACCAGCATTCGGTAAGTGTCGGCGAAGGCCAGCGCCTGATCGACGTCAGAGCCGGTGACGGCTGCCGGGTCGGGCAGGCCCCAATGCGCGGTGGCGGGTTTGCCGGGCCAGACCGGACAGATTTCGCCTGCCGCGTTGTCACAGACGGTGATGATGAAATCCATCTCGGGGGCGTCGGATTCGGCGAAGACATCCCAGCTTTTGGAGTGAAGGGAGTCTGTGGGATGACCGATCTTCTCAAGTAGCGCGAGCGCGCGGGGGTGGGGGCCGCCGGAGGGGTGCGAGCCGGCGGAATAGCCGCGGAAACGCCCCGAGCCGGTGGCGTTCATGATCGCCTCGGCAAGAATGGAACGGGCGGAATTGCCCGTGCACAGGAAGAGCACATTGCGTGGTCGGTCTGTCATGGTCGCCCCCGGTTAGCAGCAGGTGAGTTCAGAGATAAGCGGTTGGCAAAGCGCGGGATTTCCGCCGCAGCAATCCTCGAGCAGGAACCCCAGAAGGCGGCGGATGCCGTCATGGTCGGCGTGATAGCGGATCGAGCGGCCTTCGCGGGTGCTGTGGATCAGGCCCGCTTGACGCAATGCCGAGAGGTTGGCCGACATGGTATTCTGTTTCGTGTTGCAGGCGTCGGCGATGTCGCCCGCCGCCATACCCGCATCACCCGCCTGCACAAGCTTGCGAAATACGTCCAGCCGGAGGGGCTGTGACAGGGCGGCAAAGGCGGTGGCGGCGGTGTTTATATCCATATATCACGAATGATGGATATATTGCGCCTGCGCAAGCGAAGATTTCGTGACACCGTTCCTGTGTGGCCGTCAGCCGGTAAGCTTGACGAGTGCGTGCCGTTTTTTCCCGGCACTGAGCTTGATCGGCGAGGCGAGGGCGCCCGCGTCGATCATCGTGCCCGCATCCGTCAGCGGTGCGTCATCCATGCGCGCGCCATGTTCAGCGATCAGGCGCTTGGCATCCTTACCGGACTTGGCAAGGCCGGTTTTCACCAGAAGCTGCACCACCGAGATGCCATCGCCAAGTTCGGCCATGTTCAGTTCGACGGTGGGCAAATCCTCGCCCACACCGCCCTTTTCGAACACTTCGCGCGCCGTGTCCTGAGCCTTTCTCGCGGCGTCGGCGCCGTGGAGGAGCGTTGTCACCTCATTGGCCAGCACGATCTTGGCGTCGTTGATCTCGGACCCGGCCAGCTTGCCCAGCCGTTCGCATTCCTCGACCGGCAGTTCGGTATAAAGCTTGAGGAAGCGGCCCGTGTCGGCATCGGTCGTGTTGCGCCAGAATTGCCAGAATTCGTAAGGACTCAGCATTTCGGAATTGAGCCAGATGGCGCCGCCCTGGCTCTTGCCCATTTTGCGCCCGTCCGACGTGGTCAGGAGCGGCGAGGTGAGGCCGAAAACCTCATGGTCGATCACCCGGCGGGTCAGGTCGATGCCGTTGACGATGTTGCCCCATTGGTCCGAGCCGCCCATCTGAAGCCGGCAGCCATAGCGGCGGTTCAGTTCGAGGAAGTCATAGGCCTGAAGGATCATGTAGTTGAATTCGAGAAAGCTGAGCGATTGCTCGCGGTCGAGCCGGGACTTGACTGATTCAAACGACAGCATCCGGTTGACCGAGAAGTGCCGCCCGATATCGCGCAGGAATTCGAGATAGTTGAGCCCGTCGAGCCATTCGGCATTGTCGAGCATGAGCGCGTCGGTTTCGTCCTCGCCATAGGTGAGATAGCTGGCGAAAACGGCTTTCATGCCGGCGATGTTCTCAGAAATCCGCTCAGGTCCGAGCAGGGGTCGTTCGTCGGCGCGGAAGCTTGGGTCGCCCACCTTGGTGGTGCCGCCGCCCATCAGGGTGATCGGCTTGTGACCGGTCTTTTGCAGCCAGCGGAGCATCATGATGTTGAGAAGATGGCCCACGTGGAGCGATTTGGCCGTCGCATCATAGCCGATATAGCTGGGCACGACGCCTTGCTGCATCGCGTCGTCAAGCCCCTGATAATCGGTGCAATCGGCAAGAAAGCCGCGCTCGATCATCACGGACATGAATTCGGATTTGGGGTGATAGGTCATCGCGCTTGTTCCCGGCTGATTTGCGCGGCATGTATAGGGGTGGAACAGGCGAAGGAAAAGGCCATGTTGGGGCCGGGTGTGATCAGGGCCGCCGGTGCGATGTCGGGCACCTCTCTGGACGGGGTGGACGTGGCGGTGATCGAGACCGACGGCGCGCGCATCGCTGGCTTCGGCGAAACCGGCTATCGCGCGTATTCCGACGAGGAAAGCGCGACCCTGCGGGCCGCCCTCGGGCTGTGGCCGGGGGATGCTCTTGAGGCCGCGCTTGAGGTGGTGATGGCCGCGCACGAGGAGGCGCTTTCACCGATCTCGGCCGATCTCTTTGGCTTTCACGGTCAGACCGTCGCCCATGAGCCGGGAGGGCGAGGCACGCATCAGCTGGGCTGCGGGGCCGCGCTGGCCCATACGCTTGGGGGTCCGGTCGTGTGGGATTTCCGCAGCGCGGATATGCGCATGGGCGGTCAGGGCGCCCCACTTGCGCCATTTTATCATTTCGCCTGCGCGCAGTGGATCGGTGCCGATGCGCCGCTTGGGGTTCTTAATCTGGGTGGGGTTGGAAACCTCACATGGATCGATCCGCGCAAATCCGCACCCGAGGAGGAGGGCGCGCTGCTGGCCTTTGACACCGGGCCTGCGAACGCGCCGGTCAATGATCTGATGTTCAATCGGCGCGGCATTCCTTTTGACCGAGACGGCGCGCTGGCGCGTGGGGGCACGGTGGCCGAGGGCGCGCTGGAGCTTTTTCTGGAGGACCCCTATTTTTACCGGATGCCACCTAAGTCGCTCGACCGGAACGCGTTTTCGGACATGATCGACCTTGTGGGAGAGTTGTCGGACGCGGACGCCGCCGCAACCCTGACGGCGATGTGCGCGGCGGGGGTGATGCGGGCGATGGAGCATTGTCCTGTCCCGCCCGAGCGGATGCTGGTGGCCGGGGGCGGGCGGCACAATCCGGTCATGATGGACATGCTGCGCGCCGCCCTTGACTGTTCGGTTGAGCCTGTTGAGGCTGTGGGGCTTGACGGAGACATGCTTGAGGCGCAAGCTTTCGCATTTCTTGCCGTGCGCGTGGCGCGAGGTTTGCCCACATCCTGCCCCGGGACCACAGGGGTGCGTGCCGCCGTGTCTGGCGGCACCCTGAGCAGGCCATAGGGGAGCTGGGCATGAATTATACACTGGACGAGGGAGCGGCGGGGGGTGCGCGGTTCGGATTGATCCTTCTGAGCAATGACGAAACGCTTGAGCACGAGACCCGCGCGGTGATCGCTCGGCGCGACGTCAACATGTTGCATGCGCGGATACCGTCCATTGCCGAAGTCACGCCCGAGACGCTGGTTACAATGGCCGATGAAATGACCGCCACCGCGTCGCTGTTGCCGCCGGACCTTCGGGTGGTGGGGTATGCCTGCACCTCCGGGGCGACGGTGATCGGCCCCGGGGAGGTGTCGCGACTGGTGCAGGTGGCCCATCCTGAAACCCCCGTCACCAACCCGATGTGTGCGGTGATTGCCGCCTTGCGCGCCGTGGGCGCGGCGAAAATCGGCCTTGTCTCGCCTTATGTGCCAAGCGTGACCGGCCCGATGTGCGCGCATCTTGCCGATCATGGCATCGACGTTCTGCATCAAGTCAGTTTCGGTCAGTCGGACGATCAGAAGGTCGCACGGATATCCGAGAACAGCACGCGCGCGGCAATGCTCGAGGCGGGCCGCGCCGAGGGTGTCGAGGCGGTCTTTGCAAGCTGCACCAACCTGCGCACCTTCGGGATCATCGAAGAGGTCGAAGAGACGCTGGGCAAGCCGGTCATCAGCTCGAATCAAGCGTTGATCTGGCACATGCTGCGCTTGGCCGGTCTTGACGCGAAAGGCTGGGGGCCGGGACGGCTTTATCAGGGATAAAGAACTTCGCGAAAAACCTGACCCATAGAATTTTGCGACATGCTGGCCACAGTTCGCTCGGGCGCGCATTCCACCTTTCGCTGGTGTCTCGGGTCAAAGGCGAACCGCTGTAGCGGAGCTTACAGACCTGCCTTTTTCGCAGCATTCCAGAGCATATCCATCTCGGCCAGATCGCTGTCTTCGGGGCGTTTGGCCATGCGGGCAAGCTCGGCCTCGATCCATTCGAAACGGCGGGTGAACTTGGTGTTGGCGCGGCGCAGCGCGGCTTCGGGATCAACCTTCATGTGCCGGGCAAGATTGGCCATGACAAAAAGCAGATCGCCCATTTCTTCCTCGATCTTCTCGTGGGGCAGGTCGCGGGCGGCTTCCTGCACTTCGCGGGCTTCTTCTGTGATCTTGTCGAGCACCTGATCGGTTTCGGGCCAGTCAAAGCCGACCCGGGCCGCCCGTTTTTGCAGCTTGAGCGCGCGGAGCAGGGCGGGCAGGCCCACGGCGACACCATCAAGCGTGCCGGTCTGCGCCTTCGCAGCGCGTTCGGCCGCCTTGATCGCCTCCCAGTCGCGGGTCTGCTGTTCGGCGGATTTATCGCGGCTTTCGGAACCAAAGACATGCGGGTGCCGGTCGATCATCTTCTGGCCGATGTCTTCGGCCACGTCGGCGAAATCGAATAGCCCCCGGTCGGCGGCGATCTGGGCGTGAAACACCACTTGCAAAAGCAGATCGCCTAACTCACCGCGCAATTCGTGCCATGCCTCACGCTCGATCGTGTCGGCCACTTCGTACGCCTCTTCGATGGTGTAGGGGGCGATTGTGCCGAAGTCCTGTTCGATGTCCCACGGGCATCCGGTGGCGGGATCGCGCAGCGCGCGCATGATCGCGACAAGGCGCTGCATGGGGTCGGCGTGGGTCGGGGTTTCGGGCATTGCGTCACCGCTGTGATTGGGGTTGAGTGGACCCTGACCTGAGGCAGGCGAGGAGTCCAGACATGGCCGTGATCAACCGGGTGGCCGGTTTTGCCGAAGAAATGGCGGAATGGCGGCGGCATATGCACCGCAACCCAGAGCTTGGCTTTGCCTGTCATGACACTGCGGCCTTCGTGGTCGCGCGGCTGCGTGAGTTCGGGATCAGCCAGATCGAGACAGGCATCGCGGAAAGTGGTGTGGTTGCCGTGATCGAAGGCCGGGGCGAGGGGCCGGTCATCGGGCTGCGCGCGGATATGGACGCGCTGCCGATGGAGGACGCGAGCGGCGCGGACTGGGCGTCCGAGCGCAAGGGCGCCACGCATGCCTGCGGTCATGACGGTCATACCGCGATGCTTTTGGGGGCGGCGAAATACCTGTCGGAGACGCGCAATTTCGCGGGGCGGGCGGTCCTGATATTTCAGCCTGCCGAGGAAGGGCCGGGCGGCGCGCGCGTGATGGTCGAGGAAGGTATTCTTGATCGCTATGGCGTGGACGAGGTTTATGCGCTGCACATTCTGCCGGGGGTCGAGGCCGGGGGCTTTTTCACTTGCTCCGGGCCGATCATGGCGGCGGTCGATACCTTTCACGTGGATATCGAAGGCGTCGGCGGGCATGGTGCCTATCCGCACGAGACACGCGATCCGGTGGTGGCGGCCTGCGGGATCGTTCAGGCCATTCAGACAATCGTGAGCCGGAACCACCGCGCGACCGAGGATGTCGTTCTGTCGGTCACGCAGATCCATACCGGGACCGTGGATAACGTGATCCCGCAGACCGCCTATCTGAACGGCACGATCCGCAGTTTTGACAAGGGCGTGCAGGAGATGGTCCACCGCCGCCTGCGCGAGATCGTCGAGGGGCAGGCCGCGGCCTATGGTGTCGATGCCGAGCTGCGCATCGAGATCGGCTATCCGGCGACGGTAAATGACGCCGAGGCGGTGCGCGGGGCCGCCGACGTGGCACGCGAGGTGGCGGGCGCCGCGCCCGTGGTCACCGACCGCCCGCGCGAAATGGGGGCCGAGGATTTCTCCTATATGCTTGAGGCGCGCAAGGGGGCCTATTTCTTCCTCGGGCAGGGGGATGCGCCGGGGCTGCACAATCCCGCCTTTGATTTCAATGACGCGGTGGCCCCGGTCGGCGCGTCCTTTCTTGCCCGTCTCGTGGAGCGGGCGCAGCCAGCCGCCTGAGCCGAGCAGGGCCCGGGTGCGCGATGATTGAGAAGGAACCAACATGTCGCTTGAAGATGCGAAAAACCAGGTTGATGAGGCGTTCACGCGCAAGAGCCTGCGGGGACTGAGCCACGAGAACAGCTTTGGCGGGGCCACGTCCTTTCTGCGGCGGCGATATACCAAGGACTTGGCGGGGGTCGACCTTGCGATCACGGGGATCCCGTTTGATCAGGCTGTCACGAACCGGCCCGGCACGCGCCTTGGGCCGAGGGCGGTGCGCGAGGCAAGCACGCTTCAGGCCTTCGATGCGCCCTATGGCTGGGACGGCTATAACCCGATGGATGAGCTGGACGTCGTCGATTATGGGGATCTGGCCTTCGACTATGCCAATATTCCCGAGTTTCCCGCCGCCCTGACCGCGCATATCAAGGGTATCCTCGCGGCGGGCGCGGGCAGTATCGCGATCGGCGGGGATCACTATATCAGCTTCCCGATCCTTCGCGCCTATGCCGAGAAATACGGACCTCTTTCGCTGTTGCAGTTCGACGCGCATACCGACACGTGGCCGGACGACAACATGGACCGGGTCGATCACGGAACGATGTTCTACAAGGCGGTGAAAGAGGGCCTTGTTGATCCGGCGCGCAGCGTTCAGGTGGGCATCCGCACGGTCAACGACGATCCGCTGGGCGTGAACATCATCGACGCGCGCGAAGTGCACGAGACCGGGCCGGTCGCGGTCGCCGGCAAGATCAGGGAAATCCTTGGCGATCATCCCACCTATGTCACCTTCGACATCGACGGGCTTGACCCGGCCTTTGCGCCGGGGACGGGCACCCCGGTCTGGGGCGGTCTTTCGAGCGGGCAAGCGGCGATCATCCTGCGCGATATCGCGGGGATCAACATGGTCGGGGGCGACGTGGTCGAGGTGTCGCCGCCGTTCGACGCGGGGAATGCCACGGCGGTGGCTGGGGCGCATGTGGTGACCGAACTGATGTGCCTTTGGGGCTGGACACGGCGTGGTTGAGGCATGGTGAGGTGGGGGCTGGCGACACTCGTTGTTCTGATGCTGGGGGGAATGGCCTATGTGCGCCTTGCCCCGAGTGATCCGGCGCGATGGCATCACGGGGCGGATGCCACGGGCACGGGCCACATCCCCCGCAACGGCGGCCATATCTGGCGGGGGCCGGGGGATGCCGACACGCTGGCGCGGCTTGACCGGATCATTCGCGCCACCCCGCGCACCCGGCACCTGACGGGCGGCCTGGACGACCGCATGGTGACCTATGTGACGCGCAGCCGCGTGTTCGGATTTCCCGATTACACGACGATCAGCCTTGATGAAGGCATGGTTGAGGTGTTCGCGCGTCTTCGGTTCGGAAAGAGCGACCTAGGAGTCAACCGCGCCCGTGTCGAAGGCTGGCTGGAGGCTTTGGGGAAGGGCGGATGACAGGCAGCCATCGGAAATTTTGCGCCACATCGGGACGTTCAGCGACATCTGGCATTGTGCCATGAACATCTTGCCGTCAACGGCAAGGCAAATCATCTCGCCCAATTCCTGTCGCGCGCCGTCGCTGTCGGTGCAGTAGCAGTCGATGGTCTTGCCATTCTTGCCTTGCACATCCGCCATGGCCGCCGGTGCGACGATGCAGAGCGTTATGAGAAGAAGACGGGCCATACTGTCAATCATAGCATGGTGCAGCCTCTTGACCAGACCTCGCGAATGAAGGACGAGAGGTGCATGTTGCCGCAAGACCGTCTGATCCAGATCATTGAGCGTTTTGAGTATCTCGAGGCCGCCATGGCCGAGGGATCGGGGGATATTGCGCAGCTTGGGCGCGAATACGCCGAATTGCGCCCCGTGGTCGAAGAGATTCGCGCCTATGAGGCCGCGCGTGAGGCGATTGCACAAGCCCGCGCGCTTCTGGACGATCCCGAGATGCGCGCCTTGGCACAGGAGGAGCTTGCGCTTTTGGAGAGAGAACTCCCCGAGCGTGAGGCGGCGTTGCAACTGGCACTTCTGCCCCGGGATGCCGCCGATGCGCGCCCCGCCATCATCGAAATCCGGCCCGGCACCGGCGGCGAGGAAGCCGCGCTTTTTGCCGGTGACCTGATGCGCATGTATGCCAGATACGCCGAGGCGCGCGGCTGGACCTTTGACGTGGTCGAGGAAAATGCCAGCGAACTGGAAGGGATCCGCGAGGCCGTCGTGCATGTGAAAGGCGCGAATGTTTTTGCGCGGCTCAAATACGAGAGCGGCGTTCACCGGGTTCAGCGTGTCCCGGAAACCGAAAGCGGCGGGCGCATTCACACAAGTGCTGCCACGGTTGCGGTCTTGCCCGAGGCGAAGGATGTCGACATCGCCATTGACCCCGGTGATGTCCGTATCGACACGATGCGGGCCAGCGGGGCGGGCGGACAGCATGTGAACACCACCGACTCGGCGGTGCGGATCACCCACTTGCCCACCGGGATCGTCGTGACCAGTTCCGAGAAATCGCAGCACCGTAACCGCGAGATCGCGATGCAGGTGCTCAAGTCGCGGCTCTTTGACCTTGAGCGGCAGCGCGCGCATGACGCGCGGAGCGCCGAGCGGTCGGCGCAGGTGGGATCGGGCGACCGGAGCGAGCGGATTCGCACCTATAACTTTCCACAGGGCCGGATGACCGATCATCGGATCAACCTGACGCTTTACAAGCTGGATCAGGTCATGGCGGGCGACCTTGACGAGGTCATTGACGCGCTGACCGCGCATGCACAGGCGGCGCAACTGGCCGAAATGGGCGCATGAGGGGCGATGCGGTGCTGCGCGCGGGCGTGGCGCAGCTCGTGGAGGCTGGCATCGAGGGCGCGCCGCGGGATGCGCGCCGTCTGATGGCGGGGGCGATGGGCGTGACGGCGGACCGGCTGACGCTGTGCCTTGCCGATGAGATCGACGAGAGCGTGCGCACCCGCTTTGCGGATTACATTGCCAGACGCGCGCGGCGCGAGCCGGTCTCGCATATCCTCGGCGGGCGGCTTTTCCATGGCCGGTGGTTCACGGTGAGCCGTGATGTGCTTGATCCACGACCCGAGACCGAAGCATTGGTTGAGGCGGCGCTTGCAGCGCCGTTTTCACGTGTGCTCGACCTTGGCACCGGGTCAGGAGCCATCCTGATCACGCTTCTGGCCGACCGCGATGAGGCTCGGGGGGTTGGCACCGACCTGTCGGAGGCCGCGCTTGGCGTGGCGCGGGACAATGCCCAACGGCTCAATGTGGCGGGGCAGGCGGAGTTTCGATGTGCGGACTGGTTTTCGGGGATCGAGGGGCGCTTTGATCTGATCGTGTCAAACCCGCCCTATATCGCGCAGGCGGAAATGGCGGGCCTTTCGCCCGAGCTGAAGTTCGAGCCGCATATGGCGCTGAGCGACGGGGGCGACGGTCTGAGCGCCTATCGCGTGATCGCCGGGGAAGCCTTGCGGTATCTTGAGCCGGGTGGGCGTCTCATGGTGGAAATCGGCCCCACACAGGCCGAGGCGGTGGCCGATCTGATGCACGCGGGTGGGTTTGTAGGTGTCCGTGTCGTCGCCGATCTGGACGATCGGGACCGTGTCGTCATGGCGAATGCGCCCGATTTTAATGATTCTTAAGGAGAATCGGGCCAAAATCCGCTTTCTTCGTGGTTTTCGCTTGTGTGCCCCCGGTGGTCATGATTACACAAGTGGGGTCAGCGTGGTGAAAGCCGACTTGAGGACATCCCACCTGATGCCAAGCCAACAATCGCCTTGATCCGGCTCCCAAGGGACCGGGGAACATTCACAAGGTCGGGCAGATTTAACAGCACAAGGCTCAGCTGCAATACAATGAGAACACAGAAGTCACGTTCGCGTAATAAGTCGAACCGCAATAACCGGTCGGTGGGCAATGTCACGAACCGCGTGTTCGACAGCTCCGGCCCCGAGGGCAAGGTGCGCGGCACGCCCCAGCAGATCATCGAGAAATACAATCAGCTGGCGCGCGATGCGCAATTGTCGGGCGACCGGGTCATGACGGAAAACTTTCAACAGCATGCGGAGCATTACCTGCGTTTGCTGGGGGTGGCCCAGAAAGAGCAAGAGGCGCGCCGCGAAGAGCAGGAGCGCCAGAACCGGGAACGTCAGGCCGAGCGCGACCGCGAGCGCGGGGAACGCGGAGAGCGTCAGGACCGGGAGGGCGGCGACGACGGTGAGACCGGCGGCGATCAGAAACCCGAGACGACCGAGGCCAAGGATGACGGTAGCGGCCTCGTCGAGACGCCCGAAAACAAAAGCAAGGGTGACGCGCCCAAGCGACCGCGCAAGCCGCGCCGCAAGCCCAAGCAGGAGGAGCAATCCTCCGAGACGGGCGAGTCCGACCAGCAGGGCGGTGACGACGACAGCGGCAAATCACCCGAAGCGGCGGAATAATCCATCAGCCGTTTCGCCCTGTCCCGGATCACAGTTTTCAGGAAGGCCGCCCGATGCGGACGGCCTTTGCGGTTTGCGTGCGACCCCTGCATGGGTATTCAACGAACAATATCACACCCATAAAGCCCGGTCAGCGCGGGATTTTCCAAAAAAAAGGCCGAGCACTAAGCTCGGCCATAGTCCAACAGGGAGGTATGATGATCGCGCTAAACTAGAGCGCCATCGTCATAACGAGCATCTAGTGCCAGTTATTTGAGCAGGCAAGAAAAAACATGTCACGCAGATGACAACCCTGATATGCGTTGCCTGCATGCCTCGGTATTCAGGGCTTATGTCCCTGAGATTTAATGGTTTTTCTGTATGCGACGATTTCTTCCTGAACAAAGTCGCGGAACGCGGCGATGCGCTGAGAATGCCTGAGTTCCTCGGGATATGCGAGAAAAACGGGCACTTCGACCGATTCCACCTCAGGGAGAACGCGGATCAGGTCGGGGAAGTCGCGGATCAGGTAGTCGGGAAGGACCCCGATTCCGACATTATAGAGCACGCCCTGTAGCACCCCGAAATAGTTGTTCACGGTCAGCTTGGAGGGCACCCCCTCGGCCAGAAGCTGAGCCACGAGGGTGGCGCCGGCGCCCACTTGTGCCGCGCTCGGATTCTGACAGATCAGGCGGTGATTGCCGAGATCGGCCATGGTTTCGGGCGCGCCGTATTTCTCGATATAGCTGGGCGAGGCGTAAAGGCGCATATGCACGCTCATCAGCCGTTTGCGAATAAGATCGGCCTGACTGGGTTCTTTCATGCGGATGGCGACATCGGCCTCGCGCATGGGCAGGTCGAGCACGGATTCCTCAAGCATGAGGTCGATGTTGAGCTCGGGATAGCGATCAAAAAGCTTGGGCAGGCGCGGGGCGAGCCACAATGTCCCGAACCCCACGGTGGTGGTGACCCGCAGATCGCCGAATACTTCCTCTTCGCTGTCCCGAATCCGCGCTGTTGCGGCGTCTAGTCGTTTCATCATCGCGCGCGTGGCATCGAACAGCAATTCGCCCTGCTCGGTGAGAATCAGGCCCCGCGCATGGCGGTGAAAAAGCGTGGCATTGAGCGAATCCTCAAGCCCGCGGACCTGACGGGACACGGCCGATTGCGACAGATGAAGCAGATCACCGGCGTGGGTAAGGCTCCCGGCATCGGCCACGGCGTGAAATATCCTGAGCTTGTCCCAATCCATAAAAGCAACTTTCCAAATCCATTCGGGTCCGCTCACGCAATAGCAAATAAAATCTTGCCTTGAACAGAACAACCGGTGCGGGGTGGCGAGAAATCTCTTGGTAGGTCATGTATTATGACCTAATATAGCCCTATATCATTGGTATGATCGCGAAAAGGAGGCCAGCCATGAGCAAGCAAGAGATATCACTGTCGGACCGGTTCGATCTGGAGAAAGATCAGATCTTGCTCAATGGCACGCAGGCGCTTGTCCGTCTGATGTTGACGCAGGCGCGGCGAGACAAGGAAGCCGGGCTTGATACCGCGGGCTATGTGACCGGGTATCGCGGATCGCCACTTGGCGCCGTGGATTTGCAGATGCGTCGCGCCGAAAAACTTCTGGCCGAGTCGCGGGTCAAGTTTGAGGAAGGGCTGAATGAAGACCTTGCCGCAACGGCCCTCTGGGGGAGCCAGCAAGCCGAACTTCGAGGCGAAGGCAAGTATGACGGCGTTTTCGGCCTCTGGTACGGCAAGGGCCCGGGCGTGGACCGTTCAGGCGATGTGATGCGCCATGCCAACATGGCCGGCACGAGCAAGCATGGCGGTGTGCTCATGGCGATGGGTGACGATCATACCGGCGAATCCTCGACCGTGTGCCATCAGTCCGATTGGGCGCTGGTGGATGCCTATATGCCGGTTCTGTCGCCCGCAGGGGTTCAGGAAATCCTTGATTTCGGTCTTTATGGCTTTGCGATGAGCCGCTTCGCGGGCGTTTGGTGCGGCCTCAAGACGATGAAAGACACCGTGGAGGTGACGAGCGTCGTGGACGGGCGGCCCGACCGCATGAAATTTGTGACGCCGGAATTCAATATGCCCGAGGGCGGGCTGAATATCCGGCTTGGCGATCACTGGATCCCGCAGGAAACTCGGATGATCGACCACAAACGCTATGCCGCCGAGGCATTCGCCCATGCCAACAAGATCGACAAGAGGGTCTGGGGCAAGCCGGGGGCCAAGATCGGTTTTGTCGCGGCGGGCAAGAACTGGCTCGACCTTGTGCATGCGCTTGACCTTTTGGGCATCGACGAGGCCGAGGCCGAGCGGCTGGGTATTACGACGCTCAAGATCGGGCAGACCTTTCCGATGGATATGAAAGGCTTCCACGAATGGGCCGAAGGGCTTGAGTTGATCGTGGTGGTGGAAGAGAAACGCAAGCTGATCGAGGTGCAGATCAAAGAGGCGATCTTTGACGACCGGCGCGGGCGCCGTGTCTATGGCTGGTACAAGGGCGGTGCGGGAAGCATGCATCAAGAAGAGCTATTCCCGACGCGTATGGCGCTTGATCCCGTCATGATCGCGGACAAGATCGGCACGATCCTGATCGAAGAAGGACGCGGCACCGACGGGGTAAAGGCCGGGCTTGAGCGGATTGCGGAGGCGCGCAAGTCCGACAATGCCGCCGATATCGCAAGCCGCCTGCCGTATTTCTGTTCGGGCTGTCCGCACAATACGTCGACCAAACTTCCCGAGGGGAGCCGCGCCTACGCCGGAATCGGTTGTCATATCATGTCGCTGTGGATGGATCGCGAAACGAGCGGATTTACCCATATGGGTGCCGAAGGCGCCAACTGGATCGGTGAGGCGCCGTTTTCCAAACGCGGCCATGTCTTTCAGAACCTTGGCGATGGCACCTACAACCACTCGGGCATTCTGGCCATTCGGGCCGCACTCGCCGCGGGTGTGAACATCACCTACAAGATCCTTTATAACGACGCGGTGGCGATGACCGGAGGGCAACCCAACGAGGGCGGTCTGGATGCTCCGCGCATCGTGAACGAACTGCGCGCCATGGGCGTAAAGCATGTGGCGGTGGTCTATGACGAGAAAGAGGACGTAGACCCGGGCGCATTTCCGCGCGACGTTGAGGTGCATCCGCGCAATGAGCTGATGGATGTGCAGAAAGCCTGCACCGAGATCAAGGGTGTGAGCGCCATCGTCTATATTCAGACTTGTGCCGCCGAGAAGCGGCGCCGGCGCAAACGCGGCACATTTCCCGACCCCGACAAGCGCGTGTTCATCAACACCGATGTCTGTGAGGGCTGTGGCGATTGCGGGGTTCAGTCAAACTGTGTGAGCCTTGTTCCGGTCGAGACCGAACTGGGCCGCAAACGGGCGGTGGATCAGTCGAGCTGTAACAAGGATTATAGTTGCCTCAAGGGGTTCTGTCCGAGTTTTGTCACCCTGGAAGGGGCGCAGATCAAGAAGGAGGCCTCCACCGATCTGGTGCTGCCCGATCTGCCCGACCCGACCCTGCCCGAGATCGACGGCACTCATAACGTGGTGATCACCGGTGTCGGCGGCACGGGTGTCGTGACGATCGGTGCCGTGATGGCGCAGGCGGCCCAGTTCGACGGCAAAGGTGCCGGCATGATGGAGATGGCGGGTCTGGCCCAGAAGGGCGGCGCGGTGCATATTCATTGCCGTTTGGCCGAGAAGCCCGGCGATATCCACGCCATCCGGGTTGCCACGGGCGAGGCGCATGCGCTGATCGGTGGTGATCTCGTGGTGAGCGCGGGCGCGAGCACACTGGGCCTCACGCGGCGCGGTCAGACCGGTGCGGTGGTCAACAATCACGAGATCATCACGGGCGATTTCACCCGCGATCCCGAGTTCAAATTGCCGTTCGAGCGGTTGGGCGTGGCAATCGAATCGCGCCTTGGCGATGCGGTTCAGCTTTTCGATGCGACCGAGCTTGCGCGGGTGACGATGGGCGACTCGATCTATTCCAACATGATGGTCTTCGGTGCGGCGTGGCAGAAGGGCCTTATCCCACTGAGCCATGAGGCCATCGCCGATGCGATCCGCCTGAATGGGGCCGCTGTCGAACGCAACCTGCGGGCCTTCGAGATTGGTCGTTGGGCCGTGCACTGCCCACAGGACGCGGCGGCCATGTGCCGGTCGAACGTGGTGGAGATGCCCGAGACGGTGGATGACAAGATCGCCTTTCGGGCGGCGCATCTCGAAGCCTATCAGGGCAAGCGTCTGGCCAAACGGTACCGCAAGCTCGTGGACGTGATCGAGGATGACGATGTGCGCGAGGCGGTGGCCAAGGGGTATCACAAGCTTCTGGCCTACAAGGACGAGTATGAGGTCGCGCGGCTTCTGCTCACGAGTGAGGACAAGGCGCGCGAGGAATTCGGGGGCGATTTCCGCATGACCTATCACCTTGCGCCGCCGCTTCTGGCCAAGACAGGTGCGGATGGCCGGCCGCAAAAGCGGGCCTTCGGCGCGTGGATGCGCGGGCCGATGAAGGTGCTCGCCAGCCTGAAGCGAGTGCGCGGAACACCATTTGATCCGTTTGGATACACGGCCGAACGCAAGATGGAGCGCGCGCTGATCACGCAATACGAGGCGGATATGGCCGAGGTGCTTCCAATGCTTGATCCCGAGACGCGTGACCTGATCGTGGCGTTGGCCGAGCTTCCGCTGGAGATCCGGGGTTTTGGCCCGGTCAAGGCCGCGAACGAGGCAAAAGCCGCGAAAACGCGCGAGAGCCTTCTGTCCGGCATCCGGCAGGGAGGTGGCGCACCAGGGCGGGTGGCCGCGGAATAAACGGTCACAAAACCTTCACCCGACGCAGGTATCCTCGCGCGGACAACGCGCACAGACGGAGGATACCATGCGTCGAGATCATCACATCGCGCGCGACATAAGCTATGCCCATTCCGCCCAGACACGGGGCGGGCGCGCGATGATCCGCACGATGGAGACGCTGTCGGGTCGTATCCGCCTTATTAAACGCGCTCATGGCTATGAGCAGGAGGTGGCCAGCGGTCAGGACTTCTGGCAGGTGATCGCGACACGCTATGGGCTGAGCCTTGACGTGGTGTGCGGCGCGCTCGATCACATCCCGCGGGAGGGGCCGCTGGTGCTGGTGGCCAACCATCCCTACGGTATCCTCGACGGCCTGATGATGGGCAACATGCTCAGCCAGACGCGGGGTGATTTCCGCATTCTGGCCAGCTCGGTCTTTCGCAAGGCGCCGGATCTTGAGCGCACGGTGCTGCCGGTCAGCTTCGATGACACGCGCGAGGCGCTGGCGCTGAACCTTGAGACGCGGCGCAGATCGCTCGACTTTCTGTCGCAGGGGGGTGCGATCGGCATTTTTCCCGGCGGCGCGGTGTCCACGGCGGCGCGTCCCTTCTCGCGCCCGATGGACCCTGATTGGCGGCTTTTCACCGCCCGGATGATCGCCAAGTCACGTGCAACGGTGGTGCCGGTCTTCTTTGAAGGGCATACGAGCCGTCTTTTCCAGGTCGCCACTCATCTTCACTACACGCTGCGCATGGGCCTTCTGCTCAAGGAATTCGGAAAACGGCTCGACACGCCTGTGCGCGTGGCCATAGGCGAACCACTTGGCCGTGATGTGCTTGATCCGATGGCGGGAGATGCGAAATCCCTCATGGCTTTCCTGCGGCGAAAGACCTATGAGTTGTCGCCGGGACCGATCGACCCCACGGGGATCGGTTTCGAGTGGAACTGACAGGGCGCGCGACAGCCAACACGGCCGCGCGACGGTGCGATGGCGGCAGGCATTTTCGATTCGGGACTGGGCGGGCTAACTGTCCTTGGGGCGATTGAGGCGCGGCTGCCCGATCTGCCGGTGATCTATCTGGGGGATAATGCGAACGCGCCCTACGGCGTGCGCAGCCCGGACGATATTCATGCGCGCACCAAGGCCCATGTGGAATATCTCTGGGCCAACGGATGTGATCTCGTGATTCTGGCCTGCAATACCGCAAGCGCCGCAGCCCTGAGACGGATGCAGGAGGCGGGCGTGCCCAAGGGCAAGCGGGTGCTTGGTGTGTTTGTCCCGCTGATCGAGGCCCTGACCGAGCGGCAATGGGGCGACAATTCTCCGCCGCGTGAGGTGGCGATCAAGCATGTGGCCCTTTTCGCGACCCCCACAACCGTATCAAGCCGCGCGTTCCAGCGAGAGTTGGCCTTTCGTGCGATCGGTGTCGATGTCGAAGCGCAAGCCTGTGGCGGTGTCGTTGATGCGATCGAGGATGGCGACATGATCTTGGCCGAGGCGCTGGTGCGCAGCCATGTGGAGGCGCTCAGGCGCAAGATGCCCGACCCGCAGGCGGCGATTCTCGGGTGCACGCATTACCCACTTCTCGAAGATGTTTTCCGCGCAGCACTGGGGCCGAAGGTTTCGGTGTTTTCACAGCCCGCTCTCGTGGCCGACAGTCTTGCCGACTATATCGGCCGGCATCCACAGATGATAGGCGATGGAGAGGCGGCCCGTTTTCTCACCACTGGCGATCCGGCCCGCGTGTCCGACCGTGCGACACAGTTTCTCAAGCGGTCCATCAGCTTCGAGACGGTTTGACGCGGGTCTGTCCACACAAAGCTTTGGCGATCATGCCGCATTGCACGGGGCCGGAACATGGCCTAAATCCTGTTAAACGACCCGAAGGAGGCCGCATATGGCCCATAAAATCGCGATTCTCGGTGCGTCAGGATATACCGGCGCCGAGCTTGTTCGCCTGATCGCCACGCATCCCGCGCTTGAGATCGTGGCGCTTGGCGCGAACTCCAAGGCGGGGCAAAGCATGGCGCAGGTGTTCCCGCATTTGCGGCACCTTGATCTGCCCGATCTTGTGACCATCGACGAGATTGATTTCGCCGGTGTCGATCTGTGTTTCTGCGCCTTGCCGCATGCCACGAGCCAGGAGGTGATCCGCGATCTGCCCCGGACGCTCAGGATCGTTGACCTGAGCGCGGATTTCCGGCTTCGCGATCCCGAGGACTATGCGCGCTGGTATGGTGGGACACATGCCGCGCTGGAGTGTCAGCAAGAGGCGGTTTATGGGCTGACCGAGTTTTACCGCGACGAAATCCGTCATGCGCGTCTTGTGGCCGGGACCGGCTGTAATGCGGCCACCGGCCAATACGCGCTCCGGCCTCTTATCGCGGCGGGGGTGATCGATCTTGACGATATCATTCTTGATCTCAAATGCGCTGTGTCGGGCGCCGGGCGCAGCCTCAAGGAAAATCTCCTGCATGCCGAGTTGAGCGAGGGGTATCACGCCTATGCCGTAGGCGGCGCGCATCGCCATCTGGGCGAGTTCGATCAGGAGTTTTCGGCGCTTGCAGGCCGTTCTGTAAAGGTTCAGTTTACGCCGCATTTAATACCGGCAAACAGGGGGATACTTGCCACTGTTTATGTGAAAGGTGAGCCTGAGACCGTACATGCAACGCTGGCCCGCGCCTATGAGGGGGAACCTTTCGTCAAGGTGCTGCCCTTTGGAGAGCATCCAAGCACCCGGCACGTGCGTGGATCGAATTTCTGCCATGTCGGTATCTGTGCTGATCGCATTCCGGGCCGGACGATTGTGGTGGCCGCGCTTGACAATCTGACCAAGGGATCAAGCGGTCAGGCCATTCAAAATGCCAACCTGATGCTGGGCGAAGACGAGACCGCAGGCCTGATGCTTGCCCCGGTCTTTCCATGAGGAAGAGGGTGTAAGGTTATGAAGTCACTTAAAAAGAAACGACGTATTCAAATCATCAGCGTGGCGGTGTTGGCACTTATCCTGTCGACGGCGATGATTGGTTACGCAATGCGCGACGGGATTAACTATTTCCGCTCGCCCAGCCAGGTGATGGCCGAGCCGCCGCAATCGAGCGAGGTTTTTCGCATCGGCGGTCTGGTCGAGGATGGCAGCCTCAGACGCGGTGAGGGCACGCAGGTGCGATTTCGGGTGACCGATGGCGGTGCGTCGGTGCCCGTGGAATATACCGGCGTTCTACCCGACCTTTTCGAGGAGGGTCAGGGCATGGTCGGCCTTGGCAGTTTTGACGGTCAGACCTTCCGCGCGACCGAGATCCTTGCCAAGCATGACGAGGAATACATGCCCAAGGAAGTGGTGGACGCGCTCAAGGAGCAGGGCGTCTATGAGGGTGGTGCGCCCGATAGCTGAGGGGTTCGTTAATCGCCTCCCGGCAGGCTGACCCGATCAGCAGCCAAGGAGCCGGACCATGCCCAATGTCAGGGATATCGCCCGAGAGATCGTGACCCGGGAGGGGGGATTTGTCGATGACCCGGACGATCCGGGTGGCGCCACGAAATATGGTGTGACCATTCACACGATGCGGCGTCTGGGCCTTGACCTTACGCGTGACGGGCAGGTCGACGTCGCCGATGTGCGCGCACTGAGCCGGGTGCAGGCCGAACGGATTTTCATCGAGCATTACCACGATCGGCCGGGCATCGACCAGCTTCCCGAACCGCTGCGCCCCAGCGTGTTTGACATGTATGTCAACGCGGGCGGCAACGCGGTGAAGATCCTTCAGCGCCTTTTGCGGCAAATGGGCCAGGACGTGGCGGTGGATGGTGCGATAGGCCCACAGACCGCCGCCGCCGCCAAGGCCGCCTTTCGCGCCGGGCCCGATCACCTTGTGGATGCCTATGCGATCGCGCGTCGCAATTATTACTTCCGACTGGCCGACAGGCGGCCCGCATCGCGCAAATTCGCGCGGACGCGCGGGGGCGGCAAAGGCGGTTGGATTCGCCGCGCCGAGGCGTTCATGTCGCCGCGATATCACATGAGCGAGGGCGAATTTGCGGAACGGGTGGCGTCATGGGGATGATGACACAGGTTCTTGAGCTGATATTCGGCGGCGGTCGCAACGCCCTCCGCGAGACCGCGGAAGTCTTCCGCGAAAACGCCGAGGCGGTGGGCGGTCGCGAGCAGGCCACGCGGGACGCGGTTCTGGCGCAATTCGCCAATGAGTTTGCCCGTGTTGAGCGGGGCCGGTTCGACAGGGTCATGGACGGGATCAACCGGTTGCCGCGTCCGGCGCTGGCGCTTGGCACTTTGGCGCTCTTTGTTGCAGCGATGGCCGATCCGGTCTGGTTCGCGGCGCGGATGCAGGGGGTCGCGTTGGTGCCCGAGCCGCTTTGGTGGCTTCTGGGTGTGGTGGTTTCGTTTTATTTCGGTGCGCGGCATCAGCAAAAAAGCCAAGAATTTCAACGCTCGATCACGGCCACGATGGCCCGAATGCCGCAGGTTACGGCGAATATCGGGACGTTGAGTCGCGTAGGCGCGGGGGCCCCCGGTATCGCCCAAGCCGAGCCCGACGCCGAGATCGCCATCGAAGCGGTGCGCCCCGAGGGCAATCCCGCGCTTGTTCAGTGGCGGCGCGATGCGCAGCGGGGTGGACGCTAGGCCCGATTGCGCCCCACCGCTTTGGTCGCGACAATGTGAACCGCTGGGCGCTGCCGAATCCCATGGCGGCGCCCCTTCATGCGCCCTATACTTGATGCATGATTACGGAACTTGGCCACTTCGCCCTGATACTTGCCTTCTGTATCGCATTGATACAATCGGTCGTGCCCCTGATCGGCGCCGCACGCCGATGGCCGGGAGCTATGGCCGTGGCCTTGCCTGCGGCCCAAGTGCAGTTCTGTTTGATCGCGGTGTCGTTCGGCGCGCTCACATGGGCTTTTGTCACGTCGGATTTCTCGCTCAGGCTCGTGATGCTCAACTCTCATACCGCCAAGCCGATGCTGTACAAAATCACCGGCGTTTGGGGAAATCACGAAGGCTCGATGCTTCTCTGGGTTCTGATCGTGGCGCTTTTCGGGGCCACGGTGGCATGGTTCGGCAACGCCCTGCCGCCGACGCTCAGAGCGCGCATTCTGGCGGTTCAGGGGATGATAGGCGCGGCGTTTATCGGGTTCATCCTGTTCACCTCGAATCCGTTTCTGCGCCTTGCGGTGCCGCCAATGAATGGCAATGACCTCAATCCATTGTTGCAGGATCCGGGCCTCGCCTTTCATCCGCCGTTTCTCTATCTCGGATATGTTGGACTTTCGATGACCTTCTCGTTCGCGCTTGCCGCGCTGATCGAGGGGCGCATCGATGCGGCCTGGGGCCGCTGGGTCAGGCCTTATACGCTGGCCGCGTGGGTCTTTCTGACCATCGGGATCGCCTTGGGGTCATGGTGGGCCTATTACGAGCTTGGCTGGGGCGGATTCTGGTTCTGGGACCCGGTCGAGAACGCGAGCTTCATGCCGTGGCTGCTTTCGGTGGCGCTTCTGCATTCGGCCATCGTGGTTGAAAAGCGCGAGAGTCTCAAAAGCTGGACCATCCTGTTGGCGATCCTCGCTTTCGGGTTTTCGATGGTGGGCGCGTTCATCACGCGCTCGGGGGTTCTGACGTCGGTGCATGCCTTTGCCAATGATCCCGAGAGGGGCGTCGTGCTTCTGTTCATATTGGCGGCCTTTATGCTGGCTGCTCTTGTCCTGTTCGCGGTGCGCGCGCATGTCATGCAGGCGCGGGGCGTCTTTGCCCTTGAGAGCCGCGAGACGATGCTCATTATCAACAACGTCCTTTTGACGGTGGCGGCGTTCATCGTCTTTGTCGGCACGATCTGGCCGCTTGTGGCCGAGATGCTTTTTGATCGCAAAATGTCGGTCGGCGCGCCGTTTTTCAACATCGCGTTCACTCCTTTCATGGTGCTGCTTGGCCTTGTCCTTCCTGTCGGGGCGATGATGCCGTGGAAACGGGGCAAGATGGGGCGCACGATCCGGGCGCTACGTCCTGCTTTGGTGCTTGCAGTTGCCGTGGCGCTTCTTGTCTGGGCGATGCAGACGGGGCAAAGCGCGATGGCTCCGATCGGCCTTTTCCTCGGGGCGTGGCTGGTGGCCGGTGCCGCGACCGACATCTGGGGGCGCACGGGGCGCAGCGCGCTTCGACCGAGGCTGGCCCGGTTGCGGCGCTTGCCGCGGGCCGACTGGGGCAAGGCAGTGGCACATGCGGGGCTCGGGGTGACCATGGCGGGGATCGCCGGGCTTTTGGCATGGGAGGCCGAGGACATCCGCGTGGCCCAAGTGGGCGAGCGTTTCGATGTGGCGGGCTATAGCGTGTGGTTGCGCGATGTCACAGAGGTGGAGGGCCCGAATTATCGGGCAACCCGCGCCGAAGTTCAGCTGGGGCGCGGTGACCGGATCATCGGCACTGTCTTTCCTGAAAAGCGCGTCTATCCGGTGGCGGCGATGCCCACCACGGAGGCCGGGATCGACAACGGATTCCTGCGGGATCTTTACGTGGTGATCGGAGACCCGCAGACCGGTGGCGGCTGGGCGGTGCGCACCTATGTGAAGCCGCTGGCGAACTGGATCTGGGGTGGTGCGATCCTGATGGCACTGGGCGGTTTCCTGTCGCTGAGCGATCGGCGCTACAGGGTGGCCGCAGGGGCCCGCAAGACAGCCCCCGAGGGGGTGCCTGCGGAATGAAACGGTTGTGCCTTGTTCTCTTGCTTTTGGCCGCACCTCTCTGGGCGTTTCAGCCTGATGAGATGCTGGATGACCCGGTCCTTGAGACACGGGCGCAGGCGCTGGACGAGGTTTTGCGCTGTGTTCGGTGCCAATCTGAATCCATCGCGTCGTCCAATGCGGAATGGGCCACGGATGCACGGCGGCGTGTGCGCGAGCTTCTTTTGGAAGGGGCCAGCGATACCGAAATTCTGGAGTTCTTTGTCGCGCGCTATGGCGAGGTCGTGCTGATGCAACCGCGCACCGGCGGCAGCAACCTGCTTTTGTGGCTGGCGGGGCCTGCGATGCTTCTTGTTGGTGGACTGGGTGCGTGGCTTTATGTGCGGCAACGTGGCATGGCCGACGAACCGGGGGTCGAGGCGCTCAGCGAGGACGAGAGGGCCCGGCTGCGCGATATCCTCGATCGCTGACGCCTCGTTGCACTTTCGTTTCTGAACGCATCGGTCTAGACCTGAGCCAGCCAAGTTTCAGGAGGCGTGAGCCATGCGCGATTATGACACCATCGACTACAGGATCGACGACGACATAGCGGTGATCACGCTTGACCGGGCGGACCGGATGAATGCGCTCAACACCCAGATGCGGGCCGAGATCACCGATGCGATGGGCATGGCCGGGCGCGCGGCGCGGGTCGTGGTTCTGACCGGCAATGGCAAGGCGTTCTGTTCGGGACAGGATCTTGGTGATGGCACATCGGTGGCGTCGCTTGATCTTGAGCGGGTGCTGCGTGAGGAATATGTGCCCATGCTGCAGGCCATCGGCACCTGCCCGGTGCCCACAATCAGCGCGGTCAACGGCCCCGCCGCCGGGGCGGGGGCCAATCTTGCGCTGGCCGCCGACGTCGTGATCGCGAGCGAAAGCGCCTATTTTCTTCAGGCGTTCACCCGGATCGGCCTGATCCCGGATGCGGGTGGCACCTATTGGCTTCCGCGTCAGATGGGTGCGGCCAAGGCGATGGGCGCGGCCCTTTTCGCCGAACCGATCAGCGCCCGGCAGGCCAGCGACTGGGGCATGATCTGGGAGGCGGTGCCGGACGCGGAGTTTGACGAAAGATGGCGGGCACGGGCGGCTCACCTCGCCACGGGGCCAACGGCGGCCTATGCGGAGCTGAAGACCGCGATCCGGTCAAGCTGGCAGAATGATCTGGACGCGCAGCTAGAGCTTGAGGCGCGACTTCAGGGGAAATGTGGCACCACCCGCGATTTTCAGGAGGGGGTTGTGGCCTTTCTCGAAAAGCGCGATGCGCGTTATGAGGGGCGGTGATGGGAAGAACATGACCGACTCGTGCTGCCTTCAGAACGCTGAATGCAGATCGCCGTAGATGTGTCCGCCGTTGAAAAATCCGACCCACAGGTAGCGGTTTGGGTGCGCCAGTTGGTCAAGCACCTGTGGTATGGCCTCATAGGCGAACCAAAGATGAATTTCTTTTGCCGTATCGCGATATTGAGGCGGCTGAAGCCGGGCTTCGGGTGCGAAGCGGATAAAGCCATGTGTGACCTTTGAACTGGGCGAGGGGGTGCCGTCGCAGCGGATGATTGGCTGGCAGGTCACATCGCCGCCGCCCGCCGGAACCGAGGACGCGCTGATCATCATGTAGTTCTTAACAACGAGGATCTGCCGGCTGGCCAGTTGCGATGCGTTCGGCAGGTCGGGGTCGGATGGCTGGAGGGGATAGGCCGCGAGAATTTTGTCGGCAATCGAGTCTTTGGTCATCGAAACATCCTTCCGCAAAATACCGGAAGGATAGACAATCACCCTCGCTCAGGCAACTCAGGGTGAGGCTGGGGCCGGGCCGACCGGCTCTGGGCCGGCCCGGAAAATCGTGATGTGCCCACAGCGTGTTCTACGTCAGCGGTTTTCGATATCCACGTAGTCGCGCAATGTCTCACCCATATAAAGCTGACGCGGGCGACCGATCTTGAGTTGTGGGTCGGCGATCATTTCCTTCCACTGGGAAATCCAGCCTACCGTGCGCGACACGGCAAAAATGGGCGTGAACATCGAAGTAGGAAAGCCCATCGCCTCGAGGATGATGCCCGAGTAGAAATCGACATTGGGGAAGAGCTTCTTGTCGACGAAATAGTCGTCCTCAAGGGCTTGTTTCTCAAGTTCCTTGGCGACCTGAAGCGTCGGGTTGTCCTCGACCCCGAGAAGGTCGAGCACTTCGTCCGCCGACTGTTTCATCACCTTGGCGCGGGGATCGAAATTCTTGTAGACGCGGTGCCCAAAGCCCATCAGGCGGAAATCGTCATCCTTGTCCTTGGCGCGGGCCAGATATTCGGGAATGCGGTCGACCGAGCCGATTTCACGCAGCATTTCAAGGCAGGCCTGATTGGCGCCCCCATGCGCCGGACCCCAAAGGCAGGCGATGCCGGCGGCGATGCAGGCGAACGGGTTGGCGCCAGAGCTTGAGGCGAGGCGCACCGTCGACGTTGACGCGTTCTGTTCGTGGTCGGCATGCAGTGTGAATATCCGGTCCATCGCGCGCGACAGGATCGGATTGACCTCAAAATCCTCGGCCGGGACGGCAAAGCACATGCGCAGGAAATTCGATGCATAGTCGATATCGTTGCGGGGATACACGAAGGGCTGACCGATCGTGTATTTATACGCCATGGCCGCGATCGTGGGCATCTTGGCGATCATGCGGATCGACGCCACTTCGCGTTGCCACGGGTCGTTGATATCGGTGCTGTCGTGGTAGAAGGCCGAAAGCGCGCCGACCACACCAACCATGATGGCCATCGGGTGCGCATCGCGGCGGAACCCGCGGAACAGGAACTGCATCTGTTCGTGAAGCATCGTGTGGTTCGTCACACGGCCTTCGAAATCCTCAAGCTGAGCGGCCGATGGCAATTCACCGTAAAGCAGCACATAACAGACCTCGAGATAGTGGGACTTCTCGGCCAGTTGATCAATCGGATAGCCGCGGTGAAGAAGCTCACCCTTGCCACCGTCGATGAAGGTGATAGTGCTGTCGCAGCTGGCCGTGGAGGTGAAGCCGGGATCATAGGTGAACACGCCGGCCTTGGCATAAAGCTTGCGGATGTCGATCACGTCGGGGCCGGCGGTGGGCGCGAAAATCGGCAGCTCATAGGTCTCACCGCTGATCTCAAGCTTCGCTGTCTTTCCTGTGTCTGCCATTTTCTCTCCTCCGTCATGTCCTGTGCGCAATATGCACTCTGCGGTTCTGGCCCGCGATCCCTTAAGGTGGCGTTACGTTCCACCACTTGCGTCGGTCAGGCGGGCGATCGTTTCCTCCCGTCCCAGCACGAGCATCATGTCGAAAACGCTTGGTGTCGCGGTTCGACCGGCGAGAGCGGCCCTGAGTGGTCCCGCGAGCTTGCCGAATTTCATGTCCTTCTGTTCGGCCGCACTTTGCCACAAAGCCTCGAGAGCGTCACGCGCCCACGTAACATTTTGCAGCTGCGGCGTCAATTCCGTGAGTATACCACGGGATACTGTGTCAAGTTGCGCCGCCGCCTTTTCATCCGGTTCAATCGGACGTTCAGCGAGTGCAAAGTGAGCTTTTTCAATAAGTTCAGGGAAGATTTTGGCACGTTCCTTGAGGTGGGGTATCGCAGCCTCAAGCCGTTTGGCGCGCTGGTCATCAAGGGGGTATGACGTGTGTTGGGTCATGAATTCCGTCAATTCATGCAGCAGTGCAGCATCGTCCATCGCGGCGATATGCTGACCACAGACATTGTCGAGCTTCTTGAAATCAAACCGGGCGGGGGATTTACCGATACCCGACAGATCGAACCATGAGATCGCCTGCGCGTCGGTAAAAAATTCGTCATCGCCGTGACTCCAGCCCAGCCGCGCGAGGTAGTTGCGCATGCCGGCGGCCGGATAGCCCATGTCGCGATACTCCGCGACACCAAGCGCGCCGTGCCGCTTGCTGAGCTTTTTGCCATCGGGGCCGTGAATGAGCGGGATATGGGCATAGACGGGCACAGGCCAGCCCATCGCCTGATAGATCAGCATCTGACGCGCCGCATTGTTGAGATGGTCATCGCCGCGGATCACGTGGGTCACGCCCATGTCGTGATCGTCGACCGCCACCGCCAGCATGTAAACGGGCGAGCCGTCCGAACGCAGCAGGACCATATCGTCGAGTTGATCGTTGCGAATGGTCACATCGCCCTGCACCTCGTCGCGAATGATCGTCGCGCCTTCTCGCGGGGCCTTGATGCGCACGACGTAGGGGGCGTCGGGATGCGTGGCCGGGTCCGCGTCGCGCCACGGGCTTTGGAACAGGGTCGAGCGGCCCTCGGCCTTTGCGGTCTCACGGAAGGCCTGAATCTCTTCCTGCGTGGAAAAGCATTTATAGGCGTGCCCTTTGAACAGGAGTTGATGGGCGATTTCGGCATGACGGTCGGCGCGCGCGGCCTGACTGATCACGTCTCCGTCGTGATCAAGCCCCAACCACGCCATCCCGTCAAGAATGGCCTGAGTCGCTTCGGGTGTGGACCGGGCGCGATCGGTGTCTTCGATCCGCAGCAGGAAACGGCCGCCGCGACCGCGCGCATAGAGCCAGTTGAAAAGCGCGGTGCGCGCGCCACCGATATGAAGAAAACCAGTGGGCGAGGGGGCGAAACGGGTGACGACTTGGTCGGTCATGGTCGGCCATTAACCTTTCGGTAACGATGGGGAGGATAGATTGCCCCCTGTCTATCGACCCACCATGGGGGAGACAAGCTTTGGGCGCTCCCGATACCCTACGTGCAACCCTTGAGGCGCAGCGCGGGCATATGTTCTGCTGGGTGCCGGTCTGCCTTGCTGTGGGGATCGGGCTTTACTTCTCGCTGCCGCAAGAGCCAACGCCGGGCGCGCTCATGGGCTGTGGCGCGGCGGGCGCGGGCCTGCTTGCCGCGGCGCTGATGGTGCGGCGCGGGGCGCCTCGGGTTATCGTCGGGGTGGCGGTTGCGCTTCTGGGGCTCTCTCTTGCGGGGGGGCGGGCCTATTGGGTCAGTGAGCCGGTTCTGGGCTTTCGCTATTACGGTCCGGTCGAGGGGCGCATCGTGGCCATCGACAGATCCGCCTCGGATGCGATGCGGCTGACGCTTGACCGGGTGACGCTATTCAATGTCCCGCCGGATGAAACTCCGGCGCGTGTGCGCATTTCGCTGCATGGCAAAATCGCGGGCACGGCGCCCATACCGGGGCTTGTCGTGATGGCCACCGCCCACCTGTCGCCGCCCGGCGGCCCGGTCGAGCCGGGTGGCTTCGACTTTCAGCGGCATGCGTGGTTTCAACGGCTGGGTGCGGTGGGATACACGCGTGTCCCCCTTATGGCGCTGGCCCCGTCGGAGCCGGGTCCAAGCGCGTTTCGGACGCGCATGGCGCTGTCGCGGCATGTGCAGGGGCTGCTTCCGGGGGAGGCGGGGGCGTTCGCCGCGGCGATCATGACGGGCGACCGTGCCGGGATGAGCCAAGACACGCTGCGCGCGCTAAGAGTGTCGAACCTTGCCCATCTGCTGGCCATATCGGGGCTGCATATGGGGCTACTGGCGGGGTTTGTCTTTGCGCTGATACGGGTTGCGCTTGCTGCGGTGCCTTGGGTGTCTCTGAGGCTTCCGGCCAAGAAAATCGCGGCGGGTGCCGCGCTTGGCGTCGCGGCCTTCTATCTCGCGCTCTCGGGGGGCAATGTGTCGACTGAACGGGCCTTTGTCATGGTCGCGGTCGTGCTTTTCGCCGTGATGCTCGATCGTCGCGCACTCAGCCTTCGGGCGGTGGCGTTGGCGGCGATCATCGTTCTGGTGCTCAGGCCCGAGGCGCTTCTGGGCCCCGGCTTTCAGATGTCCTTCGCGGCCACCACCGCCCTGATCGCCGTTTTCGCATGGGTCAGGGATCGCAAGGTTTGGCTTGGGCCGCGTTGGCTCAGGCCGGTTGCGGCGGTGTTCATTTCGTCATTGGTGGCGGGCTTGGCCACCGCGCCCTTCGCGGCGGCGCATTTCAACCAGATCGCGCATTACGGGCTGATCGCCAACTTGCTGAGCGTGCCGCTCATGGGGGTGCTGGTGATGCCTGCCGCGGTTCTGAGTGTGTGCCTCATGCCGCTGAAACTTGATTGGATCGCGCTCTGGGTCATGGGGCAGGGGCTTGATTGGATACTGGGTGTGGCGCACCGGGTGGCCGGGCTTGAGGGGGCCCGGGGCCTTGTGGTCGCGCCCGGACCGTGGGTGCTTCCACTTGTGGCGGCGGGGGGGCTCTTTCTTGTGCTATGGCACGGACGGTCGCGGTGTCTGGGACTTGCGCCGCTTTGCCTCGGCTTCCTTCTGTGGTCATGGGCCGAACGGCCCGATGTGCTGATCTCGGAGGATGGCAAGCTTGTCGGTGTGATGACACCCAAGGGCCGCGCCCTGAGCAAGGAGCGGGGAGCGGGCTTTGTCGCGCTCAACTGGCTTGAGAATGATGGTGACATGGCCGATCAGGACACCGCCTCGGCGCGGTGGGCGCAGCGCCCGGTGCCTGGCCCCGGCGAGCTGAGCGTCATCGCGCTTGGCGGCAAGCGCGAGATGCGCGCCTTTGCGGGATGCGGGGCGGGCGACCTTGTGGT
Source organism: Roseovarius sp. E0-M6 (assembly GCF_037083845.1). Lineage (NCBI taxonomy): Bacteria > Pseudomonadati > Pseudomonadota > Alphaproteobacteria > Rhodobacterales > Roseobacteraceae > Roseovarius > Roseovarius sp. E0-M6. The sequence goes on along the minus strand of NZ_JBAPLA010000001.1, from coordinate 1,085,414 downwards.
GATGCCATATGAGCCGGAAACGCCCTTGGGCGACGGTTGTTGGGCCCTCACACCAAAGGTGCTGCGCAAGAGTGGCGCGGTCGCGCTTTATTTGCGTGAGGGTGGCCCACCGGAGATGATCACCGCGCGCCAGATATCGGGCACGCGGCTTTGGAACACACGGATGCGCAGACGCTTTCAGTAGGTGCGGATCAGTCCAACGAGCCGGCCCTGAACCTTGACCTTGTCATCGGGCAGAACGCGGGTCTCGTAGGCCGGGTTTGCAGCTTCGAGCGCGATGGCGTGACCGCGGCGGAAAAACCGTTTGAGCGTGGCCTCCTGATCCTCGACCAGTGCAACGACAATGTCGCCGTTATCCGCGGTCGTGGTTTCGCGGATCACCACCACGTCCCCGTCATTGATGCCCGCGTCGATCATCGAATCGCCTTTGACTTCAAGCGCATAGTGATCGCCCTGACCGCTTACCATTGCGCCGGGCACAGCCACGTTGCGTGACGCGTGGGCGATGGCCTCAATGGGAACACCGGCGGCGATGCGGCCCATGAGCGGCAGCTCCAGAGCGTGCACCTCGACAGGCTGTGCGTTGGCGGGATGTGGCGCTGTGGGGCGATCGCCGTCGATCACCCGTGGCTGAAACCCGTGCGAGGCGGTGCCGCCAAGGCTTTCGGGGAGTTTCACAATCTCGAGCGCGCGGGCACGATGGGCGAGGCGGCGTATGAAACCGCGCTCCTCGAGTGCGGTGATCAGGCGGTGAATGCCGGACTTGGAGCGCAGATCCAGCGCCTCCTTCATTTCATCAAAGCTTGGCGGGACACCGTCACGTTGCACGCGCTTGTTGATATAATCCAGCAAATCCAGTTGTTTCTTGGTTAGCATCCGCCCCTCCGTCGGAACATTTGTATCTCTTTGTTCTACGCATGTTCTCGTTTTGTGTCAACTCCCAGTCCGAAGGGGGAGTCAAAGGGAGATGTAATCAACCGTTTCACCGGCGCGACGCGCAGGGTCGTCCACCGGGCGGATGAGGAGCGCGTTGGCACCTGCCAAGACGCTAAGAAGTGCGCTGTCCTGCCTGTCGGCTGCCGTTATTTCCCCGCCTGTCACATGCGCGCGCATGTAATGTTCGCGCGGTCCGTTCCCCCCAAGATCGGCGGCAAGGCGCGCGCTTTGACGTGGGGCGGGCTGTGCGGGCAAGCCTTGCATCGCGCGCACGACCGGCGCGAGGAAGACATGACCGCAGACCATCGCCGAAACCGGGTTACCGGGCAGGCCGATCATCGCCGAACGCCCCATCCGTCCGGCCATCAGCGGCTTTCCGGGGCGCATCGCGATCTTATAAAAACTGCGGTCAAGGCCGAGGCTTTGGGCGACGGGCCCGACAAGGTCATGATCGCCGACCGAGGCGCCGCCGATTGTGACGATGAGGTTCGCATCCGAGGCGAGATCAAAGGCCATTGCCAGCGAAGACTTTGAATCGCGCGCGATCGGAAGGAGGCGCGACGCTGCGCCAAGTTCGTCCAGCAACGATTTGAGACCAAAGGAGTTCGAGGCAATGATCTGATCCGGGCCCGGGGTTTCGCCGGGGGTCACAAGCTCGTCCCCGGTGGCCAGAATCGCGACGCTGGGTCGGGCGAAGACGGGCACCTTGGCACAGTTCATAGCCGCGAGAAGCGCCACGTCCGAAGGTGTCAGGCGGCGCGGTGCCGCCATCGTGCTTCCGGCGCTGAAATCCGCACCTGCGGGCCGCACATGGGGTTTGCGATCAAGGTCGGCACCCAGAGTGATGCGGTCCCCCTCGCGGGTGACGTCCTCTTGAATGATCACGCGGTCGGCGCCGGAGGGTAGCGGCGCACCGGTGAAGATGCGCACCGCCTCCTGAGCGCTCAACGCGCCTTCAAAGCGATGCCCGGCGGCGGCCTCTCCGATAACGCGGAACGTGGCGCCGGGGCGGACGTCGTCACCCCGCACCGCGTAGCCATCCATGGCGGAGGCGGCAAAGGGGGGCTGATCGCGTTCGGCGAGGACAGGCCGGGCGAGTACACGCCCCGACGCCACTGTCAGCGGCACATGTTCGACGGCCCCCGGAGCCACGAGCCCGAACAGCTGTTCCAGAGCCGCATCGACCGTGATCATTCCGCGCTGTAACGGCCTGATTTGCCGCCATCTTTGAGGATCACGCAAATGCCGCCGATTGCCATGGTTTTATCAATGGCCTTGACCATGTCATACACCGTGAGCGCGGCGGTGCTGACGGCGGTAAGGGCCTCCATCTCGACGCCGGTCTGCCCGGTGGTCCGAACCGTCGCCTCGATCTCCACGCCCGGCAAGGCGGGATCGAGCGTCAGTTCAACCGCGACCTTGGTCAGCGGCAGCGGATGGCAAAGCGGGATGAGGTCGGGGGTCCGTTTGGCCCCCATGATCCCGGCAAGTCGGGCCACAGCCAGAACGTCACCCTTCTTGGCGCGGCCTTCGCCAATGATCTCAAAGGCTTCTTGGGTCATCTTGATGTGGCCGCGCGCCACCGCGACGCGGTCTGTGGCGGTCTTTTCGGTGACATCCACCATATGCGCGTCACCCTTGCCGTCGAAATGGGTGAGACCGGCCATCAGAATCCGCCGGCGCGCATCGGATTTGCAAGGATATTACGGGTCGCGGCGGTAACATCGTCCTGACGCATCAGGGCCTCACCAATGAGGAAACAGCGCGCGCCATAGCGTGCGATATCCGCCAGATCCTTGGCTGTGTTGAGGCCGCTTTCGCAGACGATGATGCGGTCGACCGGCACAAGCTTGGCCAGTTTGCGGGTGGTGTCGAGAGAGGTCTCGAAGCTGTGAAGATCACGGTTGTTGATGCCGACAAGCTTGGATGAAAGATGCTCGGTTCGTTCAAGCTCTTCTTGATTATGCACTTCGATCAGCGCGTCCATGCCATGGGTCCGGGCGGTTTCCTCAAGTTCGGCTGCCTGATCATCGCTGACGCTGGCCATGACGATCAGGATGGCGTCGGCCCCGAGCGCGCGCGCCTCGACCACCTGATAGGGGTCATACATGAAATCCTTGCGCAAGACCGGAAGCTCACAAGCCGCGCGCGCCTCGGTCAGATGCTCCTTGGCGCCCTGAAAGCTGGGTGTGTCGGTGAGCACCGAAAGGCAGGCCGCGCCACCATTCTCATACGCCTCGGCCAAGCTGGCGGGATCGAAGTCCTCGCGGATCAAGCCTTTGGACGGGCTGGCTTTCTTGATCTCGGCAATAAGCCCATACCCCTCCTTGGAGGCGGCAAGAAGCGCATCGGCAAACCCGCGCACGGGCGGGGCAGCGGAGGCATCGGCAAGCAAGGCCTCGATCGGCTTGGCGTTCTTGTCGGCCTCGATTTCCTCGAGTTTATACTCCTTGATCCGGTTAAGGATAGTGGGGGTGCTCATGGGTGCTCCGAAGTTATGTCTGCCAGGGCCTTGACCTTAGCGCGCGCGGCCCCGCTGTCGATGCTTTCGCAGGCGCGCGCCGTGCCCTCGCGCAAATCCGCCGCCCGGCCCGCGACCAAGAGCGCAGCGGCGGCGTTGAGAAGAACGGCATCGCGATAGGCGCCTTGCGCCCCGTCCAGCAGGGCGCGGAATGCGGCCGCATTCTCGGAAGGCTGGCCGCCAAGGAGCGCCTCGAACGGATGCGTGGGCAGGCCTGCTTCGTCGGGGTGAACCTCAAAGTCATTTATGCTGCCGTCCTCGGCAAGCGACGAAACCCAGCTTGTGCCGGTGATGGTCAGCTCATCGGTGCCATCGCTGCCATGGACAAGCCAGGCGGCCTCAGAGCCGAGCGCGCGCAGGGTTTCGGCCATCGGACGGATCAGATCGCGCGAGAACGCGCCGGTAAGCTGGCGCTTGGCCCCGGCGGGATTGGTCAGCGGCCCGAGGATGTTGAAGATCGTGCGTGTGCCAAGTTCGGTCCGAACGGGGCCGACATGCGCCATCGCAGGATGGTGCATGGGCGCCATCATGAAGGCTATGCCCACTTTTTCCAGAGCCTTTTCAACGACCTCTGGTCCGATCATCACGTTGATGCCCATTTCGGTCAGGGCATCCGCAGCGCCCGATTTCGAGCTGAGGTTGCGGTTTCCGTGCTTGGCCACGGGCACGCCCGCGCCGGCGACGACGAAGGCCGTCGCGGTCGAGATGTTGAGAGTTCCCTTACCGTCACCCCCGGTGCCGACGATGTCCATCGCGCCGGCCGGTGCCTTCACGGCGCGGCATTTGGCGCGCATCACCGCGGCGGCGGCGGCGTATTCATCCACCGTTTCACCGCGCGTGCGCAACGCCATCAGAAGGCCGCCGATCTGGGCCGGCGTCGCCTCGCCCTCAAAGAGAATCTGGAAGGCGCGCTCGGCCTCCTCACGGGTGAGGGAGCGGTCGGCGGCGGCGCCGATCAGGGGTTTGAGCGCGTCGCTCATGCTTCTACCGCCATAAGGTTAAGAAAGTTTTGCAAAAGCGCATGACCGTGCTGAGACGCGATCGATTCGGGGTGAAACTGCACGCCATGTATGGGCAGCTCGCGATGTTCGAGCCCCATAACAGTGCCATCCTCAAGCTCGGCGGTGATGCGCAGCGCGTCGGGCACGCTTGCCCGTTCGACGACGAGGGAATGATAGCGCGTTGCTTCGAACGGAGAGGGCAGACCGGCAAAGACGCCGTGCCCCCCGTGCTGGACAAGACCCATCTTGCCGTGCACGATCTCACTGTGCCGCACCACCCGACCGCCAAAGACCTGACCGATGGTCTGATGCCCGAGACAGACGCCCAGAAGCGGCGTGCGCGTTTCGGCGGCGGCTTGGGTGAGGGCGAGGCAAATTCCCGCCTGATCGGGGTCACACGGGCCCGGCGACAGCAGAATGCCCGCGGGCTTCATCGCCATCGCCTCGGCCACGTCAAGCGCGTCGTTGCGGCGGACCACGACGTCGGCCCCAAGCTCGCCCACGTAATGGACGAGGTTGTAGGTGAAGCTGTCATAGTTGTCGATGAGAAGCAGCATCTTGAAACTCATTGCATATTGGGGGCTGGAGGCCCGGCCCCGCGTCGCGGTATACTTGTTCAGGCTTGCAGAGGGGCGTCAAGGGGCGCGGCCCTGCAACAGGCAAATAATGAGGGTGGTTGAGCATGGCGAGCAAATTCATTGCCGGTATTCTGGCGGGGACGGTGGTGTCGGGCGTGGGCCTTGGCGCGGCCTCTCTCATGACGGAGATGCCCGGGGCGCGCGCACCGCAAGCGGGGCAACCAACGGTGCCCGCCGGCTCGGAGTTCAACCAGTCGCGGGATGACGAAGAGGCCACGGTGCCCGCGCCCGAGGATACGACGGAAACGGCGGATGCGCCGGACCTTCAGGTGCCTGAGTCCGATGACCTGAGCGGACTGCAAGGGGCCGACACGACGTCGGGCGAGAAACCCGAAACCGGTGTGGCGGAAGGTGATCTGACCGCGCCCGAGGTGACCGCGGGCGCGACCGGCATGCAGGCGGCGACGGACGATCCGGTCTTGCCGAGCCCGCAATCGGCGGCGCCCGAGGCCCCCGAGGGCGAGGCGGAGCTTTCGATCTCGACCGAGCCTGCGCAGCCTTCGGCACCCGAGCCGAGCGGCGAGGACTCGGCCTTTCCGGACGCGGCGGAGGGAAGCTTTCCGAGCGAGGAGTTGGCAGACGCCGCGACCGCACCGGCGACAAGCGAATCTCCGGAGCCAAGCGCGTTGCCGAGCGACACGACAGAGCCGGGCACCGCCCCTGAACCATCCGCGCAAACCCCCGATACCGAGGCCGGCGAACAGGATATCGCCGTGCTTGAGGAGGAGGCCCCTGAGGAGGCCGAAGAAGAGGCGGATGAACCTACGGGAACTATTGGAAACCTTGCACAAAATGTCGAAACCGGGCGGCTTCCGTCGGTTGACTCGGAGACCGCCGAAGAGGGTGGCGCGCCGGCCGAGGAGGAGGCCGATCTGCCGGCGATCGAGGCCCATGCCGCCGCGTTCGACAATCCCGAGAACAAGCCGCTCATGTCCATCGTTTTGATCGACGATGGCAGCTCAGCCATCGGGCTTGATGCGCTGGCGGCCTTTCCCTATCCGCTGAGTTTTGCCGTTGACCCCACCGACAACGGCGCGGCGGAGGCCATGCGGCGCTATCGCGCGGCGGGGTTCGAGGTTCTGGTGCTTGCGGACTTGCCTGCGGGGGCCTCTGCGGCGGATACCGAAACGGCGATGCAGGCGATCCTGAACGAAGTGCCCGAGGCGGTCGCAGTGATGGAAGGCACCAGTGACGGCGTGCAATCGAGCCGGGCGGCAGCCGAGCAGCTTGCCCCGATCCTTTTGGAGGGTGGGCATGGATTGGTCTTGTTTCCCAAGGGGTTGGATACGACCGGCAAGTTGATAAAGCGCGAAGGTGTGCCGACCGGCACGGTCTTTCGCGATTTCGACGCCAAGGGACAGAACGCAACAGTCATTCGCCGGTTTCTCGATCAGGCCGCGTTCAAGGCGGGGCGTGACGAGGACGGGGTGATCATGCTTGGCCGGTTGCGGGCCGAAACGGTGAGCGCGCTTCTGATCTGGGGGCTTCAGGACCGCGCCAGCCAAGTGGCGCTTGCGCCGGTTTCGGCGGTTCTGACCGGGGAGTGACCTGTCGGGCCGGGCCGGGTGTCCGAACATGATCTTGCGCAATCGTGCGATGTATCTGTGACCGTGCGATCCGCGACAGAGCGAATCGCCTGTTAACACAGGCGATGGCGGGCGTTCGGTGTGTCGGCATCCGCGGCGGTATTCACGTCGGTATTGCGTCGGTGCGATCTGGCGCGGATGGTGTGTTTAACGCAGCGAACGCTGGTGCAACTTACAAAACTTCCGTCACATCATGAAATTGACGCGCTTATTTTCATGAAAAACCACGCAGAAATTTCACGAGGCTCGGCCATGTTCAGGCATCGCGCCATTGACCCGGGGTCAGCCCGTCCAGCGTCCAGTCGCCCACCCGCCAGCGCACGAGCCGCAGGGTGGGGTGGCCCACATGCGCGGTCATGCGGCGCACCTGCCGGTTGCGCCCTTCGGTGATGGTGAGCGAGAGCCACGTGTCGGGCACCGATTTGCGATAACGCACCGGCGGGTCGCGCGGCCAGAGGTCGGGCGGGTCGATGCGGCTGACCTGTGCGGGGCGGGTTGGACCGTCCTTCAGGGTCACGCCCGAGCGCAGCGCGGCGAGGGCCGCGTCGTCGGGCGCGCCCTCTACCTGCACGAGATAGGTTTTGGGTGCCTTGAAGCGGGGGTTGGCGATACGCGCCTGTTGCCGTCCATCATCGGTCAGGACCAGAAGCCCTTCGCTGTCGCGGTCAAGACGTCCGGCGGGATAGACGCCGGGCAGGGCAATATGGTCAGAAAGCGTGGCGCGCGGACTGTCGGCCGTGCCCTTGTCGGTGAATTGCGAGAGCACACCATAGGGTTTGTTGAAAAGGATGAGCCGGGCCATGCGACCGTTCTGCCGCAGGGCGCGGGCGGTGGCAATGGGTCGCGACCGCCCGCGCCGTCAGTGGATTTCAAGACTGGTTCCGGGGGGTGCCCCGCAGGTCAGTCGGCCTCGTGCAGGAAACCTGCGGGGATTTTCGCGGTCCAGGGCGCGCCCGCGTTCTTCCAGCCATTCACGGTGCGCTTGCCCGCCTCGTTCTTGTCGCCCTCGAAGCCATCCACGACGGAATAGAGCGGCACATCGACACCGGCCCCGGCGAGGGCGTTGACGGCAGAGGCGCTGCGCCCGCCGGAGCGGCACATCACGAGCGCCGCGCGAGCGTCGGTTTGGTCGAGCAGATCAAGCGTGGCCGGCACGAAACCGGGATTGTGGGTCATCGCGTAGCTGCCACGTTCGGGGTTGTGACGGTGGGCGGGGTCGACGTTGAGATAGGGGATGTTCGCATCCGCAACCGTGGGAAAGCCGACGAACATGGTTTCTTCGGGCGTGCGCACGTCAATGAGCACCACGTCGTCGCGCGTCTCAAGCAGTGCCGCGGCCTCGGCTGCGGTAATATAGAGGCCGGGTTCGGTCTGTTTTTTCGCGGGGAGGGTGTCGGGAGTTACGGAGGTGGTGATCCCTGCGGCGTCTTCGGCGGCGATCGCGGCGGTGCCGGAGAGAAAGGCAAGGCCGAGCGCGCAGGCGGCCGCGTGGGTAAGGCGGGTGATGCGGGTCATTGGGGACTCCTTTTTCAATACATTCGCGTTATGGAATGTATTGGCGGGGAAAACCTTGATCGACATCAAGCCGCAATTTCATGAACGCGCGGCGGTGTCAGACGCTCAGGTATTGCCCGATCCGGTGAACCGCGCCGCGTCCGCCGCGGCGCGGCGGATGGCGTTCGATTTGTGGACGGTTTCCATATACTCGGCCTCGGGGTCGCTGTCATAGACAACACCGCCGCCGGCCTGAACATAAAGCTGTGCGTCCTTCACCACCGCGGTGCGCAATGCGATGCAGACATCCATGTCGCCACCCGCGCTGAAATATCCGACGCCGCCGCCGTAGACGCCGCGCTTTTCCGGCTCAAGCTCGTCGATGATCTCCATTGCGCGAACCTTGGGCGCGCCCGAGACCGTGCCCGCAGGCAACCCGGCCAGAAGTGCGTCGAGCGCGTCGTGATCATCATCCAGCTCGCCCACCACGTTCGACACGATATGCATGACGTGACTGTAGCGTTCGACGATGAATTCCTCGGTCGGGCGCACGGTGCCGATCTTGGAGACCTTGGCGGTGTCGTTGCGCCCCAGATCGAGCAGCATCAGATGCTCGGCGAGTTCCTTTTGATCGGCCATGAGATCGGCCTCGTTCGCGCGGTCTTCTTCGGGGGTGGCGCCACGGGGCCGAGTGCCGGCGATGGGACGGATCGTCACCTCGTTTCCGAAGACGCGGACAAGGATTTCGGGGCTGGCACCGATGACCTGAAAACCGCCGAAATTGAAGTAGAACATGAAGGGGGACGGGTTTGTGCGGCGCAGGCTTCGATAGAGTGCGAAGGGTGGCTGACGGAAGGGTTGAGTCCAGCGTTGCGATGGCACGACCTGAAAGATGTCGCCGGCGCGGATGTATTCCTTGGCCCGTTCGACGGCGGTCTTGTAACCTTCGTGTGTGAAGTTCGACACCGGGGCCGCATCCTCGTGCGCCTTGCCGAGATCGCGGGCCTGCTGAGGCAGGGCGCGTTCAAGATCGCGCACGGCGTCCATCACCCGTTCTGCGGCCTGTGCATAGGCGGCACGGGCCGAAACGCCGCTTTGGGCCCATGCGGGCGATACGACGATCACCTCGCCTTTGACACCGTCGAGAACGGCGACGACCGATGGGCGCAGCATGAGCGCGTCTGGCAGGCCGAGGGGGTCTGGGTTCACGTCGGGAAGATGCTCGACAAGGCGGATGGTGTCATAGCCGAGATATCCGAAGAGCCCGGCGGAGGCGGCGGGCAGATCATCGGGCAGGTCTATGCGGCTTTCTTTGATGAGTGCGCGCAGCGAGGTAAGGGGATCGGCCTCCTGACCCTCGTAGGCGTCTTCGTCGAAGCGGGCCTGACGGTTGATGCGGGCCTCGGTGCCGTGGCATTTCCAGATGACGTCGGGTTTCATGCCGATGATCGAATACCGGCCGCGCACCTCTCCTCCGGTGACGGATTCGAGCAGGAAGGCATCGCGGGCGGCCCCCGTCAGCTTGAGCATCAGCGAAACGGGCGTGTCGAGATCGGCGGCGAGGCGCGCGTAGACCACCTGATTGTGGCCCGCCTCGAAGCCGGGGGCGAAGGTTTCGTAAGAGGGGGTCAGCTCCACCGGGTGCGGCCCTTTACTGAAAGTTCGAATGGACGGCGTTGAGGGCCGACTGATCAAGGGTCACGCCCGCGCGGCTCCGGATGTCGGTGGCGAGCGCCTGAAAGAGATCCTGCGACAGCGCGTTGGCGGCCTGATTGGCAAGGATGTTTTCCAGCATCGAGAGCTCTTCGGCTTCGGGGTCGGGGGCCTGCACGCTGTCAAGGCGCAGAAGAAAGACGCGGCCTTCGCCTTCGAGCAGCCGGGCTTCGCCCTCGGACATGCCGAACACGGCCTCGGTGAAGGCGGGTGGCGCGTCGGCCTCGAACCCCTGACGGGTAATGCCTTGGGCGCTTTGCACGTCGGTGAGGTCAAGGTCGGCGAAGTCCGCCCCCTGAGCCAGTCGGTCGACAAGCGGTTCGGCCTCGGTCAGGAGGGCATCGGTTATCGCCTGCTCGCGCCATGCGGCGGTGAGCGCCGGGCGAACCTGATCGACGGGGCGGATGCGGGGCTCGGTGATCTTGTCGAGACGCATGGCAAAGATGCCGCCATCGCCCAGAACTTCGACATCCGGGTAATCACTCTCGTCGAGGTCTTCCGCCGCCTCGCGAAAAGCCTCGTAGGCGCCGATCCCGTCGGTCACGCCGGGGTGCCAGTCGATCTGGCCCAAGGTCATGTCGGTTTCCTCGGCCAGTTCCTCAAGCGAGGCCCCTCCGGCCAGCAGATCGTTGATCCGGTCGATCCGGCTGTCGATGGCGCGGCGGGCGCGATCTTGTGCCAGTTCGTCGCGGAGCATCGGCTCGGCCTCTTCAAAGGAGGTTTCCTGTGCGGCCAGAACGCCGTTCACACGGTAGAGCGCCGGACCGAGATCGCTGGGCAGGGGGCCCACCACGTCGCCCACCTCGGCGGAGAAGACCGCATCGGCGGCGTCGCCAAGTTCGCTGCGCGCAACATCGCCGATGTCGATGTCCGACAGTTCGAGACCGCGGGCCTCGACCAGATCCTCGAAGGTCGTGCCCTCATCCGAGAGTGCCGCGCGCGCCTCTTCGGCGGCGTCCTGATCGGCAAAGACCAGACGTTCGACAAGGCGGCGTTCGGGCTGCTGAAATTCGGCGGCACGGTCTTCGAAAGCCTCGCGCAGGGTGGCCTCGTCGATCTGGACCGTGTCCAGGATCATTTCGGGCGTGAGCCACGCATATGTGATGTCCTTGGTTTCCGGTGCGGTGAAATCGGGCAGGTGCGACTGATGATAGGTTCGCAAGTCTTCTTCGGTGGGTTCCGGAAGGCCGGTCTCAAGGTCGCCGCGGTCGAGCACGACCCAGCTTATGTCACGGCGTTCGCCCAAATATTCGACCAGCGTGTCGGCGTAGGCGGGCGGCAGGCGCACCCCGGCGACCACCGACCCCTGAAGCAGGGTGCGGGCGGTGTCGGAGCGGATGTCCTCTTCGAACTGGGCTTCATTCAACCCGGCCTGCTCAAGTGCGTAACGATAGGCTTCGCGGCTGAACTCACCGCTTGGGCCCTGAAAGGCGCGAATGTTGAGAATTTCGTCGCGCAGGTTTCGGTCGCCCACGGAAATGCCGAGCCGGTCGGTTTCGTCCTCGAGCGCGGCGGAGGCGATGAGCTGACCCAGCACCTGCTGATCAATGCCGTTGGCCTGTGCCTGAGCAAAGGAAATCCGCTCGCCCTGTTCGGCCTCGGCGGCGCGAATTTCGTTCTGGAGCGCGCGGGCGTATTCGGTCACCTCGATCTCGGTGTCGCCCACGCTTCCGACGCTGCGCACCGTGCCGGAAAGGTTGGTTACGCCGAAGCCACCCAGCCCGAGGATCAAAAGCCCCATCAGGATCCAGACAGCGGTTTTAGACAGGGAATTTCCAGACGCCATGCGACCTCGCTCGGGCTCGTGTCAGATACGGTTGCGGGACTGTCTAAGCCCTGTCCGGGGGCGGGGCAAGGGGCAGTGACACACCCGCCAGCCGATCAAAGAGCCGCGCGATATCGGCGCGGTCGACATTGGCGAAGGCGATGCGGAGCTGACGCGCGCCGGACGGGTCGTCGCCCGGCATGAACATGGTGCCGGGCAGAAGCAGCACGCCGGCTTCGCGCACCAGTGCCGGGGCAAGGTCGTCCGAGGGCAACGCGAAGGGATGTTCGACATAAGCGAAGTAGGCGCCACAGCCCAGAAGCCGCCAGCCCTTGTCGGAGAGCTTCGGGAAATGCTCTTCGATGGCGGCGCGGCGGTCGAGGATTTCGGCGCGTTCGCCACCGACCCATTGCGCGAGATTGCGCATCCCCCAGAGCGCCGCGATCTGACCCAGTTGGTTGGGGCAGATGGCGACGGTATCCAGAAACTTCTCGGCCTGAGCGAGGCGCGCGGGCGAGGTGACGAGCGCGCCCACACGGTGCCCGGTGAGGCGATAGGCCTTGGAAAACGAATAGAGGTGGATGAAATGATCCCCCCAGTTCGCATCTGTGAAGAGCTCATGGGGGCGCCCGTCGCGAGCGTCGAAATCGCGGTAGGTTTCATCGACGATGAGAACCAGACCGTGGTCGCGTGCCAGATCGTGCATCGCCCGCAGCAGGGTGGCCGGATATTCGACCCCGCCGGGATTATTGGGGCTGACCAGCACAATGGCGCGGGTCCGGTCGGTGATGAGGGCCGCCGCCGCGTCGGGATCGGGCAGGAGATCGTCGCCGGTGGCGAGCGGAACAGCCGTTACGCCGGTCATGTCCAGCCACATTTTATGGTTGAAATACCAAGGTGTTGGCAGGAGAACTTCATCCCCTTCGGCGCACAGGGTCGAGAGCGCGGCGCAAAACGCCTGATTGCAGCCCGAGGTGATGCCAACGTTTTCCGGCCCGATCTCACCGTCATAGGCCGCCGCCCATTGCGCGGCGAGTTCGGCGCGCAGATCAGGCAGGCCAAGCACGGGGCCATATAGATGTGCCTCGGCCTGATTGAGGGCGGCATCGGCGATGACTTGACGCAGCGCCTCGGGCGGGGGATCGACCGGAGCGGCCTGACTGACGTTGATCAGGGGGCGGTCGGTGAAATCGACCCCGTCAAGCCAGCGGCGGGCCTCCATCACCGGGGGTGAAAAGGTGGTTGCTGTGCGCGGAGTGAAGGCCATGTCTGTTGCCCTGTCGATGGTCGCGGTAAGGGCGGAAGCTCAGCCCGGCCTGTCGCGGTTTGTGGCGATCTGGTGCAGGCCTATGCCAAGAGACGGCGCAGCACTGAAAAGCCCCGCAAATACACGCCCCGCGCGGCCCGCATCGCCCCAACGCGCGCAAGCGCCGCCGCCGGTATCACCACGAGCGCCCAGAACGCAAGAATGGCCGCGCGCCGGGCCGGGGTCGGCGGTTGGCCGAGGATGCGGCGGCTGCTTGTCACGTAATCCGAGAGAACCTGGGGTTCTGCATCGCCAAACTGTGCCCGCAGGCGGCGCATTTGGGTCAACTCAAAGCAATCGTCGGCGCGGCCCAGAAGCCCGACGGCGGCGGTGGTCATGACGCAGTCTGGTTCCTCGGAACAAAAGCCGTCCTTGCGGACAGTCCGGATCAGTTTGTCGATGACAACGCCGGTCCCGTTCTCGATGGCGAAGTAAATTCCGGTAAGATCGATATAGGCAGACATGACGCGGTCCCCGCCTGCGGTCATATCAAGCCTGATCTCCTGTGCATCGAAGAGCGCGCGATAGACCGGCTCGGACAGGTCTTCGAGGGTCACGAGGTGGTAATCGATTGAACTCGTTGTGCCCATGGGGGTGTCGTCGACGCTGATCTGCATCTCGATGCCATTCGCGAGAAGTTCGACCGCTGAAACCTTTTCTCCGGTCTCAAGGCGGAAGCCGCCGGGCGAGAATTTAACGTCGGGTGTGTTCTCACGCCCGGGGGGAAACACGAGGACCAGCTTCATCTCTCTGGTATCGGAGATCCTTTTGCCGTTGTAGCGGCCGGGAACGACGGTTGATCGTCTGAGCGTCGCAGTGAGGTGTGCAGCGCGGCGGAGCTCGCTCTCGGAGTGGGCGTCCGGATCCTCGCGCCAGTCGCCGGTGAGCCGCGCGTCATACGTCCAATCACCGATACTGTGTCTGGCTTTGCAATCGCCCGGGTCCTGTTGTGCTGCGAGGGGCCGGGCGACTGCGCAGGCCGCTGCGGCGGTGGCGAGGAGGTGGCGTCGTTGCATGGGTCAGGTCCTTCCGCGATAGGGTTCCACATATTGGAGCGCCAAGTCCCACGGAAAGAAAATCCAGGTGTCCTGGCTCACTTCGGTCACGTAGGTCTGGACGAGTTGTCGACTTTTCGGTTTGGCATAGACGGTTGCAATATGGGCATGGGGCAGAAGCGCGCGCACCACTTCGAGCGTGCGCCCGGTATCCACCAGATCGTCGATCACGAGCACGCCGTGACCATCGCCGACAAGCTCGGCGTCGGGATGTTTGGTCACCACGGCCTGACCTTGGGTTTGGTGATCATAGCTTTTGACCGAGATCGTGTCGACGGTGCGGATATCGAGTTCGCGGGCGATGATCATGGCGGGGGCCATGCCGCCGCGGGTGATCGCGACCACGGCGCGCCAGCCGTCTTCGGGTGCCACGCCCTGAAGGCGCCATGCGAGGGCGCGGGCATCGCGGTGAAGCTGATCCCAACTGACGTGGAAGCCTTTTTCGTGCGGAAGCGGATCGGTCATGGCGGTCGTATCTTTGGTTAGCGTTGCAGAAGAAGGCGCAGGCCGAGAGCGGCAAGAACAGTGGCCGCGATTCGGTCAAGGAGCGGCTTGAGCGAGAGATAGCCATCGCGTGCGGGTCGGGTTGAGAGCATGGCAGCGAAGGCGCCATAGGCCAGCCACTCGACCGCGAGGTGATTGAGCGTGATGAGGAGCGCCCCGCCCATGCCAAGGTCGCGCGGGAAGATCACGACAAGGACCGAGGCGGCAAAGAGCATGGACTTAGGGTTGCCGAGATTGACGAGCAGCCCGCGCAGCACATGCCCCCCGGTCCGACGCGGGGGTGCCGCAGAAAGCGGCGTGCGGGCCTCGCGCCAGATCGTCACAGCGAGATAGAGGAGATATCCTGCGCCGAGCACCTTGAGCGCGAGATAAGCCCATGGAAAGAGGGTGAAGGCCACGCTGAGCCCCAAGAGCGCCAGCAATGTCCAGAGCGCGGCCGCCATGCCAAGCCCCATCCCCACCAGCGCCCCCGCGCGCCGGCCTTCGGTCAGGCTGGTGCGCAGCGCCACGAGCATGGCCGGGCCGGGACTGATCAGGGCGGCGATGAGCGTCAGGTTGAAGGCGATCAGGTGGCCCGCGTCCATGGCGCGCGTCAGCCTTCGGTCGCGTCGATGTCCGGGGCGTCCACCGCTTTCATGCCGACGACATGATAGCCCCCGTCCACATGCAGGTTTTCGCCGGTGGTGCCGCTACCCAGATCGCTGAGAAGGAAGAGCGCGGCCTTGCCCACGTCGTCGGTGGTCACGTTGCGGCGCAAGGGCGAATTGAGTTCGTTCCATTTGAGGATATAGCGAAAATCGCCGATGCCGGAGGCCGCCAGTGTCTTGATCGGGCCGGCCGAGATCGCGTTGACGCGGATGCCGTCCTTGCCAAGGTCTTCGGCCAGATACATGACCGACGCCTCAAGCGCGGCCTTGGCGATGCCCATGACATTGTAATGCGGCATGACCTGTTCGGCGCCGTAATACGTGAGCGTGAGCATCGACCCACCATCTGTCATCAGTTTCTCAGCGCGCTTGGCCACGGCTGTGAAGCTGTAGCAGGAGACATCCATCGTGTTGAGGAAGTTCTCGCGGCTGGTGTCGATATAACGCCCGCGTAACTCGCTCTTGTCGGAAAAGCCGATGGCGTGAACAAGAAAGTCGATCTTGCCCCATGTTCTTTCGATTTCGGCAAAGGCCGCGTCTATTGAGTCCGGATCGGACACGTTGCAATCGTAAAGATGCTTGGCGCCCAGCGACGCCGCCAAGGGCTCGACCCGTTTTTTGAACGCGGCGCCCATATAGGTGAAGGCAAGTTCGGCGCCGGCACCGGCGCAGGCACGCGCGATGCCCCATGCGATGGACTTGTCATTGGCGAGGCCCATGATAAGCCCGCGTTTCCCTGCCATGAGTTGATTTGACATGTCCCATCCTTGGCCAAGTTCGTGATCGTGCCCTCCCGTGTAGGCCAATGGCATTGGGGCATCAAGTCTGAGCGGAGGGATTATCGGTGAGGGTGACGTTGTTGCACGGTGTGCGTGCGCGCATGGTTGCACGGTGTGCGTGCATGGTTGCGACATAGAGGCGCAAGGGGTGTTCGGGCGAAAACCGTGATGCAGGTTTGGAGCGGAACGTATTAGGATGGCGCGAAAAGGGAGGATGCCGGATGGTCGACCGCACGGGAATTTTTTCAGGGGACGATCCGTTCGTGATCGCGCAACGCTGGCTGGATGAGGCCAAGATGACCGAACCCAACGACCCCAACGCCATGGCGCTGGCCTCGGTTGATGAGGGGGGGTTGCCCAACGTGCGCATGGTGCTTTTGAAGTCGATCGCGCCGAACAGTATCGTGTTCTACACCAATTACGGCAGTGCGAAGGGCCGCGAGCTTGACGGTCAGGGCAAGGCCGCGATGGTCATGCACTGGAAATCCTTGCGCCGCCAGATCAGGATGCGGGGCGTCGTCACCCGCGAAGAGGGACCGGAGGCGGATGAATATTACGCCTCGAGGTCGCTTCAGAGCAGGCTGGGGGCTTGGGCGTCGAAGCAGTCCGAACCGCTCAAGTCACGACAATCCCTGATGGCGGATGTCGCGAAAGTGACCGCGTCAAAGGGCACGAATCCCCCGCGCCCGCCATATTGGGGCGGCTACAGGATCACCCCTGTGGAGATCGAGTTCTGGGCCGATGGCGCATTCCGGTTGCACGACCGATTCTGCTGGACCCGCGAGAATGCCGAAGCCATGTGGCAGATTGCGCGCCTCAACCCATGATTCTCGCGTCACGCAAGCCGCAAAAGTCTATGTCATATGACGCGGCGAGCTTGCACTAGAGCGTTATTTCGCGCAATCTCTTGACGCGCAGGGTGCAGCCAAACCAGCGCGGGCGCAGCACAAACGGGACCGGACATGGCCGACAATACTCGCAGGGTGCATGGGCACGTGAAATGGTTCGACCCCGTGAAGGGGTTTGGTTTTGTCGTGGCCGAAGAGTCCACCAAAGACATTCTTCTGCATGCAAATGTGTTGCGCAATTTTGGCCAAAGCTCGGTTGCCGATGATGCGGGGATCGAAATCGACGTTCAGGAAACCGAACGTGGGGAACAAGCGGTGGTGGTGCATGCGATCACGCCGCCGGACCCGCCCGAGGGCAGCGGACTGGTCGATCTTGACGAGGCGGACCCCGAGGCCATCCGGCATGCCCCGCTTGAGCCGGCGCGGATCAAGTGGTTCGACAAGGGCAAGGGATTTGGCTTTGCCAACACGTTTGGCTGTGACGAAGATGTGTTTTTGCACATTGAGGTGCTGCGCCGGTCCGGGCTTGCCGATCTTCAGCCGGGGGAGGCACTGGCGATTCGCGTGATTGATGGTAAACGGGGGCGCATGGCTACGGAGGTGCGCGGATGGGAAAGTGCGGTAAATTCGTCGGAATAGTCCTCGCGGCGGTGTTTGCGATGGGGAGTGCTGCGGCGCAGGCCGCGTGCCGGGCCGATCAGGTGCATCTGGGCGGAGACTGGGGACAGGCGCGGTTCGTGGTCGAGGTCGCGGACGACCGGGCCGAGCGGAACCGCGGCCTCATGTTTCGCGAGAGCCTGCCGCAAAGTGCCGGCATGCTTTTTGTGTATGACCGGCCCGGTCGCATCTCGTTCTGGATGAAAAACACGCTTATCCCGCTCGACATCATCTTTCTCGACCGGACGGGCACTGTGGTGAATATCCACGCCAATGCCGAGCCGCTGAGCACGGCTCAGATCTTTGGCGGAAAGCGGATTCAATATGTTCTGGAGATCAATGGTGGGCTGGCGTCACGGCTGGGTGTGACCGAGGGCAGCGTGCTGCGGCATCCGGCGTTGGATCAATCGCGCGCCGCTTGGAAGTGTTAGGCCTTTTCAAACGCGAGAATCGCGGATAGACCACGCGCACGGTCCGGGGCGTGGCGCAGTCTGGTAGCGCACCTGTTTTGGGTACAGGGGGTCGTGAGTTCGAATCTCGCCGCCCCGACCATTTCCTTCTTAGACATCTTTCACGGTCTTTCAGAAACGCGCAGCCGCGCGCGGCACTGTGTGACAACGGGCCTTTGTCGGGGGTTCTTTGACACCCTTTGGTTGGTTCAGTGGTGATGGCTACAATATGTGGTGTGGCACCTTCGCATCGGTTTGGCGGGTGCTTTTGCAATCCCGGCGTGTATCGTGGATCGGCTCAACATTTTTTTTGCGGGTCCGAGTTATTCGAAGCCGGGATTTCGAAAGCTGGGGATAACGCGGTATGAAATTGCCGTGATGTGTGAGGCGGTCGCGCTAAGCCCGCAAAACCTTTCGGCTTTTGGAAACGCGGGCGCGAGGCATGCAGGGGAAGATCATGCACAGGCCACTGGGTAGGAATCGTAAGCCGGGTGGAGCCATCTTTCATATGCGTCACAGGTCAAGGCAAATTTCGCCGGATCGGTGTAAAAATCTCGTTGACCAGAGCCCCTGAAATACGCCAGTTTGTGCGAACCGGCAGCCAAGCCACAATATATAGTGTCGCGAGCCGGAGAGGGACACGATACCCAACCAGATACCGGGCCTTTAACCCGGACGGGAAAACCGCGTCGGAACGGCTGTGTCCGGGGCGCAGGATGCGTGTTGCCTTTCGCCGGGCAGTGGTCTTGCCGAGTTGGTCGGGGCCGGGGTTGGAACAAGCTGAAGACAGAGGCAGTATAATGAAAATCGAAAGACGATTCACCAAGGCAGGGCAGGACGCATACGCAGAGCTGGATTTTGTCACGACCAGCTCGGAAATCCGCAATCCCGACGGAACAACGGTTTTCAAGCTCGACTCGGTCGAAGTGCCGGCAAGCTGGAGCCAGGTCGCGAGCGACGTGATCGCGCAGAAGTATTTCCGCAAGGCAGGCGTGCCTGTGCGGCTTAAGAAAGTGAAGGAAGAGGGCGTTCCGGAGTTCCTGTGGCGGTCGGTCCCCGACGGGACGTGCGACCGCACGGGCGAGACAAGTGCGAAACAGGTCTTTGACCGTCTGGCGGGCGCATGGACCTACTGGGGCTGGAAGGGCGGCTATTTCAGCACCGAGTCGGATGCGCGTGCCTATTTCGATGAGATGCGCTTCATGCTGGCCGATCAGATGGCCGCACCCAACAGCCCGCAATGGTTCAACACCGGCCTGCACTGGGCTTATGGCATCGATGGCCCCGGCCAAGGGCATTACTATGTCGATCATGAGAGCGGGACGCTGACCAAATCCACCAGCGCGTATGAGCATCCGCAGCCCCATGCCTGTTTCATCCAGTCGGTTGCCGACGACCTTGTGGGCGATGGCGGCATCATGGATCTCTGGGTGCGCGAGGCGCGGCTTTTCAAATATGGCTCGGGCACCGGCACCAATTTCAGCAGCCTGCGCGCCGCCAATGAGCCGCTCTCGGGCGGTGGCAAATCCTCGGGCCTGATGGGGTTCCTGAAAATCGGCGACCGCGCGGCGGGTGCCATCAAGTCGGGCGGCACCACGCGCCGCGCCGCCAAGATGGTGATCTGCGACGCCGATCACCCCGATATCCAGGAATTCATCAACTGGAAGGTCAAGGAAGAGCAGAAGGTCGCCAGCATCGTCGCCGGGTCGAAAATGCACGAGCTCAAGCTCAACGAGATTTTTGCCGCGATCCGCGCCTGGGATGGCAGCAATGAGGATGCGGTCGATCCCAAGAAGAACGAGCAGCTCAAGGCGGCCATTCGTGGGGCCAAGCAGGTGCAGATCCCGGAAACCTACGTGAAGCGGGTGCTGGATTACGCCAAGCAGGGCTATGACAGCATCGAATTCCCGACTTACGACACCGACTGGGACTCCGAGGCTTATGCAAGCGTCTCGGGCCAGAACTCCAACAACTCGATCCGTGTCACCGACGCCTTTCTCAAGGCTGTCGAGAATGACGAGGACTGGGCACTTCTGAACCGGACCGATGGCAGCGTTGCCAAGACGATCAAGGCGCGCGACCTGTGGGAGGATGTGGGTCATGCGGCATGGGCCTGCGCCGATCCCGGCATTCAGTATCACGACACGGTCAACGCATGGCATACCTGCCCCGAGGATGGCGAGATTCGCGGCTCCAACCCGTGCTCGGAATACATGTTCCTTGACGACACGGCCTGTAACCTTGCCTCGATGAACCTGCTGACCTTCTATGATGGCACCAAGTTCGATGCCGAGGGCTATGTGCATGCCTCGCGGCTCTGGACCGTGACGCTTGAGATCAGCGTGATGATGGCGCAGTTCCCCAGCAAGGAGATCGCGCAGCTAAGCTATGATTTCCGCACGCTCGGCCTTGGCTATGCCAATATCGGCGGTCTGTTGATGAACATGGGCTATGGCTATGATTCGCCCGAGGGCCGCGCGCTTTGCGGCGCGCTGACCGCGATCATGACCGGTGTGGCCTATGCCACGAGCGCCGAGATGGCCGGTGAGCTTGGCCCGTTTGCAGGATACAAGCGCAACCGCGATCACATGCTGCGGGTCATTCGCAACCATCGCAACGCCGCTTATGGCGCGACCGAAGGATATGAGGAACTGGCGGTGAAGCCGGTGCCGCTTGACCTTGCGAACTGCCCCGAGGCCAAGCTTGTCGATCTTGCGATGGCAAGCTGGGACGAGGCGCTCAAGCTGGGTGAGAAGCACGGCTATCGCAATGCGCAAGCCACGGTGATCGCGCCCACCGGCACGATCGGCCTTGTGATGGATTGCGACACGACCGGGATCGAGCCGGATTTCGCATTGGTAAAGTTCAAAAAGCTCGCTGGTGGTGGCTATTTCAAGATCATCAACCAGTCGGTGCCTGCCGCATTGGAGAAGCTGGGCTATGGCAGCGCGCAGATCGAGGAGATCGTGAGCTATGCCGTCGGGCACGGCACCATCGGCAATGCGCCGGGTGTCAACCATACCTCGCTTGTCGGGCACGGGTTTGGACCGAATGAGCTTGAGAAGGTGGACAAGGCGCTTGGCAGTGCCTTCGACATCCGCTTTGTGTTCAACCAGTGGACGCTGGGCGAGGAGTTCTGCCGAAATGTGCTGGGTGTTCCGGCCGAGAAGCTGAACGATCCGACCTTCGACATGCTGGCGCATCTGGGATATTCGCGGGCCGATATCGACGCCGCAAATGACCATGTATGCGGGACCATGACTCTGGAAGGGGCGCCGCACCTGCGGCAAGAGCACTATCACATCTTTGATTGTGCCAATCCCTGCGGCAAGACCGGCAAGCGGTATCTGGGCGTGGAAAGCCACATCACCATGATGGCGGCGGCGCAAAGCTTCATCTCGGGGGCGATCAGCAAGACGATCAACATGCCCAACGATGCCACGATCGAGGATTGCCAGAAGGCCTATGAACTGTCGTGGAGCCTTGGGGTGAAGGCCAATGCGCTTTATCGCGATGGCTCAAAACTGTCGCAACCCCTCGCGTCGGCCCTGGTCGAGGATGACGAGGACGCCGCAGAGGTGCTTGAAAGCGGGTCGGCCCAGGAAAAGGCCACCGTTCTTGCCGAGAAGATCGTCGAGAAGGTGATCGTCAAGGAGATCGTCAAATCGCACCGCGAGAAGATGCCCGAACGCCGCAAGGGCTATACCCAGAAGGCCGTCGTCGGGGGTCACAAGGTGTATCTGCGCACCGGTGAATACGAGGACGGCCAGCTTGGTGAGATCTTCATCGACATGCACAAGGAAGGGGCCGGCTTCCGAGCGATGATGAACAATTTCGCCATCGCCGTGTCGGTGGGCCTGCAATACGGCGTGCCGCTTGAGGAGTTCGTCGACGCCTTCACCTTCACCAAGTTCGAACCGGCGGGCATGGTTCAGGGCAATGACAGCATCAAGAACGCGACGTCGATCCTTGACTACATCTTCCGCGAACTGGCCGTGTCCTATCTCGACCGGACCGACCTTGCTCATGTGAAACCCGAAGGCGCCGCCTTTGACGATCTGGGCCGCGGTGAGGAAGAAGGCGTGCGCAACATCAGCGAGATGAGCGAGGACGCCGCGAACCGGTCGCTCGAAGTGCTCAAGCAGATCAGCTCGACAGGCTATCTGCGCAAGCGTCTTCCGCAGGAACTCGTGGTGTTCAACGGCGGGCAGTCGATGGGGGCCACCGCACTGAACGGGGCGGCCGATCCGGTCAACACGCTTCAGACGCTGGTACCCGAAACGGGCGGCACGACCACTCAGGCCATGTCGATGACCACCTCGACCACGGCGGTCGCGATGGACGCGCGCACCAAGGCCCGCATGCAGGGCTATGAGGGTGAGGCCTGTGGCGATTGCGGCAACTACACGCTGGTGCGCAACGGCACCTGCATGAAGTGCAACACCTGCGGCGGAACGAGTGGGTGTAGCTGAACCGGGACCGAGCCGGGCGAGGGGCACGTGCAGCCGCTCCGACGCCCGCGCTCACCAAGGCGGGTGCGCTCGCCTTGGACGACACTCAGGCCGCAGGCAAAAACCGGGCGGTATCAAAGAGTGAGCCTGAGTGGCGAAACTTGATCGGGGGGCCTATGTGCCCCCCGTTTTTCTTTTGGGCCAAACAGGTGCCTTGGCTTTGCGCAGATTTTCAAGCGTTTCGCCTTTGGCCTGAGACATCAGCGAGCGGCAGACCGCTTTATTCCGCGCGCCGGCGCCATTCCTCCCAGACGAAGGGATAGCACCAGACACAGTCATGGGTGTCTGACAGTCGTTCGCGGATACCATCGCGGGCTTCGACAAACGCGGGGTCGAAGAGGTGGAACTGCACCTGAAGCCGCGTGATGCGCTCGATCACCCCGGTGTCGATGAGGGCCGGCAACAGATCGTATTCACCGCCTTCGATATTGATCTTGACGAGGTCGATCTTGGGTATGTCGTGATCTGAGAAAAAATCTTTGACGGCAATGACGTCCGCATCAAAGCTTTTGTCATGGCTGGCCACCGCGGACGACGCGTCGCCAGTGTCGGAGAGAGAGAGCGTGCCGTTCGTGCGGCCAAGGGCAAAGGCGTGGATATGCACGTCGTTGTTGCCTGTGAATTTGTCGCGCAGTTGGGCGGCAAAGTCCGGGTGCGGCTCGAACACATGCACTTGGGCGGTGGGCTGTGCGGCGAGGATCATGTCGGTCCAAGCGCCTTCGAACCCGCCAAAATCAAAGGCTGTCGCATGTTGGGGCAGCCCGTTGTAATCATAGAGGCGGGTGGGCCCGTTCTCGGCCTTCCACTGTTTGTAAGCGTCGTAAAAGACGCCTTTCCACGGGTGGCGACGGCGGTCGAGCCATTTCTTGATAGACGCCATGGTCTGCCCCTCCTGTGTTGTGCGGTGCCTTAGTCGCCAAAGTGTTTCGACATGAACTTGAGGCACCAAACAAGGTTAAAACACGTGCGCCGGTCGGGTGGCGCGGTGCGTTTCGCGGAAATCTGTGCCCCGGGGTTTTCCCGAAACGCTTTAGGCGCTCACGCCCCTCGACGCAAGCTCAGGTTGTTAATTAGCGGTGGGTGCCCACGGATCGAGACCGCCCCAACCTTGCGCAGACAGTCTTCGTCAGTTTCGGGGGCGGGGGAGGCGGCGCCATAAGACGCCTCGGGTGTCCGGTGGGCCGATTGCGCAAAAAGCGGTGCCGCGGCAAAGACAAGGGCCGCAAAGAGGGCGAGATTGCGCATGGCGAACGTCCTTGTGTCGGAAACAGCCTGAGCAAGATAGGGCGCGGCGCGGTGGTGTGGCAACGCTTTTCCACCGCGGGCCGGGTTCGTGCGGGGCGATGTGCGGCAATTGGATGCGCCCCGCAGCTTATTCCCTTTTCATTCGCGCCAGCCCATGCAATAGGGAAGCGCCAAACGACCCCATCCATGGAGACCCCCAATGGAGATTCGTGAGGCCCTGACCTTCGATGATGTTCTGCTTGTTCCCGCGGCGTCCAGCGTCCTGCCCAGCACGGCGGACACGCGCACGCATGTGACCCGGTCCATCGCCCTCAACATTCCGCTTCTGAGTTCGGCCATGGACACGGTGACCGAATCGCGCATGGCGATCTGCATGGCGCAGGCCGGTGGCATGGGCGTCGTTCACCGCAACCTCGACATCGCGCAGCAGGCACAGGAAGTGCGCCGCGTGAAGCGGTTCGAGAGCGGCATCGTTTACAACCCCATCACCCTTACGCCGGATCAGACGCTCAAGGATGCGCGCGAACTGACTGAACGGTATGGCTTTTCGGGCTTCCCGGTGGTCGATGAAAGCCGGCGCGTCGTGGGTATCGTCACCAACCGTGACATGCGCTTTGCCGAGCATGACGACACGCCTGTCAAGGTGATGATGACGACGGATGACCTTGCCATCCTGCGCGAGCCCGCCGACCGGCAGGAGGCGATCAGCCTGATGAAGGCGCGGCGCATCGAGAAGCTTTTGGTGACGGATGGCGGGGGCAAGTTGACCGGTCTTCTGACGCTCAAGGACACCGAGCAGGCCGTGCTCAACCCGACCGCCTGCAAGGACGACCTTGGGCGCCTGCGGGTGGCCGCCGCCACGACCGTGGGTGACGCGGGCTTTGAGCGCAGCGAGGCGTTGGTGGATTCGGGCGTTGACATGGTGGTGGTCGACACCGCGCATGGCCATTCCGAGGGCGTGGCCGAAGCGGTCCGGCGCGTGAAGGCGCTGTCGAGTGACGTTCAGGTCGTGGCCGGCAACGTGGCCACCGCCGAGGCGACACGCGCATTGATCGACGCGGGCGCCGATGCGGTCAAGGTGGGGATCGGGCCGGGATCGATCTGCACGACCCGGATGGTGGCCGGTGTCGGCATGCCACAGATGACCGCGGTCATGGATTGTGCCGCCGCCGCAGGCGATATCCCGGTGATCGCGGATGGTGGGATCAAGTTTTCGGGCGATTTCGCCAAGGCGATCGCGGCCGGTGCCTCCTGTGCCATGGTCGGAAGCCTGATCGCGGGCACCGATGAGAGCCCCGGCGAGGTGATCTTGTATCAGGGCCGGTCGTTCAAGGCCTATCGCGGCATGGGGTCGCTTGCGGCCATGGCGCGCGGCTCGGCAGACCGGTATTTTCAGAAGGATGCGGCCAGCGACAAGCTGGTGCCCGAGGGAATAGAAGGTCAGGTGCCCTACAAGGGGGCCGCAGGCGCGGTGGTGCATCAGCTTGTCGGCGGGCTTCGGGCCGCGATGGGCTATACCGGCTGTGCCACGGTCGAGGAAATGCGCCGCGACTGCACCTTTGTGAAGATCACTGGGGCGGGACTGCGCGAAAGCCACGTGCACGACGTGCAGATCACCCGCGAGAGCCCGAACTACCGGATCGGCTGATGACACCGGCGGCGCGGGTTCAGGCAGGGGCGGAGATCCTTGACGCGATTCTTGCCGGTGAGCCTGCCGAGAAGGCGCTGACCCAATGGGCGCGCCGGTCACGCTTTGCGGGATCAAAGGATCGCGCGGCGGTGCGCGATCACGTCTATGACGTGCTCCGCCGCCGGGCGTCGTGTGGCGCGCGTGGCGGCGGGTGCAGTGGCCGCGCGCTCATGCTGGGCCTGCTGCGACAGCAAGGCGTTGATCCCGATGAGATTTTCACAGGCCAGGGGC
The DNA here is from genome assembly GCF_037083845.1 of Roseovarius sp. E0-M6. Classification (NCBI taxonomy): domain Bacteria; kingdom Pseudomonadati; phylum Pseudomonadota; class Alphaproteobacteria; order Rhodobacterales; family Roseobacteraceae; genus Roseovarius; species Roseovarius sp. E0-M6. The sequence continues at coordinate 1,059,838 of NZ_JBAPLA010000001.1, read as the reverse complement.
ATGCCCCCGCACCGCTGAACCCGGCAGAGCGCGCGGCCGGGAATGAGACCGAACCATACGACCTTCCGGCATGGATCGTGCCGAGGTTTCAGGACGCGTTGGCTGAAGACTTTGCCCGGACCGCACGCGCCCTGCGAGAGCGTGCGCCGGTCATGCTGCGCGTCAACGCGCGCAAGGGCGGACGGGACGCGGCGATTGGTGCGCTGGCGCGGGACGGCATCGAGGCACATCCCTGCGATATCGCCGAAACCGCACTTCGGGTCACAGCCGGGGCGCGGCGTGTGAAACTTTCGCACCCCTACGCGGACGGGCGCGTTGAGTTGCAGGACGGCTCGAGCCAAGCCGCCATGTCCCGGCTCGACCTGTCGGGCGTGGCGCGGGTGCTGGATTTCTGTGCCGGGGGTGGCGGCAAGTCGCTGGCGCTTGCGGCGCGCAGCGCGGCGCAGATCGTGGCGCATGACGCGATGCCACGGCGCATGGCCGACCTTCCTGCGCGGGCGGCGCGGGCCGGGGCGCAGATAACGCTCGCCGGTCTGGACGAGGCCGTGGCCGCCGGGCCTTTCGATCTGGTGGTGTGCGATGTGCCCTGTTCGGGGAGCGGCACGTGGCGCCGCACGCCTGATGCCAAATGGCGGTTGACCGAGGCGGATCTTGGCGCACTTTTGCGCACGCAGGACGGTATCCTCGATCAGGCGGCGGGGTGTGTCGCGCCGGGTGGGCTGCTCGCCTATATGACCTGTTCTGTCCTGCGTGAGGAAAACGAGGCGCGCGTCGCTGAATTCATGACGCGACACCCGGACTGGCGAATGACCGAGAGCACACGCTGGCCGGTCTCGGACGCGGGGGACGGGTTTTTTCTGGCGCAATTAAGGCGCGATCGCTAGAGTTCCGGCACATCTTGGGCGGGTTTTTCCGCCTGAGTTAAGCGCACTTTAAGGTTTCTTGCCGAATTGTAGCGCAATCGAATCGGAAAAGTGGTGCGTCGTCTTGGCAATCTCGACAGAACCGAATGCCCCGTTGAAACGTGCCGTTGCGCATATGCGGCCAAGGGCCGGGCTTGTGCTTCTCGCGGCGCTCATCTTTGGGCTGGCGGCGGCGCTTGCCTCCGAAACTTATGCGCGCATGACGCTGGCCGGGGTGTCGGGGCTTCTGGCGGCGGTTGCTTTGGGATATGGGCTGATGCGGCTTTCGGCGCGCCGGGCGCATCGGCGGCTTGTCGACGCTGCCGCCACGCTGAGCGAGCATGATCCCGCGCCTTGCGTTCTGACCGACGCCGAGGGACGGATCCTTTGCCGCAACGCCGCCGCGCGCCGGGATTTTGCGGGCAGCACGGCAGACACGCTCGCGACTCTCCTGCAGTCGCGATTGGCCAATCCCGGAACACTGCTCTTGCGGCTTGAAAACCGGGCGGCGCGTGCGGGGGCGGCGCAAGAGGATGTCGTGACCCGTGAAGGCCATATCCGGTTCGGCGCACAGCGTGTGGGCGCGGGGGTCTGCCTGTGGCGGATCGAACGCGCGGCCCAGAGCGTGCCACGCCGCGGTGATCCGATGCCGCTCCCGATGATCACGGTCGGGCGCAACGATGCCGTGCTCTTCATGAACGAAGCCGCGCGCGACCTCGTGGGAGAGCGGGTGCGCTCGCTTGAGCGTATTTGCCCGGACCTTCCGATCCGGTCGGGGGCCGTCAACGACGTGAACACCCGTGATGGACGTGTCGGCTGTCTCGTGGCCGAACTTGAGGGCACGGCAGGGCGGCGCGAGATTTTCCTGCTTCCCGGTTTGTCCGCCACCGAACGCCAGCCCGATGGTTGGGACTTTCTCGACGAACTGCCGGTGCCGTTGCTCAAGCTGTCGGCCGCGGGTGAGGTGATGCTTTCGAACCGGCCGGCGCGTGAATTGCTGGGCAATGAGGATTGCGTGGGGCGGCCGCTTTCGGATCTCCTCGAAGGGTTGGGCCGCCCGGTCAGCGACTGGATCAGCGATGCGGCGGAGGGGCGCGGCACCGTGCATTCCGAGTTTCTTCGGGTCAAGCGCGACGATGGAGAAACCTTTGCGCAGGTGATGCTGAACCGGGCGCGCGAGGGCAATGACACGATCCTCATCGCCGTGCTGCATGACGCCACCGAGCTTAAATCCCTCGAAGCGCAGTTCGTGCAAAGCCAGAAAATGCAGGCCATCGGACAATTGGCTGGCGGTGTTGCGCATGATTTCAACAACCTGCTCACCGCGATCTCGGGGCATTGCGATCTTCTGCTTTTGCGTCATGATCAGGGCGATCCGGATCATGGCGACCTGCTCCAGATCAGTCAGAACGCGAACCGGGCAGGGGCCCTGGTCAGTCAGCTTTTGGCCTATTCACGCAAACAGACCCTGCGGCCCGAGATCATGGATTTGCGTGACGCATTGGCGGACCTGACCCATCTGCTCAACCGGCTGGTGGGTGAAAAGGTCGAGATGTCGCTCTCTCATGAGAGCGAGCTTTGGTCGATCCGGGCCGATAAGCGGCAACTCGAACAGGTGCTCATGAACCTCGTGGTGAACGCCCGTGATGCGGTCCCGGGCGGCGGGTCGGTGCTTATCCGGACCGAAAACCTGACACTCGAAACGCCGTTGGTCCGAGATCGCGCCACGGTGGCGCCGGGGCGTTATGTCAAGGTATCGGTCGAGGATGACGGCACCGGTATTGCCCCCGAAAACCTGCGCAAGGTGTTCGAGCCGTTCTTCACCACCAAGCGCGTGGGCGAGGGGACGGGCCTTGGTCTGTCGACCGCTTACGGCATCGTGAAACAAACCGGCGGCTTCATCTTCGCCGATAGCGAGACCGGGGTGGGCACCACCTTTTTCCTGCTCTTTCCGGCGTTTGATCGCGACGCGGTGACCAAGATCGCCCACGAGGCGAAAGCGACATCCCCCGAGACCCCCGCCGAGGGTGTCGTGCTCCTTGTCGAGGATGAGGCACCGGTGCGGGCCTTCGCCTCGCGGGCGTTGCAGATGCGCGGGTTTACCGTGGTGGAGGCGGAATCGGCAGAGGATGCACTCGATATTTTACGAGATGAGACGCTGGTCTTTGATGTGTTCGTGACCGACGTGGTGATGCCCGGAGAGGATGGTCCGACATGGGTGCGGCAGGCCCTGAAGGCCCGGCCCGAGGTGCGCACTGTCTTCATGTCGGGCTATGCCGAAGATGATTTCGCGGATGCGCAAGCAAAGATCCCGCACTCGGTCTTTTTGTCGAAGCCCTTTTCGCTGACCGATCTGACGGATGTGGTGCATCGACAGATGGCTATTGAAGGTGTTCAAAAAGACCGCGTCGGCGCGCCAGGCCCCTAGCACCTGTCACCGCCTCGGACATTTGCGCGCGCTGCGCTGTCTTTCCCGAGTCTCGGGATGCGCAAGCCGGGGTCACGTCTTGGGAGTATTCCAAAGCGTTTCGCGAAAACCCTGACCCGGGGATGTTCGCGAAACGAAGCGCGACAGTCAGGCGTAGCCCGCGTTTCGCCTTTCGCTGATGTCTCAGGACAAAGGCAAAACGCCTTAGCCGACCGACCCGATTTCGGGCGGGGTATAGGCGCCGCCGGGGCCGATACTGTCATAAAGGGCAAACTCCGCCGCGCATTTGCGCCGCAGGCGGGTTTCGATCTCGGGTGCGAGATGCAGTTCAGCGCGCGGCGACACGTTGAGAACGGCTGTATCGAACGTCACCCCGAGTCGCGCCGATAGAAATTCTCGCAGATGCTCTTGATCCTCATACCGGAAGAGATGCGTGACCGCCGTGCCGTTCTTTTGCGGCTCCATGAACTTGGCCTGGGATCCCACATTGGCGAAGCCGGGTCTTTTGCCCTTTATGTAGCCCTCAACGAAGCTATCAAAGCTCATGTCGCAGGTCGCATTCGCATGTCCGGCCATGGCCGGGCGCTGCCGGTAGCGATACCAGCTTCCAAGCCAGCTTATGGGCTCGCGCATCACCGCGACGACATCGAGCGGCACGCCCACGAATTTCTCGAGGGCGGGGCGGAAAAACCGGTTGTAGCGGAAAACAGGCGCGTGCTTGAGCTCGGGGGGATCGGTGATCACCATGGACGCATGCGGCGCAAGCGCCGCCTGAAAGGCGGTCGTGCCGGTCTTTGGCACCGACAGCAGCACGAGTTTTTGCTTGGAAAACACCAACATCGGCCGGGACTCTCCCCTTTTTTGCACGCCGCCGGGCACTCCTAAACGACTTCTTAACCCTCTTACGAAACTCTGGGCATACAAACAAATCTCTTGAAATGTTCTGCTTTTGTCTACATACATTTTGAGAACAATAAGCGAACGAAGCATTGATTGCCGCCCGGAACAGGGTGTGGAATAAGGAAGTCAAAGAAATGGCAACGGCAGATCTACTTTCCATGGACAGCAAACGTAATCCCGACAAGCAGAAAGCCCTCGACAGCGCGCTGGCGCAGATCGAACGCCAGTTCGGCAAGGGATCGATCATGAAGCTCGGGGCCGACAACCCGGTGCAGGAGATCGAATCCACTTCGACGGGGTCACTGGGCCTTGATATCGCTCTGGGCATCGGCGGCCTCCCCAAGGGTCGCATCATCGAAGTTTATGGCCCCGAAAGCTCGGGCAAGACCACGCTCACGCTTCATTGCGTGGCTGAAGAACAGAAAAAAGGCGGCGTCTGCGCTTTTGTGGATGCCGAGCACGCGCTCGATCCGACCTATGCCAAGAAACTCGGCGTCGATTTGGAAGAGCTTCTGATCTCGCAGCCCGATACGGGCGAACAGGCGCTCGAGATCGTCGATACGCTGGTGCGGTCGGGCGCGGTGAGCATGGTGGTCGTCGATTCGGTTGCGGCGCTCACGCCCAAATCCGAGCTTGAAGGCGATATGGGCGACAGCAATGTGGGCGTGCAGGCCCGGCTGATGAGCCAGGCGATGCGAAAGCTTACCGGCTCGATCAGCCGGTCGAAATGCACGGTGGTCTTCATCAACCAGATTCGTATGAAGATTGGCGTCATGTTCGGCAGCCCCGAAACCACGACGGGTGGTAACGCGCTCAAATTCTACAGCTCCGTCCGACTCGACATTCGCCGCATCGGCGCGCTCAAAGACCGCGATGAGGTTGTCGGCAACGCGACGCGCGTGAAGGTCGTCAAGAACAAGGTCGCCCCCCCCTTCAAGCAGGTAGAATTCGACATCATGTATGGCGAAGGCATCTCGAAGATGGGTGAGCTGCTCGATCTGGGCGTCAAGGCGGGCGTGGTGGAGAAATCCGGCAGCTGGTTCAGCTATGGCGATGAGCGTATCGGGCAGGGGCGGGAAAACGCCAAGACCTTCCTGAAGGAAAACGACAGAATTTCGTTCGAGATCGAAGACAAGATTCGCGCCGCGCATGGCCTTGATTTCGACATGCCGCAGACCGAGGCCAAGGCCGAGGGCGACGATATCCTCGAGGCCTGATCCCGACGCAGGCGACGGTTTGACCGGGCCCGTACCCTTCAGAAGGGTGCGGGCCTTTTCTTGCGGTGGACAGTGCCAAGGCAGACAGCTACATCGACACAACGCCAAATGCCGCTGACCGCCAAGAGAGATAGCCATGCCGACGCTGAACGAAATCCGGTCCACCTTCCTGTCCTTTTTTGAGCGCAACGATCATGCGGTTGTCGAAAGTTCGCCGCTTGTGCCGCGCAACGACCCGACGCTGATGTTCACCAATTCGGGCATGGTGCAGTTCAAGAACCTTTTTACCGGGATCGAACAACGGTCCTACAGCCGTGCGGCCACGAGCCAGAAATGCGTGCGCGCAGGCGGCAAGCACAACGATCTGGATAATGTGGGCTATACCGCGAGGCACCACACCTTCTTTGAAATGCTCGGCAATTTCAGTTTTGGCGACTATTTCAAGGAGCAGGCCATTCCCTATGCTTGGGACTTGCTGACCAAGGAATTCGGTCTCGATCCCGACAAGCTTTTGGTGACGATCTATCACACAGACGACGAAGCGGCGAATATCTGGAAGAAATATGCCGGGCTGAGTGATGACAGGATTATCCGCATCGCCACGGATGACAATTTCTGGTCGATGGGTGCGACCGGGCCTTGCGGACCTTGCACCGAGATATTCTATGATCATGGTCCCGAGATATGGGGCGGGCCACCGGGCAGCCCCGAGGAGGATGGCGACCGGTTTATCGAAATCTGGAACCTCGTCTTCATGCAGAATGAACGGTTCGAGGACGGCACGCAATGCGATCTGGAGATGCAGTCGATCGACACGGGCATGGGGCTTGAGCGGATCGGCGCGCTGTTGCAGGGCAAGCACGACAATTACGACACCGACCTGATGCGCAACCTGATCGAGGCCAGCGCAAACGCGACCAGCGCCGATCCGGACGGACCCGGCAATGTGCATCACCGGGTGATCGCGGACCACCTGCGTTCGACCTCGTTTTTGATCGCGGACGGGGTCATGCCCTCGAACGAGGGGCGGGGATATGTGTTGCGCCGGATCATGCGCCGCGCGATGCGGCACGCGCATCTTCTGGGCGCGAAAGACCCGGTCATGCACCGGTTGGTGCCCGCGCTTGTCGCGCAGATGGGGCAAGCTTTCCCCGAACTTGGTCGCGCCCAGAGCCTTGTTGAGGAGACGCTCAAGCTTGAGGAAACGCGGTTCAAGCAGACCCTGGAACGCGGTCTCAGGCTTCTGGATGAGGAACTTGGCGAGTTGCCAAAGGACGTGGCGCTCCCGGGTGAGACGGCGTTCAAGCTGTATGATACCTACGGATTTCCGCTCGACCTGACGCAGGACGCGCTCCGCGAGAAAGGCCGCGAGGTCGAGGTCGCAGGCTTTGACGCCGCGATGGCCGAGCAGAAGGCCAAGGCCCGCGCGGCATGGTCCGGCTCTGGCGAGGCGGCGGACGCGGGGGTGTGGTTCGATATCGCGGACGCGCATGGCGCGACGGATTTCCTGGGGTATGACACCGAAACGGCCGAGGGTCAGATCACCGCGGTGGTGCAGGAGGCCGGCGAGGTCGGCAGCGCCAAGGCGGGCGCGCAGGTTCAGATCGTCCTTAACCAGACGCCGTTCTATGCCGAGGCGGGTGGTCAAGTCGGCGACAGCGGCACGCTACGCACGGCCTCGGGGGCCGCGCGGATCACGGATACACGCAAGGTTGCGGGGGTTTTCATCCACTTCGCGGAAGTGACCGAGGGCGAGATCGTTCGCGGTGAGGCGGCGCAACTCGAGGTGGATCATGCCCGTCGGACCGCCATTCGCGCGAACCACTCGGCGACGCATCTTCTGCACGAAGCGCTGCGCAATGTTCTGGGCGATCATGTGGCGCAGCGCGGATCGCTCAACGCGCAGGACCGGTTGCGCTTTGACTTCAGCCATACCAAGCCGCTGAGCCCGGACGAGGTGTCGCGCGTAGAGGAAGAGGTGAACGCCTATATCCGCCAGAACGCGCCGGTCGAAACCCGGATCATGACACCCGATGAGGCGCGCGATCTTGGGGCTCAGGCGCTTTTCGGTGAGAAATACGGCGATGAGGTGCGGGTGGTGTCGATGGGCCGCGATGACACGTCGGGCAAGGGTCAGGACGGGCACACCTATTCGATCGAGCTTTGTGGCGGCACACATGTGCGCCAAACCGGCGATATCGGCCTGTTTGTCATGCTGGGCGATGCCGCGTCGAGCGCCGGAGTGCGCCGGATCGAAGCCCTGACCGGCGCCGATGCCTTCCGCTATCTGAGTGGACAGGATCATCGCGTCGGGGCGCTCGCGCTTGAACTTAAGACGCAGCCGGATGATGTGCTGAGCCGGGTCCGCGGGCTTCTGGAGGAGCGCAAGGCGCTTGGCAATGAGATCGCGCAGTTGCGGCGGGAGTTGGCCATGTCCGGCGGGGCCGGGCAGGGCGGTGGCCCCGAGGCGCGCGACGTGGCCGGGGTGGCTTTTCTTGCGCAGGTTCTGACGGGTGTGTCGGGCAAGGATTTGCCTGCGCTCATCGACGAACACAAGTCTCGGCTGGGCTCTGGTGTGGTTCTGCTTATTGCCGATACGGGTGGCAAGGCCGCCGTGGCCGCAGGGGTGACCGAGGATCTGACGGGCCGCGTTTCGGCGGTGGATATGGTGCGCGCCGCTGTGCCCGCGCTTGGCGGCAAGGGTGGCGGTGGCCGGCCCGACATGGCGCAGGGCGGCGGTGCGGATGTCACCGGGGCCGAGGCGGCCATCAAGAATGTCGAAAAACTGATTGAAGGAGCGTGATATGCCTGCACTTTGGATAGCCCATGTGACCGTGACCGACCCCGACGCCTATGGCAAATATGCCGAGCTTGCCGGTCCGGCGATTGCCAAGCATGGCGGCGAGTTCATCGCGCGGGGCGGGCGTTTCGTGCAATTGGAAGGTAAAGAGCGCGCGCGGAACGTGGTGGCGCGGTTTCCCTCGGTCGAGGCGGCGGAAAACTGCTATCATTCGCCCGAATATCAGGAGGCTCTGAGCCATGCGCGCACTGCCTCGGAGCGGGAATTGCTGATCGTTGAGACAAGCGAATAGAGCGGGTTTCCGCCATGGGGCGCCGCGTTTCGGCGCGGCCCCGCCGATCCGCGATCCGAGGCTTGAACGCTGCATCCGCGAATTAGAAGGACGGACTTACTGTTTCGAATGATCACGATCAAACCCGGTTTGGGTGAGATTGTTTCGTCTCGTGAAACAGTTGCAAATCAAAGACTTACCGTTCGCCACCTCAAACTATGGCCGCTGTGCCACAGTTTTGCCGATTTTCTTAAAATTTTCCGTATTTGGGACGCGCGCCGCTCTGATAGCATTCGATAGCTATCGCCGCGAAAGGGGGCGGTTGTTTAACATTGATGGCGTTAATTCAACATGGAGAAGAAACATGAAAAGTATTTTGATGGGTGCAATTGTTGCGTCGGCTGCGTTTGTTGCGCCTGCTTTGGCGTGGGAAGGTCAAAAAGTTGCGTGCTATGACAAGCACTGGGTGCCGGCCACGTACAGCACGGAAAAATACCTTGAGTATCCCGCGAAGAAGAAGTGGGAACACAAGGACGGCCAGATGGTGAAAATGTATTATCCGCCGATCTACATGGAAAAGCGGACCATGAGCAAGCCGGGCCACTATGTTCTGCGCAAGGCGCCGTGCAACTGATGGCGGTGCACCCGGACGGGGGCCGCGCGAGCATTTTCGCCTGACCTGCACGCCGGATGCGGAAAGAAAAAGGGTGGTCCTGGGGCCACCCTTTTATTTTGGGTGGGGTCAATTTTGCCTATTAACCACCACACCACTTTCCCAAAGATGCCCCATTCGCGTGCCACCTTGCGTGCTGGACATAAGCATGGAGGAGAGCAGAATGCATGTGTCGAAAGGACTAAAGCGTTTCGCCTCTGACCTGAGACATCAGCGACAGGCGAAACGCGTGCAAGGCCCGAATGTCGCGCCGCGTTTCGCGAAAATCTGTGGGTCAGGTTTTTCGCGATACGCTTTATTGATTGCCGCGCTCCTTATGGCCGGCACGGCCGCAGAAGCCGCGGAAGAAAAACAGCGTGAACGTCTTATCGCGTGTTTCAAAGAGGTCAAGGTGCCCGCGAAATACGAGGTATCCAAGGTGTTGATCGAGAAGCCCAAGCGCTATTACGTGCGCCGCAACGGGCGGGTCGAACTTGTCGAATACCCGGCCGTGTATCGTGAGGACAAGAAATTGCTCGAGCCCGCGCATGTTGTGATGCGCGAGATCGTCTGCAACTGAACAACGCTAAGCATGACATCTCGACCCCGGCGGCCCGCAATGGTCACCGGGGTCTTGTGCTTTGGGCGCATGATGCCTGACCTTGGGCTGGACCCGGAGATCGTGAGCTCTAGAACAGGATTATGCAGCGCTTTTTAATTCTTATACTCGTGCTTTTGGTGGCGCCGGTTGCGTCCACGGCGCAGGATTGGTCACTTCTCAAGCGCCCGGGGGCCGTGGCGCTCATGCGGCACGCGTTGGCGCCGGGAACGGGTGATCCGGCGTCCTTCACCCTTGGCGATTGTACGACGCAGCGGACGCTGAACGGGGCGGGCCGGGATCAGGCGCGCCGGATCGGGGCGGCGATGCGACAGGCCGGGATCGCGTTTGACGCGGTCTGGTCAAGTCAATGGTGCCGCTGCCTTGAGACTGCGCGTCTTGTCGGGATGGGGGAGGTGACGGAGGTCGCACCGCTCAATTCCCATTTCGCCGGACGCGGCGACGCCGAGGCCCAGCGGCAGGCGGTTCTCGGCGCGCTCGCCCAAGCGCCGGACGGTGCGCGACATCTGTTGGTCACTCATCAGGTCAATATCAGCGCCCTTACCGGGCGGTTCGCGCGGTCGGGTGAGATCGTCGTGATGCGGCTCTCGGAGGGGCGGAACCTTGAGGTGCTGGGCACCATCGAGACCCCGCCCTGAGAGAGGCGCGGAACCGGATCAGCCGGATTTGGACGCGCGCTTGCGTTCGTGCGGATCGAGATGCCGCTTGCGCAGACGCAGCGCAGTGGGTGTCACCTCCAGCAGCTCATCATCGTTGATATAGGCGATGGCCTCTTCGAGGCTGGACTGGATGTGCGGGGTGAGGCGCACGGCCTCATCGGTGCCTGAGGCGCGCACGTTGGTCAGTTTCTTGCCCTTGAGCGGGTTCACCTCGAGATCGTTTTCGCGGCTGTGTTCGCCGATGATCATCCCGACATAAACCTTTTCCTGTGGTCCCACGAACATGCGCCCCCGATCTTCGAGGTTCCACAGCGCGTAGGACACTGTTTCACCGTTCTCCATGGAAATGAGCACGCCGGCGCGGCGGCCCGGAATCGGCCCTTTGTGGGGCGCCCAGCCATGGAAGACGCGGTTGAGCACGCCAGTGCCGCGCGTGTCGGTCAGGAATTCGCCGTGATAGCCGATCAGCCCGCGCGAGGGCACATGCGCGATGATCCGCGTCTTGCCTGCGCCGGCGGGCTTCATCTCGGTCATTTCGCCCTTGCGCGCACCAGTGACCTTTTCGATCACCGCACCGGCATAGCCGTCATCGACATCGATCGTCACTTCTTCGATAGGTTCGAGCGTTTCGCCGCTCTCGCCTTCGCGCATCAGAACGCGGGGGCGCGAGATCGACAGCTCAAACCCTTCGCGGCGCATGTTCTCGATCAGGACGCCCATCTGAAGTTCGCCGCGCCCCGCCACGTCGAAGGCTTCGCCGCCGGGTGTGTCGGTGACGCGGATGGCGACGTTCGATTCGGCCTCTTTCATGAGGCGTTCACGGATGACGCGGCTTTGGACCTTCTTGCCGTCGCGACCGGCAAGCGGGCTGTCGTTGATGCCGAACGTGACAGAGATTGTCGGTGGATCAATCGGCTGAGCCGAGAGGGGTTCGTCCACAGCCAGCGCGCAGATCGTATCGGCGACCGTGGCCTTGGACATGCCGGCAAGGGTCACGATGTCGCCTGCGGCGGCCTCGTCGATATCCTGCGTCTGAAGGCCGCGGAACGCCTGAATGCGGGTCACGCGGAACTGTTCTATCTTCTGACCAAGGCGGCTCAGGGCCTGAACCGTCGCGCCAACCTTGAGCTTGCCGCTTTCGACGCGACCGGTAAGCTGACGACCGACAAAGGGATCGGCGCCGAGAGTCGTCGCGCGCATGCGAAAATCCTCGTCCTGATGCTTGATCTGGCGCGGCGCGGGGACGTGGTTGACGATCAGGTCGAAGAGCGCGACCAGATCCTTGCGCGGGCCGTCGAGATCGTGATCGGCCCAACCCGACCGGCCGCTTGCATACATGTGCGGAAAGTCGAGCTGGTCATCGTCGGCGCCGAGGTTCGCAAAAAGATCGAAACATTCATCAAGGGCGCGGTCGGGCTCGGCGTCGGGTTTGTCGACCTTGTTGAGCACGACGATGGGGCGCAGCCCGAGAGCGAGCGCCTTGGAGGTCACGAACTTGGTCTGCGGCATCGGGCCTTCGGCGGCATCCACCAGCAGGACGACCCCATCGACCATTGAGAGAATACGCTCGACCTCGCCGCCGAAATCGGCGTGACCGGGGGTGTCGACAATGTTGATCCGCGTGCCTCGCCATTCAAGCGAGGTGGGCTTGGCAAAGATGGTGATGCCGCGCTCACGCTCAAGATCGTTGCTGTCCATGGCCCGTTCGTCCACGGCTTGATTGGCGCGAAACGCGCCGGATTGCTTGAGCAGTTCGTCCACGAGCGTCGTCTTGCCGTGGTCGACGTGGGCGATGATCGCGATGTTGCGCAGATCCATGCGGGGGGCCTCTCATTTTAGGGTTGCCCGCGGCCCTATACGTGGTTGCGGAGAAAGGCCAGAGGCAAAAGGGGTGCGCGCGCTCAGATCAACAGACATGTGGGACCGATGAGCCGTATCCGCGCGCCGGACCCCAGCTTGAATCGGGCAAGGCCCGGCGCGCGCAAGGTATCAACCCGACCGAGGTCGAGCCGGGTGATACCCGTGTGGCGGAGCCAGAGCATCGCGCGCCAGAGCAACAGATTGTGGGCCGAGACGGAGCGGCCCACCGGCCCGGTCCAGCCGACGTGATAAGTGGCGGCGCTGCCGTGCAGGAGAAAGAGCATGTAGGCCGTGCACTCACCATGGCCACGGAGTTCAAAGATACGTGTGGCGCGGGGCGTGGCGCGGGCGAAGGCGAGGGTGAAGCCGGGGGGCAGGGCGCGATACCGCTGGATGCGCCGCTGTGACATCTCAAGGGCGAGAAGGGGCGCGTCGGAGCCGGGATCGAACGGGCGGTGAGTGATCGACAGGCCCGCCCGTTCGGCGCGGCAGAGGCGGTTGCGCCATTTGCCGTGCATCGCGGCGCGCAGTGTCTCAGTCTTGGCCGTAAGATCAAGCTCGGCGATGCTGTGCCCTGATGCGAGGCGCAGTCCGGTGGCGTCATTGGGGGTTTCGAAAGTCACAAGGCGGAGGCTTCGGGGCGGAATCCCGGCGACGAGGCGTCGCAGCGCACGCCGCCTGAAGGCGCTCGGCGTGTCCGGCCCCCAGATCGGGCCGCGCGGGAGCCATGCCACGCGAAGCGGCCCGATACGGCGCAGCACCCATTGCGCCGTGCCCATGACGCCCCCCTGTGGCGATATGATGTCGGTGGCGGCGCAACGCCCGCCCATCTGTGCCACGGCACGCGCATAATGCGGATGCTGTTGCAAAGGCAGGGCGATGTCAGGGCAGGGCGGGCAATCAAAGCTCATGCGCCATTTGAGGCACCGGAGGTAAAGGCCGCCTTAATGGATGTGGATCAGAACGGGATTTCGTCGTCCATGTCCGAGGCGCCACCCGATCCGGAGCCGCCTTGTGAGCCGCCGCCGTAATCGCCGCCATATCCGCCGCCGCTTTGGCCGCTATCGCTTGGGCCGCCATAGCTGCTACCGCCGCCGCCACCTTCGCCACGACCGTCAAGCATGGTCAGCTCGCTTCGGTAGGGACGCAGGACGACTTCGGTCGAATAGCGGTCCTGACCGGACTGATCCTGCCATTTCCGCGTCTCGAGCTGGCCCTCGATATAGACCTTGGAGCCTTTGCGCAGATATTGCTCGGCCACGCGGGCCAGTGGTTCGGAGAAGATCGCGACGGAATGCCATTCCGTGCGTTCGCGCCGTTCGCCGGTGTTGCGGTCCTTCCAGTTTTCGGAGGTGGCGATGCGCAGGTTGCAGACCTTGCCGCCGTTCTGAAAGGTGCGGACCTCGGGATCGCGTCCCAGATTGCCGATGAGTATGACTTTGTTAACCGAGCCGGCCATCCGTGATCTCCCGAATCCGTTGAAGCAGTTTCGCCGGTTACATCACCGGGCAATAATTAAGGAAAGCCTAAAATGCGCGAAAAATTTTAGCAAGCATGCGGGTTCGCGCCGACCGAGTATGGGGGGGCTGGAAATTTTCGGCGGAACCTTTTATCGTCTCGCCCAATTGGGCAACGGGGCAAATCACGCATGTTCAGAGTATTGTCGATCTCGCTTGTCGCGTGCTTTTTGATGACCACGCAAGCACCGGCAGAAATACTGTCGACGAAATCGCGCAAGAAGACGTTCAGCACTCAGACAAAGGTTCTCGATACGCGCGCGGCCTCGCAATACAAGGCGTCGGTGCGGCTTCAGCCCAAGAAATTCGTCACTCCGACAAAATGGGGCAGCGGAAAATCATTTTCGGGTGTCTATTCCGGGGCTTACAAGGGCCAATACCTGGTGATGGCCAAGAGCGCCGCGACACGGCACGGCGTGCCTGAGCATCTGTTTCTGCGGCTTGTTCAACAGGAATCCGGCTGGAAGCCGACGGCGCTTTCACACAAGGGCGCGATCGGACTGGCACAGCTCATGCCGATGACGGCGCGCAAACTCAGTGTCGATCCGCATGATCCGGCCCAGAACCTCGATGGTGGCGCGCGTTATCTCGCTCAGCAATACCGCGCCTTCGGGTCGTGGCGCCTTGCCTTGGCGGCGTATAACGCGGGGCCGGGGGCCGTGAAGAAATACGGCGGAGTTCCCCCCTACAAGGAAACCCAGAATTACGTTCGGGTGATCTGGGGAAGCTGATCTTCCCTCATTGGCATGTGTCAGACTGGCGCTGCCGCGCCTTGGGCCGCCTTGCGCAGTGCGGTCGGTGTCTTGCCCGTGTGATGCTGCATGAAGCGAGAGAAATAGGCCGCACTTCCGAACCCCAGCAGCCCCGCGACATGGCTCACGGGAATATCTCCGTCTTCAAGCGCCTCGCGCGCGGCGTGCAGGGTTCGGCGCACCAGGAGGTCGGCCGCTGTCATGCCGGCCGCTTGGCGGCAGACCCGGGTGAGATGGGTGGGCGTGACGCCGAGTTCGGCGGCATAATCGGCCATCACCTTGGGTAGCCGGAAATCACGTTCGATGAGGGCGCTATAAGCCATCACGAGCCGATGCGCCGCAGAAGGCCGTGTCTCGGTCTGGTCGGCGATCATCGCACGGCGTAGCCAGACGGTCACCAAGGCGGCATGGGCGGCCAAGGCTTCGTTTGCGAACGGTCGGTCCTGATTGGTTTCGCGCTGCATCGCTTCGAGCAGCCCGGTCAATTCCGCCTGATTGTGAACATCGAGGATTCGTAACACCTGTGCGCGGTCGGGCATCATGATCGGGCCGCGCGGCGTTATGAGCGAGACCCAACCGAAACATTGCGGGCCGGGGGACAGGGCAAAGACGCTTCCCGCGGGGATAACGATGGCGTTGTGAACACCGAGACCCCGTTGAACCCCGTCAAGAAGAATGCGCGCCTGTCCCTTGGTGATCCAGAGCAGGGCGTGCGCCTCTTCGGTGTGGGGCAAGCCAAGGCGCCAATCGGTTCCACGGGACCATTGCGCGATGGTTTGGATGCTGACTTTTTGCGTCATGTCGACCTGCCTCAACAATGCCGGTTTTGTGCAAGCTTCACACGGGAAATGCGTGCTGTCACCCCGGAAAAAATCGAAATTTATCAAGCAGGCGGTGGTTCGCCTGATCGGCGGTCTGCCGCCGAAGCGTTTCGCGCTATCCCCGAGGCGCGAAAATTACCCGACAGGCCGGCGGCGGGCCTACGTGCGTTTATGTCGGGAACGCTGCGATTCAGGGCTGGTTTGACCCGTTTTCATCGAATGGCAGGCGCAGCCAGGTCCAATCTTGCATGTGCGCCCGGAACCATGTGCGCTGTCGCTTGGCGTATTGCCGGGTGACGATGGTGGCGCGGTCGCGCGCCTCCTCGAGTGTCATTTTGCCGCGCAGATGGGCCACGAGTTCGGGCGCGCCATGGGCGCGTGATGAGGGGTGCGTGGGGGTCCAACCGGCAAGGTTGGCGCGCGCCTCATCAAGGGCGCCGGCGGCAAGCATCGCGTCAAAACGCGCTTCGATACGGGGCGTGAGCCATGCCTTGGGCGCGTCCATCACGAAGGCGGTGCAGGCGTCGACAGGCAGAAGCGGTAGTGGGGTTTCGCATTGCCATGCGGCCAGACCGCGGCCTGTGGCCATGAGCACCTCCCACGCGCGCTGAACGCGCATCGGGTTGTGGGTGTCAATCATGCCGCGCGTGTCGTCATCAAGTTCGTGTAGCAGTGGGCCAAGGCCTTCGGCGGTGCGGATCGCGTCCGCGCGCGCGCGAATATCCGGTGGAACCGGCGGAATAGAGACCAGCCCTTCGGTCAATGCGCGAAAATAGAGCCCGGTCCCGCCCACGATGATCGGGCGCGGCCCATCGGTCAGCAAACCGCGAACGTCGCGCAGCCAGTGTCCGGCGGAATAGTCTGCAAAGCGGGGGACATGGCCATAAAGGGCGTGCGGTGCGGCGTTTTCATCATCGGCCGAGGGGCGGGCCGAGAGAATGCGCCAGTTCTCGTAGACCTGCATGCTGTCGGCGTTGACGATCACACCGCCCGCCCGCGCCGCGATGTCGAGCGCGAGCGCGGATTTACCGCTGGCGGTGGGCCCTGCAATCAGCACGGGTGTGGTGCGGTCTATATCGTCGAGGCGGATCATGCCCCGTCCCATACGACAGATCGCCGGACGAGGCGAGACGGCGCGGCGCAAAACTGTGGACGGGCTGCATTCGGTGATTGAAATCGCCACGGGTTTGGGACATTTACTGCGGCAACGACCCAACAAAGGAGCGCGCCCGATGCCCGCCGATACCTCCCAGACGACCTTCCGCCGTGTCATGCTGAAGATTTCCGGGGAGGCGCTGATGGGGGATGCGAATTACGGGCTCAATCCTCCGACTGTCGAGCGGATCGCGCGAGAGGTCAAATCGGTACACGATATGGGCGTCGAGATTTGCATGGTGATCGGCGGCGGCAACATCTTTCGCGGGTTGCAGGGCAGTGCGCAGGGAATGGAGCGGACCACCGCCGATTACATGGGCATGCTCGCCACGGTGATGAACGCGCTGGCGATGCAATCGGCGCTGGAGAAGCTGGGCGTTTTCTGCCGGGTGATTTCAGCCATCCGCATGGACGAGGTGGCCGAGCCCTATATCCGACGCCGCGCGGTGCGCCACCTTGAGAAAAAGCGCGTCTGCATCTTTGCCGCGGGCACCGGTAACCCGTATTTCACCACCGACACCGCCGCCACGCTTCGGGCGAACGAAATGGCCTGCGAGGCGATCTTCAAGGGCACCAAGGTGGACGGTGTCTATGACAAGGATCCGGTGGAGCATGACGACGCCACGCGGTTTGATACGGTGAGTTATGACGAGGTGCTGGCCAAGCACCTCAAGGTCATGGACGCGAGCGCCATCGCGCTCGCGCGCGATAACAATCTGCCGATAATCGTGTTTTCGCTGGATGAGCCGGGCGGCTTCAAGGGCATCCTTGCGGGGGAGGGCACCTATACCAAGGTGCACGACTGAGCCACCGCTCAGCGCAGGCTATCTGCCGGAATGTCGATGATGACCGTGGTGCCCGCAGCGCCGTCGCCCACCGACAGATGCGCGCCAAGCCCGTCCACAAGTTGTTTGACGATGCGCCCGCCGAGCGTGCTGTTGTCAGGCCAATTGACACCCCTGGGAATACCGTTGCCGTCATCGGCGATCTGAAGCCGCAAGGCGTGGCCACTCAACTCCTTGATGCGGACCTCGACAAGGCCGGCTTTGCGGTTGTCGAAGGCATGCTGCATCGCGTTGGTCATGACCTCGGAGAGGATCAGCCCGACCTGTGTGGCGGCCTGCATGGGCACGGTCACGGCATCGGCATCGACATTGACTCGCACCCCCGAGCGGCCATCGAGATAGGCCACGGCGTTGGCCACCCGTGTCAGGTAAGCCCCTAGCGCGACAGGCTGATTGTCGTCATTGGCGTTCGATCCGGTGCTGTTCAGTTCCTCGTAGAGAAGTTGCAGCGTTTCGACACGGCGCGCCAGCGTGTCGAATTCGTGGGCGGCGTCGGTATGGGCGTCGCGCGCCTGCATGCGGATCATGGCAACGATCATCGACAGGTGATTTTTGACGCGGTGCTGCATTTCATACAGCATTTCCAGTGCATCTTCCTGCCGACGTTCATCCACGACGGTCTGCACCCCCAGAAAATAGGGTGGCGCATCGCCCTCGGCGCGCAATGGGGCGACCATCAGCCGGTTGAGAAAGCTCGTGCCGTCGGCGCGATAGTTGCGCAGCGTGACCACGGCTTCCTCGTGGTTGGTGATGGCGGTTCGAAGCTTGTCCAGGGCCGCCTGTTCGGTATCTTTGCCTTGCAGAAACCGGCAGTTGCGCCCGATGGCCGTCTCGCGGCTGTAGCCTGTCATCTCTTCGAAGGCCCGGTTCACATAGACGATGGGGTTGTCGTCCATCGCGGGGTTGGTCAGCACGATGGAAAAGGGCGCGCGTGTCAGGGCCTGTGCGCTGACGGTTTCGGGCAAACCCTCGGGGCGCTCGGGAACGGTATTGTCACTGTCTCTCATTGATCCGCACGTTCATTCAGTGTCTGGAGACCATGGTTTTCAATGTCTGACGGCCATGGTTTTGGAATTTTTTACTATGTATCACGGCATCCCTCGTTGTCCAGATTGGGGGGTGCCGCTATGCCTATACAAGGGGGCGGCATTGACGTTATACCCGCCCTGAACGGAACCAAGCACAAGACAGGCCCATCATGTCAGACGAATTCATGCTCGACACAGACGATCTCGAACGCCGGATGGAGGGCGCGCTTTCGGCGCTTTCGACCGAGTTCGCGTCCTTGCGCACCGGGCGCGCCTCGGCCTCGATGCTTGAGCCGGTGATGGTCGATGCCTATGGCCAGAAAACGCCGATCAACCAAGTGGGCACCGTCAACGTGCCCGAGTCGCGGATGGTCACGGTCAATGTCTGGGACAAGAGTCTTGTGAACAAGGTTGAAAAGGCCATCCGTGAGAGCGGACTGGGCATCAACCCACAGCTTAACGGCACGATCATCATGCTGCCCATTCCCGAGTTGAACGAGGAGCGTCGCCGCGAATTGACCAAGGTCGCCTCGCAATATGCCGAAAATGCGCGCGTGGCCGTGCGCAATGTCCGTCGCGACGGCATGGATCAGATCAAGAAGGCCAAGAACGAGGGCATGTCCGAGGATGATCAGAAGTTCTGGGAAAATGCCGTTCAGGAGATGACCAACGAGCATATTGCCAAGGTCGATGAGGCGCTGGAAACGAAACAAGCGGAAATCATGCAGGTCTGATGCCCGAGGGTGACAAAACCACCGGATGCGAGGGCGCGCCGCGACATGTGGCCATTATCATGGATGGCAATGGACGTTGGGCGCAATCACGCGGACGGCCGCGCCTTTTTGGCCATCACGCGGGGGCCAAGCGGGTTCGCGAAATCGTCGAGACCTGCCCCGATCTGGGGGTGAAATACCTCACTGTTTTCGCGTTTTCCACGGAGAACTGGAAACGCACGCAGACCGAGGTGGCAGGGCTGATGAGCCTGTTTCGCCGCTATATCACCAAGGAGGCCCGCGCGCTTCGGGACGAGGGTGTGAGAGTGCGCTTCATCGGGGACCGTGTGCGCCTTGATGCCAAGCTGATCGCGCTCATGGACGAGCTTGAGCTTCTGACCCAAGAGAATACCCGTGTTCACCTGACCATCGCACTCAACTACGGGAGCCGGGACGAGGTAGCGCGCGCCATCAAGCGTATGGCGCAGGATGTGGCACGCGGTGACCTCAGCGCCGAGGATGTCGACGAAAGCACCTTGACCCGATATCTGGACACCCGCGTGCTGCCCGATCCCGACCTTGTGGTGCGCACAAGCGGTGAGGCGCGTATCTCGAACTTCCTGCTGTGGCAGTCGGCTTATGCGGAATATGAATTCATCGACACGCTCTGGCCCGATTTCACCGCCGACATCTTTGAGGGTCTGGTGCGTGATTACGCGCGGCGTGACCGCCGTTTCGGTGCGGTGAAGGCATGAGCGGAGAACCGAGGTGGTCCGATCTCTCGCCGCGTGTCACCACGGCGGCCCTCATGATCTTCGTCGCTGTGGGGGAAATCTGGGCTGGCGGCTGGCTTTTCGCGTTGGGGCTCTGGCTTCTGGCCGGGGTGATGACATGGGAGTTGGCGCGGATGCTGGCTCCGGCGGCGCGTGGCATGGCCATCACACTTGGCTGTCTCTCGGGGTTGATCATGGTTTTGGTCTGGTTCTTGCCGGGGATCGTGGCGCTGCCGTTGATGGGGGCGGCCGCAATCGTGGGGGCGGGGCGTTTTGCCCGGCACTCGGGTCTTTACCTGACTGGGGTCGCGGCGATTTTGCTCGCCTGTTACATCATAGAAGTGTTGCGCAATGACGGTGGCGTGGTGTGGCTACTCTGGGTGATCGCCATCGTGATCGTGTCGGATATCGGGGGATATTTCGCGGGCCGTATGCTGGGCGGTCCCAAGTTTTGGCTGGCGGTGAGCCCCAAGAAAACATGGTCGGGCACTATTGCGGGATGGATTGGCGCGGCGATCGTCGGCGTGGTCTTTGCCGGGCCTACCGAGACCGGTGGCTGGCTGATCGTTCTGTCGGTGCTGGTGTGTTTCGCGGGCCAGATGGGGGACATCGGTGAAAGCGCGATCAAGCGGCGGGTTGATGTCAAGGACAGCTCGGACCTCCTACCCGGTCATGGCGGCGTGCTTGACAGGTTCGACGCGATGATCGGAGCTGCCATCGCCGTTGGCCTGTTGGGGGTTCTGGGGCTCGTGCCGGGGCTGACATGAAGCGGATCACCATTCTGGGCGCAACGGGTTCAATCGGGCAGAGCACGATTGACCTGATTGTACGGCGGCCCGATCTCTATGAGGTTGACGCGTTGACCGGGGGGCGCAACATCGCGCTTCTTGCGCAGGACGCGGTGCGGCTTGGCGCGCGTTTGGCGGTGACGGCACATGACGACCTTTTGGAGGATCTTCGCGCCGCGCTGGCCGGATCGGGGGTCGAGGCCGCGGCGGGCAGCCGGGCGATCATCGAGGCGGGCGCGCGTGAGGTGGATTGGGTCATGTCGGCCATCGTTGGGGCCGCCGGGCTGGCTCCGGGGCTTGCTGCGGTGGAGCGGGGGGCGACACTTGCGCTGGCCAACAAGGAATCGCTGGTGACAGCCGGGCCGCTACTTCTTGACCGGGCTGCGGCTTCGGGGGCGACGATATTGCCGGTCGACAGTGAGCATTCAGCCATTTTTCAAGCGCTGCGCGGCGAGGATATGGCCAGCGTGGAGCGTGTGATCATCACCGCGAGCGGCGGTGCCTTTCGTGACCGGCCCATGGATGCGCTGCGGGATGTGACCGTCAAAGAGGCATCATCGCACCCCAATTGGGCCATGGGACAGCGGATCACCATCGATAGCGCGTCAATGTTCAACAAGGCGATGGAAGTCATCGAAACCAAAGAGTTTTTCGGCGTAGAGCCGGATCAGATAGAGGTTGTTATCCATCCCGAATCCATTGTTCACGCGTTGGTCGGGCACTGTGATGGCGGGCTTATGGCCCATCTTGGCCCGCCCGATATGCGCCATGCCATCGGCTATGCGCTAAGCTGGCCCGCGCGGGACGAGCTGCCGCTTGAGCGGCTTGATCTTGTCGCGCTCGGGGCGCTGACCTTCCGCGAGGCCGATCCGGCACGTTACAAGGCGCTGACGCTCGCCCGCGAGGTGATGGCTTCAGGCGGGCTCGCGGGGGCAGTTTTCAACGCCGCGAAAGAGCGGGCACTTGATCATTTCATCGCCGGGCACATCGGGTTTCTGGACATGAGCGACCTTGTCGAAGAGGTGATGACGCAGTCGCAGGGGCGAAACGACGTCGCGGACGCGGAGATCACGCTTGAAACCGTCACACATGCGGACCAAGTTACGCGGCAGGCGCTGGACGACATGATCCGCGCGCGGGCAGAGTAGGACAAAGTTTGGATTTAAGCGCATTCGTCTCGCAGTTCGGTAGTTTTCTCGGGGTCATGGCGGCGTTCGTGGTCGCGCTTTCGATCATCGTGGCGATCCATGAGTATGGGCATTACATCGTCGGGCGCTGGTGCGGGATCAAGGCGGATGTGTTTTCGCTGGGTTTTGGCAAGGTTCTTGCCTCGCGCATGGACCGGCACGGCACCCGCTGGCAGCTCGCGGCGCTTCCTTTCGGCGGCTATGTGAAGTTTCGCGGTGACGCCGATCCGGCAAGCGGCAAGGACGGCGAGGCGATGGAGGCCCTCAGCCCGGAAGAGTTTCGACAGACCATGCATGGCGCACCGCTTTGGGCGCGGGTTGCGACGGTGTCGGCCGGACCGCTGTTCAACTTTGCGCTGTCGATCCTGATCTTTGCCGCGGTCGGCCTCTACCAAGGCGCGCCGGTCTCGCCGCTGACCGTGGGCGAGATGAAACCGCTGCCCTATGAGGGGATCACCCTTGCGGAAGGGGACCGGATCGAGGCCATCGCCGGGATTGAGATGCCCCCCGAGGATGATGAGGAGGCCTTTGACGAGTTTCTGGACAGGCTCCCGCGCGACCGCGTGATGGACTATACCGTGACGCGGGACGGCCGCGAAATCGACGTCCGGGGCCCGCATCCTATTCCGCCGCTGGTCAGTCAGCTTGCTCCGAAATCCGCCGCCTATGACATCGATATGCGCTCCGGCGACGTGATCCTGTCGATCGAAGGTCAGGAGATTGGCGCTTTCGAGGATCTGCGCGAAGTGGTCGAATCCTCTGGCGGTCGGCCGCTTGAGCTGACGGTTTGGCGCGAGGGCGAGGTGTTGGATTTCGTTTTGGCACCAAGAAGCCGTGACGAACAGGCGCGCGAGGGCGGTTTTGAAACCAAGTGGCGCATCGGGATTGCGGGCGGCTTTGCCTTTGATCCCGCGACCGAGCCGCTTGGCCCGGTTGAGGCCGTTCTGGGCGGCGTGGAGCGCACCTATGCAGTGATCACGACCTCGCTTTCGGGCCTTTGGCACATGGTCACGGGCGCGATCAGCAGTTGCAACATGTCCGGACCAATCGGGATCGCGCAGGTCTCGGGCGCGATGGCCAGTCAGGGACCGGACAATTTCATCTGGTTCATCGCCGTGCTCTCGACGGCGGTGGGGCTTCTTAATCTCTTTCCCATTCCGGTGCTCGATGGCGGGCACCTGATGTTTTACGCCTATGAGGCAGTGCGCGGGAAACCGCCAAGTGAAAACGCCCTGCGGATCATGATGGGGATTGGTCTGACCCTCATTCTGAGTCTCATGGTGTTCGCGTTGTTGAACGATATCTTCTGCTGAGAAATGGCCCTGCTAAGCGCGCGCCGGCGTGGTGCGTGCCACAGGGCATTGCCACGAAAAAACCATATTTCAGCGATGCTTTGGCCATGTTGGCCTGTCATTCCTTGTGCAGACACGACTGCATGAGGGCATTATGCAAAGCTTTATTGGTGGATACCGCGGTCTCAGCGTTCTGGTCGATCTCAACCGGGATCGCCTGTTCTTTCTGTGTGCGATGGGTGGCGCCCTTTTTGCCGCCGCCTATATCGCCAACTGAGAGAGCCAGACCCGACCGGAATCACGCCGTGCGTGTCAACAGCCCGGATTGCCGGCAACTTCTTTCATTGCCGTTTTGACAACCCGTAACATACCCGCTAGTCAAAGTAACAAGTGGGATGTCTGACTGGATTGTTACTATGCAAGACGCTAGGGGGATGCGCCTGCCACGCATCGTTGCCATGGCCCGGAAAATAAGTTTTCCGGTGGTTCTGTTTTTGGCGCTGTTTGCCGTGTTCGCAGGGGCCTCGACACAAGAGGCCACAGCGCAGACCTACCGCTTCACCTCGGTGGATGTGGATGGCAACCAGCGGATCGAAACCGGCACTATCCTGACATATGCGGGAATCGCGCGCGGCGAGACCGTTTCGGCGGGTGAACTGAACGCCGCCTATCAACGGATCGTGGCCAGCGGGCTTTTCGAAAGCGTGACAATCGAGCCACGTGGAAATCTTCTCAGTATCACGGTCGAGGAATATCCGACAATCTCAAGGATCGCGTTCGAAGGTAACAAGCGCCTCAAGGACGAAGACCTTTCAGGCTTTATCGAGAGCAGCCCGCGACAGGTGTTCAATCCCGCCAAGGCAGAGCGCGACGCGCAGATCATCGTCGAAGCCTACAAGGAAAACGGGCGCGTGGCGGCGCGGGTCAATCCACGGATCATCCGCCGTAGCGACAACCGCGTGGACCTTGTGTTCGAGATTTTCGAAGGCAACAAGATCGAGGTTCAGAGGATCGGCTTTGTGGGCAACCGTGCCTATTCCGATCGTCGCCTGCGTCGCGTGGTCCAGAGCAAGCAGGCCGGTCTTCTGCGCGCCTTCATCGCCCGCGACACGTTCATCGAAGATCGACTTGAATTCGACAAGCAGGTGCTGCGGGATTTCTATGCCGCACGCGGCTATGTCGATTTCCGGGTAACCGGCGTGAATGCCGAACTGGCGCGCGAGCGTGACACGTATTTCATCACCTTCAACATCCAGGAAGGTCAGCAATTTCGCTTTGGTGAGATCACCACGATAAGCGAAATTCCCGAGGTTGACGCCGCCGAGTATCAAGCCGCGCTGAAGATCGGCGAAGGCGGAATATATTCGCCCACCAAGATCGAGAATTCGATTGCGCGGATGGAACGTCTCGGTGTGCGGCAGGGGGTCGATTTCCTGCGGGTTGAACCAAGAATTACCCGCAATGACCGCGATCTGACGCTGGACGTGGAGTTCGCGATTGTCCGCGGCCCCCGCGTGTTCGTTGAGAGAATTGACATTGAGGGCAACACCACCACGCTTGATCGCGTCATCCGGCGGCAGTTCGACACCGTCGAGGGCGACCCGTTCAATCCACGCGAAATCCGGCAGGCGGCGGAACGTATCCGCGCGCTTGGATATTTCGAGAATGCCGACGTGGACGCGCGCGAAGGATCGCGCCCGGATCAGGTGGTCATTGATGTTGATGTCGAGGAACAGCCGACTGGGTCGCTGAGTTTCGGGGCGTCCTTCTCGAGCAGCGCCGGTTTGGGCATTTCCGTCGGGCTGAGTGAACGCAACTTTCTTGGCCGTGGGCAGAGGCTCTCGGCGGGGGTGACTGCCGGCGCGGACAGCATTAATTACAATATCGACTTTGCCGAGCCTGCATTCCTTGGTCGCGATGTCGAGTTCGGGCTCAACTTCGGCTATATCGAGACCGATGACGATGATGCGCTTTACGATACAACCATTGGCACGTTTCGCCCGCGCCTGACCTTCCCCGTCAGCGAGAACGGCCGTCTTACCGTGCTCTACAGCGCGCGCTATTCGGACATGAATGACTATAACCCGCCGGCGGGCGGCGCCTCGGGAATCCTGACCCGCGAGACCAGCCTTGGTGGCCGTTTCGCAAGTGGGCTGGGATATGAATATACCTATGACACGCGGCGCACCGGGCTTAACCCCAATGCGGGCGTTCTGCTGTCATTCGGGCAAGAGTTTTATGGGCTTGGCGGCGATGTGGAGTACATCAAATCGAGCGCCCGGATTGTCGGCCAGACCCGTGTCTTGAACGAAGAGGTGACGCTTCGCGCGACCTTCGAAGGCGGGGCGCTGACCTTTATGGGCAGCGATCGCAGCCGCGCCGTTGACCGCTTCGGCGGCCAGATCATCCGCGGCTTCGAGCCGAACGGCATCGGTCCGACCGAGACCAACGGCACCAATGTGGAACATCTGGGCGGGGATTATTTCGCCGCGCTCAAACTCGACGCCGAATTCCCGCTGGGGCTGCCGGATGAGTATGGCTTGACGGGCGGGGCTTTTTACGATGTCGGCGCGATCTGGGATGTGAACACCGCCGGGGCGACCGGTGCGCTCGCATCGACGAATTTCGAGGCGCGCCACGTTGTGGGGCTGTCCCTGATCTGGCAATCGCCGTTTGGGCCACTTCGGTTCAACTGGTCCACGCCTATTGAGAAAGAGCCGACGGACCGGACCCAGAACTTCGACGTGTCCATTCAGACGGAATTCTGATCATGGGCCGGGCGGCGCGTCTGGCCCTTGCTCTGGCCCTTGGGCTTGGCGGTGTTATGAGCGCCGGGGTGACGGCTGCGCAGGATATCGGTGTGGTCCAGAGCAATATATTGGTCCTTGATACAGAACGTCTGTTCAACGAATCCCTTCCGGGTCAGCAGTTTCTAGAGCGGTATAGTGAACAACGTGAGGCGCTTATCGCCAAGAACCGCCGGGTCGAGGCCGAGCTTCGTGAAGAGGAGCAGGAACTCACCGAACAGCGCGCGACCCTGTCACCGGAGGCGTTTCGCGATCTTGCCGATGCCTTTGACGACAAGGTCCGCCGCATTCGCGAGGAGAGCGAACGCGCGTCGCGCGATCTTGAGCGATCCCGCGAGCAGGCTCCGTTCGTCTTGTTGCGACAGGCCGAAAGCGTGCTTTTCAACCTGATGCACGAGGCGGGGGGCGAAGTCATCCTTGATGCGCGGCAGGTTCTGGTGCGCTCGGACGCGGTCGACATCACCGATACCGCCATAGCGCGCGTGAACGAGGCCATGGCCGCCGCGGAAAAAGCGGAAAAAGCACAAAGTGCGGATGACGCCACCGAGGGCGCGACGGATAACACCGAGACCCCGACAGACGAGGCCACCGACGAGTGAGCCCGTCGCTTGCCCAAGGCCGGGCGAGTTGCTAAAGCCGGGGGAAGATGGGCGTGGGCGAAACCCCGCGCCGTGAATGGGGCCGGACACGCCCAACCGAGAGGAACAGCATGACCGACGCCCTGAAATCCGCAGATATCCAGATGATCAAGCGGTTGATTCCGCACCGCTATCCTTTCCTTCTTGTGGACAAGGTAGTCGCTATCGATGGCTATCGTTCGGCCTGCGGTATCAAGAATGTCACGATGAACGAGCCGCATTTTCAGGGCCATTTCCCCGACAATCCGATCATGCCCGGCGTCACGATCGTCGAGGCGATGGCGCAGAGCGCGGCGGTGATGGTGGGCATGGCGCTGGACATGCAGGACAAGAACCTCGCCGTGTATTTCATGGCCATCGACAAATGCAAATTCCGTCGCAAGGTGGTTCCGGGGGACATACTCGAGATGAAGATCGAGACGCTGCGCGGCAAGCCGGGGGGCAAGGTCTGGAAATTTTCCGGTATGGCCACGGTGAACGGCGAGATGGCCTGTGAGGTGGAGTTCACGGCCATGATGGATCTGGGCGGAACCGGGGCCTGAGATATGCGCGAAACGGTTATCCATCCAAGTGCCGTCGTCGAGGACGGGGCCGACATCGGACCGGGTTGCGAGATCGGGCCGTTTTGCCATGTGGGGCCGGATGTCCGACTGGGCGCGAACGTGACGCTTATGTCGCATGTGGTTGTGAAAGGGCAAACCACGATCGGTGAAGATTGCGTGATTTTTTCCTTCGCCTGTGTCGGGGAAATTCCACAAGACCTTAAATTCAAAGGGGAAAAGACGCGCCTTGAGATTGGCGCGCGCAATCGCATCCGTGAACATGTGACGATCAACACCGGCACCGAGGCCGGCGGCGGTGTGACCCGGATCGGCGACGATTGCCTCTTTATGGCGGGGTGCCACGTGGCCCATGACGTGATCATCGCGGACCGGGTGGTCATTGTGAACAACGCCGCGCTGGCAGGGCACTGCATCATCGAGGATGACGTGATCATCGGGGGCCTCTCGGGAGTGCATCAGTTCGTGCGGATCGGTCAGGGGGCCATCATCGGCGCGGTGACGATGGTGACGAATGACGTGATCCCTTACGGTCTTGTTCAGGCGCCGCGTGGGGTGTTGGACGGTCTTAACCTTGTGGGATTGAAACGGCGCGGCGTGGCGCGGTTTGACATCACCGCGCTGCGCGCGGCATTCCAGATGCTTGCACAAGGTGAGGGTGCGTTTCAGGACCGGGCCCGGCGCCTGGGTGAAGAGACCGAAAGCGAGTATGTGCGCCAGATCGTTGATTTCGTGACGGGCGCCAGTGACCGGTCCTTCCTGACACCGGGGGCGGACTGAGATGGCCGGGCGGCTTGCGATCATCGCCTGTGGTGGCGCGCTTCCGGTTCGGATCGCCGAATCGCACCCTGATGCGTTGATCTATACGTTGAAAGGCATTCCCAGTTCGTTAACCGAACGCGCCGAAGAACATCAGCTTGAGAAGATCGGCACATTGTTTGCGGCCATGAAGGAGGCTGGTGTGGCACGGCTTGTTTTTGCGGGGCACCTCACGCGCCCTGCGATCAATCCGGCGGATTGTGATGCCGAGATGCTCAGGCTGGCGCCACGGGTGATGCAGGCGCTTCCCAAAGGGGATGATGCGCTTCTGCGCGAAGTGATCGCGATCTTCGAAGAGCAAGGCTTTGACGTGATGGGCGCACACGAGCTGGTGGCGGACTTGGCCGCGGAAACAGACCTTTCGGCGGGTCCGGCGCCATCCGATGCCGAACTTGACGATGCCCGGCGCGCGATCGAGGTGCTGGCGCATTTGTCGCCGCTTGATATCGGGCAGGGCTGTGTCGTTGCGGGGGGGCAGTGCCTTGGGATCGAAACGGCGCAGGGCACTGATGCGATGTTGCGCTTTGTAGGTGAAACCCTGGATACGCTTCGGCGTGGGGAGCGGGGTGTTTATGTGAAGGCTGCGAAGCGCGATCAGGACCTTCGGGTCGATATGCCGGCCATCGGACCTGAAACCGTCGCGAAGGTGGCTGAGGCCGGTTTGGCCGGGCTCGTGGTGGAGGCTGGGCGGGTGATGATCCTGGATCGCAAATCCACAATGGAGGCCGTTGAAAAGGCAGGGATATTCCTTGTCTCGCGGTCCATGTGATGCGGGTTTTCCTGATCGCTGGCGAGGCGTCGGGAGACAGGCTTGGCGCGGCGCTGATGGCAGGGCTCAAGACGCTGAGCGGTGTGGAGTTCCACGGTGTTGGTGGCCCGCTGATGCAGGATGAAGGGCTTTCGAGCCTTTTCGATATGTCCGAGCTGAGCGTGATGGGCATCGTCGAGGTTTTGCCGAAATACAGACATCTCAAGCGTCGGATCGCCGAGACCGCCGAGGCCGTTCTGGAGACCCGCCCCGATGTTATGATCACCATTGACAGCCCTGATTTCTGTCTTCGTGTGGCAAAGCTCGTGAAGGCGAAAAGCGACATTAGAACAGTGCATTACGTGGCGCCATCAGTCTGGGCCTGGCGCGAGGGGCGGGCCGCGAAGATGGCGAAGGTGATTGATCACGTCCTGGCGATTCTGCCGTTCGAGCCGCCACTTATGCGGGCGCATGGGATGGCGTGCGATTTCGTCGGTCACCCGGTGGTGAGCGAACCGCAGGCGGGGGCCGAGGACGTTGCGGCATTTCGCGAGAAACATGGCCTGAGCGACGCGCCTGTGCTGTTGGTGCTCCCCGGATCGCGGCGTGGTGAGGTGGCGCGGCTGGCGCCGATCTTTGGCGAGGCGCTGCGCCCGGTTCTTGAGCGGTATCCTGACATGAAACTCGTGGTGCCGACCACTGCGAATGTCACCGAAACCCTGCGTGAGGCGGTCGGCAACTGGCCGCAAGCGCCGCTCATCCTTGACCCGGGCCGCATGAGCAATGCCGAGTACAAGATTGAAAAAGCAGCCGCTTTTGGCGTGGCGCAGGGTGCGCTCGCCGCGTCGGGCACAGTTTCTCTTGAGCTTGCGGCGGCGGACACGCCGATGGTCATCGCCTATGATGTCAACTGGCTTAGCCGACAGATCATCGCGGCGCTTCTCAAGGTGGATACACTCACGCTTGTGAACCTTGTGAGCGAGACGCGGGACGTGCCCGAATGTAACGGCAGGGAGTGCCGGGCCGACCGGATCGCGCCGGCGCTGCTGACCATGCTGGAGCATCCAGAAAGGCAGGCCCGTGCCATGCGCCTTACGATGGAGCGTTTGGGGCGGGGGGGCGAGGCGCCGGGCTTGCGCGCGGCGCGTGCGGTGATGGCAGGGCTTGGATCACGGACGTAACGGTGCCCGCCGCCGGGTGCCGTGCGGTATCAATGCGAAACGTGGTTAATTCCCTTTTTTACAAGGATTTTCTACGTCGGTATCCACGTCGGTAGTTACGTCGGTATCGCGTCGGTGTGTTGGCTTCTCGGACCTGTTGTTAACGGGGCGGGCGAAATGCGTCATGCGTGACGGCTCCAAGCCATCAGGCGGTGTCTTTGCGGCGACGAATTTGGGGCCGGGCCTAGATCTCCTCGCCCTTCTTGAGCAGATCGTCGATGAGCGCGCGTTGCAGCGCGCCACTGTCGCCACCGCCATATTGCAGCGCCCCGCCGGAGTAGAGCGTGCCATAGCTCTGGGCGAGGTTGACCACTTGCCCCAGACCGGAAATGAACTGATCCTTTTCCAGCGGTTTCAGCGGGTGGATGTAGGCCGACCAGAGAACATCCTTGGCGATGGCGTAGCGGGCATCGAGCGCGGTGTCGAAATTGGCCTGAAGGATGCGTTGCATCCTCTCGGGCGAGACCGTCTCCGCCTTGGCCACAGGGGTGACGGCGCGCATCCGGTCGGCCGTTTCGTCGGTGACGACAAGCACCTGTATCTCGTTTATGGTCAGTTGCCACATCGTGCCGTTCGACCGCAGGTCAGGATCAAGCGCGTGCAGGATGGTATCGAGCCGATCGAGCGTCATCGGCGGCTCGGGCTGCACGGTCTCGGGGGCGTCCAGCGTGTCCGGAGTGGTCTCTTGTGCCGCAAGGTGGAGCGGCAGAAGCGTCAGGCAGGCGAGAAGCAGGCGGCGGGGCATGGGAGCATCCTTTTATGGAGTGCGCCAAGCCTGCCATAGTGCTGATCGCCGCGCCACGGCGCTCCTCAAAACGTGAAGCGGCGTTAACGCGTGTAACCTTTCGCTGATGCCTCAGGTCAAAGGCGACCGGTTTTAGTCGCCGCGCCAGATCCAGCCGCCACCGAGGATCCGGCTCCCGCTGGTTTCGTAGAACACGCAGGCCTGCCCCGGAGACACCCCTTCTTCTGGGGTCAGAAGCTCAACCTCGGCGGTGGTGTCGGACAGTGGGCGGATGACCGCGTCGCGCGGGGGACGGGTTGAGCGGACCTTGACCGAGACATGCCATTCGGCCTGCGAGGTGAAGGGCGCATCGCCGAGCCAGTTGATCTCGCGCACCGGGATGGTGCGGGTGGCGAGCATGGATTTTGGCCCGACGATCACGGTTTTGGTGTCCACGTCGAGCTTGACCACATAAAGCGGCTCGTCCAGACCGCCGATCCCGAGGCCGCGGCGCTGACCCACTGTGTAGTGGATGACACCCTCATGAGTGCCCAGAACTCGGCCATCCGCATGCACGATCTCACCGGGGTCCACGGCGCCGGGGCGCAGCTTCTCGATCACCGAGGCGTAATTGCCGTCGGGGACAAAGCAGATGTCCTGACTGTCGGGCTTGTCGGCCACCCGCAGGCCATAGCGCGCGGCCAGTTCGCGGGTGGCGTCCTTGGAGGGCAGGTGGCCCAGCGGGAAGCGCAGGAAATCAAGCTGATCCGGGGTGGTCGAGAACAGGAAATAGCTTTGATCGCGGCCCGCGTCCGCGGCGCTGTGCAGTTCCGGGCCGTGTGCGCCCATCTTGCGCTGAATGTAGTGACCGGTGGCCATGCAATCGGCGTCAAGATCCTTGGCCGTTTCCAGCAGATCCTTGAACTTCACCCGTTCGTTGCAGCGGATGCAGGGCACCGGGGTGGCGCCGGCAAGATAGCTGTCGGCGAATTCGTCGATCACCGCGTCGCGGAAGATGTTTTCGTAATCCAGCACGTAGTGGGGAAAGCCCATGTCTTCGGCCACGCGGCGGGCATCGTGGATGTCAATTCCCGCACAACAGGCGCCTTTTTTGGCAAGGGCCGCGCCGTGATCATAAAGCTGAAGGGTGACGCCCACGACGTCATAACCCTCTTCGGCGAGTTGCGCGGCCACGACCGAGCTGTCGACGCCGCCAGACATGGCGACCACGACGCGCGTGTCGGCAGGGGCCTTGGGCAGGCCGAGCGAGTTCAGGCTTTGATCCAGTGGCATGGCGGCCTCCAGCGTGTGTGGTGATCACGCGGTATATAACCGTTTCACGCGCGAGTTAAACCATCCCGCTGTTCGCGCGGCCTTGGGTTACGCGCCGTCCGTCCGGTGGCGGGGACGTGGGCCGGTTGTGGGCGCGCTTTAGGAAAATCCTAGACACTCTTCTGTGTCGGTTTCAGCGGGTGTTAAGCGGTGCGCGTCAGATTGGACGCGCTGGTTTCGAGGAAAGCGTGATGTATCTGAAAAAAGTGGAAGGCCCGAGGGCCGTGACATTGCCGGACGGCACGATCCTGAGCCGGGCGGATCTACCAACGCAAGGAACGTGCAGATGGGTCGCGTCACGCAAACTCGCTGTGGTGCGTGGTGTGCTTTACGGGCTTCTGTCGCGGGACGATGCGTTAACGAAATATGATCTGAGCGAAGAGGAGTTCAGTGAATGGGTGCGCGCAGTCAGCCTGCATGGTGAAGAGGCGCTCAAGGCTACGGCCTTGAAACTGTACAGGAAAACAGATGGCAGTGGACAAGATGAATGACAACTAAAGGTTGTTTTCGTGAAATGTTCGCTTATGGTAACTTGTAGTTAACCAATTTTCGCCAGTGTCAGTTTCGATCAAGTCAATCGGAGAAATGATATGCGCGTGCTGCTGGTGGAAGACGATCCCACGACGTCCAAGAGCATTGAGTTGATGCTGACTCATGCAAATCTCAACGTTTATACGACCGACCTTGGCGAAGAAGGGCTCGATCTGGCCAGGCTTTATGACTACGACCTTATTCTTCTCGATCTGGGTCTGCCGGACATGACCGGACACGAGGTTCTTCGGCAGCTGCGCCTGGCGCGAATCGAAACGCCGATCCTGATCCTCAGTGGGGCGGACGACACCGAAAGCAAGATCAAGGGCTTTGGCTTTGGTGCTGATGATTACCTGACCAAACCGTTCCACCGCGATGAACTCGTGGCGCGCATCCATGCGATCATCCGCCGCTCGAAGGGGCATTCGCAATCGGTGATTCGGACGGGTGAGATCAACGTGAACCTTGACGCCAAGACCGTGGATGTGGGCGGCAAGACGGTGCATCTGACGGGCAAGGAATACCAGATGCTCGAACTGCTCAGCCTGCGCAAGGGCACGACCCTGACCAAGGAAATGTTTCTCAACCATCTCTATGGCGGCATGGATGAGCCCGAGCTCAAGATCATCGACGTGTTCATCTGCAAGCTGCGCAAGAAACTCAGCGAGGCGACGGGCGGTGTAAACCATATCGAGACGGTCTGGGGCCGGGGTTATGTCTTGCGGGATCCCGATCCATCGGAACTCGGTGGTGAAAGGCTTGCTATCGGGGCCTGACCGGTGGGCGCAGGCGGCGGCACACTGCTTTCGCGTCATCACTCATGGCTGGACCTTGGCGTGGACGCGGCCTAACACTCTGATCAGGCGGGTGGTCATCTGAGCCCGCAATATCAGGGGGATGGGCATGAGCGGCGGGATCGCGGTTGAGACGCTGAGCGAGGCAGAGGCGCGTACCGAGCTGGCGCGGCTCGCGAATGAGATCGCGCGGGCCAATACGGCCTATCACGGCGAGGACACACCCGAGATCAGCGACGCAGACTATGACGCGCTCAAGGCGCGCAACGCTGCGATCGAGGCGGCCTTTCCGCATCTCAAGCGCAGCGACAGCCCCAGCGAACAGGTGGGCGCATCCCCCTCCGAGGCGTTTTCCAAGGTCACGCATGAGCAACGCATGCTGAGCCTTGGCAATGCGTTCGACGCGGGCGAGGTGGCCGAATTTAACGCCCGTATCCGCCGCTATCTTGGCCTTGGGCCGGAGTCGCCACTGACCTACACCGCCGAACCCAAGATCGACGGGCTGAGCCTGAGCCTGCGTTATGAAAACGGACGGCTGACACAGGCCGCGACGCGTGGTGACGGACAGGTCGGCGAGAACGTGACCGCCAACGCGCGCACCATCGATGACATCCCAGAAGAGATATCCGACGCCCCCGCACTTCTGGAAGTTCGGGGCGAGGTTTACATGAGCCATGCCGATTTCGCGGCGCTGAACGTGCGGCAAACCGAGCGCGGGGCCAAGACCTTTGCCAATCCGCGCAATGCTGCCGCCGGATCTTTGCGGCAGTTGGACGCGACGATCACGCAGGCGCGCCCGCTCAGGTTCTTTGCCTATGCGTGGGGCGCGCTGTCGGAGCCGCTGGCCGAAACGCAGATGGGCGCGATCGACCGGCTGGAAGCGTTGGGCTTCGTGACCAACGACATGACGCGTCTTTGTGATGGACCGAAGGAGATGCTCGCGCATTACGAGACCATCGAGCAGGCACGGGCGACGCTGGGCTATGACATTGATGGCGTGGTCTACAAGGTGAACGATCTGGGCCTTCAGGCGCGGCTTGGATACCGCTCGACCACGCCACGCTGGGCTGTGGCGCACAAGTTTCCGGCTGAACTGGCTTGGACACGGCTTGAGGCGATCGACATTCAGGTGGGCCGCACCGGTGCGCTTAGCCCCGTGGCACGGCTTGCCCCGGTGACGGTGGGCGGGGTGGTCGTGTCGAACGCGACACTGCACAATGAGGATTACATCGCGGGCCGTGATAACAAAGGCATGGAAATCCGCGACGGCAAGGATATCCGCGTGGGCGACTGGGTGCAGGTTTATCGCGCGGGCGACGTGATCCCGAAGATCGCGGATGTGGACCTTGCGAAACGGCCCGAGGGGGCGGCGCCCTATGAGTTTCCGACCGTTTGCCCGGAATGCGGATCGGACGCGACACGCGAGGAGGGCGACGCGATACGCCGCTGCACCGGTGGCCTGATCTGTCCCGCGCAGGCGGTTGAGAAGCTGAAACATTTCGTCAGCCGCGCGGCGTTTGACATCGAGGGGTTGGGCGCAAAACAGGTGGAGATGTTCCATGCCGACGACATATTGCCGGTCAGGGAACCTGCGGACATCTTTACCCTGCGCGCCCGCGATGCGAAGAATGTCGCGAAGCTGGCCAAGCGCGACGGATGGGGCGAAACGAGTGCCGGGAACCTGTTTCAGGCCATCGAGGACAAGCGCGAGATCGAGATGTCGCGCCTCCTTTTTGCGTTGGGTATCCGCCATGTCGGTGAGATCGCGGCGCAGGACCTCGCACGGCATTATCAGAGTTGGGAGGCGTTGACGTTTGCGCTGGATACTGCGCGGCCCGCGGCGCTTGCGCGCCGTGCTGCGGACGAGGCGGCGGATGCCGAACGGCGCGCGGCCGCCGAAGACGGGCGTCGCGCCCGCGTCTCGGAGGCGCGCGCGCGCGCGTTTGCCGCGCGGGACGTCCCGGATGAGTCCGCCGCCGTGTGGGACGATCTGATTGCTGCCGACGGCATTGGCCCGGTCATGGCGTTGTCGCTGTCGGATGCCTTTGCCAACCCCGATGAGCGTGGCGCGATCGAACGGCTCGTGGCGGAGTTGCGCAGCATTTTACCCCCCGAGACGCGCGCCGATGACAGCCCCGTTGCGGGCAAGACGGTCGTCTTTACCGGCAGCCTTGAAAAGATGACCCGTGCCGAGGCCAAGGCGCGGGCCGAGAGCCTTGGGGCGAAAGTGTCGGGGAGCGTGAGCGCAAAGACCGATCTTCTGGTCGCCGGTCCGGGGGCCGGGTCGAAGGCTGTGAAGGCTGCGGAATTGGGTATCGAGACGATAGACGAGGACGGCTGGCTCAGTCTGATCGGAGACGCATGAGCACCCGGCCCGAGATCCTCTTTCCGCTTTTCGCGGATCTTGAGACGCTGCCCGGCGTGGGGCCGAAATCGGTTAAGGCGTTCGAGGCGCTGGGTGTGGGCCGCCCGCGCGACCTGTTGTTCACCTTGCCGCATACGGGCGTTGACAGGCGCAAGCGGGCGTCGGTTCAGGGGGCCGACCTTCCCGGTGTTGTCACGGTTGAGGTGACGGTGGGGCGGCACGTGCCGCCACAGGGGCGCGGCAGGCCCTATCGCATCATGGTCGAAGACGCGCAGGTGGCGTTCCAACTCGTTTTTTTTCACGCGCGTGACGATTACCTTGCGCGGATATTGCCCACCGGCGCGCGGCGCGTGGTCTCGGGGCGGGTCGAGCTTTTCGACGGGATCGCGCAGATGGTGCATCCCGAACATGTTCTGCCCCCGGAGGAGGCGGGCGACATCCCCGATTTTGAACCGGTCTATCCGCTGACACATGGGATCACCCAGAAGGTGATGACCAAGGCGGTGGCCGCGGCCCTGAGCCGAGCGCCCGATC
Organism: Roseovarius sp. E0-M6; assembly: GCF_037083845.1. Classification (NCBI taxonomy): domain Bacteria; kingdom Pseudomonadati; phylum Pseudomonadota; class Alphaproteobacteria; order Rhodobacterales; family Roseobacteraceae; genus Roseovarius; species Roseovarius sp. E0-M6. Next base: position 1,023,587 of record NZ_JBAPLA010000001.1, on the reverse strand, counting down.
TTTCGGAATGGATTGATCCGGGTCAGAAGGCAAAGGCCGGTTGGCCGGACTGGCACGCAGCGGTGTCGGCGGCCCATGCGCCCAAGGATTTGGCCGGGCTTGCCCCCGGGCATCCGGCGCGTGAACGGCTGGCCTATGATGAGTTTCTCGCCCATCAGTTGACCCTTGCACTGGCGCGGGCGCATCGCAGGCGGGGCAAGGGCCGGGCGAGTGCGGGGGATGGCCACCTGCGCAAGAGGGTTCTGGCGGCACTGCCCTATGCGCCGACCGGGGCGCAGGAACGCGCGATCGCGGGTATCGCCGCCGATATGGCCGCCGAGACCCGCATGAACCGATTGCTTCAGGGCGATGTGGGCGCGGGCAAGACCCTTGTCGCGTTCATAGCGCTTTTGATCGCGGTCGAGGCGGGGGGGCAGGGCGTGATGATGGCCCCGACCGAAATCCTCGCGCGGCAGCATATGGCGGGGCTTGCGCCGATGGCCGAGGCGGCGGGCGTCACCGTGGCACTTCTGACCGGGCGCGACAAAGGCCGGGCGCGTGAGGCCAAGCTCGCCGCGCTGGCGCGGGGCGAGATACAGGTTCTGGTGGGCACGCATGCCGTCTTTCAGAAAGATGTGGAGTTTGCCGATTTGCGGCTTGCCGTCGTGGACGAACAGCACAGGTTCGGTGTGCGCCAGCGACTTGAGCTGGGGCGCAAGGGGGCGCAGGCGGATGTTCTGGTAATGACGGCAACGCCCATTCCCCGCAGTCTCGCGCTCGCGCAGTACGGGGATATGGAGGTGAGCGTGCTGGACGAGAAACCGCCCGGTCGCAAGCCGATCAAGACCGCGCTGATCAACATGGGGCGCATGGACGAGGTGGTCGGGCATCTGCGCGGGGCCATCGCCGAGGGCCGACAGGCCTATTGGGTCTGTCCGCTGGTGGATGAGAGTGAAGTCAGCGATCTATCGAGCGCCGAAGAGCGGTTCCGGGCGTTGCGCGCAAGCCTTGGAGAGGGGCGTGTCGGGCTGGTTCACGGGCAGATGCCACCCGAGGAAAAGGATGCCGCGATGGCGCGCTTTCAGCGCGGTGAGACCGGGGTTCTGGTGGCCACGACGGTGATTGAAGTTGGGGTGGATGTGCCCAACGCCTCGATCATGGTGATTGAACGCGCCGAGAGCTTCGGCCTTGCGCAGCTTCATCAGTTGCGTGGGCGGGTCGGGCGCGGGGAGGCGCAATCCACCTGCCTGCTGATGTATCAATCACCCCTGTCCGAGGGCGGGCAACAACGGCTCGAGACGATGCGCGAGACCGAGGACGGGTTCCGCATCTCGGAGGTCGATCTTGAAATGCGGGGTGCGGGCGATGTGATCGGCACCGCACAATCGGGGGTGCCGCGGTTTCGTGTGGCCGATCTTGAGACGCAGACCGCGTTGATGGCGGTGGCGCAAAGCGATGCGCGCAAGCTTTTGTCTGACGATGCGGAATTGACCTCGGAGCGGGGGCGCGCGGCGCGAATTCTACTGTGGCTGATGGAACAGGATCAGGCGATCCGCCTGATCAAGGTTGGCTGAGCGCGTCAAAAAATATTAATTTACATCAACAGCTTGGCAATTTTTGTTCCAAAAAGTTCACGAATGTTCTTATAAAGTTCTTTACAGTTGACGCCAAAAGTGAGAACAAAGGGGCAACACAAGACGAAACGGAGTGACCCGATGATTGCCCAGATCAAAGCTACCGCCGCCCGGTCCGACAGCCTTCTGAGTGATGCGATCGGCGGTGCCGCCCTTGTCGTCATGTTGATCGGAGGGCTTTATTTGCCCGGCCTATTCTAGTTTCTGCCTGCGATATTCCGTGCCCGGACGCCCGCATCTCCTGTCCCCAACTTTTCTGATGCGCTGCGACTGACACTGCCTGTTTTTCAAGGTCTTGGCGGGTATGCCTCTGTCCCCCGCCGCGATCCGGGGCCCACGGGTTCGCAATTGACTGCCGCCGCCATGCCTTTGCATGTGCGGCGGTTTTTTATGTGGTGGCTTGGGGTTCCGGGGGCTGAAGACTACGTTTCAGACAACATGCAGCACGCGGAGGGGCAGGATGCACGATCACGGACATGAGCACGAGCACCGGCCCGGGGGTCACGATCACATCCCGAAAAACGAGCGGGCCATCGCGATCGCCGCGGGTCTGACCGGGGCCTTCATGTTGGCCGAAGTGGTTGGCGGTGTGATTTCGGGGTCTCTCGCGTTGTTGGCGGATGCGGGGCATATGCTTACCGATTTCGCCTCGCTCATGCTGGCATGGTTCGCCTTTCGGCTGGCGCGGCGTCCGGCGGACTGGAAGCGCACCTACGGATATGACCGGTTTTCCGTGCTTGCGGCCTTTGTCAACGGACTCACGCTTTTTGTCATCGCGGGCTGGATCTTCTGGGAGGCGATTCAGCGTCTTCTCGACCCGGTCGAGGTTCTGGGTGGTCTGATGCTGTGGGTCGCTCTGATCGGATTGCTGGTGAATATCGCCGCTTTTTACGTGCTGACGCGTGGAGAGAGCGAGAACCTGAATGTGCGCGCCGCCGCGCTGCATGTCGCGGGCGATCTTCTCGGCTCGGTCGCGGCGCTGGCGGCGTCGCTGATCATCATCTGGACAGGTTGGATGCCGATCGACCCGATCCTGTCGGTGCTGGTGGCTGCGATCATCCTGAGAAGTGCCTGGGCCGTTGTTCGCGAGAGTGGGCATATCCTTCTGGAAGGGGCCCCGCGGGAGTTCGACCGGCGAGAGGTGGTGCAGACGCTTGGCGAGGAGGTGGAAGGGGTGACCGAGGTGAGCCATGTGCATGCGTGGCAGGTGACGCAGGAGCGGCCCATGGCCACCCTCGAAGTGGTGGCCGAGGCGGGCAGCGACAAAGACGCCGTGCGCCGCGAGGTGAAGCGGCTCCTGAAAGAGCGGTTCGGGATGGATCACGCGACTGTGGAAGTGCGGTAGCACGCCTTGGCCCGCCGATCAGGCGGATTCGGTCACTTTCTCAAGTGCCTCGAGCGAGGCTTCGAGGGAGAGCATGATAGAGGCGTGGCGGTTCTTGTAATCGGCGGCGGGGCGAAGCACTTCGAGCCCGTCAAAGGGGGCAGGCGGTGTTGGTCCGTTTTCCTTGAGCATGGCGAGAAGCCCGTCGCGGGCCGCGCGGACCTCATCAAGGGTGCAGCCGACGATATTGCCGCCAACGACGCTGGCCGCTGCCTGCCCGAGGGCGCAGGCTCTCACATCCTGGGCATAGTCGGTGATGCGGTCATCCTCGGCCACGATATCGACCGTGATGGTCGAGCCGCAAAGCGGCGAACGGCGTTTGACGGTGGCGCAGGGGGCGTCCAGACGGCCCAACCTCGGCATGTCGGCGGCCAGCTCCAATATCCGGGCCGAGTAAAGCTTGATCAGATCGGTTTCGCCGCTCATGGCTTTTCCTTCGTGTCACTGTCCCTTAGATAGAGCGGCACGCCGGACATGGAAAGGGCTGCGCATGACATTCGATCCCAAAACCTTGAGCTATGACGCGGCGGGGCTTGTCCCCGCGATCGCGCAGGACGCGGACACCGGCGAGGTTCTGATGATGGCGTGGATGAACGCCGAGGCGGTGGCGCGCACGCTTGAGACAGGGCGCGTGACCTATTGGAGCCGGTCCCGGGCAGATTTCTGGGTCAAGGGTGAAACGAGCGGCCATGTTCAGGACCTGATCGAGATGCGCGTGGATTGTGACCGCGATTGCCTATTGCTTTTGATCCGACAGACCGGCCCCGCATGTCACACAAACCGGAGAAGCTGTTTCTATCGTGCGGTGCGCGATGGTGACGAAACCGAGATCATGGCGCCGATGGTATAGCGGGGCGGGATCGCTCCCTCAGCCGCGGGGGTATTTGCGGCAAGAAGACGGTCTGTATGGCTTGGCTATTCATGAAAAACCCCGCCGGATGAGGGCGGGGTTTTTGCTGTCATGCTGTCGCGGTCAGGCGCGGCGGCGGCGTCCGCCGGTGCGGCCTGCGCGGCCACGGCCTTCCTCGCCGGCCTTCGGGGGCGCCTTGTTGAACTTGATCCAGTTGGCACCGTGCGGGTCGTTGTTGGTCAGGAAGTTGGCCGCGAGGATCGCTTCCATTTCCTTGCCTGCGCGGGGCTTCGTGCTTCCCAGGCCGAAAAGCTGACAGAAGGTTTCGTCGTCCATGTCAGCGGGCAATTCGATGCCGGTGGCGGCGACTTCGGCTTTCTTGGCCTCGATATCGGCCTGTTTCACAGGCAGGGCCACGGGGTTCATGATCGCCGAGGTCATGCCGGCGCCCATCGCCATCGGCAGAAACGCGTTGTTGATTCCGTGCCGGTTGGGCAGGCCGAACGAGATGTTGGAAGCGCCACATGTGGTGTTGACGCCCAGTTCCTCGCGCAGTTTGCGCACGAGGGTAAAGACCTGTTGACCGGCGGTGCCCATGGCGCCGATGGGCATCACCAGCGGATCAACGACGATATCATGGGCCGGGATGCCGAAATCCGCCGCGCGTTCGACGATCTTGCGAGCGACTTCGAAGCGCACGTCGGGATCTTCGGAAATGCCGGTGTCGTCATTCGAGATGGCCACCACCGGAACGTTATACTTCTTGACCAGCGGCAGAACGAATTCGAGGCGGTCTTCTTCGCCTGTGACCGAGTTGAGCAGCGGGCGGCCTTCGCAGGCCTGAAGCCCCGCTTCGAGGGCTGCGGGGACCGAGCTGTCGATGCAAAGCGGCACATCGACGAGGCCCTGAACAAGCTCGACGATTTGTGTCATGAGCGGCGGCTCGGTCTCGTTCGGGTTGGGGTTCGAATTGTAGACAACGCCCGCATTGATATCGAGCACCGTGGCACCTGCCGCGACCTGCGCGATGGCGTCTGCTTCGACGGTCGAGAAATCGCCCGCCTCAAGCTCGGCGGCGAGCTTCTTGCGGCCCGTGGGGTTGATACGCTCACCGATCACGCAGAACGGTTGATCAAAGCCGATGATGGCGGTTTTGGTTTTGCTCTCGACAACGGTGCGAGTCATGAATTCGTCCTTCAGGCGGGGTTTGCGGGCCGGGTGGATGCGCCACCGTGTTCGATAGCCCAGTTTGCGTTCGACTTGATCCCGCCGAGCGGGAAGAAGTGCACATTGGTGATGTTGAAATCGGGGTTCGCGGCCTTGTGCGCCGCAAGCTCGGCGATCACGTCGTTCGGCTCGTAGGGGAGCAGCAGCTTGGACACGTCCATCGCGCGCTTTTGCAGCACTTTGAGCGAGGGTCCGACGCCACAGGCGATGGCGAACTTGATCAGGGTCTGAAGCTTGGCCGGGCCGGCGATGCCGATATGGATGGGAAGGTCGATCCCCGCTTCCTTGAGGCTGTCGGCCCATGCGATGATGGGTTTCGCGTCGAAGGCGAACTGGGTGGCAATCGCCATTTTGGCGTCGGTGCGCTCGGAGAAATCCTGTTTCCACTTGAGCGCGGCGCTGACATTGGTGATCGAGCCGTCGGGATCGATATCCTTGTTGCCCTCGGGGTGACCGGCGACGTGCAGGCGTTTGAAGCCCGCCTTGTCGAATTCACCCGATTCCAGCAGACCGATGGCACTGTCGTAATCGCCGTGGGGCGTCACGACGCCGCCAGCAAGGACGAGCGCCTGATCGACACCCGCCTCACCCTGATAGCGGGCGATCCAATCGGCCAGCGTGGCACGATCCTTGATGATGCGCGCCGGAAAATGCGGCATGACCGGATAGCCTTCGTTGGCGATGCGCTTGGCGGTGGCGACCATCTCGTCGATGGGCGTGCCCTCGATATGGGCAATATAGACGCGGGTGCCCTCGGGCAGGAGCGTGCGGAAATCCTCGACCTTCTCGGCGGTGCGCGGCATCACCTCGATCGAATAATCCTTGAGCAACGCCTCGACCTGACCGTTCACGGGTGTTGCGCCGGGTTTTTCACGCTTCTTGAAGTTCAACAGAGCCATCGCGGCCTCCCATATCGATGCAGGCGTCATGCCCAGCCATCATTCGCGATCAGTTGCTTGATGCGCGCCTGATCATATTCTGCGTCCAGCCGAGCCGCTTCGGCCTCGACTATTTCGGCGGGGTCACCTTCGACGGTGAAGGGTGCGGCCTTGCGCCATTCGGCGAGATAGGCATCTGTATCCTCGGCGCCCACTTTCATCGCGGCCCTGTCGATGGCCTGCTCGAACCGTTCGGGCAGCTGCTTTTTCGCGCCGCGGCGTCCCTTGCCCACGATGACTTGGGCAGGGATATCGCGCCAGTATACAATTGTCACGTCCGCCATGGATGATTCCCCTGAAATGATGGCCCTGTCTAATGCAGCACCGCCGCGCCGCGACGTCATTTTTCGACACCATAGCGCGATACAGCGACGTTGCCGGACCATGCGTCATGCAAGTTGAAAAATCCACCCGGGGCCACCCCAGAAATCCTCATGAAGAAGATGAGAGCCGTCGCAGAGCTTGCGCCTGAGCGGTGAAACACCTACCTTTAAGGCAACTCGAAATGGAGGGCGTGATAGATGGCGCCCAAGCGTCCCACTGGTGCGGGCGCACTCCCGAAGCCGGTTGAGAGCGCCGCGCCTATCAAAGCCCGTCCCGGCCCGCTTTATGCGGCGCTGGATCTGGGCACGAACAGTTGCAGGATGCTGATTGCCGAACCGCAGGGCAATCAGTTTCGCGTCGTGGACAGTTTTTCCAAATCGGTGCAGTTGGGTGCAGGGCTCGAGCGTTCGGGGCGCCTGTCGCGCGGGTCGATCGTGCGGACCATTCAGGCCCTGCGCGTCTGTCAGCAGAAGCTCAAACGGCACAAGGTTCGCAAGATGCGCCTTGTCGCGACCGAGGCCTGCCGAAGGGCCGAGAACGGCGAGCAGTTTCTCAAACGTGTCATGCGCGAGACCGGGCTGCGCCTTGAGATCATCCGACCGCAGGAAGAGGCGCAACTGGCGGTGGTGTCTTGTGCCCCGTTGGTGAGCCGCAAGACCGATCAGCTTTTGGTGGTGGATATCGGTGGCGGCTCGACCGAGCTTGTCTGGATCGACCTGACCGAGGTGGCGCCGGCCGAGCGGGTGCGCTCGATCATGCGTTTATGCACCGGCTTCGATGGTCCTTGTGACGATGGGCCGCGCGCGCGGGTCGTGGACTGGATCAGTGTGCCGCTTGGTGTCGCGACACTCAGGGATCAGTTCCGCGATGTCGAGGACGACGCCGCGCGCTTTGCGCTCATGAGTTGGTTTTTCGAGGAAAACCTTGCGGAATTCGCACCCTACAAGGAAGAGCAGGCGCGTGAGGGGTTTCAGATCGTGGGCACCAGCGGCACGGTCACAACGGTGGCGGCAAGCCATCTGGGCCTGCGTCGCTATGACCGCAACCGGGTGGACGGTCTGCGCATGACCAGCGATGAAATCGACCGGGTGATCCGCACCTATCTTGAACTGGGGCCCGAGGGGCGGCGCAAGGACCCGCGCATCGGGCTTGATCGGCAGGCGCTGATCATGTCGGGCGCTGCGATCCTTCAGGCGCTGCTCCGCTGCTGGCCGACCGACAGGCTTTCGGTGGCCGACCGGGGCTTGCGCGAAGGGATGCTTTACGCGCAGATGGCCGCCGACGGGGTGCTTGACGAAGGGACGATCTGATGACCAAGGGACCGGACGGCAAGAACACATCGGGGCGTGGTCAGCGCGATCTGACCGTGAAGGTCAAAACGGCGCGCGGACGGCGCAATTCCTCGACCCGGTGGCTACAGCGGCAGCTCAACGATCCATATGTGAAACGCGCGCAGGCCGAGGGCTATCGCGGTCGCGCGGCGTTCAAGATCATGGAGCTGGATGACAGGTATCGCTTTCTCGTGCCGGGGGCGCGGGTGGTCGATCTGGGATGCGCGCCGGGCGGCTGGTGTCAGGTCGCGGTGCCGCGGGTGAACGCCTTGGGCGAAAAAAGCGGCAAGGCGCAGGGGCGTATCATCGGTGTGGACATTCAGGAGGTCGAGCCGCTTGCAGGGGTCGAATTTCATCAGTTGGATTTCATGGACGAGGGTGCCGACGATCAGATCAAGGAATGGCTGGAGGGCACGGCCGACGTGGTGATGTCCGACATGGCCGCGTCAAGCTCGGGGCACAAACAGACCGACCATCTGCGCATCATGGCCTTGTGCGAGGCTGCGGCCTATCTGGCGTTCGACGTGCTGGAAGAGGGTGGCACGTTCGTGTCGAAGGTGCTGGCTGGCGGAGCCGAAGGGGAATTGCAGAAGCTTCTGAAGCAGAGGTTTGCGAAGGTGGCGAATGTCAAACCTCCGGCCTCGCGCCCGGACAGTTCGGAGAAATTCGTGGTGGCAACGGGCTTTCGCGGTTGATCAGCCGGTCACTCGGACCCGAGCGATACAGCCGCGCGCGCCCGAAAATCATGCATCGCCTCAAGCGGGGGAGGATTGGCCGCCTCGATCTGATGGGCGATGCGGCGGGCATAGGCGCCTTGCCGGATCAACTCGAAAAGGCGCGCGTGGCGGGGCGCGCGAGGTGTGGACGGGGACGCGTGCATGACGGGCCTCTGGTTGTTGCGAGGCATTCATACTGCGCAAAAAGTGTTAAAATGGCCCCAATACCGGGCAATTTAGAGGCGCGCCGTCCATCATGATCCGCTTTGGGCGATGATTTCCACCCGCCGGTTCATTTGTCGGCCCGCGTCGGTGTCGTTGTCTGCGACGGGCTGCGATTCGCCACGTCCCACCGCCTTGATCGAGACCTTCGAGAGAGCGGGCCGGTCGGCGAGATAGCTGCGCACGGCCTTGGCGCGACGCAGGGAGAGATCCATATTATAGGCCGCCGATCCTGATGCATCGGTGTGTCCGATCACGGTGAATTTCGAAATACCGGCGGCGGCAATGTCATGGGCCAATGTATCGAGCGAGGAAAGGGCCGCAGGGCGCAACATGTCGCTGTCGACGGCAAAGAGCACCGATGCATCAAGGGTGAAGCGCATGGCCGACCCAATAGCGGCCACCGCGTCGATATCCGCACCTGCGAAACTCGTGCCACAGCCCAAACCGTCATCGGTAATGCGGGCGAAGCGATAATCCGTGTCGGCTGTGGCGACAGGGGCGATATCCACCTCGGCAGTGCCGCCGGTGATGGCCCCCACATCGGTCCAATCCACGCCATCCGCAGAGATGGCCAAAGTCAGACCCTCGACCTTGGGGCCGACTTCGAACACGTAAAGATCCGGCCCCTCGAGCTCGACGAGCGCGTTGTCGGTGAATTCGAGGACAAGCGACCCGTCGCAGCCAAGCGACAGGAAGGTGCCATCATCAACGTCGCCCGAGAAATCAGGCGCGCCCAGTGCAGGCTCGGCGCGAGCGGCGCTGTCCTTGATCTTGCCGGTGCCGGGCGTGTGGGACACGACCCTGTCGGCGAAAGAGAGATCGCCCAAGGGTAAAAACACCTCGCCCCGTGACCCGTCACCATAGGTCTTGCCCTGTTGGGCGGTGGCGGGGATGCCGGCCATTGACAGCGAGAGACCGGCGGCGAGTAAACTTGGAATGTGCAATGTCATGCGCGTAGCCTAGCACGACAAGCAGGCGGGATTCGACCGTGGAAGCTGAGTTTTGGCGTGCGATGCAAAGGCCCTAGTGGCGGAGAGACAGGGATTCGAACCCTGGGAACCCGTGAAGGCTCAACGGTTTTCGAGACCGCCCCGTTCGACCACTCCGGCACCTCTCCGCGGGGGTCTGTGGGGGAGGCGTTTAATTGCCTTTGGACGGGCTGACAAGGGCGATTTGAGGGATTTGCATTGCGAGGGTGCAGAAAGCCCCTAAGTTGAGGGCGAACCCATTGGAATGAAGCGAGGCAGCATGAAACCTTTGATGAATGTCGCACGGCGCCGGGCCGCGCATCTGTTGGCGGCGCTGGTGGCGGCGATGCTGATCGTGCCTGCCGCGCGGGCGGCGGACCGCGCGGACATCCACGATTTTCTCGAGGTCACGGGCTTTGACGTGGCATTGGCCAGTATCGGAGACGGGGTCGAGGATGCGCCGCTCATGCTTGGAATGAGCGATGAGGATTTCGGCCCGGGATGGGCTGCGGCGGTGTCGGATCTTTATACCGACGAGGTGTTGCAAGACCTTGCCGTCGATATGCTCGAACCGACGCTGAGTGATGATATGCTGGATCATGCCAAGGCGTTCTACGGCTCGGCCCTCGGAGAGCGGCTGGTCGAGGTCGAAAATGCGGCGCATGTCGCCGAAGATACCGAGGCCGAGAAGGTCATGGGACAGCGTCTTTTGGCGGAGGCCGGATCCGAGCGCCGTGAGATTCTCGAACGGATGTCCGATGCGATCGACCCCGAGAGCATTTCGGTGCTGGCGGTCGAAGAGATACAGGTCAGGTTCCTCATGGCCGCGTCTCGCTCTGGCGTGCTTGAGACGCCGCTCGACGAGCGGGCACTGCGGGCGTTGATGGCCGCCGAGCGGGAGTCGTTGCGCAAGGAAATGGCCCGCGCCAGTCTGGTCGGGGCGGCGCATACCTATCGTGATTTCGACAATGACGATCTTGCGGCCTATGTTCGTGCGCTCGAGACGCCGCGCATGCAGCGGGTGTATGAGCTTTTGAACGCGGTGCAGTTCGAAATCACCGCGAACAGGCTCGAGCAATTGGCGTGGCGGCTGGCCGATCTCAAGAAAGGTCAGGACATTTGATGCCGATGCGATCTTTTGTGTTGGCGGTGGGTTTCATTTGCGCGTCGCTGGCCGGTGCGCTGGCACAGGAGGCGGACCGCGAGAAAGAGCTTGGCACGCTTTTTGAGGTGCTGAAACTGAGCGAAACGATTTCCATTCTGCGCCAAGAGGCGATCGCCAATGGCCGTGACCTGTCGGAGACCTTTCTTGGCGACCCGGCAAGCGAGGTATGGATGGCCGAGGTGCGGCGGATCAACGATCCGGAACGGATGCGATCTCTGGTCGAGGCCGAGATGTCAGAGGCGTTGAAAGGCGAGGACATTGCGGGAATGATCGCGTTTTTCGACCGCCCTGAAGGTCAGCGCATCCTGAAGCTTGAACTGGCGGCGCGTGATATCATGACGGACGCGTCCGCAGCCGAAGCGGCCATCCTGAGTTATCAGGACGCCCGCGAGGACGGGGCGCCGATCATCGCGCACATCGACCGGATGACCGAAGATAGCGACCTGATCGAACGAAATGTCGAAGGGGCGCTCAACACCAATTTGATGTTCTTTCGCGGTATGGCCGATGGTGGTGCGTATGACGAAACCGACACGGAAATGGCGCGCGATGTCTGGCGGCAGGAGCCGGAGCTTCGAGAGGAAATGACCGACTGGCTGGGTGCGTTTCAATTCTTGGCCTATGCGCCGCTCGACGATGCGCTATTGAAGGACTACGGCGCGTTTTTGCGCACTCCTGAGGGGCGTGCGCTGAACCATGCGCTCTTTGAGGGGTTTAACCGAATGCTGGATGAAACCAGCTATTTGACGGGGCGGGCGCTTGCCGATCACGCGCTTGCCGAGCGGCTTTGATCCGTGGGGTGAAAAAGCCGCCTAAGGCGGGGCTGACCCCCCTTGACTTTCGGGCTCTGCTCTTGAATAAGCCCACATCCCGGCTGGCCGCAGGCTTGCGCGGGGTTTATGACATATCGTCCTCAAGGGGCGCGCAGTTCGAGGTGGCCTGAGGGCCGGAAACTCCCGGATCGGGGACCACAGAACGCGGAAACGACGAAGGAAGCAAAAGATGTTTGCGGTTCTCAAGACCGGCGGCAAGCAATACAAGGTTCAATCCGGCGATACGCTGAAGGTTGAAAAAATTGCGGCCGATGCCGGCGAAAAGGTTCAATTCAACGACGTGCTGATGTTGGGCGGTGACAAGCCCGTACTCGGCGCGCCGCTGGTCGAAGGCGCGGCCGTGCAGGCCGAGGTCATTGACCAGATCAAGGGCGACAAGGTTATTCACTTCGTCAAGCGCCGCCGGAAGCACGGATCGCAGCGCACGAAGGGCCATCGCCAGCAGTTGACCGTTCTGCGCGTGACCGAGATTCTGGAGAAGGGTGCCGAGAAGTCGGGCGTGAAGGCCGCAGCGGGCGCAGGCTCGGTGGCGGTCGCCTCTGACGGTCGCTATGCCAAGAACAAGACCGATCAGGCCGAGATGGCCAAGCGCGTCGAAGAGGGCGAAGCGAAGGCCAAAAAAGCCGAAACCAAGCCCAAGAAGGCCGCACCCAAGAAGGCCGCCAAGGCGGACAAGGGTGATGACCTCACGCAGATCAACGGCGTTGGTCCGGTGATCGTGAAGAAGCTGAACGAAGCCGGTATCACCACATTCGCGCAGATCGCGGCGTGGAATGCGAGCGACGTTGAAGAAATGGACGAGAAGCTATCGTTCAAGGGCCGTATCGACCGCGAAGAGTGGGTCGCGCAGGCCAAAGAACTGACCAAAGGTTAAGGAGAGAGAGCATGGCACACAAGAAAGCAGGCGGTTCCTCCCGTAACGGTCGCGACTCAGCCGGTCGCCGCCTTGGCGTGAAGAAATACGGTGGCGAAGCGGTCATCCCGGGCAACATCATCATGCGTCAGCGCGGCACGAAAATGTGGCCGGGCGAAGGGGTGGGCCTTGGTAAGGATCACACCATCTTTGCGACCGTGGAAGGCAAGGTGAAGTTTCACAAAGGTCTCAAAGGCCGCACGTTTATTTCGGTTCTGCCAGTGGCGGAGGCCGCAGAGTAAGCCGATCTAAAGGGTTTTAGCACACTCAGAAGGGGATCGGCGCAGGCCGGTCCCCTTTTTCGTTTGTGTCGCACGATGTCGCGGCGTTTTCCGCAGGACCTATCGGGGGGGGCGGCGGATGACACCAAGGGGCCGGACGGGCCCTGTCACTGCCACGATCCGGCACATGCTGTTTAAAGGGTTTCGCGAATACCCTGACCTACAGATTTTCGCGAGACGCTTCAGGGGAGGAAAGACATGAAACACGAATGCGTCATCAATCTTCCGGTGATCGAGACCGAGCGTTTCGATCTGCGCCCGCTTCAGCCATCGGATGCGGGGCTTATCACGTTGCACACTGGTGATATTCGTGTGGCCCAGACATCCGGCACGATCCCGCACCCGCTACCGCCAGGCTGGACCGAGAGCTATATCTCGCGGGTGCGCGCCGAGGACCGGACCGAGGATGCCTGGGCGATCGACGCCACACGCTCGGGCGGGCCCGAGGTGATGGGTCTTGTCCTGCTCAAACATGTGGATGCGGGTGTGTGTGAGATCGGCTTCTGGGTGGCGCCGCAGTTTTGGAATACGGGCATCGCAACCGAGGCGGTGCGCGCGCTTGTGGCCGCAAATCCGCGTGGCTGCCGGGCGCATTTCGCCACGGTGTTTCAAGGCAACGCAGCCTCGGCGCGGGTGCTTACCAATACCGGGTTTCAGTATCTGGGCGATGCCGAGGGGTTTTGTGTGGCGCGGAATGCGACACTTCCCACATGGACCTATAGTCGCAAACACGATTGAGCCCGGTGCCCCCTTCGCGTAAGGACGCGTCATGAAGTTTCTTGATCTCGCCAAAGTCTATATTCGATCGGGTTCCGGCGGCGGTGGCTGTATCAGCTTTCGCCGGGAGAAATACATTGAATTCGGCGGTCCCGATGGCGGCGATGGCGGCACTGGTGGCTCGGTTTGGGCCGAGGCGGTGGATGGTCTGAACACGTTGATCGATTTCCGCTATCAACAGCATTTCTTTGCCAAGAACGGGACACCCGGAATGGGCAAGCAACGCACCGGCGCGGATGGTGATGATATCGTGTTGCGCGTGCCCGCGGGGACCGAAATTCTTGACGACGATCAGGAGACACTGATCGCTGACCTCTCACAGGTGGGTGATCGGGTGCTACTCGCCAAGGGCGGCAATGGCGGCTGGGGCAACCTGCATTTCAAAACCTCGACCAATCAGGCCCCGCGCCGGTCCAACCCTGGCCAAGAGGGTGTGGAGCGCACCATCTGGTTGCGGCTCAAGCTGATTGCGGATGTGGGCCTTCTGGGGCTGCCCAATGCTGGCAAATCCACTTTCCTCGCCGCGACTTCGAACGCCCGTCCGAAGGTTGCGGATTATCCCTTTACCACCTTGCATCCAAACCTTGGTGTCGTTGGTGTGGACGGTGTGGAATTCGTGGTGGCGGACATCCCGGGCCTGATCGGCGGAGCGAGCGAGGGGCGAGGGTTGGGCGATCTTTTCCTCGGACATGTTGAGCGTTGCTCGGTGCTTTTGCATCTTGTCGATGCCACGGCCGATGACGTGGTCGAGGATTATCGAACAATCATTGGCGAGATTGAAGCTTATGGCGACATCCTCGGGCAAAAGCCACGGATCACCGTTCTGAACAAGGCCGATGCGCTCGGGGAAGAGCTGACCGAGTTTGTTCGCGCCGACCTGAGCGAGGTGGCCGAGGGGCCGGTCCTGACCATGTCGGGCGTGTCAGGCGAAGGTGTGACCGAGGTGCTGCGCGCCCTGCGAACCGAGATTGCCGAGGACAAGCTGCGCCAGAAGGCCGGTGACGCCGAGGATGCGCCATGGGAGCCGTAAGCAGCGCGACGCGGGTGGTCATCAAGATCGGCTCGGCGCTGCTTGTGGATCGCAACAGCGGAACCTTGCGCGAGGCATGGCTCGGGTCGCTTTGCGATGACGTGGCTTGGCTTCGGTCCGCAGGCGCGGAGGTGATACTCGTCTCGTCCGGGTCGATCGCATTGGGGCGGGCCGAACTTGGCCTTGGTGGGCCAAACCTTACGCTTGAGCAATCACAGGCCGCGGCAGCGGTGGGTCAGATCCGGCTTGCCGGAGCCTATGATGCCGCGCTCAAGGCCCGGGGGCTGCGCGCGGCGCAGGTTCTTCTGACGCTTGAGGACAGCGAGGATAGACGCCGCTATCTCAATACCCGCGCGACACTGGCACAGCTATTGCGACTCGGTGTGGTGCCCATCGTAAATGAGAACGACACCGTGGCCACGGATGAAATCCGCTATGGCGACAATGACAGGATGGCCGCACAAGTGGCGGTCACGGCGGGGGCCGATCTGTTGGTCCTGCTGAGCGATGTGGACGGTTTCTATTCCGCCAATCCGTCCGAGAGCGCGAGTGCGCGCCGGTTCGACGAGATCACCGCGATCACCCCCGAGATCGAGGCGATGGCGGGCGATGCGGGGTCAGGTCTGAGCAAGGGCGGCATGAAGACCAAACTCATGGCCGCGCGCGCGGCGATGGCCGCGGGCTGTGACATGGCGATCACCGAGGGCAGCGTGCCGGGACCGGTCCGTGCGCTGGAAGATGGCGCGGCGGCGACGTGGTTTCGCGGGCAAGGTGATCCACAGGCGCGGCGCAAGGCGTGGATTGCCGGGATGAAGCCGCGCGGACGTGTCATCGTGGATGAAGGCGCCGCACGCGCGCTTGCGGCGGGAAGCAGCCTTCTGGCGGCGGGTGTGACCGAAGTGGAAGGCCGGTTCGAGCGGGGTGATCCGGTGGCCGTGATCGGTGCGAATGGCATCGCACTGGGGCAGGGCCTCACGCGATATGGATCGGACGAAGCAAACCGTATCAAAGGCTTGCGCAGCGAAGCTATTGCAGATGTTCTGGGGTATGGTGGGCGCGGCGCATTGCTGCACCGCGACGATATGGCGTTCTGAGAAGGAGGCGCTGTGGTGACCGAGAGAGATGATATTCCGGCGATGATGCTGGAGCTTGGATGGGCCGCGCGTGAGGCGGCCCGCACGCTGGCCGTGACCCCGGCGGCAAAGAAGACACAGGCTTTGCTGGCCGCGGCGGATGCTGTCTGGGCACAGCGAGAGACGATCATCGCCGCCAATGCGCAGGATCTTGAGCACGGACGCGAGAAGGGTCTTGGCGCAGCCTTGATGGACCGGCTGCTGCTGGACGAAGGGCGCATCGCGGGCATCTGCGACGGGCTGCGTGCCGTGGCCGGGCAGGACGATCCCGTGGGCGAGGTTCTGGCCGAATGGAGCCAGCCCAGCGGTCTGAAAATCAAGCGGGTCCGCACGCCTCTGGGGGTTGTTGGCGTGATCTATGAGAGCCGTCCGAACGTGACGGCGGATGCGGGCGCGCTCTGCCTCAAATCGGGAAATGCGGTGGTTCTGCGCGGCGGCTCGGAAAGCTTTCAGTCCAGCCGCGCGATCCATGCCTGTCTTGTCGAAGGGCTTCGGGCGGCCGGGCTTCCGGACACGGCGATTCAGCTTGTTCCCACACGGGATCGGGCCGCGGTGACCGAGCTTCTGACCATGACCGAGCATGTGGACGTGATCGTGCCACGGGGCGGCAAGGGCCTTGTCGGACTGGTCCAGCGCGAGGCGCGGGTGCCGGTCTTTGCCCATCTCGAGGGAATCGTTCATATTTATGTGGACCGCGCCGCCGATCCGGCGAAAGCCAAGGCCGTGATCCTCAACGCCAAGACCCGCCGGACAGGAATTTGTGGTGCAGCAGAATGTTTGTTGATTCACGAAGATTTAAAAGACGATCTTGGTGCGGATATTCTACGTATGCTGATTGAGGCAGGCGTTGAGGTGCGCGCGGATAACACGCTTCGAACTGTTTGCGGCACCGTAGCGGCCGAGGAGGCCGATTGGGGGCGCGAATACCTTGACAGCATCATCGCGGCACGGGTCGTTGACAATGTGGACGCGGCCATCGCCCATATTGGACGATACGGGTCAAGCCATACCGACTGTATCCTGACCGAGGACGGAGCCGTGGCAGACCGGTTCTTTGCCGAGGTGGACAGCGCCATTGTCATGCGCAACGCCTCGACCCAGTTCGCGGATGGCGGCGAGTTTGGAATGGGCGCCGAGATCGGCATCGCGACCGGCAAAATGCACGCCCGCGGCCCGGTCGGCGCGATACAGCTCACGAGCTTCAAGTATATTGTCGACGGGGATGGGGCGGTCCGCGCCTAAAGCGTTTATATCACGCGGCCAGTTTCCGCCTTTGCAGGCGCATATTCAACAAGTTCATAGCCGATTACTCGGTTCGTTTTCTATGATCTGTATTCTTATTAAAGCTTCTTTTTCAGATGATTGAGCATCAATGCTCAAGTCGAACTCATGTGCCATCAAGGGCAAGAGTGCGAATTGAACCTGTGCCGGCGGCAGGTCCACGGGATAGACGCCCGTGGTAAGGCAGGGCCAGTATTCGGCAGGTGTGGTCAGGCTCTCGGCTTTGGCCGTGAGGCAGAGTGCCTTCGTCCCGCCGGTGACGGTAAGAGCGCCACCCCGGGCGATACATTTCTCAAGACAGAGAAGTGCGAGACAGGCCGCGCGGGCACGCGGCCGAGGAAGCGCCTCGGTCACCTGCCAGTCGAGCTTTTGCGCGCCGGTATAAACGCCGCACAGAATGTCATGCAGTTCGTGCGTATTTACCGTCTGGTTTTCCGCGGCCTGACCGAAGGCCAGACGAAAGAACTTGATGCGCGCGCCCGCATTGGCCGCGCTGTCAGTCACCAAGGCGAATTCCGGCCCCGAAGCGCCACGACCTCCAAGCGTCATAAGCTCAAGCCCATTGGTGATGGCGCCAACCGGGCTGATCAGATCGTGGCAGATGCGCGAGCCTAGCAGCGCGGCGATATCCGGGGTATTGGGGGGCATGACAACCTTTATGTGAGGGGTGCGGATGGGATGAGCAGCGGCGATGATTTTCTTGAACCCGGTATGCGGGTCGCACATCCGGCCCACCCGGAATGGGGCGTGGGACAGGTGCAATCCAATATCGGTGGTCGGGTCACGGTGAATTTCCCCGAAGCTGGCAAAGTGGTGATCGAGACGTCACGTGTGACGCTTCTTCCGGTCTTTGATCCCTGAACAAAGTTTCCAAAAGGTTAACACAACCCTTAGGCGAGACCAGATAGAAAAGCCCACAGGGTCAGTTGCCAAACGATCCGCCTGTGCCTAAAACCCCGTAATCTTTGGGAAAGGCCGTGGGACACGTGGTGGAAAAACCGAAATTCCGGGTGATGCTGGCCGCGACCGAAGCCGACATTCGCGCGGCACAGGCGTTACGCTACCGCGTATTCGTTACCGAATTGGGTAGTGATGGCGCGCTGGTCGATCACGAGGCAAAGCTTGAGCGGGATCAGTTCGACGCGCATTGCGATCATTTGATGTTGATCGACGAGGCGGCCGATGATCGGGTCGTCGGGGTTTACCGCTTGTTGCGTGGCACGCAGGCCCGGGATCTTGGCCAGTTTTATTCAGAGGATGAATACGACCTTACACCCCTGAAAGCTTCGGGACGTAACTTGTTGGAATTGGGGCGATCCTGTCTTGATTCGACCTATCGTGGTGGCACCGCGATGCATGTTTTGTGGCAAGCCCTCGCACAATATATCGAAGATCACCGCATCGAAATTCTATTCGGCGTAGCGAGCTTTCACGGAACCGATGCGCAGGCGCTGGCCGCGCCGCTGTCGCTTTTGCATCATCGCCACCTTGCGCCCGAGGCACTTCGGACACGCGCCCGGGCCGCGCATTTTCAGCGGATGGACCTTTTGCCGCCGGAAACGCTCGACCGGCGCGCGGCCATGCTTCAGGTGCCGGCCCTTATCAAGGCCTATCTGCGTCTGGGCGGGTTCGTCGGGGAAGGTGCCTTTGTGGACCATGCGTTCAACACCACGGATGTGTGCCTGATCATGGATGCGACGAAGATGAGCCCAAGCCGGAAAAGCATTTATGCACGAGGGCTTGCGAGATGAATCAAACGTGGGATGCCGCGCCGGACGAGCCGTTTCGAATTGGCGTTGGAGGCTGGGCGCGTGTGGTCGTGCGGATGCTCGCGCTGACGACGATTCTGATCGCCGGCGTTATCGTCAAATCCCTGATGCGCATCGTCGAGCGACCACTTTGCGGGCAGAAGCGACCGGTCACGCCTTGGGTGACGAGGACGGTTTGCGGGCAGGCGTTGGGCATACTCGGGTTGAAGGTTCAGACGCATGGAACCCCGATGCGAAACGCCGGAGCAATGGTTGCCAACCATGTGTCATGGTTGGATATTTTTGTTCTGAATTCGGTCAGCAATCTTTATTTCGTGTCCAAATCCGAAGTGGCGGGTTGGCCCGGTATCGGCCTGTTGGCAAAGATCACCGGCACGGTCTTTATCGCGCGTGACCGGCGTCACGCGCGGGCGCAGACGGAGCTTTTCAAAGAGCGGCTTTCGGCGGGGCACAAACTTGTCTTTTTTCCCGAGGGGACATCCACAGATGGAATGCGTGTTTTATCTTTTAAAACAACGCTTTTCGAGGCATTTCTTGGGCCAGAACTCCGGGCGAATCTGCATGTTCAGCCGGTGACCGTGATCTACTTTGCGCCAAAGGGGCAGCCGCGTCGCTTTTATGGCTGGTGGGGGGATATGGATTTTGGTCCGCATCTTCTCAAGACTCTGGCGGTGCGGCGGCAGGGGCATGTGGAACTGTGTTATCACCCGCCTGTCAGGGTGGCGGATTTCGAAAACCGCAAGGCACTGGCCCGGCATCTTGAGGCGCAGGTGCGTGGCGGTATGCCCATCGACCGGCAGCTTTCCGAATAAGGGTTAACGCGGCGCACGCCACGTCGGTGCCGCGTCGGTATTCATGCCGGTATTGCGTCGGTGCTTGGTGAGTCGCGCCAATGGTGACCGGACCGCTCGCGGCGTATGCCTTAGCCCATGGCGGCGACAAAGGCCGCCAGCCGGGCGACGGGATCGTCGGCTGACCAAAGCTCATCCCCGAGGCCGAAGAAATCGGTGACGGGGGCCAGGGCGGCGATATGGTCCGCATCAAGCACACCTTCGGCTACGACCGGCACCTCGATCATCTGGCTCCACCACTCGAAAAGCTCATGGGGGGCCTGTTGCCCGTCGCCGAGCGCGCTGATCCCGGCGGGGCCGAAGCTGATGTAATCCGCGCCGGCTTCGCCTGCGGACATGCCATCGTGACGGGAGGTGCCACAGAACGCACCGACGATGGCCTCGGGCCCAAGCTCCTTGCGGGCGGTGCGCACCGAGCGCGCGCCGTCGGAAAGATGCACCCCGTCGAGGCCGAGGCGCTCGACCAGCATGGTGTGACTGTCGATCACCAGCGCCACATCCCGCGCGATGGTCACCTCACGGCAGGCGTCGGCGGCGCGGGCGATGCGATCCTCGTCGCGGCCGGGCAGCGACAGGCGCACGCAGGCGACCTCATGGGCGTCCAGCACGGCGGCGAGCCGGTCGGGAAAGCTGGAAAGCTCGATTTCGGGCGGGGTGATGAGATAGATCTGCGGTGTCTCTGTTTCGGCCATGTGATCCCCCTGCTTCGCGTGTTTCGCGCTGCTATAACGGGGAAAGAAAGCCCGGTCCATGGGGCAGGTGGCAGGGGCCGGGTTTGAGTATTTGGCGAAGATTGAAAGACTGGGGGCTTTTCGCCGCGCACGTGACGCAATATGAGCCGGGTCAGAGGAGTCTTGCCCATGCCCACCGACAAAGCCCAACCCAGTTTCGTTCTTGTTCGCCCGCAGATGGGCGAGAATATCGGCGCGGCGGCGCGGGCGATGTGGAATTTCGGGCTGGACCGGATGCGCGTGGTCAATCCGCGCGATGGCTGGCCCAACCCCAAGGCTGTGGCGATGGCGAGCGGGGCCGGGCGGCTTCTGGATGAGGCACGGCTGATGGCGGACGTGGACGGCGCGGTGGGCGACTGCACCTTTGTCTTTGCGACGACGGCGCGAAGCCGGGAGATGACGAAGCCGGTTTATGCCCCCGAGGCTGCCATGCGCCTTGCCGCTGAGAAGATCGCGCGCGGCGAGCGGGTGGCCGTCCTTTTCGGGCCGGAGCGTGCGGGATTGGAGAACGAGGATGTGGCGCGCGCGAGCGCGATCATCAATGTTCCGGTGAACTCCGAGTTTGCCAGTCTCAACCTTGCGCAATGCGTTCTGCTCATGGGGTATGAATGGATGCGCGCCAGCGGCGAGGTGGTGGCACTGCGCGATGAGCCCGGCGATACCGAATGGGCGACGCGCGACGAGGTCGCGCATCTTGCGCTGCATTACGAGGAGAGGATGGAGGAGGCGGGGTTTTTCTTTCCCGAGCACAAGGCCGAGGGGATGCGCCGCAACCTGCGCAATTTCTGGGCGCGGATGCCGATGACGCAGGCGGATATCCGTATGCTGCATGGTATCATGCGGCAGATGGTCCGCTGGAAGGATCGCGGTTGAAGGCGGAGGGGCCGCGACCTAATGTTTTCCGCGTAGGCATGAGGGGATCGAGATGAGCGGAAAGCGCAGCATTTTCGAGGAGGTGGGCAGCGAGGCGCCAAAAGAGCGCGCGGCCGCCACGGGGGTCATCGACAAGGGCCGGCGCGGGGCGCGGGGCGCCATTCGCGCATGGCTTTTCGTGCTGTTCGCGCTTGTGGTCGTGATGATCGCGGTGGGCGGGCTTACCCGGTTGACCGATAGCGGGCTGAGCATCACCGAATGGCGGCCCATCACCGGGGCGCTTCCGCCCATGAGCGACGCCGACTGGCAGTCGGAATTCGCCAAATATCAAGCAATCCCCGAGTTTCAGATTCAGAACAGTTGGATGGGCCTTGAGAATTTCAAGGTTATTTACTGGTGGGAATGGGGGCACCGGCAGCTTGGCCGGGTGATCGGCCTTGTCTGGGCCTTGGGGTTCCTGTTTTTCTGGCTGACAAAGCGCATTCCCGTTGGATGGACAGGACGGCTTTTGCTTTTGGGCGCGCTTGGCGGGCTTCAGGGCGCCGTGGGCTGGTGGATGGTCTATTCTGGTCTGAGCGGGGCGATGGTGGACGTGGCCTCTTACCGCCTTGCCACGCATCTGGGGCTGGCCTTCGTCATACTGGGATTCATCGCGTGGTATGCGATGATGCTGGGCCGTGAGGAGCGTGATCTCATGCAGGCGCGCCGGGCCAAGGAGCGCAAGCTTTATGGTCTTTCGACCGGGCTTTTGCATTTTGCCTTTCTTCAGATCCTTTTGGGCGCGTTGGTGGCCGGGATCGACGCGGGACGCAGCTACACCGACTGGCCGCTGATGGGCGGCGGCGTGACACCGCCCGAAATGTGGCGGATCGAGCCATGGTGGCGCAACCTTTTCGAGAACCCGGGCACGGTTCAGTTCATTCACCGGATCGCAGGCTATTTGCTTCTGATCTTTGGAGTCGTCGTTTGGTTGCGTGGTCGGCGGAGCGCGCATACGGCCACGCGGGTCGCCTTCAATGCGGTGATGATCGCACTGGCCGGTCAGGTCGTGCTGGGCATTTATACGGTTGTCACCGGTGCGCCATGGCAGGTGGCGATCATTCATCAGCTTCTGGCGGTCACGCTTTGGGCGCTGATCCTGCGGGCCCGCTTCCTGAGCCTGTATCCGCGTGCGCAATCGGTGAGGGGCTCCTAAAGCATGGAAGCTTTCGAAGCGTTGATGGCGCATGAACGGGACACGCAGGCGCTTGCGCAGGTGGCCGGGCGGCTGAGTTGGGATCAGGAGACGGTGATGCCGCGGGGGGCCGCGGCGCAGAGATCGGAAGAGGCGGCGGCGATGCAGGCGATGCTGCATGCGCGCCGCACCGATCCGCGTGTGGCCGAGTGGCTCGAAACCGTTGAGGCGCAGGCCCCCGGCGATCCGGTGGTGGCCGCGCACCTGCGTGAAATCCGCCGCGAGCATGAGCGTGCTTCGAAAGTGCCGGGCGATCTTGCCGCTGCGCTGGCGCGAGTCACGGCCCTGTCGCAGGGGGCGTGGGCCGAGGCCCGCGCGGCGGATGATTTCGCCGCCTTCGCGCCGGTTCTGGCCGAGGTTCTGGAGCTGCGGCGTGAAGAGGGCGCCGCGCTTGCCGGGACGGGCGATGTCTATGACGCGCTATTGCAGGATTATGAGCCGGGCGCGACTGCCGAGACGCTTACGTCGATGTTCGGGGCGCTGCGCCCGCGACTTATCGCGATCCGCGAGGCGGCGATCAGTGAGGCGGCGGGCCTTGATGCCGTGTTCGACGAGGCCGTGCAAATGGAGTTGGCGCGCGAGGTGGCGGCGGCCTTTGGATATGACATGTCCCGCGGGCGGATTGACCGGGCGGTGCATCCATTCTCGTCAGGGTCGGGCAGCGACGTGCGCATCACCACCCGCTCAGATCCGCATGATCCGTTCAACTGCCTCTATCCCACGATCCATGAAACGGGCCATGCCTGTTATGAGCAGGCGGTCGATCCGGCCTATGCGCTATCGCCGCTGGGGCGTGGGGTGTCGATGGGAGTGCATGAAAGCCAGAGCCGGATCTATGAGAATCAGCTTGGCCGGAGCCGGGCGTTTACCGGGTGGCTTTTCGGGCGGATGCGCGACCGGTTCGGAGATTTCGGCGTGGCCGACGAAGATATGTTCTACCGGATCGTGAACCGATTGCATGCCGGCTTTATCCGGACCGAAGCGGACGAGGTGCAATATAATCTGCATGTGCTGCTGCGCTTTGATCTTGAGCGGGCGCTGGTGTCAGGTGACCTTGCGCCGCGCGATCTCGAAGCTGCGTGGAATGACCGGTTCGAGGCCGATTTCGGATATGCGGTGCCGAAGGCGTCGCTGGGCTGTTTGCAGGATGTTCACTGGTCGGTGGGCCTGTTCGGGTATTTCCCGACCTATAGCCTTGGCAATGTCTATGCAGGGTGCCTTTTTGAGGCGCTCAGGGCCGATGTGCCAGAGCTTGATACGGCGCTGGCCAAGGGCGATCCGTCCCCGGCAACCACATGGCTGCGTGACAAAGTTCAGCGGCACGGGGCATTGATGGAGCCGCGAGAGGTGATCACCCAAGCCTGTGGACGTGGCCCGGACGAGGGACCGCTTCTTGACTATCTCGAGGCGAAATTCAGGGCCCTGTCGGAGGTTTGACGCGCGCAGTTCAGTCGATCGCGATGCGGGCCACCTCAAGTTCGGCGGTGAAATCGTGGCCATAGCCAGCAAGCCCGATGCCGGTCACGTCCTCGGGTGCGATGGTGGCGGGAAGCTCATCGCGGGAGGGCACGAAGCCCGAAAGTGGCAGCGTGATGTCGGCCCAGTCCGGACGCGTCGGAAAGAGCATCTTGTAATTGTGCCAAGGCCGGGTGCCACGGGCCGATTTCAATAGGACATGATAATCCTCGCCATTGCCGCGCACGGTGACGGTGAGGCCCTTGGCGTCACCGGGCAGGCCTGCGGGCAGATCGCGCCGGGCCTGTATGAAGCCACCGTTATGGGCTGTGCTGACGGTGCCGGTGAGATGCAGAACCGGATGGCCCTCGACTTCGTGAATGGTAACCTGGCCACCGGAGATGCCGCCCATGACGCCATCGGAGATGAAGCGCCATTGCGGCCCGGTGGCGGGGCCAAAATCTTCGAGCAAATCGGAAGTCACCTCATCGCTGCCCAAGGCTGCGGCGCTGAGGATACTTGCGAGGGTGCGGCTTGGCATGCTGAGCCTTTCGTCGCTTTTGCTGGCGTGGTGCGCACGCGGAGTCGGCTGTTGGGTTATCCGTTGGGAGTGATGAAGGCGCGACGTGTCGTGTCGAACTCTTCCAGCCCTTCGTTGATGGCGGGAAGCCGGCGGTTCACCAGATCGACCACAGCGCCCTGATGGCGCGAGAGCGAGGCGCCGGCCTCATGCGTCTCGGTCAAAAGCTCGGTCGCGCGCCCGAAATCCTGTGATTGGGCACGATAGGCGGCAGTCAGGTCGCGCGCGGCCGTGAAAAAGGCCAATGCCCCCTCGGCTTCGGAGGAGTTTTCGAGCCTCTGGATAGTGTCGATGGACTTGTCCGCGCTGCTGTTCATCTGAGTATCGCAGCTTTGAACTATTCGAAGTGCGATGGCGGGTTCGACATTCGGATTCTGAAATGTCCCGGTTGTCAGACCAACAAGCGAGTCGGTGCAGTCGCGCGAATAATTGTCGAGAGTCGTGATCCTTTCCACCACCCGGTTCGCGTCTGAAATGCGATCGTTCATCGCCTCGATCCGCCGGTTTTCCATCATCCTGTCATAGCGGTTATAAAGAAAGAAGGCGCCGAGGGCGAAGCTCACCAAAGCTAAGATGATGAAAGAGACAATACGCATGTCAGCCGTTCTGATCCTCGGGTCCGGACACGTTCGCGGTGTCGATGTCGTCCTCGTCGGCCTGTTCGGCAATCCAGGCAACGCTGACCACCTTTTCGCCCTTGCGGGTGTCGAAGACCTTTACGCCGCCCGCGTTGCGCGAGCGGAAGGAGATGCCCTGAACCGGGACGCGGATCGATTGACCGCGCGAGGTAGCGAGCATGATCTGATCATCAAGCTCGACCGGGAAAGAGGCGACAAGCGGGCCGCCCCGCATCGCCTTGTCCATCGCCATGACCCCCATGCCGCCGCGCCCGCGCAACGGATAATCATGCGATGAGCTGAGCTTGCCCGCGCCGCCCGAGGTGATCGTGAGGATGAGATTCTCGGCGGCGGACATCTCGGCATAGCGGGCCTGTGACAGGCTCGCGTTGGCATCGCCGCCTTCTTCATCTGACACATCAGCATCGTCCGCCAAGCCTGCCATTGCGCGACGCATTTTCAGATATGCGGCACGTTCGTCGGGGCTCGCTTCGAAGTGACGGATGATCGACATGGAGACGACGGTGTCATCCTTGGAAAGCCGGATGCCGCGCACGCCCACGGATGAGCGTGAATTGAACACACGCACATCGGTCGCGGGAAACCGAATGGCGCGGCCCGACTGTGTCACCAGCATCACGTCATCATCGTTCGAAGCGATGCGGGCGTTTATAAGCGTGGTGTCCGCATGTTCGCCCTCGAATTTCATCGCGATCTTACCGTTGGACTTCACATTTGTGAAATCGCTCAACTTGTTGCGGCGAACGGTTCCGGCGGAGGTGGCGAAGACGACCTGAAGATCGTCCCAATCGCTTTCGTCGCGGTCCACCGGCATGATCGCGGCCACGGAGACACCCACCGGGATCGGCAGGATGTTGACGATCGCCTTGCCTTTGGACGTGCGGCCCCCCTGTGGCAGGCGCCAAGTCTTGAGTTTGTAGACCATGCCATCGGTGGTGAAGAACAAAAGCTGTGTATGGGTGTTGGCCACGAAGAGGTTGGTGACGACATCCTCTTCCTTGGTCTGCATGCCCGAAAGCCCCTTGCCGCCGCGCTTCTGAGCGCGGAAATCGGTCAAGGCCGTGCGTTTGATATACCCGCCCGAGGTCACGGTGACGACCATATCCTCACGCTCGATCAGGTCCTCGTCTTCCATGTCGCCGGACCAGTCCACGATCTCGGTGCGGCGCGGCAGGGCGAAATTCGTCCGCACTTCGCGCAGCTCGTCGGCGATGATGTCCATGATCCGCTCGCGGCTGGCCAGGATGGCGAGGTATTCCTTGATCTTGCCGGCAAGCTCCTGAAGCTCGTCGGTGACTTCCTTGACGCCAAGCTGTGTCAGGCGTTGCAGACGCAGTTCGAGGATCGCGCGGGCCTGTGCCTCGGAGAGGTTGTAGGTGCCGTCATCGTTGGCCGTATGGGTCGGGTCGTCGATGAGCGCGATATATTCGAGGATGTCACCGGCGGGCCAGCGACGGGTCATAAGCTTTTTGCGGGCTTCCGCGGCGTCAGCGCTGGCGCGGATTGTGGCAACAACCTCGTCCACGTTTGATACCGCGACGGCGAGACCACAGAGAATGTGGCTACGTTCGCGGGCCTTGCGCAGTTCGAATGCGGTGCGCCGTGCGACTACCTCTTCGCGGAAGCCGATGAAGGCGGTCAGGAAGCCACGCAGTGTGAGTTGTTCGGGGCGACCGCCATTCAGGGCGAGCATGTTGCAGCCGAACGAGGTCTGCATGGGGGTGAAGCGGAAAAGCTGATTGAGAACGACTTCAGCGGTGGCGTCGCGTTTGAGTTCCACCACGACCCGCACGCCGGAGCGGTCGGATTCGTCCTGCACATGGGCAATGCCCTCGATCCGCTTTTCGCGTGCGGCCTCGGCGATACGCTCGATCATCGTGGCCTTGTTCACCTGATAGGGCACCTCGTCGATGACGATGGCCCAGCGATCCTTGCGCAGTTCCTCGACGCGGGTCTTGGCGCGGATGATGACGCTGCCGCGCCCTTCGAGATAGGCCTTTCGCGCACCGGAGCGCCCCAACATGATGCCGCCGGTGGGAAAATCCGGTCCGGGCACGTATTCGATCAAATCTTCGTTTTCGAGGTCCGGCGTGTCGATAAGGGCGAGCGTGGCATCCACCACCTCACCCAGATTGTGCGGCGGGATGTTGGTGGCCATGCCAACGGCGATACCCCCCGCGCCGTTGACCAGCATGTTGGGAAAGCGGGCGGGCAGAACCGTAGGCTCGCGGTCCTTGCCGTCGTAATTGTCCTGAAAGTCGACGGTATCTTTTTCGATATCGGCGAGCAGGAAGGCGGCGGGCTTGTCCATGCGCACCTCGGTATAGCGCATGGCCGCAGCGTTATCCCCGTCCATCGAGCCAAAATTGCCCTGACCATCAAGCAGGGGCAGGGACATAGAGAAATCCTGCGCCATGCGCACCAGCGCGTCGTAGATCGCACTGTCGCCGTGCGGGTGATACTTACCCATGACGTCGCCGACGGCCCGCGCCGATTTGCGATAGGGCTTGTCATGGGTATTGCCACCCTCGTGCATGGCATAAAGAATGCGCCGATGCACCGGTTTGAGCCCGTCGCGCAGATCGGGAATGGCGCGGCTCACGATCACGGACATGGCGTAATCGAGATAGGACGCCTTCATCTCATCGGAGATCGAGATAACGGGGCCGTCATACGCCGGGCGCTCGGGTGTGTTTTCTTCTGTATTTTCTGGTGGTTGCGGCGTATCGCTCACGTTGTCTGCCCGTTCTTGGTTCGCGGTCTATATTGTGTTTCACGGACTATATCAGAGCCGCGATACGGGGTGCAATGGGGCATCTTTCATGCCGCTAAAGCGGTTCGCCTTTGACCTGAGGCATCAGCGAAAGGCGAACCGCGTGCAACGTTTGAGTGTCGCGCTATGTTTCGCGAAAAGCTGTGAGGCAGGTTCTTCGTGGAACGCTTTAGCAGCCAGTCGGGAAGTTTGATAACAGGTTGTTTTTGTTGAAAAGTAATCTTTTTCTGCCAAGCTGAAAGAAGAGGCAGAAAAGGAGCAGGACAATGCCCGAAGAAACCCGGATGTCGGAAACGGAGATGATGCTCAAAGGATATGGGCTGACCACCGCGGAATTCTTCTATCGTATGCCCGACTACATTCACGTGCTCAACAGCTTTGTCTGGCAGGATTATGATCTGGCGCCGGACCATCCGAGACTTTTTGAATTCGTGGAATTCTGGCAGCGGGAGATAGATGGTCCGCTCCATTCGGTCAGCTTCACGCATCGCAAGCCCGTGGCGCCCGGAGAGTGGCGCAACCTGGTGGGTGAATTCACGCTGCACTGACCAGAGCGTTTCGCGAAAACACGAGTTACGGATTTTCGCGAAACGCCTTAAAGAAGAGGTCGCAAGCGTTTGAATTTGAACATTTTCAAGACCATTGAAAGCCTATCTTCGCGCTTTCAACGGTCCCGTAAATATGCATGCCGATACACGGCCGGAGCCTCCGACATTCGGTCGGTTTGCCGCCTCAGGGGATGATGCGCGTGTATTTCATACCTTCGAGCGAAACGCCCGCCAAAAGCCCAGCCTGACCGAAGATCACCGCGACGACGGGCGCTGTCGATGTGGTGGTTTCGGCGCGGATGTTTTCGCCCTGACCGCGGAACGCGTATTCGATATCGGCACCCGCAGCCCAGCCCGACGCGCGGCGGAACCCCGACAGGGCCTCATCGGTCATGAAGAAAAGCACATGCGCGAATTGCTGGGCCCCGATCTGAAGGCCGACGCTGCCTTTGGTGGCAGAGTAGTAGTCCACGGTGGTGTCGCCGATGCGCAGCGCACCGCGCCCATACCCGCCCCCAAGGCCGAAGCCAGCTTCGGTCACGAGGGGCATGACCAGCATACCGGTGGCTTTCTGGGAAAGGTCAACCGTACCGGGGTAGGTTGAATAAAGGTAATTGAGTGTTGTGTCGACGCGCGCGTCGATGCGTTGCGAGCCCTTGGAGCCGATGCCGTTGCCACATGCGGCCAGAAGCGGAGAAGCGGCGAGAGCGCCCAGCGTAAAACCGCGTCGGGAAAGATTTCTCATGATATATGCCTGTTTGTTGCCTGACTGCTGTCGGTTGTTCGGGCAACCGATCTGGACGCAGTATAGGGCCCCGTCCGCCATGTGTCACGCGGCTTTCCGCTGGTGGGCGGGATGCTGCTTTGAGGTGGGGTGAGGGCCTGCTCAGTTGCCCGCGAGGGTGCGGGCCACACGCGGGGCGAAATACGTGAGCACACCGTCGCAGCCGGCACGTTTGAACGCCATGAGGCTTTCCATCATGGCGCGGTCCCCGTCGATCCAGCCATTCTGGGTGGCGGCGGTGAGCATCGCGTATTCGCCTGACACCTGATAGGCGAATGTGGGCGCGGCGAAGGTGTCCTTGGCGCGGCGGCAGATGTCGAGATAGGGCATGCCGGGCTTGACCATGATCATGTCGGCACCTTCGGCGAGGTCGCGTTCGATACAGCGCAGGGCTTCGTCGGTATTGGCGGGGTCCATTTGATAGGTGCGTTTGTCACCCTTGAGCGCGCCGGAGGCGCCGACCGCATCGCGGAAGGGACCATAAAAGGCGGAGGCATATTTGGCGGCGTAGCTGAGCAACGTCACGTCATGATGGCCGGCCATTTCGAGGGCGCCCCGAATGGCCCCGATGCGCCCGTCCATCATGTCCGATGGGCCGATGATGTCGACACCGGCCTCGGCCTGTGACAGCGCCTGCCGCACAAGGGCCTCGACGGTTTCGTCATTGACGATACGCCCGTCCACCACGAAGCCGTCATGGCCGGTATCCGAATAGGGATCGAGCGCCACGTCGGTCATGATGGCGATGCCCGGCACAGCGGATTTGATGGCGCGGGTGGCGCGGTTTGACAGGTTGTCAGGGTTCCATGCTTCGGCACAATCAGCGGTGCGGTTTTCAGGCGAGGTATAAGGAAAGAGGCAGATGGCCGGAATGCCAAGGGCATCGGCCTCGCGCGCGGCCTCGACGGCGCGATCGACGCTGAGCCGGTTGACGCCGGGCATCGACGGCACGGGTTCCTCAATGTTTTCGCCCTCGCGCACGAAAACGGGCCATATGAGGTCACCCGGTGTCAGCGTGTTTTCCCGCACCAGATCGCGCAGCGCGGGGGTTGCGCGGGTGCGGCGCAGGCGGGTGGCGGGAAAGGGGCTTTGGGTCGGGCGCATGAGATGGGTCTCGATCGTGGTGATGCCGGGTGTCTTGGCACGATAATTTCATCACCTCAAGGGTAGGAATTGCCGCAGAGCGGCGCTAAGACGGGCCCCTGAGGCGAGGCTCAGAGGCAATCCGGGGCAGTGATTTGGACTGGTACAGCACAGTTTTCGAGATGATCGACATGCGCAGTTTCTCGAACCTGTGGTTCTGGATCGCGCTTGCCGTGATGTGGTCCACGGTCAATCACTGGGTTCTGGGCGTGCCATGGGACATGATCCTGAGGGCGCGGCGCGATGATGGCGAGGCGCGGCACGACATGCAGGATCTGGTGCGGATCAACGTGAATCGCATCCTCTATATCTCGGATGAGACTGGGGTACTTCTGACCGGGTTCGTATTTTTCCTGCTGACCGGGTTGGCGCTTTTGGGGTTTGTCTATGACCGGGAATTCGCGCAGGCGCTTTTCCTGATGGGGTTGCCGCTTTCGATCGTGGGGGCGGTTGTGACCCGCACGGCACGGATCATCCGACGCGACAGCCTTCAGGGCGATCCATTGATCAAGCGGCTTAGACGCCACAGGATGATCACGCAAATCATTGGTGTCATTTCGATATTCGTGACCGCGATGTGGGGCATGCTTCAGAATTTCACATCCTCTGCGCTTGGTGGGTGAGGCGATCATGACGACGGGTGACAAGATCATCGTGGGCGGCGCACCCGAGGGGTTCGATGCCAAGCTGATCCTGAACGAAGTGGCACGGTCCGAGGGGCCGGTGTGCCACGTCGCACGCGATGACAAGCGGATGGTGGCGACCACGGCCGCGCTCAGGTTCTTTGCGCCGGATATGCCGGTGATCACATTTCCGGGTTGGGATTGCCTGCCATATGATCGGGTATCGCCCAATGCCGACATCGCGGCGACGCGGATGGCGACGCTGGCGGGTCTTGTGCATGGCGGGCCGGAGCGGTTCGTGCTTTTGACCACGCTCAATGCGGCGACGCAGAGGGTGCCTGCGCGTGATGTTCTGCGCGAGGCGGCGTTTTCGGCGCAAGTGGATCGGCAGATCAACGAGGATGCCTTGCGCGCGTTTCTCGTGCGGATGGGCTTTGTTCAGGCCCCGACTGTGACCGAACCCGGCGATTATGCCATCCGGGGCGGGATCATCGACATCTATCCACCGGGAGAGAGCGGGCCTGTGCGGCTCGATCTTTTCGGGGATGTTCTGGACGGGGTGCGCCGGTTCGATCCGGCCACGCAGCGCACGGTGGCCAAGCTTGACGCGATTGAGCTTGCACCGGTGAGCGAGGTGATTCTCGACGATGCGGCGATCACGCGGTTTCGGCAGAATTACCGGATCGAATTTGGCGCCGCGGGCACCGACGATCCGCTTTACGAGGCGGTGAGCGCCGGACGCAAGCATCAGGGCATCGAACATTGGCTGCCGTTTTTTCATGACCGGCTTGAGACGCTCTTTGACTATCTTCCGGGGGCGACCGTCACCATGGACGACCAGAGCGGCGCGATGCGCGACGCGCGCTGGACCAGCGTCGTGGATCAATACGAAACGCGGTTGCACGCATTGAAGACCAAGGGCCGCGACGACACGATCTACAAGCCCGTGCCGCCTGAGCAGCTTTACCTTGATGACGCGGCATGGGAGGCAGCGCTTGAAGGGCGTCGAACGCTTGCATTTTCGCCGTTGCCGCGAGCGCCCGGACCGGGGATCATCGACGCGGGCGCGCGGGTCGGGCGCAATTTTGCACCAGAGAGACAACAGGAAAATCTCAATCTTTTTGAGGTTTTGAAAACTCATGTTGATGCGAGAATGGAACGGGGGCCTGTGGTTCTGGCCGCCTATTCCGAAGGCGCCCGCGAGCGGCTGGAGGGTCTTGTCGAGGATGAGGGCCTTTTGGGTGCGGTCAGTGTGACGGACGCCACGCGACTGGGCAAGCGGGGGCTTCACCTGACGGTCTGGGCGCTTGAGCACGGGTTCGAGACGGCGGACCTGACGGTGATTTCCGAGCAGGATATCCTTGGCGATCGGCTTATCCGGGCCCCCAAGGCGCGGCGGAGGGCCGAGAATTTCCTGACCGAGGCCCAGAGCCTGTCGCCCGGCGATCTGGTGGTGCATGTGGATCACGGCATCGGCCGCTATCACGGGATGGAGGTGGTCACCGCGGCGGGTGCGGCGCATGAATGCCTCGTGCTGGAATATGCCGAGAGTGCGCGGCTTTACCTGCCGGTCGAGAATATCGAGTTGCTGAGCCGCTATGGCCATGAAGAGGGTCTTCTGGACAAGCTTGGCGGTGGCGCGTGGCAGGCCAAGAAGGCCAAGCTCAAGGAGCGGATCCGCGAGATGGCCGACCGGCTGATCCGGGTGGCGGCGGAGCGCGCGTTGAGAACAGCGCCGGTGCTGGAGGCCGAGCACCACGCGTGGGAGGCTTTTTCCGCGCGCTTCCCCTATCAGGAGACCGACGACCAGCTGCGCGCCATCGAGGACGTGATGGCCGATCTGGAATCCGGCACGCCGATGGACCGGCTGATCTGTGGCGACGTTGGCTTTGGTAAGACCGAGGTGGCGATGCGCGCGGCCTTTGTCGCGGCGATGCAAGGCCAGCAGGTGGCGGTGATCGCGCCCACGACCCTTCTGGCGCGGCAGCACTATCAGAGCTTTGCCGAGCGATTTCGCGGATTTCCAATTTCGGCCGCGCCGCTGTCACGCTTTGTGTCAAGCGGTCAGGCGACCAAGACGCGCGAAGGAATGGCCAAGGGGCAGGTGGACATCGTGGTGGGCACCCATGCGCTTTTGGCCAAGAGCGTGCGGTTCAAGAATCTCGGGCTTCTGATCGTGGACGAGGAGCAACGCTTTGGCGTGAGTCACAAGGAGCGGCTCAAGCAGATGCGGTCGGATGTGCATGTTCTGACCCTGACCGCCACGCCGATCCCGCGAACCCTGCAACTGAGCTTGTCGGGGGTGCGCGACCTGTCGATCATCGGCACGCCGCCGGTGGACCGCCTGTCGATCCGCACCTATGTCAGCGAATTCGATACGGTGACGATCCGTGAGGCGCTTCTGCGGGAGCATTACCGTGGCGGGCAAAGTTTTTATGTGGTGCCGCGGATCAGCGACCTGCCGGAAATCGAGGCATTCCTCAAGACGCAGGTGCCCGAGGTCAGTTACGTGGTCGCGCATGGCCAGATGGCAGCCGGGCAGCTCGATGACCGGATGAACGCGTTTTACGACGGAAAATACGATGTGCTTCTGGCGACGACCATCGTGGAATCCGGCCTTGATATTCCCCGGGCCAACACGATGGTGGTGCATCGCGCCGACATGTTCGGCCTGTCGCAACTCTATCAGATCCGGGGCCGTGTCGGGCGTTCGAAGCTCAGGGCCTATGCTTATCTTACAACGAAACCGCGCATGAAGCTGAGCCCGAGCGCCGAGAAACGGCTCCGGGTTTTGGGGTCGCTCGATACGCTTGGGGCGGGGTTCACGCTGGCGTCTCAAGACCTCGATATCCGGGGGGCGGGCAATCTTTTGGGCGAAGAGCAGTCGGGGCAGATGCGCGACGTGGGGTATGAACTCTATCAGTCGATGCTGGAAGAGGCGATTGCCAAGATCAAGGCGGGCGAGCTTGAAGGTCTGAGCGAATCAGATGAGCAATGGGCGCCGCAGATCAATCTGGGTGTGCCGGTTCTGATCCCTGAGGATTACGTGCCCGATCTTGATGTCAGGCTGGGATTGTATCGCCGCCTCAGTGGGTTGGACACGAAAGTTGAACTGGAAGGTTTTGCCGCCGAACTGATCGACCGGTTCGGCAAGCTGCCCAAGGAGGTCAACATGCTGATGCTGATCGTGCGCATCAAGGGCATGTGCAAGAAGGCGGGGATCGCCAAGCTTGACGGTGGGCCCAAAGGCGCGACGATCCAGTTTCACAATGACAAGTTTGCCTCGCCTCAGGGGCTTGTGGAATTCGTGCAGGCGCAGGACGGGTTGGCCAAGATCAAGGACAACAAGATCGTCGTGCGGCGCGATTGGCGCAAGGAAAGCGACAAGATCAAGGGGGCCTTCGCCATCGCCCGCGATCTGGCCGAGAAGGTTGTGGCCGAGAAGAAGCGCAAGAAGGGCTGAGAGCCGCCGGTCAGGGCAAAAGGCGTTCGCGCCTCAGCCGCGACCGCGATAGGGCGGAACGCCCTGATCCGGTATCCAGACGCCTTCGGGGATGGGGCCGGTTTGCCAGAAGACGTCGATCGGGATGCCGCCGCGCGGATACCAGTAGCCGCCGATGCGCAGCCACTCAGGCGCGAGAAACTCGACCAACCGCCGGGCGATCGAGATCGTGCAATCCTCGTGGAAGGCGCCGTGATTGCGGAACGAGCCGAGGTAGAGCTTGAGCGATTTGCTTTCGATCAACCAGTCGCCCGGAACGTAGTCGATCACCAGATGAGCGAAATCGGGCTGTCCGGTCATCGGGCAGAGCGAGGTGAATTCGGGTGCGGTGAAGCGCACGTTATAGGCCACGTCAGCCTGTGGATTCGCGACCCGCTCAAGCTCGGCTGTGGCGGGATCGGAGGGCAGGGCGGTCTGCCCGCCAAGCTGCTTGAGGTTCGCATAGATGCCGTCGGTCATGTGATGTCTCCTGTTGGCGGGGTCAGACGCCGCGCTGATTTCCCCAGATCAGAACGTGAAGCTGTGGCAGGACGCGGGCACGGAACCAGCCATCACCGGTGACACGCTCCACAAGCCAGCGCAGCCGGTCAGTGGCGGCCGTGAGATCAACCGGGACGGCCGGGTCCACCTGTGGATTGCCCGGTTGCAGATAGAGCGGCAGGTCGGGATGACGTTCCGCGACGCGTCTTGCCCAGTCGTAATCCGCCTCGTCGAAGATCACGATCTTGAGCACGGTGCTGCTGGCCGCTGTGCCGGCGGTGACGCAATCGGAAAAGGTGTCCCAGTTGACGGTTTCCCCGCTTGAGGGCGGTTTCGGGCTGAGAACGAGCGTATCGAGGGCGCCGAACCATGATCGCGCGACCGAACCTTGCGTTTCACAGGCGAAGCGGTATCCCCGCGCCTGTCCGAGGGCGATCACCGGGGCAAAATCCTGAATCGCGGGATTGCCGCCGGAGATCGACACGGTAAGCGGGCGGCCATCCGAGAGGCGTTCGACCTCGGCCCAGACGGCTTCGGGGGTCATCGCGGCCCAGTCGTGGCGATGCCGGCTTTCGACCGCATGAAGGCTGTCGCACCAACTGCATCGGTAGTCGCAGCCGCCAGCGCGGATGAACACCGTGGGTTCACCGATCAGGGCGCCTTCGCCCTGAATGGTCGGTCCGAAGATTTCGGCAATGCGGAGCACGGGCGGTGTCATGGTCGATACTCGGCCCATGTCTTGGGTGTTTCGGAGACACGCACGGCGGTGGTCTCGGGCCAGCGGGCGCCGCACCAGTCAAAAAAATGGCGGGCCAGATTCTCGGCGGTGGTCGGGGTGTCGAGCACATCTTCGAGGTGGCGGTGATCGAACCGGGTGTCGATATAGTCCTTGAGCGCCGCCAGCTCGTGATAATCGCGCACGAAGCCGTCCGCATTGAGCGTGGACGCCGCCAACTCGACCACCACGACGTAATTATGCCCGTGAAGCCGGGCGCATTGATGATCGGGCGGCAGATGTGTGAGTTGATGAGAGGCGGAGAAGTGGAACTCCTTGGTGATCCGGTACATTTCAGGCCCCCGCATGCGCGTTTGTGGCGGTGCGCCAGAAGTCGGGATCGGCATAGGTGGTCGGGTCCGGGATGCCGGCGAGGTGGAAGGCCTCGCGGCGTTCGACGCAGGTGCCGCAGCGCCCGCAATGCAGCGCGCCGCCCTTGTAGCAGGACCATGTCTCGGCCAAGGGTGTTCCCGCTTCGGCGCCTGCGGCCACGATCCCGGCCTTGTCGGTCGACACGAAAGGCGCGTGCAGGGCGATGTCGGCATAGCCATCAAGCGCCGCGCGCTGCATCGCGCCGAAGCGGTCGATGAATGCTGGTCGGCAATCAGGATAGATGAAATGGTCGCCGCCGTGGACTGCAAGTGCGACGGCGTTGTCACCGCGCGCCGCCGCGATGCCGAAGGCGATGGTGAGCATGATGGCGTTGCGGTTGGGCACGACGGTGAGCGCCATGCTGTCTTCGGCATAGTGGCCATCGGGCACGTCTATGTCGTCAGTCAGGGCCGAGCCGGTGAGGGCCGCGCCCACCGCGCGCATGTCGACGATATGGTGCGGAACCGCGAGGCGACGGGCGCAGGCGGTGGCGAAGTCGAGTTCCTTGCGGTGCCGTTGATCGTAGTCGAAAGAAACGAGCCGGGTGAGCGTGCCGTCGCGATACGTGATATGCGCGAGCGACACGGAATCGAGCCCGCCCGAGCAGATGAGAGCTGTCTTCATGTCTTGTGTCCTTGTTTTTTAGACCGGGTAGGCTGCGACCGGTGGGTGGCGCGTAGCAATTCGCGCGACGCCGCGCAAGAGAGCGGCGGTTTGAATGTCTCCGGGATCAGGCGTTTGATGTGCCAAATGGGCCGGCGGTGCGTGTCAGCTTTCAGGCTTGTCCGGTTGATCCTGAGCGAGCTTGGCCTTGTAGGCGCGCGCGCGTTCCATCAGGAGCGCGCGCGCCTTGATGTTGGCGCGGCGGACGCGGACCGCTGTGAGAAACGCCTCCTCGGCGGTTTGCGAGGAGGCGCCGAGCACTTGAACAATGTCCGAGATGATCTGTTCGTCGCCATCGGTCGCGTCCATGAATTTGATCACGTCGCGCGCCAGTTCGTCGGCCAGGTCTTCGGTCATTCCCATGATTTAGCGTGTTCCTTCGGTCAGGCGGCGTTTGACGTAGCCTGTCACGCTGTCGATCATCGTGTCCATATGGGGCTCTTGAAAGAAATGATCGGCGCTGTCCAGTTCCTCGTGGGTGACGGTGATACCCTGTTGTTCCTGAAGTTTGGAC
Source organism: Roseovarius sp. E0-M6 (assembly GCF_037083845.1). Classification (NCBI taxonomy): domain Bacteria; kingdom Pseudomonadati; phylum Pseudomonadota; class Alphaproteobacteria; order Rhodobacterales; family Roseobacteraceae; genus Roseovarius; species Roseovarius sp. E0-M6. The sequence continues at coordinate 986,290 of NZ_JBAPLA010000001.1, read as the reverse complement.
ACGAGGTTGCGGGTGTCCGCCGGGGGGGCCACGCGGTCATTCGTGCCATTGATGATGAGCCCGGAAGAGGGACAGGGCGCGAGGAATGAGAAATCATACATGTTGGCAGGCGGCGAGACCGAGACGAAGCCCGTAATCTCGGGACGGCGCATCAATAGCTGCATGCCGATCCACGCGCCAAACGAAAAGCCCGCGACCCAGCAATGTTTGGAGTTGGCGTTCATCGACTGAAGATAATCGAGTGCCGAGGCCGCATCGCTGAGTTCGCCGACGCCTTGATCATATTCGCCCTGAGACCGTCCGACACCGCGGAAATTGAAGCGCAGCACGGTGAAGCCCATGTTGTAGAACGCGTAGTGGAGATTGTAGACCACCTTGTTGTTCATCGTGCCGCCGAATTGCGGATGCGGGTGCAGGACGATTGCGATCGGGGCGTCTCTTTCCTTTTGCGGGTGGTAGCGGCCTTCGAGCCGGCCTTCGGGGCCGGGAAAGATTACCTCGGGCATAATGTTCCCTTCGTCCTTTCGAAAGGTGGCGTCATTCTTGACGGAATGGGCGGACCACCTTAGAACTTTTCTAAGTTTACGACGCGATCGGTCGGCTGCATGCAGATAAGCAATGCCCGAACGAAGGTCAATCTATTCGCGGAGGATACGTCGGTGAAGCTGAGCACAAAAGGGCGCTATGCGATGGTGGCGCTGGTCGATATCGCGTTGCAGCAATCCGAGGGGTTGGTCACATTGGGAGATGTGTCAAGGCGGCAGGATATTTCGCTGCCTTATCTCGAACAGCTTTTCGTGAAACTGCGACGTGCTGAATTGGTCGCGTCGGTCCGCGGCCCCGGGGGAGGATACCGTCTGGCGCGGCCTGCCGCGGAAATACGCGTGGCGGAGGTTCTGGCGGCGGTGGATGAGACGGTTGACGCATTGCACAAGGGTGCGGGCGCCTCGGGTGGGGCGAGCGGATCGCGGGCGCAATCCATGACAAACCGTTTGTGGGAGGGGCTGAGTGCGCATGTCTACGTGTTTTTGCATCAAACACGGCTGAGCGACGTGGTGGATAATTCGCTTGCTCCTTGTCCGGCAGTGCCCACGCTGTTTGCGGTCGTGGACGAGGAATGAGCGCAATGGCCGGCCGGGTTGCGCCGCCTTCGGCGTCGCGGGGATGGGGGCTCTGCCCCCACGAGAAAAACCAAGGGTTTTTCACGTTCTCCCAGGATATTTTCAGCAAGAAGAAGGGCAGGGCATGAGCCGCGTCTATCTGGATTACAATGCGACCGCGCCGCTGAAACCTGAGGCGCGCGCGGCGATGATGGGAGCGATGGAGCTTGTCGGTAATCCGTCGAGCGTGCATTCCGAAGGACGCGCGGCGAAGGCGTTGATGGAGCGGGCGCGCGGGCAGGTGGCGACGGCGTTGGGCGCGGATGGCGCGGATGTGATCTTTACCAGCGGCGCGACGGAGGCCGCCGCACTTGCCTGTGCGGGGCGCGCGCTCAGGGCGGCGGGGATCGAGCATGACGCGGTGCGTGCATGGACCGAAGAATGTCTGGAGTTGGACCGCGATGGCCGCGTCACCGTCACCGCCCCGGAGCAGTCGGCGCTTCAGGCCGCAAATTCCGAGACCGGTGTGATTCAAGACCTTCCCGACGGGCTGGCCGTGTCTGATATGACGCAGGCATTCGGCAAGCTGCCCGTGGCGTTCAACTGGGCCGGATGTGAGATGGCGCTCGTGTCGGCGCATAAGTTGGGCGGGCCAAAGGGCATCGGGGCTCTGATCGTTCGGCGGGGCACCGACATCGCCGCGCGGATACGTGGCGGCGGGCAGGAGATGGGGCGCCGGTCGGGCACCGAGAACCTGATCGGGATCGCCGGTTTCGGTGCGGCGGCCGAAGCGGCGGCGCGTGATATTGAGGAAGGTGTCTGGGCGCGGATTGAAAAACTTAGAAACATTCTAGAAAAGGCGCTTGAGGATTCCGTTAAAGAGACTATTTTTGTCGGGAAATCGGTGCGGCGGCTTCCCAACACGACGTGTTTCATCACGCCGGGATGGAAGGGAGAGACGCAGGTGATGGCGCTGGATCTCGCGGGCTTTGCGGTCTCGGCCGGAAGTGCCTGTTCCAGCGGCAAGACGCAGGCCAGTCACGTGCTTCAGAGCATGGGATATGACGCGACAGAGGCGGGATGCGCGCTGCGCGTTTCGCTGGGGCCTGAGACGACCGAGGACGAGATAGAGCGCTTTGCCGAAACATGGGCGAAGCTGCATCGAAGACATCGCGCCCGTGCGGCGTGAACCGAATGAGGAGAAAAACCATGGCGGCCCTAGACGACGTTCAGGTGAAAGAAGGCGTGGACCAGGAAACGGTCGATGCGGTACGTGAGGTTGGCGGCACCTACAAGCACGGCTGGAACACCGATATCGAGATGGAATACGCGCCGAAAGGCCTGACGACCGATATCGTGCGGCTCATCTCGGAGAAGAACGAGGAGCCGCAATGGATGACCGACTGGCGGCTTGAGGCCTATGATCGCTGGCTCACCAAGGAAGAGCCGGACTGGGCGATGGTGGATTATCCTGAGATCAACTTTCAGGAGCAGTATTATTACGCGCGTCCGAAATCCATGGAGGTGAAGCCCCAATCTCTGGATGATGTTGATCCCAAGCTTTTGGAAACCTATGAAAAACTGGGTATCCCGCTTAAGGAGCAGATGATCCTGGCCGGGGTCGAAGGGGCGGATGAGGCGCCTGCGGAAGGCCGTAAGGTTGCCGTGGACGCTGTCTTTGATTCCGTCAGCCTGGGCACGACATTTCAGGCGGAACTGAAGCGGGCGGGGGTGATCTTCTGCTCGATCAGCGAGGCCATTCGAGAGCACCCCGAGCTGGTGAAAAAATATCTCGGGTCGGTCGTGCCGGTGAGTGACAACTTCTACGCGACGCTCAACAGCGCTGTCTTTTCGGACGGGTCGTTCGTTTACGTGCCGCCGGGGGTGCGCTGCCCGATGGAGCTCAGCACCTATTTCCGCATCAACGCCGAAAACACCGGCCAGTTTGAACGGACGCTGATCATCGCCGACAAGGGGTCGTTCGTGAGCTATCTTGAAGGGTGCACCGCGCCGCAGCGTGATATCGCACAGCTTCATGCCGCCGTGGTTGAAATCATCGTCGAGGAAGACGCCGAAGTGAAATATTCCACGGTGCAAAACTGGTATCCGGGCGATGAGAACGGCAAAGGCGGTATCTATAACTTCGTGACCAAGCGCGCCGATTGCCGGGGCGACCGGGCCAAGGTGATGTGGACGCAGGTCGAAACCGGCAGTGCCGTGACCTGGAAATATCCCAGCTGTATCCTGCGCGGGGACGAAAGCCAGGGAGAGTTTTATTCCATCGCCATCGCCAACAACTATCAGCAGGCTGACACCGGCACCAAGATGGTGCATCTGGGCAAGAATACCCGGTCGCGCATCGTGTCGAAAGGGATCAGCGCGGGCCACGCGCAGAACACCTATCGCGGCCTTGTGTCGATGCATCCGAAGGCGAAGGACAGCCGCAACTATACCCAGTGCGACAGCCTTTTGATCGGGAGCGAGTGCGGCGCGCATACGGTTCCCTATATCGAGGTGCGCAACAATTCGAGCCGGGTAGAGCACGAGGCGACCACGTCCAAGGTGGATGACGACCAGATGTTCTATTGCCGCCAGCGCGGCATGGACGAAGAGGAGGCCGTCGCGCTTGTCGTCAACGGGTTCTGCAAGGATGTGCTTCAGGCGCTCCCGATGGAGTTCGCCATGGAAGCGCAGCAGCTTGTGGCGATCTCGCTTGAGGGATCTGTGGGATGACCAGTTGGGTGCATGGAGACTTGATCGACAAAGTGCGCGAGTCGGATCCTCGTGGACTTGCTCCTGCGGGAACTGCGGCTTTCTATGAACAGCTGTACCATGCGGCGCTGTCCAATGAGATTGAAACGTTTGACGATAGTTCTGTCGAATTTGAACTCCACAAGTTGAAATCTCGATTTAGTGAGTACGGAACGAGTGACGCCACCTTTTGGAACGGGGTGAAAAGGTTCGTCCAGAGCCATCGCAAAATGAGCTTCCTCAAGCGAAGCTAATGGCCGAAAATCTGATGACCTCACTTGAGATGATATCACGCCCCGATTTGACCCTTCCCGAGGCGGAGGCCGCGCGGGTGCGCGCGGCCTATGAGGGGGCGCGCGTGATCCTGGAATACGGGTCGGGCGGGTCCACCGTCATGGCCGGTGAGATGCCGGGCAAGCGCGTCTTTTCAGTCGAGAGCGACGGGGAATGGGCGGCGATGATGCGGGGCTGGTTCGAGGCAAACCCGCCGCGGTCAGAAGTCGATATCATCTGGTCGGACATCGGAGACACCAAGGAGTGGGGTTATCCCAAGGGCACGGCGGAATACATCAGGTTTCCGCGCTATCCTCTTGAAGTTTGGGGTCTTCCCGAGTTCACGCAACCCGATGTCGTGCTTGTTGACGGACGTTTCCGGACGGGCTGTGCCATGGCCACGGCATTGCGGACGGAAAAACCCGTGACGCTTCTTTTCGACGACTACAAGCCTCGCAAGCAATACCACCGCGTTGAGCGGTATCTGGGGCAGCCCGTCTATCACGGGCGCCTTGCCGAATTTGAGGTGACGCCGATGACGCTTGATCCGGCGCACCTTTTGAAAACGATTGAAATGATGCTCCGGCCCTAGGGTGCGGACCGAGAAGAGGAAAGAAAAATGTTGGAAATCAAAAACCTGCACGTCGATCTTGAGGAAGAAGAGAAGACAATTCTGAAAGGTGTCGACCTGACTGTCGAGGCCGGTAAGGTACACGCGATCATGGGGCCCAACGGCTCGGGCAAGTCGACGCTGAGCTATGTTCTCTCGGGCCGTGACGGATACAAGGTGACCGAGGGCAGTGCGACGCTTGAGGGGGAGGACATCCTTGAGATGGAGCCCGAGGAGCGCGCGGCGGCGGGTCTTTTCCTTGCATTTCAATATCCTGTGGAAATTCCCGGCGTGGGCAACATGACCTTCATGCGCACGGCGGTGAACGCACAGCGCAAGGCGCGCGGGCAGGAGGAGATGAGCGCAACCGATTTCCTCAAGGAAGTGCGGGCGAAAGCTAAGGACCTCAAGATCGACGCGGATATGTTGAAACGCCCCGTGAACGTGGGCTTCTCGGGCGGCGAGAAGAAGCGCAACGAGATTCTTCAGATGGCGATGCTCGAACCCAAGATGTGCATTCTGGACGAGACTGACTCGGGCCTTGACGTGGATGCAATGAAGCTTGTGGCGGAAGGCGTCAACGCGCTTCGGAGCGAAGGGCGTGGGTTCTTGGTTATCACGCACTATCAACGGCTTTTGGACCATATTAAACCCGATGTCGTGCATATCATGTCGGATGGCCGCATCGTGAAAACCGGTGGTCCCGAACTCGCGCTCGAGGTCGAGAAGAACGGGTATACGGATATCGTTGCGGAGGAAGCCTGACATGTTGCCAGTGCGCAAACATCAACCGTCCCCGCAAAAGCAGGACGTGACCGAAACACGTATCGCCGCATTGCAGATGCCGGAGGGCGCCGCGTGGACCACGGAAGCGCGTGGCGCGGCCCTTGCGCGGGTGCGCAAGGCCGGATTGCCGGCGCGGCGTGACGAATACTGGAAATTTACCCGCCCCGACAGCCTGACGCAGGTGGAGGCGCCGAAAGCGGCGCTGTTCGATGCAGGGGATGAGATCGTGTTCGGGAGCATCGACGCACTCAAGATCGTGTTCGTTGACGGTGTTTTCGACGCCGAAGCGAGCGATGATCTGAGCCTTGAGGGCGTGACGATCGAACGCCTTGCCGATGCGGGTGCCAAGGACATCCATTGGGCACGCGATCTTTATGGTGTGCTTGAGGAGCGGGGCCAATCCCATGTGGACCGGCCGCTCGCCGCGCTCAATACCGCCTATGCGGGGGACGGGATCGTCTTGCATGTTACGGGCCGCGTCAGCAAACCCATCAGCCTGATTTATCATCATAAATCAAAGACATCCGATGCGATGCTTCACCATCTGATCAAGCTTGAGGAGGGGGCTGAGATGACCCTCCTTGAAAGTGGGCCAGCCGCCGCGCGGTTCAACAAGGTGATGGAAGTGGATGTGGCCGACGAGGCATCATTCCACCATGTGCGCGTTCAGGGGCGTGATCATGAGCGCCGTGCGGTCACGCACCTGTTTGGTCGGCTGGGACGTGAGAGCAGCTTCAAATCCTTCACCATGACCGCGAACGGGGTCATGACCCGGAATGAAGCCGTGCTTGAACTGACCGGGGACGACGCGACCGCGCATATTGCCGGGGCTGCGATGGGCGATGGCGATTTCCATCATGACGATACTGTCTTTGTGACCCATGACGCCGAACGCTGTGAAAGCCGGCAGGTCTTCAAGAAGGTTCTTCGGAACGGCGCGACGGGCGTATTTCAGGGTAAGATCCTTGTGAAACCCGGCGCACAGAAAACCGACGGCTATCAGATCAGCCAATCGCTGCTTCTTGATGAGGACAGTCAATTCCTCGTCAAACCGGAGCTGGAAATCTATGCCGATGACGTGGCGTGCTCGCACGGGTCCACCTCGGGGGCGATTGACGAAGACGCGATGTTCTATTTGCGGGCGCGCGGTGTTCCGCGTGAGATCGCCACGGATCTTCTGACGCTGGCCTTCTTGGCCGAGGCCGTCGAGGAAGTCGCAGACGAGGCGTTGCGCGACGAGGTTGTCGTGCTTCTTGAAGGCTGGCTCGTGCGGCGGCGCGGCTGATGTCTGTGAGCCGCGAGATCGTGGCAACGTATCGGGGGCCGGGTCGTGTGATCCGGCGCCTTCTTTCTGACGGTGTACACGAGGGCCGGGCGCTTGCCATTCTGATGGGGGCCTGCCTGATCGTTTTTGTCGCGCAATGGCCCCGATTGAGCCGTGAAGCGCATTTGACCGGTCAGGAGCTTAATCCGCTTCTGGGCGGTGCGCTTCTGGGCTGGGTCTTTATTGCGCCGCTCTTTTTCTACCTGCTTGCCTTTATCATACATTTGCTGAGCCGGGCTTTTGGTGGCAGCGGAACAGGGTATGGGGCGCGGGTTGCGCTTTTCTGGGCATTTCTCGCGTCGACGCCACTTGTTCTTTTGCACGGGTTGGTGGCGGGCTTTGTCGGCCCCGGTCCGGGGCTGTTGGCGGTGGGTGTGCTTTGGTGCGGTGTGTTCCTGTGGTTTTGGATTGCCGGGACACGCGAGGCGGAATGGGGGCAGGAAACAGCATGACGGCGCGGGCACTCTTCATTGATCTTTTCCGACAGACGCTGACCGAGCCGCGCGCGGCGGGCGCACGCGTCATCGCGATGGGCTGGCCACCGCAAATCCTTTGGCTGACGCTTGGTCTGATCGCGGTGGCGATGTCGCTTGCGGTGTCGGGCATTCTGCAAGCCGCCCCCCTTCCCGAAGGGGAGATGGGCGAGATGCTGCGGCTTAATCCCGCGTATCGCGCGCCACTTCTCTTTGCATTGATGCAATGGGGGCAGGCGGTGATTTCGGTCTTCGTACTGACGTGGATCGGGCGCGCCTTCGGCGGTGAGGCGCGGGTTGAGGATATGCTGGCCGTGACCATATGGCTGCAACTCGTGGCGATCGTGCTTGGCATCGGAGTCGTGGTGATCACGGTGCTCCTGCCGCCAATCGGCGCCTTCGCGCTTCTGGCCTTTGTGGCTTGGAGCATTTTCATCATGCTGGCGATGATCGACGCCGCGCACAGATTCGATAACTTTGCCAAGGCACTGGGCGTATTCGTGGTTGCTATCGTGGCGCTGGCCGTCGGGTCGGCCATGTTGGCGGCCCTGATCGGTGCCGCGGCGATTGGGGGAGTATAGACATGTTGGACATCGACAAGATTCGGGCAGACTTTCCGATCCTGCACCGAGAAGTGAACGGCAAGCCGCTGGTCTATCTCGACAGTGGTGCCTCGGCGCAGAAGCCGCAGGCGGTGATTGATGCGGTTAATACCGCCTACACGCATGAATATGCCAATGTGCATCGCGGTCTGCATATGTTGAGCAATATAGCCACCGAGAAATACGAGGCGGTGCGCGGCACCATCGCCCGGTTCCTCGGGGTCGCGGATGAGCGGCAAATCGTGCTGAACACGGGCACCACCGAGGGGATCAACATGGTCGCCTATGGCTGGGCCATGCCGCGGATGGAAGCGGGCGACGAGATCATCCTATCGGTCATGGAACACCATGCGAATATCGTGCCGTGGCATTTTCTGCGTGAACGGCAGGGTGTGGTTCTGAAATGGGTGGATATCGAGCCGGACGGCGCGCTTGATCCAGAGCGGGTGATCGACGCGATCGGACCACGCACGAAGCTGTTGGCGCTGACCCATCTGTCGAATGTGTTGGGCACCCGGGTCGATATGAAGCCGATCATCGAGGCCGCGCATGCGAAGGGCGTGCCGGTTCTTGTGGATGGCAGCCAGGCAGCTGTTCATGGGCCCGTCGACATTGATGCGCTGGATTGTGATTTCTACGCGATCACCGGTCACAAGCTTTATGGGCCCTCAGGATCTGGCGCGATTTTCGTGAAGAACGAGCGGCTTGCCGAGATGCGCCCTTTCATGGGCGGCGGGGATATGATTCGCGAAGTCTCGAAGGATTCGGTGATTTATGCCGATCCTCCGATGAAATTTGAGGCTGGAACCCCTGGAATCGTGCAAACAATCGGATTTGGTGCCGCGCTTGAGTATCTTATGGGGCTTGGGATGGAAAACGTGGCCGCACATGAAGATAGGCTTCGCGATCTTACGTTCCATAAACTTTCCGGTTTGAACTGGCTGATGCAACAAGGCATCACTCCCGACAAGGCCGCGATCTTTAGTTTTAGCATGAGCGGTGCCGCGCATCCCCATGATATTTCTACGATTTTGGACAAAAAAGGTGTCGCTGTTCGGGCCGGGCATCACTGTGCGGGTCCGCTGATGGATCATCTCGGTGTTTCAGCCACTTGCCGAGCTTCATTTGGGTTATATAACACAGAGACGGAGGTCGATGCGCTTATTGATGCGCTGGAATTGGCCCATGATCTGCTCGCCTGAGGGGGCATGGGTGCTGCGGCGCGACATGAGAGCCACATCTGGGGGTAAAATCCTCTTAGATGGCATCGACAAACCCGCACCGGCCTTGCTAAGGTCAAAATGTTGCTAAACTTGGAGCCAAACGTATGAAACTTTTCAAAATCCCGGCGGTTATCGCGCTGAGCCTTATCGCGGCAGCATGCTCGCAGCAGCAAGCAGAGCCCGAGCCCGTTTATGTCGAGCCCGAGCCCGTCTACGACAAATACGGTAACCCGGTCTGAGGCTAACGCCCTAGAACGAGTAGGCCGCCGGATCCGAAAGGGTCCGGCGGTTTTCGTTTGTGCGGACGCGGCATTTCGAGATTGCGCGGCACCGGTCACCCCGGTATAGAGCGCGGTGAGCCGCACCTGTAGCTCAGCTGGATAGAGCGCTGCCCTCCGAAGGCAGAGGCCATAGGTTCGAATCCTATCAGGTGCGCCATTTTCTTAACCGTAACAATGATGCGTTATTGCCCTGGAATTCTCAGTGATTTCCGGCCTCTTTTCCCAAGTGGACCGCAGGGGTCATGGCATGGGCTCTGCGGCTTGCCGGGGCTGCGCTCCTGCGGTATCACGCGCATCTGTGGATCAGAATGAAGGCAGGGCAAATGCGCGCGGAAATTCAGACGGTGGTCGAGGAGATCGAGAATTCGCTGGACCTGCTGCGCCAGCGCATGGACTGGGAAACCGCCCATCACCGCATGGAGGAGTTCAATGCCCGTGTCGAGGACCCCAACCTTTGGGACGATCCGACCAAGGCGCAGAAACTCATGCGGGAACGTCAGGCGCTTGTCGATGCGATTGAGACGCATGACTCGATTCAGCAGGAAATGAGCGACAACGTGGAGTTGATCGAGCTGGGCGAGATGGAAGGCGACGCGGACGTGGTGCGCGAAGCGGAAACCGCGCTCAAGGCGCTCAAGGAGCGCGCCGCGGCCAAGGAGCTTGAGGCGCTGCTCAATGGCGAGGCGGATGCCAACGACACGTTCCTCGAGATCAACGCGGGCGCGGGCGGCACCGAGAGCTGTGACTGGGCTAACATGCTGGCGCGGATGTATGTCCGTTGGGCCGAGAAGCGCGGCTATTCGGTCGAACTTCAGTCGGAAAGCGCGGGCGACGAAGCGGGAATCAAATCCGCCGCCTACAAGATCAGCGGACACAATGCTTATGGCTGGCTCAAGTCCGAAAGCGGCGTACACCGGCTTGTCCGGATCAGCCCGTTTGATTCGGCCGCCAAGCGGCACACCTCGTTCTCGTCGGTCTGGGTCTATCCTGTGGTTGATGACGATATCGAGATCGAGGTGAACCCGGCGGACATCCGTATCGATACCTACCGCAGTTCAGGCGCGGGCGGACAGCATGTGAACACCACCGACTCGGCCGTGCGGATCACCCATGCGCCGACGGGGATCGTGGTGACGAGTTCGGAAAAGTCGCAGCACCAGAACCGCGACATTGCCATGAAGGCCCTGAAATCGCGGCTCTATCAGCTTGAGCTTGACCGCCGCAACGCGGCAATCAACGAGGCGCATGAGGCCAAGGGCGATGCGGGCTGGGGCAACCAGATCCGATCGTATGTTCTTCAGCCCTACCAGATGGTCAAGGATCTGCGCACCGGTGTCGAGACCAGTGACACCAAGGGCGTGCTTGACGGGGATCTGGACCCGTTCATGGCCGCGACGCTGGCGCTTAATGTGAGCGGGAAAAGCCGGGCCGAGGCGCAAGGCGAGGAGTAGTCACCCGGCGTGCCGACTGTTGGCGAGCCGCGCAATTGAGTATTTTGACCAAGACGAAACCGGGGGTGCGTCTCATGTCCGATATATGTCATCTGAGCGCGACCGAGCAACTTGACCGGATGGCGCGGGGGGAACTGACCGCCGAGACGCTGATGGCGGCGACCCTAGAGCAGATTGATGGCGTAAACGGACGGTTCAACGCCGTGGTGTCCCTGCGCCCCGAGGATACGCTCATGGAGGCGGCGCGCGCGGCTGACAAGGCGGGACCGGGGGCGGCGTTGCATGGGCTTCCGGTCGCGATAAAGGATCTTGCGGATGCCGAAGGGCTGCCGACAAGCCAGGGGTCGCCTGTCTTTGCGGGTCAGATCGCGGCGCGCGATACGCTGCATGTGGCGCGGATGCGCGCGGCGGGCGCGATCATCATTGGCAAGACCAACACGCCGGAATTCGGGTTGGGCAGTCACACCTATAATCCGGTGCACGGGGCCACGGGAAATGCCTATGATCCGGCGCTAAGCTGTGGCGGCTCGTCGGGCGGGGCGGCGGTGGCGCTGGCGCACGGCATGGTGAGTGTCGCGGACGGCTCGGACATGATGGGAAGCCTGCGGAACCCGGCGGGGTGGAACAATATCTACGGGATGCGCCCAAGCTGGGGCCGGGTGCCGGGAGAGCCGGGGGCGGATGTCTATCTCCATCAGCTTTCGACCAATGGCCCGATGGCACGCACACCGCGCGATCTGGCGCTCCTTATGTCGGTGATGGAGGGGCGCGATCCGCGCTTTCCCCAAGGGTGGCCTTTTGCGCCGATCCTGCCGCCCAAGGGGCAGGTGGCGGGCGCGCGCGTGGCGTGGTTGGGCGATTGGGGGGGTGCGTGGCCCTTTGAGGACGGTGTGCTTGATCTGTGTCGAAGCGCACTTGCCGGTTTCGGCGATATTGGTGTCGAGGTCGAGGCCCCGGTGGAGGCGCCGCACCCGCGCGAGGCGCTGTGGGAGGCATGGGTGACGTTGCGCGCCTTTGCCATCGCCGCGTCGATTGGTCCGTTGATGGACCGCGAAGACACCCGCGCACAGCTCAAGCCCGAGGCACTTTGGGAGGCCGAAACCGGCCTTGGCCTTATGGCAGCGGATGTGCAGCGCGCCAGCGAACTCAGGACCGGATGGTATCACCGGGCGCTGGAGCTTTTTGAGCGGTATGACGCGCTTGTCCTGCCGACAGCGCAAGTCTGGCCCTTTCCACTCGAGGAGGCATGGCCGCGCGCGATCAGCGGTCAGACGATGGACAGCTATCACCGTTGGATGGAGGTGGTTGTGCCGGCAAGCCTGATCGGATTGCCGGCGGTGGCTGTGCCGGCGGGTTTTGGGGAACGGGGTCTGCCCATGGGGTTGCAGATCATCGGCGCGCCCGGTGCGGATCAGGCTGTGCTTGAGCTTGCCGAAGCGTGGCATGGGGCGATGGGCCCGGCGGCCCGCACCCCCGTCGCGTAAAGGTGATGCCGAGATAGATGTTTTCCGTTCGCCGGACGCTCGCTAGGCTTGGGTCACCAAGGGGCAATGGGACATCTGAGATGATTGAGAAGGAACCGGGGGTGCCGGATCTTGGCGAATTGCGGGCCGAGATGCTGGGTGAGGCGCTGCGGCGCGGTTGGCGGGATATGCGCCGGGCCCCGATATATGGGATCATGCTTGCCGGGGTCTGTGTGCTGTTTGGCTGGCTGATGATCTGGGTCACGCAAGCGACGGGGCAGATTTATTGGCTTATCTTCGCGGCGGTCGGATTTCCGCTCGTGGGGCCGTTCGCGGCAGTTGGGCTATACGAGGTTTCTCACCGGCTCGAACAGGGAGAGCCGCTTGGGCCGCGCGCCGTGCTTGGGGTTGTATTGCAACAGGGGCGCCGACAATTGCCATCCCTGTGCGCGATCATCGTCATGGTATTCCTGTTCTGGGTTTTTTTGGCCCACATGATCTTTGCACTTTTCCTTGGCCTCTCGACAATGACCAATATTTCAACCGGTTATGACGTTTACCTCACCCGTGAGGGGATGAGCATGTTGGCGGTTGGAAGCGTGGTGGGCGCGCTTTTCGCGCTGCTTATTTTCAATATCACGGTGATGGCGCTACCGATGCTTTTGGACCGCGAGGTTGATTTCGTCTCGGCCATGATCGCAAGCTTTCAGACTGTGCTGGGCAATCCGGGGCCGATGCTTCTTTGGGCGGCCTTGGTCGCGATCACAACCTTCGCGGCGATGCTTCCGGCGTTTGTCGGACTGTTGGTGGTGTTGCCCCTTCTGGGGCATTCAAGCTGGCATCTTTACCGGCTTGCGGTGGACGCTGCGGAAGCTTGACGGCGCCACACCGGACAGAGTGACCTGCCCGGTGCGGTCTTGACGCTCAGGATTCGCGGCCGTGCGCCTTGAGGCGGGCGTGCAGGGTTCGGGCATCCGGGTGCCCGGCATCAAGGGCGAAGACATAGGCATGCGTCAGGAAGAAGCAGGAGGCGTCAATGTCATTCGCGCTGTCGGCCGCCTCGGTATAGAGGCGCACCAACGCGGGCTTGTTCATTGGATCATGCGCGGCGATGAGGCGCGCGTCTAAGCCCGGCCCGCTCATTCCGCTGCTGTCCTCTGGCCACGATGTGCTTCGAACTTGCCGGCGACCCACGCGTGGAAGCAATGGGTCGGGCTGTCCATCACGGGTGAGAAACGTCCGCCATCGAAGCCCGGCACATGGCGGCCCTTCTGCATCCCTTCGACCACGAAGACATCTTCCTCGAAAACGGTCTTCCAAAGCTGCGTGTTCCGCGCGCGCAGGCCCTCGGGCGTGTCGGGCTGAGCGTAATAGAGGTGAATATGCTCGACCGTGCGCTCGGGCCCCTGCGGTTCGAGCACAATTGCGAAGGCGTGGTCGCGGTGTACACCCAGCAGGACATTGGGATAGACGGCGATATATTCCGCCTGTTCGTTCCATTTTTGGCCGACATCCTCGAAATCGGTGAAACGATCTCCGTTTTCGTCGGTGATCTGACGGTAGACCATGGTTCCCTGGCCGGAATAGGCGCCGGGTTCTTCGATATTGTAGTGATCTTCGAGGCGCGAATAGCTGTTGAGGCCGGGATGAACCCAAGGCAGGTGATAGCTTTCGCAATAGTTTTCGACAGCAAGCTTCCAGTTGGTGTTGAGTTCGAGCGTGAAGCGGCTGTCATAGCCGCCGTGGTGTAGCGGCAGATCGAATTCGGACCAGCGGTCGATGATGTGGGACATGGCGTCGCCAAAGGCGGGGGCATCGCCCGAGACGTTGATCCAGACCACGTCGCGCCAGACATGGCTGCGCACCTCGTTGAGGCCGAGTGTGTCGCGGTTGATGGCATCGTGGGTGTTTTGGCCCGGGCCGCCGACATGCGGTGTCGAAACCAGCTTGCCCTTGGTAGAGTAGCACCAGGAGTGATAGGGGCAGCGGATGGCGCCCTCGATCTTGCGCGGCTTGTCCACGAGGATCATGCCACGATGGCGGCAGATGTTCTGAAAGACGCGCACATCGCCTTCCTTGTCGCGGATGAGAAGAAGCGGCATGCCGAGGAAGGTCAGCGGCACGGCATCACCGGGTTCGGGCACATCCGACGCCACGGCAAGACCGGTCCACTGGCTGAACAGGACCGCCTGTTTTTCCTCGTCAAAGATAGCGGGGTCGATGTAATGCGCGTTCGGCAGGCCATTCGCGGTTTCGACGCTCGCACGGACGTTGCTAAGATCGGTGACGTTGGTCATGGGGCACTCCGGTCAGGTGGTTACCTGTTTTCCATGACGGGAATTGCGCCATTTCAACCGACAGTTCGCGACAAATTTTGCCTCAAACCGACGCGGCACGCTTAGCGGAATTCTTCGTCGAGACGCAAAAGCTTGGCGTGGAAGGGCGGAATACGCTCAAACGGGATAAGCCCCGCGCTGCGTGCGGCGGCCATGATGGTTTTGCGATCTTGGCCGAGATGCTCATAGACCATGCGTGTGGCCCGCCGTCCCGTGATCTTTTCACGCACGGTGCGGGTGACATATCCCTCCCAGAGATTCGATTGAAAGGACGTTTCCTGTGTCAGGAAATTGAACGAACAGGCAAGCGCGTCCCGGTGGGAGACGATGGCCATGATACCTTCTTCCTGACGCATCACGATGCCGCGGAATTCGCGGTCGGCAGGATTGACCGAAAGCCCTTGGGCGCGCAGTGCGGCGCGCGATTCATAGCCACGCAGGAACGTGTAGTCACCCGCGCGGGTCACATAGACCAGCCCCAGAACGAAGCGCGTCTCATCGATGAAGCTGGGGCGTACGAACCTGTAGAAGCCGCTGGGAAAGAGGTCGGTCGGCACCGCGACGGGCCCCGCACCGAAGAACCCCGCCACCATCGGATGATTTAGAAGATCGCCCGAGGCCGGGCGCAAGGAGGCGACGGGTTCAAGCAATATCCGCCCGTCGACACCAAAGAACTGACAAATCCTGTGCAGAACATCGGGGCGCGGAAAGCTTTCCCCCGAGAGATACCGGTTGAATTGCGTCCGGTTGATGCCGAGGTCGCGGCAGAGCGACGCCACGGAATCGTAGCCTGCGGATAGGAGACGCAGGTTTTCACCGAAAATTGCCCGTAGTTCGGCCGGATCATGCGAGTCGTCGGATGGCATATGTTGATGTAATCTAGGCATGTATCTGTGTCAGGGGCGCCGAGTTTAATGTGCTATTATTAGGTGACTAACATCCTAGTGCATAGCATCAAGGTTGAAATAGACGCGAAGACGCATCAGCGGTGACGTTAATTCGCGTCAGCTTGCATTTCAAGTGACACAAACGAACAGCCGTGCGGTCCGAATTGGTCATGTATCGCGTCGGCACCTCGCGGCATGCTGATAAGGCAAAGTCAAAGGAGGACTTCCGGATGTATGGCGTGGTGTTATGGAGTGACGAGACGAAGAACCGGGCTGTGATCTGGTGTGACGATCACGGAGATCTTGCTTTCTATCGCCGCGATGCCCGTGCCCGTGACACCAAGATGCCGTTCAAGGCCGGTGATCTTATCCAGTTCGACCTGAAGGAAGCCACGGCAATGCGGATCGTGTCGCGCCCGCGGGTTGTCGAGCGGGAGAGCTACCCAAACCTGACAGATGATTTGCGGGAGGCGGGCGCAGCTATGGGTGCTCTCAAACATGTCTGCGAGAGCCCTGAGCCCGAGTCTGCCGAGATCGTGCCATTTCTACGCAAGCGCGTGGCGGCGATGGCCTGACGATGAGTGACCGGCGCGCAGGGGGCGCGCGCCGGATCAGCCGCGGGGCAGGGCGGCGATACCTGTCCGCGCAATATCCGAAAGACCGAGCGGACGCATCAGATCGGCGAAAGCGTCGATCTTTTCTGAGGTGCCGGTAATCTCGAAGACAAAGCTTTCGAGTGTGCTGTCGACCACGTTGGCACGGAAGATGTCAGCGAGGCGTAGCGCCTCGACGCGTTTGTCGCCTTCGCCTGCCACCTTGAGCAAGGCCAGTTCGCGTTCCACCGCGCGCCCCTCGACCGTCAGGTCGTGCACGTCGTAAACCGGAACGATGCGGCCAAGCTGTGCCTTGATCTGTTCGATGATCTGCGGTGTGCCGGTGGTCACGATGGTGATGCGCGATCGGTGCCCTTCGTGGTCAATCTCGGCGACAGTCAGGCTATCGATATTGTAGCCGCGTCCGGCAAAGAGCCCGATTACCCGCGCCAGCACGCCGGGCTCGTTTTCGACGATGACCGCGAGAGTGTGGGTTTCGCTGACATCCGAGAAGTTCGGCCTTAGGTTATAGGCCGAATGCTTGGACGAGCCTTTTTTGATCTTCAGTGCGGACATGTCGAGTTCTCGCTTTTTAGTGGGGTGCCAGTTGCTTTGAGAAAGGCTCCGTGAAACCACTCTCGATAGGTCGCATTCACGTCGGCCAAAGCTTCATCCCAAGAGACTTCGCCTTCGCAAAAATTACTTGGCATAGAAAATTCGATCTCATGCTTGATTAGCTGGTCTACCGTGTAGTCATAGCCATCATTTATATCTTCGTAGTATTCGAGTGCGTGGATACCAAAGTCTGAGTTTATCAGCGGATCAACTACTTCATAAATGAAACGGAGGGTCAACTCTGACAAGTCCTTGTGTTCCGGTTCCACAAAATGCTGTAGCGCGTTCCTTGTTTGACGCATGTCCTCGAACAAATCAGGTCTATTAAGAGACTTACCTGTCACCGCCCAATATATCTTGGGTAAATTCGCGAAGTCATGACTGCGTCCTTTGGCAATGATGTTTTCCAAAGACAAGCCATTCGCCTCATCAGGTGAAAAATTAAACGCATCTTTGAAAATCAGAAGCGGGTGATGAGTCGCGATGGAAGCCTTTATAAACAGTTCACAGGCATGACTTGCATTAAGCACTGACATTGCTGGCCAGTGCTCGATGCCCGGGCCAAGATAGGTGGCATGACGATTTGCGGATATGATCGACTTCTCAGCCAGACAAAATATCCTCTCCGGGATTTCATTCAGTACGTCATGTCCGAAATCAAATGTCACACCAGCACCGCGCCGCCTTCCTGGATCGCGTCCTTCGTGCTCGCCTCACCGAGCAGCATCTTGTTGTGCGGCTCTCCGCTCGGGATCATCGGGAAGCAGTTCTCATGCTTCTCGACGAGGCAATCGAAGATCACCGGGCCGTCATGGTTGATCATCTCCATGATCGCGTCGTCCAGATCTGCGGGGTCCTGACATTGAATGCCCTTGGCACCGAACGCCTCGGCGAGCTTGACGAAATCGGGCAACGCCTCGGACCACGAGGAGGAATAGCGTTCGCCATGCAAGAGTTCCTGCCATTGCCGGACCATGCCGAGGCGTTCGTTGTTGAGGATGAACTGCTTCACCGGCAGGCGGTATTGCATCGCCGTGCCCATTTCCTGCATGTTCATCAGCCAAGATGCCTCGCCCGCGACATTGATCACCAGTGCTTGCGGGTGGCCCATCTGAACGCCGATCGACGCCGGGAAGCCATAGCCCATCGTCCCGAGCCCGCCGCTTGTCATCCAGCGGTTCGGATCGTTGAAGTTCAGGTATTGCGCCGCCCACATCTGATGCTGGCCCACTTCGGTGCAAATATAGCGGTCATGCTCCTTTGTCAGCGCCTCAAGCCGAGCCAGCGCATGCTGTGGCTTGATCGTCTTGCCTTCCTGCTTGAACGAAAGGCATTCCACGGCTTTCCATTCCTCGATCTGGGCCCACCATTTGCGCAGCGCCTCGCGGTTGACCTTGCGGCCCCGAGATTTCCAGACCTTGAGCACATCCTCGAGCACATGGGCCACATCGCCGACGATGGGGATGTCGGTCTTGATCACCTTGTTGATCGACGAAGGATCGATGTCGATATGGGCCTTTTTGGAATGCGGCGAGAAGGCGTCGATCCGGCCTGTGATCCGGTCATCGAAGCGCGCGCCGATATTGATCATCAGGTCACAGCCATGCATCGCCATGTTGGCTTCGTAGAGCCCGTGCATGCCCAGCATACCAAGCCAGTGCTTGCCGGAGGCCGGGTAGGCGCCAAGCCCCATCAGTGTCGAGGTGATCGGCACGCCCGAGGCCTCGACCAATTCGCGCAGAAGCTGACTTGCCGCGGGGCCGGAGTTGATCACGCCGCCGCCGGTATAGAACACCGGTCGTTCGGCGGTTTCCAGGGCCTCGACCAATTCGGTGATGGACTCCATGTCGCCTTTGACCTGCGGTTGATAATGCGAAATCTGGGTCCGGGATTTCGGCGTATACTCGGCCGAGGCGAACTGCACATCCTTGGGAATGTCGACAAGGACGGGGCCGGGCCGCCCGGACGTGGCGACGTGAAACGCCTCATGCACGATGCCCGATAGCGCCTTGGTATCCCGCACAAGCCAGTTATGCTTGGTGCAGGGGCGGGTGATGCCAACCGTGTCAGCCTCCTGAAAGGCGTCTGAGCCGATCATGAACGTGGGCACCTGACCCGAGAGAACGATGATCGGGATTGAATCCATCAGAGCATCGGTGAGGCCGGTCACCGCGTTGGTCGCGCCGGGGCCCGAGGTGACGAGCGCGACACCGGGCTTGCCGGTGGCGCGGGCATAACCTTCGGCGGCGTGAACAGCACCCTGTTCGTGACGCACAAGGATATGGCGGATGTCGTTTTGCTGAAACACCTCGTCATAAATCGGCAGCACCGCGCCGCCAGGGTATCCGAATACGACGTCCACACCCTGATCCTTGAGGGCCTGAACCACCATTTTCGCTCCGGTCATCTGACGTGTCATCATGTTGCTCCGTTCAAGACGTCATTGTCACGCTGCATAAAAAAGCCCCCGATGTTCCGGGGGCGCATGGGGTACCGTTATGGTGTCCGTTACCGGCCCATGCGCCATTTACCTACGACTACGATTAGCGCGGTCATCTGCGCGACTCCTCATGCTGCGTGCGCGGGACATTATGTTCGGTCGCCGAGGGCGTCAACAGGATTTGCCAGAAAAAATGTCGCAAATGCCGGGGGAATCTTTGCATTTGTTGCGCTGCGCAGCGGTCTGTGGTCGGAATTGCAATTTCCGCACCTCTTGTTGGCGTCTATCCGTGAAACCTGAGTGTTACAGGAGTCGGCTAGCATCGCGTCCGAGAGCTGCGCTGTCGCAGAGCGGCCCGACGCCAACCGATAAGGAGAGCTGCCATGACCGATATCGACCTGAACCGCGTATCCGCCGACGATTGGGACGAGATGACCAATCCGCGCCCCGAAGGCTGCGACTTTGACCGGGTGGTCGAGGCCGCACTTTCGCGGCGAGGTTTCATGTCGGGTCTTTTGGCCTTTGGCTCGGGGGCCGCGGCAATGGCGACGGGCCTCGCGCCTCTGGGGGCCGGAGCCGCCGAGGGCGGGCGGTTCGCCTTCACCCCGATTGCGGCGCAGACCGATCACACCATTCATGTCCCCGACGGCTATGAGTGGAAGATACTGGCACGGTGGGGCGATCCGCTGTTTCCGGGCGCGCCGAGCTTCGACCATGCCACTGGCGGCGATGCCGCCACCGCTGATCGGATTTTCGGAGAGAATACAGACGGAATGGAAAGCTTTGTCGTCGAGGGGCGGCAACTGATCGCGGTCAATCACGAATATACCAACCGTGACGTGAACCTGCCCCATGCCGAGAACGGCGTGCCCACGAGCCTTGACGATGTGCGCAAGCTGCAAAAGCTACAGGGCGTCACGGTGATGGAGCTGCGCGAGGGCGACGCGGGCTGGGCAGTTGTGACCGACAGCCCGTATAACCGCCGGATCACCCACCTCTCACCGATGCGGATCGCCGGCCCGGCGGCGGGGCATGACCTGCTCAGGACCGAGGCCGATCCGACTGGCAAGGCGGCGCTTGGCACGTTCAACAATTGCGGCTCGGGGCGAACGCCCTGGGGCACCTACCTGACTTGCGAGGAAAATTTCAACGGCTATTTCGGGTCGAGCGCCAAGGCCGAGGATCAAAAGCCGGTGCAACTCGACCGTGGTTATGCCCGCTATGGCATCGGCCCGGATGGCTGGGGCTATGACTATCACAAGTGGGACGCGCGGTTTGACACGGCGCAAAACCCCAACGAGCCGCTCCGCGCCGGATGGGTGGTCGAGATCGACCCCGCCGACCCTGAAAGCGTGCCAGTCAAGCATACCGGGCTGGGCCGCTTCAAGCACGAGAATGCCGAGGTGGCGCTCGCCCCCGATGGCCGGGTCGTGGTCTATATGGGCGATGACGAGCGCGGCGAGTTCCTCTACCGCTTCGTCTCGAACGGCACCTACACGCCCGGCGGGCCGACCGAGGCGCTGCTTGACGATGGAACGCTTTATGTGGCGAAATTTCATGAGGACGGCACCGGCGAGTGGCTGGCGCTGACGCCCGAGACGACGGGCATGGTAAGCCTTGCCGAAGTTCTGATCTTCGCGCGCGAGGCCGGATCAGCGGTCGGGGCCACGACGATGGACCGTCCCGAATGGGTGGCCGCCAACCCCCACGCGCCCGAGGCGTATTGCTGCCTGACCAACAACAAGAACCGCGGTGTGAAACCCAATGCCGGGGGCGACGAGACCCCGGTGGGCGGCCCGAACCCGCGCGAAACCAACAAGTATGGACAGATCGTGCGCTGGCGGCCCGAGGGCGGCGACCATGCCGCCGATGGCTTTGCCTGGGATATTTATGTCATGGCGGGCAATCCGGAGGTCTATCCGAACAATGCCTATGGCGGGTCCGATAACATCACGGCGGGCAACATGTTCAATTCGCCCGATGGCATGGCCTTTGACAGCGCCGGGATCGTCTGGATTCAGACCGATGGCAAGGACAGCAACGAGGGCGAATTCGCCGGCATGGGCAACAACCAGATGCTGGCGGGCGATCCGGTCACCGGCGAGATCGCGCGCTTCATGACCGGGCCTAAGGGATCTGAGGTGACGGGCCTCACGTGGTCCGCCGACCGCCGCGCGATGTTCGTGGGCATCCAGCACCCCGACGCGCCGTTCCCGGATGGCGAGGGGCGGTTGCCGCGCTCGTCCATCGTGGTGGTTACCCGGAGCGACGGGGCCGTTCTTGGCTGAGGTGTCTTGCGAACCACATGCTCCGCGCCCTGCAAGGTGCGGGGCACGGTATCTTTGAGCGCCTTGTCAGAGGCTGACCCCGGTGCCCTGCAAAACCCCATGTTCCATGGCATAGCGGGTCAATCCGGCGGTCGAGCTGATCCCCAGCTTGCGCTTGATGTTCTTGCGATGGGTTTCGACAGTGCGCACCGATATGTCGAGGGCGAGAGCCACATCCTTGTTTGACCGGCCCTGCGCCAGTTGCAGCAGGATCGCCTGTTCGCGATTGGTAAGTTGTTCGCGCGCGCCTGGACCGCCCGGCGGGGTGAGCGAGCCTTGGGCCCCGGTGCATAGGTATCGCTCGCCGCGCATGACGGCGTCGATGGCCAGCTTGATCTCGTCGGTGGGCACATCCTTGAGCACATAACCCATGGCACCGTGACTGAGCGCCGAGGAGATGTATTCGGGGCTGTCATGCATGGTCAGGATGAGGATGCGCGTCTCGGGGCGGCGTTCGAGGATGATCTCGGTGGTGGAGAGACCGCCGAGCCCGGGCATGTTCAGATCAAGAAGGATCACGTCCGGGGACAGGGCCTCGACCTGTTCGATGATCTGCTGTCCGTCCGACAGCGTGGCGATGACGCAAATATCGTCAAAGGTTTCGAGGATGGCCTCAACCCCTTCGGTCACCATGGGATGATCATCGACGATCACGATACGTGTGGGGGATTTTGTCATGCGGTGGCTTTCGTGTCGGGGCTGTCATCTTCTGGCGGAAGCATATGCGACAGAGGGACCGATGCTTCAATGATCGTGCCGCTGCCAGAGGACAGAAGACGCAGCGTTCCGTTAAGCCGGTCGATGCGTTCCTGCATGTTGCGCAGGCCAAGGCCCGGTCGTGACTTTGCGTCGTCGGGGGCATTCTGCATCCCGGTGCCGTTGTCGGAGATGCGCATCGTCGCGCCGCCCTGATGGCCGCGCACATCGAGTGTTACATGTGTGGCGCCCGCGTGGCGCTCGATGTTTGTCAATGCCTCTTGCGCGATGCGGTAGAGCGCGATCTTGGCCTCGGGGTCAAGCCGGTTGCGGAAAACGACCGTGGTGAAAGCGGTCTCGATGCCGGTGCGTTTCCCGAAATCTTCGATCAGCGCCTTGAGCGTCGGCCCGAGACCGAGATCATCAAGGGTGCCGGGGCGTAGATCGCGGCTGATGCGGCGGACCTCCTGAATGGCGCCGGCAAGATGGGTGATCCCCTTGTCGAGGCTTTGCGCCGCCCGAGTATCGCCCGTTTCAGTTCTGCGCCGCGCCAGATCGAGCGCATAGCGCACGCCGACAAGGATTTGGCTGATCCCGTCGTGCAATTCGCGCGCGACGCGCCCACGCTCTTCCTCCTGTGCGTCGAACACCCGTTGGGTCAGGGCCTTGAGCTTGGCATCGGCGAGGCGTCGTTCGCGCAGGGTGATGAAAAGGCCTGAGGTGAACACCAAAAGCAGCGCGGCGATGGCAAAGCCACCGATGAAGACGAAGGTCCGGCGCACCCGTGCTTCGACGTCGGCGCGCGACGCAGCCACCGACGCCAGCACGTCATCGACAAACACGCCCGTGCCAACCGCCCACCGCCAATCCTGAAGCCCGATCACATAGGTGACCATGCGGGCTGTCTCTCCGGTCGAGGGCTTGACCCATTCATAGCTGTGATAGCCGCTGCCATTTCGGGCCAGACGGATCAACTCGTCGGTGATCGGCGTGCCCGATGTGTCGGTGAGCCCCGACCAGTTGCGCCCGATAAGGTCGGTATGGCGCGGCGCGACAAGGTTGTTGCCGTCGTAATCGAACACAAAGAAATACCCGTCCTGCCCATACAGCATGGATGACAGGATTTGTGTGACAAGCAGCTTGGCGTTCTCGTCATCGGGGGCGGCACGCCCATAGATATTGACGAACGAGGTGCGCGCCATGGCGAGATAGTTCTTCAATTCCTTGCGCTTGGCCTCCAGAAGCTGGGTCTCAAGCGCCGCGATCTCGCGTTCGGCCAGCTTGTGAGACTGAAGCGTGACAAATATGGAAATCACAACCGCAGCCAGTATGAATGGCAGGGTGGCGGTCAGAAAAAGCTTCTGTCCGTAGTTCTGCCAAAGTCTGCCAGCCGAAAAATTCATGTCGGATCGTTACGACAAATCGTCAGAAATTCCTAGTATCCACAGCGGTTTTGCCAGCGGGTTATGGTTGATTGGTAAAATTTTCTGACCTGATCAAACGTTTCTACGCAGTAGTCGGTATTCCCAAGGTTCGACTCTGGCAGTAGTGTCCTGACCACTCGTAACGATCCGCGTCCGGCTTCGGTCATGACGCTCATAAAACTTACTGGGAGGAAAACCAAACATGGATCGTCGTTCTTTTCTGAAAAATACCACGCTGGGCGGCTCGGCCGCGGCGGCGGCTTCGCTTGCGGCACCGGCTTATGCGCAGGGCAACCGCAAACTGACCATGGTCACAACCTGGGGTCGTGGCCTTGCCGGTGTGTTCGACGCCGCGCAGCGCGTGGCCGACAGTGTCAATGCGATGGCCGACGGTCAATTGACCATCGAGGTCAAAGGGGCCGGTGAGCTTGTCGGTGCGTTCGAGGTTTTTGACGCGGTGACAGCCGGACAAGCGGACATGTATCACGGTGCGGATTACTATTTTGTCGGTCAGCACCCGTCCTATGCGTTCTTTACATCGGTGCCGTTCGGAATGACCGCACAGGAGCTGGCCAACTGGTACTATCATGATGGCGGTGCAGGTTTTCACGACGAACTTGGCCAGATTTTCGGCCTGAAATCCTTCCTTGCCGGGAACACCGGCGCGCAGGCGGGCGGCTGGTTCTCGAAGGAGATCAACGGCCCCGAGGATTTCAACGGCCTCAAGTTCCGCATGCCCGGCCTTGGTGGCAAGGCGCTTGGCAAACTTGGTGCATCGGTTCAGAACCTGCCGGGGGCCGAAGTCTATCAGGCGCTGGCGTCGGGTGCGATCGACGGAACCGAGTGGATCGGACCGTGGGCCGATGAGAAGGCCGGTTTCCAGGAGATCACCAAGATCTACTATACCGCTGGCTTCCACGAGCCGGGCGCGGGTCTGTCTGTCGGTGTGAACCGCGATACGTTCATGGATCTGACCGCACCACAGCAAAAGATCGTCGAGATCGCCTGTGCCGAAGCTCACCAATGGAACCTGGCGCAATTCCTGTCGAACAACGGCGCGGCGCTTCAGCGTCTGCAATCGAGCGGTGTTCAGACGCGTGAGTTCCCCAATTCGGTCTGGGATGCGTTCGGCGAGGCCGCGGATGCCGTCCATCAGGAAAACATGGGCGACGACATCTACAAACGTATCTACGACAGCTATACGGCATCGCTGGAATCCTCCTCGGAGTGGATACAGAAATCGGATGGTGTCTATACCGCACAGCGCAACCGCGTGCTGGGCTAGGTCACCCGGTGATGCGGGCGGCGCTTGGGATAGCGGCGCCCGCAAATCTCGCGCAACCGGGTGCGACGTGCGGATCGGACAGTCTCCGTGGGCATCCCTTGGCGCCAAACTGACACCCACTGGGTGAGGGGAGAAGATGCTCGACTTCGTTTTCGAGGGTTACCAGTTCGTTGTGACGCACTGGTTCGACTGGCTCTATTGGACCGGATCGCCCGAAGATAAAGAAAGCCTGATGCGCGTCATCTACTATGGCGGCTCAAAGGAGTTTCTTTTCGTCGTCATGGGGCTTTTTGCCCTGTCCACGGGGATCGGCCTCGTGGCCAACCGGTTCATGTGGGGATGCGTCTGGATTCTCGAAGGCTTCGCCAACATGGTGGGCCGGTTCTTTGCTTGGGCCGGGCTTTTGATGGTGATCCAACAGATCGTCATCGTGTTCCTTCAGCGGGTATTCGTGCGCCCCGATATCGGCATCGGGTTTGGCATTCCGCTTCAGATGGATATCAGTTGGTGGGCCGAGGAGCTCAAGCTTTATAACGCGCTCGTGGTGTGCCTCTGCGCCACCTACACTTTCGTGCAGGGTGGGCATGTGCGGGTCGACCTGATCTATTCCGCCGTGAGTTTCCGCACCAAGCGGATCATCGACATGTTCGGCAGCCTTGTTTTCATGATGCCCGCCGCAATTCTGACGTGGATGTACGGGTGGTATTTCATGTGGCGGCACCTGATCACGCCCAAGCCATCGGCAAGCGATACGCTGGACCGGCTTTTATTGAAATCGCGGGCGGTGCGCTGGAACGTCGAGACGATCGGGTTCAGTCCGAACGGCTTTAACGGGTATTTCCTGTTCAAGGTGCTGCTCGTGCTCTTTACCGTGATGGTTTTTCTTCAGGCGATCGCCTTTTTCTACCGCTCGTTCCTTGAGTGGAAAGAAGGGCCGGTGAGCGAGGGAAAGTATCTTGACCGGGATACGCTCGGGGCCGGCGAAGAAGCCTATGAGGGAACACATTGATGACGCGGTTGGGGACAACGCGAAACCCGGGCAACCGGATCAGACCGTCGCGCGCGGCATAAGGGGCAGGGGACATGCTTTTTGGACTTGATGGCGTCGAGATAGGGCTGATCATCGTATTTTTGTGCCTCTTCGGGGGCATCCTTTCGGGCTTTCCGGTGGCTTTTTCCATTGGGGGCGCCGGGGTTATCGCCTTTGCTATCATTGCGGCGCTCGACAGTTCGGGCCTGCTTATTCATCAGGCGATCGACACATCGAGCGCTGACTACCGCGCGCTTGTGGCCGAGGGTGTGAAACAGGAGACCATATCGGTTTTCCGATACCCGGACTTGCCACGAATAGGCGAGTCGGTCTTTCCGCGCGGCTGGGAAAGCGCGCTTGACCGCAACGTGTCATTCATCGTCAACCGCATGAACGAACGGGTTCTGGCCGGCCAGTCGATCGAGACTTTGCTTGCGGTGCTGATGTTCGTGCTGATGGGCATCACGCTGGAACGGTCCAAGATTGCCAATGATCTGCTGACCACCATGGCGCGCGTATTCGGGCCGCTTCCGGGCGGACTGGCCGTGTCGGTCGTGGTTGTGGGGGCGTTTCTTGCCGCGTCCACGGGCATCGTGGGCGCCACCGTGGTGACCATGGGCTTGCTCAGCTTGCCCACCATGCTGCGCCACAACTACAGCCCCGAGATCGCCACCGGCGTTATTGCTGCAAGTGGCACGCTGGGACAGATCATCCCGCCTTCGATCGTGATCGTGCTTTTGGGCACTCTGGCGGGTGATCTTTATTCCGTGGCGCAGGAAAATCGCGCCATTGAGGCGGGCTGTTCCGACGCGCTGACATATCTTGGCGAACCGGCGGTCGTCTCGGTTGGGACGTTGTTTCAGGCGGCGCTGCTGCCCGGGATCATGCTGGCGCTTCTCTATGGGCTTTATGCCTTTGGATATGCGCTGGTGAATCCGTCCAAGGCGCCGGCGGTGTCGATGGGCGGCGGCGGCAGCGAAGCGACGACGCGGGGTGAAAAGTTCACGTGGTTCCTCGGCATTCCCATCGCACTTGTGGCGGGTCTGCTGATTGCCGGGCAAATCGGTGTGGTTGGAAGCCAGGATGTCACGGTCAACAGCTTCAGTTCACGGGGGGAGGGGGCCTCGCTGCGCACCAGTGTCAGCCCCGATTGCCAAGCCGCGATGATCGAACTGCATGGCCAGAGCGCATGGGATGCCGCCGTGGCCGAGCAGGCCGAGATCGAAGCACAGGGCGGCGTGGTCGAGAGCGTGGAACTGACCGAAGAGCAGATCGCTCAGGCCATCGAGGACAAGAAAGAAGCGGCGGCACCGATTGGCACAGGGGTGTCGGTCATCTTCCTTCTCTTCGCGCTCATCCTGACCTTTGGCCGCGGCATCGCGCCATCGGGTGATCCGCGCCCACTTGTCATCGGCGCGATAGGTGTGATCCTCGGGCTGATGGTGGATATCTTGCTCATCAGTCCGGCAATGAGTCCGGGGGCAAGCACACTTCTGCTGCTCATACCGATGGGGCTTGCGCTTTATGGCGCGTCGCACGCGGCGGCGCGTCTTGCCCGGAACGAACTGATCAGCGTGGTCTTTCCGCCGCTTGTCCTGATTATCGCGGTGCTGGGGTCGATCCTTGGGGGGATCACCAATCCGACGCCGGCCGCCGCGCTTGGTGCGGGCGGGGCGATCATGCTGGCCGCCTATCGCAAGCTCAAGGATCAGGAACGCTCAGGCAAGGTGATCATCTGGGCGACGCTCGCGATTGTCGTCGCGATCCTGCTGGGGATGAATTTCGACCTCAGGATCAATGTCGAGGACGTGGCCTTCGAGACATGGGCCGCGTTCGCGGTGGCCAAGATCGCTTATCTTTATGCGCTTTTCGGCCTGCTGTTCAGTTGCTGGGTGCTCTTTTCCGGCGGCATTCTTACCCCGGTGGTCCGCGAGACGGCCAAGGTGACGAGCATGGTCTTTACCATTCTCATCGGCTCTCAGCTTCTCAATCTCGTGGTGATCAGCTTTGGCGGGGAGCATTACATTCAGCAGTTCCTGCGCAGCTTTGACAATGAGTTCAAGGTCTTCCTCATCGTGATGCTGGTTCTGTTCATTCTGGGATTTGTGCTCGATTTCCTCGAGATCATTTACATCGTCATCCCCATTGTGGGGCCGGTCATCTATGGCGGCTCCTTCGATCCCAAATGGGTGACGATCATGATCGCGGTGAACCTGCAAACCTCGTTCCTGACGCCACCATTCGGATTTGCGCTCTTCTATCTACGAGGGGTCGCGCCGAAGGGGGTTACGACCGGGCACATATATCGCGGTGTGGCGCCCTTCGTGATCATTCAGGTGGTGGGGCTGTCGATCCTATGGTTCTTCCCCGGGATCGTGACAATCGTGCCGGCATTGATCCCGAACTGACCGGGGGCGGGTGCAACACGACCGCGGCCCGGAGATGATCCGGGCCGTGCGCTGTTTCAAAGCGGTAATTCGGTGGTGTCCTTGATTTCTTCCATTACGAAGCTGGCCGAGACATCGCCCATCGGCACGCGGGAGATGAGCCGCTGATAGAGGCGATCATAGTCGCCCATGTCCGAGACGCGCGCGCGAATGAGATAATCCAACTCTCCCGTCATGCGGTAGACGCTCTGAATCTCGGGCATGGCACGGGTTGCGCGGGCAAACGCCTCAAGCCAGTCGGCATCGTGCCGTTCGGCCTTGATCTGCATGAAAACGGTGAGCCCAAGCCCCAACTTGCCGGGGTCGAGCAGGGCAACACGCGCCCGGATCAATCCGGCCTCGTCCATTGTGCGGATACGGCGCCAGCAGGCGTTGCGGGACAGGCCGACCTTGTCGCCAAGCGCGTCGAGGCTGATCGTCGCGTCGCGTTGCAGAATGGTGAGGATTCGCCGATTAGTTTCATCAATATTGCGCATAAATCCACAATATTGGGAATGTTTCTCAAAGAATAGTCATGAAGTAGATATTTTGGGATATAGTCACGGAGGATAGCGCTTAATCTGACCCTGATCACGGAAACAGGAGAACAGGCCATGATGAAACGCGTATTCCTTGACCATCCGCATAGCGTTGACGAGAGCTATGCAGAACATGCCCGCTTTGCCGGAGGATTTGCACTCAGGCTGTTTGCTGCCGGGGGCTGCGCGCTGGTACATGCGATCATTCCCGCCGCGTTCGAAAAGACCGCGAGCCGCATGATCGCGGATATGTACGAGCGTACGCATGGGCGCGGGCGCTAAGCGCATCATGACAGTCAGCCGGTCTTGGATCGGAAACATCGGTTTGGGCTTATGACGGGATTCAGGCACTTGCGCGCCGGAGCCGCGCGCGCATAGGGTCTGCCCTGAGAGGGAGACCGTCATGAAGATTCTTGTTCTGCAACATGAGAAAGTCGAACACCCCGGTATCTTCCGGCAGTTCCTGGCCGAGGACGGCCATAGCTGGGACGCGGTCGAACTTGATGCGGGAGAGACGCTTCCGTCGCTGGATGGATATGATGCGCTGTGGGTCATGGGCGGGCCGCAGGACGTCTGGCAGGAAGACAAGTATCCGTGGCTGGCAAATGAAAAGGCGTTCATCCGCGAGGCCGTCGAAGAACGCGGGCTACCGTTTCTGGGTCTGTGTCTTGGCCATCAACTTCTGGCCGAGGCGTTGGGCGGCGAAGTGAAGCCGTCCGAGACGCCCGAGATCGGCATCATGGACGTGCAACTGACCGAGGCCGGGGCCTCCGGTGTCTTTTTCGACGGCGTGCCGGAAAGGTTCGACAGCCTGCAATGGCATTCGGCAGAAGTGACCAAGATGCCGCCCGGTGCTCAATGTCTTGCCACGTCGCCGGCCTGTGTCGTGCAGGCGATGAAATGGGGGACACGCGCCTATTCCACGCAGTTCCATGTCGAAATTGAGGACGATACCGTTGCCAACTGGGCCAACATACCGGAATATCGTGATGCGCTGCACGACGCGCTTGGTCGGGATGGAACGGCCCAGATGACCCGCAAAGCCAAAGAGGGCATGACGGGTTTCAACGAGATCGCGGAGCGTCTTTACATCAACTGGCTCCAGTCCGCCGCGCAAGCCTGAAGATCAGGCATCGGCGGCGCGTGTCAGTGACAGGCGCGCGGTTTCCAAATGCTCTTTCATCTGGTTGGCCGCCCGCTCGGGTTCGCGCGCGCGGATCGCATCAATGATCTGACGGTGTTGAATATTGTATTGATGGATGATCTCGGGGCCAAGCGTGAGTTGCCGCATCCGTGTCCATTCATCCATCGAGCGCACCGAGTTGATCTGGCTGATCACCCAGATCAACAGATTGTTGCCTGTTGACGTGGCCAGCGCCCGGTGAAAGGCGGTGTCCGCCTCGGCGAAGGCACGTGGATCATGGACGGAATTCTCCATTTGATCGCAAAGCGCTTCCATCTGTTCGAAATCCGGGTGGCGGCCATGCAGGACGCTAAGGCGGCATAGATGCGGTTCAAGCGCGAAGCGGGCGTCAATAAGTTCAAGCGGATTGGCGGTCTCGACCGCATGGACAGTCTGATCACTGCCCTGATGGGTGACGTAGGTTCCGCTTCCCGGTCTGGTTGAAATCAGACCCTCGCGTTCAAGCTGAATAAGGGCTTCGCGTAACGTGTTGCGGGCTACGCCATAGGTTTCGGCCATCTGACGCGATGCGGGCAACCGCTCATGCTGACGGTAGGTCCCCTTCGAGATTTCGCGACGAATAAGCGCCGCAATGTCAGTGGAGCCAAGTTTGCTCATAAGAGTCCTTTCGTGGTGTGATCCAATTTTGATCCAAAATGGGTGTAATGTCCAGAAAATTTGGCGGATTGGCTCAAAAAAGGTTGCTTATTGGATCGATTCCTTTTTAACGTAACTTCAATCGGAGAATTTGGTTCGCCGAGCTTGTCATAAATTCGCATTGGACCTGCCAGATATGCGTATTCCATCGCCAATACAGGACAGCAATAGCGTATTTTCGCGCTCTGTGGCGCTTTGCCAACGAAGAAAGCAAGGCTAGCATACGAAAACCGAAACTGAACCACGCCATCATAAGAAGCGGCGCGAAGACCGCGGAACGACCAGCAAGGAGTGAAGACATTGGCCGAAACTGACCTCGAAAGATTTGTAGACGCGCCCGGACGCGACGAGAAGATCAAGGAAGTCCGCAAGATGATCGATGCCAAGGGCATCGAATACCTATACCTGCAATTCGTGTCCGTCACCGGCAAGATCATGGGCAAGGGTATCCCGTCAGACCACTGGGAAAGCATTGCCCAAAAGGGCTTTCAGCTGGTTTATGGCGCGACGATGAACCTGTTTACCAACCGTGCGGGAGAATACCTCGGCTATGGCCCCGAGGCCGCCGAGTTGATCGGTATTCCCGAGCCGGAGACCTTCATGCAGTTGCCATGGGCGCCGCAAATCGGGCGCTTCTACTGCACCTTGTTCCGCAACCGCGAGGAAAAGGAAAATCCGGGTGGCTATCTTACGGCCGATAGCCGCGGGAACCTTCGCCGGATGCACGAAGAGTTCGAGAAGAAACATGGTCGCAAGCTGCGCATCGGAACCGAGCCCGAAATGATGTGGCTCAAGTTCGATGAGAACGGCAAGCCGCGGGATGGGTATTCCAAGCCGTTTTGCTATCACATCGATCAGTTTGAGAGCCTGCGCCCTGTCAGTATGCAGGTGATCCGCTACGCCCGCAAAATGGGTCTCGACATGATCCAGGGCGACCACGAGGACGCGCCCGGCCAGCTTGAGCTGAACTGGATGTTCGACGACGTGCTGCGCAATGCAGACCGTTTGACCACCTATCGTCAGATTTGCGCGCAAGTCGCCCGCGAACACGGCATTTTCGCCTGTTTCATGTCCAAGCCCTTCATGGGTGTGTCGGCCAGCGGCTGCCACCACAACATGAGCCTGTGGCGCGGCGGCGAAGACAAGTTCGTCAAATGCGGCAATGATCCCGACGATCTTCCGGGGATGGCCGACAACTATATGTATGTCCGGGGCGGCGACAACACGTTCATGCCGGATAATGATGATCCGCAGATGCCCGGCAAAGAGGGGCTCGAAGCGATTGGCGGCGTCGTGCATCACCTTCAGGCGCTGACTGCTGTCGGGTGTTCGACTGTCAACAGTTATCGCAGGCTTTGGGATACAGGCTTCTGGGCGCCGGTCTTTGCCGACTGGGGTTTCCAGAACCGGACCACGGGTCTTCGGGTTTCGGCACCGGGCCGGTTTGAATACCGGTCGGTGGACAGCATGGTGAACCCCTATTTGATGGGCTCCACGCTTCTGGCCGCGATGGATGACGGCATCGACAACAAGCTTGATCCCGGTGAGCCGGAAGAGCGCAACATCTATGATGCGATCAATGATGGCAAGGATGTCAAGAAACTGCCCATGAGCCTGGGCGAGGCGTTGGAGTTCCTGCGCAACGACGAGGTGGTGCAGCGCGGCATGCCGGGCGAGATGTATCGCCTGTTCGACGAGTACAAGCACGACGAATACGCGCGCTTCATGTCCACTGTCACCGATTGGGACAAGGACACCTACATGGAATGCCTGCCCTAAAGGCATTTCAGTAAATCAAGGGCGGCAGGCCTGACCTGCCGCCGAAAAAGCAACGCAACCTGACGCTAAGGAGGCGCATTCAAGATGTGCGGAATTGCAGGATTGATTCACAAGGGCAAAAGCAGCTCGGTCGGGTCCGAAATGACCGCGATGCTGCAAGCCCTTAAACACCGCGGGCCGGACAGCACCGGATATGCGGTCTATGGCGAGCCGACCGAGGGCGATTATATCATGCGCCTCAAGGTGGCCGAAGCCGAGGACATGGAGAGAGGTCGCGGCGTCCACAAGGTGATCGAGGACCGTATCACCGAGGTCGAGACGATCCTCGCGGAACACGGCGCCGTGATAAAGTCAAAGGACGCGCCCCGGGAATACTCGCTTCGTTACGTGATCACCCATCCCGGTGACGCCGGCGAGATGGCGGCGCATATTGAAGAGACCGAAGGCGTCGAGATCCTCAGCATGGGCAACGGCCTTGAACTGATCAAGGATCTTGGCGATGCGTCGGTTGTTGCCGCGGCTTACGGGCTCAATGACTTTCAGGGCACGCATGGCATCGGGCATACCCGTATGGCGACCGAATCCGACGTGGATATCAAATCCGCGCACCCCTACTGGGCGTTTCCCTATAACGACGTATCGGTCGTGCATAACGGCCAGATCACGAACTATTGGATCATGCGCCGCGAGATGGAGCGCAAGGGTCACAGGTTCATGTCGAACTGCGATTCCGAGTTGCTGGCGGTCTACACCGCACACAACCTTGCGAACGGCATCAGCCTGGAAGACAGCCTGCGCCAGTCGATCGGCGAAATTGACGGTGTGTTCACCTATCTCGTCGCGACCAAGGATCAGCTTGGCATGGCCAAGGACACGATGGCCGCGAAACCGCTGGTTCTTTACGAAAGCGATGATCTGATCGCCATGGCCTCGGAAGAGGTGGCGATCCGCGCGATCCTTCCCGAAGAGATCGACACGTATGACCCGTATGATGAGGAGGTCCGGGTATGGCAAGCGTAAGCGACGCAGAACTGAAACAGATGACGCAGGACGAGCGTGCCAAAGCGCTTGGAATGACGACCGAACAACTTACCGGCAAATCGCTGTATGTTGAATTTGATCCCGAAGCCGAAGAGAGGTTCACCTATCCCTGGGCGCCGGATGTCGATTTCAACAAGCGGACCGAGATTGACACCGACGATATGTCCACAACCGAGGTCAACAGCCGCATTCGCGAGTTGATGGCCGAAGGGTATGGCACGATCGTGCTTAAGAATCCGCGGGGCAAACACTCGCTCGGGGTGGGGATATTGTCCAAGCTGAATCTGATCATCGAAGGATCGACCGGGTATTTCGGCGTGGGTCTTATCGACGGCCCGAACGTGCGGATTACCGGCCGTGTCGGCTGGTCCTGTGGCGAAAACATGATGTCGGGCACGATCCTGATCGAAAAGAACGCCGGGAGCACCTTCGGCGCGGCCATTCGTGGCGGTGATCTTGTGTGCCGCGGCTCGGTCGGGTCGCGGACTGGCATCGACCAGAAAGGCGGCACGATCATCGTTGGTGGTGACACCGGCGCGTTGAGTGGTTTCATGATGCAGCGTGGCCGGATGGTGGTTTGCGGCAATGCCGGTAAAAACCTCGGTGACTCGATGTATGACGGCACGATCTATGTCGGCGGCGATATAAAATCGCTCGGCGTGGACGCGGTTGAGGCGGAGTTGACCGATCTGGACAAGAAATGGCTGACCCGGAAGCTCACGCAATACGGCCTGATGCCCGACAAGGGGGTGGATCACTTCTCCAAGGTCGTCGCTGGCAAGCAGCTTTGGAACTACGACAACCTCGAACCATCCGAGAAGAAGCTCATTCTTTGATCGGTGGGCGGAAACCTTATCCTGCATCGACGGCGCAGGATGGGTTTCCCACCCACCACCCGACGAAAGGACATTCAAATGGCTGACGGTGATCTGCCCAAAAAACAAGCTCTGGCACGCGATGTGAACCGCATCGGTGACAGCTTCATCTTCCCGCCGGCGGTGATGGACGACATCCACATCAAGTCTGAACTTGGCCGGTACCGGATGCGGGGGTTCTCTCTCTTCAAGAAAATTCCGCATTGGGATGACCTGACCTTCCTTCCCGGCACGCTGACGCGCTTCGTGATCGAAGGCTACCGCGAGAAATGCGAGACCAAGACGGTGATTGGCCCGCGCGCCAAGAAACCGCTCGAACTTGATATCCCGGTCTACATCACGGGCATGTCCTTTGGCGCGCTGAGCTATGAGGCCAAGACCGCGCTTGCGCGGGGCGCCACGATGGCGGGCACGGCGACCTGTTCGGGTGAGGGGGGCATGATCCCTGACGAGCGGCGCTATAGCTCTAAGTGGTTTTATCAGTGCATCCAGTCGCGCTATGGCTTCAACCCCAACCACCTTGTTCTTGCCGATGGGTGTGAATTCTTCATCGGTCAGGGTTGTAAAGTTGGTCTGGGGGGGCACCTGATGGGTCAGAAAGTGACCGACCAAGTGGCCGAGATGCGCTCTCTGCCTGCCGGGATCGACCAACGTTCGCCCGCGCGTCACCCCGACTGGCTGGGCCCGGACGATCTGGCGCTGAAGATCCAGGAGATTCGCGAGGCAACCGACTGGCAGATACCAATCCAGCTCAAGCTGGGGGCGAGCCGCGTCTATGACGATGTGCGGATGGCCGTGAAATGCGATCCGGACTCGATCTATATCGACGGGATGGAAGGCGGCACGGGTGCCGGGCCGCACCTTGCGACCGAAGACACCGGTGTGCCGGGCATGGCGGCAATCCGTCAGGCGCGCAAGGCCATCGACGACCTTGGCAAACACGGCGAGATCACGCTGGTTTATGCTGGCGGCATTCGTAACGGCGCGGACGTGGCCAAGGCCATCGCCCTTGGCGCGGATGCCATCGCCATCGGCCATTCGGCGATGATGGCGCTCAACTGCAACAAGGATATCCCCGAGGCCAACTTCCCCGAGGAAATCGGCGCTGATCCGGGCTATTGCTACCACTGTCATACGGGCCGCTGCCCGGTGGGCGTGGCGACGCAAGACCCCAAGCTGCGCGAGCGGCTTGATCCGGATGCGGCCGCCGAGCGTGTTTATAACTTCCTGCACACGCTCACTATCGAGGCGCAACTCTTTGCACGGGCGTGCGGTAAGACCTATCTGCACAGTCTTGAGCCCGAGGATCTGGCCGCGCTCACGATGGAGGCTTCGGCGATGGCCGGTGTGCCGTTGGCGGGCACCAACCACACGGTTGGCGTCGAGGATTATCATCACCTGTAATAGGTGGGTTTAAAGCCCACCCTGCGACCAAGCGTAGGGTGGGGTTCCACCCCACCAAACGGAGGAAAACAAATGGCTGGAACACAATATCGCGGCTCGGAAATTACCGATGTCGATCAGTTCCTCAAGGATGCAGACGGGCTTGGCTCGGAACGCGAAAAGGAAATCGGTCAGCACATCGGCTATCGTTATGATGTGAACCTTGTGCCTGACTATGAGCGGATCACCCCGTTTCTGACGAAATACATGGAAACCATGGGGTGGGACGACCTGAACTGGCTCGAAGATGTGCATATGGGGTATGAAGAGGGAAGCCCTGCGGTGTTTGACCGCAACAATAACGGTTGGGTCCGGGTGCCCGACACGATCGAATTGCCGGACAATCAGCAGGACCGGGACATGATCGCGCGCGAGCTTTTGATCAAGTTCCAGATGTCGGACCGGCATCCGCTTGTGAACCTGCGCAAGGCCTATATGAAGTTCTGAGCCCAGACATGCCGCGCCCGCTTGATATCGCCTGCCTTCAGACCCGTCCGATGCCCGACTTCGCATCGGCACTGTCCGCGGCCACGTCGCTGGCCGAGGCGGCGGTGGAGTTGGGCGCGGAACTGCTTTTCTTGCCAGAATATTGCGGCGGTCTGCGGACCGACGCGGGCCGGATCGCGCCCCCCGTGGCCCCTGAGGCAGAGCACCCGGTTCTGGCCGGTCTCAGCGATCTGGCAGCACGGCTCGGTGTTTGGATCAATGTGGGTTCCATCGCTGTCGCCGGGCCGGGTGAGAAGTTTCTCAACCGTGGATACATGATTGACGATGCGGGCAAGGTGCGGGGCCGGTATGACAAGATACATCTTTTCGATGTGACCTTGTCAAAGAGCGAGGTTTACCGCGAAAGTGACAGCGTCGTGCCCGGCGAGGACGCGGTGATACATGACACGCCAAAGGCCCGGATCGGCCACACCATTTGTTATGATCTGCGGTTCCCCGAGCTTTTTCGCTGTTTGGCCAAAGGCGGCGCCGAGATCATCATTTGCCCTGCGGCATTCACCCGTCTCACCGGGGCGGCGCATTGGCATGTGCTCAATCGTGCGCGAGCGATCGAGACCACCCGTTTCATCGTGTCGGCCTGCGCCACGGGCGAGATCGAAGGCGGTGGGGCGAGCTATGGGCATTCGCTCATCCTGTCGCCCTGGGGCGAAATATTGGCCGATGGCGGAGAGGAGCCGGGCGTTGTGCAGGCGCGGATCGACCTTGATCAGGTGGCCGCGACCGAGGCGCGCATCCCAAGCCTTGCGAATGGTCAACCGTTCCGCCATGCAAAAGACGTGACGCGGTTCAGCGCCGCATAGGCGTGCCGCCGCAGCGACATCAAACAGAGTTCAAAGGAAGGAGCCCATCGCGTGTCGATGCTTCAGGAAACATTCGGAATGGCCCGCGACCCTCATCCGCTGCGCATGGCGTTCCTGCGCTGGCAATGCCGGGTGCGGCAAATGTCGATGCGCGAAAATGCCGGGCAACCGGACGATTCTATCATGCCCGAAGTGACACCCGAGGGGGCGGAAGACGCGATGGGGCAAATCATCACCGTTATGAACAAGTCGCCCGCCTATTCCGTGACCGCCGAACTGACACACATGGCCGCGAAAACCAACGATCCGGCACAGCGCC
Organism: Roseovarius sp. E0-M6; assembly: GCF_037083845.1. Lineage (NCBI taxonomy): Bacteria > Pseudomonadati > Pseudomonadota > Alphaproteobacteria > Rhodobacterales > Roseobacteraceae > Roseovarius > Roseovarius sp. E0-M6. The sequence goes on along the minus strand of NZ_JBAPLA010000001.1, from coordinate 948,751 downwards.
GGGATCAGGCGCTCGGATTTCTGGCGGCTGGCTATTATCAGAAGGCCGATGAGTTTTCGGATATTCTGACCGCGACCTTTCCGCCGGGATCAGAGGGCGCGCGCGCGCTCCACGAGGCCGGGCATGTCACGCTGAGTTTCGATGCCTTCCGGCAGCGGTTCGATCTGCGCTGCAAGGTGTGGCGACTGGCAGAGCACAATCCGCTTTATTTGGCCACGATGGCGCATAACCGCCTGTTCAATCCGGCTCTGCCGCCCGCGACCGAAGTGCTCGGGTTCGAGCCGGATTGGGCCAATTCAAGTTCGGAACCGCCGCTCACCTGAGGGTGCGTTCGCCCCACTAACCCAGAATCTCCCGATTTCTTTCCTGCCCGCCGGAAAATCCTTCCGCGCGGGCAGGTTTGCATTGACAGATTGGTTTAGCGACTGGTTTACTAAACTATACCAAAAGCACCGGCGCGTTGAACCGGTTCAGACCAATTCAGGGAGATGACTTCATGGCAAAGAAACGCATAGCCATTATCGGGGCAGGGCCGTCGGGGCTCGCTCAGCTCAGGGCCTTTCAATCAGCCAAGGACCAGGGCGAAGATATCCCGGACATCGTCTGCTATGAAAAGCAGGCCGATTGGGGAGGGCTATGGCGATATACGTGGCGCACGGGCGTGGACGAATACGGCAACCCCTGTCACGGGTCGATGTATCGCTACCTGTGGTCGAATGGCCCTAAAGAGGGGCTGGAATTCGCCGACTACAACTTTGAGAACCATTTCGGAAAGCCGATCGCAAGCTATCCGCCTCGTGCCGTGCTGTTCGATTATATCGAAGGCCGGATAAAAAAGGCGGGTGTGCGCGACATGATCCGGTTCAATACCGTGGTCCGGGATGTGCGCGCGCTTGATGATGGTGGATTCGAGGTGACGGCCCGCGATTGTGTCAAGGACGAGGAAAGCCGCGAAACTTTTGACCATGTGATCGTGGCCAGCGGACATTTCTCATTTCCCAATGTTCCCTATTATCCGGGCTTTGAGGCGTTCAACGGGCGGATCCTTCATGCCCATGATTTCCGCGACGCCAGAGAATTCGAGGGCAAGGATCTGTTGATCCTCGGCACGTCCTATTCCGCCGAGGACATCGGGTCTCAGTGCTGGAAATATGGCTGCAATTCGATCACCGTGGCCCACCGGACCGCGCCGATGGGATATGATTGGCCCGACAACTGGAAGGAAGTGCCCGCGCTGGAACGGGTCGAGGGGCGCACCGCGCACTTCATAGACGGCACCAGTGTTGACGTGGATGCGATCATCCTGTGTACCGGCTATAAACACCATTTTCCGTTTTTGCCCGATGACCTTCGGCTCAAGACCGCGAACAGGCTGGCGGCTGATGACCTTTACAAGGGGGTCGTCTTTACCGGCAATCATGACCTCTTTTATCTTGGGATGCAGGACCAGTGGTACACGTTCAACATGTTCGATGCCCAAGCGTGGTGGGTGCGTGATTGCATTATGGGCAAGATCGACCTGCCGGATCAGGCCACGATGGAGGCCGACTGGAAACAGCGGCAGGCCGACGAGGATGCGCTTGAGGATGATTACGGCTGCATCGCCTATCAAGGGGCTTATGTCCAAGAACTGATCAACGAAACCGACTACCCGAGCTTTGATGTCGAGGCCGCCAACAAGGCGTTCTTCGAATGGAAGAAGCACAAGAAGAAGAACATCATGGAGTTCCGCAATCATGGGTACACATCGCCCATGACCGGAACCAAGGCGCCACCACACCACACCCCGTGGAAGGATGCGCTTGATGACAGTCTGGAAGCCTACCTCCAGACGACCTAGGCCGCCTCCCGACGCGACTGGCCTAGTCCAGAGCCCTTCCGTCCGAACCCTGAGATGAGACGGAAGGGCTTTTCGCCGCTTTCTGGCTGTATCTTTTGCGGGCTGCGCTTTGGGCGAGAAGCCATGATTCCACGACATCCCGCTCTGGCAGGTGTTTGGAATTGTCGCGCCGAAGCAGATAATAGCCCGAGTTTGTGCGGGTGCTGGATTCTCCCACGGGGCGCACGAGATCGCCCTGTTCCAGCAGCCGGTCCACAAGGTGCATCCAGCCAAGGGCGATGCCAACGCCATCGACGGCGGCCTGGATCGCAAGCGGGTAGGTGTTGACCACGGTGGCCCTGTCGGCGGGGCCGCTGGGATGGCCTTGTGATCCGAGCCAGGCTTGCCAGTTCATCCATTCGGTGTGCTGGTTCGCGATGTCGATCAGGTCAAGTTCGTGCAAGGCGTTGACCTGACGGGCCTTGGGGTGCGCGCGCAGATAGGATGGCGCGCAGACGGGGAACACCGTTTCCCCGAACAAGAAACGTGCGTCGTAGCCTGGCCAGTCACCGTCGCCGCGCAGGATCGTGAGGTCGATCCCGTCGCTCAGACATTCGGCGTCGCTATCCGAGGCTGTCAGGCGTATCTTGATCTGCGGATTGGCGCTTGTGAATTGGTGCAGACGGGGCATAAGCCACAATGACGCGACCGAGTTCGTGGCCGCGATGTTGATCGTGTGGCTATGCGCGAGACCCATCATCTCCTGTGAGGCATCGCGCAACGTATCAAGCGAACTGCGCACCGGCTGAAGCAGGCGCTGCCCCTGTTCGGTCAGGTGTATCGAGCGATGACCGCGCACGAAAAGCGGTAGGTCGTAATGCAGTTCAAGAAGCCGGACCTTACGGCTGATTGCGGTTTCGGAGATGCTCAGGGCGCGGGCCGCGCCGGCGAAACTTCCGTGGATTGCGGCAGCCTCGAAGGCGCGCAAATAATCCAGCGGTGGAAGCACTTTCTGCCGTGTCATAGCGTTTTCCCCGGCTCTCTCTCCTCGCGCATGTGCTTTGTGGAAAAACACGTTGAGCGCGAAATTCGCAACGCGTTGATTAGAGCAGATTTTTGTGGCTTTGCCCATCAAAACCGCAGGCTTACCCCATCAAAATTGTTTTAGCGGATCGGGTCTGGCTGGGTCAGACTATCGACAGGTCAGAGGATGGGAGCCTCGTGGCTAACTACATAGAAAACTCAGGGAGATGTTATGAAACTCAAGCATATTTTGTCGGTTGCCGCTTTATCGGTCGGTGCCAGCGCCACCTATGCCGCGGACAGTCAGGACCCGGTGGTCATTCCTATTCACAACTGGTCAAGTCAAATCGTGATGTCGAACGCGGTGGGCCAGATGATGGAAGAGGCTGGCTTGTTCGTCGAGTATGTCACCACCGACAGTCAGGCGGTTTATGAATCCATCCGCCTTGGGGATGTGACGCTTGAACTCGAAGTCTGGGAGGGGGCGTTCGGCGCATCGTTCCGCGCGGCCATGGAAAAAGGCGGGATCGTCGATGTGGGCGATCACAATGCCGTCACGCGCGAAGACTGGTGGTATCCGATGTGGACCAAGGACGCGTGTCCGGGCCTGCCCGACTGGGAGGCGCTGAATGACTGTGCCGAGGTCTTTGCCACCCCTGAAACCGGCGACAAGGGCCGCTATCTTGACGGTCCTGTGGACTGGCTCAAGCACGGCAAGGAACGGGTTGAGGCGCTTGACATGGACTTTGTCGTGATCAATGCCGGATCGGCCGCCGCGCTTTGGGCCGAGATCGGTTCTGCCGAGGCTGATAAGCGCCCGGTGGTGGTGTTCAACTGGACGCCGAACTTTGCCGAGGCCGTCTGGCCCGGTGAGTTTGTCGAGTTTCCGGCATGGGAAGACGGATGCGACAAGGATCCGGCGGTCGGGCCCAACCCCGACGCGCTTTATGACTGTGGCAACCCGGCCAACGGATACCTGAAAAAGGCGGCATGGGACGGGATGCAGGACAAATGGCCCACGGGCTATTGCCTCCTTGAGCAGGTCAACTTCACCAACCCGCAGATCGCGCAGATGGCCAAGCTGGTCGATACCGACGATCTCGAACCCCAGGACGCGGCGGCCGAATGGCTCGATGCGAATTCGGATGTCTGGCAACCATGGGTCGAAACCTGCACGGGCTGAACCCATTGAACCAACATGACGCCGCTTCGTGCCACCCGCGCGGAGCGGCGCTTTGCCCTGAGGGGAAAAAATGTCAGACACTCAACCTGTTATCTCCGCGCGCAACGTGTGGAAACTCTTTGGCCCCAATCCACAAGGCTATCTTGCCCGGCTGACCGAGGCCAAAACCTTCGATGAGATACGGGCGGATGGGTACATCGCGGGCGTCAAGGACGTATCGATCGAAGTGAACCGAGGCGAGATGCTGGTGATCATGGGCCTGTCGGGCTCGGGCAAGTCCACGCTGGTGCGATGTTTTTCACGTCTTCACGACATTACCGGCGGCACGATCGAAGTGGACGGACAGGACATCATGGCGATGAACGAGCAGGAGCTCATCGAGATGCGCCGCTCGAAAATGGGCATGGTGTTTCAGTCTTTCGGTCTTTTGCCGCACCGGACGGTTCTGGAAAACGTGGCTTTCCCGCTCGAGATGCGGGGACAGGACCGTCACACACGCCGGGAACGTGCGATGGAGGTGATCAAGCTTGTCGGTCTGGAAGGGCGGGAGGAATATTTTCCGCGTGAATTGTCGGGTGGACAGCAACAGCGTGTGGGCATTGCCCGAAGCCTCGCCATCGAACCCGACATCTGGTTTCTCGACGAACCGTTTTCCGCGCTCGATCCGTTGATCCGGCGCGAGATGCAGGACGAGTTCCTGCGCCTTCAGGACATGCTCAGCAAGACCATCGTTTTCATCACGCACGACTTCGACGAGGCGCTCCGTCTTGCCGATCGGATCGCCATCATGAAAGACGGCGCCGTTGAACAATGCGACACGCCGGACAAGATCGTTATGCGACCGGCCACCGAATACGTTCGCAAATTCACCGAGGACGTCGACAAGGCCCGCGTGGTGCATGCAGGTGGTCTTGCGCGGCCCATTAACGGGAGTGGCGTGCCGCAGGGCGAAACGATCAGTTCTCGGGCCACGATACACGCCCTGGCGCGACAATTGGTTAACGACCCGCGCGACGCCATGCCCGTGGCCGACCCAAACGGCAATGTCATTGGCATTCTCGATCGCGAGGCGGCACTTGATATGCTGCTTGGGGCTGGGACAGACTGATGGCGGATGTAACGGTTGGCATGCCGGACACCGAAGTCGGCACCGCGCCCCGCACCAAGGTGCTTTGGGGGCTTCTTGGCTTTGCTGTGGTGCTGATCCTGGCCAAGGGATTGGGCATTCTGCCAAGCTGGCTTATCCGGGTTCCCGAGTGGGCTGTGCCGCCGCTGGCGACTTGGCTCGATGCGATATTCAACTTCGTCAAGGATGATCTTGGCCTGTTGGCGTTGACACGGTTCCTCACCGAGGGGCTTGAATACGTCCTCGATGCGACTGCGAACCTGCTTTTTGGCAAACGGCGTTGGCCATTTCTTGGGCCGATCCCCTGGACCGCGATCGCTGCGGCCGCTGCGGTGGTGGGCTATTATCTTGGCGGATGGCGCTTTGCACTTCTGGCCGGGGGCACCTTTGTCTGGGCGGCGCTGATCGGTCAGTGGGATATCGCGATGCAGACCATGTCGGTGCTTGTGGTCGCGGCCCCCATTGCTTTTCTCATTGGCCTTGGCTTCGGCATTCTGGCCTGGAAATACGCATGGGTGGATCGCGCCATCAGGCCGATCCTCAGTGTGCTTCAAACGCTGCCGTTCTTCACCTATCTTTTGCCGGCGGTCATATTCTTCAAGGTGGGGCCAACGGCGGGGGCGGTGGCGACCATCGTCTATGCCATTCCCCCGATGATCCTCATGACAACGCTCGGTCTCAAGAAGGTGAGTCCCGAGATCGTCGAGGCCGGCAAGATGGCGGGTTGCACGAGATGGCAGATGCTGAGCCGGGTCTATGTGCCCTCGGCGCGCACCGAGATCCTCGTGGGTGTGAACCAGGTGATCATGCTGTGCCTTGCCATGGTCGTTCTGACCGCATTTATCGGGATGCCCGGACTGGGTGCCAAGCTTCTGGCGATGATGGGGAGCTTCAAGCTGGGCCGGTCCTTCGAGATTGGTGTGACCATCGTTCTGCTGGCCGTGATGCTTGACCGTCTGAGCAAGGCGTGGGTGGTCAAGCAGCCTGAGCATTTCGAACGCGGCACACCATGGTGGCAGCGGCACGCCTATCTTCTGGCGTGTGTCGGAGCCTTCGCGGTTTTCTATGTGCTGGCGCAGTTCATCGAAATCTTTGCCGAGATTGGCCGCCGTCAGCATTTCAGCCAAGGTCGTGAAATCGACAAGCTGATCAAGGACTTCCTTGAGATCGACGCCATTCAGGCGGTGACGGGCTGGCTTCGCTGGTTCCTGAACGTCAAGGTGTTGATCCCGTTCCGCGACAGCCTTCTGTGGATCCCGACGCCGGCGTTCATCCTTGGAATCGTGGCCTTCGCCTATGCGCTTGGTGGGCGCAAACCGGGTATTTATGCCGCCGTGTTTTTCACCATAGTGGCGTTCTCGGGGTGGTGGGACCGCTCGGTGATCACGCTTTACACGGTGATTTCGGCGGTGATCCTTGCGGCGCTTCTTGGTATTCCGCTGGGCATGTTCGCCTCGCGCTCAAAAAGATGGGCCGAGCGTATCTTGCTCGTGTGTGACACGGCGCAGACGTTTCCCAGCTTTATATACCTCATTCCGGCGATAATGCTTTTCGGTGTGAATGACGTGGCGGTGGTCTTTTCGATCCTCATATTCGCGATGGTGCCGTTGACGCGCTACACCATCGAAGGGTTGCGATCCGTCCCGCCGGAGATGACGGAGGCTGCCGATATGGCCGGCGCGAGCAAGCGGCAAAAGATGCGCGCGGTACAGCTTCCGTTGGCGTTGCCGACGATGGCCGTGGGCTTCAATCAGGCGATAATCTTTGCCTTTTTCATGGTGATCATCGCGGCTTTCATCGGAACTCAGGATCTTGGCCAAGAGTTGCAGAGAACATTGGCGGGGACCGAACTTGGTAAGAATTTCGTGCTGGGCATGAATGTGTCGCTCATGGCGCTGACCTTCGATATGGCGATCGGCGCATGGGCAGAAAAACGGAAACGAGCATTGGGATTGGGCTGATGAGTGTAAAACCTGTTTTCGAGGTTCCGTGGGAGCGGCAGGGGGTCATCGTACCCGGGCTGCCTGTCCTGCCAAAGGGGGTGGAGCGTCACCCCGTGCCGGGCGGTGGAAGCCGTGCCGTGGCGCTTTTCGCAGGGGACGAGATCATCGTGCTGGACCGCGAAGGGATGCAGACCGGGGAACTTGTGTTCTTTGCACCTGACAAGACCTCGGATGCTGGATATCTGGGCGCCGACGGGCATGGTAGGCCCGAGGGCGTGATCGCCACGCTGGCGAACGGTTCGCGATCAGGCGCCAAGGTTCTGAAATCTCTTGATATCGCAGGGTTCGACATCGGCAAGGGCGATGCGATCCGAGTTCTCGGAAACGAGTCGCGGCCCGGAGACATGGCCGCCCTGACCGCGCATCGCGACGGGCTTTTGATCGTTGCCGCGCCGGGAGGGCCGATGGACCCTGGCAAGGGCGATGTGCCGTCCGAATTGATCCTTTATGTGCGCCGCGCCGATCCGGGCGTGGGCAAGGAAGGTATGGCGGCACCCGATCCGCTTGCCAATCCGATCCATGATTTCAACATACAGCCCGGCGTGGCCGTGCCCTATGAGGTGAAAAAAGGCGAGTTCATTCAGGTCCTTGATGTTCAGGGCCGTGAATGTTCGGACTTTCAAGCGTTTTCCGCGCGTGCGCTCGACAAGGGGCTTGAACGTGAGATCGACCCGACCACGACCCGCGCCCTGATGGGGAGCCTCTACCCGGAGCCGGGTATCTTTTCGAAATACTGGTCGGTGGACCAAGAGCCACTGGTGGAGATCGTGCAGGACACTTGCGGCCGGCATGACACGTTCGGCCTTGCCTGCACGGCGCGGTATTACGCGGATTTGGGGTATCCGGGGCATGTGAATTGCTCGGACAACATCAACACCAACCTTGCCGAATACGGGGTGCGTCCACGTGGCGGCTGGCCGGCGATCAACTTCTTTTTCAACACGATGCTGGACGACGCCAATGGCATCGGAATGGACGATCCATGGTCGCGACCTGGGGACTATGTGCTGCTCAGGGCGCTGACCGATCTGGTCTGTGTTAGTACCGCATGCCCATGTGATGTTGATCCGGCAAACGGTTGGAATCCAACCGATATTCAGGTTCGGACATATAAAGCGACCGAAGACTTCCAACGTAGCATGGGTTACAGAAAATCAGCGGAGGCAGATGTGGAAGAAACCAAGACGACAGCGTTCCACGAATGCTTTGCGCGGCATACGCGCGACTTTATCGAGTATAACGGCTACTGGCTTGCCAATACGATGACCAACCACGGCGCGATCGCGGAATACTGGGCGTGCCGCGAAAAGGTTGCGGTAATGGACCTGAGCCCGCTGCGAAAATACGAGGTGACGGGACCGGACGCAGAAGAGCTCATGCAACTTTGCGTCACGCGCAACATGAAGAAGCTGAGCGTGGGGCAGGTTGTCTATACCGCGATGTGCTATGACCATGGCGGCATGATCGATGACGGCACCGTCTATCGCTTGGGCGAGACGAATTTCCGTTGGATCGGTGGCAATGATACGAGCGGCTTGTGGCTGCGTGAGCAGGCCGAGAAACGGGGCCTGAATGCGTGGGTGCGCAATTCGACCGATCAGCTTCACAACATCGCGGTGCAGGGGCGGCACAGCCGGGACATCCTCAAGGAGATATTCTGGACCCCGCCGCAACAACCGACGATCGAGGAGCTGCCGTGGTTCCGTCTGGCCATCGCGCGGGTGGACGATGTACAAGGCACGCCGGTTGTCATCTCGCGCACCGGTTACTCGGGTGAACTGGGCTATGAGATATTCTGTCATCCGAAGGATGCCGTTGAAATCTTTGACAGAGTCTGGGCCGAGGGTGAGCAATACGGCATTGCACCGCTGGGACTTGCGGCCCTTGATATGCTCAGGATCGAGGGCGGGCTGATCTTTGCCGGATCGGAGTTCGATGATACGACAGACCCGTTCGAGGCGGGGATCGGATTTACCGTGCCGCTCAAATCCATGGAAGACGATTTCATCGGCCGCGCAGCCATCGAAGAGCGCAAGGCGCATCCGCATCGCAAGCTTGTGGGCTTTGAAATTGCGGGTGGCGTTGTGCCATCGCCCGGCGATTGCGTGCGCATCGGCAAGGCGCAGGTTGGTGAGATCACCAGCGCGATGAAGTCACCGATCCTCGGCAAGGTCATCGCCCTTGGTCGTGTCAGCCCGCAATATGCCGAGCCGGGCACCGAGATAGAAATCGGCCAGCTTGATGGGCAGCAGAAACGGTTGAAGGCGACCGTATCTGCCTTTCCGCATTTCGATCCGACGAAAGAGCGGGTGAAGGGCAATTATTGACACAGCAGAATGAATTTTTTCTAAACGCGTGAAAATCGCGCTGTAGTATAAGCTTGCCGGTCAATCTTAAACCTTGCACCGTGCGGATGATCCGCGCGGCGCAGTCGTTTGCGTGCTCAAATGCGCATGGGTTAACGCGCCGTCCGGCACGTCGGTATCGTGTCGGTATTCACGTATGTATCGCGTCGGTGCCGGGTGAGTCGTGTGGACGGTAAACGGAGCGCGCGAAAGGTTTCAGCGCACGAGTTCGCGCATGCCGCGATCAAGACCTTCGAGCGTCATGGGCGCCATGCGGCCCTCAAAAATTTCCGATATCATCGAAATCGAATGGGTATAGCCCCAATGGCTCTCGCGGACGGGATTGATCCAGAGGTTATCCGGCCATTGCGCCCGTGCGCGGGCGAGCCATGTTTCCCCCGATTCCGGGTTCCAATGTTCGTTCGCGCCGCCGGGATAGGCGATTTCGTAGGGGGACATGGACGCGTCACCCACGAAGATGCATTTGTAATCGGAGCCATAGGTGTTGAGCACCTCCCATGTGGGGGTGACCGCATCCCAGCGGCGGCGATTGTCGCGCCAGACGCCTTCGTAAAGGCAATTGTGAAAATAGTAATATTCGAGATGCTTGAATTCGGCGCGGGCCGCCGAGAACAGCTCTTCGACCACCTTGATATGCGCGTCCATAGATCCGCCCACATCAAGAAAGAGCAGCAGCTTGACCGCGTTGCGCCGTTCTGGGCGCGTCACCACGTCGAGATAGCCTTGGTCGGCGGTGGCCCGGATCGTGCCGTCGAGGTCCAGCTCATCCTCGGCCCCGTCGCGCACCCAGTTGCGCAAACGCCTGAGCGCGACCTTGATGTTGCGTGTGCCCAGTTCAACGCTGTCGTCGAGATTGCGGAACTCGCGCTTGTCCCAGACCTTGACTGCGCGCTGGTGGCGGCTTTCGTCCTGGCCGATGCGGACGCCCTCGGGATTGTAGCCATACGCGCCGAAAGGCGAGGTGCCGGCCGTGCCGATCCACTTGTTGCCGCCCTGATGGCGGCCCTGCTGTTCCTTGAGCCGCTCCTTGAGCGTCTCCATCAGCTTGTCAAAGCCGCCAAGCGCGTCGATCTCGGCCTTCTCCTCGGGGGTGAGGTGTTTCTCGGCCATTTTCTCAAGCCAATCGGAGGGCAGGTCCACCGCCTCCATCACCTGCTGAGCCGTGATATTCTCAAGCCCGGAAAAGCAGGTGGAAAAGGCCTGATCGAACCTGTCGATATGGCGCTCATCCTTTACCAGCGAGGCCCGCGCGAGGTAATAGAATCCTTCGGGATCATAGGTCACGAGGCCCGTGCGCATCGCGCTGAGAAATGTCAGAAATTCGCGCAGAGAGACGGGCACGCCGGTTTTGCGCAACTCTTCGAAGAAGGGAAGAAACATCTCTTCAGGCCGTCATCCGGGCCATGAAGATCGACGCGAAAAGCGCAGCAAGTGAGAAAAGGAGGGCATAGACAATGGCATATTGCGCCATATCCGCCGATTGACCCTTGCGGCGGCGGGCCTGAACTGCGCCAAGAGCGGCGCCGATGAATGCCGATACTGCAACGACCATTGTTTATCTCCGTCAGAAACCCTTGAGGGGGTTGAGCGATGCGATCTCGCGCTGTTTGGCCCGGACGGCCCAGTCAGCCCCGTATCCGTAACGCGCCCAACCGAGGCTGTCGAGTCGAACGGCGCGGGCCTCGGAGGTGCGTCCGGTCAACTCAAGCGCCTCGGCGCGCAGGAGCATGAGCGTGGCCAGCAGCGCGGCGTTTTCGTGGCGTTCGGCTACCGCGATCTGCGGATCGACGAGCATCAATGCGACATCGCCCTTGCCTTGGGTGATGGCATAGGCCGCGAGCTGTGAGGCGGCATGTGCGCGGTGCAGTTTCGTGGCGGGGGCACGGCGGTAATACGCGTCAGCGGCGGCGAAATGGTTCTGGGCAAAGACGGGCGAAGATGATTGCGTGATCCGCCCGAGCGCGTAATGCGAGAAGCCGCGGCGGTGATCGGTCCAGCCCATCGTCTCGGCGATGGTCACGGCCTCTTGCGCGGCGCTTTGGCGGCGCGGCTGGGGGGTGCCGGGGCCAAGGGCCGTCTGAATCGCGCGAATCCATGAGCGCGGCGTGCTTCCGGTTGGGCGTGCGGGGATCGTGTCCCCGCGCGGATTGAGCCGGGACAGGATTGCCGGAAGGCGATCGGCCACCTGATTATAACTCATTCCCGAGCGCAGTTCGGGCGCGTAATAGGCCCGCAGGATCAGCATGTCGAAGCCAGTGAGCACGGTGTGCACGTTGTCATCGTTGAAGACGCTGTCGCTAAGCCTGTAAAGGTCGTTGAGCGGGCCGATGGCCTGAGCCAGTTCCTCGTGCAGGCAATCGCGCACCTCTTGGGGGCTTGCGTCGGAGGGCAGGAAGATCGCGACCTTCTCACGGCGCACGAGGCTGGACCAGTTGGTGCGGCCGGACCGGCGCGCCGCGCTGTATTGCGAGATATCGTCGATATTGGGCACGACGAAACAGGCAGCCTGCGGGAGTTGTTCGCGGATTTCGGTGCGTGGCACGGCCTGAATCGTGATGTTCCAGCCGGTTTCGCGGGCCAGGTCGATGTTGAGGTCGGCCTCGCTTCGCATGCGGTAAAGCACGCGGTTGAGATCGGGCAGGAGTGTCGGGGGCGGCCTGCCGGTGACGCGCACGCGGATCGGTCCTTCGAACCGTGAGAAGGTGCGAAGCTGCCGACCCGATTCAAGTTGCATGCTGAGATCGAGGAAATCGCGCCGGATATCGGCATTCGAGCGGTTCGGGGCCTCGGGGCGGGCCACGGCGAATACCTTGATCGACGCGACCGCCTCGGGCGAGGGGGTTGCGGCACGCGAGGTCACCTCACCGGGGGCGCCTGGCATGCAGGCGCCGAGGATCAGGCAGACAGGAAGAAGGATACGGCGCATGAGCCCTCTGAACGGTTACTGGTCACTGACACCCCCCGGACGGACTGACGCGAGGGGAACACACCCCCGTCTTCGCACGCCGCAGACAAGGCGCAAAAGACGAGTTGTAAGCAATCTCCATGCGCATCGGGCCATTGGTAAGGAGCCAATGGGGCGAAATTGTGACCGATTCGATTCAAATGGGGCGGCGGCCACGGGACATGGCCGCCTGATCGTCATGACCGCTGACGCCGGGCCATGAAGGCCAGCCGCTCGAACAGGTGGACATCCTGTTCGTTCTTGAGAAGTGCGCCATGCAAGTGCGGCAGCGCGTCGCCCGCATCGCGCCTGAGGTCTTCGGGGGACAGGTCTTCGGCGAGAATCAGTTTGAGCCAGTCGAGCACCTCGGAGGTGGAGGGCTTCTTCTTGAGGCCCTGCTGATCACGGATTTCGTAGAACTGTGTGAGCGCGGTGGTCAGAAGCGAATCCTTGAGGCCGGGGTGGTGCACCTCGACGATTCGCTTCAGGGTCTCCATGTCGGGGAACCGGATGTAGTGAAAGAAGCAGCGCCGCAGAAAGGCGTCGGGCAGTTCTTTTTCATTGTTCGAGGTGATGATGATCACGGGCCGGTGGCGCGCGGTGATCGTCTCGCCGGTCTCGTAGACATGGAATTCCATCCGGTCGAGCTCTTGCAGCAGGTCGTTGGGAAATTCGATATCGGCCTTGTCGATCTCGTCGATGAGAAGCACGACGCGCTCCTCGCTCGCGAAAGCCTGCCAGAGCTTGCCGGGGCGGATGTAGTTGGACACGTCATGCACGCGTTCATCGCCAAGCTGACTGTCGCGGAGACGCGAGACGGCATCGTATTCATAAAGGCCCTGATGGGCGCGGGTCGTGGATTTGATGTTCCACTCGATCATCCGCAATCCAAGGCTGGCGGCGACCTGCCGGGCAAGCTCGGTCTTGCCGGTGCCCGGTTCGCCCTTGACGAGCAACGGCCGCTCCAGCGTGATCGCCGCGTTGACCGCAACTGTCAGGTCATCGGTCGCGACATAGGCGTCGGTGCCGGTGAATTTCATGTGTTTTCAACTTTCTTCTGGCATTTGTTCAGGCGCTTGAAACGAAAGGCTATCGTGTTCCGCCTTTCACATCAATCGCACGTGATTGAGTAGTGACAATCCGATCGGATCGGAGTAAACGCAGGCCGAGAGGGCCAGATGTCTGAGAGTGAAGAGCCAATGACAACAGACATGGGTGTTGAGGAGGAGACCAAGATGAAGTCCGAGGTGTTTCTGCCCGAGGATTATCGACCCGTCGAGGACGAACCGTTCATGAACGAACGTCAGACGGAATATTTCCGCCGCAAATTGATGAGATGGAAAGACGAGATTCTCGAGGGTAGCCGGGACACGATCGAGGGGCTTCAGGACGGCACGCGCGCCATTCCCGATGTGGCCGACCGCGCCAGCGAAGAGACGGATCGCGCACTGGAACTGCGCACCCGCGACCGCCAGCGCAAGCTGGTGGCGAAGATTGATCAGGCGCTGCGCCGGATCGACGAGGGCGAATACGGATATTGCGAAGTGACCGGAGAGCCGATCAGCCTCAAGCGTCTTGACGCGCGGCCCATCGCCACGATGAGCCTTGAGGCCCAAGAGCGCCACGAGCGCCGCGAGAAGGTTCATCGCGACGATTGAACGTTGCGCAGGCAACCTCTGGATATGACCATGGCGCCGGGGCGGAAGCTCCGGCGTTTTTCTTAGAAAGGGACTGGCACGGTGACTCAGACCACGGTGCAGAACAGGAAAATCCTAATCGTGGGGGCCGGAATCGGCGGGCTTGCCGCAGCGGTGATCCTGTCGCAGCGTGGGGCGCGGGTTACGGTTCTGGATCAGACCGAAGCGATCACCGAAGTGGGTGCGGGCCTTCAGATAAGCCCGAACGGATTCGCGGTGCTGGGCGCCATGGGCCTTGGCGAAGCCGCTCGCAACGCCGCCGTGGCCGCGTCGGGCGTCACGCTTCATGATTATCGCAAGGGCGCGGTCACGTCGCTTGGCATGGGCGGGCGTGATTTTCTGTTGTTTCACCGGGCCGACCTGATCGATGTGCTACATGACGAGGCGCGGCAGGCGGGCGCGCGCATCCTACTTCTTCAGAAGGTGCAGGATGTCGAGCCCGGCACACGCCCGCGCGTCGTGCTGGCGTCGGGGGCTGTGACGGATGCGGATATCGTCATAGGCGCGGACGGGTTGCATTCGGTGGTGCGACGGGCGCTCAATGGCGCCGAAGCACCGTTTTTCACCCGTCAGGTGGCATGGCGCGCGGTGGTCGAGAATCGCACCGCGCGGCGCGATGATATTCAGGTTCATATGGGTCCGCACCGACACCTTGTCAGCTATCCGTTGCGCGGCGGGAGCCTGATGAACCTTGTGGCTGTGCAGGAGCGCGCGGCGTGGGCCGCCGAAAGCTGGAGCCAGACGGATGATCCGGTGGCGCTTCGGGCGGCCTTTGACGATTTTGGCCCCGAGGCGCAAACTCTTTTGGCGCAAGTGGAGCAAGTGAACCTTTGGGGACTTTTCCGGCACAAGATCGCTCAGAACTGGCACGCGCCGGGTGTCACGCTTTTGGGGGATGCGCTGCATCCGACGCTGCCTTTCATGGCGCAAGGCGCAAATATGGCGCTTGAGGATGGCTGGGTCTTGGCCGATGCACTGACCGCCGCAGACACCCCCGAGGCGGCGTTTGCCGCGTATCGCGCACAGCGCGAGGCGCGGGTGAGGCGCGCGGTCACTGCGGCAAATGGCAATGCCCACAAGTATCATCTGTCCTTTGGGCCGCTCAGGTGGGCCGCCCACTGTGGTCTGCGGGTTGCGGGGCGTGTCGCGCCCGGCGCGATGATGCGCAGCCTTGATTGGTTATATCGTCACGATGTGACCCAAGGGAGCGACGCGCGGTCACGCAGATAGGGCAGCCGCTCCTGCGCGGAGGCCACAGCCGCGTGTGTGAGCATGGCCGTGGCGATGCCCGGCCCGGGCTCGGTTCTGGCCAGCACCTCGCCGCGCGGACCCGCCACACAAGAGCCGCCGAAATAGGCCAGACCGTTCTGTGATCCGCTGTTGTCGGCATAGGCGACAAACACGCCGTTCTCGAAGGCCCGGGCGGGCACGAGGTGATCCGAGACGACGCCCCATTCGGCGCCAAGTGCCGTGGGCACGAGAATCAACTCGGCCCCCGCGGCGGCGAGATGGCGCACATTCTCGGGAAATTCCACATCATAGCAGATGAGCAGCCCGCACCGGAACGGGCCGATGTCAAAGAGCGTGGCATCGCGACCGGGGTCAAAGTGATCGGCCTCGAAGCCCGGCGGCAACAAGAGCTTGCGATGGTTCGCGACAAGGCGTCCGGTGGCGTCAAGGCAGAGTGCCGAATTATGAACCGTGTCACCGGCGCGTTCGGCATAGCCATAACAAAGCGCGGTGTCGTAGCGCCGGGCGAGATCGCTCATGGCGCGGGCGAAGGGCCCGTCGCGCGGCTCGGCCCGCCGGGTGACGGCATCGCCGATATTGTAACCGCAGGCGAAGAGTTCGGGCAGCAGCACCAGATCCGTCCCGGGCGATGCCGCAAGTTCGGATGTGATCCAGTCGAGCCGGTCTCGGGGTGTATCGAGGTCGCCGGGACACTGGGCAACGGTGATGGTCATGTCCGGGCGCATCTTGAAAGCCTCCTACAGGGTGTCGGGCGAATCGTGCCGTCTTTCGGGTGGGGACAACAGCCCTAAAGCGCTTCGAGAGTAACCTGAGACGCGGATTTTCGTGAAATGCGGCGCCGCGCGGACCGGAACCGTTTAATCCGTGTCCTTGAGCGGCACGGCATACAGTTCCATACGGTGCCCCTGAAGCCGGTAGCCGAGACGCCGGGCGATCTTTTCCTGAAGGGCCTCGATCTCGGGGTCGAAAAACTCGACCACGTCGCCGGTGGTCACGTCGATGAGGTGGTCGTGATGTTCACGCTCGGCATCTTCATAGCGGGCGCGCCCGTCGCCGAAGTCGACCCGTTCGAGGATGCCCGATTCCTCGAACAGTTTTACTGTCCGGTAGACGGTCGCGATCGAGATCCGGGGGTCTATGGCGGCGGCGCGGGCATAAAGTTCGTCCACGTCAGGGTGATCGTCCGCGCCCTCAAGAACCGAGGCGATGATGCGCCGTTGTCCGGTCATGCGAAGCCCCTGTGCCTCGCAGCGTTTGGTGATGGTGTCTGCTGTCATGCCCGGCGCCTTATGGGACTCTGGGTCAGAGGGATAGCGCCTCGGGCCGCGTCTTTCCACCCCTTAGACGAGATCAGGTTCGCGCCCGACGCGGTTTGCCACGCGCGCCACGGTGAGGCCCTGAACGATAATCGAGAAGATCACCACCATATAGGTTGCGGTCAGGATGACGGGTTTCCATTCGCCGTCGGGCAGGCTCAGGGCGAGGGCCACCGAGATGCCCCCCTTGAGGCCACCCCATGTCATGATGCGCACGACCCCGGGCGAGAAGCTTCGGAACGGTCTGAGCAGCAAGACCGGCACCGCGACCGCAGCAAGACGGCCCAGCAGCGCGAGCGCGATCGAGAGCGTGCCGGCAACGAGATAGTCCATGTCAAAGGCCACGGCGAAGACCTCGACCCCGATCATCAAGAAAAGAACAGCGTTGAGGATTTCGTCGATGAGTTTCCAGAAGCCATCAACATATTGGCGCGTGGTCGGACTCATGCCGTGCTCGGTTCCGACATCGCCGATCAGGAGCCCGGCGCACACGGCCATGATGGGGGCCGAGACATGCAGGTAGACCGCCAGTTCATAGCCGCCGAAAGCCAGCCCCAGCGTGAGCAGCACCTCGAGCGAATAGTCGTCGATCCGGCGCATCACCCGGAAGGTGAGCCAGCCAAGCGCGATCCCGAGTGCGGCCCCGCCAAGCGCCTCTTGGGCGAAAAGCCGCGCGGCATAGCCGAAGCCCGATCCGTGATGCTCGCCCGAGGGAAAGGCGAGGCCCACGAGGATCAGGAAAACCACATAGGCGATGCCATCGTTGAAGAGGCTTTCGCCCGCGATCTTGGTTTCCAGCGATTTGCGCAGTTTCGCCTCGCGCAGGACGCCCAGAACCGCGACAGGATCGGTGGGCGAGATAACCGCGCCAAAGACAAGCGCCACGAGGAACGGCATGCCGGTAATCCATGAAAACCCGACACCGATCAGCAGGGTGGACAATGCGACGCCCAGTGTCGCCATCAGGAATATCACGCGCGCCTCGGCACGCAGGTCCGCGATCTTGACATGCAGCGCGCCGGCAAAGAGCAGCAGCCCCAGCATGCCTTCGAGCAGGGCATCCGAAAATTCGAGATCGAGCACGATGGCGCGCACCTGATCGGCCATGCCGAGGGTCGGGACGAGCATGTCCACCCCCATCACAGCGAAGGAGGCGAGAAGCGCCACCACGAGAATGCCGATGGCCGAGGGCAGTTTGAGGAAGAGATAGTTGATGGCACCGAAGACGCCCGCAAGGACGATCAGAAGCGAGGCGATTTGCAACAGGGTCATGGCGGGCGGCTCCGGGCATCTTTTCTGTCCCGCGCCCTAGCATGCGGGCCGGGTGCAAGCCAGCCTCAGCGCAGACCGAATTCGGCCCAGACCGGCAGATGATCCGATGCGATGCGCGCAGGCCGGGCCATATGGGCGTCGTTTCTTAGGGCGTGCAGGTCGGGCGTAACGGCAAAGCGGTCGAGTCGGGCCACGGGCCGTAGAGCGGGAAAGCTGGGCGGTGTTTGCAAGAAGCCCAGCCCGTGCGCCGCCACATCAAGCGGGGTCACACTTCCCCATTCATTGAAATCCCCCGCCAGAACCGTCGGCATCGGCGGTAGGCTGTGCAGCGCGCGCATGATCGCCGCGACCTGTAGCAGCCGATAGCGCCGCACAAGCCCGAGATGCAGCCCGATCACACGGAGCGGGCCGATGCCGGTGTTCAGGTCGGCGCGAATCGCGCCGCGCGGTTCAAGCCCCGGCAGATCGATATGGGCGCTGTCGCGGAGGGTGAGGTCGCCCCGTGCCAGCATCGCGTTGCCATGCCAGCCCAGCGAGCCGCCCGGAGCGCCGAAGGGCAGAATGCGCCAGCCGTCGGCCTCGGCCATGGCATGGGGCAGGGCGGCGGGCCGGGGCGGCAGACGCTTGTCCACTTCTTGCAGCACGACGATGTCGGCGGCCAACGCATTGATCACCTG
The DNA here is from genome assembly GCF_037083845.1 of Roseovarius sp. E0-M6. Classification (NCBI taxonomy): domain Bacteria; kingdom Pseudomonadati; phylum Pseudomonadota; class Alphaproteobacteria; order Rhodobacterales; family Roseobacteraceae; genus Roseovarius; species Roseovarius sp. E0-M6. Next base: position 930,074 of record NZ_JBAPLA010000001.1, on the reverse strand, counting down.
CAAGCTGCGATCGGGTCGACGCCGCAGGTCAAGCCCGACGCATTTCTGCAAGTTGTAGGTTGCAATCCGGAACGACGATCCGCTCATAGTAGTTGGACTACAACACGAAGCGAGGGAGAAGTCATCCCGTGTTCCGCGATCAGACATGGCTGGCGCTGCTGATCTGGCTGAGCCTTGTGGGCGTTACGATTTTCGCGCTGACCCAAGGACGGTTGCCGTTGGCTTTCGTGGCTTTGGCCACGCTGGGCCTGTCGATGGCGCCTATGTTTGTCGCCCGTTGGGCGCAAGTGCATGTGCCCCCAAGTTTCATGGCGGCAATTGTCATTTTCGTCGGCGGCACCGTCTTCCTTGGCGAGGTGTTCGATTTCTACGAGCGTTATTGGTGGTGGGACATCGTCATGCATGGCGGATCGGCCATCGGGTTCGGGCTGATCGGTTTCTTGCTGGTCTTCATGATGTTTCAAGGCGACAAATTTAACGCGCCGCATGTCGCGGTCGCATTTTTCGGCGCCTGTTTCGCCATTGCTATCGGCGCTCTTTGGGAGGTCTTCGAGTTCTCGATGGATCAGCTCTTTGGATTCAACATGCAGAAATCCGGATTGATGGACACTATGGGAGACCTCATCATGGATGCCATGGGCGCTCTTATCGGGGCCGGGGCGGGCTTTGCCTATCTCAAGGGCAAGGCGTATGGCGGGGTGGGGTCGGTGATCGATGAGTTCATCCGCAAGAATCCGCGATTTTTCAAACGTTGGCGCAAATAGCGCGACAAGGCGAAACGCGGGCAACGCCTGAATGTCGCGCTGCGTTTCGTGCAATCTGTGTTCCAAGTTTTTCGCGAAACGCTTTAGGTGCCGCAAAATGTCTGTTGAACCACTTCTGCGGAGCGCGGTGGGCGCGTCAGTTCGGCCTCGTCCGGTTGCGCCTCGTATGGCGTGGCGAGCACCCGCATCAGACGTTCGAACGGGGCCATGTCGCCGGCGACGGCGGCCTCGATCATCTGTTCGATGCGGTGATTGCGGGGAATGACCCATGGGTTCGCGGCGCGCATGCGCTCAGCGGTGCCGGTTTCCGACGCAAGCCGCGCCTGCCACTTTGCGTGCCACGCATCATAAGCGTCGCGGTCGGTGACTTGATCGCGCGCAGAGCCATCGGCCAGTGCCCGAAATGTGTTGGTGAAATCAGCGCCCGAGGCCGCCATGAGTGCGAGCAATTCGTCGATCAACGGGCGGTCCGACTCGCTGGCGTCATCAAGGCCGATCTTGTGTCCGAATGCACTGAGCCAGTAACGGCCAATCAACTCCGGCATGGCATGGATGTCGCGGGTCATCTCTTCGACCGCCGCATCCTGATCATCGTGAAGGGGGACGAGGCAGGTGGCAAGCTGTGCGAGGTTCCAGACGATCACATGCCGCTGATTGCCATAGGCATAGCGCCCGTGCGCGTCGATCGAGGAAAACACCGTGTCGGGGTGATACCGGTCCATGAAGGCGCAGGGGCCGTAATCAATGGTCTCGCCCGAGAGGGTGGTGTTGTCGGTGTTCATCACCCCGTGGATGAAGCCAAGCGATTCCCATGCCGCGATGAGCCGTGCCTGACGGTCGATGACCGCGCGCAGCATATCACCCGGGCTTTGTGCCTCGGGCGTGTGGCGGGCGCGGGTATAGTCGTAAAGCGCGCGCAGGCTCTCGAGGTCGCGCCGTGCGAGAAAGACCTGAAAGGTGCCCACGCGGATATGGCTCGAGGCGACACGGGTGAGCACGGCACCGGGCAGGGCACCGGTTTCGCGGTAAACCGACTCGCCCGTGACGACGGCGGCAAGCGCGCGGGTGGTTGGCACGCCCATCGCGTGCATCGCTTCGCTCACCACATATTCACGCAGCACCGGGCCCAGCCATGCGCGCCCGTCGCCCATCCTGCTGTAGGGGGTGGGGCCAGACCCTTTGAGTTGAATGTCCCGGCGTGATCCGGTCCGGTCGATCACCTCACCCAGCAGGTTGGCGCGGCCATCGCCAAGCTGAGGGGAAAACCCGCCAAACTGATGGCCTGCGTAAAGCTGAGCCAGCGGGGTGGCACCCTCGGGCACCTTGTTGCCGGCGAAGATGGCGGCGAGGTCGGCCTCTTGGGGGGCGATGCCAAGCTCACGCGCGAGCGCCTCATTGAAGGCAAGGAGGCGAGGGGATTTTACCGGGGTCGGGTCGAGCCGCGTGAAGAACGCGGGCGGGAGCTGAGCGTAGCTGTTGTCGAAGGGTATATCGAGGGTCATAGCGGTCCTCAAAGCTTGCGGCTCATCAGCATGTAATGATCACGCGGCTCAAAATGAAGACGTTGATAGAGCGCGCGCGCTTTTTCGTTGTCGCGCCGCACCTCGAGATGGATGGCACGCACGCCGTGGCGCGACAGGGCCTTGGGCAGTGCGGCCAGAATTTCAGTTCCGATGCCACGCCCGCGCACGCCCGGACGGATGTAGATTTCATCGAGAAACCCGTCGAGCCCGGTGAATTCGAGCGACCAGCCGAAGGAGATGACCGCATACCCTATGGGCGCACGGCGCGGACCGGCAACGTAGATCGCACCATGCGGCGACCCTTCGAGCAGCGGGAGAAGTGCGGCGCGGCGGGTGTCGTCATCCTGCGTGATGCCCTCTTCGGCGTGAAACGCTTCGACGAGGGGCAGGAGGGCTGTGAGATCATCGGCGGCGGCAAGGGTGAGGGCGGTCATAGCCGGGCGAGCCTTTCGGTCAGGAGAGAAAAAAATCCGTCGGCGTCGATATCGCCCAGAAAAAGCGCGTTGGCAGGGCGATCCGTGACGCCCCACCAGTCGGCGACGGTCATGCCCATGGTCAATTCGGACGTGGTTTCGATCTCGACATTGATATGACGGCCCGAGAAGAGATTGGGCCTGAGCAGATAAGCGATCACACAGGGATCGTGCAGCGGTGCGCCGTCCTGACCGTATTTTGTCCGGTCGTATCTTTCGAAAAAATCGGTCATCTCGGCCACCGCGCGGGCAACCGGCGTGCCGATGGCGCGAATGGCGTCGTTGCGGGCGCGGGTGACCAGCGCCTTGTGTGTCACATCCAGCGGAACAACGGTGATCGGAACGCCAGATTTAAAAATAATATCAGCGGCCTGAGGATCAACATGAATGTTGAACTCGGCGGCGGGCGTGACATTGCCCACAGCGAAATAGGCCCCGCCCATCAGCACGATTTCCTTGATGCGGGGGGCGATATCGGGGGCACGGTCAAGGGCCGTGGCGATGTTGGTGAGCGGCCCGATCGGGCAGAGCGTGATCGTGCCGGGGGGATGGCGCCGCAGCGTGTCGATCAGGTGGTCGACGGCGTGACCGGGGGCGAGAGGCAGCACCGGGTCGGGAAGGTCCGGCCCGTCAAGCCCGGTGCGGCCATGCACATGCTCGGCTGTTACCAGCGCCCGGGTCATGGGCCGATCACATCCGGCCAGAACGGGCACTTCAGCTTTGCCGGACAACTCACGGATAATACGTGCATTTCGAGTGGTGTAATCAAGCGGAACATTGCCCGCGACACAGGTGATCGCAAGCAGCTCCAACTCCTCGGGGCTGGCCAGTGCGAGCAGGATCGCGACGGCGTCATCCTGACCGGGGTCGGTGTCGATGATGATCTTGCGTGGGGCCATGGCGGCACCTTGGAGGGGGTGGGCGCGGATGTCTAGGTGGTCGCGTCAAGGGCCGCGACGATGGGAGAGAAATCCGCCGCCTTGAGCGAGGCCCCGCCCACAAGCGCGCCATCGACATTGGACACGCTAAAGATTTCAGCGGCATTGCCGGGCTTGACCGAGCCGCCATAGAGCAGCCGAACGGAGCGCCCGACCCCTGACCCGAACCTGCGTTCTAGGTTTGAGCGAATGAAATCATGCACTTGGCCGATCTCGTTCATGCTTGGCACCTTGCCGGTGCCGATGGCCCAGATCGGCTCGTAGGCGATGACGGTATTGTGTCCTGTGGCCGTGTCTGGGACCGACAGCGAGAGCTGTGCGCCTATGATATCAAGCGTATTCTGTGCATCACGTTGGGCAAGCGACTCGCCCACGCAAATGATGGTGGTAAGATCTTCGGCATGGGCCGCGCGAGCCTTTTCACGGATCATGGCGCTGTCTTCTTCATGCGCCTCGCGGCGTTCGGAATGCCCGAGGATCACGGCCGTGGCCCCCGCATCGCGCAGTTGGCTGGCCGAAATATCGCCGGTATGCGCGCCCGAGGCGGCCATGTGGCAATCCTGTCCGCCGATGTCGATGGGACCTGCGACCGCCGCAGCGCGCGAGATAAGCGTGGCGGGCGGGCAAATCACCAGATCGGTGCCGCCCTCTGCGTGGTCGCGGGCAAGGGTTTCGATTTCTGCCAAGCTGGCGCCGTTGCCGTTCATCTTCCAATTGCCGGCGGCCAGCTTGCGTCTCATCTGAGATTCCTAAAATAAATCAAAACAAAGGTTTGGTGACCAAAGCTCACATATTCTCAAACTTGATCGACTCACCGCATCCACAGGCTTCGGTCACGTTCGGGTTATGGAAGCGGAACCCCGATTCCAAGAGCGAAACTTCGTAATCTATTTCAGTGCCGAAGAGGAACATCTGAGCCATCGGAGCGATCATGACGCACGCGCCGTCCTGTTCGACCACCTCGTCGTTGGGGTCGGTCTCGTCGACGTAGTCCATGGTGTATTCCATGCCCGCGCATCCGCCTTTTTTGACGCCGATACGCAGACCTTTGTGCCCTTCTTTCTCCATCAGCTTTGCGATTTGTGCCGCAGCCTTTGGAGTCATGGTCACCGCCTGCTTTCCGGGAATTCCGAACATTGTGTCGCTCTTTCCTTTGCTGTTGGGGCTAACCTAGTGCCGAAGGGGCCCGATCTCAAGGTCTGGAAGATGCGCGAGCAGGAGCGCGGTGGCGAAGGCTACGGAAATGGCCCAGCCGAAGGAGGCGAGGGTGCCGATGATGACGTATTCGGCGGTGCGCTGATCGCGTGTCGCGGTGCCGTAGCGGAGGATGGATTTGGCGGTGATGAGGAACCCCACGCCAATCGGTTGTCCGGCAATGACCAACACAAAGATGAGTCCACGCTCAAGCAGACCGATGAGCCGACCGCCATCACGCAGCCCGTTGTTGCGGATGCGCACCGTGTGCGGACGCATGAGCAGCCCCACAGCGTATTGACCGGCAAACAGCGTGGTGATCAGGCCCGCCAAGAGGGCCATGAGCGGCAAGACCTTGGGCCAAGGGGCCCAAAGGCCGCCGGCCCAAAGATCGGGCGTCAAGACTGTCACAGCCAAGATGGTGGCAATATGTGCGCCCTGATCGGTGAGAAACCCCGCGATACCACGGAAATCGCCCCGGATCTTGATGGCGTCGATGACCATATGCGCGATTGCCAGAGCCAGAATTTCCGGCGCGTCGACCCGGCCCAGCGCCGCCTGCGCGGTGACGAGCACGATTGCGCCGTGCAGGAGCATGACATGCGGGCGGTGTTTGTTGGCGTTGATCCAATCCGTCTGGAACACGAAATCCGCCAGCAGATGAGCAAACAAAAGCGCAGTGAAGGTGGCGATCATGCCGTGTCCTCCAGGCGGGCCAGAGCATCGGCGAGCGCAATATAGCCCGCGCCGTGAAGCGCCTGATCCACCGCCTGACGCGAGATGCCGAGCGCGGCGCCGATTTCCCGGTTGGCCGGTGCGTCGGGGCGGAGCTTGAACGAAAGTGCGCGTGCCTGCGCCTGTGTCCAGCCCTGCGCCATGTGATCGGCAAGGCAGAAGAGCGCGTCACATGCGCCGCCGTCGGCATGCGCCATGAGCCTGTGCCCCTCAAGGCGGTCAAGCAGTCGACCCGAGCGTGTGAAGGCGGGGCCATGCGCACTGTTGAGGTCATCGGGCAGAGTGGCGAGCATATCGCCTGAAGCGGTCGCCACCGCGATGCGCGACGCGGCTCCGTCTATGCGGGCGACGATCGCGGTTTGAACGCAGAGCGCGAGGCGAAGAGGATTCCGAAGATTAGCGCAGGCGATCTGCCAGCCGTCTCCGCCCCTGCGGGCAAAGCCGATCTGAGTGGTTCGCGCATCGCGACCCGGCCAACGCGATGCGCGGTCGGATGTATCGTGAACCGCACCGATGAGGTCGTCGAGGTCGACTTTTCCCAGATCGGAGGAGTTGACGATGTCGCCTGTGAAAACGGTCCATACCATAGCAAGCTTATATGCTTGCTATGACTCAGATGCAAGTAAAAACACCTGCCTAACAGGAGAGGAAAGCAGAGTCGCCTGCTTACATGAAGCCGAGTTCGAGCCGGGCCTCGTCGGACATCATGTCCATGCCCCAGGGCGGTTCCCATGTGAGTTCGACATCGACCTGTTTCACGCCGGGCAGGGGCTCGATCGCTTCGGCCACCCAGCCGGGCATTTCACCGGCAACGGGGCACCCGGGTGCGGTGAGGGTCATGATGACCTTGACCGCGTTCTCATCGTCGATGTCGATCGTATAGATCAGCCCCAGATCGTAGATGTTCACCGGAATCTCGGGATCATAGACCGAGCGGCACGCCTCGACGATGCCGTCATAAAGCTGATGATCCGTCGACGATGGTGCGATAAGGGGGGCGCCTTCGAAATTTTGTGCGTTTTCGGTCATTTGCCAATCCGATCGGTTACTTGACCAAACATATAAGGATTTACGTCCGGCACGTCCAGTGCGGCCAGTCCGCACAGGAGGTGCAAGGCAGCTTCAGCTTCCTTTGCGGCGTCGGATCGGGGTCGGACGCACGCGCGCTTCGATGGTTTCATAAAGCTTGCCGACAATGTTCTTGCTGGTCGACGCCTCGATCCCTTCGAAGCCGGGGCTCGAGTTCACCTCGAGCACCTTGGGGCCGCCTTCGGACCGCAAAAGATCGACCCCCGCCATGTTGAGATCGAACGACCGCGCGGCGCGCAGGGCCGTGTCACGTTCTTGCTTGGTGATGCGCACCGATTTGGCCGACCCGCCCCGGTGCAGGTTCGAGCGGAAATCGCCATCGGCACCGGTGCGTTTCATGGAGGCCACCACCTTGCCGCCGATCACGAGACAGCGGATATCCTCGCCTGCGGCTTCCTTGACGAAATCCTGCACGAGGAAATTGGCCTTGAGGCCGCGGAAGGCGTCGATCACCGACTCGGCGGCCTTCTTGGTTTCGGCCAGAACGACGCCTTTGCCTTGTGTCGATTCGAGCAGTTTCACAATAAGGGGCGCTGTGCCCACGAGGCTGATGATGTTCGCGGTGTCGCGCGGAGAGCTGGCGAAGGCCGTGTTGGGCATGCCGATTCGGGCCCGGGCCATGATCTGATGGGCGTAAAGCTTGTCGCGGCTGGCGGTGATGCCCGCGCTGCCGTTGACGCACCACGTGCCGATGGTCTCGAACTGTCGAACGATGGCCGCACCATAGGGTGTGATGGACGCCCCGATACGCGGGATGACCGCATCAAAGCGCGGCAATCGCTTGCCATCGTAATGCACTTCGGGGGCCATCGCGTTGATCGCCATGTAGCAGCGCGTGGTGTTGATCACTTCAACGGTGTGGCCGCGTTTTTCGCCCTCTTCGACAAGGCGGCGGGTGGAATAGTTGTCTTCGCGCGAAAGCACGGCGATGCGCAATGAACGATCCGGAGCCTCGCGGCGCATCTTGGAGCTGTGGTAGACATCGTAGCTCAGTTCCGGCTGCATGAAACGGTCGGTTGCCACGATCGAGATATGATCCTTGAGAGCCTGCCGCCCGAGGAGCATCCGGCTTGCCATGCCGGAGCGGTTGGTGAGAGTGATCTCGATGGGCCAGCTTTCGCCCGCCACCTCAATGGTTGTCTGAATCACGTAACGGCTTTCTTTTTCGCCGTTGGATGACGTCACCTCGCGGCGATCCACGATGGGCGCCGAGCAGGGAATGACAAGATCATCGCGACCGGGGATCGGGTGCAGGGTGAACCGGACCTTGGGCTTTGAGGTTGGCCCGAAGGTTTCGATGTCAAAGGCATGAAGTGCGGACGTTCGGGCCCCCGTATCGACTTTGGCACGGATTGCAGGAACGCCAAGACCCGGCAACGATATCCATTCCTCCCAGCCGAATTGCAGTTGGTCGGTCGTGTTTTCGTCGTCGGACATTGATATCTCCTTACTGAAACTTGGGTCCATCATCGCGGTTTTGAGGCAAGGTGCAAGCGGGACAGGGTCAGCCGCCGGGTAAATCGCGCCCCGGGCTTGGCGGAAGCATCGGCTTACCTGTCTCGCGTTCGATCTTGAGGGCGCGGGCGAGGATTTGCTCGCGGGCGAGGCATTCGAGATCCCAGAAGGAGGATTGGTTCGGGGTGGGCAAGGCGAACAGCACCTTTTGACCGAAGGCGTCCTGATCGGCGACGCGCACGAAGGCTTTGTCGCGGTTGCCGAGGGTGCCATCGTCGATCATGTCCATGATCTCGAAGAACGCATCGCGCATCTGTTGGATATCGGCATCGTGATGCAGTGTCACGGTGATGGGGCGCAACATCTCGTGACTTTCCATCGAGAGGTTTTCGAACGGGTTGGCGACGAAATCGCTGACGGGAACGACATAGCGGTTGCCCGTCCAGATCAAAAGCTGAACGTAGGTGAAGTGAATGCGCTCGACCGTGCAGAATTGATTGCGGTAGACCAGAACGTCACCGATCCGCGCGGAACGATTGAGGGCGATCTGCACCGCGGCCATGAGATTTCCCAGAACCTCACGTGCCGCAAACCCGAGGACAATCGTGATCGCCCCGGCCCCGGCCAGAAGTGTGTAGCCCACAGAATTGAATATCTGAATGGAACTGAGCAGCGTGACCGCGCCCAGCACAACGGCGGCGACGATGATGAATTTACGAATGCCAGCCAGAAGCGTGGCGATGCTGCGAAACTCGGATTTGGACGGATCGGCAAGGTCTTGCGGATTGCTTGGCGACAGCCGGTCGAAGATTTCATCGGCCACGCGGATGGAGGCGAGTGCCACGGCGAGGATATACCCCAAAAGGACCGCGGGCGCGATGATCACGCTCACCGGGCCGGTGACGATAAAGAGCCGACTGGTCGCGAAGCTCACGATCAGCGCCACGGTGACAATGGTGGCGGGCCAGCGAAAGGCGCGCACGATCGACTGAACGAAGCGGCGATCGGACAGCCCTCCGAGCCAGCCGACGAGGCGAAAGGACATGAGCCCGACCAATGACGCCAGCGCGATCATCACCGGCAGGACGAGCCATTCCCAGTAATACATCCCGAAAGGTCCGCGGCGCTTCAGGGCCTCGGGCATTGCCTGCTCAAGGCGGGTCGGTTTGAACCTCTCGTTAAGGGCGGGAATTTCACCCACACTTTGCCGCGAAACCACCCAGACAGGCGCACCGTTTTCAGGTTTGAGACGATTGAGCCGCACAGGCACGGGATGCGTGTCGCCCTCGAGCAAGCTGAGAAGGATTGAGCGGCGGACCCGCCCGGTGCCCGGTTCCTCGGTCGCGCCGGTGACCCAGCCATCGGGCCGATCCGAGAGATCACCCCATGGAATCAGTATTTGCCGGTCGAGCACATTGCCGAACTTGCGTGCGATTTCAGGCCCGATCCTGGCCTGTTGCTCAGGGTCAATATCCGACAGATCGAACAGATGCGCGGCGGTGTCATAAGCTTCTTGCGCCAACAGATACTGGAGCGTTTCCATCGTCGCGCGCGGCGTTTCGCGATCAAGGTTTTCGGGTGGCTCCGACAGTCCGGGATTAAGGCGATCAACTTCGAAATACGGTTGCTGCGCGCTGACGGGGGCCAGCGTGATGAACATCAGGGCGATCACGCCCAAAAGCGTGCGCAGATCGAAAAGTCTTGGTTTTGGCGTCACAAATCCCTCGTGTGCCGGTATTTTCGCGGTCCGGTGCTTTGGGTAACGCACAAACGGCGGGTTTGGTTCATTTCGCAGGGCGGGGCGAAAGCATTTTGCGTCGCGGAGCGAAGCGCCATAGAGAGGCTGAAGCGAAGTCAAGAAGGCGGAAAAGACATGAGCGAACGGTTCGGATTCGAGTTGCGGGCGCAGGATGGCAAGGCGCGGACCGGAAGGATCATGACCCCGCGGGGCGAGGTTCGCACGCCTGCGTTCATGCCGGTCGGGACCGCGGCGACGGTGAAGGCGATGCGCCCCGAAGATGTGCGCGCCACGGGGGCGGATATCCTTTTGGGCAATACCTATCACCTGATGTTGCGCCCCACGGCGGAACGGATTGCGCGGCTTGGGGGGCTTCACCGCTTCATGAACTGGGAGCGGCCGATCCTGACCGACAGCGGCGGGTTTCAGGTGATGAGCCTTGCCGGGTTGCGCAAGCTCAGCGAGGAGGGCGTGACGTTCAAGAGCCATATCGACGGCTCAAAGCACGTTCTGACACCCGAACGGTCGATGGAGATACAGGCGCTTCTGGGCAGTGACATCGTGATGTGTTTCGACGAATGCCCCGCTTTGCCCGCCGACGACCACGAGATCGCGCGGGCGATGCGCCTGAGCATGCGGTGGGCCGAACGCTCGAAAGCGGCGTTCGGAGACCGGCCGGGACACGCGCTTTTCGGGATCATGCAGGGCGGTTTGACCCGCGATCTGCGCGCCGAAAGCGCCGAGGCGCTGCGGGGAATCGGCTTTGACGGTTATGCCATCGGCGGGCTGGCCGTGGGCGAGGGGCAGGAGGCGATGTTCGAGGTGCTGGACTATGCCCCCGAGATGCTACCCGAGGACAGTCCACGCTATCTCATGGGGGTGGGCAAACCCGATGACATCGTGGGCGCGGTGGCGCGCGGTGTGGACATGATGGATTGCGTGCTGCCCACCCGGTCGGGGCGCACGGGCCAAGCATGGACCCGGCGCGGGCAGGTCAACATCAAGAATGCGCGCCACGCCGACGATCCGCGCCCACTTGACGAGGCGTGCACCTGCCCGGCCTGCGCGCATTACAGCCGGGCCTATCTGCATCATGTGTTCCGGTCGGGCGAGATGATCTCGGGGATGCTGCTGACGTGGCACAACCTTCATTATTTTCAGCAGATCATGGCGGGGATGCGTGACGCCATTGCGCAGGGACGTTTCCAAGCATGGGAGGCGGATTTCCACGCCGTGCGGGCGCAGGGGGATATCGATCCGCTTTGACGCGAAGGGCGATGGTCAGGATTCCCGGACTATGCCGGAACCAAATGGTCGGGCTATGCATTGTGGGGATACATATCTGGAGGGAAGAACATGCACTTCGCCGTTTTTGCAAATAGCTGGATCGTCGCCTCGCTCGTTGTCGTGGTTGCTCTGATCTGAACGACTGCCCTTTCGAAGGGCACTTTGGCGGGCAAGGATCCGTGACTTAGACTGATACGACACTTTCAAATTCTCCCTGCTGGGCCACGCGATTTGCGTGGCCCTTTGGCATTATCCCTAAGGCGGGGCGCGACATTCAGGCGTCGCACGCGTTTCGTCTTTCGCTGATGTCTCAGGTCAAAGGCGAAACGCACTAGTCTTCACGGAACGATTGGCGGTTGCCCCCCGCGCCGGACCGGGTCATTCTGATCCAGACGAGGTTGAAAGGGGGGCTTGTCTGCCCCATCTTCAAGCCTGTGAATGGAGAGGGCCGTGGCTGCCGCCAAGCGGGGCCGGTGCCTTCTTGCCAAGAAAAGCCGGGGATGAACGCCCCGGAAACCTGAAGGAAAGAGCATGCAAGAGCCATTGAACGCCTCCTATCCGGTGCTCCCGCTGCGCGATATCGTGGTTTTCCCGCATATGATCGTGCCGCTTTTCGTCGGGCGCGAGAAATCGGTCCGCGCACTGGAAGAGGTCATGCAGGATGACAAGCAGATCCTGTTGTCGAGCCAGATCGACCCATCGGATGACGACCCGAGCGCGGACGGCATTTATGGGACGGGTGTTCTCGCGAACGTGTTGCAGCTTCTCAAGCTGCCCGACGGCACGGTGAAGGTGCTGGTCGAAGGCGTGGCGCGGGTGCGGATCCGCAATTACATCGAAAACGAAGAATTCTTCGAGGCTGAAGCCGAGTATCTTAACGAGATGCCGGGCGACACCGCAACGATCGAAGCGCTTCTGCGCACCGTCAGCGACGAGTTCGCGCGGTATGCCAAGGTCAAGAAGAATGTCCCCGAAGAGGCGCTGAGCGCCGTGGGCGAAGCCGAGGAGCCCGCGCGTCTGGCCGATCTGGTCGCCGGACATCTGGGGATCGAAGTTGCCGAGAAGCAGGACCTTCTTGAGACGCTGAGCGTGAGCGAGCGGCTTGAAAAGGTTTATGGCTTCATGCAGGGCGAAATGAGCGTCTTGCAGGTCGAGAAGAAGATCAAGACGCGCGTCAAAAGCCAAATGGAGCGCACGCAGCGCGAGTATTATCTGAATGAGCAGATGAAGGCCATTCAGAAGGAACTTGGCGATGGCGAAGAGGGCGAAGGCGAGGTGGCCGAGCTTGAATCGCGGATCGAGGAAACCAAGCTTTCCAAGGAAGCGCGCGAGAAGGCCGAAGCGGAACTCAAAAAGCTCAAGAACATGAGCCCGATGAGTGCCGAGGCCACGGTTGTGCGCAACTATCTTGATTGGATGCTGTCGATCCCGTGGGGCAAGAAATCCCGCGTGAAGAAGGACTTGCGCCGTGCCGAGACCATCCTTGACGAAGATCACTATGGTCTTGAGAAGGTCAAGGAGCGGATTGTTGAATACCTTGCCGTGCAGCAACGCTCGAAGAAGCTGAAAGGCCCGATCATGTGCCTTGTCGGCCCGCCGGGTGTGGGCAAGACAAGTCTTGGCAAGTCGGTGGCGCGCGCCACCGGACGCGAATTCATTCGTATCAGCCTTGGCGGTGTGCGCGACGAAAGCGAGATCCGTGGCCACCGCCGGACCTATATCGGTTCGATGCCCGGCAAGATCATTCAGGCATTGAAAAAGGCCAAGACGACAAACCCCCTCATCCTTCTCGATGAGATCGACAAGATGGGTCAGGATTTCCGTGGCGATCCGGCGTCGGCCATGCTCGAGGTGCTGGATCCGGAACAGAACAGCACCTTCGTGGACCACTACCTTGAAGTGGAATACGACCTGTCGAACATCATGTTCCTCACCACGGCGAACTCCTACAATATGCCCGGACCGCTTCTGGACCGGATGGAGATCATTCCGTTGGCCGGTTACACCGAGGTTGAAAAGCGCGAGATCGCAAAACAGCACCTCATCGAGAAGCAAGTGAAGAACCATGGGCTCAAACCCAAGGAGTTCAGCCTGTCGGACGAGGCGCTGACCGGGATCATCCGTCATTACACCCGTGAAGCGGGGGTGCGGAACCTTGAACGCGAGATCGCCAAGGTGGCGCGCAAGGCGGTTACCATGATCGTCAAGAAGGAAGCCGAAACCATCGAGGTGACGGACGAGAACCTTGGCGATTTCCTTGGCGTGAAGAAGCACCGCTATGGTCTGGCCGAGGAAAAGGATCAGGTCGGCGTTGTAACGGGTCTCGCCTATACATCGGTGGGGGGCGAATTGCTCAACATCGAGGCGCTGCGCCTGCCGGGCAAAGGCCGGATGAAGACCACCGGCAAACTCGGCGACGTGATGAAAGAGTCGATCGATGCCGCATCAAGCTATGTCAGGTCGATCAGCCCGCAGATCGGGATCAAACCCCCGCGGTTCGAGAAGTGGGATATCCACGTTCACGTGCCCGAGGGCGCCACGCCCAAGGACGGGCCGTCGGCGGGCCTTGCGATGGTGACGTCCATCGTATCGGTGCTGACGGGTATTCCCGTGCGCAAAGACATCGCCATGACCGGCGAGGTCACGCTTCGCGGCAACGCACTGGCGATTGGCGGACTCAAGGAGAAGCTTCTCGCGGCGCTGAGGGGTGGCATCAAGACGGTGCTTATCCCCGAGGAAAACGAGAAGGATCTTGTTGATATCCCGGACAACGTGAAAGAAGGGCTGACTATCATTCCCGTCTCGCATGTGTCGGAAGTGCTCAAGCAGGCGCTTATCGAAACTCCTGTCGCTGTGGAATGGGACGAGGCCGCCGAAGAGGCAGCCGCCGCTGAAGCCGCACTCAAGCCGCAGGACGGTCCAAGTGCAACGGCCCATTAAATGACATGAATATCTACGAGAAGGCCCCTGTTTTCAGGGGCCTTTTTTTATATTGTGATGTGTTTGACGAACAGCCTGATCAGAAAGAAGGGTTTTGGAGACATTCGTGAAAGGCTTTAGTCAGCCGCGACCACAGCCGCGATAATCGCAAGCAGCAGCAGTGGAATGAAGCCCTGGCTTGATGATGTCGCGCCTGCGTCCGCGGCCCCCGTGCCAATGGGTATATTGGCGCCGTCACCACTGGCGTGAAGTGGCGTTGTCACGGCCAAAGCCAACGCGAAACTCGATGCTAGATATAATTTTTTCATGATGTCAGGTCCCGGAAAAAGCGAAAAGCAGACCCCAAACCGTTCAACCATTGTGATACCGACATCTTGCGGGGAGCGTAAAAGTAGCAATTTTTTAAAAGAAAGTCACTGACTTATGTTTTCGGCCCTATGGGACAGATCCTTGAGGAGCCTGCGATACATGCGTTCGGCGCGTTTGATGCGGGTCGGGGGGAGCTGTTGCGTCTCGACGCGGATCAGGGCCTCGACCCCGAGCATGAAGGGAAAAACCGTGCCAAATTCGAACTCGTCAAGGGCGAAGGCATCGCGAAACGCATAGGCGCCGGCATGGTCCACGCCCATCCACCAATCGCCTGACAGCGTGATGTCACGCCGCCCCATATGCATGAGAAACCGCGCCATATCCTTGTAGATGGGCAGATAAGACGAACCGCCGATATCGATGCCGGTCAGGCGGTCACCCTCGAGGATGAGGTTGTTGGGATGCAGATCCCCGTGACATATCGCGACGCGCCATTCCTTGCCTTCAATATGGTTTGCAAGGGTCTGAATACGATCAATGATTTCTGTTTCCAGAGCGCGCAAATTCGGGAAGCACTGATGCGTTGCGGCAGCGATTGCGCGGGCCAGCCAAGGTGCGGGCCGTGCTGGTCGCCATTCGGTGGTCATCGCGGTGGCCCGGTGCAGCCACCCGGCGGCGGGCGCGAGATGGCGGACACGCGAGTGGCCCTCGCTTGCGCGTATGCTGCGAAGGAGCGGTTGCCCCGGCACCTCGGCCACGATGAGGATGTCGTGGTCCGGGCTGAAATGCAGGGGTTCGGCGATCCGGGCCTTGCCGTCGCGCATATAGGGCCAGAGGCGCTTCATTTCGGCCCATGTCTTGGCATTCGCGGTGTCATTTGGTGTCAGACCAAGGCGCAGGACCGCGGGCCGGTCATCGAGCGTGCAATGAAGGATCGCCCGTTTGCCCCGCACATGGCGGATCATTTCTCCGGGGTCGCATTCCGCCAGTGCCGGATCGTCTTCGCGCGCGGTTTCAAGCCGGGTGGCGACCTCGAGATACATGTCAAAGTCACTTCCGAGGTTGATTGCGCCACGCTCTGCCATACTGCACATTCCCGTAAGGCCCTATCTGCGTCAACCGAATTGAACCTGTCAGGCCGGACGGTTATGGTGACCCGAGGCCAAGAGAGGACGGATTATGAGCGACGAGGATGTCGGGCAGATGACCTTCGAGGATGCGATGCGCGAACTCGAATCGGTGGTCGCCAAGCTTGAGCGCGGGGACGTGGCTCTGGAGGAGTCGATCACCCTTTATGAGCGTGGTGCGAAGCTTAAAAAACGCTGTGAAACCAAGCTGAAGGAAGCCGAAGAGAAGGTGGCGGCCATCACCCTTGACGGGCAAGGGCAACCCACGGGCACCACGCCGGTGACGGACCCCTGACGCGTGCTGACCGAGCTTGACGAGGTGGCGCGCGATGTGACGCGGCACATTGACCGTGTCCTTGAACCGCTGGGCCGCGAACCTTTGCATGATGCCATGCGATACGCCAGTGCCGGGGGCAAACGGCTTAGGGCGTTTCTGGTGATGGAGGGTGCGCGCCTGCATGAGGTGGAGCACGCATGCGCCATCTGGCCTGCCGCCGGGATCGAGTTTCTGCACGCCTATAGCCTCGTGCATGACGATCTTCCTTGCATGGATGATGACGACATGCGGCGCGGACGTGCCACCGTCCACCGCGCATGGGACGAAGCGACTGCGGTTCTGGTTGGCGATGCGCTGCAATCTCTTGCTTTCGAATGCGTGCTCGACCCTGCTGTGGGGCCGGGTGAGACGCGCGCCGCGCTTGCGCTTGGTCTGGCGCGGGCAGCGGGCGGTCAGGGGATGGTTCTGGGCCAAACCCTTGATATCGCGGCAGAAAGCATTGACATTCCGCTTAACCTTGCGGAGATTACCGCGCTTCAGGCGGGCAAGACCGGTGCACTGATCCAGTGGTCGGGCACCGCGGGGGCGGTCATGGCAGGGGCGGATACCGGGCCGCTTGAGCGCTATGCCAGTGCGGTGGGCCTTGCCTTTCAGATCGCCGACGATGTGCTTGACGTCGAAGGCGACGCGACGATCACGGGGAAGGCGGTGGGCAAGGACGCCGCCGCCGGCAAGGCCACCTTCGTTTCACATCTGGGCGTGGACGGGGCCAAGGCGCGGGCGCGGGCCCTTGTTGACGACGCCCGTGACGCCCTATCTTTATACGGAGCAAGGGCGGACGGCTTGCGAGCGCTTGCGGGGTTCGTTATCGCTCGGACAAGCTGAAATTGCCCCGAAGGAGGGGTTCATATCATGTCAGACAGTCCCGCGACTCCGTTGCTCGATCAGGTTCAGAGTCCCTCGGACCTCAAGCGGTTCAGTGATCCCGAGCTTTTGCGGCTCGCCCATGAGTTGCGCGCCGAAACGATTTCGGCGGTGTCGCAAACCGGAGGGCATCTTGGGGCCGGGTTGGGGGTTATTGAACTGACCGTTGCACTGCATGCGGTGTTCGATGCACCGCGTGACAAGATCATCTGGGACGTGAGCCACCAAAGCTATCCGCACAAGATCCTGACAGGGCGCCGCGAGAAGATGCCGACGCTGCGTCAGAAAGGCGGTCTCAGCGGATTCACCAAGCGGTCCGAGAGCCCCTATGACCCGTTTGGCGCAGCGCATAGTTCGACCTCGATCAGTGCGGCGCTTGGCTTTGCCGTGGCGCGCGATCTGGGCGGGGCCAGCGAGACAGGGCACGGTGATGCCATCGCGGTCATTGGCGACGGCGCCATGAGCGCTGGCATGGCCTTTGAGGCGATGAACAACGCGGGCCACCTTAAAAAGCGGCTGATCGTCATCCTGAACGACAACGAAATGTCGATTGCGCCACCGGTGGGGGCGCTTTCGTCCTACTTGTCGCATCTTTATGCCGAAGCCCCGTTTCAGGAACTGAAGGCCGCGGCGAAAGGAGCGGTGAGCCTTCTGCCCGGACCGTTTCAGGAAGGCGCGAAGCGGGCGCGCGACATGCTCAAGGGGCTGGCCGTGGGCGGGACGCTGTTCGAGGAGTTGGGCTTTTCGTATGTTGGGCCGATCGACGGGCACGACATGGAGCAGCTTCTTCCGGTGCTGCGCACGGTAAAGGCGCGGGCGACCGGGCCGATCCTTATTCATGCGCTGACAAAGAAGGGCAAAGGATATGCCCCCGCCGAAGGGGCAAGCGATGGTGGCCACGCCACCGCGAAGTTCGACGTTATCACAGGGGCGCAGAAGAAATCGAAGCCGAACGCGCCCAGCTATACCGGAGTTTTTGCAGATGCGATCGTGCGGCACGCCGCCGAGGATGACCGGATTTGTGCGGTGACCGCCGCGATGCCCGATGGCACCGGCCTCAAAAAGCTTGAGGACAGGTATCCAAGCCGTTGTTTTGATGTGGGCATCGCGGAGCAGCACGCGGTCACGTTTTCGGCCGCGCTTGCGGCGGGGGGCATGCGGCCCTTCTGTGCGATTTATTCGACGTTTTTGCAGCGCGGCTATGATCAGGTCGTTCATGACGTGGCCATTCAGCGCCTTCCGGTGCGGTTCGCCATTGATCGTGCGGGCCTTGTGGGTGCTGACGGGGCCACGCATGCAGGCAGTTACGATGTGGCCTTCCTGAGCAATCTACCGGGTTTCGTGGTGATGGCTGCCGCTGACGAGGCCGAGCTTGTGCATATGGTTGCCACCGCCGCGGCGCATGACGAGGGGCCCATAGCATTCCGCTATCCGCGTGGGGAGGGGGAAGGCGTGGACCTTCCGGAGCGCGGTGAGGTGCTTGAGATTGGCAAGGGCCGGATCATCAGCGAGGGACAGGGTGTTGCACTCCTGTCTTTCGGAACGCGGCTGGGCGAGGTGCGCCGCGCCGCCGAGGCGCTGGCCGCGAAAGGGATCACCCCCACCATCGCCGACGCACGTTTCGCCAAACCACTGGACCGGGAGATGATCCTTGATCTGGCCGCGCGGCATGATGCGCTGATCACCGTTGAAGAGGGCGCCGTCGGCGGCTTTGGCAGCCATGTGGCGAAGCTTCTGTCGGATGAGGGTGTCTTCGACGCGGGCTTCAGGTTCCGGTCGATGGTCCTGCCGGATATCTTTATTGATCAGGCGAGTCCCGAAGAGATGTATCGCATCGCCGGGCTGAGCGCGTCGGATATCGAGGATATGGTGCTCCGGCTCATGGATGTGGCCAAGGTGGGTGGAAAGCGTGCTTAACTGCGAAAAATCGCGTTTGTGAAATTATACACAGGGTTATTCACAGGTATCTGTGGATAAATATCGCGTTTTGAGGTTAATTCGGTGCGGGCGGACCTGACTTTGATGGTCGCTATCATCGAAAATTCTGGGAGGGTGCCTATCTCGTATGTGAGAGAGGAAGGTACACCATGATCCGTTTAATCACCATGTTAACCATAACCTGCGCCCTAGCGAGCCCGGCGCGTGCGCTCGAGACATCTTTGGGTGAGTTGACCGTCACGGAAATGGCCGGAGAATTGCAAGCGCCTTGGGCGTTTGATTTTTTGCCCGACGGGGATGTTTTGATCACAGAACGCGGTGGGCGGCTCTGGCGGCTTGATGATGACGGCGCGCGCATGGAGGTGTCCGGTGTCGGCGACGTCGCGGCGGTGGGACAAGGCGGGCTTCTCGATCTGCTGATCCCGCGTGATTTTGACCGAACCCGCGAACTGATCTTTACGCTGGCCAAACGGCAAGGCAACGGCGCGGGCACCGCCGTGGCCGTGGCGCGCCTGACCGAGCAGGGCGACAGGTTGAAGGATTGGCGCATCATCTGGGAGATGGAACCGGGATCACGGGGCGGGCGGCATTTCGGCTCTCGCGTGGTCGAGACTGATGACGGCTTGCTCTTTGTCACCGTGGGCGAACGCGGCGACCGTCCGGCGGCGCAGGATCTGAGCCGGGAAAACGGGTCAGTGATCCGGATCACCCGTGAAGGACAGGTACCGCAGGGCAATCCGTTTGTCGGGCAGGATGGCGCGCAGCCTGAAATCTGGTCTTATGGGCACCGCAATCCGCAGGGCGCGGCCATTGACGCCGAGGGTCATCTGTGGGTGAGCGAACATGGCGCCAAGGGGGGCGATGAGGTGAACCGCGTGGAAAAAGGCGCGAATTACGGCTGGCCCGTCATTTCCTATGGCACGCATTATTCGGGCCGTGAGTTTCCCGAAGGCAGTTCGAAAGAAGGCATGGAGCAACCGAGCTTTTACTGGGATCCGTCGATGGCGCCCTCGGGGCACATGATTTATGCGGGCGAGATGTTTTCCGAGTGGAAGGGGCACCATTTCATCGGATCGCTCAAGTTCGGGCATATCGCGCGGCTGGCGGGTGATCCGCTTGAGCTTCGTGAGCAGATCGAGGGGCCCAAGACGGGCCGCGTGCGTGCGATCGAAGAGGCGCCGGACGGCTCAATCTGGTATCTGTCGGTGAGCGATGGCGCGCTTTACCGTCTGAGCCCGCAATAGGCCGCGTGTCAAACCGACAAGCGCGAGGATTGCGAGCCGCGTTCGCGGTAGGGCGTAGTGTTATAGTGCGCGCGATAGCATTTCGAGAAATGCGAGGGCGAAGAGAAGCCGCAGGCCAGCGCCACGTTGATCACCGTCATGTCTGTTTGCATCAGAAGGTTGCGCGCCTTTTGCAGACGCAGTTCCATGTAATACCGCTTGGGGCTGCGTGACAGGTAGCGGCGAAACAGGCGTTCGAGTTGTCGGGTGGACATGCCCGCGTCCCGTGCGAGGATCGAGGGCGAGATCGGCTCCTCGATGTTTTTCTCCATCATCTGGATGACCTGGCTCAGCTTGGGATGGCGCACGCCGATACGGGTGGGCACCGAAAGGCGCTGCGTGTCCTGATCGGTGCGGATCGAGGAATAGATAAGCTGATCCGCGACCGAATTCGCGAGCTTCTCGTCGTGGTCCTCGGCGATGATATGAAGCATGAGGTCGATCGAGGAGGTGCCACCCGCCGTGGTCATCCTGTTGCCATCCATGGTGAAGACCGATTTGGTCAGGTCGACCTCTTCGAATTCCTCGATGAAACTGTCGTGGTTTTCCCAGTGGATCGTCGCGCGCTTGCCCTCGAGAAGTCCGGCCTTGGCCATGGTATAGGCCGCGGTGCAGAGACCGCCGATGGGTAGCCCGCGCCGCGCCTCGCGGCGGAGCCAGCTGAGCAGGCGCTTGGTCGTGTGAACATGAACGTCGATGCCGCCGCACAAGATCACGGTGTCGTCGCGGCTAAGCTCTTTCAGGGGGCCGTCGATTTGAAAGCGGGAGCCGCTGGAACACGCGATCATATCTTCCGAGTCGCCAATGATCGTCCAATCATAGAGCTGCTTGTCGGACATGCGGTTGGCGATCCGAAGGCATTCGAGCGCCGAGGCGAAGCTGAGCAGCGTGAAACTATCCATAAGGACGAATACGAAGCGACGCGGGGCTTGGCCCGGCCCGGACTTCGTGGAATTGGTCCCCTCGCGCATGGATAGCGACTCCATCGGGTTTACGTTACGACTTCAACGTCTTTTCGGAATTTTACGACAAAGACAAGGGTCGCGCGAGAATTTGCAAGTTTTTCCAGATGTCATATATGGCGGTTCGGGGCCGTGTCGGTTATACAGCCCCCTCAATATTTCGATGGTGGAGACAAAAATGAGCGAGTGGCAAAAATCAGGGTGGCGGCAAAAACCGCGGATCCAGATGCCCGACTACGTGGATATGGATGCGCTGCATGACGTCGAGGCGCGTTTGAGCCAGTATCCGCCGCTTGTTTTTGCGGGCGAAGCGCGCAAGCTCAAGAAAGAACTTGGCGCCGCCGCACGCGGCGAGGCGTTCCTGCTTCAGGGCGGTGATTGCGCCGAGGCCTTCGACCAGTTCAGTGCGGATGCGATCCGCGACACGTTCAAGGTCATGCTTCAGATGGCCATGGTTCTGACTTACGGGGCCAAGGTACCGGTGATCAAGGTGGGCCGCATGGCGGGTCAGTTCGCCAAGCCACGCAGCGCGCCGACCGAAACCGTGGACGGGGTCGAGCTTCCCAGCTACCGGGGTGATATCGTCAATGACCTTGATTTCACGTCGGAGGCGCGAATCCCGAACCCCGAGAAGATGCTGCGCGCCTACACGCAAGCCGCGGCCACGCTGAACCTGCTTCGGGCGTTCTCGTCCGGGGGGTATGCGGATGTGCATCAGGTGCATTCCTGGACCCTGGGCTTTACCGAAAGTGAAAAGGCGGAACGCTATCGTGAGTTGGCGGGCCGGATCAGCGATACGCTTGACTTCATGAAGGCCGCGGGGGTGGATAGCAAAACCGCCCATACGCTTCAGACGGTCGATTTCTACACCAGCCATGAAAGCCTTCTTCTGGAATACGAAGAGGCGCTGACACGGGTGGATTCGACCACGGGGAAATGGCTGGCCGGGTCAGGGCATTTCCTGTGGATCGGGGACCGCACGCGTCAGCCTGACGGCGCTCATGTGGAATTTCTGCGCGGCGTGCAGAACCCGATTGGTATCAAATGCGGGCCGTCGATCACCACCGACGACCTCAAGAAGCTGATCAGCATTCTCAACCCCGGCAACGAAGAGGGGCGCATCACCCTGATCAACCGGTTCGGCGCGGGCAAGGTGGGCGAGCATATGCCCAAGCTTATCCGCACAGTGGCCGAAGAAGGGTTCAACGTGACGTGGGTCTGCGATCCGATGCATGGCAACACGATCAAGTCGGCCACCGGATACAAGACGCGTCCCTTCGATGCGGTCCTGCGCGAGGTGCATGACTTCTTTGCGGTGCACAAGGCCGAAGGCAGCATTCCCGGCGGTGTGCATTTCGAGATGACCGGTCAGGACGTGACTGAATGCACGGGTGGCGTTCGCGCCGTGAGCGAGGAGAATCTGAGCGACCGGTATCATACCGCCTGTGATCCGCGCCTTAACGCGTCGCAATCGCTGGAACTGGCCTTTCTCGTGGCCGAGGAACTTTCCAGCCTGCGCGCGCAACGGCACGCTGAAGCGGTCTGAGCATTGTCAGCTTTGAAAAGGTGAGCAGAGAGGCGGGTTTTCCGCCTCTTTTTGCGTCGGCCTAGGGGCTCAGCGCACTAGGCGCAGATAGGGGCGTTCGCTTGGATGTTCTGCGCCGGCATCGCCAAAAGGTGCATGCGGTTCGGCAAAGCCCGACGTCTGACTCTGGGTCTCGGCTTGCGCCGGTATGGCGGCCGGATGATCGCTCAGGTCGAGAGGTGTGATGCTGCGCCCGAGGATTTCGAACCGGTGGGGTGCTTTGCCCAATGTGCCGCGGCTCAGGACACAGCCCAATGCGCGGGATGTATCCCCAAGATCGCTGCGCAGTGGCAGCATGACCATGGTCGCATCCAACGCCGCGCCACGGGCAGGGTGGGCCCGCAAACGGTGATGCACGATCGCCGGGGCATCGAAAAGCTGCACCAGATCATCCGCCAATGGATCACGATGCGCAGGTTGAAACAGGGCCGAGAGCGGCATCCCGCGAACCTCCATGCCAAGCATGTCGCTCAGGTGGGTGCCTGCGATACGAAGTCGGGCAAGACCCGGCGCGATACGTTCAATGACGAAGGCATTCGAGATAAGCGCACTGATTCCGCGCGGATCGATATCCGACCGGCGCGGCGGCCCGTCGGGGCCTCTCATTTTTTGCCAATAGGCCACGAATTCCCCGAGCAGGACGTCATCGTCTTTGGTGCCAAGGCGCTTCAAGGGGGTGATCCCGGTTTCATCGCTTTTGTCGTGTTCGTCGCACATGGTTCCACTCCTTGCCCCATGGACAATATTCCACAATTGAGGGTGGATTTGTCTAAAAACTGATCGAAAGGGTTAACCGAAGGCGCGTTGCTCCGTCCGAGCGGTGGCTTGCGCGGCGGGTGCGCAAGGCTTAGGACGAAGGGAACAAGGCCAGCAGGAGGCGGGATTTGCTGTTATCTATGACAGGGTTTGCGTCGGGGCGCGGGTCGGGGGCCGGATATTCCTGGGAATGGGACGTGCGATCGGTCAACGGCAAGGGCCTTGATCTTCGGCTTCGCGTCCCGGATTGGATCGACGGGCTCGAAGCGGCGCTACGCGCGCGATTGGGCAATGCGGTGTCGCGAGGCAATGTCACCCTGACCTTGCGGGTTCAGGCCGATGAGCAGGCGGGCCGGTTGAGCGTGAACGAAACACAGCTTGGCGCGGTTCTGGATGCGCTGGCTCAGGTTGAGGCAGAGGCCATGGCGCGAGGCGTTTCGCTTGCGCCGGCCGGACCGGGGGACATCCTGACGGTGCGCGGTGTTCTCGAGGCGGGGGCGGTGGAGGCCGATACCGGTGCCCTTCTTGCAAAGATCGTGCCGGGAGTCGACCCAATCCTTGAGGAGCTTCTGTCGATGCGGGCGCGCGAAGGCGCTGCGCTCGAGGCCTTGCTGAACGGACATCTGGATGAGATCGAACGTCTGACGGAGGCCGCAGACGTCGCTGCAGAGGCCCGCCGCCCCGAAACCGCACGCGCCCTGAAAGAGGCGCTTGCCCGGGTTGTGGAGAATACCGACGGCGTGGACGAGGCGCGCGTGGCGCAGGAACTCGCCTTGCTGGCCGTCAAAAGCGATGTGACCGAGGAACTGGGCCGCCTGCGCGCCCATATCGGAGCGGCACGCGAATTGATCGCAGCGGGCAGCCCGATAGGGCGCAAGCTTGATTTCCTCATGCAGGAATTCAATCGAGAGGCCAATACACTATGCTCCAAGGCGCAATCAGGTGCTCTGACCACCATCGGTCTGGACCTCAAATCGGTAATCGAACAGATGCGTGAACAGGTGCAGAATGTCGAGTGATCCCGCAAAGATAGCAGCGCGACGCGGCCTTCTGATCATCCTCAGTTCGCCTTCGGGAGCGGGGAAGTCCACGCTCACGCGGCAGCTTCTGGACTGGGACGAAACGCTCAGCTTTTCGGTCTCGGCCACGACGCGCCCGGCACGCGACGGAGAAGTGGATGGCAAGGACTACTATTTCCTAGAGGAATCCATTTTTCGCAATCAGGTGACCGCGGGTGAAATGCTGGAACATGCCCATGTGTTCGGGAACTTCTACGGCTCGCCCAAGGCGCCGGTGGAGGCCGCGATCAACGAAGGGCGGGACGTTCTGTTCGATATTGACTGGCAGGGCGCGCAACAAATCCAGAACTCCGATCTTGGCAAGCATACGCTGTCGATCTTCATCCTGCCGCCCTCGATCGAGGAATTGCGGCGTCGACTGGTGAGGCGCGGACAGGACAGCACGGCGGTCATCGCCAAGCGGATGCAGAAAAGCTGGGACGAGATCAGCCATTGGGCGAAATATGATTATGTCCTGATTAACGACGACCTCGCCGAGACAGCAGAGCGGCTCAGGTCGATAGTGAAAGCGGCGCGCATGAAACGGATACAGCAACCCGCGCTGACCGAACATGTGCGCAAGTTGCAAAGCGAATTCGAGGAGCTACAATGACACTTTATGCCTTGGACGGCCACGCGCCAAGCACCCCCGATGACGGGGATTTCTGGATCGCCCCGGACGCGAACGTGATCGGGAAAGTCATGCTGGCAACGGCGGCGTCAATCTGGTTCGGAGCCACGCTTCGCGGTGACAACGAGCCCATCAGCGTGGGGGCCGGGACCAACATTCAGGAAAACTGTGTTCTGCATACCGATGTGGGATTCCCCCTGACGATCGGGGCAGGGTGCACCATTGGTCACAAGGCGATGCTGCACGGATGCGAGATTGGTGACAACAGCCTGATCGGGATGGGGGCGACCGTCCTCAACGGCGCCAAGATAGGTCGGAATTGCCTGATCGGGGCTGGTGCGCTGGTGACCGAGGGCAAGGAAATTCCCGATGGCAGTCTTGTCATGGGCGCACCGGGCAAGGTGGTCAGACAGCTTGACGAAGCGGCGATCAATGCCCTGAAACTGAGTGCGGAGCACTATCAGGACGCCATGCGCCGGTTTCGTGCCGGTCTGGACCCGCTCTGAGGATGAACACTCTGCGCGCTGATATAGACGCGCTCATTGCGGGCCTGCCGATCGCGGCTCTGGTCATTGGGCGCGATGAGCGGATTCACAGCGTCAATGACAAGGCGCGCGCTCTTTTGGGAGACAACCTTCTTGAGCGGCATTTCATCACCGCGCTGCGTCAGCCGGTGGTGATGGACGCGATCGAAGCCTGTCTGCGCGACCACCGAACCCAGACCGCGCGATATCTGGGCAATGACGGGGCACAGGACACCACCTTTGACGTGCATGCGGCGTGGGTGGAGTTCGCGGGGCTTTCCGGGGTGCTCGTGTCGTTCGAGGATATGACCCATGTGGAGCAAGCGGGTCAGATGCGGCGCGATTTCGTGGCCAATGTCAGCCACGAATTGCGCACGCCGCTGACCGCGCTCATGGGGTTCATCGAAACATTGCGCGGACCGGCCAAGGGCGACGCGGCGGCGACCGAGCGATTTCTTGGAACGATGTATGCCGAGGCCACGCGGATGGAGCGTCTGGTGCGTGATCTGCTTGCGCTGAGCAGGGTCGAGAGCGAGGAGCGCATCCGCCCGCAAACCGATGTGGATTTGGCCGCGCTGGTGCGAAGTGTAATCCATCTTTTGCGCTCTGTCAGCGACGAGGCGGGGGTCAAGATCGTTGAGGATATTCCCGACGCGGTGCATATTTCCGGCGATGCCGATCAGCTTCGACAGGTGACGACGAACCTCATCGAGAATGCGGTGAAGTACGGTGGGCGTGGCAAGACGGTGCATGTCACCCTCACCACTCTGGAATACGATCCGACATTGCGCCGCCGCGCGGTCACGCTCGCGGTGCGCGATGAGGGAGCGGGGATTGCCGCGACCCATATTCCGCGCCTGACCGAGCGATTCTATCGAATCGACAGCCACAGGTCGCGGGAGATGGGCGGCACGGGGCTTGGTCTGGCGATCGTGAAACATATCGTCAATCGCCACCGGGGTCGTCTCAGAATCGAGAGCGAACTCGGAAAAGGAAGCGAATTTCGGGTTATACTTCCGCAGTGATTTGAGAAATTGCGCGCCCGCCAAACATGGCTCGTGAATTTTTCGACTTTATCCGCCTCACCGCGCCCTTTGTCATAAAACCGTTACCAAAACGTAACAAAAGCGTTGCCAGCGAAGCGTATCCCGCCGGGCAAGGCCGCAATGTTCATGCGGTCGCTGCCAACCTCAGACAGGAGCAAAATATGTCTTCATTGATCCGCACGACATCGGCCATCGCCATCGTCGCTGCTACCGCGAGCGTCGCACAGGCGCGTGACGAAATCCGCGTTGTCGGCTCGTCCACCGTGTTTCCCTACAGCCAGGCTGCCGCCGAGCAGTTCGCCAACAACACCGGCGCACCGTCGCCCATCGTCGAATCCACCGGCACCGGCGGCGGCATGAAAATCTTCTGCGGCGGCATCGGCGAGGCTCATGCCGACCTGACCGGCGCGTCGCGCGCCATGAAGGCCTCCGAATACGAACTCTGCCAGGAAAATGGCGTGACCGACATCACCGAGGTTCAGATTGGTTCCGACGGTCTGTCCATCGCCGTGTCGCGCGACAGCGAGCATGACTGGAACCTGACCGAGGCGCAGGTCTACCTCGGCCTCGCCGCCGAAGTGCCGGTCGATGGCGAAATGGTCGCCAACCCCAACATGAAGTGGTCGGACGTCGATTCGAGCCTGCCCGAGGTCGAAATCCTCGCCTACGGCCCCCCGCCCACCTCGGGCACCCGTGACGCGTTCGTCGAGCTGGCCATTGTCGACGGCTGCATGGACATCCCGATGATCGCTGACAAGGGCGAGGATTGGGCAGAAGAGCATTGCGCGCGTCTGCGTCAGGACGGCCCCTTCGTGGAAGCCGGCGAGAACGACAACCTGATCGTTCAGCGCCTTCAGGCTGATGCGAACGCCCTCGGCATCTTCGGCTACTCGTTCCTGTTCGAGAATCAGGACACGCTCAAGGCCGTCGCCATCGAAGGCGTGACGCCCAGCTTCGACACCATCGAGAGCGGCGAGTACGACATCTCGCGCCCGCTGTTCTTCTACGTCAAGAACGCGCATCGCGGCGTGATCCCGAACCTTCAGGAATTCGTCGAGGAGTACACCTCCGAGGACGCGATGGGCCCGGGCGGTTACCTGTCCGAGCGCGGCATGGTTCCGCTGGGTGACAAGAAGCGCGCGCAAGAGCGGAAAGAGGCCGTCGAGGCTATCAACATGGAACCGAAATCCTGATCGGATTTGAAAACATCTCCGCCCGGCCTTTAGTGGCCGGGCGGTACTTTTTGGTTTACTCGAGGGCGACATGACCACCGCAGCTTTCCTCTGCCTCCTCATTCTTTCCATAATTGGCTATGTCTGGAACCGTCAGGCCGCTACGGCCATTCGAAACGGAGGGGCACGGCTTCATTCGCTGACCGGGTTTCACGGTTTTTATTCAGGTCTTATGATCCTCGTGCCGGTG
Source organism: Roseovarius sp. E0-M6 (assembly GCF_037083845.1). Lineage (NCBI taxonomy): Bacteria > Pseudomonadati > Pseudomonadota > Alphaproteobacteria > Rhodobacterales > Roseobacteraceae > Roseovarius > Roseovarius sp. E0-M6. The sequence continues at coordinate 902,096 of NZ_JBAPLA010000001.1, read as the reverse complement.
CTTGTGGTGATCCTGCTCTGGCTGGTGCTTGAGGGGCCGGTTATCGACCTGATCCTGAAATCGAGCATTTCGGAGCGGCTGGATGGTCTGGGCACCGGTGAGGTGCAGCTGATCGTGGCCGAGATCAAATCTATTGCAGGAGGGTCGATCTTTGGCACGCCCGAGCAGTGGAAACTCGATGCGGCCGATAGGTATCTCGCCCTGAATGCGCGCAGCGGCCAACTGCTTCTGGTGGTGGTCCTGCTATTGTCGCTGGCGCTGCTCGTCTTTTCGCGCCGCAAGGTCGCCGCCGAATTCCGCGCACGTCACGGCGTCGAGCGGATCGTGTCGGGCCTGATGATCTTCTGTTCGGTGGTCGCGGTCTTCGTCACCATCGGCATCGTCGCGTCGCTGATGTTCGAGACCATTCGCTTCTTCGAAAAGGTACCGGTCAGCGAGTTCCTGTTCGGAACCAACTGGGAGCCGCAGATACCGATGCGCGAGGATCAGGTCGCGGCGGAAGGGGCGTTCGGCTGGCTGCCGGTGATGCTGGGCACGCTCGTGATCACCGTAATCGCCATGACACTCGCTGTGCCGGTCGGCCTTATGTCCGCCATCTATCTCAACGAATTCGCGCCCAAGCAGTTCCGGGCTGTTGCCAAGCCTTTCCTCGAAATCCTCGCCGGTGTTCCGACCGTGGTCTACGGCTTCTTCGCCATTCTTGTCGTCGCCCCCGCTCTGCGCAGTTTCGGTCAGTCCATCGGGCTCGATGTGGCGCCGAATACCGCGCTCGCGGCGGGCAGCGTGATGGGGATCATGCTTATCCCGTTCATCTCGTCCTTTGCCGATGATGCGCTCTCGGCGGTGCCGCAATCGTTGCGGGATGGCGCGCTCGGCCTCGGTGCGACGCGCGCGGAAATGATGACCAACGTGCTCTTCCCTGCGGCGATTCCCGGTATCGTTGGCGGTGTGCTTCTGGCCGTCAGCCGTGCGATCGGAGAGACTATGATCGTGGTGATGGCGGCCGGTCTCATGGCCAAGATGACGGTCAATCCGCTTGACAGCGTGACGACGGTAACAGTCCAGATCGTAACGCTTCTGATCGGCGATACGTCCTTCGACAACCCGAAGACACTTGCTGCCTTCGCACTTGGCATGATGCTTTTTATCGTCACGCTGGTGATCAACATTTTCGCGCTGCGCATCGTGCGCAAGTATCGCGAAGTCTATGACTAAGGGCCCAAGGCAATGACCGATATCTCTACCACACCGAGTTCTTCCATTGGCTCTGCCGGTAGCGCGCTCATGAAAAAGCGCAACCGGCACCAGACGGTGCTTCAGGGTCTTGGTCTGGCGGCAATAAGCTTTGCGGCGCTGATGCTCTTTATCCTCATCTCTTCGTTGGTCAGCACCGGATACAAGGCGTTTTACCAGACGCATATTCAGCTCGAAGTGTTCATTGATCCCGAGCAGATATCGGCGGACAATCTCCAGCGTGGCAATTTTGACGATGTGCTGCTCGACAGTCTGAAAGCATATTTCCCGGACGTGGAGGGCCGAGCGGACCTACGGAAACTCGAGAGTATTCTCTCGAATGGCGCGCAATTTACGCTGCGCGACCGGGTTCAGGCGGATCCCAGCCTGATCGGTGAAACTGTGACCGTCAACGTTCCGACCTCAGATGACTACGATCAGCTTGCCAAGGGTATGGTCGACCGCGACAGCCCGGCCGACCAGCGCAAGCTTTCGGATCGTCAGATCGGGTGGTTCGACACTCTGGAGAAGGCGGGCGCGGTTACCCAGCCGATTAACTGGGCGCTTCTCACCAATGCCGACTCGCGCTTTCCCGAGCTTGCCGGCCTCAAGGGCGCGCTTGTGGGTAGCTTCTGGGCTTTGCTGGTCTGCTTTCTTATTTCTTTCCCGCTCGGGATCGGCTCCGCGATCTACCTTGAAGAGTTCGCACCCAAGAATAAGTGGAGCGATATCATCGAGGTCAATATCAACAATCTGGCCGCCGTACCGTCGATCGTCTTCGGTCTGCTCGCGCTGGCGGTGTTTTTGGGCTGGTTCGGCATGCCCCGTTCGGCGCCGCTTGTGGGCGGCATGACGCTCGCTCTGATGACGATGCCGACGATCATCATCGCCACGCGCGCTGCTCTCAAGGCGGTGCCGCCCTCGATCCGCGAGGCCGCACTCGGGGTGGGCGCGTCAAAGCATCAGGTGGTGTTTGGGCATGTCCTACCGCTCGCGATGCCCGGCGTCCTGACCGGCACGATCATCGGTCTCGCGCAGGCGCTTGGTGAGACGGCTCCGCTTCTGCTTATTGGTATGAACGCCTTCATCACCTCGGCGCCGGACACACCGCTCGACAGTGCGACCGCCTTGCCCACACAGATCTTCATCTGGGCCGATAGCCCCGAACGCGGGTTTGTGAGTCGCACCTCAGCCGCTATTCTGGTGCTGTTGACCTTCCTCGTCACCATGAACGCTGTGGCCATCTACCTGCGTAGCAAGTTTGAGCGGAAATGGTAGGAAAGGATCCAACCGATGTATGACGCCCCAAACCCCTCGGAGAGCAAAGTGAATCAGAACACTTTCAAATTCACGGCCCGCAACGTGCAGGTCTATTACGGTGACACCCATGCCATCAAGGATGTGGACGTGGATATCGAGGACCGGACGGTCACGGCCTTTATCGGCCCGTCGGGTTGCGGAAAATCCACCTTCCTGCGCTGCCTGAACCGGATGAACGACACGATCGACATCTGCAAGGTGAAGGGCGAGATCCTTCTGGATGGCGAGGACATCTACGACGCACGGGTCGATCCGGTTCAGCTTCGGGCCAAAGTGGGCATGGTCTTTCAGAAGCCCAATCCGTTTCCCAAGTCGATCTATGATAACGTAGCTTATGGCCCGCGCATTCATGGCATGGCCCGGAACAAGGCGGATTTGGACCAGATCGTCGAGAATGCGTTGCGGCGCGGCGCGATCTGGGACGAGGTCAAGGACCGTCTCGATGCGCCGGGCACGGGGTTGTCAGGCGGCCAGCAGCAGCGCCTTTGCATCGCGCGCGCGGTGGCCACGCAGCCCGAAGTCCTGTTGATGGACGAGCCGTGCAGCGCGCTCGACCCGATTGCGACGGCGCAGGTCGAAGAACTTATCGATGAGCTGCGTCAAAGCTATTCGGTGGTGATTGTCACGCACTCGATGCAGCAGGCTGCACGCGTCAGCCAGAAGACCGCGTTTTTCCATCTGGGGAATCTGGTCGAATTCGGTGAAACGGGCCAGATCTTCACCAACCCAGAGGATCCGCGCACAGAAAGCTATATCACAGGCCGGATCGGCTGATCCGTCAGGGAGCCAAGTCACATGCAAGATACTCACATCGCGTCGGCCTTCGACAGAGATCTAGAAGGTATTCAGGCGAAGATCATGAAGATGGGTGGCCTTGTCGAGGCCAACATTGTCGACGCGGCCAAATCGCTTGAGGCGCGCGACGAAGAGCTGGCCGAGGACGTGCGCCGCAAGGATCGCGCAATCGACGAGTTGGAAGAGCAGATCAACGAGGATATCGCCCGCCTGATCGCGCTGCGCGCGCCCACGGCCATCGATTTGCGGCTGGTTCTTTCGGTGCTCAAGATCAGCACCAACCTCGAACGGATCGGCGACTATGCCAAGAACATGGCCAAGCGGACCACGGTCATGATGGACCTGCCCCCGGTCAACGGGGCCGCCGCCGCGCTCAGACGCATGGCCCGCGAAGTGGAGCGGATGCTCAAGGACGCGCTCGACGCATATATTCAGCGCGACGCCGAACTGGCCCAGGATGTGATGCAGCGCGATCATGACGTCGATCAGATGTATAATGCGCTCTTCCGGGAGTTCCTGACCTTCATGATGGAAGATCCGCGCAATATCACGGCCTGCATGCACCTGCATTTCATGGCCAAGAACACCGAACGAATGGGCGATCACGTCACCTCGATCGCGGAACAGGTGGTCTATCTTGTGACAGGCGGAATGCCCGAGGATGCACGTCCGAAAAGCGATCAGACGTCGGTTGATCCGGAACTGTCGCAGGCTTCGGAAGATACAAACGGATGAGTGGAAAATGAGTGCCGACCAACCTTGTGTGCTGCTGGTCGAGGATGAGCCCGCACAGCGCGAAATCCTGAGTTACAACCTCGAGGCGGACGGGTTTCGCGTTGAAATGGCCGAGAATGGCGAGGAAGCGCTCGTCATGGTCGACGAGGTGGCGCCGGATATCATCGTGCTCGACTGGATGCTGCCGACCTTGTCGGGCATCGAAGTGTGCCGCCAGCTCAAGACGCGAAACGCGACGCGCGCGACGCCGATCATCATGCTTTCGGCCCGGTCGGAAGAGGTGGACCGCGTGCGCGGCCTTGAGACCGGGGCCGATGACTATGTTGTGAAACCCTATTCCGTGGTCGAACTTCTGGCGCGGGTGCGGGCGCAATTGCGCCGCACGCGGCCGGCGGCGGTGGGCGAGCGTCTGGAATATATGGATATCGTTCTGGACGCGGAAACCCATCGTGTGACACGCGGCGGCACGACGCTCAAGCTAGGGCCGACAGAGTTCAGGCTTCTGGCCACGTTCATGGAAAAGCCGGGCCGTGTCTGGAGCCGTGAACAGCTTCTCGATCGGGTCTGGGGGCGCGATATCTATGTCGATACACGTACAGTTGATGTGCATATCGGCCGCCTTCGCAAGGGGCTTTGCGCCGCAGGTGGGGATGATCCTTTGCGCACCGTGCGCGGCGCGGGTTATGCGCTTGGCTGAGGTAGCCGGTGCATAAGGCGTTTCATGAAAATCTGTGCGTTAGGTTTTTCGCGAACCACTTTAGCGCGGGATTAAATTAGCGCGGCAGCAAATCCTCGTCATCGGTCTGGGCCGTAAGCCAGCCTCGAAAGGCGGTCAGTGCCGGATCATCCGCGCGCGCCTTGGGCCAAACGAGGTAATAGGCGCCGGGCATCTCGGTCGGCGCATCCCAAAGCGGGACAAGCCGTCCGGCATTAATCTCGGGATCGGCCAGATAGGTCGGCAACAGGGCCGCGCCCAATCCGTGCAGCGCAGCCTGAGTGATGGTCGAAAACTGATCATGAACCGTGCCGGTAATGCGCGGGTTGTCCACGCCATGCGACTTGAACCATGTTTGCCATGCCTCGGCGCGGGTTTCGATGTGCAACAGGGGCAGGGCGGCCACGTCCTCGGCGCTCTCGACCGGGCGCGTCAGAAGGCCCGGTGCCGCCACCGGCAACACGGTTTCCGACCGCAGCCGCATCGCATCAGTACCGGGCCAGTCGGCTACTCCGAAATGTATCGCTGCATCAATGGCTTCCGAGGTGAAGTTAAACGGCTTGAGGCGAGTCACGAGATTGATCGTGACCTCGGGATGCGCACGGGCGAAATCGGGCAGTCGCGGGACGAGCCAACGCATGCCGAAGGTCGGCAGGATGGCAAGGGTGAGTTGCCCGGCATTCGTGGGTGCGTGAAGGCCCAGCCCGGCCTGTGCGATCCGCGCGAGGATATCGCGCATTTCATCGGCATAATCCTGTGCTGCAGGGGTCAGAACAAGATTGCGGCCTTCGCGGATAAAAAGCGGAGTGCCGAGTTGTGACTCCAGAGTTTTGAGCTGTCGGCTGACGGCACTTTGCGTCAATCCGAGTGCTGCACCCGCGCTTGTGGTGCTGCCCAGCCTGTCGAACGCTTCGAGCACGCGCAGGGCGGTCATAGAGGGCAGGTGAGGGGCCATATATTCGAAAACCTCATTAAACTATGCGGAAATAGCGTTTTTAACCGTTGTTATGGTCATATATATAGCGTGTAACCCCGTGACGCAAAGGAGACTGCCATGCCTCTCGAAACCCCCAAACTCAAAGCCAAAGATGCCCCGGATCTTGGCAAGTTCGATTGGGAAGACCCGTTCCGCCTTGATGATCAGCTTGAGGAAGACGAACGGATGATCGCCCAGAGCGCGCGGCAATTCGCGCAGGAAAAGCTTCAGCCGCGTGTCATCAAGGCCTATGCGGAAGAGGCGGTGGAGCCGGAAATCTTTGGCGAGATGGGCGAAATGGGTCTGCTCGGCACGACAATTCCCGAGGAATACGGCGGCCTTGGCGGCGGGTATGTCGGCTATGGCCTTGTCGCGCGTGAGATCGAGCGCGTGGATTCAGGGTATCGGTCGATGATGTCGGTGCAATCCTCGCTGGTCATGTATCCGATCTATGCCTACGGAAGCGAGGAGCAGCGCCAGAAATACCTGCCCAAGCTGGCCTCGGGAGAGTTCATCGGCTGTTTTGGCCTGACCGAACCCGACGCGGGCAGCGATCCCGCTGGAATGAAGACCACGGCCAAGAAAACCGAGGGCGGCTATGTGCTCAATGGGTCGAAAACGTGGATTTCGAACAGTCCGATCGCGGATGTCTTCGTGGTTTGGGCCAAATCGGACGCCCATGACGGCAAAATTCGCGGTTTCGTTCTCGACAAGGGGGCAAAGGGCCTGAGCGCGCCCCAGATCAAGGGCAAGCAATCCTTGCGCGCTTCCGTCACCGGCGAGATTGTCATGGACAATGTCGAAGTTGGTGAAGAGGCACTACTGCCCAATGTGGAAGGGCTCAAGGGGCCGTTCGGATGCCTTAACCGCGCGCGCTATGGCATCGCGTGGGGCGTGATGGGCGCGGCCGAATTCTGCTGGCACGCGGCGCGTCAATATGGGCTTGACCGGCACCAGTTCCGCAGGCCGCTGGCGCAGACGCAGATCTTCCAGCTCAAGCTTGCCAATATGCAGACCGAGATCACGTTGGGCCTTCAGGCCGCGCTGAGGGTCGGGCGGTTGATGGATGACGCGAATGCGGCGCCCGAGATGATCAGCCTGATCAAACGCAACAATTGCGGTAAGGCACTTGAGATCGGGCGGATGGCGCGCGACATGCACGGCGGCAACGGAATTTCCGAGGAATATCAGGTTATTCGTCACATGATGAACCTTGAGACAGTGAACACCTACGAGGGCACGCATGATGTTCATGCGCTGATCCTCGGGCGGGCGCAGACCGGGCTTCAGGCGTTTTTCTGATCGCTTGAGGGCGCAGGACAAGGGGGCAGGGCGGTCAACACTTGGGCCGCCCTGCTTTTCTAGTCGGGGGCATTGCCATGACTGGAACGGCGGTTCATGGTCCGGGCGACTCATGGGACAAGAAAAGGGGTGAAAGGCATGGCAGAGGTTGAAAAGCTGACAGGACATCTTGGTGGGGTGGTCCATGGGTTTCATCCGGGTGACGTAACAGACGATGCGTCGGCGGCTTTTCTACGGGCGGCATTGGCAGAGCATCGTGTTCTGGTCCTGCCGAATCAGCATATGACCCATGAACAACAGGCGGCGTTGACCAAGGTCTTTGGCGCACCGATGCAGCTACCATATGTGACGCCAATCGAGAGCGATCCGAATGTGATCGCGGTTCTCAAGGAGGCGGACGAGCGTAATACCGGCGTCTTTGGCGGAGAATGGCATTCCGATTTCAGCTTTCTGCCCAACCCGCCGGCAGGCTCGGTTCTCAATGCCGTTGAGATACCCCCGTTTGGCGGTGACACCGCCTGGTCCTGTCAGGTCACGGCCTATGCGTCCTTGCCCGGCCATCTCAGGGATCTGGTGGATACGCGCAGCGCGATCCATGTCGGAAAACCTTATGGCGTCAAGTTCGCGCCGCCCGAAAGCGCACGCGCCAATTCCTCGGTCAAGATGAGCCGTGGAGACCCTGATGCAGACCGCGAGATCGCGCATCCCTCCGTGGTGACCGATCCGGAAACCGGGCAAAGAATGCTTTTTCTCAACCCGATCTACACGACGCGTTTCGACGGGATGACAGAAGAGCATAGCCGACCGTTTCTGGAACAGATCTACAAGCACGCGACACGGCCCGATTTTTCCATGCGGCACAAGTGGAGCGCGGGAGATGTTGTGATCTGGGACAACCGGGCGACGCTGCATTATGCCACCAACGATTATGATGGATACCGGCGGCTTCTGTATCGCACGACCTATAGTGGCGCGCCACCGCGCTAGGCTGGAAGCCGGGGGAGCGTGCGAAAATCGGGGGCTTTGGTTGGTTTCAAAATCGAGCACCTTAAAGGCGCATAATCAGTATTATGTAAATAATATAGGCATCCGAATTTGAACTAATCGCTTTAGATATATCTCCTATCTGGCTGATATACATAGTTTTACTGTTCAAATATTGTCCGGTCGAAATCCCAGTGCTTTTTCCTGTTTGCGCGCCCGCTTCACGGTATCTGATCGTCTTCGTCGTCCACGCCGCTCTGAGCGCATTTGTGAGACATTGCGCAAAAGCTCGGCCAATGGTGCGGGCAAGCGGCCGGACCATCGCAGGCTGAGCCAAGCCATCGCGCGCGCAAGTCCGGGCGTCATATCCTGAAAAAGCGGATCTTCGAGGGAGACATAAGCGGCCGCGGAACCGCGCTGTCCTTGCCGTCCTGCCCGTCCGATCAGTTGTCGATCAATCCGTGCGGAACTGTGAAATTCGGTCAGAATGACATGCAAGCCGCCGCGGGCCTCGATATCGGGAGCAATCGGAATGTCGGTGCCGCGACCGGCCATGTTCGTTGCAACGGTGATTCGTCCGGCCTCGCCTGCGCGGGACACGATGGCGGCTTCGTCGGCATCCTGACGGGCGCTTAGAACCACGGGGTCACATCCGGCGGCCCTGAGCCGAGCGGCGATGAGTTCGGAGGCCGCGACCGAGCGCGTCCCGACAAGAACCGGACGACCTTGGGCTGTGATGCGACGCACGTCGCGGGTGATCGCCTGCCATTTGCGATCGGCGGTGCCAAAGAGCCGGGTCCGTGCAAGGCGTCGTCGCACACGCCTGTTCGTTGGCAGCCTTATGACCGCCCTGCCGTGACTAAGGCGGAGTTCTCGGGCCACCTCGGTTGCGGTGCCGGTCATGCCGGAGAACCAAAGATAGCGGCCGAAAAACATCTGATAGGTGATTTGTGCAAGGGTTACGCGCTGTCCCGACCGCTCTACACGTTCCTTGGCTTCGATCATCTGGTGCAGCCCGCTTTGCCATTGACGGTCTGGCATGACCCGTCCGGTGAATTCATCGACGATGGCAAGGCCGTCATCGGTCAGAATATAGTGTTCATCGCGCTGATAGAGATGCAGGGCGGAGAGCGCCTGTGTCAGGGCCTCACGGCGCGCGAGGTCCGGAATAAGGCGGGGATCGCTGGGAACAATTCCGTTAAGAATGTCGTCGGCACCCGGCAGAAGGCGAATGCGGCGCGCCTTTCGGTCTAAACGGTAGTCGCGCCCCTCCTCCAATGTCGAGGCAAGTGCGAGCATCTGGTCCTCACCTGCGCGCTCGGCATCTCCGCCGGGTCGTTCCGACGTTATGATCAGTGGGGTCTGGGCTTCGTCGATGAGGATCGAGTCGACTTCGTCCACGATGGCAAAACCGAGACCGCGGGTCAGGATCCGCCGATTGTCGCGCGCGCCGCCTTTGGCCAGAACGCGCCGCGCCATGACGGCCAGCAAAGAACGGTCGGCGCCGTGGGCGATGCGGTCGCGCAGATAATCGAAAGCGATGTCGGAATTCGTCGAAAAGACCACATCGCTGTCATAGATGGCGGGGCGCAAATGGTGTTCTGTTTCGTCGGTAATGACCCCGTGGCTCAGGCCAAACGCCCCGAGCACGGGCGCGAGCGTTTCGGCGTCGCGCGCCGCAAGATAGCGGTTTACCGTGACAACATGCACCGGCGTCCCAGTCAGCGCCACGAGAATGGCCGGAAGTAGGGCGGTGATCGTCTTGCCCTCCCCGGTCGCCATTTCCACGATCTGACCGCGCAACAAGGCCAGGCCGGCGGTGATCTGCACCGGATGATGGAGAAGACCAAGCTTGCGGCGGGTCATTTCGCGAATACCGGCGGCGGCAATCCGCAAAGGACGTCCGCGAAACCCACGGTCCAGAAGTAGCGGAGCCTGTGTCCGCACCAGTCGGACAAGCGCGTTATCGTCAAGGGTGGCAAGGCTCCGCCCTTCGCGAATGATACGCCGTGTTTCCCAACGCGCCCGCAGGCCCGGAGGACGCGTGGCGCGGCGCAGATGCGACAGTGCAGCCTGCACCACCTCGTCGGTGCGTCTGGGCGGTATCGGGCGGCGCTCGGGCTCGGCCCCGTCGGCACGGTCCGAGATCGTCCAAGGCCGCGCGCCGTCAAACATCGAACGTGCTCAGGAACAAGGATCTGATGGAGCGGCCCACGCGCACCGCGAGTGGCTTGGGAGAAAAGCGCAGGCGCACATGCGCCCGCAGCCCGTAAACCGGCGGCGCGGCGCCATCATGCAGGCCAAGATCAAACTGAAAGATGCGTGTCACGCTTCGCGTGGTACCATCGTCGGAAGGAACGGTGGCGAACGGCCCACCGCCCTCGATCGCGAGCACGCGGGACGGCAGAATGTCGCGTCCCGCAGGCACTTCGCGCAGAATGCGGGCGCCGTGTTCGATTGCGGGGTGCGATGCAAAGCGCACGTCGATGCCACGAAGATCGTCCCGTATCATGTTAACATAGTCCTGCGGCACGGCCATGCGGATCACGGGGGGCGTGCCCGGTAGGATGTGACCAATCTGAGCACCGCGTGTCACGAATTGACCTTTCGGCACTGTCTGACCCGGCAGATCAAGGTGACCGGTCAGAGGCGCGCGCATCTCAAGTTCGGACAGCCGCGCGCGCGCATCGGCCAAGGCCGTGCGCGCCTCGTCTACACGTTGCCGGTATTGTGCCGCCTCGGCCTCACCTGCGACACGCGCGACATTATACTGTGCCTGAGCGCGCTCCAACCGCGCGGCGCTGACCCTTTGCTCGGCCGCAAGCTCGGGGGCGTCCAGCGACAGGAGCGGCGCACCGGCAGTGACCATGGCGCCGTCTTGTGCAGCCACCGTTACGATATGGCCTGCCTGAGGCGCGCGCAGAACGGCCTCGGACGGAAGCCAAGTGACGCCCTGAACAACAGCGTAGTGAGGCAGGGGCACGAGAAAAAGGGCGAAAAGGGCGACCGCCGCCATCCCCCCTGCCCCGGCCACCGCACGCGCCCCGGCGGCCCGTATCCGGGGATCGGTTACAGCCTTGTGTGCCGTCTTGGCCATAGGCCAGAGAAGCATGAGCGTCATTGACCAAAGCGCCAGCGCCACGCCGACAAGCCGGTAGGTTGTCGCCACGAAAAGCGCGATCGTCAACGAGATGAACACGCGATAGGCAAAGGCCGCAGGCGGATAAAAGATGAACCAAAGGCGCTCCCAGCCGGTGGTCTGCATCCGTGTTCGCGCCCTTTCATCAGTGCCGAGCAGATGCACCCGTGTCATCTCGCCCCACCATTCATTGCCGCGTTTGCCGAGATTCGGGATTTCAATCAGGTCGCACAGCACATGGTAGCCGTCGAATTTCAGGAGCGGATTGCCATTGACCGCAAGTGTCGAGAGGCCAGAAATGACCATCGTGTTGAACAGGATTGTCCGCGCCGTGCCCGGCTCGACACCGATCCAGAGCAGAAAGGCAAGGCTGGCAATGACCAATTCGACCGCGACACCCGCGCCCGCAACTGCCGCGCGGTCCCATTTCGATGGAAAGACAAGTGCCGCCGACGCCTCGACATAGGGGATTGGATAAAAGGCGATGAACATCAGCCCCATCTCATGCACTTCGCCACCACGGGCCCGCACGGCCACGCCATGGCCGATCTCATGAAAAGCCTTCACGACCGGGTAAATGAGCGCGATCAGGGCAAGGTTCTCGAGGTCGAGGAATCCTTCGAGTCCGCGATCGGTCAGTGCGCGCCAGTGAACCGGCAGAAGCGCCAACGCAATCGCGACAATCAGCAGTGGCACCAGCCACCAGATTGCGCGCGGGATAAGTGACATGGCGGCGCACAGGGCGCGCAGCGGGCGATCCGGGTCGATCATCGGCACGGTCACGGACAACGGATTGAGCAGCAGCTTTCGCCAGATTTGCAAACGATCCTTGTCGCGACGTTCGAGCATGTCCGACAGGAGCGGCGTTTCGGTCGCTTCAAGCAGGTCGGATTGATGTAGCTGTGACAGCAGGCGGATGATCTCGTCCTGAGAGGGGGCGGACTGGCCCAGTTTATCAGACAACTCAAGCCAGATTTCCTCGACCGAGTTGCGCCCGGCGAGACGTCCGGCAACCTCTTGCGCCGCGGCGGTCAGCCTGTGAACCTTTGTGCCCGTTCGGTTTGACAGGATATACCAGGGTTGGCCGAGATACATATGCCGGATCACCCGCACATCTCGGCGCAGACGCGGCCGCGCTTCGCTGATGCGATACCAGTCGGAGGAGGAATGCGCATCGCTCACGGCAGGAACCTCCACAGAAGGAGACGAAGACGAACTCTGGTGCCGCGCAGCCAAGCATTGGCCAGCGTGGTTTGGCCGGCCACGATTTTCGCCACACCCTCAAGTCCGGGGCGAAGCGCCGGGGGAGCTTGGGTGATACGCGCCTCGACGCGAAACCGGTTTTCGCCTTCCGCCGGGTCAGACACCGACGCGATCGTCAAGACATCGAAAGCGATGGGAATGTCCGACATCCCTGACAAGACCGCGTGACCGGTCTGCCCCGGTTCGACAAGGGCCAGATCGTATTCACTCACGTCGATGCGAAGTTTCCAACCCGCTTGCTCAGCGATTTCGAAAAGCACATCTCCGCGACTTACAGGTGAGCCAATGCGCTGACTGAGATCGCCCGAGACAACAAGCCCGTCTATCGGCGCCCGTATGATCAATCTGTCAAGCCGCGCTTTGACCAGATCGGCCGTGGCGTGTGCTTCGGCCAGATCGGCGTTGGCGACGGCCGCAGCGCCGCGATCACCTTTCGCCAGAGCTTCGCGCAGAGATTGGCGCGCCTCGGCGGTTCGGGCCTCTGCGGCGGCTGCTTCCAGTTTCAGATCGCGATTGTCGAGCCGTGCTATCACATCCCCCGACACGACCTCTTCGCCGGCGCGGACCGGCGCTTCGGCGATGAAGCCGTCAACTGGCGCTACAGCCGCCTGTTGGGTTCGTCCTTCGACGGTGGCCGCGGCCCGCACGCGAAGGTCCGCAGGAACGAAGAATGGCAGCACAAGCGCCACGACAAGCATGATCGCGGCGAGGGAGATCGCAGGACGCCGGCCCAATATCGCGCTGCCGCCCCGACCGACCCAATGGCGCAGCCGCCCCGAGATCAGCCGACGCTCGTCATGCTTGGCCTTGAGGAGCGATGCCAAGGCGGCCGTGACAAGGCGCAATTCGTCGAGAGTATCTGCACCCAGGCGCACGGTTTCCTCGCTTCCGCGGGATTTTTCCAACGTGAGCACACCCACGGTCTTCCCATGAACGCTCAGTGGTGCAGACACGAGAACCCCCGCCCCCAGATCGCCCGCAAGACTGCGGTGGGCCGCGTCGATGACCCGGCGGCCATCGGGGCGCTCGGGCCAGGCGACCACCTCGGCCTGCGCCACCGCCTCGTCCATGGCGGCCTCATAGGCGCGGGTTCGCTCTGCACGCCGACCGAATGATGCCGCGCGCGACATCGCCTCAAGACGGACACGCCCACCACGTCGCATCCCAAGCGCCGCGCCATCGAAACCGGTCAGGTCCGGAATGGCATTCACCAATGCGAGCGCCGCACCATCGAACCGTTCGTGTTCACCGCAGGCCGCCAGAAGCGCGGTCACGAGACGCGCGCTCTCGGCCTGTTTGCGGCCCAACCGCGCCTGCCCTTGCATGAGCCGCGCCTCGATCCAGCCGCAGGCCCAGTGAAGCTCGCGCATGAGGCGGCGCAACGAGGCCCCGCTTGGGTGTCTTAAGAGGGCCAGAACAAGGACGCCCTGCACGTCACCGCCGGTTTCGATCGGATATCCCAGAAGGCTGCGCCCCTCGCCACGATCGACCAGCGGTTCGGGCTGTCGCAAAAGCGCCTCGGCCATCACGGCGAAATCACTGATTGCGGCCGGCTCCACCTTCCACAGCGCCACCGGGCCAAGACGCCCTCCATCGCCCCGCAAGAAGAGAACCGCGCCCGAGGTATGTTCGATCCGGCCACAAGCGATAGAGAGCCACCCTGCGAGAAAATCGGCACCATCACCGGGTTCGAGAAACGCGCGCCATGGATCTGCGGGCTCAGCGCGTGCGCCCATCTCTTCCGAGTCGGTCACGCCGTCTTCCCGATGTTCGGTGCGCCCTTCCACTGGGTCGCTACTCCTGCAACGGGCCGTGGCGGGATTCGTAGCTGTCGATCAACTCGTCAAGCACATCCTTCAGCTTGCGCGCGGCATGCGGACTCATGATGACGCGGTGCTGAATTTCAATCTCGAGATCACCGTCGCTGCGATCCCATGATTGATTGAGGCCGAAATTGAGCACCACTTCTTCGCGTGTACTGGTCGCGTTGCAGACATTGCAATACGAGCTTTTCATCCGGCTGGTGTCGAGCCGGACGCGTCGTTCCTGTGCATTGGTGCCGGGTTGGTGTGTCTCCGGATCATCCTTATTCGTCATGGGGCCGCCTGATTCGCTTTGTCATCATCCAAGAGGATAGCATGGCGGCGATTTTTCCTGCGTTGCATGTCTCGCGGAGCGGTGGACGCAACGGCACTGATGAGGGCAAGCGCCGTAAAGGGCGTCAGATGAGCGTTGTTCTGCGATGGCGTCGGGGTCGCTTTGGCCTCTTGTTCCGCTTCGGGCGGATTGGGCTGTGGCTCAAGCGTGGTGGGTTCCTGTGTAACCTTTTCAAAGCACATAAGATGTTGCGGCGGTGGCCCTTCGCCATCGGCAAGGCTGCGCAGTCTTTCTTCGGCGGGACGTGCGGTCAGGCCGAACACGGCCCCCTCTTCCATGTCGTCGGGTGCTGTCCCTGCGAAACAGAATGCGCCCGAGGACATTTGCGGCATCTGCTCATGTCTCTCGGCGTCTTCTCCCTGCTCATCGGCGGTAAGCTCGCGCAGTCCGCTGAGGCGCCAGAGCTGATCGGGATCATTCAAGGCGCGCGGCTCGCCTTCAAAGCAAAGTCCGGCAGAGATCGCACCGTTGTGATCGGCGGAGATACCCTGATCGACAAGACAGATCTCGGTTGGGCGGCTGTAGCTTAGATAATAGAGCCGATCGCTCTCACCCGCATCGCTCTGTGTCCCGTTGTCGAAAAGCGCGAGCGCGGACCCGGTTGCAGTCACCTCTCCGAGCCTTGGTGGCGTTGGCGAAAAGGGATCGAAACCTGTTCCCGCCCTGCGCCCTGACGCCGAGATAAGGTCAATGTCAGGGTCTGTCACCAGTCCCATGCCCGGTAACGGGCGCAGAAGATTGGGATCCGTAAGCCGCCACGCATCAAGCCCGGTCAGGTCGTCACGAGGAAGCTCTGCAAAGATCGCGGCATCGGCGCCGGTACGCTGACCGTCACCATCGGCATCACCCCGGAGGGCCGCGAGGGTGAGCGATTGACCCGAGGCGGCGGACATAGCAGGCGCGCTGCGGAACGCGCGTATACCAGCCGCCCGTTCCGAAGCCGTGGCCACGCCGTTTATCTCGACCGCGCTCAGGCGCAATGGTGCACCTTGTGATCCATAGGCCGCCGTGCTGTGCATTCGGCCCATCAGGTCGCCAAGCTTGATCTCGCCCGCATCCGGCGGTGTATCGAAGTCAAGCCGCCAGAGGCCCGAGCCCGGTATCGTCGTTCCAGTATCCACGCGCGAGACCCTGACACCGCTCAGCCCAGAGGTGAGGCCGGTCATGCTCATCATGTCGGCATCCCACTCCGCGCGCAAAACGATCGAGCGCAAGCCGCCCGATTGGCTCATGACCACCGAAAGCCCCCTGCCCTGCGGGCCAAGCGGCTCTCCGGGGGTCTGAATGGCGTGGTCGACTTTGAGGCGCACCGCCGCCTCGGCCACCGTGAAGCTTCGCTCTTCGTATCCATCGGGGCCGGTTTCAAGAAGATCCCACTTGCTCCTCCAGCCCAGCGTATCGCCAGTCAGGCGCAGGCGGTATGTTCCCGGCGCGAGGCCCGGGTCACTCGCGATGAAGGTAAAGCCGCGCGCATCGGAATCGGGCACGAGCGAGCCGCGCACGACCTCCCCCGTTTCATCGAGGAGCAGCACGTCGATAGGTTCACCCGTGTCACCGCCAAGCCGATAGGGGTTGGGAAGCCCGGTATCCACGGGCTCATTGAACCGCACGTTGACACCCCACGCCCCCGAGGTGAGCGAGGTCACACGCAGGCCCGGCGTCACGATGTTGATCCGAGCCGTGGCGCTGCCCGTTGCGCCGTCGTCATCAGCGGCGCTGACCGTGATCTGGAAATTTCCCAGCCTGTCATAGACATGGGACAAGGCTGTTGTGTGCGCTGGCAGGGTTTCGGTCGTCCCATCGCCCCAGTCCACCGTCACCGGCCCAGTGGGATCATCGCCCGGATCCGCAATGGTGAGGGAGAGCCGCGCCTCGGTTTCGACCACGGCCTCGGCGGGCGCGTTCAGACGGATTGCCGGTGCGGCGTTCACGGCCACAACCCGAAGGGTCTGTCTTGCGGTGCCCCCTTGGCCGTCATCGGCCAGCAGCCGGAAAATACCCGTTGCAGGCCCGTCAGGCACTGTCCAGGTCAGTGCACCTTCACCGGTCAAAACAGCGCCCTCGACCGCAGTCTCAAGCGAATAGGCCAAGGTATCGCCGTCAGGGTCGACCGCCTGCACCTGAAGCAGGATCGTATCACCTTCGCTCGCGGTTTCCGTTCGCTCGGGCGTCATCGTGGGCGCGTCATTCTGAGGCCGCACGACAAGGTTCAACAGCACTGGGAGCGGACGGAAAACACCATCGCTTGCCGTGAAGAGAAGACCATCAGTGCCATTGAAATCCGGTGCCGGTTTATAGCGCCAGACACCCGGTTCAACCGGATCGAGCGTGCCGCGTGCCGGCGGGCTCGTGATTTCATAGTTGAGCGCATCGCCTTCGGCATCCGTGACAAGTGTCCGGAGATCGACAAGGGCCGCGCCATCCTCATCGAGCGTCACGTTTGCTCCGCTGGTCAGGCGCGGCGGTGTATTGTTTTCAACGCTGGGGACATCAAAGGCAAACCCATCCGCCATTACCCGGGAGGTCTCAGAGCCGAACCCGAGCAAATCAAGCGAAAGCGCAAGGCGCGCACCGACCGTAAGCCGGGTCAGATCAAGTGTGACGCGGCGGCTTGTGAAGTCGCGTTGGCCCCCAGTCGCAGGGGCTATGGTGAGTTCGGGCGCATTGCGCAACGTGCCGTTGGCCTGAAGGTTGAGCGCGGCATCGGTGTTGCTCAGCCCCGGAAGAACCGTGATGGCGTTGCCAAGAGCGTCGAGCAGCGCGAGTTCGATCGCATCGGGAGGTGCGCCGCGCTCGTCAACCAACTGTGTATGCAGGGTGAAGCTGAAGGTCGTTGCGCCGGGCGGAATCACGAAACTGCGATAGGCCGCAGTGCGGCTGCCACCGCCTTCGCGCAGTTCTATGCCGTCAGTGGGCCCTTCATTTACGTCGCCCAGCACGTGCCAGCCGGTGGTGGTCAGCGGGCGTGCGCCGGTCGGGGGGGCCAGCAAATAATCGCTGTCAGTGCGGTTTCCGCGGTCCATCACGCCCGCGTCGCGCGCCACGCGCAGCATGTCCAGAACGCCGGTCACTTCGACTATATCGCCCGCGTCCGGCACGTCCGAGGCGAACCGGATCACGTCTTTCTGTGCGTCGGTCTGGGCGAATTCTCCCCGCACGCCCATCAACCCCGCGCCGTCCAGTTCCTTGCCGGTTTGTGCATCGTAAAGATCAGGCAGGCCGAGCGTGTGGGCAAGCTCGTGCGCGTAGGTCCACGCGACGGTTTCGGCAAAGGCGCCAATGGCATCAAACTCCTCACCCTCGGCACTGGCCCGTGCCCGCAGCGCATCGAACAAGGCGGAGGTGTCGATCACCACCCGGTCCTCGGCGTGGTCGGCGTTGAAAAGCGCATCAAGGCGGAAACGTTGCTGCGTCTTGGTCAGAAGATCGTCAACGTCGCTGCGCAGCAATTTGTCGAGATCGGCCGCGGGCTCAATATTGTCGGGCGGCCCGGGATTGAGCGGCGTGAAATCGAAGCTGGCGAAGCCCAGCCGGGTGGCATCGGTTATTTCGGCAGCCTCGGCCTCAAGCTCGTTGAGAGATTCTTTGGTCTCCTCGGTGGCCTCCTCTACCTTTTGGCGCGTCGCCTCGGCCTCGGTTTTGGCGGCGGCGATACTCTCCTGAAGTTCGGTGCGGAGTGCTTCGACCCCGGCGCTGTCACCCGGAACAAGCGCCGCGATACGCTCGGCCACATCACGCACGCTGGCCGACGCATCTGCGAACGTAGTGCCTTGGGTGGCGACTTCGGTCAGCACGCCCGAAAGCGAGCCATCGAGTGCCGCTAGCGCGCCATCTGCGCCCAGTCCCGCGGTTTCGGCGGCGTCTTTGATGCTGGTGAGCTGCGTCTCGGTCAGGCCCAGTTGCGCCTCGGTCCGCCCCCAAGCGGCGTCCTGATCGATCAGCTTGCCTGCCAGCGTGCGCTTGAACCCTTCGGGCGGCGCTTCGCCCGCCGCCAGCATGTCCAGCATACTGCCGCCATCACGCGCGATCCCGTCGAATATCGCGCCCAGCCCGCTCATGGCCGATTGCTGTGTTTCGAACAACTCACCCACTTTTTGGCTAAGGGCACCAAGGGAGCCGGAGACGCTCTGGGACGCTTTGGGGAAAAGAGACCCAAGCATCCCGCCAAGGTTGCGGTTGATCGTCTCAGCCTCGCTGAACCAGGCTTTGCCCGTGCCCGCGTCCTGCATTGCACCTTGCAACAGATCGAAAATGCCGGCGGGGATCGGGCCGTCCGGCCCGGTGGTCTCAAGAAGCTGCATCATTTCGCCGGTCTTGCGAATAGCACCGGAAAGAGTGTCGCGCATCTCTTCGGTTTTAAGCTTCAGCGCGGAGAACGGATTGTCGATCTGAAGCTCTTTGCTCAGCACCTTCAAAAGGGCCCCGCTGTTGAAAAGCCCGCCACCACCGCCTGAAGGCTTGGGCGCGGTCGGTGATTCTTCAAAACCCAGAGCCTCCACCAGCCGCTTTGCGAGGTTCGAACCGATCACCTGGTTTTCTCCGCCGATATTGGCGAGCACACCGCCCAGCCCGCCATTCCCGGAGCCGCCTTCGTCTTGTGCCAAAGATGTCATCAGCGGGCTTTGCCCCACTTTCTCAAAGAGGTCAGCGATGCCGTCCAGCATTTTGCCCAACCCGCTTTGCGAGCCGCTTGCGGTTTCGATCTGCGCGGTGCCGGTCTGATTCAACTTGGTGAGGTTGCCCGCCAGTCCATCCAGATGTGGCGTCAGGTTGTCGAAGAGATTACCGATGCCGCCCAGCAGCCCAGTGCCGCTGGAGCCGTCGCCAGCATCTGTGCCGCCAGGGGCCCGGATCAGGCCCTCGATCAGGTCGGAGCCGCCCTGCAATAGACCAGGCAAAGCATCGAGCAGGTTCTGGCCACCCTGAATCAGCCCGCCGCCACGTGTGCGTATCTCGCTGATGGAATCTTGACTGGCACTGAACTCACCTGAAACGCTCTCGGCCATCGCTTCGGCGGCCTCAATGTTATCTCCATTGCGTCCGATACTTGCCGCCGACATATGCGCTGCTTCCGCGGCTAGCACCTGTGTTTCGACACCATCAGCCTCAAAGATAAGATCGTTGCCCAAGGTCATCGCCTTGGCCCCCAAATCCCTGAAACTGTCTTCAGACTTTGCCGTGGCCGCCATGACACCTTGCAGGTTTTGGTTCATCTCACCGAAACTTGTGCCAAGTCGGTTCATCAGGTTTTTCAACCCGCCAAGCGATGTCTGGACTTCCTGGGTAAGTGGCGTCGGAACTTTATCACCGAAAAGTTGACCAATCTGGTTCAGCAGCCCCTCGTTTTCGCCGAACACCCCATTGAGGCCGCTCAGCAAGCCCTGATTTTCGCTGATGATGCCCTTAAAGGCGTCATCGAATTGGTTGCCCAGCCCGTCGCCCAGCAGGTCCGAGACATTCTTGAGGACGCCGCCCAGTAGCCCACTACCGCCATTGTTGGTTCCGGCCTGTTTTAAGCCATTCAACATTTGCGCCATGCCGCTATTGACGGCATCGCCAAGCTCCGGTCTCGGCTGGAAGCCCTTGCCTTGCATAAGGCCGACACTCCCGAGCGAGGCAAGCACGTTCTGCGCACCGCCGTCGATCCTGTCCAGCGTGGCTTGGAGCTGATTGAGAAGGCCGAGTTGCTCAGGGCTCTCCGCAACGGCTTGGGCCTCGGCGATCAGCGCCACTTGGCGGTCAAGCAATTCGGTCATCGAGGGTTCGACACTGTCGGCGTCCTGCGCCACATTGGCGACCGCAGTGGCCACCGGTGCACCCAGCTTTGCAAATGCCTCGGTATCGCCTTCCAACGCGCCGATGACATTTGCGATCTCGGCGCCGATCTCTGTGGCGTTGTCCTTGATCGTCTCGACCCGTGACAGCGCGTCGCTGGAGAATCTGCCGAATTCTTCGGCCAAGATCGCAAGTTCGGCGTGATCTTCGGGATCGGCCACGAAAATCCCTTCCAGTTCAGCCGCGGCTTTCTCGAAATCGGACTTCGGCGCCTCTACCCGCGCGCTCTGCTCGTCCAGCGCCTCGTCTACCGCCTCTTGCGTATCGGCGGCGGCCTTCTCGGCCTCGGAAGTCTCCACGGGCAGATCTGTCAGCCCTTCTTCGCCTTGGCTCAGCACCCAGGTAACGGCGCCCTCGGCCGTCCGCGTGGGAAGGAACGCGCCCTCGCCTGCCGGGGCCAACATGGTCTGAACCCGGTCGAAAATCTCGTCCGCGACCATGCTCCACTGCGTATCGGTCAGCCCTTCGAACAGCGCCGAAAAACCCGCCTCGTCGCTGTCGCTTTCTTGTGTTTCCTGCTCGCGCATAGCTTGCAACTGTGCCTTCAACGCCGCGCGCAGACCTTCGGTATCAAGGTTGATGACCTGTGCCGCCGTGCCACGCCCCTCAATGTCATATCGGCTCAACTCATTGTCTTGCCAAAACAATCGTAGAGTGCCGCTATCCTCGAGGATCGGCTGTTTGCCTGGCACTGCCGCAATGCCGGTCGGAGCAAAGCCGAGCGTGATCCTCTCCGGATCACTTGTCACGCCCAACCATTCATTGCGGCGAGAATCGACGATGTCGGCGTCCAATGCGGCGATTTCGCCCAATACGCCGCGCACGGGAACGACGATCTCGCGGCGGGTTCCGCTTTTGGTGTCGGCAAGCCCGATGACACCGTCATTGGCCGCGCTATCGCCCGCGTCCAGAAGATAAAAGAGGTTGGCGGTCGTGTCGTAAGATTGCGGTTTGCCCTGAATATCATAGTGGATGTCCATCCTGCCGGTCAGCAGGGAAAGGCCATCAACACCCAGAAGTTCTTCGAGTCGCTCTTTTTCCACCGAAGCCGACAGTCCGAGCTTGGCGGTTTTGCCCGCTGGCAGCAACAACGTGAGTTTCACCTCGCTCGCCCCGTCACGCATGTCGATCGGCGCATCGGCGAGCAACCCGCCCGGGCCGCGCCATGTGCCTTCAACCGCACTGATGGTCAGGAAATCGTTGGCCGGGATCGTCACCTCCAGTGTGATTGCGGCCTCGTTCCGGTTCTCTATCTCAAGTTCGTGGCGGTCGATGCCCGTTCCGGTTTCCTGAGAGACGAACAGGGCATCTACCCCGTCGGCATTGGTCAGCGATTGACCTTCATCACTGAAGAAAATGTTAAGGTCTTGCTCGTCCCCGTGACTGTCCGAGAAGGCCACCGCGCCATTGAAGCTGATGTTGTCCACATCGGCACTGATGAACGGGCTGGGCGCGGCGCCACTGGCCTTGTCGACCACAAGGAAAAGGCGTCCGACGTCGCCGATCACCTCGTCGGGCACTTTGAACATGACCCGTTGGGGAGTGAGCTCAGTGCCCGTGCCGGTGGCGGCCCCGTCCACTTCGGGCAGAAGTTCATAATTGGTGCCGGCGACATTTGCATAGACCCTGAGGGTGCTGTCTGTGGGGGCGGCGTCATCGCCAAGAGCGAGCCGGGGATACCACGCAAGGTCCAGACCCAACAGATCCTTACCCTCAGGAAAGCGCATCGTATTGTGCACAAGACTGCGGCCCGGCTGAAGGTCGAAACTGTAGTCCACAAGATTGGCCTGAATGAATTTGAGCACCTTGGGAATGCGCTTGATCAGTTCGTCGCGCAGGAACTTAAGACCCTTGCCGGCCACGTCAGTCTTGCTCACATTCCGTTGCTGAAGGCCGAGCCATTCCTTGAGCGCGAGATCCTCTTCACCGTCTTTAAAAATTTCCTTGCCCTGCTCAAGGGTCGAGTCGATCACCGCACTCAGCACGCTGCCTTTGGCAGGCGGATCAATACTGAACAGGCGGCCGCCTTCGGTCAAAAAGGCCTGTTGAAGTTCGCGCAGGACGTCCATCGCACCGCCGCCGAATACGAAATCCTTGACCTTGAGTGTGCTGGTCTTGACGAAATCCAGCAGCAACTCGGGCAGGTCCGTGACCTGCGCCTTGCTCAGTTGATCAACGATCTTTGAGCTTTGACCCGTGGCAAACACCTCGCCTGCAAGGAATTCGATCAGCTTCCAAGCGTTGCTGGCAGTCTCGGTAAGAATGGTTTTTCCCGGATCTGCAAAGAACTTGGGCGGGAGCGTCGCCTTGAACTTATCGAAGGATGGCTTCGCCCGGATCGCGTTGAGATTTGGAAAGGGAATACCCTGCCCCAACGTGGCACCGTCGTAGTAACCCGGTAGGCGCGTGGGCCGGTCAAGATCGCCTATGCCACCGCCGTGGAACGACCAGCCGGCGATCTCATAGGCGCTGCGACCCGGGATCGGGGCACGACCGTAGAGCGGGCGCACCGTGCTGTCGAAGTCACCATTGAAGACGTCCTCGATCACCTCGGTCTGGCCCGGTTGAGCCGAGTTGTCGACTTTCTCGGGATCATACTTGTCACGGTTGGTCTTGTTGATTTTGCTCTGAAGGGCGCTGCCACCTCCGAGGGTCGAATAGAACCAGCCCGTACCGACGCCTTCCCATGCACGTTCATCAAGCTTGGCTATGGCGTTGGTGCGGGCGCGCAGCGGGCTTTGCTCGAACTCTCTTGCGACATACCAGCTCTTGGTGTTGCCATCGAAGCCTGCGCTGCTTTCGGCCACATCCTTGAAGCGCGGGGCGGCGGTATCATTGTAATAACGTGCGAGTTTTCCGACGCTCTCCCATAGCTTTTCGGCCGGGGGAAAGGCGGTCTTGGTATCCACGAACCGGTCGGACACGCGGCGCCAGATCTGATCCGGGGAATTACCTACACCCGGGAATGTATCGGCATTGAGGTTTGTAGTGCCCAAATACCATCCGACCGCACGCGCGTTCAGGGTGCCCACCCCGAGACCAAGTTGATCGCCGATCGAGATATTGGGGACGTTGTCATCCTCGAAAAAGCCGGGCAGCCCGGTGAGGTTAAAATTGATGTCCGCAGTTTTGACTGGGGCCCCGCGCCATGTGAACGACCAGGCGCGCTTGGGATCAACGGCTTGTTGATAGTAATTGTCGGCGAAACCCACACCTTTCCAGTTGACGACCTTCGGGTCCTGGAAGTTCGTGAAGTCGATCGTGTTGAAGCCCAGCCGTGTGACGGCAGTATTGGCCTTTTCGGCCTTGGTGGCAAAATCCGCCGCAAGCTTGGCGTTGCGGAACGCCGCGGCGGCGGCGGGCACCGCAACCGGGCTAGCGGTCCCAAGGGACTGAACCGAGAGGTAAGTCTGAAAGACGCCGTAGGCGAAGAAGCCTACCGACACGAGGTTCGACATGTCCTGTACCGTTGTCAGGAAACCCGAGAGCGGCACCTTCATCTGCGGCTGAACGCCCCCGGGGTCGATCGTGGTGACATGAATATCACCCAGCTTGTCCTCGCCCTCGAAGGCCAGAAGCCGTTGCACAATCTCGGAATTGACCGAGGCACCGCGATCCTGCCCGATGAAATGAAGCGGAGAGGCCAACAGGCCCGAGAGCCGGTCATCCAGATCGATCATCTCGGCATAGAAGGTGTCCGCCGCCGCCTCGGCAAAGCCGGTGTCATTGATGCTGCTCGCGTCGATCCAATCGCCCACCAGAACAAGCGAATTGGCATCCGTCGCCGATTTGCCCGCGCCGCCCACCTGAACCCAGTTGCCAACGCGGCGGCGGTCGGTTGACTCGACACCGGGATCGTAGACCATAACCACCCCGTCGCCCGCGTCCGCAATGGCCTGCGCAAGCCCGAAAACCGACGTTTCGGTCGCCTCGGGGCCCAGCAGCGGCGCGCTAAAGCCGTGGGTGACGACAGTGACCCCCGCATAACGGTCGCCTGTCTTGGGCTTTTGCGGTCTGATCACGAGGCTTGCCTCGACCGAAGGGTTCGAGGGGTCGTTATTCGAGCCCTGAAGCACCGTCTGAACACCCCAGAAATATTGTTGCCCCGCAGTGAGCACGGTGTCACTCGGTAATGCGACCCGGACCTTTCCATCAGGAAATTGCGCGCGTAACTCCGCGCCGCTCATGCGTTTTGTAAAGATACGGTTGCGGTTGCCTTCAACAGGCAGCTCGGTCAGTTGCGTGCCATCGAGACGGCTGTCGATGTAGCCAAGATTGCTGATCGCCTTGCGTTCCGCATCGGAGGAATCTGTGATGTAAAGCCCTTCGCCGGGGGCCGCGACGGAGAGCGTAAAGACCATCTCGACCAGTTCGTCGAGATTGGTCAGATCGAAGAGGAATTCGAGCGTCTCACCGGTTCCGGCCTTGCTATAATCCGGCAAGTCTATGGCACCCGTCCCGGCCGAGACTTCAAGCGGTCCGTTGGTTTCGACATTGAGATTGATGCTGGTGCGGCCCTCGGCCACGCCTCCGGTGATGCCACCGGTCACAATGGGGGCCCAACGCGAAGGTGTTCCTACCGGATTGTTTCCTTCGAACGCGCCCAAATAGATCGGCTCGGCTCCGCCACCGCCACCATCAAAGCGCGTGCGATCAAAGAGACCAAACCCGCCACGCACATCGATGTCGGTGTTGATCGAGCGCCGCGGTCCACTGGTTGCGAGGGGGGTTCCTGCTCCGTTCAGATCGTCGATAGGATGGTCATAATAATCCGGATCGCCCTTGTTTGCCTCAAGATGATCCTCGATCGCTTTCAGATCATAGGCCAGAACAATGCCTTGCCGCCCGCCCGACATGAAGAGCCGTGATCCATCCGCAGAGAGGCCAAGGTCGGTACCCCAGCTTTCGGGTATGCCGCGAGTGGCTGCGACGACAGTTGGTGTTTTCGCGCCGCCATCGGCTTTGGGGTCTGACAGCAGGTTCTTGATGATCGCGACGTTGGTGCCCGCCAGGTTGAAGCGATAGCGCGGGGTTGGATTGTTCTCGACGGCGTTCGGGTTCCGCTCGACGAAACGCGTGTCAAAGCGCCTTTGGCCGATGACATAGGCGGTTGCGCCATCGCGGCTAAAGACGATGTCGGTGGGATCGGCGATCGAAAACGGGTCGCTGCCGGAATCGTGATCCGCCCCGAGCGGGAAGTTGAAAGACACGTTGGACTGATGAGACCAGTTTTCTGGCTCTTTCACGTCACGACCTACAACCACGATAGTGCCGTTGTAGGCGCCGGTGCTGTCACCTGTAGCGGTTTGCCTGCCCCCGTCCAGAATGATCAGCTTCACCTCATTCGTGGCGGTGTCGATCCGGGTTTGGACATTTGCCGGATTGCGCAGGAATGCCCCGTTCGAGGTTCCGCGCGGGCCGATCTCGAAGATAGGTTGCACCGCTTCATCTGCCGCCTGCACCGCGGCAAGGTCAAAAATGGCTACGCGACCATTGCCGCCCTGCGCATCGCCACGGTCACTTTGAGAGACCACAAGCTGGGTAAAATCAGGGGTGAGCGTGGCGCCGGTGATCGGCCAGTCAAGATCGAGTTTCCGGGACGAGACCTTATGATACGTCTCGGTGTCGTCGGGGTTGATGCCGATGAAATAGAGCACGCCCGCAGCGCGGTCGGTTGCGATCAGGAAGTCGTCGCCACGGTCGAGGATGACCTCGCCGATTTGTGCGCCATCGATCTTGATAAAGCTTGTTACATCATCGTCGGCGGAGCCCACGTCGATCTGACGATAGAGAACCGCATCCACAACCGCGATGCCGCCCGCCCCGCTGAGCCCGACATAGAGGCGTGAGCGATCCGATGTCATCACCACGCGGTCCGGGCGCGTCGTAGGCATGTCTTCGATCGGCTCACCTGCTCCGTCAAGATGGCCAATCGGGATACGAGCCACGAGCGAGGGCCGCGGTATGCCGAAATCGTCCGCCTTTTCGCGGATCACGACGAGCTGATCCAGCTTGCCCTTAACCGTCGCGACTTCGGCACCTTCGGGTTGGGTGATTCCGCGCTCGACCGCAACGAAGGTATCGCCTGCGCGCCCCCGCAGGATAACCGGCTCCGAGACGTCCCATGCGACATCCTTGTAGCCACCGCCGGGAGCAGCGCCAAGGCTATATTCAGTGGGGCTCGGCGCCGTCACGAAATCCTGCGCTGAAAGGTAAGGACGCACGACTCGCAGGTTCGACACGGCCACGTCGCGCGGTGGCCGCACTGTCAGGATGTCGTCGCTACCTTCGCGCCGAAACTCGGCCCGCACGGCAATGCCACCCCCTGCGGCGGCCCGCAGCACTGTATCGGGCTCGGCCTGCCCCGCGTCGAGCATTTTGGCCTGAAGCTCATCAATGTCGAAATCGCCGAACACCACCCAACTGGGCAGCGGAAGTGAGGATGTCGCGGGTTGTGCCAGCCGTAAGCCACGAATTTCAAGGCGCGGATCAACCACAGCCGTGTCCTCGCTCTCGGTTACGAGAAGAGCCGTCGTCCCGGTGATGATCGGTTGCGTTCCGCCGAGCGTATTCGCGGCTGCACTGCCCACAATGGACGTCACGAAATCACCGATATCGGAGACGACTTCGACGATCTTCTCACCGATATATTCGAACGTATCCGCGTTCAGGACACTGGTGATCAGGCTGCCGACACTTCGCGGCACATTGAGGTTGATCTTACCGCTCGCACTGAGGGCGCCAATGAAAGCCCCGCCCGCCGCACCAGCAACAAAGGCGCTGGTTTGAACCACGTCTTTGAGGCCCTTGGCGACGACTGTGGTTTTCTGACCGATCTGACGGATCTTGGCGTCGTCGATCCCAAAGAAGTTGTAATCCCCCTCACCTTGAATCCCGTCATGCGGCGGCGAGGACGTGCGTGCCATACCGTCCGCCCCGACAATTCCGGTCTCAACCTCCTGATAGCCACGCACGGGCCCATCCGCGGTCATCAGGTCGGTTATGCGGTAGAACACGATCCGCGAGCCGGGCGCGAGATCGGTGGGAATGGCGAATTGCGCCGGCACCCGCATCGGGGCGTCCCCGGTTTCGAGGCGGAACGCCCCCCCGGGGGTGAACCCTTCCTCCTCGGGGAGGGGCGGCAGGCCTATGTCGTCTTGCTCCAATGTCGTGATGGTCACGTTTGTATCACGCGGCAACGCGCCCTCGGCGATGGCCACCTGATACCCATCGGCGTTTTCAACGATACCGCCCGCGCGACCCACCGGCACCGCATCGCCCACAACTGGGGCCTGCACGCGCACCGGCACAAGGAGTTCTGTCGCGCGGTAAATCACCTGCGCAATTGTTTCACCGGGTGCCTTGCCGATGATCCGCCCATCCGGGGTCACCTCGACAACATTCCCGTTCACCACGAATTTCAAAACCTCGTCGCCGCGTGTCTGGATCACATTCTCCTCGAACGGGTCAAAGAGAAGCAGTTGCCGTTCTGCACCGGGGCTGAGTGTGACAGCATCGGGATAGACATCGGTGCCATAGGTGATCAGGCTCTGGTCATACTGGCTTTGCTTGCCGACGCGCACGACAGTGGCCGCAGTCACGGCGCCCCGCGTCGCGCGAAGCAAGCTGTAGCCGTCGCTCAAGCCTTCGATCTGACCCGGGCGCAGGCGTGCAATGGTCGGATCTGCGAACTTAACGGTTATATATCCCTCGGGAAGGGCCACGCTGCCACCATCGGCGAAGGTGCCGGTGATCCCGAACGCCGTGCGCTGACCGTCGGCAAGGGTTGGGGTGCGCTGGCTGAAGCCGATCTCTTGGAGGGCCGCGCCCGATATGTCGACAGCAAGCGTTTCCGCATCGGACCAGCGATAGCCGTCGCTGGCGCGCAGGATGATCCGCCCCGGCCCGGTTCGGCCCGCTTCGGGCGTAAAGCGGATCGCGTTGCCCTCGGGGCTAAGCTCTGCCGTGCCCCCGACCGCGCCGAGGATATCGTAAAAGATCGCGTCACCCTCAGGGTCATGCGCCATCGGAGCGAGGGAAATGACGATGGACAAATCTGTATAGGTCTTCTGCGGCGTGGGGGTCAGGACCGGCGCGGCATTGGGCAGGAACCCGAAATTCTGCAAGAGGATGGCACGGTCGCCCGCATCGGCGCGCCCGTCGCCATCTATGTCCATGGGCGTCGCATCCTGTTGACCAAGGTCGGCCCCGTTCACCGCTCCGTCGCCATCGATATCCCCGGCAGCCGTGATCGTGACGCGATAAGAGCCGCTACTTACCGCCGAGAGATCAAGCTTGTGTAGGCCCGCGCGCTCGACCACGAAAAGAGCGACGCTTTCGCCCCCGACCCGCTCAAGCGAGACAGGCGTGGAGTCATCAAGCAAAATTTGGGCCGGTGCCGAGCCTTGGACGGCAACACGAAGAACGACACGCCCATTGGCCGAGGCGAGCTCGCTGTCTCGTAGCGTGAGCGTCATTGTCTCGGTCTCGCCAGAAGACAAGACCGTATCCCTTGGGGCCGGGCGCGCCAACGCGCCGAAGTGATGCGCGGCACCGGTTGTGGTAACCGCCCCCGAGGCATCATAACTGTAATGCGCGCCATCCGGTCCTGTCACCGTGACAAGGCGACCGTGCGCGCCGGTCTCATACCCATAAAGCACCGGCGATCGTCCGCCGGACCCACCGGCGAATGAAAGTTGCCCGGCATCGTCATAAAGATAGATGCGTCGTGTGCCATCAGGAAGAGCCAAGCCGGCAATTCCGCCCAGAGGGTTCGTAACCACCTGAACCGTGCTTCCGTCGGGAGCGATCACCCCGCTGTCGGATACCAGGAGGCGCACGCCGTCCTTCTTGATGGTTTTCACCGCGCCGGTGCCATCGCTTGACCATTGGCTGCCGTCAGGCATGGTGAGCGTCAGCACCGCCCCGCCGCGGCCAAAGGGCGTGTAGGGAAGACCCGAAACCTCGGAGTAGAGGCCCCCTTCCGAAGTCATCAAGAGCGGACCATCATGTTTCAGGTCATATCCCGCAGTGTCGCTTTCGAAGGCGAGCGTGACACGTTCAAAGCCCGCGATGCGCGTTACCTCGAAACGTGCAGCAAAGACGAGCCGCGTGCCGTCGGGTGCCGTAAGATGCACCCGGGTGCCTTCTTGCAGGGCGTGGCCCGCCCCCCCCGCTGGCCCGGCATCGAATGCCAGATCGGTCCAACCCGCACGCCAGCCCATGCCAAAATCACCATCGCGGGCGGCATCGCGCGCATCATAGATCCGCATCAGATCAAGCGTGGTCTCACCCAGTTCCACGCTGGCCTCAAGCTCGGAGCGGCGCAAGGTGGCCGAGGCCGCAGGCAGGATTTCGACCTGACGTTCCACGATGCTGCGCAGCCCCGCAACATCCTCGGCCTCGATCCGCAGCGTATAGAACCCCGAACTCATAAGGCCGGGCTGAATCATGCCCAAGGGGCCATTTTCAACTTCTTCGCGACCTTCGCCAAGTTCGATCGCGGGACCACCACCGGATGGCACAAGAACCGCGCGCCAGTGATCAAGACTTGGATCTTGGACCGAACCGATAACGGCTCCGGCGCTCAGAACCTCGCCGTCTTCAACAGTCAGAGTGATACTGGGCGCGGCGCGGTCTGCGGTGTCGCGTACAGCGATGGTTCGTTCCACACGCCCCACACGGCCATCTGCATCCGTGACTTCCAGAACCGCGCTGACCCGGCCGGGCGCATCGGGCACGAAGCTTGCGCGCCTGAGATGATCAAGTGCCACCTCCTCCCCGTCGATGATCAGGCGAAAACCTGTCACCGGAACAAAGCCCGCCCCCGCCGCCGACAGCGTTACCGTCTGACCGGGTTGTGCCGGAAAGCGTGGTGTCACCTCGAGCACTGCGACAGGCAGCACCGGGGCGCGCGTGACACGCAGCACCATTGTCCGGCTTACCACATCCGAACCATCGAAGACCGAAACCCGGATAACATTGTCCCCAAGGTCACCGGCCTCCGGGCGGAAGATCAACATGTTCGTCGCGGGATCGAAATCTGCTGTTTCGGGTAGGTTTTCCACGGACAGGACAAGCGTGTCATCGGCATCGGGGTCCGTGGCCGAAAGCTCAACCTGAAGCTCTTCGCCCAGAACGACCGCCCGGTGTTGAAGCTCAAGCGCGGGAAGCCGGTTCTGATTGCGGATGCGCAGGTCTACGTCTTGCTCACTGGTTGCGCCCGCTGCATCACGCACCCTCAGTTTGAGTGAGTAATCGCCGGCTTGGGTGAAGTCGGGTGTCCATTGGAATTCACCGGTCACCTCGTTCAGGGTGGCCCCCGGTGGCAAGGCCGAGACCGGCTCGAAGAGCAGGCCGTCGCCGTCAATGTCCCCCGCCAGAAGGCGAAACCTTAGCGCGTCATCCTCGCGGCCCGATTGCGGCGGTGTGGGCACGAAGACGGGGGCGCGGTTTGTATTCGTCACCACCATGGTGACGGTTTCCGACGCCGTGGCCAGCCCGTCCGTAACTGAAATTACGATGTCTTCGTATGTTCCCGCCTGAAAGCTGTGGGGTGTGAAATTCAGAATACCGCTCAACGGATCGAGCGTGGCCCCTGCCGGCAAGTTGGTGGCCGACCACGTGAGTGGGTCGGCATCGGGATCAGCAGCGGCCAGTTGAAGCGCGAGTGTGGCGCCCTCGGCGACCTCGATCTCACCCACCGGTTGCAGGATCGGAGCCCCGTTTGCGGCGCGCACGACGACATCGAGCCCCATAGTATCACTGAGTGCGTTGGCGGGCACCCCTGCCCCGCTATCGGTGACGGTGAGGGTTGCGGAGTGGCGCCCTATATCTGTTGCACCGGGTGTCCAGCGAAGGATCGCGCGGCCATATCCCGCCCCCGCTTCAAGCACGGCTCCGTCGGGAAGCCCTTCAATCCCGAAGGTCAGAGGATCGCGATCGACATCGTTGGCATTGAATTCGAAAGCCAGTTCTTCCCCTGCGACCGCGGTTAGCCCTGCCACGGGCCTGAGCGTGGGGCCAAGGTTTCCAGCTTCAACGCTGAGAATGAAGCTTCCTTGATCACTCCGGGCATTTTCAGCCACGCCGTTTCCATCATCCTCAACCGCGAGATCAATACGCCAGTCCCCGCGATCAATCTCTCGCGGTGTCAGGCGCAGGCTGACCGCGCCGGTATCGGGATCAGTCAGCAAGGTGCCGAAAGGCGCGCTTCCATCAAGGGGAACAGGGGTCGGATCAAGGTCGATCTGGTCCGCACCCGCGGCACGCGTGGCCGTGGCGGTGAACCGCAAAAGGTTGCCATCGGGGTCGACCGAGCTCAGCGGGATCTCGAGCACCTCCCCTCCGGTCACACTACGATTGGGCAGGTCCGGCAATTCAGGCGGTCTGTTGAGGTCATCCACGGTGATCGCTATGTCGATCTCGCGCACTTCCGAGAGACCGGTGCCATCCCCGTCATCGGTGACAGTCAGGCGCATCACATAGCGCCCAGCATCGTCAAAAGTCGTCTGCCAGGTGAACTGCCCCGTGCCGGGATCGTATTGCGCGCCCTCGGGAAGGTCCGTCATCTCATAGGTTACGCTGCGCCGCTGTGAGCCTTCGTAATCCAGCAACTCACCCGCCGCATTTCGTTCCGGCAAGACGTAATCAGGATTGTCAGGGTCGAACGCATCGGTGCGGAAGAAAAGCGCCTGCCCCTCGGTCAGGCGCCAGTCGTCGAACCCGGCAAGGACCGGCGCACCATTGGCGTTCGCCACGTCGATCTTGAGAACGATGCGCGTTGTTTTTCGGCCATCGGAGATATCGACCGGCAGTTCGTAAATGCCGCGCTGTGTATAGGACGGCGTCCATTCGAGCACGCCAGCTTCGGTGTCAAGCTCGGCACCCGCAGGCAGGAAGGGGGCGCTGAAGCGTAATGTTTCCCCTTCGGGGTCTGCGGCGGTCAGCGGGATGCGCAACGGATCGCCTTCGCGGGCCTCGATGGTCAAAGGGGTTGCCACGATCGGAGGCTGATCGCCCGGGACAACGCGGATATCAAAGCTCTGGGTCGTCTGTATCGCGCCATCACTCGCGCCGATCGTCACTCCTTGATAAAGCCCGCGCTGTCCGGCGCGCGGTGTCCAGACAAGCTCTTGCGTAGCATGATCGAGGAAGGCGCCATCGGGAAGGTTGTCGGCAAAATACAAAAGCCGATCTAGATCAACATCGAAGGCCACAATCGGCAGCCGCATCTCCTCGCCTTCGGAAAGCTCGATCAGGCTGTTGGGGGCTTCGACCACAGGGGCGGTATTCAGCCCCTCTGAGATCGTGATGTCCCATGTCGCCTCACCAAAGCCGCCGGCCTCGTCATAGACGCGCACAACAACGGGTGTCAGAGCGGCCGCATTCGCATCGGGCGTCCAATCGATCTGACCGGTCTCGGGGTCAAGCGTCATGCCCTCGGGCCCGCTCACCAGAACGAAACCCACCGGGTCGCCTTCCAGATCGGCCGCAGTCAGTTGATGGCAATAGGGAATGCCGACCACCGCATCGGTCGGGAAATCCTCAAGGATCACAGGCTTGGTGTTCGATCCGGGCAGAATGCGCACGCCATGAGCGAAGGCCGCCCTTTGTCCGGGGTCCAGCAGAAGGGAAACCGCCAACGCCGTGGCACTTTCATCCGGAAGAAGAAGTCCGTCTTCACCCAGACCGGGTGTGAGGTCTATCAGCCAGATATCGTTCGCGCGTTGCCCCAGAAGCGGGGTGCCGTTGCCAGTGGGGTCATTTGCATCAAGCGTAAGCTGCAAGGGCGCACCAAGAGGGCGCGTGCCGGTATTCGTGACGATCACTTCATAGGTTGCGACCCCGGTGGCGCGATCAAATCGCGTGTCACGATATTCAATCCGCACGTTTGCCGTTACATCGTCAAGCCGCGTGAATTCCACGGTGTGCGGCACTCCGAGCGCGACACCCCGCGCACTACGGACATCCGCAGAAACGCTGAGCGCGTAGACACCACGCGGCAAAGCTGCAAACCGCAGCGTCACCTCCCGCATTGCGGGGTCATAGCCGAGTTCCGTTATCGGAAGGATTTCGCCATTTCCGTCGATAAGGGCGAAGTTCACCGGGTCGAGAACTGATCCCGGGCCCGATGTTGCCATGTCGTCATCGAACCGGAGCGAAAAGCTTGCGACCGGGCGCGATGTTATTTCACCATCCTCAAGGGTGCTCGCCACGACCTGAGGGGTATAAAGGGGCCGCAGGACATCAAGCCCTTCGCCATGCGCCACGACGACACGACCATCGTTCAGCGCGGTGATCCCCTCGGCGCGGAGCATGGCGGCGGCCACACTCACCACCTCGTGCGAGGCCAGATCAAGGGCGAATATCCGCGACAGACCGTCATCGGCGGTTCCGCTGCGCACCGAAGTAAGGAGTGCCAGACCCGCGAACTCGGTGCCCGTGACCCCGAACGCCAACGAGTCGACCGGCGCATCGAGGGAGGCCACTACCTCGGCGCGGCCCGTGGTATCAAAGCGCAGCACCCGACCCCGGTCAGGCCAGCTTGTCCCCCAAAGTGCGCCGTCCGGTGCAAATGCCAGATCGTCCACGCGGGTTTCGGCAAAGGCGGTAAAGGTGCCGCTTTCTGGGTCGAACCGGGCGATGCCGTCGCCCGTCGAAACATAGATCGCCCCATTCCGCGACACTGCCACCGATTGTGTGATCCCGTCACCGTATCGATCGAGGATGTCGCCTGTCACGGCATCAAGCTCAAGCAGCGCGCCCCCACCACTTGTTGCCCAGAGCCTGCCATCAGGCGCGAGGGCAAGATCGTAGAGAGGCACGTCGAGGCGGGCCAAAGGCTCTTCTCCGCCCTGCCCTTGCGCATCAAGACGATAGAGCCAAGCGCGGTCCGGCCCGCCTGAATATAGAATGCTGCCATCCGCAAGCCCCAGAACCGCCAGCGCGCCAATGCCACCTTGGCTTCCCGTCAACCCGTCAACCAGCGCCTCGAAGGCGAAGGGGGCGACCGCCGTTGCAAATGCGCCGGGGCGTAGTGGCGAAATGGTGGCGGGCACCGCGTCGAGAGTCTCAAGGAAAAGCGCATTCTGCGGGGTGGTTTGCGTGGGCTCCGCCGGAGGAAGCGGTGTGGCAGCCGTGGTTTGATCAACGTCCGAACCTCCGAGGTTGACCGGCGTATCGGCCAGATCGCCATCGGCGCCTATGCCTGCCGGCGGCGTGTCGCGATTGCCGGAAAGATCACGCGCAAGGACAAGGATATCCACCGCTGCGCCGGGCGGGGCCGAATAGACGAATTGGCCGGTTTGCTCGGCCCGGGCCACGATCCGGTAATTGCCGCCATCCAGCGACGCATAGATATGCGCGTCGCGGACGCCTGACCCATTATCCTGCGCGGTCCAATCGACACGGTAATCATCTGTTCCGGGGATGCGAGTGACGGTGTAGGAGGTTTCCGGCGCGGTTTGGTCGATCCGCGTCGTGATCGGCACCGTATCCTCGGGGGCCGACACATCGAGGATCACCCGTGCCGTGGCGGTGATCGTCGCACTGTTGGCCGCGTCCTCATCGGCAGTCACCCGGTAGCGCACCGCGCCTGTCTCACCGGGGCGCAACAGACCACTCGGATCGTCCCCCTCAAGCAGCTCACCGGTGTTTGCATCTATGGCCTGGAGAAGCCATGTGGCGGTGCGGCTTTCTAGGTCGATCCCAGCAGAGGCACGCAGGACAAAGCCACGCGTGGCGGTCAGATCAATCTCGGTTTGATAGACAAGCCGCCCGGCGGGCACCTCGATGCTCAGATCGCCAAGGGTCAGCCCGCCCAACTGAAAGCTGCGCGCCTCCAACGCGTCGTCCAGCGTTGTGATGATACGCAGTTCGCGCGCGGGCCTCGGGCTGGCTTCATTGAGTGTGACCTCGATTTCGTAGGGCAAGCTCGCGTCGCCCGGCACCCAGTTGTCGTCACCCGCGCCCAACGGGCCCCGCATGGTCGCGGTGCCGGTGTCATCGGCAACGCCCGCAATCTCGCGGAACCGATCAAGATCAAGATCCTCAAGCACACCGGTAGTGGCATCGGAGCCAAAATCCGGAAGTTCGATCGCGCCTTCGCCCAACCATGGGGAAAAGACGTTAAACGCCGTGAAGGTGGTAGGCCGCTCAAGCGCAAGATCAAATTGTTCAAAGCCCGGAAGCTCCGGCACAGGGACTTCGTAGGGGAGGCCTTGAGGCGGTTGCCGCACGTCAAAGCGTGCGATCGGCGCGGGTTCACCGGGGGTGTCACCATACCACTCCCGCACCTTGGCATAGAAATCCACCAGATCGCCCGTGCTTCTGATGTCGTCACCGGCAGGTCCCAAAAGCAAGCCTTGGCTGAGTTGCGCGACAAGGCTCGTGACCCTCGGACGTTCGAAGACCGGAGGTGCGTCTGTCGCCTCTCGCAGAAGGCCCGCCTGTTCCAGCGCGGCAAGAAACCCGTCGGTCCACATGTCAGCATCCGCAGCCAGCGTCTGCAAGGAAGGTGTCGCCTCGGCATCGGAAAGCACCGCCTGCCGCAGTTTCTCGGCCTCGGTTCGCTGGGCCGCCACAAACTCTTCTCGCGTCATCGGCGTGGCCGCGGCCACAACATTGAACTGAAAGGGAAGATACCAAGGTAGGTCACCTGATATGACTTCGAAGGCCGGATTGGTGAAAATCTCATGAATGAGGGGGTCCACAGCTTCCAGCGCGTCGACCCCGGCCCCTAGCGCATCCGCCTCGGCCAGATCCGGGAAGCGGGTGTAAAGATAGGATTTGATGCCTTCGAAATCGCGGTCGATCAGCGCCTGAAGGCCGGGATAGGTCTGCACCGCAAAACTGAGTTGAGCCTGTCCCTCGGCCTGAAGATCAAACGCATACCCCGGCGCAAGAAGCTGTCCGCCAAGGTTCACAGGCGATTGTGTCCCGCTCAGCCCGTCGGCCGGGTTATCCGAACCATCTCCCAGATTTGTGGCGAAACTCAGGAACGGAAGGCCATACGCAAAATCGTTGCTACCCATCTCGGGGGCGCCGAACGCGAAATGCACATAGGGGGTGTCGACATTGGTCAGGCTGTCCACCACCACCGAATAGCGGCCGGCCTGTCCTGCGGGCACCACGCGCGGACCGCCCAGACCCACGGTCACATCGCGCTCGACCTGACGCTCCACAAGATAGCGGTAAGGCAGGATCGCCTCCTCTCCGTCCGCATTCACGACGATCACATCGTAAAGCCCGTGGGCGGCGCCCTTGAGGTCGAAGGTCGCGATCAGGCGGGTCGCGTCGACGCGTTTGACCGAAACGGGAAGGAACTCCGCGACGCCCGGGCGGCTAAGCTTGGCGACGGCGCCGGGCAGGATGCCCGCGCCTTCGATGCTCATCGTCACGAAGCGGGCCGATCCGCCCTGATCTGGTGTGACCTCAGTGATCTGAAACGGCAGAATGTCGGCGCGCAGCGTGTGGTCAGTTTCCAGCGCGGCACCGTCGCCTCCGAAACTGCGAACAAGGACATAATAGGTGCCCGCCTCGGTGGAGGAAATGACCGCGTCTTTTCGCGTGCCGAAAACCGAACCGTGCGCTGCGTCGAAATGTGACTGGGTGGGCGGCGATCCGGCCCGAAGGAAAATCTCGTTCGGCACGTTCGGATCACCACCCGTGAGCGAGACACGCAGTGTTTCACCGGCGGGCACCTCGATGCGATAGAGCCGTTCCTCTGCCCCATCAAGCGTGACTGTCCGCGCAATCCCGAGTGGAAGCAGCGGGCTTTCGACTGAAATGGGGGCTGCGCCCGCCGTGGTGTTATTGGCCTCAAAAGCTGCTTCGTTCACCTCGTCGCGCGCATCGGTGCGCACCAGAACGCGCCACGCGCCATCGGCAAGGATCGGTAACGCGGCCTCGATCTGCGCCTCATAGCTTGCACCCGGGGCAAGCCCGTCGGAATGGTTGAACCGTCCCAGAAACGTGTCCCCGATATCCCAGCTGCCGTCCCGCGACAGATAGACCGCATCGCTCCAGCGGCCCTTGGCTTCGGCTGCGGACTGGTTCGTGACGGTCCAGTTTACCGTCACCGTATCGCCCGGCGCCCGCCCGCCCGCGATGCTTACGTCACGCGCAATCAGATCGGCGGGGGGTTCCTGTTCGATCAGGAGCGGTTGCGCGGAGGCGCGGATGTTTTCATCAGCGCCATCCTCAAAAACGCGGCCCGAGGGGGATCTGTCCGAAACCGGATCGCTCAGGACAAACACGAAGTAGCTGCCTGACAATCCCTTGGGCAGCCGTGTCGCGAGATCGATCTCGCGAAGTTCACCTGATTCCAGCGGGGTCTGATGATCATGAAATCCGAGGAAGAAATCGGTGCGCGGATCAAGCGACTCATCGCGCGACAGATAGACCAGATCGCGCCAGCCTCCGCCCGTGGAACGCGCACCACCGTTGCGAATCGCATAACTCACCGTCATTGGCTGACCGGTGACGGCGCGTTGCGGGATATTCAAGGCACTGACTGTCAGATCGGCGGTGTCCGCTCGTGTCACGCTGATCTGTGCTGTGGCGGTGTTGTTGCCCTCATCCGCGAACTCCGGCACCTCGTCCGAAGTGGCGCGCAACCCGCGAAGTCCGGCGCGGATCGTCGAGGGCTGATACGATCCGCCTTCATCCGACGTGGCGTCGGTTTCGACAAAGATCGTAAAGTCACCTTCGATCCCCAGCGGCAAGTCCACATTGATCGTTTGATCATAGGTGTCGCCAACATCAAGCGCACCGACGTGCCGCACCTCGCCGATCAAGTGATCCTGCCGGTCAAGCGCGCCGTCGACCGAAAGAAAGATACGATCATACCAAAGTGTTTCACGGGTGGCCCGGCTGCCGTCATTGAGCACGCTATAGCGTATCTCGACCGCCCCCCCGCTGCTTGCCTCGGGCGGGACCGTCAACTCTGTGATCTTCAGGTCGGGTTCTGCATAGGTGACATCCAGCACCCCGCGTCCGAAATTACCGGTCGGGTCGCTGTCATCTTCAAAGACGCTCGATTCATAAAAGCTGGCGGCGTTACCGATTACCCCGGAAATCTGCTCGGACTTGGGTAAGGCGCCAAACCTGGCCACGTCGGTAGCCACATGCAAGAAGTAATCCCCGGTTGTTCCCGGCGGCAGGGTCAGTGTCGCGCTCTCGGTATAGCTCGCGCCGTTTTTCAGCCCTGCCCCCGCATTGTGGATCACCTGCCCCAGCAAAGTCGCGCGGTTTCTATCAAAGACCGCATCACGAGAAAGCCAAACGGCGTCGCGCCAGTACTGGGTGCCCTCCCAAAGGTCGCCGCCCACATTTTGCACCGTCCAGGTCACCGTGACGGGCTCACCGGATTGAGCCCCCTCCGACGCGCTGACGGCGATCACCCGCAGGTCCGAGGGTGCGTTGCTGACATCCGCGGTACCCGAACCCCGATTGTTGGTTTCGTCATCCTCGACGACCGCCTGCCGTCCGCGCACAGAGGCGTCGGTGATCACATGAACGAACGTCCCTGCGGCAGATGGCGGCAGATCGAAACTCTGTGCCGCGTCGTAATACCCGTCAGGAGCGATGCCCGCGTCGCGCCGGACATCGCCGAGATGCCAGAGCGTTTCGCCCGGCGCACCAAGGGTCTCGCGGTTGCTCAGGTAAACGCGGTCCACCCATCCGCCATCCGGTGTGTCGACAAGGCCATCGTTCGTCACACGCCAAGAGACACGCAACTGATCCAGCCCGGCCCGCACCGGCCCATCCGAGGACACATCCGAAACCACCAAATCAGGACGAACCGGCGTATACCCCAAGATATCGATCGCACGACCCTTGTAGTTGTTGTTGTCAAGCTCGTTGGGATCATCGGGATTGATATTGATGGCCAGAGTGTCTTCGGCCACCACGTCATAGCTGTCGGACCAAGGGGTGATGAAATACTGCCCCGAGGGTAGATCGGACGGGATGCGCACCCGCACTGTCATCTCATAGCTGTCATCCTTGGCCAATCCGCCGCGATGGGTGACAGTGGCCAGAAGGCGGGCCGAGTTGCCCTTGAGAAAATCCGCTCCCTCGACATCGGCAAAGGCGGACGTGTTGGGCCGACGCGGGTCGCGCGCGATCCAAATCGTGTCACGCCACGTATCATCAAGCGTGTCACCCTGCCCTTTGTTCGTTACCCGGTAGCGGACTTCTATTTCCGAACCATGCACCGCCTGCGCGGGGGCCACGACCGCATCGGTCACAAGGTCTGGACGCGGCAGCGCGCTCACGCCGAATTTCGCGCTGCGCTGATTGTCGTTGTCGAACGGATATTCATCCACGCGCGCGTTGCTGTCCGCCGAGACGATCACATAGGCATCACCCGACCAACGTAGCGGCACGGTGCCTATATCCGAAACGACTGAATAGCGCTCACCCGGTTCAAGGCTCAGCGGGTTGCCGGTGCGGCTTATCAGCACGTCATCTGAACTCAGCCTGTCATCAAGCGACAAATAGACTGAATCCTGCCATTCGCCGGTGGCTGAAAACGCGCCCTGATTGATAATCTCGAACGTCGCTTGAACAGAGCCCCCGGCACTCACCGACGGGGCCACCGTGACCGCAGCCACCTGCAAATTGGGCCGCGGATCAAGCGTGACCGTCATCGGGCGATCATCGCTGCCGGTATTGTTGTCGCGCGCCGCGCCCTCCTCATAGATGCCGCGGTTGAAATTGGTCACGACCGTGAGGCGATAGGCCCCTTCGATCCGCTCCGGAAGGCGGAATCTTTCGGTTCGTTGATAACTTTCGCCAATTGCCAGCGAACGTGTGTTGAGGAAGGTTCCGATCGTTATCGAGGGTTTGGACGTGTCCAGCGGCACGAGGACAAGACGGTCGGTCCATGAGCCCTCAAGGCCGGCCGCCCCGGCGTTGCTCACGCGCCATGCGACGTCGATCACCGCGCCTTCGGCTGCGGTCTCAACCGTGGCGATATCGGTGACTTGCAAGTCCGGAGACGGCGAAAGAGTGACCGTGACAGGCGCGGCATCGGACCTGTTGTTATCCGTAAAGACGAACTCGTAAGGCCCGCCCGTTTCCACGGAGACATAAAGCTGACCCTCAACACCGTCCGGCACCCGGATCGTCGCGGTTCGCCGGTAGCTGTCGCCGACCTGAAGAACGCCAAGATGCGTATACGGCACCTCGGCCACCTTACCTGTCCCATCGGGATTGCGTGACAGGACAACCTTGTCCGACCAAGAAGACAGGTCGGTCGCGCCGATACCGTCATTCCGGACCGTCCAAGACAGCGAAAGATCGGTGCCTGACAAGGCCCCGCCCGCCGCCTCGATCGAGGTGACCTTGAGATCGGCATAGGGCTTTCTCGCTATATCGACCTCATGCGGCACCGCGCCCCGATTGTTGTCGGTCTGACCATCCTCGAAGACATCGCCCACGGTGTCAGCCACCACGTAAACCCTGAGTCTGTCAGAAAACGCGCCGGGGAACGTGATCGCTTCAGATCGCAGATAGCTCTGGCCGGGCATCAACGCACCGGAGCGCGCGAAACTGCCCAACAGGATGTCATCGGCATCCCCAAGCACCTCATCACGCGAGGCCCACACCTGATCGGTCCAACCGGATTCGTCGCCTTGCTGATCGGAAACATTGGTGACACGCCATCCCACCTGAATCACCGCCGGGTCGGCCACGGTGAGCGGCGGCGCGGTGACCTCGCTCACCGCCAGATCGGAGTGATCGGTCAAAGCGACGGTCAGTGCGCGGGCCAA
Source organism: Roseovarius sp. E0-M6 (assembly GCF_037083845.1). Classification (NCBI taxonomy): domain Bacteria; kingdom Pseudomonadati; phylum Pseudomonadota; class Alphaproteobacteria; order Rhodobacterales; family Roseobacteraceae; genus Roseovarius; species Roseovarius sp. E0-M6. The sequence goes on along the minus strand of NZ_JBAPLA010000001.1, from coordinate 860,862 downwards.
AGCGTTGTTATCTTCGGCCGCTCTTTCCTCGACACGGTCGGTGGCATCGGCCACCACAAGGACCTGCCAGTCGCCCCGCACGTCGATGGGCAAGCGCAGATCAACGCTCTGATTATCACTGCTGCCGGCCAAGAGCGCGCCACGCTCGGCACTTGTATGAAGCACGATATCGGTTCCGTCCGCCACCCCGTCGCGGGACAGAAGCACCCTGTCCCGCCGGCCCGCGATCGCGGTGCCAAAGCCGGTATTCTCGACCGTCCAGGCAACGGTGATAACCTCGCCCGAGGTGGCTGTGTCAGGGGCCGAAAGGTTGGCAACCGTCAGGTCGGGAGTGGCCAGCCCGAAAACATCATCGTCAAGCGCAGAATTCTCTTCGCGCCCCGCCTCGAATATCTGGTTGCCGCTGTCGGTGAGGACGAGAAAACGCCACGTGCCATCCGGTAGCGTGGGCAATGTCACCTCAAGCGAGGCATCGGCCGTTTCACCGGGGGCCAGCCCCACGTTATGGGTGAATGTCCCCAGAAGCCGCGCGCCCCCAAGGCCGCCGCTCTGGGTCAGGTAAACCCTGTCTGAGAAGGGTGCGCGCGCGTCGCCTTCGCCGGAATTGCCGACACGCCAAGTAACGGTGGCGGTGTCGCCGGGCGATCCCTCGGCAGGGCCTTCAACCTCTGACACGACAAGATCTGCAGCCGGCGCCGCCGAGATCGTGACAGGTTCAAGACCGGTGGTCGCGTTGTTGCCTTCGTTGCCGCCCTCGTTCTGGATTGAGGTGCCGTCCGTCAGCACGATAAGACGCCACGCTCCGGTCAAGCCGCCGGGCACGGTGACCTCAGTGGTGTTGGTATAGCTTTGGCCGGGGGCAAGTGCGCGCGGGGCCGATACCTCGGCCAAGAGCGTATCTCCGGCATCGAGCACCGCATCCTGCGAGAGGTAAAGCCGGTCGGACCAGTCGCTATCTGTGGCTTGCGTGCCTTGGTTGGCCACCCGCCACGAAAGCGGCACCACGTCGCCCCAGCTTGCCGCTGTGGGGCCTGCCACAGCCTCGACCACCAGATCGGGCGCGTCCCCCGCCGTCACCGTCAGTGGTAGCGCGGGGCTTGTGTTGTTCGTCTCGTTATCGCCCTCAATCACCGTGGCCGCGCTGTCGGTGATGATCGCAAGCCTGAACGCGCCTTCAATATCACCGGGCAGCGTGACATCAAGGCTGACCGCGTCGCTTGCACCGGCCTCGAGTTGCCCACGCTCGACCGAGCCCAGCACAATGTCGTCTTCATTCCCGAACGTGTCATCCACACTCAGAACAACGCGGTCGGTACGTGCGCCCGCCAGGTCATCGCCTGTGTTGCTGGTGCGCCAGTCAACACGCACGACGCCACCGGCCACCGGCGCACCCGTCACGCTGGGCGCGTTCGTAACGACAAGGTCAGGATAGATCTTTTCCCGCGCGACGAAGTCCAACACGGTTGCGTTGTTGTTCTCGGCGTCGCCATCGGCATTCACTTCGATAACCGATGTCGCGCTGCCATTGTCGAGAAACAGCCGAAACTGCATGTTTCCGACGCCCAGACGTCCTTCGGGAAGCTGAACGGTGAAACTGCGCTGGCGTTCGGCCCCGGCGGGTAAAACGGTTCCGGCCTCCTCGGGGAAGTCTATGCGTTGGTTTAACAGTGTGGACCGTTCAGATTCATTCCTGAGAACGAGAAGCGTGCGGAAAGGCACCGGAACATCCGCGTTGCCTGTATTGCGCACTGTCCAGGAGAAGGTCACGCTATCCCCGGCCTGCGGTTCATCAGCATCCATTGCGAGATCCGCGACCGTGAGGTCGGGGGCCGAAATCAGGTCAAACTGTGTTTGATTGTTATCCTCCGCGGTTCCCGCGTCATTGCCTTCCTGCACTTGTTGATCAAGGTCGGTGGTGACGTCGAAACCAAAGAGCCCCGTTCCCGCAAGACCCTCGGGCCAGACGAAGGTCAGCGTGCGTTCGACCGTGCCGTTAGGCGGGACGGTTCCGTCAGCGCCCGGATCATAGACAAGGCTTTGCAGGTCAATCGTCGGCGCTCTGAACTGGCTGAGATTGCGAATACGCACCTGATCGGCAAAGGTCTGCGTTACGGTGGCCTCTCCGGCATTGCGCAACGTCCAGTGCACGGTCACCGTCTGGCCGGGCGCATAGCCGCCGGCTGGGTCCGCACGGATATTCTCGACCACGAGATCGGGCAGCTGATCATTCAAGGCGACGAACGAAACCGACGCGAGATTGTTGGCTTCGCGCGCCAGCCCGCCCGATGTTTCGTTCACCGCGTTCGCGATATCGAGTTCCACCTCCGCCACCAAATCCCCTGCGCCAAGCGCGCCGGACGGAAGGCTGAGCTGTGCTTGCCGTGTCAGTGCGTCGCCGGGTCCGAGCAGCGCCGAAGCGGGCGACGTCACGCGTACGCCCACGATCTCGCCGGTATCGACGCGCCGCAGGATCACCCGGTCCCGGCCTGGTATCGCGCTGCTCTCACCCGCATTGGTAACGGTCCATGACACTGTCAGCGGGCTACCCGCTTGCACAGGTCCGGCTGCTGCGACCGTGACATTGGATGGAATCAGGTCAGGTGCGTCGCGTGATGCGGAACTCGCCGGGGCCGCCGCGCGACGCGGAGTTTCGATGAGGTTCAGGCTCAGGGTCACCGGATCGGTCAGAAAAGCGCGCCCTTCGATCAGCAGGACATATTCCCCCGCTCCCGCAAGCGAGAACGTATCAAGGTCCGCCACCGATGACGCCGCAAAGATTTCCCGCCCGCCCGGTGCGATCAGGCGCCAGCTTACGTTACTGACCCTGCCCTGCCCCAACGCGATCTTGAACCGTTGTCCCGCCTCGCCGTCAAACCTGTAGGCACGGGTCAGCGACCCCGGATCAAGAAGCACCTCGACCGGCGCGCCGGGCGTGATCTGGGGTGTTTCGGCAAACCTCAGAAGCCGGAAGGGAAGTTCGGTGATCTGATCATCTGATCTGGCAACCTCGAGCGTATATTCACCGGCGGCAAGGAACTGCCGCGAGATGTCACCCCCGTCCGTCGAGAAACGCGATGCATCCCCGATCCGCCGACCCATTGCGTCCCTGAAGACCCACCATGCGTCCGAATCATTGAGCAGCGCATCGAAATAGACCTCTCCGGCCTCGGGCATCGTCATGCTATAGAACAGGCGGCCGCGCACGTCCGGCGGCGTATCATTGCGGCGCACCCCGAAGTCGAGCATATGGGTGTCGTCGACACGCTCGAACAAGCGAAACTCATAGGTCAGCGGGTCGTCGCGACCATGCGGCGGAAGAATAATCAGATGCCACGTGCCGGTGGCATCCAGTATCATCGGAGACAGGTCGTCGATGCTTTGTGCCGGCATTGCCCGCCCGTCTGGCGAGACAAGCTGAACCTGAATGCTGTGGGTCGAGACCGCCAGCCTATCGAGGATGAGTTCCTGTCCCACCCTGCCTTCGAAGTGAAAGACACGCCTGTCGCTTGAGACAGGTTCGGTTGCCATGATCGGGTCGCCCAACGTGATCGGGGTTCCAACCGACAGATCAAGAAGCCGCACGCCGAAGGGCGCAAAATCTCGACTGGCAACATAGCTTAGCTCATACGTCCCCTGCGGCAATGTGAAAAGCCTTGATCCGGCGTTGTCGATACGCGCACCGGCAACCTCGCGCGCTTGGGTGTCGCGGATCGCCCAGTTGATGCTCTTGGTGTTTACAAAACGATTATCGAGGTAAAGCGTCTTGGTCTCATCCAAGGTGAAGGTGAACCGATCCGTCGCGCTGCGACGCGGCAACTCGACCATCGCGACGTCATTCAGTTCGATCGTCTGCGCCGCGTTTGACAGGCGCGTCACCGACACGGTGCGCGGCATGCTGTTGCCCGCGTGCCCGTCGATGATCAGAAGATAACGGCCGGTTTGACTGGCCTGAAAGCTGACGAATTCAAGAAGATTCCGGTCAGAAAGCTCTGTGCCATCCGGCGCGAGGACGGAATAATACTGAAAATCCCCATCTGAAACCATATCGAGCGCGACATGCTCACCCTCTACCGCGTCGATGGTAAACACCTGCATCGCGTTTCCGGGGCTGAGCAAGACCGTCTCTGTCACACCAAGCGTGAGGGACGCCCCCGCATCGGCATCAAGCAGCCTGAACGCATAGGGCCTGCTGCCCGAGGTCGCCTCGACATCAAAGCGATAAGTGCCCGCTGCAAGCTCCAGAATGTGTGTATCGTCGATTTGATCGGCCCGGTCATACAGCTGAAAGAGTTGTTGATTGATGCGACGGATGGCAACCTGACCAAAGCGGTCATGCACGCGGATGTTTACCTGGTTCAGGTTTGTCTGGCCGTCGATCAGAATTCGCGTTGGTTCATTCAGGGTGAGGACATAGCTCTGCGGGGTCGCCGGATCGGGGATTGTCCCCGACACTGTCTCACCAACCGTAAGCTGTGTGCCGGTCAGCGTCTCGGGCGCTTGGTTACCCGTTTCGCGCAAGACGAACGCATAGCTGATTTCGCTATCCGGAGCATTGGTGCCGTACCCAGATACCATCACGGTATAGGTGCCGGTTTTGCGCAGGAGAATATCAGGAACGTCTCGCAATGAATTGAACGAGACGATCCTGTTTCCGTCCGGATCGTATATCGCGAATGACTTGTTGCCCGAGTGTGACAGAACATCAAACTCGATCACCTGCCCCGACGTTCCGGAATACGTAAAAAGACGCGCCTCGCGACCGGGGGTTCGTATCAGTGGGGTGGACACGTCACCTGCTAGCGGAATCGCATCGGCATGGGGAATAAGATTGAACGCATAATCCCCGGTGGCACTGCCGCTTGCAGTGATGACCACCTCGTAATCCCCGGGCGGCAGATCAAGCCGAGACAGCACGAACGAGCCGTTGCGCATGTTGACCGGACCCACCCAAGGCAGGCCGTTACGTTCGATCCGCCAATGTAACGAGGGGTTGTCCGACAGCCCGTCGAACCGGAAAATTTGCTGGTTTGTCAGCGTGAAGGTGTGGCGCCCTTCATCCATCGGATTGGTTATGGTGCCAGACACTTCGACGCCGGGCGTCATGGCTGCGCTGCGCTGCACGGCTTTTGTCACGCGAAAAGTGGTCTCAAATCCGTCGTCCCGGTTTGCACGCTCATCAATGACCAATGTGTAGCGCCCCGGCACACGCGTCAGATACGTCATGTCATCGCGGAAAAATGCCCAGCTGACCCGGTTCCCCTGTGGGTCGAAAAGCATCCAATAGGCATCGCCGGTATAGCTTCGGCCATCCAGATAAACCTGTTCAAGACCGGCCAGATCGAAATGCCGCACAATGGCGTTGCCGTCCCCTGCCGACGTGATCGTGATATCCTGATCAAACGGCAGTTCCGTGCTCGCGGACAGATTCCGCAGCACGAAGCTGTAATCAGGTGTCGCGTTTCCACGCGGGCTGAGCCGCAGGAAATACTCGCCGGGGGGAAGGCGGAAAAACCGGGCATCATTGTTGAAATCATCGAGATCGGGATCAGTCCCAAGGCTCAGTTCTAGGCCCTGCGCATCCAGCACTGTCCATCGCACCGGCGCATTGTTCAAGGCGTCAAGGTAGAGCAGCGCACCTTCGGCAAGGGTGAAACTGTGATCGACCTCACCAAAGATCACCGGTAAAGAGCCATCCACCTGTGCGCCGACCTCCAAGGGCACAGTGCGCCGCGTGGCATCACGCAGCGTCAGGTCATAGGTCATCGGGGCCGATTGCCCCTCGCGCGGGTCGAGGATGATCAGGTACCGTCCGTCGCGCTCCGCCTCAAAAAAGGTATCGGTGCCGGTGTTGCCCGTCCTCACGGTATCCGCGCCATCAGGGCCGACAACATAGAGCAAAGGTGAATAAAACGTATTCTGTCCCGAAAGTTCATTGAAATCGAGGGCGATCCGCTGACCCGCCTTTGCGTCGATCGCGATGCGAAGTGCCTCTTCTCCGGGGGTGAGCGTGCCGGTTATGCCTTCGCCGAACGCCCGCACGGGGGCTGTCGCATCATCGAGAAGCCTTATGCGGGCGCTGCCTGTTTCGTCGGTATTCGCATAAACCCGCAGAATGTGTTTGCCTGCGGCCACCGAGAAATGCCGCCCCCATGGGTCTAGGTTTATGGATTGATTTGTAACGATCGCCCCATCCGGGCCAACAAGGTCGAACCGCAAATTGCCCCGTCCAATACCGGATTCGAAAAGGTCGACCAGAATCGAGGTCGGCGTCGCGATGTCGAATTCGTATTCCAAGAGACGCCCGGGAAAGTCGATATCCGCATCGACCACGCTTCCAAGGCTTGTCGCCACAGGTTCCGGCGATGCCCGGTAAAGTGTCGCCTCATAGGTTAGCCGGTTATTGTCGTCGCGCCGGAATTCCAGCCGATAGGCCCCGTCCTGCGGCGCGACAAAAGCTTCCCCGCTTGACACGAAATCGTTCAGGTCGGCGATCAAACGACCATCGGGACCGAACACCTCGACCTCCATGTCGCGCTCATTATGATCTGCGTTTGGTCCCGTCACCGAAGTGCCGTCGAAAAAAAGCCGCTCACCGGCCTCAAGGTCGACCGTGCGTATCTGAATCGCGTGATCTTCCTGAAGATCCACTGTCAAAGACTTTCCGGGCGTCATAGGTTGGGCGTCGGCCAAGATATCCAGCAATCTCAGCCGGTAGTCCCCCGCCGCTTCTGCTGTCGGACGAACGATCAAGGAATAATCCCCGGCCCGGAGCGACGCGGCGTAACGCGTGCTCGGCTGGTATCTGTTCGCGCGCATTTCAAAGAGCTGCGCCGTCGCCCCTTCGAGCAAAACCTCGATATCCGGGTTTTCCAGCGGCATATCCAGAATGACATCTGTCGCCGCAGGTAATGTGAAATCATACCGGTGAATTTCATCACTGGCCGTCAGGGTGCCGGTAAGGTCTTCGCCGAGTGTGGCCATTTGCACTGTGCGGGTTGTGGGCGTGACGGAATATGTGCCCGACGCGCCGATCCGGAAACTGTAAGAGCCCGTCCGGTCAGATTGACCCAACGCAGTAAACCAATACTCCCCAGCCTCAAGATCAAGGAGTTCGGGGGCGTCCGCCGCGTTCAGATTGAAACCCGACGCGACGGTGCCTTCCCGGCTTCGCAAAACCCAATTGATAAGGGACGCCACATGATCACCGCTCAACGCGACACGTGTATCGGCTCCTAACGAAAAGTGGTGAATATGCCGTTCGCCCGGCGTGTCGATCATCGCCGTGGTGGTGGTGCCGGGCGTGTATGTGAAGATTTCCTGAGTGCCCAAAGTCGCGCGAAATCGTATGGGCACGGGCGCGGTTTCGTCCAGATCAGCATCGAGGATGAGCGTGTATCGCCCCGGCCTGTCCAGTGTTCTGGTGGTATCGCGCAGCGTGTTCGTTCGCTCGACACCGCCATCGGGGCGTACAATGCTCAGCGAGCCGGCATTTGTCTCCGCCTCAAGCATGTCTAGATGCAGGACGTCCCCGGCCTGAGCCTCGAAATGAAAGACCTGCTGACCCGCCGGCGGGAGCGTTACTGTTTGCTCGGATCCAAATGACAGTTCGGGATCATCGGAAAGATCATTGAGCGCGAATGCATACGCGCCTGTCTGCGCCTCTTGGCCCGAAACGGTCAGATTGTAGGTGCCCCGTGCCACATCAAGAAGGGCGGGCGCGTTACGGCTGCGCCCGTCGGCACGGTCGAGGGTGCTCCCCACATTGACATCGCCCGGACCAGACAACCGCCAATTCAGTTCAGAAGGCGTGAGGCTATCAAAGCTGACCCGCGTCGGTTCCGCGAATGTGATCGCGTAACTGTCTTCTTCGCCCGGTGCGGAAATGGTGCCAGCGATGGGAAAGAGATCGGCCGAAAGCAATAATCTTGGCTCGAACGTCTCCATCAGGACACGGTGTGAAACCGAGTTGCTTAGGTGAGTGGTGCCAAATTGTGAGGCCCCGCGCCCGGTATCGGTAGCGGAAAAAAAGGACCGGAGACTAAAACGTCCCATTATCCGGGGTCGCGGATTGATGTTCCGCAACCATCGACGACAATACCCTTCATGCGCTTCACGCGTCTCCTACTGCGCGCGGTCCCCTGTCGGAGTGGAATTACAAAAAATCCCAATAGTGCAGAGAAAACCGAGCAGCCCCAAAAACAGGCGGAATTCTTGCCTTAAAGATGCCATAATACACATAAATCCGGCATTCCGGCAATTAATCCAGTTTATAGACATGAAAAATAGACCCCACAGTCAGCGCCATCCCGTCATCCGGTTAACCATTTGTGCGGTAAGTCTATTTTGCTTACTCGTGCCTATCTCTGCCTCGGCGCAGGCTGTGACGGAGTGTATTGTAAACGCCGCTCAGGTCGCGCGCGTCGGGGCCGCAAGCCGTGGCGTTCTCGCCCGATTCGAGGTCGGACGGGCCGATACCGTTCGCGCCGGAGACGTCATGGCCGAGCTTGAGGCCTCACAAGAAGATAGCGAGGTGCGGCTGGCGCGGCTGCGTCTGTCCAGCGACATCGCGGTTCGGCTGGCGCGGCGAAAGGCCGAAACAGCCGAGGCGAATGCCGCGCGTCTGACGACCCTGCTTCAAAACAATCTGGTTCCGAAATCCGAACAGGAAAATGCCCTGCTCGAGGCCCGGACCGCCCGCCTCGAGGAGGAAGAGGCAGTGCTTCAACAAAAGATTGCAGCGGAACAGCTTGAAGCCGCCCTTGCCGCGCGCGAACGCAAACGCATCCGAGCTCCTTTTGACGGTGTCGTGACAGACAAACTCATGTCGGTGGGCGAGCTATATAATGAGCAAGAGCCGGTGGTCGTCGTGGCCCGCATTGATCCACTACATGTCGAGGCTTATCTGCCCGCCGCCCGGCGCGCGGGCATTTCGCTTGGGGATACTATCGATGTGGTCCTTGAAAGCGGCGCGCGCGTTCAAGCGGTGATTGACGTGATCGATCCGGTGCTTGACGCGGCCACAGGCACGTTCGGTATCCGCCTGCGTCTGAGCAATCCCGAGGGCCGCTTCCTTGCGGGACAAAGCTGTGTCCTCCACTTCGAATGAGGGATTGCGCGCCCCTTTCAGAACGCCTTGAATGTCAGCGTGGTCAGGGTGCGCTCCAACCCGTCGATATTGGCGATGTTATCATTGATAAAGACGCCCACATCCTGCCCTTCGGGGACATAGATTTTGAGCAGGAGATCAAATGCGCCGCTGGTTGAAAACAACTCGGAGTGGATTTCGCGCAGGACGATGGCATCGGCGACCTTGTAGGTCATGCCGGGCTGGCAACGAATCTGAACAAAAACACAGGTCGTCATGATCATTCTCCCCATAGGCAGCGTTCCAAATGCATACCGCCCCTCGCGTCGATTGCAAATGCAGAAAATCGGCGCAAACTACGGGGTGGAGGTGTAAAATAAAGGCAATACTCGACACAAGCCGTCTGGGAAGCTAAAGGTTCGGTCCGGAAGGAAATTATAATGACGTCGATTTTGATATTGAACGGGCCGAACCTCAATTTGCTGGGCACCCGCCAGCCCGAGGTTTACGGCAACACGACGCTGGGCGACATCGAAGCGATGTGCCGCGCCCGCGCCGAGGAGATGGGCCTTGCTCTCGCGTTTGAGCAAAGCAATTCCGAGGGTGTTCTGATCGACATGATCCATGCCGCACGCGACACGCATGACGGGATCATCCTGAATGCGGGGGCCTATACCCACACCTCCGTGGCGCTCATGGATGCGATTTCCTCGACGGAATTGCCGGTAATCGAGTTGCACCTCTCGAACATCCACGCACGAGAGGAATTCCGTCATCGATCGTATATCGCGCGTGTCGCGGTTGGCGTGATCTGCGGCTTTGGCGCAGCGGGCTATCCGCTGGCCATGGACGCTTTGGCAACACATCTGAGCGACGGCTCATGATAGAGACATCCGAACTCAATGATTTCCTCCACGCGCCCGAGATCGAAGAACTTTGGGACATGCATCAGCGCCGCATGGCGGGCTATGGGTTTGACCGGATCATGTATGGCGCGACGCGATATCGGTCGGGACAGTCGTTGGGCGACTCGGACGATTTTGTCATCCTGACCAACCATTCCACCGATTATACGGATGTTTTCGTCGGTGAGGGACTTTACCACCACGCGCCCATGGTCCGATGGGCGCTTGATCATGACGGGGCCTGCTCGTGGTCAGTGCTGCGCGAGATGGCCGAGAGCGGCACGCTCAGCCGTCAGGAACGTAAAGTATTGGAATTCAACCTCTCCAATGGCGTCAGGGCCGGGTATTCGATTTCTTTCCTGTCGGTGTCGCCGCGCACAAAGGGTGCCATCGCGCTTACTGCCGAGGAGGGCATGCGACAGCACGAGGTGGATGCGATGTGGAAGGAACATGGTGACGATATCCTTCTGCTGAACAACATCGCGCATCTGCGCATCCTGTCCCTCCCCTACACGAGCCCTGCACGCACCCTCACGACGCGGCAGCGCGAAGTGCTCGGATGGGTGGGTGACGGCAAAACCGTGCAGGATATCGCGCTCTTGCTGGGGCTGACCGCCGCGACAGTTGAAAAGCACTTGCGCCTTGCGCGCGAAGCCCTCTGTGTCGAAACCACGGCGCAGGCGGTACTCAAGGCCAGTTTCCAGAACCAGATTTTCATGATGGAAGCCTGACCACACCTTCCCTCCTGAGACAATTTCACAAGGTCAGTCACCGCGCCCCGCGCCCGGAGGCATGGTAGGGATTTCCTGACTTATGTGAGCGAACACAATAAGAGATGATTGGCCTGTTCCATGAGTGGTGGCAATTAAGCCTGGGAACAACGGGCTGACAAACCTTGAGATTCCAAGGCTCTGTGGTCCGCCGGTTTATCCGGAGTCGGTGACTGGCCCTATTTATCGGGCTGGTTGCCGGCGCGTCCGGTCGCTGTCTCATCCCTGATGCGGAGGCCATGTTGCGGTGCCGTCCTGACTGGCGGCACCGCAACGCTTTGATCACCTATTACAACACCCAAGATCGCGGCGTGACGTGTCATATGTTCGACGCAACATCGAATAATCAGAGCAGGTTGATCCAAAGTGGGGACCGATTTTCAACCCGAATTAACCGTGAGTGTGGCTGCTCACGCCGCCTTGCGAAGGGCGAGCACAGCGTTGAACCCGCCAAAGGCGAAAGCATTGCTCAGAGCGACCTCGACATTGGCCTCGCGCGCAACGTTCGGCACGCAATCCAGCGCACATTCCGGGTCAGGCTCTTCATAGCCGATCGTGGGGGCGACCACGCCATCTCTCAGTGCCATGATACAGGCCAGAAGCTCCACCGCGCCGGTGCCGCCGATCACGTGGCCATGCATGGATTTCGTTGAGGACATCATCAGGTTATCCGCATGCGGGCCAAACACATCCGCCACCGCCGCGCTCTCGGTCTTGTCGTTGGCGGCGGTGCCGGTGCCGTGGGCATTGATATATCCAACCTCTTCGGGGTTGATGCGCGCGTCGCGCATGGCCCCTGAAATTGCCCGTGCCGCACCCTGCTTGGAGGGCATGACGATATCGGCCGCGTCCGAGGTCATGGCATAGCCAATCACTTCGGCCAGTATCTCGGCACCCCGCGCCCGCGCATGCTCATATTCTTCAAAGACGAAGATACCCGCGCCCTCGCCCTGCACCATCCCGTTGCGATTGGCGGAAAAGGGCCGGCAGGCGTCGCGGGACATAACCCGCAGCCCTTCCCAGGCCTTGACCCCGCCAAAACACAGAATGGTTTCGGACCCACCTGTGACCATCACGGGGCTCACTCCGCCATGAACCATCTGAAACGCCTGCGCCATGGCGTGATTGGATGACGCACAAGCCGTCGAGACGGTAAAGCTCGGCCCCATGAGGCCGAATTCCATCGCCACATGGCTGGCCGCCGCGTTGTTCATGAATTTCGGCACCACGAACGGATGAATGCGGTTCTTGCCCTCTTCATAGAGTGCGCGGTAATTCTCGTCGATGGTGCTCATGCCGCCACCGGAATTGCCCAGAACCACACCGACGCGTGTCCCGAGTTCGCCCTCGAAGGACAGGCCGGACTGCGCGATCGCCTCGCGGGCGGCCACCATGGTGAACTGTGTGAACTTGTCGAAAAGTGCCAGTTGCTGACGGTTAAAGACCCTCTCGGGCTCAAATCCCTTGATCTGGCCGCCGATACGGATGCCAAGCCGGTCGACATCCCGCATCTCAAGCTGACCTATGCCGCACCGGCCTTCGCGCATGGCCTCGAGCGTTGTCGGAACGTCATGGCCAAGCGCGTTGATCGTGCCCGCGCCAGTGATCACCACACGCTTCACCCGTGCTGTTCCTTGACGAGTTTCTCGATCCCCGCAACGATGCTCGACACGCTGGAGATATCGAAATCACTTTCGTTGGGCTCATTTGCGTTGAACGGCACCGAAATATCGAACTCCTCTTCGATCGCGAAAATGCTTTCCACCAGACCCAGACTGTCGATACCGAGATCTTCGAGCGTGCTATCCATGGTCACGTCCGAAGGCTCCAGAACAGCCTGTTCGGCGATGATCTCGATCACTCGGTCCTGAATGCTTTTGCTCATGGGTCTCGCTCTTTGGGATACACGGACGCGTGCCCGCTGATTTAGTCGCTCTGATCGGTGTTGGAAACCGATTTCTTGAGTGCTGCCACATCGTCGAAAAGCCGACCCAGCCGCCGCAGATTGCGGTTGATGTTCATTTGCGTCTCCATCTTAATCGCTGGGTTTCCAAGGATCACACGGCCTGCCGGTGTCTTGGTGAATATCTTGGTCCCGCCGCCGGCGATTACCCTGTCACCTACGAAAATGTTGTCGCTGACACCAACCTGCCCGCCCAGAACCACGTTGTTGCCAATCCTTGTGGACCCCGCGATGCCCACCATGCCGCACAGAAGCGTATCACTCCCGATCACGACGTTATGTCCGATCATACATAGATTGTCGATCTTCGTCCGGTTGCCCACCACGGTGTCACGAATGGTGCCACGGTCGATGGCGGTATTGGCACCGATTTCCACATCGTCCCCGATCCGAACCGATCCAAGGCTGTGAATCCGGACATAGCTTTGCGTCTCTGTATCCGCCTGATCGCCCAATGTGGCGCGTGCCGCCTCGACGTTCGACAGGTCAGGAGTGACAAAGGAAAACCCGTCACCGCCAAGGGCACAGCCGGGATTGAGCACGACCCGATCACCGATGCGCACCCGCGCCGCGATCCGCACCCCCTCACGGACAAGGCAGGCTTCACCGATCTCGGCGTCGGCACCGATCGTGGCCTGCGGCCCGATCCGTGTGCCCTTGCCGATCCGTGCGCCCGCGCCGATCACGGTAAGCGGCCCGACCGAAACCCCCTCACTCAGTATGGCGCTGTCACTTATAATGGCCGAGGGATGAATACCATCGTCCCAGCCTTCGCCCTTGTCCATCAGCGCGGTCAGACCCGACATCGCAAAACGCGGGCGCGGCGCGATGATCGCGGCCTCAAGTCCAAGTGCCTGCCAATCGGCGCCATCCCAGACCAATGCCGCACGCGCACGGCCCTTTGGCAGCGCCTCGGCGTATTCGGGCTTCATTGCCAGCGCCAGATGATCTTCTGCGGCATCGGCAGGTTCAGCGACGCCGGAAATGCGAATCGAAGAGGCCCCAAGCGCCTGCGCGCCCAGTGCCTCTGCAATTTCCTTGACGGTATAGGTCATGCTCACCCCGTTCTTCGGGGTTTCGTTTACCCCTGAACGGCGCGCAGCGAAACCCCCGCCTGCTCCAGAGCGTTCCAGATGCGCGCATCCCGCCCATATACATCTTTGCGATAATTCGTATGCCCCTTCGCTTGGGTGAAGGCGGTGCGATATATGATGTGAACCGGCACCTTCTTGCGAAGCTTGACCTGCGTTTGCTGCCGCGTATCGAGCACCGAATGGAAGAACCTTTTCGGATCGCTTTCCTGCTTGGACAGAAGCGCATAGGCAAACTCGAACGGTTGATGGAGACGGATGCAGCCATGGCTGAAGTCGCGCTTGTTGCGCGAGAACAGGTTCTTGGCCGGGGTGTCGTGCAGATAGATGTTGTATTTGTTCGGGAACATGAATTTCACCAACCCGAGCGCATTGCGGTTCGACGGCGGCTGCTTGAGGTCGAAGGGAAAAGTCCGCGCATTGTAGGCATTGAAATTCACGTTGGCCCGGCTCACCTGCTGGCCGCGTGCGTTATAAAGCCTCAGATGGCCCGCCGCACTCGGGTTCCGCTGCATCTGCGGCAGGTATTCCTTGACGGTGATAGACCGCGGCACATTCCATGTCGGATTGATCTCCATGTATTCGATCTCATCCGAGAACTCGGGGCTACGGCGGTCCGGAACGTTTTTTCCGACAACCGCGCGGGTCTGAAACGTGACCTTGTCATTGTCGATGAGGCGCGCGCTGAAATCTGTCAGATTCACCAGAACATGCCGCTGTCCGCGTGGTTTGTTGTTCCAGCGTTCGCGCTCCATCGCGACCATGATCGACTGAAGCCGCGCCATGACCGGCTTGTTGATTTCGCTTATCGTCGAGGCGCCAGCCACCCCGTCGGCTTCAAGCCCGTGCGCCACCTGAAAGGCTTGAACCGCCCCGGCAAGACGTGCGTCATAGACTTGCGAGGCCGAGCGTTGCAAAAAGCCCATGGCCGTGAGCCGGTTGCGCAGCGCCACGACCGCAGCCCCCTGCGTCCCCGGCTTGAGCGCATTCGCGGGCACCCGTGGCCCCCAGCCACCGCGCGCCGCAAGCTGCTCCAACCGCAGTTTTTCCTTCATCAGCCGGCTATATTCCGCAGAGCGCGGCGGCAGACCCCGAAAGAACCCGCGCGGATTGTTCTTCACGAAATTCGTCATATAGGACACGCGGCTGCGGTAAGGCACCTGCCGCACGATGCCGCTATCAATCTTGCTCGGCACCAGTATCCCTGTCTGTAAATCGCCGGAAAGTTCGAGGAATGTCTTGCTCAGGGCCACTTCGATCTTGCCAAGGTCGCGCGGGGTGCGCGCCTGACGCATCATCGCCAGAAGCTCGTTAGCGCGATATTTCGTGGCCGGAAGCCCGTGATGGCCCGCACCCTCGATCGCTTCGAGAAGCGCCCGGCGGCGGGCACGATCATCGTCTGAATTCGAGGTCCAGATACCACGGTAGTTATTGGCCCGATAGAAAGCGGCAAGCTCGGTATCCCGGGCCGCAGCCTCCGCGATCGCCTGTTTGAACGCCGTGACTTCCGCGCGCGCGTCAGGTGCGGTCACGACAAGGCCGGCGATCGCCAGAATACAAATGGCAACAACCCTCTGAACCAACATCAGATGAGACGTTCTTTCTGCGACATTCATACCGCTTCCCCCAATGGCAACATAACTACAGTTCATTTCTTCAGGTTTCATGATCGAATACCACCACGCAAAGTCTACGCAAATTTGCGTGAGAGGTTGAATTCACCGCGCTGTCGCGGCCTTCCTGCATCGCCGCGGCGCATTTCGACCACATATCCTACCAAATGCGCGGAAAAATGCCCAAAACCCCTTGCGCGGAACCAAAAGGGCAAAAGCTGGTTGGTTACCGATTCTTTATGTGTCATAGCTAGCCTTGCATCTGGGGATGAGATGAACGCTCCCGCGGCTAAGCGGGACAAATTAGGCAAGCGACGGACAGGCGCAGACTACATGACCGATATCAAGACAACAGGCGTGACGCGGCGCGCCCTTCTGGGAGCTTTTGCAGCAACCAGCCTTGTGGCCGCCCCAACCTACTCCAATGCCGCAGGTTTTCTTCGCGGCGCTGGCGACATCCGACGGATCAAGATGTATTCCTCCCGAACCGGTGAGAAGATCGACACCATCTACTGGATCGAAGGCGAATACATTCGCGATGCCGTTCGCGAAATTTCCATCTTCATGCGCGACTGGCGCGTCGACAAGGTCAAGAACATCGACCTTCGCACGATCGACATCATGGCCGCCGCCCACGCGCTTGTCGATACGGACGAACCTTACAAGATGCTTTCGGGCTTCCGCAGCCCCAAGACCAACGCGATGCTCCGCTCGCGGTCGCGCAATGTGGCGCGCAATTCCCTTCACATGGAGGGTCAAGCAGCCGATCTTCGCCTTTCCTCACGCTCGGTCGGGCAGCTGAGCAAGGCCGCCCAAGCATGCCGCGCAGGCGGTGTCGGGCGCTACTATCGCTCGAACTTCGTCCACATGGACTGCGGTGATCTGCGAAGCTGGAACGGCTGACAGCCGACAAGCTCAGAGTTTTTGGTGTGTCTTTTCCAAACCAAGCCGGCCTTTCGGGGCCGGTTTTTTGTTGAGCGCATACCTTGTCCGGCTGAGAGGGCTAAAGCGTTTCGCGAAAAACTGTGAGTCAGGCTTTTCGCGAAACGCTTTAGATGACCAACCTCAAGAGGCCAGCGCCCTCTCCCGCGCCTCGCGCAGACGTGCGAAATCATCGCCCGCGTGATAACTCGACCGGGTGAGTGGCGTGGCCGACACCATGAGAAACCCCTTACCAAACGCGGCCTTTTCATAAGCAGCGAACTCCTCGGGTGTCACGAACCGGTCCAGCGCGTGATGCTTGGGTGTGGGTTGCAGATATTGCCCGATGGTCAGGAAGTCGATCTCGGCCGCGCGCATGTCGTCCATCACCTGATGCACCTGCGCACGCTCTTCGCCGAGGCCCACCATAATGCCGGACTTGGTAAAAATCGACGGGTCCATTTCCTTGACCCGCTGCAAGAGGCGTAGACTGTGGAAATAACGCGCGCCGGGGCGCACGCCGGGATAGAGGCCGGGAACGGTTTCCAGATTGTGGTTGAACACATCCGGCTTGGCCGCAACCACGGTTTCAAGAACCGATGGATCGCAGTTCAGAAAATCCGGCGTCAGAATTTCGATCGTCGTATCGGGGCTGCGATGCCGGATCGCGCGAATGGTCTGCGCGAAATGCTCGGCCCCGCCGTCGTCGACATCGTCCCTGTCCACGCTCGTCACCACCACATGATTAAGGCCCAGTTTCTGCACCGCGTCAGCCACACGCCCCGGCTCGAACGGATCAAGCTGCTCGGGTGGCTTGCCGGTCGCAATATTGCAAAAGGTGCAGGCGCGGGTGCAGACCTCGCCCATGATCATCATCGTGGCGTGGCCCTGATTCCAGCATTCGCCCACATTAGGACAGCCCGCCTCCTCGCAGACGGTGACAAGGCCATGCTCGCGCATCGTGCGCTTGGTTTCCATATAGCCTTTGCCAACCGGTGCCTTGACGCGAATCCAGCTCGGCTTCTTGGGTTGGGGGTTGTCGGGGCGCCTGGCCTTTTCCGGGTGACGCTGTTCAGGAAGTTTGAGATCACGCACGAATTTTTCCCCGCACATTCTTTGGTAAGGTGTCGTAACTATAAAGGCAGGCGATGGGATTTGCCAGTAATGTCGCCCGCGTTGCCGGGTCGATCTGTAACAAGTGCCCCATCACCTTTTAGCAGGATGTTCATGTCAGTGTGCCGTGGCGGGACTTGGCCGTCACGGCGCGTTTTGGGCGCCGTGTGGCCTGTTCTCTCGTGTTGCCATGATTATGGCTTTGCCCACCCGTTTAAGAACATCCGCAAGATCGGTGAACCATCCCCCCTCCTCAGTTCCTGCACGCCGCACCAGCACGATCTGCCGGCCCGGTTCGGGGACTGCGAACCGCGCCAGAACCAGTTCGGGCACAGCACGGCGTTCAATCTCGGCGGCCAGCTCCGGCATGAGGGTAAGGCCGAATCCCGCCGCGACAAGCCGTGACAACGTCGCCATCGACGAGGCCCCCATGTCGATGCCCGCCTGACCTCGCTCCCGGTTGCACAGCTCAAGCGCCTGATCGGTCAGGCAATGCCCGTCCTCAAGAAGCAAAAGCTGTGCCGACCCTAGCAAGTCTGGCCTGAGCGTCTCGACCTCTGCACCCGTCGCCGCCAGCCGCGCGGCACTTCCCGCCAGAAGGAAACGATCCTCAAAAAGTGAGGTGGCGCACAGCCCCCCGGTCTCTACCGGCAGCGCCATCACCGCCGCGTCAAGGCGCCCGCCTTGCAGCTCGTCAATAAGCTGTGCGGTTTGCGCCTCTTCGATCTGCACATCAAGCGAGA
This sequence comes from Roseovarius sp. E0-M6, assembly GCF_037083845.1. NCBI lineage: Bacteria > Pseudomonadati > Pseudomonadota > Alphaproteobacteria > Rhodobacterales > Roseobacteraceae > Roseovarius > Roseovarius sp. E0-M6. The sequence continues at coordinate 842,658 of NZ_JBAPLA010000001.1, read as the reverse complement.
TGTCGCGACTCCGCAACGCCTCAAGGGTGCCGGGCAGGATATAAGGTGCGATCGTCGGAATCATACCAAGCCTAAGCTGACCGGCCAATCCGTCATGCCATCGTGCAGCCTCTTCCAAGGCTTGCATCTCCGTATGTACGCGCTTGGCATGATACAGGATCGTTCGGCCAAATGGCGTCAGCACCACATCCCGCGCCCGCCTTTCAACCAAAGCCCGGCCAACCTGCGCTTCCATTTCGCGTATCTGCACCGAAAGCGCGGGTTGCGAAATATTAACTGTTTCCGCTGCGCGCCCGAAATGGCGCTGCTGCGCAAGGGCGCGGAAATACGCCAGTTGTCGTAAAGTCAGGTTCATAATTTTAAATTATGATAAAATGAATAAATGGCAATTGGATTTTATTGCAATCCTTCTCCAGATTGGCTTTAGAATTATTCCAAACCCGCATGACCATGCGGCGCAAACTGCTCAACATATCCGGAGGTCTGTCATGGACGGCACAAAATGCCCCTTCTCGAAACAGAAAACGGTCACGAACCGCGACTGGTGGCCCGACGCGCTCGATCTGCGCATCCTGCATCAACATGGCCGCAACCCAAGCCCTATGGGATCAGAGTTCGACTATTCCGAGGAATTTCAGAAGCTTGACCTGCAGGCTGTCAAAGATGACCTCTACACCCTGATGAAGGACAGTCAGGACTGGTGGCCCGCCGACTATGGTCATTATGGTCCACTTTTCATCCGCATGGCATGGCACGCCGCCGGCACATACCGGAGCGCGGACGGCCGCGGCGGTGGCAACACCGGCAATCAACGGTTCGCGCCGCTCAATAGCTGGCCTGACAACGGCAACCTCGACAAGGCCCGCCGCCTGCTCTGGCCGGTGAAAAAGAAATACGGCAATCAACTCAGCTGGGCCGACCTTCTTATCCTCGCAGGCAACTGCGCCATCGAATCGATGGGCGGAAAGGTTGAGGGCTTCGGTGGTGGCCGGGCCGACATTTACGCCCCCGAAGACGATGTGCATTGGGGCGCCGAGACAGAATGGCTGGCAACATCCGATCAGGAAAACAGCCGCTACTCTGGCGAACGCGAGTTGGAAAACCCCCTCGCCGCCGTGCAGATGGGTCTTATCTACGTCAATCCCGAAGGGCCTGACGGAAACCCCGATCCCGTCGCATCGGGGCATGACGTGCGCGAAACTTTCACGCGCATGGGCATGCATGATGACGAAACTGTCGCGCTTGTTGCCGGCGGTCACACATTCGGCAAGGCGCATGGCGCGGGCGATCCGATCTATGTCGGCCCCGAACCCGAGGCCGGCGGCCTCGAGTCGATGGGATTCGGCTGGAAAAGCAGCTACGAAAGCGGGATCGCAGAGCATGCGATCACATCCGGAATCGAAGGCGCCTGGAAACCCAACCCGACCACGTGGGACATGGGCTATTTCGATGTGCTTTTCGGCTATGAATGGGAACTGACCAAAAGCCCTGCTGGCGCGCATCAGTGGACGCCCAAGGATTGCCGCCCCGAACACATGGTTCAGGATGCGCATGAGCCTGATAAAAAGCATCCGCCCATGATGACCACCGCAGACATGTCGATGCGCATGGACCCGGGCTTTGAAAAGATTTCGCGCGAGTTCCATGCCAATCCCGAGAAATTCGCGGATGCGTTTGCCCGCGCATGGTTCAAGCTCACTCACCGCGACATGGGGCCGAAATCCCGCTATCTGGGCCCGGATGTTCCTGCAGAAGATTTCATCTGGCAGGATCCCCTTCCGGCTGTCGATCACGAGCTTGTCGACGCCAACGATATCAAGTCGCTCAAGAAAGATATCCTCGCGGCGGGCCTCTCGGTTGCCGATCTCGTGAAAACGGCATGGGGCTCGGCGGCTACGTATCGCGGTTCCGACTATCGCGGCGGCGCCAATGGTGCCCGCATCCGCCTTGCCCCTCAGAAAGACTGGGAGGTAAACGAACCACAGCGCCTGTCCAACGTGCTGGCCAAGCTTGAAGAGGTTCAGACCTCGTTCAATAACGGTCAGAGCGGCGGCAAGCGCGTGTCGCTCGCGGATCTCATCGTTCTGGGCGGTGTCGCAGCCATCGAAAAGGCCGCCGCCGACGCAGGAGAGCCCTGCGAGGTGCCCTTCACCCCCGGTCGGACCGATGCCACGGCTGAGCAGACCGACGAAGAAAGCTTCGGTTATCTCGAACTCGTGGCCGATGGCTTCCGGAATTACACCCAGACGAACTTCGGGATGCCGGTTGAGAAGCTGATGGTCGATCGCGCCCAGCTCATGGGGCTCACAGCGCCGGAAATGACGGTGCTCGTGGGTGGGATGCGCGCCCTTGGCGCCACCCATGGCGATAGCAAGCACGGCGTGCTGACGGACCGCCCCGGCCAGTTGAGCAACGATTTCTTCGTCAATCTGCTCGACATGGATATCGAATGGTCCTCCACCAAGGAAGATCAGTCGGAATTCGTCGCCAAGGACCGCAAGACCGGCGAAGAAAAATGGACCGGCACACGCTATGACCTCGTTTTCGGGTCGAATGCGCAATTGCGTGCGCTGGCCGAAGTCTATGCGCAAGACGACGCCGGGCCGCGCTTCGTGTGCGACTTTGTCTCAGCCTGGACCAAGGTGATGGACGCCGACCGCTTCGACCTCGCCTGATCCATAGGTATCGCGGAAAAGGGCGCCCCATGTGACGGGGCGCCCTTCTCTTTTGCGGGCGCACAAGGCATTTTGGTCGGTGAATCAGACCGGCGAAGGCAGGAACAATGGACTGGCGGCAACACCGGCGTGATGCGCATTCTCTCGGGCGCACGCAGGAATTTCTCAAGCAAATCGTTTATGGCGGCAATGACGGGATCGTCACCACCTTCGCCATTGTCGCAGGCTTTGCGGGTGCTTCGGCGCAGGGCGTGGCACAGATCGGCGGCGTGGCGGTTATCGTGTTCGGGCTTGCCAACCTCTTCGCCGATGCGATCAGCATGGGACTGGGTGAATTCCTGTCGCTCCGGTCCAAGCATGATCTCTACCACGAACGCCGCCGGAGCGAACTTCAAGAGATATCGGAAAACCCTGATCAGGAACGCACCGAGCTTTTCGAGATATTGCGACAGCGTGGCGTGCCCTCAGGTGAGGCCGATACTGCGGCCTCAATCCTCTGTCGCCACCCCGAGATCATGGCCGACCTGATGATGACTTACGAATTCGGTATGGCGAACCCCGAGGACGAAAACCCGATCATCAGCGGCCTCTTTACGTTTGTTTCGTTTGTTGTCTTCGGCGCCGCGCCACTGGTGCCCTATTTCATGCTCGAACCCGGCCAAGACACCTTTCACCTGTCGATTATCACGACCTTTGGTGCGCTGCTTGCCTTGGGCCTTCTACGTTGGAACGCCACGGGCGAACATGTCGCCCGTAGCGTCGGGGAAACCGTGCTTATCGGTACGGTCTGCGCTGTGGTGGCCTACGGTGTCGGGCATCTCGTTGCCGCCTGAGGCGCTTTGACGCGGAGCATCGCCTAGCCGATCATGCCCGCCTCATCGCCCAATCCCTCATAGAACCGGCGCAACCGCTGAAGCGCGATACGCAGCACGATCTTGCCTGACCGTGCCGACCATCCCATCCGCTTCTCGGCGCTTTCCAACCCCTCAAGCTTACAGCAGCAGCGCAGGGCAATATCGCCCAGACCCGGTCCAAGGTCGCGCAACGCGGCTTCCGCCCGACGCCCCGCATCCGTGGCCGAGAACGGCGCGGACCCGCGGCCTGACCGGGCGGAGCCGTCAACGCGCCCGGTCATGACCCGGCTCCAGTCCATCGCCACCTGCCCCGTGGCCATGTGCCCAAGCTCGAAATCCTCGCGTAGGCGTTCGCCCGCCCGGACAAGTTCCGCAGAGAGAAAGTGTCGCCCCGATTTGTCACGCCGCCGCGCCAACGCAAGGAGCGGCGTCAGCCCCGCAGCACAGCGCCCCGCCTCCACCGCGCCCTGCGCGAGGACTTCTTCCTCATCCCGGCCCTGGGTCTCGCCCAGTGTGGCGCCCAAGGCCACGCTTTCGGCCCGCGCCATCATCCGGCCAAGCTCGGCCCGGCCTTCGCGGGTGATCCGATAGCGCGAGATGCGCCCGGGCGCGTCGCAACTGATCCAGCCATTAAGGGCCATCGCCTCGGCTACTGCACTTTCGGCGACGGCCGTGCGCGCCTGCGTTCCGGCCTCGGTGTCACGCACCACAACGGCCTTTTCCATATCCGCCGCCACGGCAAGCACCGCACCCCGTTCGATCAGATGCCGCAAGAGGCGCAGCGCCTCGCGTTCAAGTCGCGCCCGGCTTAAGTCGCCGGCGACCGGTTTGGTCTCGAAGTCCCCATCAATCGTCATTGTCGTCATCTCCTTGGCTGGAGAACCGGCAGGGCCCTTGCGGGCCATGTCGCGGCCCAGACGCCTAAGCGCCTGATCCACCAGAAGATCGTCACGACGGGCTTCATACGTGCGAATACGTCGCAGCACGGTCGAAGCATGACAGCCCGTCGCGCGCGCCAGCGCCCTTATCGGAGCGCCGGTTTCGGTATGCTCAAGATACTGGCGCGCCTGTTCAGGCACCCAACTTGGCAATGTTGCATTGCTGTCGGCATAGCGTATCGCGTCCCACATCGTCGATCCTCCAGTCCCCTTGCGCCCCATCCTGCGGAGATCTGCTTTTCCACAGACTTATCCACAGGCGCAGACACAACCTAAGGGGGTTTTTGTTACCGGTTCGTTAATTGTCTCCCACCTGAGAACAATTGTTTACGAATGGTTAACAGTGCAAAACTTGATCGAACGGTGACTGCGCAAACCACGCAACGCCCTTTTAGGTTGTGTAATCTTGAACCACCAACAGCCAGAAGGACCGTCCCGATGCATGAAACACTCAAGGAATTCGCCGCGCTGCGCCGGCCCCGCCTTCTGATACGTGCCGCGCGGATCGGCGTTCCCGGATATACCCGCAAGGCGCACCTGCCGCGTATTCTTGGATATGGCGGCACATTCAAAGGGGCCCAGGCCGTAAGGCGCCTTCTGGACATGGAAACGGCGCTGAACACTCAGCGCCGCCAATCGGATGCATCCTACAGCGTAGCCCGGCATGTGGACGTGCTTATCGCCTTGATGGGCGAGGCGCGACTGCTGCGCGCCTCGCACGAGGCTCAGGTGAAAGCGTCGGGCATCGAGTCTTTTTTGCGCGCGACATAGTCGTTCAGCCCGTCGAGGATACCGGGATCAAGCGCGGGTTGCTGATAGTTCGTGATCAGGTGCTCGACCCGCCTCGACGCAAGGGTGCGGCTGTCGCGGCCGCCCTCTTCTTCCCAAGTCTCGAAGGGTTTGTAGTCGAAGACTTCGGTTTTCCAGAACGCCTCTTTGAAGTTGGCCTGCGTGTGCGCGCACCCCAGGTAATGCCCGCCCGGGCCGACCTCGCGGATCGCGTCCATCGCCTGACCGTTCTCGTCCACGTTCACGCCCTTCGCCAAGCCGTGCAGCACGCCCAGTTGATCGGCGTCCAGAACGAACTTCTCGAAATCGGCCACAAGGCCGCCCTCGAGCCAACCACACGAATGCAACATGAAGTTCACACCGGCCAGAAGCCCCATGTTCAGGCTGTTCGCCGTCTCATAAGCGGCCTGTGCATCGGGCAGTTTGGAGCCACAGAACGACCCGGCCGAGCGAAAGGGAAGGCCCAGACGCCGCGCAAGCTGACCGGCGCCATACGTGATGAGCGACGCCTCGGGTGTGCCAAAGGTGGGCGCGCCCGAGTTCATGTCGATCGAACTGACGAACGCGCCAAAGATCGCGGGCGCGCCCGGTCTTACAAGTTGACTGTAGGCGACTCCGGCCATCACCTCGGCGAGAACCTGTGTCAGGGTGCCCGCGACGCTGACCGGCGCCATCGCGCCGCCCACGATGAAGGGCGAGATGATGCAGGCCTGATTGTTCGCCGCAAACACCTCCAGCGAGCCCATCATCACATCGTCGAAGGTCATCGGCGAGTTGATGTTGGTCAGCGATGTCATCACCGTGTTGTCCTGAACAAACTCCTTGCCGAACAGGATTTCGCACATCTCCACGCTGTCCTGCGCACGCGATGGGTCGGTGACCGAACCCATAAACGGCTTGTCCGATAGGGTCATGTGCGCCATCAGCATATCGAGGTGGCGCTTGTTGACCGGGATATCCGTCGGCTCACAGATCGTGCCACCCGAATGATGCAGCCATTTCGACATATAGGTCAGCTTCACGAATTTCTCGAAATCCGCCATCGTCGCATAACGGCGCCCCCCCGAGACATCGCGCACGAAAGGCGGGCCATAGACAGGCGCAAGAACAAGGTTGCGACCGCCGACAACCACCGATTTCTCGGGGTTGCGCGCATGCTGTGTGAACTCTCCGGGTGCGGTCGAGATAAGTTTCCTTGCCAGACCACGGGGAATGCGCACCCGTTCTCCATCGACATCCGCGCCCGCATCGCGCCACCGCTCGAGCGCGGGAGGGTTGTCAACGAAATTGACCCCCACTTCGGCAAGGATGGTCTCGGCATTGGTTTCAATGATGTCGAGGGCCTCTTCGTTCAGCACCTCGAAGTTCGGGATGTTGCGCTGAATATACTTCGCGGTTTCGATCCGCACGGTCGTGCGCTCGGCGCGCCGGGCCGCACCTCCGCCACCACGTCCACGTCTGCGTGCTTCTGCTGCTTCTGCCATCTTCGACATCCCTTGTTCACTGCCGCGCCCAATTCCGGGCACCGATTGGTGCTTGGTTTATCGCAGCGACCGGGGCTTTCGGAGGATATATCCGCCACCTGAGACGCGAAAGCGACATCACAACGCGGCAATTTCAGTTTTCCGGGCCCGTCCTGCGCCCGCGACATCTTGCGCATCACTGGTCTTGCGCTTACGACGCTTGCCATGATCACAGACACCATCACCGAAAACCACGACCGCCTGCTCATCATAGATTTCGGCAGTCAGGTCACACAGCTCATCGCGCGCCGGCTGCGCGAACTGAGCGTTTATTGCGAAATCCATCCCTACCAGAACGTGACCGATGCGTTTTTGGCCGAGTTCGCGCCGCGCGCGATCATCCTGTCGGGCGGGCCGGATTCAGTGATGCGCGAGGGCTCTCCGCGGCCACCACGCGCGATTTACGATCTGGGCGTGCCGATCCTTGGCATATGCTATGGTCAGCAGGTGATGATGCACGATCTGGGCGGGCGCGTCGAAGCGGGCGAGCACGCAACGGCCGAATTCGGTCGGGCCTTCGTCACCCCCGAAGAAGACCGTATCGACCTTCTGACAGGTTGGTTCATGGATGGCAGCGGACGCGAGCAGGTTTGGATGAGCCATGGCGACCATGTCGCTGAAATTGCACCGGGTTTTGCCGTTTATGGGACGTCCCCCGGCGCCCCTTTCGCGATCACGGCGGATGCCGAGAGGCATTTCTACGCAGTGCAGTTCCACCCCGAGGTTCATCACACCCCCAACGGCAAGACGCTTTACGAGAACTTCGTGCGCGCCGCCGGCTTCAAGGGCGACTGGACCATGGACGCCTACCGCGACGAGGCCATCCGCAAGATCCGCGAAGAGGTGGGCGATCGCAAGGTTATCTGCGGCCTGTCGGGCGGCGTTGATTCGAGTGTCGCTGCGGTGCTGATTCACGAGGCGATCGGGGATCAACTGACCTGTGTTTTTGTTGATCACGGCCTCCTGCGCCTCAACGAGGCCGAGGAAGTGGTCACGATGTTCCGCGATCACTATAATATCCCGCTGATCCACGCCGATGAATCCGATCTCTTTCTAGGTGAGCTTGAGGGCGTAAGCGACCCGGAAGAAAAAAGAAAAACTATTGGCCGCCTCTTTATCGACGTGTTCCAGAAACATGCTGACCGCATCGACGGCGCGGAGTTCCTCGCGCAGGGCACGCTCTATCCTGACGTGATCGAATCTGTCTCGTTCTCGGGCGGTCCCTCGGTCACGATCAAGTCGCACCACAATGTCGGCGGCCTACCCGAGAAGATGGGCCTGAAGCTTGTCGAACCGCTGCGCGAACTCTTCAAGGACGAGGTGCGCGCATTGGGGCGCGAACTTGGCCTGCCCGACAGTTTCATCGGACGCCACCCTTTCCCCGGTCCCGGCCTCGCCATCCGTTGTCCCGGTGCGATCAGCCGCGACAAGCTTGATATCCTGCGCAAGGCTGACGCGGTCTATATCGACCAAATCCGCAAACACGGCCTCTACGACGAAATTTGGCAGGCCTTCGTCGCCATCCTGCCGGTGCGCACCGTGGGCGTGATGGGCGACGGGCGCACCTATGATTACGCCTGCGCTCTGCGCGCCGTCACCTCGGTGGACGGGATGACAGCGGACTACTATCCCTTCAGCCACGATTTCCTCGGTGAGACGGCGACACGCATCATCAACGAGGTGCGCGGCATCAACCGTGTCACCTATGACGTGACATCCAAACCTCCGGGCACGATCGAGTGGGAGTAAGCGTCGGCGGCGCAGGCCTGAGCTCCCGACAGGGCGGTGCCAAGGCTGACATTCGAAATCAAACCGGGGCGCGCTTCTGCGCAGGACCAAGCGACAGTTCGGAAACCTGACCTTAAAGCCCGCGCAACGGCGGGGCGCGGCAAAGCACCTCTCCGATCACCGCGCTCCGCCTGTCTTGTCCTATTTTTTCGATGCGATCAGGCAGATCATTTCAAGCAGAATGGTCGCCCCGGCAAGCGCGGTGATCTCTGCATGATCAAAGGGCGGAGAGACCTCCACAACATCCGCACCAATCAGGTTCACACCGCCCAGCTTTCGGATCAGCGACATCGCCTGCCATGTGCTTAGGCCCCCGCAAACCGGCGTTCCGGTGCCGGGCGCAAAGGCCGGGTCCAGCGCGTCGATGTCAAAGGTCAGGTAGGCCGGGCGGTCGCCCACCACCTGCTTGATCCGCTCCACGGTCGCTGCAACGCCTTGTTCGTGGACGAACTCGGCCGTCAGCGTGTTGAACCCGTGCGATTTTGCGTTGTAGGTGCGAAGCCCGGCCTGAACCGAATGCTCCGCGTCCAAAATACCGTCTTGAGCGGCGTGATAAAACATTGACCCATGATCGAACCGTCTGGGATTTTCTTCCCATGTGTCGGAATGCGCATCTATCTGGATCAGGGAGATCGGACCATATCGTTCGGCCTGCGCCCGCAACACAGGTTCGGTCACCGAATGGTCTCCGCCCATCGTCAGAAGAAGCGCGCCTGAGGCCAGAATACCCTTGGCTTCCTCGTAAATCGTTTCAGGGATTTCCGTCGGAAATCCGGGGTCGAACGTACAATCGCCGTAATCCACCATCCGTAGCTTTTCGAAGGGATCAAACTCCCAAAACCACGGGCCTCCGTCCCAAGCGAGATTGGTCGACGCGGCGCGAATGCCGCGCGGTCCGAACCGGCAGCCGGGTCGATTGGTGACACTCAGGTCATAGGGCACCCCCCACGCGACGATATCGACACCGTCAAGATCACGCGAATATTGTCTGCGAAAGAGGCTGTTCGCGCCGCTATAGGTCGGTTCATAGCCCATACCGAACTGATGGTTTCCAACAAAGGCACGATCGGTTGAATCTACCATGATTACGTCTCCCGACTCAGAAGGCGACAGCGTTGAAGAATGATTTCCAAGCGTATCGGGTAGTCCGTTGCACTCCAACACTGCACACTCGGCGAAACCCGGAACAAGTCGAAGTTTCGAAACCTTAGATCAGTTAAATCCTAACCACGGCGCACCACGTGACCGCGCAGCCCTGTTGCGCGTCCCCTGCCAGCCATAATCGCACAACCTATTTCGGCAGCATGAAGAACTCTTCGCGGGCGATCTTGCCGTCCTCGACTGTATAAATCGCAATCTCCCGCAAGGTCATTTTCTTCCCGCTGGCCTTCTGCGTCACGTCCGCCTCGAGACGCACGGCGAAGCGATTGGGCGGATGGATGTAAGGACCATCCGCCTCGAGCGTGTGGATGTCATGCGTTGCCGCCCAATCCTCGCGTTTCGCTCTGATTGCGCCACGCCCCTTGGCGATCCGTACATCGCGCCCGGGAGGCACGACAGCTTCCACCGATTGCGCGTTTTCGGCATAGACTTCGTCGACATGCGCGATGCCCCGACGCGTCACCATCGCCTCAACGAAATCCCGTCCGAGTTTGATCAGGTCTTCCATACGAACCTCCTCTTGTTTACCGCCAAGCGTAACAGAGTTTCACGGCGCGCGACTTGACCACGATCAATGTGGGCCGAGAGCGGGCCCTTCGCATCGGGGCAATCCGCCCGTTTGCCTGACGCAGGCCATGCCGCTTCGCAAAGGCCAGTAGGAATCCGATCTGTTTTTCGCTAGGTTGTCCTGCATCTGACATCGCCCGAAGGAGGCCCCATGCGCGCCCTCACCCTCGCCCTTGCGACCGCTCTCGCCGCGCCCACCCTCGCCTTGGCAGAGCCGAGCTATCACCGCGTGACCGGCGTTGCCTCGGACGACACGCTCAACGTCCGGTCCGCCCCCGACGCAAGCAGCGCGGATATCGGCGATCTCGCTCATGATGCCACGGCGATCGAAGTGTCACGCACCGATGCCTCGGGCGGTTGGGGGCGCATCCTCTGGAACGAAGGAAACGGCTGGATATCCATGCGGTTTCTCGCCCCCGATCCACAGCCGACCCTTGGCAAAAGCGGTTTGCCCGTCGGCCTTGAATGCAGCGGAGCCGAGCCCTTCTGGGGGCTGTCCCTCGGTGCGGCCTCGGCACGCTACTCAGATATCGGCGGCAGCGATCTCGACCTCAACATCGCGGACACCCTCGTGGCGCAGGGGCGTCTCGCGTGGCCCGCTCTTGTGTCCATGGAAGGCCCCGGGAGTAACGGCGAGGCCATTTTCGAAGCTCGACAGTGCAATGATGGCATGAGTGACCGCGACTATCCCTGGCAGGTCGATTTTCTTCTGACCCGGTCGGGCAACCGGAGTTTTGTCACGGGCTGTTGTTCCTTGCCTCTCGGGGATTAGGGTTCGCGGAACTTGTAACCCTCGTGGCACGTCGGTAACGCTTGCACATGTCCGACGCGCCGCATCCCCTTCCCACTCCACGCTTCGACGATACGGCGCGCGCGGCGTTGTGGATGATCGGGCTGATCTGCTCGTTCTCGGCGATGGCTGTGGCCGGACGCGAGGTCAGCTTCGCGTTCGACACGTTCGAAATCATGATGTATCGCAGTGTTTTCGGGCTCCTCATCGTGATCGTGGTGGCCACCCTCATGGGGACGGCATCCCAGATCACCCTGCGTAGTCCGGGCACCCACGTGATCCGCAACGTGGCGCATTTCGCCGGTCAGAACCTCTGGTTCTATGCCATCACGGTCATTCCGCTGGCACAGGTTTTCGCGCTCGAATTCACCGCGCCACTCTGGGCGCTGTTGCTTGCGCCGCTGGTGCTCGGTGAGCGATTGACATCGCGCCGAGCTCTTGCCGCGCTCGTGGGGTTCATCGGCATTCTCATCGTCACCCGACCAAGCCCAGACACCCTAAGCTGGGGCCTCGGGGCGGCGGCCACAGCGGGTATTGGCTTTGCCGTGACCGCGATTTTCACCCGCAAGCTCACACGAACCGAGAGCCTGACCTGCATCCTCTTCTGGATGACCGTGATTCAGGCCGCGTTCGGCGTGATCTGCGCGGGCATCGACGGTGATATCGCCCTGCCCGACCTCGTGTCGCTGCCGTGGCTGGTGGTGATCGCGCTTGGCGGGCTCTTTGCGCATTTTTGTCTGACCAAGGCGCTTTCGCTCGCGCCTGCCACCGTCGTGATGCCGGTGGATTTTGCGCGGCTGCCGATTATCGCGGTGATCGGAATGCTCTTTTATGGCGAGTCGCTCGACATGCTCGTCTTCGTCGGCGCCGGCATCATTTTTGCCGCGAATTACGCCAATATCCTGCTCGAGACCCGCAAAAAGCGGTGAGCCGTTACAAATCTGTGTCATTTCCGACACCCTGCACCCCAGCAATTTGCCATGACGCCGCGTCAGTATTTGAGCGCGGAACAGGCCTAGATAGGGTCAGGTCAATTGGTTTTGGAGGAGCGTAACCATGAAATCCACTCTGTTAACGGCGGTCTCCGCGCTTGCAATCTCTGCCGGATCGGCCCACGCCGGAGGCCTTGACCGCAGCGGCACGCCGATCGACATCATCTTCGAAGACGGCAACCGCCTTGAACTCAGCTTCGGCACCGCCGTGCCTGACGTCACGGGCCGAGACCTTCTGGGCAACAACCCCGGCGACGTGGCCAACCAGTTCACACAATGGGGCTTCGCGGTCAAATACCAGTATAACGAGAAACTCTCGTTCGCGGTCATCATGGATCAGCCTTATGGCGCCGATGTCCAGTATTCTGGCAACCCGGCCACCACGCTTCTCGGCGGCACCTCGGCCGAGGCCGACAGCTTCGGGCTGACCGCGCTTGCACGCTACAAGTTTTCCGACCGGTTCTCGGTCTACGGTGGTCCGCGCCTCGTCAACGCCGATGGCGCGATCTCTCTTTCTGGTTTGGCTTATGGCCCGCTCAACGGCTACAACGTGCGCTTCGCCTCCGACACCGGCTATGGCTATGTCGTTGGCGCGGCCTACGAGATCCCGGACATCGCCTTCCGCGCGGCGCTGACCTATCACTCCGAAATTGACCTCACGATGAAGACACAGGAACAGCCCGCCGGCGCGCCCGGCTTTGTTTCCACCGGTGTCACCAACGTGACCTTGCCGCAATCGGTCAAGCTCGCGGTGCAATCGGGTGTCGCCCCGGGCACGCTTGTCTTCGGCTCGGTCCGCTGGTCCGATTGGGAGGAGTTCTCGCTCAATCCGCCAAGCGCGGTTCCCAACCTTGCCGAGATCGACGAGGCATGGACCTATGAGATCGGCGTTGGCCGCCAGTTCAACGACCGCTTCTCGGGAAGCATCTCCGTCACCTATGAAGAAGGCGGCTCCGACAATCTCGTGTCGCCGCTTTCGCCCACCGACGGGTCAACCTCGGTCGCCATCGGCGGCAAGTATCAGATCACCGACAATGTCGATTTCTCGGGTGGTCTTCGCTACACGTGGCTGGGCGATGCGCGCCCCGAAACCGGCACGCCGGACACGGCCCGCGCCAACTTCAACGACAACAGCGCCGTCAGCGTTGGGTTCAAGGTCGGCGTGAGCTTCTGATCACACGGACTGTCTGACATGATGACCCCCGCCCCTCACAGGGCGGGGTTTTTCGTATCTTACGATCATCACTCGCGTGCTCACTCTCCGGCCTGTCGTAACCCGGACGTGTCGACATCGCCTGAAACATCGCGCCAGCGTTAAGCTGGGCCAAGCCGCGCGCCAGAGGCAAGCCGTATGAACGCGCTATTCAGGCTCAGAACGTCATTCAAGAAAACCCAACGCGCAAAGAAAAACGGGGCCCCCGTAGGCGCCCCGCTCAATACGAACCGTCGTGTGCTCTTACCCTTGAGCGGCCTTGGCCACCTCGGCGGCGAAGTCTTCTTTTTCGACTTCGATACCTTCGCCCACCTCAAGCCGGACATAGCCGGTGATCTCGGCGCCTGCGTCCTTGGCGGCCTCTTCGACTGTCATATCGGGATTGATCACGAAAGCCTGACCCAGAAGCGTAACTTCGGACATGAATTTCTTCATGCGGCCGACGATCATCTTTTCGATCACGGCGTCGGGTTTACCCGACTCCTTCGCGATGTCGATCTGGACCTGACGCTCTTTCTCGACGACATCCTGATCCAGCTCGGCCTCATTCAGGGCGGCAGGGTTGGTCGCGGCGATATGCATCGCGATCTGCTTACCAAAGGCGTTGTCGCCACCTTTGAGCGCCACCAAAACACCGATTTTGCCCATGCCGTCGGCGGCCGCGTTGTGCACGTAAGATACAACGGTTTCGCCCTCGATCGAGGCCATGCGCCGCAGGCTCATGTTCTCGCCGATGGTGGCGATCTTGTCGGTGATCGTGTCAGCCACGGATTTCCCGCCCAGATCGGCCTGTGCCAGCGCGTCGATATCATCGACCTTGACCGCGGCGTCCGCGATGTCCGAAACCATCGCCTGGAAGTCCGAGTTCTTGGCGACGAAATCGGTTTCCGCGTTCACTTCGACGGCCACACCACGTCCGCCCTCGACCTTGACCGCGACAAGCCCCTCGGCTGCGGTCCGGTCGGATTTCTTGGCGGCTTTCGCAAGACCCTTGGTGCGCAGCCAATCAACGGCGGCGTCCATGTCGCCCTCGGTTTCGGTCAGCGCCTTCTTGGCGTCCATCATGCCCGCGCCTGTCGTGTCGCGCAGTTGTTTAACCATTGCAGCAGTGATTGCCATGTCGGCCTCCTCACATCATCTTAGTGTCAGGGACAGGGTGTGCCCTGCCCCCATGTCATGCATGTGACACGTCGGGCGCTCAGCCCTTGGCGTCTTCCTTGGCCTCTTCCTTGGCATCCTCGCGGACTTCCTCGGTGGACTTGATGTCCAGAGGCGCGCCTTTCTGCATTGCATCGTCATGCGCGGTCTCGTCGCTCACGTCGCCGGTCTCGACGCCACCTTCAACAAGCGCCTCCTCGGTCGGTGCTTCGGCCAGCGCTCCCACATCGACGCCCGCCGCACCCATCTGGGCCGACATACCGTCAAGCGCGGCGCGGCTCACCAGATCGCAATACAGCGAAATGGCGCGTGCGGCGTCGTCATTGCCGGGGATGATGTAATCGATACCATCGGGCGAGCAGTTGGTGTCAACGACAGCCACGACAGGAATGCCAAGCTTGTTGGCTTCGGCAACGGCCAGCGCCTCTTTCTTGACGTCAATGACGAACAGCATGTCGGGCGTGCCACCCATCTCGGCAATACCGCCAAGGCTCGCCTGAAGTTTTTCCTGATCGCGCTCGATGCCCAGACGCTCTTTCTTGGTCATGCCCTCGGCACCGGCCTCAAGTGTCTCATCGATTTCCTTGAGGCGCTTGATCGACTTGCTGACGGTCTGCCAGTTGGTCAGCGTGCCACCCAGCCAACGGTGGTTCATGTAGAACTGCGCGCTTTTCTCGGCGGCTTCGGCAACGGGCCCGCTAGCCTGACGCTTGGTGCCGACAAAAAGAACACGGCCGCCCTTTGCGACGGTCTCACGGACCGCGTTGAGCGCGGCGTCCAGCATGGGAACGGTTTGTGTCAGATCGACAATGTGAATGCCGTTGCGCGCGCCATAGATGAACTCGCCCATACGGGGGTTCCAACGCTGCGTCTGGTGGCCAAAGTGAACGCCAGCTTCAAGCAGCTGACGCATGGAGAACTCGGGAAGAGCCATGGTCGTTTTCCTTTTCCGGTTTTCGCCTCGGCAAGGGACAGAGAGACAGCGCCTCAACCGGTGGACCGCCGGGGATGTCTCCCCCGATCAGCCCGCCCATGCCTGCGGATTGAATGGCGCGCGTATAACCCTGTCTGGCACAAGGCGCAAGGGGGGTCGACGATGAATGTCCAACCGCCTGTCTCAGGCGTTGTCGCCCGGCATGTTTACCCTTAGATATGTCGGATCAAGCTTTGAATGGCCCACGCATGAACACTCCTTTTGATGATGACCCCAAGCCGCGCCCCCGAAGCGGCCGTTTCTCCGGTCTCCGCGCAAGCTTTCTCACCGGGCTGGTGGTCATCGCGCCGGTGTTCCTCACGATCTGGCTTCTGTGGTCGCTGATCGGCTTTGTCGATGGTGTGGTCCTGCCGTTCCTGCCCAACGCCTATCAGCCCGAATACCTGATCAACAATTACATCCTCGGCAACACACGTCCCGACGAGGCCGATTGGGTCAAGATCAACATTCACGGGCTGGGCGTGGTCGTGTTCCTGCTCTTCACGCTCACCGTAGGCTGGATCGCCAAGGGCCTTATCGGTCGCTCGCTCATCGCCTGGGCCGAAAGCCTCGTCGACAGGCTGCCGGTTGTGCGCTCGATCTATTCAGGGGTGAAACAGATCTCCGAAACGGTCTTTGCCCAGTCGGAACGCAGCTTCGAGAAGGCGTGCCTGCTACAATATCCCCGCAAGGGCATATGGGCCATCGGTTTCATTTCGACCACGGCCAAGGGCGAGATAGCCGCCAAGGCCGAGACCGGCGATGAACTCCTGTCGATTTTCTTGCCCACCACACCGAACCCGACGTCGGGTTTCCTTCTTTTCCTGCCCAAGGAGGACGTGATCGAGCTCGACATGTCGATCGAGGATGCCGCCAAACTGGTGATCTCCGCCGGCCTCGTCTATCCGGGCCAGAAGGCCGTCAGTTCCGAAGACGACACCGACGGCAAACTCAGCTGAACATTTCGGCAAGGTCGATCGTGCTGCGTTCGTTGAGATCATCGAAATGCGCGGCGAGAAAAGCATCGGCGGCCACCCGCCCCGCGTCGCGCAATTTCCACAGCAATTCCGGGACGGGCACCATCTTGGTCGCGACCGACAGATCACGCATCAGGCCGTCATCGGCGATCATGTGGACCAGCACCCGTTTCATCGTGCCCGATGACAGCGCCCCCTCATCAAGCAATCGTTGAACGAAACTGATCGCGCGCAGTTCCCGCAGAAGCGAACTGTTGAAGCTGATTTCATTGATCCGGTTCTGAATGTCATGGGCGGCGCGTGGCACCTCACTGCGTTCGAGCGGATTGATGTTGATCACCACCACATCCTGCGGAAGCCCCTCGCGAAACAGCGGGAAAATCGCCGGATTGCCGGTGTATCCACCGTCCCAGTAATGCTCACCGCCGATCTCGACCGCCTGAAACATTGTCGGAAGACAGGCCGACGCCAAAAGAACGTCAGTGCTGACCTCGGCCTCGGGAAAAACCCGTATCTTGCCACTGCGCACGTTGGTGGCACAGACGAACAGCGCGGGGCCCTCGGGCGCGCAAACCTTGTCGAACTCGAACGCCTCGGCAATCGGTCGCAATGGATTGCGATAGAACGGCCCATAGAAATAGGGCGATACCGACCGGCTCACACTATCGGCCATGGCAAAGGGCACCGAAAGGGCCATGGTGCGGTTGAGACCCGAAGTCGGCAATCCCGCTCCCATCCAGGCCGGCCAGCGCATATCCTCCACCGCGCCCATTCGTTCCCACAGCCAGGCCAACCGGGCCCGCGCACCCTCGCGCCCGTTCTCGACCCACCCCGCCTTGAGCGCGGCACCATTCATCGCCCCCGCCGATGTCCCTGACATCGCGGCAATCTCGATGCGCTCATCCTCCAGAAGACGGTCCAACACACCCCATGTATAGGCCCCGTGCGCGCCCCCGCCCTGAAGCCCAAGATTGATCCGCTTCACCTTAGCCACATCCGGCCTTTCTTCTTGCTGAAAATATCCCGGGGAGCGCGATGGGCTGGCCCCTCGTCCCAGACAGAACCCATGCCGCGCGGTCCGCGCTCATGATCACAACGCAGTCCAGCCACCATCGACGCTGATCGTCGTCCCTGTCACCTGCGCGGCGGCATCCGAACACAGGTAAAGCGCCGTGCCGCCAAGTTGCTCGACCGTTGCGAAATCCTTCGACGGCTGCCGCTTGAGCATGACGTTCTTGATCACGTCCTCGCGGGACATGTCGTATTCCTTCATCGTGTCGGGGATCTGCGCCTCGACCAGCGGTGTCAGCACGTAACCGGGACAGATCGCATTGGCTGTGATCGGCTCTTGCGCGGTCTCCAGCGCGGTCACCTTTGTCAGGCCCACAATCCCGTGCTTGGCGGCGACATAGGCGCTCTTGTAGGGGCTCGCCGTCAGGCCATGCGCGCTGGCGATATTGATCACCCGGCCCCACCCGGCCGCACGCATCATCGGCAAAGCCGCGGCGGTGGTGTGGAAGGCCGATGACATGTTGATCGCGATAATCGCGTCCCACTTGTCTTGCGGGAAATCCTGAATGGGGGCCACATGCTGAATACCCGCGTTGTTCACCAGTATATCGCAGACCCCCGCCGTTTCGATCAGGGCCCGGCATGCGTCAGGGCTCGACATATCCGCCTGAATATAGCGCACCTCGACCCCGTGCTCATGGCTCATCTGCTTGGCCAGCGCGTGATCCTCCTCACGGTCGGTAAAGGAATTCAGAACCACCTTCGCACCGGCCTTGGCCAGCTCGTTGGCGATCCCAAGGCCGATCCCGGAATTCGAGCCGGTGACGATGGCGGTTTTTCCAGTGACGCTCATATGATCTCTCCGCGGTTGATGCTCTTGCAGCATATATGCCGCCTATGCGAATTGCACGGGGAGCTCACCGCGGATCGGATCAAAAAAAACGTCGGCACAAGGCCGACGTTAAGTTATTGAGGCAGGTTTCATACAGGCAAGAAACCTATCGAGCAGTGACCCCTTTATAAGCAATCTTGCGCCACGATCCAAGCTAAAAGTTTGAAAATACGTGAAACCGTCTCTACGCTCAGGCTCAGACAAACAAGGGCAGGCAAGGATTGTTCACGAAATGGCATCGGATTTTTTCCGCCGGCTGGCGCATGTCTTAACCTTTCTGGCTTGCGGAATCACCCCCCTCGCCGCGCAGTCGGACCCCGCGCATGGCATAGCTATGTATGGCTCTCCGGCGCTTCCACCTGATTTTGTGTCCCTGCCTTACGTGAACCCCGAGGCGCCCAAGGGCGGAAAGGTCGTGACCGGCAATGTCGGCGGGTTCGATTCGCTCAATCCGTTCATCATTCGTGGCACCCCGCCATGGCAGTTGCGCTACATGGCTTACGAGTCGTTGATGCTGCGATCCCAGGACGAACCGTTCACGATCTATGGCCTTCTGGCCGAATCGGTCGAGGTGCCCGATGACCGCTCTTGGGTCGAATTCACCCTCCGCCCCGAAGCGCGATTCTCGGACGGAAGTCCGGTCACCGTCGAGGACGTGATCTGGTCATTTCAGACCATCGGCGGCAAGGGGCATCTGCGCTATCGCGGCCTCTGGAACAAGGTCAAGAAGATCGAGGCCACAGGCCCGCGCCGCGTTCGACTGACGTTCAACACCCCCGAGCGCGATCTCGCGCTGCTGGCGGGGCTGCGGCCAATCGTCAAGAAATCCCAATGGGAGGGGCGCGATTTCACCGAAAGCCGGATCGAGGACATTCCGATCGGTAGCGCCCCCTATATGGTCACCGATTACGAGGTTGACCGCCATGTCGTGCTTACCCGCAATCCCGATTACTGGGGGCGCGACCTTCCCATCCGCCGCGGCACGAACAATTTCGATGAGATCCGCATCGAATTCTATGGCGACGATGCGATCATGAAAGAAGCGTTCAAGGCCGGCGCGATCTCTTACGTGCGGGAATTCAATGCCGAACAATGGGAGCGCCAGTATGACTTCCCCGCCGTACAGCGCGGCGACATCGTGAAATCCGAAATCCCCCACCAAAAACCGTCAGGCATCACGGGGTTTGTCATGAATATGCGCAACCCGCCGCTGGATGACTGGCGGGTGCGCGAGGCGCTGATCCTCGCCTTCAATTTCGAATTCATCAACGAAACCCTGACCGGTGGACGGCAGCCGCGGATCACCTCGTATTTCTCGGGCTCGGTTCTGGGCATGCGCGACGGGCCCGCGCCCGACGCCGTTGCCGCACTTCTTGAACCCTACCGTGACACGCTCCTGCCCGGCGCCCTCGACGGGTACAGCCTGCCCGTGAGCGACGGCACCAAGCGCAATCGCAGCAATATCCGGCGCGCCGCCAAGCTTCTGGACGCGGCCGGATGGACGGTGCAGGACGGCATCCGCCGCAATGCCGAAGGCCGCCCGCTCGAACTCAGTGTGCTGCTCAAGCAGGACGCGCTGGTACAGCAGGCCACCTCGATGATGGAAATCTACGCCCGCGCGCTTGAACGGCTGGGCATCAAACTGACCGTCGAAAGCATCGACAAGGCACAATACGCCGCGCGCGAGGATAATTATGATTTCGACCTCACTTTCATCCGGCGCGCGCTGTCGCTCAGCCCGGGGAATGAGCAATATTTCTACTGGGGCTCCGAAGGCGCAGATGCCCCCGGCAGCCGTAATCTCATGGGTATGAATTCGCCCGCCGCCGAAACGATGATCAAGGCGATGCTGACCGCCCGCACCCGCGATGCTTTCGTGAACGCCACCCGCGCGCTCGACCGTGTGCTGACATCTGGGCGCTATGTGATTCCGGTCCATCAATACGCGGTGGGCCGCATCGCCCATCACAAGGAACTGAAATTCCCCGAGGACCGCATCCCGATCTACGGCGACGGGGTGGCGTTTCTGCCCGAAGTCTGGTGGTACGAAGAATAGACCGTTGTTGACCTGTTGGTCGTTGGACGGTGGGGGTGGCCGATTGACGAACACAGTTGACATTGTGTCCTTCGGCAATGTCAGGTGTTTACGGCAAATATCACACGTAGCGAAACAAATGACTTTGTTAATACGCTCAGGACTCGAACGCGATGCTCCGATTGCAGTTGACGTGCTTCGCCGATCTATCTCCGAGCTCTGTCGCGAGGATCATCAAGATGACCCTGCGGAGATTGCCTCTTGGCTCGAAAACAAGACCGAAGAGAACTGGTGTCTCTGGGTGAACCATCCAGATGCATCGGTCTTTGTTGCTGAGGAATACACTATCCTATGCGGGGTCGGCATGGCTCGTTCCGACGGTGAGATCCTTCTGAACTACGTGGCCCCTGAAACACGCTTCAAAGGGGTCAGCAAAGCGCTTCTCTCAGCTCTTGAAGCCGAGAGCTCCGCGCGCGGAACTACCTTGGCCACTCTTGAAAGCACCCGCACGGCCCGACGCTTCTATCTTGCCAACGGGTATGTTTCGGAACCAGCTGGTGATCCCATGAAGATGAAAAAGGTGCTCAAAGCCAATGGCTAAATAGGCCTCGTTCGAAACCTTCCCCGCAGCGCAAGATGGGCCATCCGCCCCACCACCCTCATCAGGTCAGCGACGTCACCCACAGGATGGTCGCGTCATCCTCGCTCACCGAAATCACGTTATGGCCCATCGTCGCGTCGTAATAGGCGCTGTCGCCCCGCCGCATCTCGACCGGCTCATAGAATTCGGTGAAAAGCCGCACGACCCCGGTCAACACATACATGAATTCCTCGCCATCATGACGCACCCAACCATCGAATTCGTCCATGCTGCGGGCGCGGATGCGCGCGTGATATGGCAGCATCTTCTTCTTGGTCAGCGTGTCCGACAAAAGCATATGCTCGTATGTCGTGGTCAGGTATTCGGTCCCGCTTCCGGCTTTTGTCACGTTCATACGACCGTTGATCTGATCCTTCTGTGGCGGCGTGAAAAGCTGTGGCACGCTGATCTCAAGACCTACAGCCAGCTTCTTGAGCGCCTCGTAGGTCGGCGACATCTGACCATTCTCAATCTTTGACAGTGTCGACCGGGCCAGTCCGGCCTGCTTGGCGGCCTGTTCAAGCGTCCAGTCGCGCGCCTTGCGAAGCTCGCGCACGCGTTCGCCAAGGTTCAGCGGTTCACCGGACTCGTCGCTCCCGCTGCGCCGCGCGATCCGTATCAGATTTTTGGGGTTGGGATGTTCCATGGCAAAAATGTATACGAACGCGCCGCGTCACTTGCAACTGTGCGCGGCACGACATACCCATATGCCATCATGATTTCTGTCGTCGATACCGGCGCTCCGACGCCCTGCCCCACACCGTTCAACATGGCCGCATATGTGCTGGCTCACGCCTCCACCGTGCCCGACAAGATTGCGCTGGCGGTGCTTGGTCCGGCGCGCGCCGAACGCTGGAGCTATGCCCGGCTCGAGGCGGCTGTGCGCGGCACGGCGACCGGCCTGACTGAACAAGGGCTGTCACCCGGGGATCGAGTGCTGCTCAGGCTGGGCAACACAGTGGATTTTCCCATCGCCTATCTAGGCTGCATCGCCGGCGGCCTGATCCCCGTGCCCACCTCGCCACAGCTCACATCCCGCGAAGTCTCGGCCCTTCTTCCCGGGCTTGAGCCGCGGGCCATCCTGCACGCCCCCGACGTGGCCTGCCCCGATACCGACCTGCCCGTGATCGGCCCCGAATCCCTTGCCGCGATGCGCGATCTGCCGCCCTCAGACTACGCGATGGGCGATCCCGAGCGTCCGGCCTACATCGTGTATACCTCCGGCACCGCTGGTCTGCCGCGTGCGGTGGTGCACGCCCATCGCGCCATCTGGGCGCGGCGCATGATGCATGACGGCTGGTACGGGCTGAGCAGCGACGATCGTCTGCTGCACGCGGGGGCCTTTAACTGGACCTATACGATGGGCACCGGCCTGATGGATCCATGGAGCGTTGGTGCCACCGCGCTCATCCCCGCAAGCGACATTTCCATCGCGCAGCTGCCGCTTCTGCTCAAGCGTCACGATGCCACGATTTTCGCCGCCGCACCCGGGGTTTACAGGAAGATTCTCACACAACACGATGCGCTTGCACTGCCCAGCCTGCGGCATGGTCTCTCGGCTGGTGAGAAGCTTTCACCCCGCATCGCCGACGAATGGCGCGCCGCCACCGGCACCGGCATTTTCGAAGCCTATGGCATGTCCGAATGCTCGACCTTCATCTCGTCCTGCCCGGCGCATCCCGCACCGCCCGAAACGCTGGGATGGCCGCAACCGGGCCGTCGCGTAGCGATCCTTGGCAAAGACGGCCCGGTGCCACGTGGCGCGCCCGGTATCATCGCCGTGCATCGCCATGACCCGGGCCTGATGCTGGGGTATCTCGGCGCGCAGGAAGAAATGAACGCGCGATTGCGCGGCGATTGGTTTCTCACTGGCGATCAGGGCGTGATGAGCGAAAACGACGCCATCACCTATTTGGCGCGCGACGACGACATGATGAATGCCGGCGGCTATCGCGTCTCCCCGCTTGAGGTCGAGGAGGCGCTTGCCGACATTCCGGGCATCACCCAGATCGCCGTGACCGATATCGAGGTCAAGCGCGACGCACGCCTTATCATGGGGTTCTACACCGGGCCCGAACCGCTCAGTGAGGATATGCTCAGGGCCGAAGCTACTCGGCGTCTGGCCGGATACAAATGCCCGCGTGGCTTCTTTCACGTAGACACGTTGCCCACAAATCCGAACGGCAAGCTTCAGCGCCGCGCGCTCACCCCGATTTATGAGGCTCTGAATGGTACGTGTTGATATCGTCTCGGATCCCATTTGCCCGTGGTGCTATATCGGCAAGGCCGAACTTGACGCCGCGCTGCACGATCGGCCCGATCACCCGTTCGAGATCGTCTGGCATCCATTTCAGCTCAACCCGGACATGCCCGAGGGCGGCATGGACCGGCGGACATATCTCGAGGCGAAGTTCGGTGGCAAAGACGGCGCGGTCACCGCCTACAAACCTGTCGTTGAGCGGGCCGAAGAGGCAGGGCTGGACATCGACTTTGCGGCCATCGGGCGAACGCCAAACACCGTCGACGCCCATCGCCTGATCCACTGGGCCGAGGCGGAAAGTCTTCAGAACCGCGTTGTCGATGCGCTCTTTTTGGCCTATTTCCGCGAAGGCCGAGACATCGGCGATCGCGGAACACTCAGCGAAATCGCGGGCAATTGCGGCATGGATGCCGCAATGGTTGCGCGCCTATTCGAAGGTCCGTCGGACATCGAAGACGTGCAGGCCCGCGACCGGCAATTCCGCGAGATGGGCGTCTCGGGCGTGCCCCTTTTCATCGTGGCCGGGCGGCATGCGGTTCCGGGCTGTCAGCCCAAAGAGCTTTGGCTCAAGGTCATCGACGACATCATGGAACAGGCGGGACAGGCCCCGTGATCTGACGTATCGCGCGCAGCGTCCGTCCGTGTTACCTGATCGTTTGTACCGAGTTGTCCATGTCCCCCTCCCCGTCTCAGCCATCCCGCGTGGAACTCGTTGCCATGATGGCGATGATGTTCGCCACCATCGCCTTTTCCATCGACGCCATGCTGCCCGCGCTGCATGCCATCGGCACGGAACTGTCGCCGGACAACATCAACGAAGCACAGCTTGTCGTCACGGCTTTCATCCTTGGGATGGGTCTAGGCACCTTCGTCACCGGCCCGCTGTCCGATACGTTCGGACGCAAGCCCGTGGTGGTCGCGGGGGCCGCGCTCTATATCGTCAGCGCGGCGCTGGCCTGGGGGGCGCCCACGCTCGAACTGGTGCTGGCCGCGCGGCTCTTTCAGGGCATCGGCACCTCTGCGCCGCGGGTCGTCACCCTCGCCATCATCCGTGATCTCTTCTCGGGGCGCGAGATGGCGCGCCTGATGTCTTTCGTGATGATCGTCTTCACACTGGTGCCCGCGCTGGCACCCCTTCTGGGGGATGCGATCATGTCGGTGGGGGGCTGGCGCAGTATCTTTCCCGCATTCATTTTCTTCTCGGGCGTATCGACACTCTGGCTCATGCTGCGCCTGCCCGAACCTCTCCCACGGGCGCGCCGGCGCCCGCTTCGCCCACGGGCGCTGGCCTCTGCGGTGGCCGAGGTCTTTTCCTACCCGTCGGTGCGCACCTCCATCCTTGTTCAGACGCTGTGCTACGGCATGCTCTTCGCCACCATCTCCTCGATCCAGCAGGTCTATGAGTTGACCTTCGATCGCGCTGAAACTTTCCCGCTGTGGTTCGGCGTCTGTGCCATCCTCGCCGGATCGTCCAGCTTTCTCAACGCATTCCTCGTGATGCGCCTCGGGATGCGGTTTCTGGTGACAGCGATGCTGACCACACAGATCGGCCTTTCGGCGGCTATGATCACGATCTGGCTCGCCGGTGTGCCCGAACCGGCGCTGTTTTACGTGTTCGTCATCTGGCAGGTCGGCATCTTCTTTCAGGCTGGCCTCACCCTAGGCAATGTGAACGCCCTTGCGATGGAACCGCTGGGCCATGTGGCAGGCATGGCCGCGAGTGTCATCGGTGCCGCGTCGACAGTGCTGTCGGTGCTGCTCGCGGTGCCCGTTGGCCTTGCCTTCGACGGCACTCCGCTGCCACTGGCGACCGGCGTTTTCGTCTACGCGATCCTCGCAACGGTCCTCATGGTGCGCCTGCGAAGGATCGAAGCCCGGGCCATATAATCGGTATACTGTCGCATACCGTCTTTCCAGAACCGTCTCCATGCGCTAAAACGCAGGCCGAGACCGCGATTCCGTCAACCCATACCCGAAGGAAATGGCCCCAATGTCCAAGATTAAGGTGGAAAACCCCGTCGTCGAACTCGACGGCGATGAAATGACCCGGATCATCTGGGACTTCATCAAGAAAAAACTCATCCTGCCCTATCTCGATGTCGATCTGCTTTATTACGACCTCGGAATCGAAGAACGCGACCGCACCGAAGATCAGATCACCGTCGATGCGGCCGAAAAGATCAAGGAAGTCGGTGTCGGCGTCAAATGCGCGACGATCACCCCTGATGAAGGCCGGGTCGAGGAATTCGGCCTCAAGAAGATGTGGCGCTCGCCCAATGGCACGATCCGCAACATCCTCGGTGGTGTGGTGTTCCGCGCGCCGATCATCTGTCAGAACGTGCCACGGCTTGTTCCGGGCTGGACCAAGCCCATCGTTATCGGCCGCCACGCCTACGGCGATCAATATCGGGCGACCGACATGAAATTCCCCGGCCCCGGCACGCTCTCGATGAAGTTCGTGGGCGAAGACGGCACGGTGATGGAAGAAGAAGTGTTTCAGGCCCCGTCCTCGGGTGTCTACATGGGCATGTACAACCTCGACGCCTCGATCATCGACTTTGCGCGCGCTTCGATGAATTACGCGCTCAAGATGGGGTGGCCGCTCTATCTGTCGACCAAGAACACGATCCTCAAGAATTACGACGGTCAGTTCATGATCCTCTTCCAGAAGATCTATGACGAAGAGTTCAAGGACAAGTTCGAGGAGGCCGGCATCACCTATGAACACCGCCTGATCGACGACATGGTCGCCGCGGCGATGAAATGGTCTGGCGGGTTCGTCTGGGCCTGCAAAAACTACGATGGCGACGTGCAGTCCGACACCGTGGCACAAGGCTTCGGCTCGCTCGGTCTCATGACGTCACAACTCATGACACCCGATGGCAAGATCGTCGAGGCCGAGGCAGCACACGGCACCGTGACACGCCACTACCGTCAGCATCAGCGCGGAGAAGAAACCTCGACCAACTCCATCGCATCGATCTATGCTTGGACCGGCGGGCTCAAGCACCGCGCCAAGCTTGACGGCAACGAGCCGCTGCGCAACTTTGCTGAAACGCTCGAGAAGGTCATCGTGGATACCGTCGAATCCGGCCACATGACCAAGGATCTCGCGCTTCTCGTCGGTCCCGATCAGGGCTGGCTCACCACAATGGGCTTCCTTGAAAAGGTGGACGAGAACCTCAACAAGGCGCTCAATGGCTGACGAAGCGACGTCACTCGCACGATGCAACGGGGCGCATGATCGGCGCCCCGTTTTTTTGAGTATTTTTGGAAAGATGAAGGTTATGGGGTTCATCTTTCCTCAAATACTCACGGCATGACATCTAAAGCGGCAACTCCGTCGTGGACTTGATTTCTTCCATCGACAGAAGTGCCGTGACATTGTGCACTTTCACTTCGGAAATCAGCGCCTGATAGAATGTGTCATAGGCGCGCGCATTGGCCACCCGCACCTTCAGAATATAGTCTATATCCCCCGCAAGCCGGTGCGCCTCCTGCACCTCGGGCCTGTCGCGCAGCGCCTTGAGAAAGGCCCCTTGCCAAGCCGCGTCATGTTCGGACGTGCGGATCAGCACAAAGAAACACGCCTCGAACCCAAGTGCCTCGGCATCCAGCAGATAGGTCTGCTGACGGATCACCCCGCTTTCGCGCATCTTGCGAATCCGGTTCCACACAGGCGTCTTGGAACTGCCAACGGATTTGGCGATATCGTCCAGAGATTGCCCCCCGTCTCGCTGCAACTGCAAAAGAATTTTTCGATCAAGATCGTCGATACGGACGGACATTCGGTCTTTCCTTCAATCGTAGAACACGGACACGCGGGGCGCGCCGAACCGGAACATATGTCCTTATTAACGAAGGCATATGGCGTTATATCGGGAATATTTTCTATATTTAGGATCAAGTCAACCGAAACGGGGCGCCAAGCCATGAAACATTTTCCCATCTTCCTCTCGCTTGAGGGCGACCGGATCGTGCTTGCGGGCGGTGGTGATGCCGCGCTTGCCAAACTGCGCCTGCTGATGAAGACCGAAGCGCGGATCACTGTATTCGCGTGCGATCCCGCCCCCGAGATCATCACCTGGGCCCAGATCGGCCGTCTCAGCGTGCAGCGCCGCGCGATCACTCAAGAAGACTGCACCGGGGCCGCGCTGGTCTATGCCGCCTCGGAAGACGAGGTCGACGACGCCCGCACCGCCAAACTCGCCCGTGCCGCCGGCGCGCTGATCAATGTCGTGGACAATCTTGAGGCAAGCCAGTTCATCACACCGGCCATCGTCGACCGTGATCCGGTCACCGTCGCCATCGGCACCGAAGGCGCCGCCCCCGTGCTTGCCCGCGCGATCAAGGCCGAACTCGAGTCGCGCCTGCCCACAAATCTGGGCCTGCTCGCGCGAATCGGCAAAACTTTTCGCAAGGCCGCCGATGTCCTGCCCGTGGGCCGCCCGCGCCGTGACTTCTGGTCCGACTGGTATTTTCGGGATGGTCCCCGCGCGCTCAGCGAAGGCGAAGAGGCCGCGAGAACCGCGCTTGACGACCTCCTTGACCGCCACGCCGCCCGCGACGCCCGCGAGGGCCATGTCGCCTTTGTCGGCGCCGGTCCCGGCGATCCCGAGCTTCTGACCCTCAAGGCGCGCCGCGCCCTCGACGAGGCCGACGTGGTGATCCATGACCGACTCGTGACGCCCGAGATACTCGAACTTGCCCGCCGCGAGGCCACGCTCATCGACGCGGGAAAGGAGGGGTTCGGCCCTTCGATGACCCAGCCCGAGATCAACCAACTGATCGTCACCCACGCCCGAACCGGGGCGCAGGTGGTGCGCCTCAAGGGGGGCGATCCCACGGTCTTCGGTCGCCTCGACGAAGAAATCGAGGCCGTGACCAAGGCGGGTATCGCCTTTCATATCGTGCCGGGCATCACCGCCGCCTCGGCCAGTGTCGCAGCTATCGGCCAAAGCCTGACAAGCCGGGGCCGCAATTCAAGCCTGCGTTTCCTGACGGGCCACGACATGAAAGGGTTTGCCGATCACGACTGGGCCGCCCTTGCCCGCTCTGGCGAGGTTGCGGCCATCTATATGGGCAAGAAGTCCGCGCGCTTCATTCAGGGCCGCCTGCTTATGCACGGGGCCGACCGCGCAACGCCGGTTACCGTGATCGAAAACGCCTCACGCCCTGATCAGCGGGTGCTGTCGACAACGCTCGATGCGCTGCCGTCCGTCCTTGCCGAGGCGGGCCTCACCGGCCCTGCCCTCACTTTCCTTGGCCTGGCGCCCCGTGCCGCGCAGGCCGCTCTGATCCGACAGCAGGAGCTTGCCTGACATGGCCCGTGCATTCACCCCAAAGGTTATCACCGCCAATGCGCTTCTCGAAGGCGATGTGGTCTATCTCACCGAAGACGACCGTTGGTCGCGCCACCTGTCCGAGGCCGAGCTTTTGACCGATGAAGCCCATGCGCAGGTTCGCCTTCTCATGGCCGAAGGACAGTCCGAGACCGTTGTGGGCGTCTATCTCGCCAATGCGGCCCCCGGTGAAACCGGCCCCGAGCCGACTCATTTCCGCGAGGAATTTCGCCGCACCGGCCCGTCCAACTACGCCCATGGCAAGCAAGAGCATTTCCCGCCCCGCACCTGAGCCGCGTCCGCGTGGCGCCCGAGCATCTGCCGTGGTGCCGAGAGGAGAAGACCAATGTATGACTACACCGATTTCGATGCCGCCTTCGTGGCCGAACGCAACCGCCAGTTCCGCGCGCAGGTCGAACGCCGCGTCGCCGGCCACCTGACCGAGGACGAATTCAAACCCCTGCGCCTCATGAACGGGCTCTACCTGCAACTGCACGCCTATATGCTCAGGGTCGCCATCCCCTATGGTACGCTCAACAGCGCGCAAATGCGTCAACTCGCGCTACTGGCCGAGAAATGGGACAAGGGGTATGGCCATTTCACCACGCGCCAGAACATTCAGTATAACTGGCCCAAGCTGCCGGACGTGCCCGACATGCTCGATGCACTGGCCGAGGTGAACCTGCACGCGATCCAGACCTCGGGCAACACGATCCGCAATGTCACCGCCGATCACTTCGCGGGCGCCGCCGCCGACGAGGTGGCCGACCCGCGCCCCGTGGCCGAGCTGCTACGCCAGTGGTCCACCGACCACCCGGAATTTCAGTTCCTGCCACGCAAGTTCAAGATTGCCGTCACCGGCTCGGACAACGACCGCGCTGTGATCAAGGCGCATGACATCGGCATTCAGGTGGTCGAACGCGACGGTGAGATCGGCTACCGCATCCTCGTCGGCGGCGGGCTTGGGCGCACGCCGATGATCGGCAAAGTCCTGAACGATTTCGTCAGCCAGAACGACCTGCTGCCTTATGTCGAATCCGTGGTCAGCGTCTGGAACCTGCTTGGCCGCCGCGACAACAAGTTCAAAGCGCGGATCAAGATCACTGTTCACGAACATGGCATAGACGAGATACGACGCCGCGTGGACGCTCATTTCGCCCGCATCAAACCCAGCTTTTCCGGCCTCGACACCACGCTTTTCGACGCAATCAAAGCTGCCTTCGCGCCGCCCGCATTCCGAAGCGAGAGCACGGCGATCTATGACACCGCCTATAAGACCGATCCCATTTTCCGCGCATGGGCCGACACGAATCTCTGGACCCACCGCGCGCCCGGCTATGCCATCGTTCAGATCAGCCTCAAGGCCCATGGCGCGACACCGGGTGATGCCACCGCAGATCAGATGCGCGTGATGGCGGATCTGGCGGAATTCTACGGCCATAACGAACTGCGCATCAGCCACGAACAGAACGTGATCCTGCCGCATGTTCATAAATCCGACCTGCCGGGCATTCACGGCATTCTCAAGAAACACGGGCTGGCCACCGCCAATATCGGGCTGATCAGCGATATCATCGCGTGTCCCGGAATGGACTATTGCGCGCTGGCGACCGCCCGTTCGATCCCTGTTGCCCAAGAGATCGCGACCCGCTTCGAAGAACTGAAGCTCGAACACGAGGTGGGCCCGCTCAAGATCAAGATTTCAGGCTGCATCAATGCCTGCGGGCATCACCACGTCGGCCATATCGGCATCCTCGGCCTCGACCGCGCGGGGGTCGAGAACTACCAGATCACGCTTGGCGGTGACGGCACCGAAGATGCAGCTTTGGGAGAGCGCACCGGCCCCGGCTTTGCCTATGATGAGATTGTTCCGGCCATCGAAAGGATCGTGTTGGCCTATCTCGCTCATCGCGACGGCCCCGGTGAAACCTTTCTCGCGGCCTATCGCCGCCTGGGCATCGCGCCGTTCAAGGCCGCGCTCTATGACGAGGAACAGGTGCATGCCGCAGAATAACGCCAAGACCCGCGTCGCGGGACTGAACGACCGGTATCGCCTTGATGCGGCAACAGCCGTGTTACGGCATGCCCTCACCGATACGCACGCCGGGCAACTTGCGCTGGTCTCAAGCTTCGGGGCCGAGTCGGTGGTTCTTCTGCACATGGTGTCGGTGATCGATCGCACTACGCCGGTGATCTTTCTCGATACCGAGCTGCTCTTTGCCGAAACGCTCGTCTATCAGCAGGAGGTGAGCGAACGGCTTGGTCTGTGCGATGTGCGGATCATCCACGCCGACAGACAGGATGTCGCGCGCACCGACCCCGAACAGACGCTGCACCGTCACGATACGGATGCCTGCTGCGACCTGCGCAAGACGCGGCCACTGGCCCGTGCGCTTGACGGGTTCGATGGCTGGATCACGGGGCGCAAACGCTATCACGGCGGATCGCGCGCCTCGCTCGACTTCTTCGAAACCGAGGACGGCACAGGCCGGATCAAGGTCAACCCGCTGGCCCATTGGAGCCGTGGCGACGTGCGCACTTACATGGAAGAAAATCGCCTGCCGCGCCATCCTCTTGTGGCGCGTGGCTATCCGTCGATCGGCTGCATGCCGTGCACGCGACCGGTCGATAACCCCGATGACGACCCTCGCGCAGGCCGCTGGGCGGGAAGTGAAAAAACCGAATGTGGCATTCACCTCGTGGATGGCAAACTTGTGAAATCAGGAGAAGACGCATGAGCATTCTCGTTACCGACCGGGGTTTTGCCCCCGACGACTGGACCACCCCGATCACCGCGCTCGAAGATGCGCGCCCCGGGCATGGCATCGACTTGCCCTCCTCGACCGACCCGGTTGAACTTTCGGGCCAGCTCTCGGGTGTCACCATGATCCGCGTGGACTTTCCCAGCTTTGCCGACGGGCGCGGTTTCACCATCGCGCGGCAATTGCGGCTGATGGGCTATGAGGGGCGTCTGCGTGCAAGGGGCCACGTGATAGCCGATCAATACGCAATGGCCCGGCGCGCGGGCTTCGACGAGGTCGAGATCAGCGATGAACTGGCCATACGTCAACCCGAAGATCAGTGGCTCTTCCGGGCCGACTGGCGCAACCACGACTATCAGGCGCGCCTGCGCGGATAACGCCCCTTCACCTGACGCAGATCAATGAGTATCAGGAGGTGTCGGCGTATGACGTCGGCATATTGCCAATGAACGAGATGACCAGTTTGACCAACGCGGCCCCCAGCAAAGCGACACCCACCCTGCCCGATGCCCAGACAGTGACCGAAGTCACGCACTGGACGGACCGGCTCTTTTCCTTTCGTGTCACGCGACCTGCCTCGCTTCGCTTCCGCTCGGGCGAGTTCGTGATGATCGGCCTCATGGGCGAGCCGCATCCCGACACCGGCAAGCAGAAGCCGCTTCTGCGCGCCTATTCCATCGCCTCCCCCTCATGGGATGACGAGCTTGAGTTCTATTCGATCAAAGTGCAGGACGGCCCACTTACCTCGCGGCTTCAGCATATCGAAGCGGGTGATCAGATCATCCTGCGCCCCAAACCCGTTGGCACGCTCGTCCACGACGCGCTGCTCCCGGGGCGGCGCATCTGGTTCTTCGCCACCGGCACCGGCTTTGCGCCCTTCGCCTCACTCCTGCGCGATCCGCAAACCTATCATGACTACGATGAGGTTGTGATAACCCACACCTGTCGTGAGGCCGGTGAACTGGCCTATGGGGCCGAGATCATCAACCGCATCCGCCATGATGACATGCTCGAAGAGCTGATCGGTGAAGGCTTTGCCGACAAGATCCGTTATTACCCCACCACGACTCGCGAAACCTCGGCCAAGATGGGGCGTATCACTGATCTTCTGCGCTCGGGCGAACTGTTCTCGGATCTGGGCATCGATCCGATCAACCCCGAGACGGACCGCGCGATGATCTGCGGCAACCTCGCCTTCAATCTTGAACTCAAGGAACTTCTCGAAGGCTACGGCCTCAAGGAAGGGGCTAATTCAGACCCGCAAACCTATGTCGTGGAAAAGGCATTTCTT
Organism: Roseovarius sp. E0-M6; assembly: GCF_037083845.1. Lineage (NCBI taxonomy): Bacteria > Pseudomonadati > Pseudomonadota > Alphaproteobacteria > Rhodobacterales > Roseobacteraceae > Roseovarius > Roseovarius sp. E0-M6. The sequence continues at coordinate 810,027 of NZ_JBAPLA010000001.1, read as the reverse complement.
GACTGATGTCCTGACCGTCCGAACGCGTCCAAATACGAAAAAACCCGCGCAGATCATGCTGCGCGGGTTCTTCTTTTCAACGACGGGTCAAACCTGACCGCTTATTCGCTCATGCCGAGACGATTGCGAAGCTGGGTCAGAACCTGCTCCAGAACCTCGGGATCATCACGTGCCTTCTCAAGCGCCGATTTCGTCGCCAACTTGATACCGGCATTGAGGTTTGAGTCATCCACCATCTGCACGGCCGAGTCGTAATCGAACCCGTCAACGGTCAGCACATCGGGAACCTTCACACCGTCGATCGTTTCCGCTGCCTCCTCGGTCGCAGTGGCCGCATCCTCGGTTGTGTCCGCGCCATCCGTGGCATCGTCTGTCGCCGCAGCCGCATCGTCAGCGGTCTCTTCCGTCGCGTTCATCGCATCGTCAGCTGCGTCGTCGGTTGCCTCGGTCGCATCCTCGGTGGTCGCCGCCGCGTCGTCCATGACCTCGTCCGTTGCCGCATCTGCGTCATCAGCGGCTTCTTCCGTCGCAGCAGCCGCATCGTCAGCCGCCTCTTCGGTTGCCTCGGGCGCGTCCTCGGTGGTGGCTGCCGCGTCGTCCATGTCCGCGTCCGTTGCCGCAGCTGCGTCTTCAGCGGTTTCTTCCGTCGCTGCAGCCGCATCGTCAGCCGCGTCGTCGGTTGCCTCAGCCGCGTCCTCGGTGGTCGCCGCCGCGTCGTCCATGACCTCGTCCGTTGCCGCATCGGCGTCGTCAGCGGCTTCTTCCGTCGCAGCAGCCGCATCGTCAGCCGCCTCGTCGGTTGCCTCAGCCGCATCCTCGGTGGTGGCTGCCGCGTCGTCCATCGCCTCGTCCGTTGTCGAAGCGGCATCGTCAGCCGCCTCTTCCGTCGCGTTCATCGCGTCGTCGGCGGCCTCTTCGGTTGCCTCGGCTGCGTCGTCCATGGCGTCGTCCGTCGCGGTGATCGCATCGTCGATCGCATCACCTGCGGCCTCTGCTGCGTCTTCCGTGGCGGTCACGGCATCATCAACCGCATCCTCAGCCGCGTCCGAAGCCTCATTCATTTCATCTTCCAGCGTCGTTTCCGTAACGCCGGTTTCTTCCATCACTTCTTGCGGCGATTTGCCAGTGATCAGGAGATAACCGCCAATCAGGACGATCGCAGCCAGAACAATCCAGAGCAGATTTCTCATCAAACTATCCCTTTTTCAGTGCCTGTCGGCGCTTAGCCAACTTTGCTTTCATGCTTTCAAATGGAGCAACCCGGCGCAAGCGGCAAGGGGAAAACACGCATGATTCGGCTCAATTCGGCCAATATCCGACCTCTCTCACCATCTTTTTTCAAATCCATACACTCGGCTTACCGGGCTGGCACCGTGGGGTCGCTAAACCCTGATATCTACCCATATTCGCGCTTGAAACACTTCGGAGGGGGGGCTACGTTGCGGCCTCGAACAAGATCCATCATCGAAGGAACAAAGCCATAGCCCGCAGACCTCATAACGCGCCCCCAACGCGCGACACCGGCCCCAAAGTCAATGACCGCATCCGCGCCGACGAAATCCGCCTTATCGGCGCCGATGGCGAGAATGTGGGTGTCGTGACACCTGAGCGCGCTATGGAAATGGCCGAAGAGGCCGGGCTTGATCTGGTCGAGATTTCGCCCAACGCCAATCCGCCTGTCTGCAAGATTATGGATTACGGCAAATACAAGTATGAACAACAAAAGCGCGAGTCCGAAGCGCGCAAGAAACAGAAGGTGATCGAGGTCAAGGAAGTCAAGTTCCGGCCCAACACCGACACCCATGATTACGACGTTAAAATGCGTAACGTCATGAAGTTTCTGGAAAATGGCGACAAGGTCAAGATCACCATGCGGTTTCGCGGGCGCGAAATGGCGCACCAGCAGCTTGGCCGCGAATTGCTTGAACGTGTGGCGGGCGATATCGACGGCGTGGGCAAGGTCGAAAACATGCCCAAAATGGAAGGCCGTCAGATGATCATGATCATCGCGCCTTCCAGCCGCTAAGCACCGTCCGTCAAGCGTCGCCTGCCGACGCCACGAAAGGTGATCCCATTATATCCGGCGCGCCCTTCGGGTCAGCGCCGGACATCCGATAACGGCTCGTCCGACATGGTGCGCTGCACCCCGTCGTCATACAAGACGCTCACCTCCCCGCTGCGTTCCACGATCACCGCGCGGACGACATCAAGGTCAAAAATATTCGCCTCGCGCAGTTTGGCCCAAAGATCCTGACGGGTCATATCCGCCTTGGCAAGGTTGTCATCCAGAACCTCCCGCCCCTCCATCACCAGAAGCGGCGTGTTCTCCAATATCCGATCAACAAAACCGAACCGCACACGCGCCTGCGCAAGACCAAAGCGTTTCGCGAAAAACCTGACTCACAGATTTTCGCGAAACGCAGCGCGAAATTCAGGCGTTGCACGCGTTTCGCCTTTCGCTGATCTCTCAGGTCAAAGGCGAAACGCTTTAATCTGAAGCGCGAAAAGCGCGGCCAGCGCCACAAGCGGCACCGTGACGTGGGTGTCTGGCGACATGACCGACGCCCCAAGGATCGACCCGAACGAGACGGTGATCGCAAAGTCGAAGCCCGACATCTTCGCAAAGGTGCGCAGACCTTGCATCCGGCTGAAAACGATGATCGCCCCAAGCGTCAGCGCGGCATGGATCAGAATCGTCGCATAAGTCATCTGGACCGCTCCAAGACGATCAAAGATCCCGGTCCGGCAAATCGGGCCGCCTTACCCCGCAGCCGTCACGCCCCGCCGCGTCAGGACGCCAACAAGATGCGCGCGATAGGCCGCCTGCCCATGAAGATCGCTGATCATGGTGTCCGCAGGCGGGCTCATCCCGGTCAGCGCCTCTGCCGAGAAATCATTCGCCAATGCCTCTTCCGCCTCGGTCCAGCGGAACACTCCCTCTTCCGACGCTCCGGTCACCGCAACGCGCACGCCATTCGCGTGCCGTGCCACGAAAACACCGACCAAAGGAAAGCGCGAGGCAGGTTGCTCGAACTTCTCATAGGCCGCCGCTTCAGGAACCGGAAAACGCACTTCGGTGATGATCTCACCCTCCTCAAGCGCGGTCGCGAACATGCCCTCGAAAAAGTCGTCGGCGCCAATCTCGCGCGCATTGGTGACCACGGTCGCCCCCGAAGCCAGCACCGCCGCAGGATAACAGGCCGAGGGGTCGTTATTGGCAAGGCTCCCGCCGATGGTGCCCCGGTTACGCACAGCCGGATCGCCGATCCGCGCGGCCAGCGACACAAGCGCCGGATAGGTCGCGGCCCCCTCGACAACACCGGCATGGGTGGTGCCGCCACCGATACAGATGCGCCCGTCATCATCGGTGCAGACACCTTGCATCTCGGCGATCCCCGACAGGCTCACCAGAACCGAGGGCGCCGCCAACCTCTGTTTGAGCGACGGGATAAGGGTCTGTCCACCGCCAAGCGCCTGGGCCTCTTCCGCCCCAAGCGCCTTCACCGCCTCATCAATCGTGCCGGGTCGCTTCAGATCGAACGCGTACATCTTTTCAACCTCCCTGAAGAAAGCCCGCCAAGCCTTTCTTCTTGCTAAAAATATCCCGGGGTCCGGGGCAGAGCCCCGGAAACGCCCGCTGTCTTATCCCTGCATCGCCGTCCAGACGCGGCTCGGTGTCAGCGGCATGTCGATATGCGCCACGTCATGCCCCCCCGACTGAAGCGCGTCTATGACCGCGTTCACCACCGATGGCGGGCTGCCGATGGCCCCCGCCTCGCCACAGCCCTTCACACCCAGTGGATTGTGGGTACACGGCGTCTGGCACGAATGATCGACCGTGTAGAACGGCACATCATCTGCGCGCGGCATCGCATAATCCATGTAGGACCCGGTCAGAAGCTGGCCATCCTCGTCATAGGCGCAGGCCTCCAGCAGCGCCTGCCCGATGCCCTGCGCGATCCCGCCATGGACCTGACCATCTACGATCATCGGGTTGATCACATTGCCGAAATCGTCGGTCGCCGCGAAGCGTTCTACGGTCACCTTGCCGGTCTCGGGGTCCACCTCGACCTCACAGGCATACGCGCCTGCCGGATAGGTGAAGTTCGCCGGGTCGTAAAACGCGGTTTCCTCAAGGCCCGGTTCGATCTCGTCCAAGGGATAGTTGTGCGGCACATACGCGGCCAGCGTCACATCGCCCCACGCGACCGATTTGTCGGTGCCTGCCACGCTGAACTGACCGTCCTTGAGCTCGACATCCGCTTCGCTCGCCTCCATGAGGTGCGCCGCGATCTTGCGCGCCTTGGCGATGATTTTCTCGGTGGCGCGCACCATTGCGCTGCCCCCGACGGCGATGGAGCGGCTGCCATACGTGCCCATGCCCATCGGCGTGTTCGCGGTGTCGCCATGTTCGATCTCGATCATGTCCGCATCGATGCCGATCATCTCCGACACCACTTGCGCAAAGGATGTCTCGTGTCCTTGCCCGTGGCTGTGGCTGCCGGTCATGACGGTGATGCCGCCAGTGGCGTTGACCCGCACGGTTGCCGATTCGTAAAGTCCCGCCCGCGCACCCAGCTGCCCGACAAGGTTGCTGGGCGCGATGCCGCATGCCTCGATATAGCTGTTGATGCCAAGCCCGCGCAGCAGACCCTTCTTTTCGCTCTCCTTACGTCGCGCCTCGAACCCCTTGAGGTCCGCAATCTCTTCGAGTTTGTCCATCGTGGCGTTGTAATCGCCCGTGTCGTATTCCACTGCCACGGGCGTGGCATAGGGAAATTCAGTCACGAAATTCTGCCGCCTGAGCGCGATCGGATCAACGCCGAGTTCGCGCGCCGCCTTGTCGATCAGCCGCTCAAGCTGGAAGGTCGCTTCGGGCCGCCCCGCACCGCGATAGGCATCCACGGGCACGGTGTTGGTAAAGACCGCCTTCACGTTCACATAGATGACCGGGGTCTTGTAGTTTCCCGCCATCAACGTGCCATGTAGCCAGGTCGGAATCGAGGGCGCGAAAGTCGAAAGATAGGCCCCCATGTTGGCGTATGTATCGGTGCGGATCGCGGTAAAATTATTGTCCTTGTCAAGCGCCAGGTCGATCTTGGTGACGTGGTCGCGCCCATGCGCGTCCGACATGAACGCCTCACCCCGCGTCGATGTCCACTTGACCGGGCGGTTCAGCGCCTTGGCCGCGAAGGTGCAGAACGCCTCTTCGGCATAGTGAAATATCTTCGAGCCGAAACCACCGCCCACATCCGGCGCCACAACCCTCAGCTTGTGCTCGGGAATACCCAGCACGAAGGCCCCCATCAGAAGGCGGATCACATGCGGGTTCTGGGAGGTGGTATAAAGCGTGCTGTCGCCCGTGGCGCGACTGAAATCGCCCACCGCGACGCGCGGCTCCATCGCGTTCGGGATCAGGCGGTTATTGACAAGTTCAAGTGTCGTGACATGTGCCGCCGCTTCAATGGCGTCATCCACGGCCTGCTTGTTGTCCTCCACGAACCCCCAGTCATAACAGAGGTTCGAGGTCAGATCGTCATGCACCTTGGTCGCGCCCTCCTCAAGCGCCGCCTTCATGTCCACCACCGCGGGCAGATCGTCTATATCCACCATGATCGCTTCGGCGGCATCGCGGGCCGCATCACGGCTTTCGGCAACCACGGCGGCGATGATCTCTCCGACGTGGCGCACCTTGCCGCGCGCAATGACCGGATGGCCCGGCTCCTGCATCGGGTTGCCGTCGCGGTCCGTCACCTGCCAGCCGCACGGCAAACCGCCGACCTCTTCGAAATCGGCACCGGTAAAGATGCGGATGACGCCGGGCATCGCCTCGGCCTCACCGGTGTCCACGGACTTGAGTGTGCCATGAGCCACATCCGACCGCAGGAAATGCACATAGGCCTGCCCGCGCAGATTGATGTCGTCGGTATAATTGCCCGTGCCGGTCAGAAACCGCACGTCCTCGCGCCGCTTGGTGCTGGCCCCGATGCCTCCGTCTGGCATGTCTCGTCCTCCCTCTCGTGCGGTGGGATGGCACCCACCTTACATGGCGTCGCTTAGTGGCGCGGGCCGGGTGTCAAACCCCGATCCGGCGCTATTCCGCCGCGATCCCTGTCGCATCCTGCCCGGATGCCACCATGATCGCCTTGACAATGTTGTGATATCCCGTGCAGCGACAGATATTGCCCTGAAGATAATGCCGTATCTCGGCTTCGCTCGGCTTGGGGTTCTCCTTGAGCAACGCATGCGCGCTCATCACCATACCCGGAGTGCAGAAACCGCATTGCAGGCCGTGATGGTCCTGAAACGCCTGCTGCACATAGTCGAGCGTGCCATCGGCCTCGCCCATCCCCTCGATGGTGGCGATCTCGGCCCCTTCAGCTTCGCCCGCAAAGATCGAACAGGCCTTTACCGCCTTACCATCCACGTGCACGAGACAGGCACCGCACTGGCTGGTGTCGCATCCCACAGGGGTGCCGGTGAGACCCACATTTTCCCTCAGGAAGTCAACACGAAGCGTCCGGCCCTCTATTTCTCCGGCGACGTTCTTGCCGTTCACAGTCATGCTGACCTGCGGCATCGGCTCCTCCCAGTTGGCTGTTCTATCGTTGGCTGACGATGAGTAAAGCACGCAAAACGCGACTTGAGAACCCGGTAAATTGATCAGACGGCTTCCCTTTGACAGGTTCACCCGCGCGCAATACGCTTCCAACATGGTGCAAATGCCACCCTCCACATCCCGATCAATTGCGACGATCATCTCTTTGCTGATGGTCTGCATGGTGCTGCCCGGCGTGTTTCACCCCGCACATGCCCAAGAGCCTCAGCTTCCCTCGCCCCTCGAACTTGATTTCTTTCCGCCCTGCGCCTGCACTCAGAAAACGCTCCCACAACCGGGAACATGGGCGATCGAGGTTCAGGATTTCACGATGCGCGACGCAAAGGATTCGATGAATTCACACAATGGGGATGACAACGGGTTTTTCGACGCCGATCTGACCCTTCGCCGCAAATTCTGTGGTGAAAAGCTGGATTTCCCCTTCAGCGCCAAGCCACCACTCAACATGCTTGTTGGCTTTGTGCCCGAAGCGGATGGCAACTGGACGCTCGCACCGGGGTCGCGGCCCATGGGGGGCCAAGGCTCGGCTCGGCTCACACCGCAGAGGGGCACGCAACCGCCACAGGCGTTCAGTGGCAGCCTCGCCTCGGTCAGTTCCAACGGCGTCGCCGATTTTCTCTTCACTCTCTCTCTGCGCGACGGCGAAACACCGGGCCTCACGCCCAGCCCGGTCATGGACCAGATCGAAAATCTGACCGGACGCCGCGCCGAAAATTGGCCCGATCTTGCCTGCTGGTGCCGTCAGGCCGAACAATCCTATCGTTCGGCTTGGCAGATCAGGCAAAGCTTCCTCGACCCTGCGTTGCTGGAACAAGCGGAAGGGCGCGGAGCTTTTCCCGGAAAAATTCCGATCTTCGAAGGTCAATCAGACTGGGAAAGCCTGGCCGCCGGCGATTTCGAGGTGCGTCTTGTCGACACCCCGCCCGGCGAGAATTATCAGGCGCGGGTGAATGAGGCCGCGAATGCGCGGGTCATGGCCGAGAATTATCTACCGCTAGACCACATATACGCAGGCGGGCGGGGTGTTTCACGCGCCGCCGGGACAACCCTCAAGGATTGCGCCAAGAATGTCCCTCACTCTGTGATGCCACTCAAGGAAGCCGCCAGTCATATCCACGAGGACATCCATGTCGCTGACTGCCTGCGCGCCAAGGAAACCTACAATCAGTTGAACGGCAAACGCCTGACCCGCAAAATTCTCGGGGAACAGCATTTTGCGGAGACATGGTTCAACACCCCGGCCAATCTCAGCGACGCCGAGGACCGGGCCTATGCCGCCACGATGCGGTTCTTCCTGGATTTCCACAGCGCCCATTGCCGCCCGATCATCCGCGCCTTCGATCTGGAATGAGCCCTCGGCTCACCCGCGCCGGGGGCGTGGCCGTGTCGGGATCTCCTTGAGCAATCCGCCCACCCCCATCGCGGCGATTTCCGCGTCCGCGAGTCCGACATCACAGACCACCCGGCCCAGAATCCAGTCCGCGCCATGCAGAACCGGCGATCGCGCGCTCCCCGGCAGACCGATCACCGGCATAGCGCCAAGCGCACCTATGAAAGAAAGATTGCCGGGGTCGACCGGGATACCAAACCTCACGATCCGACCTCCCGCGAGGCGCAGGGCCTCGGGCGCGGTGTCACGGATGTCCGACGTGGCCGACCCCGTCAGGACCAAGGCGACCTCGCCCCGCACCCGCCCAAGCGCCTCGGCCATGGGTTCGACCTCATGCGCGACGCGCTGGGTTTCCTCAAGCCGCATGTCGAATCCCGCCAGACGTTCCTCGATGGCCTCCACCCCCTTGAGGCCGGGGCCACCGGGACACTCACTCACGATAAGCGAGGCCGTGCGATACCGTGGCCGCGCAAGCCGCATCGCGCCACGGGCCGCTGTCTCGGCCCGGATCAGCGCCGCGTCGGAAACCCCATAAGAGATGATCTTGATGGTCGCGACCATCCCGCCCCGGCGCAACGGATGGAACGGTGCGACCGTGGCAACGGTGATCAACGGATCGACCGCGTTTGCCGCGTGTATCGCCCCGGCATCCAGAACCGCCAGTCCCGCCTGCGACGCCAGCAAATTCACCCGGCCCGTGGCCGCCCGCGTGACGTTGAGCCCGTCCGCCCCCTCGCACAGCGCCGCAGCCAGCCGGGCGGCAGCCGCGTCTTCGTGAACATCCCCCGGTTCAAGCTGAGCGACCGTCACCTCACTCAGGCCCGCCTGCCGCAGCGCGCCCAGATGATCGGGTGTGAGGATCGCGCCCTTGCGCAGCCGCCCGTCCGCCACCTGCTCGGAATGAGCCAGGATCGCGCCTTCCGCGTCCGTCAGGGGCACGGAACCGAATTTCACCCGGCCCCCCGCAGGGTCTGCACGATCTGCGCCAGGATCGAAACGGCGATCTCGGCGGGCCCCGACGCCCCTATATTCAGTCCCACAGGGCCGTTGATCCGGGCGATCTCATCGCCGGCAATGCCCTGCTCTCGCAGCCGCTCATCACGTTTTCCAGCGGTCCGGGTCGATCCGAGCGCCCCTATATAAAAAGCATCCGAATCCAACGCCTTGCGCAAGGCCGGATCGTCAAGCTTGGGATCGTGGGTCAACGTGACCACCGCCGTGCGCAGGTCAAGCCCGATCCGGTCAAGCGCCTCATCCGGCCAATCGTCAACGATCGTCTCGCCGGGAAACCGCTCTTGACTTGCGAAGGCGGCACGCGGGTCCACGATCACCGGATCAAACCCTGCGATGCGCGCCATCGGCACGAGTGCCTGCGCGATATGGACCGCGCCCACCACGATCAAGCGCAGCGGCGGGTTGTGAATGGCCACGAACGTCTCTCCGTCCGCTTCGAACCCGGACCGGTCAAGCCGGAACCGCTCGGCCAGCCGGGTCTCTGCTTCATCATCGCCGGCCTGCCCGGCGGGTGCGCGCACAAGCCGTGGTGGCGTGGTCACGCCCGTGATACAGGCCACCGGAACGCGCCGGGACCGAAATTCGCAAAGCTCCGCCAGAACATCCTCGGGCATCGCCTCGCCCACCGGCTCGACAAGAACCCGGATCGTGCCGCCACAGGCCAGCCCAACGGCAAAGGCATCGCCGTCGCTGACCCCGTATTCAAGTAGTATGGGCTTGCCTGTCTCAAGCGCGTCCAGTGCCTCGGCCACGACCGCGCCTTCCACGCATCCCCCCGATACGCTTCCCGCCATGTCCGCGTCGCCCGAAATGGCCAGTTGGCTGCCCATCCGTCGCGGCGCGCTGCCCCATGTTCCGACCACCGTGGCCAGCGCCGCGCGTTTGCCGGCCCGGTGCCACCGCAGGGCGGTTTCGGGGATGTTCTCAAATCTCGGGTCCACAGCGGCCCACCTCGTTGTTTCGCCCCACATTATGCGGCGCAGCGCCCGGCGGCACAAACCAAAAAGGCGCGCCCCTCCTTTATGTGAAAAGGGCGCGCCGTGCTGTCACAGGCCGCTCGGCCTGTCATATCTTGCGGTCAGCGTTCGTTCAGCAAGGGTGTGATATTGCGAACCGCTGCGCGGCGGTTGGCGCGGATATCCCCCGCCCGGCGCACCTTGAGATCGGATTCGCCATAGCCCTGAACAATCATATTCGCGGGGGGGACGTCGAAATACTCGGTCAGCGCAAGCGCCACGGATTCCGCGCGCCGGTCCGACAGTGCAAGATTATAGCTTGCCGGGCCAACTGTGTCGGTGTGCCCTTCAATCAGGAACACCTGACTAGGATCACGTCCGATAGCATCTTTCATCGCCTGCCCGAGCGCCGAAAGCTCTTCGGCCTCGGCCGGACGAATGACGGCTGATCCGGTTTCGAAATTGACCGTATCAAGCGCGACCACAGGAACCTGATGGCGCACAGCATCGATATAGCGCACTTGGTTGAGCGAATAGGTCCGGCTGATATCAACAGCCTGATCGGCGGCCAAGGCCGCGCGCAACTCATCCGTCCGGGCATTTGTGAAATCGTATTCCTGAGCCCGCGACCGGTTCAACTCATCGACATCAACCCGCGCAAACTCCCGCGTGTCGTCGAAAAGCTCGACCTGCGTGCCATCGGGCAACACCCGAACCCGGCGTAGAACGCGCCCGTTCTCGGCGCGCACCGTGATCGTCTCGGTTCCGTCCTGCGCGGTCACGACCGTGCGGGTCGACCCGTCCGAATAGGTCTGTGTCTCCACCGTGCTGCCGGGGCGCCGAAGAAGTGTGTCATCGTCCTTGATGATGCGGTATTGGCCGTCCTTTTCGACAACCACCCGGTCGCCGCTATTTGAGACGACCCGACTGTTGTCATTCAGAAGCGACCCCACAGCGTAGGCCCCGAGCCCCACAGCGGCAGCGGTGCCAAGGGTTCTAAGAATAGCGTCATCGTCGTTATCCGCGCTTGCAGCTGTATTGGCGTTGGCTGTCGCCCCTGCCGTGCTGTCAACCTCCGTCTGGAACTCCTCGTCCGAGGAGCGCGCCACCTCTTCGGTGATGGTGACTTCGTCGCTCTCCACAACCTCACCTTCGTCCGACGCGGCGGCGGCTTGTGCCTCTTCCTCGGCCTGTGCGGCGGCCTCGGCCTGCGCCTCGGCGCGGGCCGCCCGCTCTTCGGCGCTCTCGGCCAGCATCGGGTCCGCGGCCTCACGGGCGCGTTGTTCGTCATCCGCCGAACCGGCGACATAGGCTCCGTTCCCGTCGGATTGACTCTCTTCTGCGGTTTCCGACCTGTCGGTATCGGCTTCCGCCTCAACTTCACCTTCGGCTTGTTCCGTTTCGGCCTGCTCAGTGGCAAGATCGGCCTCTATCTCGGCTTCTGTCGGCGTCTGATCCCCACCGGTATCGGCCTGCTGGCGCGCCTCGGCTTCGCTGTCGGCCGATCCGGCCACGAAGGCGTCATCGGTCTGATCATCCACATCGCCCTCCGGTTCAGAGGCAGCCTGAGTGTCCGTTTCGGCCTGTGCGGCATCGGGCGCGGGCTCGGCCTCTTCGGTCACAGCATCTGACGCCTGCCCAGCGGCTTGTTCCGTGGCCTGTTCGGTGGCCTGTCCGCCGCGATCGCCCGAACCTTTACCAGCCTGCTGACGGGCCTCGGCCTCGCTATCGGCCGATCCCGCAACAAAAGCCCCCGTCGCATCGCCCAAAAGCTGACCGGATGACAAAAGCTCGTTCCGCTGTGCGTTGGTCTCAACCAGAATATCGAGTTCCGGCACCATACAGGGCAACTCTGAGTCGATTGTGCATGTGGGCGTCTCCTCCGCCACAAGCGGCGCGGGTGCCGCGAGCGAGAATGACAGCGCGAGCGCCGTCGAATTTCTGAGTGTTGGACGTTTCATACCAGTGTCCTTTCATCGCATCTGACTTGGGCGCGGAATCCTGCGCCAATCCTGCGTGAAACGTCCGTTTCTTCCTGCTTGTTCCGTGACCCGGCTACAGCTCCGCCATCAGGCGCGATTTTTCGCCGGTGTCATCGGCGCGCGAAATCGCATTCGCCAACTCCTCCAGCGACGCGACCGAATGCCCCGCTCGGAACGAATCCACATACGGCAGAAGCGCGCGAATACCCTCGGCCTTCGGGGCAAACCCCTCCCACCGCAGCAGCGGGTTGAGCCAGATGAAATGCCGCGCCGTCAATTGCAGCCTCTCGGCCTCCTTGGCCAGCGCCTCGGGCGCCCCACGGTCAAGGCCGTCCGTGATCAGCAGCACAACAGCGCCCTGCCCCATGACCCGTCGTGACCAATCACGATTGAAGACATGCAGGCAGTCACCGATGCGCGTTCCACCTTCCCAATCCTGCGCCTCGCGCCCGGCGGCGGCCAATGCGGCATCAACATCCCGCGTGCGCAGATGCCGGGTGATATTGGTCAGCCGCGTGCCAAAGGTGAACGCATGCAATTCGGCCCAGCCCTGTCCCTGATGGTTGGCGACGGCGTGCAGAAAATGAAGCACCATCCGGCTATATTGGCTCATTGATCCCGAGATGTCACACAGCACCACGAGGTTGGGCCACCGTTGGCGCGGCACCGCCTTCTGAAGCGCCCCGATCTCGCCCCCGCGCCGCATCGCGGCCCGAAGCGTGCGGCGCGGATCAAGCCGAGGCCCGGTGGTGGCCGCCTTGCCCCGGCGCGAGGCGAGCGGATTCACCGGAAGGCGCAGCCGCGACAGCATGCGTTTGGCTTCGGCCACTTCGCGCGCGGTCATCTGTTCAAAGTCAAGACTGCGCAGCCGCTCCTCGCGCGACATCGTGGCGCTCGCGTCCACCTCGATGGATAGCTCGTCCGCGCCACTGTCCGGCATGTCGGGTGCGTGCCCGTCAAGCAGCGCCTCGGCGGCCCGCGTTTCGGCATCGCGGGCGTCGCGATCCTCCTGCACGCCCCGGATCGCGGGCAACATCATCGCCATCATGTGTTCCATGAAACGCGGATCGCGCCAGTAAAGCCGGAAAACCTGTGCAAAGACAGCCCGCTCCTCGGGGCGCGAGACGAACACGGCGCGCAGCGTGTGGAAAAAGTCCGCGCGGGAGGTGAACCCAACCGCTTCGACCGCGCGAACCGCCTCGATCACCCGGCCCGGCCCGGCCCGCAGGCCGGCCTTACGCAAGGCGCGCGCGAAATGCGCGATGTTCTCGCTCAGCCGTGGATGCTCGGGCAGGTCGATCTTCGTATACTCAGGCATCGAACCACCTCGGGGCGCCCCGCGCGCCGCCCGGTCTCACAAGATGCGCCCAAACCGGCCCGTCACCCCGCATCAAGCCCCTCGCGCACCTGATCCAGAATGCGCTTGGCCTCCGAGCCCTGCAACTTCGCGATGTCGTCCTGATACTTCAGCACCGCACCCAGCGTGTCGGCAATCACCTCGGGGCTAAGCTCGATCACGTCGAGCGCAAGCAGGCATTTGGCCCAATCGATGGTTTCTGCGACCCCGGGCCGCTTGAACAGGTCTTCGGTCCGCAACGCCTGCACGAAGGCGACGATCTCCCGGCTCAGCGTCTCGGCGGCCTCGGGCACCTGCGCGCGCAAAATCTCCATTTCACGCGCGGCATCGGGATACTCGACCCAATGATAAAGACACCGCCGCTTGAGCGCGTCATGCACCTCGCGGGTGCGATTCGATGTCAGGATCACGATTGGCGGCGTCGGCGCGCGGATCGCGCCCAGTTCGGGGATCGTCACCTGAAATTCACTCAGCGCCTCAAGCAGGAACGCCTCGAACGGGGCGTCCGTGCGGTCCAGCTCATCAATCAAAAGCACCGGAGGCCCCGCCGGATCGGCGCGCATCGCCTGAAGAAGCGGCCTCTCGATCAGGAACTCCTCCGAGAACAGCTCCTCGCGCAGCGCCTGCCGGTCCGCGCCCCCCGCGGCCTCCGCGGTGCGGATCGCGATCATCTGCGCCGCGAAATTCCACTCGTAAACGGCGCTTGCTGCATCAAGCCCTTCGTAACATTGTAACCGGATCAGCTTGCGGCCCAACCCGGCGGCCAGCGCCTTGGCGATCTCGGTCTTGCCAACTCCCGCCTCCCCTTCAAGAAAGACAGGCCGGCCCAACCGCAAGCCAAGGAAAATGACAGTGCCCAGATCGCGGGCGCAAACATAGCCTTGCGCCGCCAGCATCGCCTGGACCTCTTCGATGGATGCGATATCGCTCATTGTCTCCCCTTTTGCCATGCCACTCCATACATGACGTATTGAGTTGTCTAGCAAACCTCATGGAATTTCCCAAATTCTGACAGGATTGACACATATGCCCCTCCGCAAACAGCCGGTAAAACCCGGCGCAGACCAAATCTCGAGGACACGAGCGATGCAGGATGCAGCCAATACCTTCGACACGCCGCTTTCCGGGCTGGCCTCGCGCGACGAATGGCTCGACAAAGTGTCCGAAGTGGTCGATGACGACGGATATGCCGAGCGTCTGGGCGATAGCCACAGCGCGATTTTTGTCGAAGACGGCAAGACGCTGCTTGTGACTTTCGAAACCCATTCCAGCATCGCGCGTCTCTCCGAGGACGCGCAGCCGATGGGCTGGGACATGGTCAAGGCGCTGGGCTGGTCGAGCTTGTGCCTGATCAGCGACGGCGACACGTGGTTTCGCTCACCGCGCGTCTTTGGATATTTCGACCGGCTCGTCGATGACGGCTTCTTCGAGGATTTCGATCAGGTGATCTTCTACGGCGCGGGCCCCTGCGGCTATGCGGCGGCGGCCTTCTCGGTGGCGGCCCCCGGCGCCAAGGTCGTGGTGGTACAGCCGCAAGCAACACTCGATCCGCGCATCGCCGAATGGGACGACCGCTATCGCCATAAGCGCCGGGTTTCCTTCGATGACCGCTATGGTTATGCCCCCGACACGATCGACGCCGCGGCGCAAGCCTTTGTGCTCTATGACCCCGAGATTGAGCTTGATGCGATGCACGCCGCACTTTTCACGCGGCCCAACGTCACCCGCTTCCGGATGCGCTATATGGGCACCGATCTGGAAACCGGACTGATGCGAATGCAGGTTCTCTACCGCATCTTCGCCCAGCTCAGCGCGGACAAGCTCGATGTCCTCAGCCTCGCACAGCTCTTTCGCAACCGGCGCACCGATGCGGGCTATCAGTTCGGCCTGCTGCGCCGCCTGACCGGGGCACAGCGCGACGCGCTGACCTTGCGGCTGGCGCGCTTCGTGCTCGCCCGGCGCAACGCCCCGCCCTTCCGCAAGGCGCTCAGCGCCGCCAAGTCGCGGCTCGAGGCCCGGCAATCGGACACGGGCGACGGCTGACGCCCGCCACCGTTCCAAACCTCTGGCCCTGACGCGTGCGATTGTGTAAGCGGACGGCCATGACCCAGACACTCACGATCCGCCGCCCCGACGACTGGCACCTGCACCTGCGCGATGGCGCCATGTTGCGCGGCCTTCTGCCCGAAACCGCCCGTCACTTTGCGCGCGCTATCATCATGCCCAATCTGGTGCCGCCAGTGGTCACCGGGGCCGAGGCCGCGGCCTACCGCGATCGCATTCTCTCGGCGCGCCCCGAAGGCGCCGATTTCACCCCGCTTATGACGCTTTACCTCACCGAAGACACCGACCCCGAGGATGTGGCGGCGGCGCATGCCTCGGGCCTAGTCACGGCGGTCAAGCTTTATCCGGCCGGGGCCACCACCAATTCCGCCTCCGGCGTGCGCGATTTCGACCGGGTGCGCCCGGTGCTTGAACGCATGGCCGAAATCGGCATGCCGCTCTGCGTCCACGGCGAAGTCACCGATCCCGAGGTCGACATCTTCGACCGTGAGGCAGCATTCATCGACCGCGTGCTTGACCCGCTGCGCCGCGCCACCCCCGGCCTGCGCGTGGTGATGGAACACATCACGACCCGCCAAGGCGTGGACTATGCGCGCGACGGCAAGGATCTCGGCGCCACGATCACCACGCATCACCTTGTGATCAACCGCAACCACATCCTCGTTGGCGGGATCAAACCGCATTACTATTGCCTTCCCGTGGCCAAGCGCGAAGAGCATCGGCTGGCCCTGCGCGCCGCCGCCACCTCGGGCGATCCCACCTTTTTTCTCGGCACCGATAGCGCCCCTCATGCCGATCCCGCGAAGGAAAGCAGCTGTGGCTGCGCGGGCTGTTTCACCGCCACCAACACGATGTCGATCCTCGCCGACGTCTTTGAGATGGATAACGCGCTCGACCGGCTCGAAGGCTTCACGTCGCTGCACGGCCCGGCTTTCTACGGTCTGCCCGCCAACGATGCGACGCTCACCCTGACACGTGGAGCGCCGGTCAACTACCCTGCCAAGATCGAAACAGGCGACGGACCCGTCACCGTCTTCGACCCGCAAATGCCCCTTCACTGGAGCGTGTCCTAGCCCTTCTTCTTGCCCGAAATATCCCCGCCGGAGGCACGAAAACCCGGCGCCTCGCTAAGTCAAAGGACCCCTCGCATGATCCCCACGAGCTTCCCGCCCAAAGACGAGATCGCCCGCCTTTCGGCGCGTATGCTGCTGGAAACGGGTGCCGTCCACTTCAACGCGGCGGAACCGTTCACACTGGCCTCGGGCCTGCGCTCGCCCACCTATGTCGACTGCCGCAAGCTTATCAGCTTTCCGCGCATCCGTGCCACGCTGATGGACTTTCTCACTGTCACAGTGATGCGCGACGCCGGGTTCGAGGCGTTCGACAATATCGCCGGCGGCGAGACGGCGGGCATCCCCTTCGCAGCACTTGTGGCCGAACGGATGGCCCTGCCGATGACCTATGTCCGCAAGAAACCCAAGGGCTACGGTCGCAACGCCCGCATCGAAGGCGCGATGACCGAAGGGGAACGCGTGTTGCTGGTCGAGGATCTGACCACCGATGGCGGCTCCAAGCTCAGCTTCGTTGACGCCATCCGCGACACCGGCGCCACCTGCGCCCACACCGCCGTGATCTTCAATTACGGAATTTTCCCGGAAACCGGGAAAACCCTCGGCGATCATGGCGTGACCCTGCATCACCTCTGCACTTGGTGGGACGTTCTGGCCGAAGCCCGGTCCCAGAAAACCTTCGACATGGCCACGCTGAACGGCGTCGAAGAATTCCTCCATGACCCCCGCGGATGGCAATCCACGCGTGCCTGATCCAAGCCCGCAGGCCGGGTGACGCAAGATCACCTGGCCAGACGACCGCCTTGTCGCATCTATATATTGATGGCATATTTTCCCTGCACACATCATCTGGCGCAACATCTGGCACGGGGCAGGCGCTCCACGCGATATCCACAGAAACATACAATTTGCCTGCACCGGGCGTGCCGTTCTAAGACCGATGATCATCAGCGACGCAGGGAATCAAAATGAGCGAAGTTGCCGT
Source organism: Roseovarius sp. E0-M6 (assembly GCF_037083845.1). Taxonomy (NCBI): domain Bacteria; kingdom Pseudomonadati; phylum Pseudomonadota; class Alphaproteobacteria; order Rhodobacterales; family Roseobacteraceae; genus Roseovarius; species Roseovarius sp. E0-M6. The sequence continues at coordinate 792,590 of NZ_JBAPLA010000001.1, read as the reverse complement.
TTTCAATGCCACCGGAACCGACGCGCAGGCCTCCGACGCGATGCCGCATTCGATCGAGGCCGAACAGCAGCTTCTGGGCGCCATCCTGACCAACAATGACGTGTATGATCGTGTCGCCGCCGTCATCGGCCCGCAGCATTTCTACGATCCCGTCCATGCCCGCATCTATGAAACCGCGGCGGCGCGCATCGCGCGCAACAATCTCGCCTCGCCGGTAACCCTCAAGGCCTTCCTCGAAGAGGATGAGGGCCTCAAGGAACTCGGCGGCCCGGCCTATCTGGTGCAGCTTGCCGGTGCCGCGATTTCAAGTTTTGCCGTGCGCGACTACGCCCAGATGATCTATGACATGGCCATCCGCCGCGAACTGATCGGATTGGGGCACGACATCGCGGGCAAGGCATCGCGCGCCGACGTGACAAGCGAACCCAAAGATCAGATCGTCGAAGCCGAGCAAAAGCTCTATCAGCTTTCTGAACAGGGTCAGACAGAAACCGGGTTTCAAAGCTTTCTCAAGGCTGTAACCGACGCTGTTAATGTGGCCAATGCCGCGTATCAGCGCGATGGCGGCCTTGCGGGTGTCTCCACCGGTCTGATGGACATGGACAAGAAGCTGGGGGGCCTGCACAGTTCTGACCTTCTGATCCTTGCCGGGCGCCCCTCGATGGGCAAGACCTCACTCGCGACGAACATCGCGTATAACGTGGCCAAGACATATCGCCGCGGCACCCTGCCCGACGGCTCCGAAGGCGCGGTCGAAGGCGGCGTCGTTGGCTTCTTTTCGCTTGAGATGAGCGCCGAGCAACTGGCCGGTCGGATTCTCGCCGAGGCTTCCGAAATTTCCTCGCACAAGATTCGTCAGGGCGACATGACCGAAGAGGAATTCCGCCGCTTTGTCGAGGCCGCTAAGCAACTCGAAAGCTGCCCGCTCTATATCGACGACACCGCCGCCATCCCGATTGCTCAGCTCGCCGCCCGTGCACGTCGGCTCAAGCGGACACACGGGCTTGATCTGCTGGTGGTGGACTACCTGCAACTTGTGCGCGGAACCTCGGATAACCGGGTGCAGGAGATTGGCGAAATCTCTATGGGTCTCAAGGCGATAGCCAAGGAACTTAACATCCCTGTCCTCGCCCTGTCTCAGCTGAGCCGCATGGTCGAAAGCCGCGAGGACAAGCGCCCGCAACTCTCGGATCTGCGCGAATCGGGTTCGATTGAACAGGACGCCGATGTGGTGATGTTCGTCTTCCGCGAGGAATATTACGCCGAACGTGAAAAGCCGTCCGAAGAGAAGCTGGACGAAATGGCGGGCTGGCAGGAACGTATGTCCCGCCTGCACGGCAAGGCCGAAGTGATCATCGGCAAACAGCGTCACGGCCCCATCGGAACCGTCGAGCTTAGCTTCGAATCACAATTCACCCGTTTCGGCAATCTTGTGAAGCCATGGCAACAGACGGGTGATCAGGACTTCTAAAGCTTTTCGCGAAAAACCTGACTCACAGATTTTCGTGAAACGCAGCGCGACATTCAGGCGGTGCGCGCATTTCTACTTCCGCTGATGTCTCAGGTTAAAGGCGAAACTCTTTAAGTCATGTAATCAGCGAGTTATCGTCTAAAATTCATGTAGATCGAACGCCTCTTCAAACCCTGCCCGCCCCGCCGGTCCAAGTATGAGCGCACGGCCTGTCTTTGCCCGGACCACCCATTCGCGCGCAAACATCTGAGCCAGCAAATCAATGGCAAGCGGCCCCGCCAGATGGTGCCTCCGCTCGCTCCAGTCGAGGCACCGGCGCGCCCCTGCGCGAAGTCTAAACCCATGTTGAACCGCCCACACCTGCCCCGCCGCGCTCAACCGAAGCCCCTCGCCCTGCGGCACAAGAAGCGCGCGCGCCCGCATCGCATCATGAACCATGACGCCCAGTTCTCCAGCCAGATGGCTGTAACAGCACCGTGCGAAAAGCGCGTCCGCCCCGTCACGCCGCGCCCCACAGGATTTGCGCGCCCGCTGCAAATGATCGAGCGGTGACAAACAGCCAAGGCTCTCCAGCATCTCGGCCACCTGCACCCCGGCCAGCCGGTGGTAAACATGCCGCCCGCTCTTTTCGGCATGGATAAGCCCCGCCGCCTTCAACCGCCCAAGATGCGCGCTCGCGGTCTGCGGTGTGATTCCCGCGTCACAAGCCAGTTCCTTGGCGGTGAACGCGCGGCCGTCCATCAGGGTGCAAAGCATCCGCGACCGCCGCGCGTCCGCCATCGCGGCGGCGACATGGTGAAAATTCGGCTCGGTCTGCATCAATGTGGTCCACGTATCGCGCCCGGCATCGCGCCCCGGACAGGCTCAGACTAGCGGCGCGCGACACACCACCCAAGCGCAATCGCTTCGCCCCGCGGCGAAGCGTCCTGCGAATTCGCGCGCATCACCGGTTTCCTCTTGACGCGCGCGCCCGCCATGGCATCTACCCCCTCTCATGAGCACCGCGACCCTCACCATCGATCTCAACGCCGCCGTTGCCAACTGGCGGGCGCTCGACGCCATGAGCGAGAGCGAAACCGCCGCTGTGGTCAAGGCCGACGCGTACGGCCTGGGGGCCGACAAGCTGGGCCGCGCTCTGGCGCGTGCCGGCGCGCGTACCTTCTTCGTAGCGGTGGCCGAGGAAGGCGCGGCCCTGCGTCAGGCGCTCGGTCCGGGCCCGGCTATACTGGTCTTTTCGGGGCACATGCCGGGCGATGCCGACATGATCGGTGATCTCGACCTCATTCCCATGATCAACTCGCTTGATCAGATGATCCGCCATGTCGAGGCGCTCCCCGGGCATCCGTTCGGCATACAGCTCGACACCGGCATGAACCGCCTCGGGATGGAGCCTCATGAATGGTCCGCCCTGTGCGACATCGCCCTCGCACAGGATCCGGTCCTCATCATGAGCCACCTTGCCTGTGCCGATATGCCGGATCACGAGATGAACGCGCGTCAGCTTCGCACCTTCCACGAGTTGACCGACGGGCTCGACGTGGCGCGAAGCCTGTCGAATACCGGCGGCATCCTCATGGGTCCTGACTATCATTTCGATCTGACCCGGCCCGGCATCGGCCTTTTCGGTGGCCATCCCTACACCAAGGCGCGTCCCGTGGTCACGCTCGATATCCCGGTGATCCAGTGCCGCGATCTGGAGCCGGGCGAAACCGTGGGATACGCCAACGGCTACACCGCCGACCGGCCAACCCGTATCGCCACGATCAATGCGGGCTATGCCGATGGTATATTGCGCGCCATGGGGCCGCGCACCGGCCTCTGGGCCGACGGAACCATCCTGCCAATCGCGGGCCGCATTTCGATGGATCTCATCGGGGTCGACGTGACCGCGCTTGGCCAAGATCCCAAATCTCTTCAGCTCCTCGGCGACGATCAGGGCATCGACATACTGGCCAATGCCGCAGACACGATCGGCTATGAAGTTCTCACGGCACTTGGCGCGCGCTACACAAGACGCTATCTGACCGCATGAGCATGATCACCCGTTTCTTTGGCGCGCTTGGCGCGACTGTCCTCGGACTGCTGGCCATCACCGGACGGGTGGCGCTTTTTGCGGTCGATACGGTGAGCCAACTGGTGCGCCCGCCCTTCTATGCCCGCGAATTCGGCACAGCCCTTATTCAGATCGGCTGGCTCTCCCTGCCTGTCGTCGGCATGACGGCACTCTTCACCGGCGGGGCCCTCGCGCTTCAGATCTACGCCGGCGGGGCCCGGTTCAACGCCGAAACGGTGGTGCCCTCCATCGTCGCCATCGGCCTTACCCGCGAACTCGGGCCGGTGCTGGGCGGGCTCATGGTGGCGGCGCGCGTGGCGTCCTCCATCGCCGCCGAAATCGGAACGATGAAAGTCACCGAACAGATTGATGCGCTCACCACCCTGTCGACCAACCCGATGAAATACCTCACCTTGCCCCGCGTCCTCGCCGCGACACTCGCGGTGCCGGTTCTGGTGGGCGTGGGCGATGTGCTGGGCATCATGGGCGGCTTTCTTGTCGGCGTGGGCCGGCTTGATTTCGGCGCCGGAACCTATCTGCACAACACGCTCGATTTCCTCGAATGGTGGGATGTGGCCTCGGGCCTTATCAAGGGGGCGGTCTTTGGTTTCCTCGTCGCGCTGATGGGCTGCTATTTCGGGATGAACTCAGGCCGGGGCGCTCAGGGTGTCGGCCGCGCAACCAAAGCCGCCGTGGTGGCTGCCAGCGTTCTGATCCTCGCCTCGAATTACCTCCTGACCGAACTTTTCTTCTCCGCATGACACGCGCGCCCCGCATATCGGCTCCGGCCCCGGCAAGCCTTTCTTCTTGCGCCAAATATCCCGGGGTGAGGCCGGAAACACAGTTTCCGGACGAGGGGCAGCGCCCCTCCACCAGGAAGGCGGGCACCGCATGATCAAGCTCACCGACGTTCACAAGGCTTTCGGGTCGAACCACGTGCTGCGCGGCGTGACCCTCTCGATCCCCACCGGCACCTCCATGGTGATCATCGGCGGTTCGGGCACTGGCAAATCCGTGGCGCTCAAATGTGTGCTGGGTCTTATCTCGCCCGACAGCGGTGAGATCACGCTGGACGGCAAAGACGTGACCAAAGGCGATCGCGACGCGTTCCTCGCGCGTTTCGGCATGCTCTTTCAGGGCGGCGCCCTCTTTGATTCGCTGCCCGTCTGGCAAAACGTCGCCTTCCGGCTGTTGCGCGGATCGCTCAAGCGGCCCAAGGATGAGGCCCGCGAAATCGCCATCGAGAAGCTTCGCCGCGTCGGGTTGAAAACCGATGTGGCCGACAAATTTCCCGCAGAACTTTCCGGCGGGATGCAAAAACGCGTGGGCCTCGCCCGTGCCATCGCCGCCGAACCCGAGATCATCTTCTTTGATGAACCCACCACCGGGCTCGATCCGATCATGTCGGGGGTCATCAACGACCTGATCCGCGAAATCGTCACCGAGATGGGCGCCACGGCGATGACCATCACCCATGATATGACCAGCGTGCGCGCCATTGCCGACAATGTCGCAATGCTACACGACGGCGTCATTCAATGGACCGGCCCGGTGGCGGACATGGACCAGTCAGGCGATCCCTATCTTGATCAGTTCATCCACGGGCGCGCGACAGGCCCGATCGAGGCGGTCCGGTGACGTCACAGGGCGACTTGCAAGAGTATCGTTCCTTTCAAGACGACCAGCGTACCGGTATATTGGGGTAAGTAAGACCACGAAATGCCGGAAAATCCGCGTAACGGGACCGTCGGGCCTCAATACTCTCATTGGGTTCGTCTCCAGCGCGGAGCAAATGTCCTTTCGGGACGATGTACGATGAAATTTGCTGAATTGGGTGATCACGCCAATTCAGATTGAAAGCTGCCAACTTGGGAAAGAAGTAGATTGAGGAATAAGGGATATGATCATGCACCCACCAGGCAAGATCGCGCCAGTCCCGACCTCGCTCATATTGCGTGGCAAACCAAGGCACGATAATACAGGCGGTCGCGCCTGTCCTATTATGGCGGTCCTCCTTGTCCCATATGTGCCCGGCAAAGTTTGCTTCGTTCTTCGAACAGTTGTGGTTCTTTTCATTGCCTGCCGCGTTCACCTCCTCGCCCCGATAGGATGAGCGAACCACGATCGGCCCAAACGTTTCAACGATTGGGTCAAGAAGATCCGTGCACAGGCGCTTACCGGTTTCAATTGCCAATCGCGGATTGGTCGGGATGTTGGGTATACCGTAATAGTTTCCTATTTCTGAGTATAAGAAGTCACGCATAAAGAAGTATTTCGACAGCCGGACCCGCCCAAGCTTTTCCAGGCTTTCGAAAGAGTTTATCTCCCCAGTACCAATGCCCATACATCCCTCCGGTTCGGCGCTCCCAAAATAAGTCCAATCGCTCTCAAAAGCGTATGGTTTACTGCAATCGGAACCTACTCAACTGATCACACGCTGCATCGGCATCCTCAACAATAAAAAGATCGATGATGCTCAAATACGCCAATCTTACCCTCCTGATCCTCTTCCCCGTCGCCTGGTTCGCGCCATTGATGCGCGCCGGCTTGTTGCCGCTCTTCGGCCTCAGCGAAATCTCGGTCGTTTCAGGGCTTCAATCGCTTTGGGGCACAGATGTCATCCTTGCCCTTCTGGTCACCTTTTTCGCGCTTTTCGCCCCCTACCTCAAAACCATCGGCCTCGGCCTCATCCATTTCGGCTTTCTCAGGCGCAAGGCATTGCCGGCGCTCGACCTTTTGGGCAAACTGGCGATGGCCGACGTGTTTCTCGTCGCGATCTACATCGTAGTGGTCAAGGGGATCGGCATGGGCCGGATCGAGACGGCCTGGGGGCTCTATCTTTTCACGGGCTGTATTCTTGCCTCACTGCTCTTCGGCCACCTCACGCGCAAACGGGTTTGACGAAACCACCCCCTTAGTGCATCAGACTTGCATGGCCAAAACCACCTTCTCCTGCAACGCATGCGGCGCCGTCCACTCCAAATGGTCAGGCCGTTGCGAAGCTTGCGGTGAGTGGAACTCGATCTCCGAGGACACCGGGATATCCGCAGGTCCGGCCAAGGCAAGCCTCGGAAATGCCAAGGGAAATCGCATCCCCCTCACCGATCTCACAACCGAGGAAGCCGCCCCGCCGCGTACCCATTCCGGCCTGAGCGAGCTTGACCGCGTGTTGGGTGGCGGTCTGGTCGCGGCCTCCGCGCTTCTGGTGGGGGGCGATCCGGGCATCGGCAAATCCACGCTTCTCTTGCAGGCCGCTGCGGCCTTCGCCCGCAAGGGCATGAAGACGATCTATGTCTCGGGCGAAGAGGCCAGCGCGCAGGTGCGTCTCCGCGCCGAGCGTCTGGGCCTTGCCGATGCCCCAGTGCGGCTGGCCGCCGAAACCAATCTCCGCGACATCCTCACCACGATCGAGGCCGAGAAACCGGGCCTTGTCATCATCGATTCGATTCAGACCATGTGGTCCGACACGATCGGCTCCGCCCCCGGTTCGGTCAGTCAGGTGCGCGCGGCGGCCCATGAGCTCACCACCTTCGCCAAGCGACGCGGCGTATCGGTCATCCTTGTCGGTCACGTCACCAAGGACGGTCAGATCGCAGGCCCCCGCGTGGTCGAGCACATGGTCGATACCGTGCTCTATTTCGAAGGCGAGCGCGGGCATCAATTCCGCATCCTGCGCGCGGTCAAGAACCGCTTTGGTCCGGCAGATGAAATCGGTGTTTTCGAGATGACCGGACGGGGCCTTAGCGAAGTCGTTAACCCCTCCGCGCTATTCCTGTCCGAGCGCGGTCCGCCCTCGCCCGGCTCGGTCGTGTTCTCAGGCATCGAGGGCACGCGCCCCGTGCTCGTCGAATTGCAGGCCCTTGTGGCGCCGACACCGCATGCACAACCGCGCCGCGCGGTCGTGGGGTGGGATGGCTCGCGGCTCGCCATGATCCTCGCGGTGCTCGAGGCGCGCTGCGGCATTCCCTTCGCCGGACTCGATGTCTATCTCAACGTGGCGGGCGGTATGAAAATCTCTGAGCCGGCCGCGGATCTCGCCGTCGCCGCCGCGCTTCTGGGCGCGCGCGAAGACAGCGCGCTTCCCGCTGATACGGTGGTTTTTGGTGAAATAAGCCTCTCAGGCGCACTCAGACCCGTGAGTCAGCGCGAAAACAGGTTGAAAGAAGCGCAAAAACTTGGTTTCACCTCAGCAATACTTCCCTCGGGCGGAAAACCCGCGGACGGGGCAGGTCTGAGCCTGACATGCGTGGACGATCTGACAGGCTTCGTGGGTGACATTTTCGGCGCTGGCTAGCGCGGTCTAGAGGGACAGGAACAGGCATGGACGGTTTCACCATCATCGACGGCGTGGTTGCGCTGATAATCGTTCTGTCAGCGCTGCTGGCCTATAGCCGCGGTTTCGTGCGCGAGGCGCTGGCCATTGCCGGCTGGATCGTCGCCGGCATCGTGGCCTTCATCTTCGCGCCGCAGGTCGAACCGCTGGTTACGGAAATACCCTTTGTGGGCGATTTCCTCGGCGACAATTGCGAACTTTCGATGATCGCGGCCTTCGCACTGGTCTTCGCCGTCGCGCTGATCATCGCCTCGCTGATCACACCGCTTTTTTCGTCTTTGGTGCAGCGGTCGGTTCTGGGGGGGCTGGATCAAGGACTCGGGTTCATCTTCGGTGTGGCGCGCGGCATCCTTCTCGTGGCGATTGCCTATTTCGTCTACGAAACCGTCGCCGCCAGTCAGGAAATCGAGATGATCGACGACAGCCGCTCGGCCCGGGTTTTTGCCCGCATGACCGGCAAGATCGAAGACGGCAACCCCGAACAGGCCCTTGGCTGGATCACCGAGCAATATGAACAGCTTGTCGGTGCCTGTGACAACGGCGCGGGCGACAGCATTCAGGAATGAGCACGCATACGGTTCTCATCGCCTCGGTTCTCATGGTCGTCACCGGCATGGCGGTTGCCATCCAAAGCCCGATAAACGCCGCGATGGGCCGCATTATCGAAAGCTCGCTTGCCGCCGCGACCGTGTCTTTCGGCGTAGGCTTCGTGGCGCTCCTGCTTCTCACCCTCCTTGTCGGCGACGGTGGCAGCCTGCCGCGCGTCACCACGGTGCCGCCCTGGCTTCTGGTTGGTGGCCTCTGTGGCGCGCTTTTCGTCCGGGCGTCGCTCTGGACCGTGCCCGTCCTCGGGATTCTCACACTTACCATCCTGGTGGTGCTGGGTCAGGTCGGCGCCGCCCTCGTGATTGACTATCTTGGCGCGTTCGGGCTCACCCCCCGCCCGATCTCCCTGCCTCGCATCCATGCCGCGGCTTGCCTGCTGGCGGGGGTTGAATAGTCGCGCTACTGACCCATATCCGGGTCAGAAGGCCACACGCCATCACGTCACATCCTTTTTCTATGATAGTTTCGTGACACACCCGGTGATCCGGCGTAAACCGGACACCAGATCGCGCAACGGATTCGGAGCTGCCCTTGTCCCGCCAGATGCCCCCCGCCCATCCCTTCGACGATGACAAACTCAAGGAGGAATGCGGCGTTTTCGGCGTTATCGGTGTAACCGACGCCGCAAATTTCGTAGCTCTCGGGCTGCACGCGCTTCAGCATCGCGGACAGGAGGCCGGCGGCATCGTCTGCTACCATCCCGATCACGGGTTCAACAACGCCCGTCGTTTTGGCTATGTGCGCGACAATTTCACCAAGCAATCGTTGATGGAGACACTGCCCGGCCCACTTGCCATCGGCCACGTGCGTTACTCGACCGCCGGTGGCAAGGCTCCCGTTATCCGTGATGTGCAACCCTTCTTTGGTGAGTTCGCCATGGGCGGCGCCGCCATCGCGCATAACGGCAACATCACCAACGCCGAGGCGCTTCGCCGCGAACTGATCGAGCGCGGCTCGATCTTTCAGTCGAACTCGGACAGCGAATGTATCATTCACCTGATGGCTCGCTCGCTTCAGAAAACCATTCCCGACCGGATGGAGGATGCGTTGCGTCGGGTCGAAGGCGCGTTTTCAGTCGTGGCCATGACCCGGACCAAGCTTATCGGCGTGCGTGATCCGCTGGGTGTGCGCCCGCTTGTTCTGGGCCAGATCGGCGATGGCTGGGTGCTGAGTTCCGAGACATGCGCGCTCGACATCATCGGCGCGCGGTTCGTACGCGAAATCGAACCGGGCGAGATGGTTGTCATCACCGAAGCTGGTGTCGACAGCCGCAAACCCTTCCGCCCCGCCAACTCGCGCTTCTGCATCTTCGAGCATGTGTATTTCTCGCGTCCTGACTCCATTATCGGTGGCCGCTCTGTCTATGAGACCCGCCACCAGATCGGGATCGAACTTGCCCGCGAAGCGCCCGTCGATGCCGACCTTGTCTGCCCGGTCCCGGATTCAGGCACACCCGCAGCAATCGGCTATAGTCACGAAAGCGGCATTCCCTATGCGATGGGCATCATCCGCAACCAGTATATGGGCCGCACGTTCATCGAGCCGACCGAGCAGATCCGCAACATGGGCGTTCGGCTCAAGCTCAATGTGAACCGCGCCCTGATCGAGGGTAAGCGCGTGATCCTCGTGGATGACAGCGTCGTGCGTGGCACCACCTCGCGCAAGATCAAGGAAATGATCCTCGATGCCGGCGCCAAGGAGGTTCACTTCCGCATTGCCTCGCCGCCCACCGCGTGGCCCTGTTTCTACGGGGTCGACACACCCGAACGGGACAAACTTCTCGCCGCTACCATGTCCGAGGACGAGATGTGTGAGCACCTGGCGGTCGACAGCCTCAAGTTCATTTCGCTCAACGGGCTGTATCGTGCCGTGGGCGAATCCGGTGGCCGCAAACCCGAGTGCCCACAATATTGCGATGCATGTTTCTCAGGCGAATACCCGGTCGAACCTTCGGACCAGATCAAAAAGGGATTCGTGCTCAAGACCGCCGCCGAATAGCTCCGGCGTCAAGTTGGGACGCCTCCCGTGACATAAGCGCGCGCGACATCGGAATGAGCGGTGTCGCGCTCCTTTTTTGCTGCGTTGCGGCGCAATCTTGCTGATCCGTTTTTCACCGCTTTCTTCTGCCTGAAGCCTGCCGTATCTGCCCGACCTCAACCGCATGATGCGGCAGAAAAACGGGAGACGGACAGATCATGGCCGACGGCACGCGAACCCCTGCAAAAGTGACCCAAGCCGCCACCAACAAGGGCGCGCTGTCACTGCGTGATCTCACCCTTGTGGGCACCTTCATCAAACCCCGGCCCGAGGCGCTTATCCGCCATCGCTCCGGTAGAATCGAGAAGGTCACGTTGGGCGACACGGTAGACCGGAAACAGGTTGTCGCGATCAATTCCGGGCTTGTGGTCCTGATGCGCAACGGACAGGCGGACACCCTCACACTGCCGACCGGCTGACCCGATCAGCAGAAAAAAAACGCCGACCCGAAGGTCGGCGTTTTGCATGTTTGTAGGGTGAAAGCTTACCCCTTACGGGCCTCAAGCGCCTTCCAGCCACCCCAAACGATCATTGCCGCGATCACGGCCTTGACCACATCGCCCAGCAGGAAGGGCGCCATCCAGCCGCCCCAAAGCTCGGGCAGGGTCTTGCCCATGACAAGCGCGGGCCATGCAAGGCCGGGGATGTAAAGCAGAAGCGAAATTACCATGCCCACCAGCGCGGTCGAGACGATGCCGCGCGTCAGACCTTTTTCTGCCGCCAGACCGGCCAGGAACGCCATGCCGACGAACCCGTAGAGGAACCCGGCCGTCGGCCCCACGAGCGCGGCCGCCGAATGGGCGTTGGCAAAGACCGGCAGACCCATCGCGCCCTGCGCGAGATACGCCACCAGCGTGATCGCCCCAAGACGCGACCCGAAGGTCAGGCCGACCACGAGGATCGCCAACGTCTGAAGCGACATGGGTACGGGCCAGCCGACACTCGCCTGCGCCGCCATGGCGATGATCAGCGTGCCGCCAAGGACGAGCCCGGCCGATTTGAGAAGTGTCGCCTGACCAAGAATGGCCTTTCCGAGAACTCTGTCACTCATTTGTCCCATGTCCTTTTCGACTGCGGTTCATTCATCGACCGACTTTTTCGCTGCACCGGCGAAAAAGTCAAGGAATGACCTTGATTAATGAGCCATCGGGTGGGATTTCCTCGGCATGACGCATCAGGATACCAAACTCGCGCTGGTCACAGGCGCATCTCGCGGCTTGGGTGCGGCACTGGCCGAAGCGCTGGCCCCCGAGCACCACGTTATCGCCGTAGCCCGCACCGTGGGCGCGCTCGAAGAGCTTGATGACCGGATCAAGGCCAAGGGCGGCAACGCCACGCTGGCGCCGATGGATATCGGCAACGCCGACGCGATGGCACAGCTCTGTCGTTCGGTCTATGACCGTTGGGGGCACGTCGATGTCTGGGTGCATACCGCCATCCACGCCGCGCCGCTCGCGCCCACGTCGCATCTTGATGCGCGGGACATGGAGAAATCGCTGGCCACCAACGTCACCGCGACTTCGGTTCTCATCCCGTTCATGGCTCCGCTTCTGGGAGAGGCTGGCACCGCGCTCTTTTTCGATGACCCCCACGCGGGCGAGAAATTCTATGGCGCCTATGGTGCCACCAAGGCCGCCCAGATCGCCTTGGCGCGCAGTTGGCAGGCCGAGACCATGCGCACCGGCCCGCGTGTCTGCATCCTTGAGCCACGCGCGATGCCCACGGCCACCCGTGCGCGGTTTCATCCCGGCGAAGACCGCGATGCCCTCACCTCCCCGCGGGACGAAGCGACGCGGCTTCTAGACGGGCTTTTCTGAGGGGCGGGCGCTTGCCGCAAGCGCACCACACCGATAGACACAAAGAGCGATATCAGTAGGAACCCAAGGGGACAGGCATGCGCATTCTCATCACCAATGACGACGGCATCAACGCGCCGGGACTCGAAGTGATGCAAGCCATCGCCGATGAGCTTGCAGGGCCCGATGGCGAGGTCTGGACCGTTGCACCCGCCTTTGAACAGTCTGGGGTCGCTCACTGCATTTCGTTCACCCATCCGATGATGATCTCGGAATTGGCCCCGCGCCGCTTCGCCGCACAAGGAAGCCCCGCAGATTGTGTTCTTGCGGCGCTCCACGACGTGATGAAGGACACGCCCCCCGATCTTGTCCTGTCGGGGGTGAACCGGGGCAACAACTCGGCCGAGAACGCGGTCTATTCCGGCACCGTGGGGGCCGCGATGGAAGCCGCCCTTCAGGGTCTGCCGGCCATCGCGCTAAGCCAGTTCTACGGCCCCGGCAACACCGACCTCGAGGACAAGTGGGAAGCCGCGCGCCAGCATGGTGTCGCCACCTGCCGCGCCATCCTCGACGCCGATCTGTGGGGCAATGACGATTACGGCATCTTTTTCAACGTGAACTTTCCGCCCGTCCCCGGCGCACAGGTCAAGGGCACGCGCGCCGCCCGTCAGGGCTTTCGCCGCGACATGGGCTTCGGCGTCAAACCACAGCTTTCGCCATCCGGGCGTCGGTTCCTCTGGGTCACAGGCGCGCCGCAACAACAACCGACAGCCCCCGGATCGGACGCCGATGTGAACCTCGCGGGCTATATCTCGGTGACACCGATGCGCGCCGACCTCACGGCGCATGACACTCTGGAGGCGCTCAAGGCCATCGAATGACCGACAGATCATCCGATACCGCTGAACGCAAGATGCAGTTCCTGTTCGCGCTACGCTCTCGCGGGGTGACGGATAAACGCGTGCTCGAGGCGATGGAGAAGATCGACCGCGCGCCGTTTGTGCGCGGCTACTTTTCGGCGCGCGCCTATGACGACACGCCCCTGCCCATTGCCTGCGGTCAGACCATTTCGCAACCTTCGGTCGTCGGCATGATGACACAGGCCCTCAGGATCAGTCCACGCGACACGGTGCTCGAAATCGGCACCGGCTCAGGCTATCAGGCCGCGATCCTCAGTTTGCTTGCGCGGCGCGTCTATACCGTCGACCGTCACAAGCGTCTCGTGCGCGAAGCGTCCGAGCTTTTCCGCGAACTTGACCTGACCAACATCACCTGTCGCAGCGTTGACGGTAGCTTCGGACTCCCCGAACAGGCACCTTTTGACCGGATCATCGTGACCGCCGCCGCCGAAGACCCGCCGGGGCCCCTATTGGCGCAGCTCAAAATCGGCGGTATCATGGTTCTGCCGGTGGGACAGTCGGATGCGGTGCAAAGCCTGATCAGGGTAACGCGCCATGAAACAGGCTTCGACTATGACGAACTGATGCCGGTCCGGTTCGTGCCCCTGCTCGAGGGGCTGGGCCGTGACGAAGGATGAGAGAGCGGAGTTGGCACGCGACCTGTGCTGCCACCCGGAACAACACGAGGCACGCCCGCACCGACGGGCCGACAAGTGAGGATGCGAGCAATGAAATTCCGATCGAGACCAGCGGTGATCGTGGCTGGCATGGCCTGCCTGACGCTGACGGCCTGTAGCGAACCCTTCGATCTCGACCTGCGCGGCAACAGCAGCGGCGGCACCGCCGAAGCCGCACGGCAGGCTACCGCCGAACGCCCCGAGCCCGACGCCCGTGGAATCATCTCGTATCCCGGTTATCAGGTCGCGGTGGCGCGGCGCGGCGATACACTTCAAAGCCTTGCCGACCGGATCGGGGCCGATGCGGACCGTCTCGCGCGCTACAACGGGATCAAACCCGGCGACGGCCTGCGCGAAGGCGAAGTGATCGCCCTGCCCGAGCGCGTGGCAGAGCCCGCGGGCGGCCCGATCAAACCCGGTGGCGTCGACATCGAAAGCATTGCCGGAAACGCCATTGAGCGGGCCGACGCTTCGACCGCAGAGATCGAGACGACACCCTTGCCCAAGGGCACCAGCGGCGTCGAGCCGACGCGCCACAAGGTCGCCCGCGGCGAAACCGCCTATACGATCGCGCGTCTTTACAACGTGTCGATTCGCAGCCTTGCCGACTGGAACGGCCTTGGCCCCGATTTCGCCGTCCGCGAGGGGCAATATCTTCTGATTCCCGTGGCCCTGCCCGGCGAAACCCAAGCCAAGTTCGATCCAAGCGATGCCCCGGGGAACGGGTCTCCCACCCCCGAACCGCCCAGTGCCGCCAAGCCACTCCCCGAGGAAGACACCGTCGCGGTCAGCACGCTCGACAAGCCCGAGGATGACCCCGGCGATGCCCCTGACCTGAGCAAGGAACAAAGCACGTCCACCGCCAAGCCGACGCGCATGGCCTTCCCGGTCAAGGGCGACATCATCCGCGCATATTCGAAGGGCAAGAATGACGGCATCGACATCGCAGCCAGCCCCGGCGATGCCGTGAAGGCCGCCGATAGCGGCGTGGTCGCGGCGATCACCGAAGATACGAACGGCACGCCGATCGTGGTTGTAAAACACGCCAACAATCTGCTGACGGTCTATTCAAACGTCGACAATGTCGGCGTCTCGACAGGTCAGAACGTGTCACGCGGGCAGACCCTTGCCAAGGCGCGTAGCTCCGATTCCTCGGCCGTCCATTTCGAAGTGCGCGACGGGTTCGACAGTCTTGATCCGATGCCCTACCTGACCAACTGATCGCGCTGTTCATCCGGTTCGGCGCCCGAATAGATGGGCGGCGCACCGATGGCGCGGCCCTGCCCGCTTTGGGGTGCTTAGAACCGAATGAATGCCGCGGGATCAGGTTGCGACCGGCACACCCCGGCGCCCGGCCAGATCGGTGAAATACTGCCACGCCACACGGCCCGACCGCGCGCCCCGGGTGGCCTGCCATTCGATCGCCTCGGTGCGCAGCGTGTCATCGTCAATCTCGATACCATGGGCGTCGCAATAGCCCCGGATCATGGCGAGATAGCGATCCTGATCGCAAGCGTGGAAGCCAAGCCAAAGCCCGAACCGATCACTCAGTGACACCTTCTCCTCGACCGCTTCGCTCGGGTTGATGGCCGACGAGCGTTCGTTCTCGATCATGTCGCGCGGCATCAGGTGCCGGCGGTTCGACGTGGCATAGAATACGACGTTCTCCGGCCTGCCTTCGATGCCCCCGTCAAGAACCGCTTTGAGCGATTTGTAATGCTGATCATCGTGACCAAAGGAGAGATCATCGCAGAACAGCAAGAATCGCGCCTGACTTTTCCGCAACAGCGACAAGAGCCGACCGACGCTGGGAAGATCTTCGCGCTGAAGCTCGACAATCTTGAGGGCGTCATGCCCCTCGTCCCGAACCGCCGCATGCACAGCTTTCACAAGGCTGGATTTCCCCATACCCCGCGCGCCCCAAAGAAGCGCGTTGTTGGCGGGCAATCCGAGCGCGAAATGGCGGGTATTTTCCAAGAGCGTATCACGGGCCCGATCGATACCCAGAAGAAGGGACATATCCACCCGGTTCACCGTCTCGACCGGTGCGAGGCGATCAGGCTCGACATGCCAGACGAAGGCCTCGGCCGCGCCGAAATCAGGGGCCTGCAGCGGGGCCGGCGCCATCCGTTCCAGCGCCGCCGCTATACGCTCCATCGGGTCGGTCATGTATTCCGGCCCTCGGCCTCGTCTTCCTCATCGGGATGCGCGCCAAGTTCGCCTTCGTCTTCATCGTCGTCATCGAACCACAGCCCTTCGGCACGTAGCCTTTCCTCTCGCTTACGCTCGACACGGGCAACAAGATGGATCGAGATTTCGTAAAGGCCGTAAACAACGACAAACAGAATGATTTGCGTGATGACATCCGGCGGTGTGACCAGCGCAGCCAGCAGCAGAATACCCACAACCGCGTATTTCCGCACAGCCCTCAGCCCCGGCGCGGTCACCAGCCCGGCCTTGCCCATCAAGGTAAGCAGCACGGGCAGCTGAAAGCACAGGCCGAACGCGACGATAAACTTGATCGTCAGGTTGAGATATTCTTGCGCCGACCCCTGAAACACCACGCTGAGCGGCGCGGCATTTTGTGGATCACCGGTGGCAACGGCCTCACCTTCCTGTCCAAACTGCTGAAACCCCAAGAAGAAGTCATAAGCCAGCGGCGTCACGACATAAAAGGCGAACGAGGCCCCGAGAAAGAACATGAAGGGCGAGGCCAAAAGAAAGGGCAGAAAGGCTCCCTTCTCGGATTTATAGAGCCCCGGCGCCACGAACCGCCACATCTGATTAGCCAGATACGGAAAGGCCAGAATAAAGCCCCCCAGAAGCGAGACCTTGATCGCAACAAAGAACCCCTCCTGCGGGCTGATGAAAATCAGGTCACAATCCTGTCCGCGCTCGGCCAACACTTGGCAAAGCGGTGCCGTCAGGAAGTTGAAGATCGGCGTGGCGACCGTGAAACAGATCACCATCCCGATCAGAAAGGCCACGACACAACGGATCAGTCGCTTGCGCAACTCGGTGAGATGCTCGATCAGCGGCGCGGCACTGTCTTCGATTTCGTCGGGGTGGGTGTCGCTCTGGCTCATGCCTTATTCCCGGAGGCGGGCTTGTCCGCGGTTTTCTTCGGTGACGCCTTCTTTGGCGCGGCCGTCTTGGGCGCAGCCTTCTGGGCGGCGGGCTTGGATGCCGTCGTCTTGGGCTTGGCCGAACTTGTCTGTGTCTTCGCCGGCGCTTTTTTCGCCGTCGATGTGCCGCTGGCCTTACCGGCTGCCGGTTTCTTGGCGGCTGCGGGCTTTTTGGTGGTCGCGGGCTTTTTGGCGGGCGTTGTCTTCGCCGTGGATTTGTCGCCCCCGCTGCCAGCCTTGGAGGTGGCGCCCGATTTGGCCGGTGTTTTCGTCGTGGCCTTGGCAGAGGCAGGCTTCGCGGCGCCTTTTGCGGGCTCCTTGGCGACCGCTTCGGCCTCGACCTCGGGTTTGGTCTCGGTCGTTTCGGTCTTGGGCTTGTCGCCCTTGGGCTTGCCGCTCTGCATGGTCTGCTGGGTAAAGTCGTCCGAGGCTTTCTTGACGCTGTCCATCGCGGAATTGAGCGGACGCGACGCCGCTTTGAGCGTCTTTTGCACATCGCTTATGCCCGCGTCATCGGCGGCGTCATTCATCGCGCGGCTGAAGTCGCGGGCCATACCCTTGGCCTTGCCAACGAACTGTCCCACGGTGCGGAACATTCCGGGCAAATCCTTGGGCCCCACGACGATAAGCGCCACGATGCCGATGACCAGCAACTCGGTCCAGCCAAGGTCCAACATCTACGTCGCTCAGACCTTGGTCTTGTCTTTGTCAGGCGTCACGTCGCGGGCCGTGTCGGTCTCTGCGGTCTCGTCGCCTTCGTCCTCAAGCTCTTTGCTGCTCTCGCTGATACCCTTCTTGAACGAGGTGATGCCTTTGCCCACCTCACCCATCAAGGACGAGATCTTGCCCCGTCCAAAGAGCACCAACACCACAACGGCAATCAAAAGAATGCCCGGTAGGCCGATATTGTTCAGCATTACAAGTCTCCCAGTTTCAGGCCCGTCTCGTCCCGGCCCGGATTTTTCGCCCTATGTATCTATGCGCTTCGTGCGGGATGTGAAAGAACGAATGCGGAATTCCGCGCAGGAATCGCCGATTTTCGCTTTCACCCCCGTGGCAGAATCCCCGCGGCCATGAACCCACCATCTATATTGAGAATGTGGCCGTTGACAAACGCCGCCTTCTCAGACGCCAAAAAACAGACCGCATCGGCCACTTCCCGGGGCCGGGCATAGCGCGGATTGGGCGTTTGCGCATGCCAAAGCGCGCGATCTTCCGGCCCATGGGCCTCGCGTATCATGGGCGTGTCCACAGGGATCGGCGCGATCGCGTTCGCGGTGACGCCCTGATCGCCCAGTTCCGCCGCGAGAAGCCGGGTGAGCATGTCCACACCGCCCTTGGTGCAGGAATAGGCGCCGCGCCCGATATTTGCGATCTGACCGTTGACCGACGACATCGTGATAATCCGGCCCCAGCCTTTCGCAACCATCTGCCGCCCGGCCAATTGCGCGCAATGAAACGTGCCGGTCAGGTTCACGTCAAGAATGCGGTTCCAATCATCGGGATCAAAATCGAGGATGCGGGCCGGCTTGACGATGGCGGCCGACGTCACAAGGATATCGGCTCCGCCCGCCGTCTCGATCCGTGCAAAGGCCGCCTCACAGGCCGCCCGGTCGCTCACGTCGAATGCCATGCTTTGCACCGGGCACCCCGCTTCGGCCAGAAGTTCGCGGCCCCTTTGGCATTTCTCTTCGCTCGTGTCGGTGATGGTCACGTGTGCGCCTGCCTGTGCGAGCCCCTCGGCACAGGCAAGGCCGATGCCACCCGCACCGCCCGTTACCACGGCATGCTTTCCCGTCAGATCGCTCATCCCTCAGCCTCCTCTACCGGGAACACAAAACACTTATCCCGCCGCATCATCAACCAAAGCGCGTTGCCCGGACTTGGCAGGAAAACGTTGGGCACGGTCGCGCGCATCACCGAGCCGTCATGGTCCATGCGAAACTCGACAAGGCTCTCGTTACCCATGAACCGCGCCCGCACCACCGTACCGCGCACCGGCGTGCCCTCGGCCATGGTGGGGTTCGGGCCGCGTCCGTTCCTGTCGAAGTCGATCTTGACGTGCTGCGGGCGGATCACGATCTCGACCTCGCGCCCGTCGTCAACGCCGGGTGTGAAGAACTGCCCGAACGCGGTCTGCGTCAGCGCGCCCTGAACCCGGCCCCGGATCACGTTCACATCCGAGAAAAAGGCCACGCACTCACGATCCACCGGCGCGTTGTAGATATTGTAAGGCGCGCCCATCTGCACGATCCGGCCACCCCGCATCAGCGCGATTTCATCGGCCATGCGCATCGCCTCTTCGGGTTCATGTGTGACCAGAAGAACCGCGGTGCCCTGTTCGCGCAGAATGTCGAGCGTTTCGTCGCGGATGCCGTCGCGCAGCCGGTTGTCGAGCCCCGAAAAAGGCTCGTCCATCAGCATGATCGACGGCGACGGCGCCAGCGCCCGCGCCAGCGCCACGCGCTGTTGCTCCCCACCCGAAAGCTCATGGGGGTATTTCGTGCCATAAGTTCCAAGCCCGACACGCTCAAGCAGCTCGCTCACGCGGGCGCTTTGTGCCGCCCGATCCCCGCTCAGCCCGAACGCCACGTTGTCGGCAACGCTGAGGTGTGGAAACAACGCGAAATCCTGAAACATCAGGCCGATCTGCCGACGCTCGGGCGGGACACGAAAGACGGTGTCACAGATCAGCCGCCCATCGACCCAGATTTCGCCCGCGTCCTGCATCTCGACACCGGCGATCAGCCGCAAGGTGGTGGATTTTCCGCATCCCGATGGCCCCAGCAGACAAGTCACCTGCCCTGCCATCACCTTGAAGGACAGGTCATCGACCACGACGCGGCCATCATAGCGGCGCGTCAGGTTCCGAATTTCCAGTCTGGGAACGGATGCGTCCACCGAGGCCTCGCCGTGTTACCCGATAAATTTCATCGGACTTGGGGTATCGACGCGGGATAGCAACCTCCCCGCGCCGGTGCAATAGCCTGCGAAGGACCGAGGTTCAGCGCGCGCGCCGCGCCCCGGCCAGCACCGCACCAAACCCCACGATCAGCACCACGGCGCAAATGATCAACAATTGCTCATATTTGTGCCCTTCCGGCAGGATCGCGGCCCAGAACGCGCCCGCCCGGCCGAAATAGGCCGCGGCCCCCGCCATCGCCGCGCCGAACGCCACGAGATACGACCAAAGCGCGATCCGACGCCCCATCACCAGACCGACGATCAGGACCGGGGTGAGGAACATGCTGGCGGTGCCGCTCACCGCCACCGCATCGAACAATGTCCGGTTCCCCCATAAAGTCAGCACCGCCCCAAGCGCCATGAACACGATCATGGCCACGCGTCCCGCACCAAGGTTGCGTGTGCCCAGCCGCCATTCCTCGACCACAAGGCGCGCCGCGCTCGCCAACGCCGAATCAAGTGTGCTGAGCGCCGAGACCAACAACGACACCAGAAGCGCAACATAAAGCCACGGGGGAAACATCGCCGCCCACGTGCCCAGAAGTTCGCCCTCGTATTCCGCCCCGATCAGGCCGGCCTGAATACCGAAAAAGCCGAATCCGATGATGCAGAGCGTCGAAATCCAGAAGGCGTGCAGGAACGAGGCGCGTGTTGTGCGCGCATCCGCCACAAACCCACGGTCCATCATCACCGGGTCATGCGCGGGATAGGAAAAGACCTGCAAAAGCGCCACCAGCAAAAGAACTTGGCCGTTCCACGCTCCCGCAACCCCCGGCGCGGTCAGAACCGCGCCAATTTCAAAACCGGGGCTCAGGATCAAAGCGATCAGAGCGGCGCAAAAGACGCCAAGGAATACCACCATCTGAAGCACGTCCGTCCTGAGGGCGGCACTCAGACCGCCCCACGCGCTATAGGCCAGTCCAAGGCACGCTACGACAAGGATGGCCCCCTCCCGCGCCAGCGCCACTTCGGGGAGGGCGGCCGCAAAGATTAGCCCCACGACAAGCAGATTGGCAAAGACCTCACTCAGGAGCCGCAACGCGATGACAAGATTGTAACAGGCGGTGCCCGTGGTTCCGAACCGCGCGCTCAGCCAGTCCTGAACCGATCCGGCGCCGGTTTCGCGCAACCGCCCCACAATGAACCCACCGCTTAGGAAACTGCCATAATAGGCGGCATAGGCCAGCGTGCCCCAGATCCCGTAATAGTAGCCCAGAATTGCCGAGTTCATCAGCGACCGCGCGAAAATCCACGTCGTCACCTGGCTCAGAACAAGCATCCAAAGCCCCGGCGCGCGGCCATCTGTGGCGGCCCCGCCGAAGAAGCCATCAACCGTGGCGCGGCGTGGTACCACGAGAAGCGACGCAAGAATGATCAGGCCGAAAATGGCAACAATGGCGGCAGCTTGCATGGAACTCTTCCTTGGCTATTACGCCACTGGCCATAGCAGTCCAAAACGGGGCTGCCTACTGATATGACACCGCACCAACGCGCTTGTGATCATCACGACCGCCGCCAATCGTGACCCGGTGACGTGGCTAGAGCGTGGCGTTCACCGCGCCGCCATCAAGCAGGATATTCTGTCCGACAATGAACCCCGCGTGCTGGCTGCACAAAAACGCACAGGCCGCGCCAAATTCATCTGCCGTGCCATAGCGGCCTGTGGGGATCGTGGCACAGCGGTTGGCACGCGCCTCTTCCATGCTGATACCCTCCTTTTCGCTCACCCCCCGGTCCAGCGCCTCGGCGCGGTCGGTGTCATGAATGCCCGGCAGAAGGTTGTTGATCGTGACACCCGATCCCGCCACCTGACGCGACGTGCCGGCCACGTAACCGGTCAGGCCCGCGCGCGCCGAGTTCGACAGACCCAGAACCGGAACAGGCGCCTTGACCGACTGTGAGGTGATGTTGACCACCCGGCCCCATCCCCGGTCCATCATTCCCGGCAAGAGCGCCTTCATCAGCGCGATCGGCGCGAGCATGTTGGCATCGAGCGCACGAATGAAATCTTCACGGTCCCAGTCATGCCACATGCCGGGAGGCGGTCCGCCGGCGTTGGTGACAAGAATATCAACGCCCTCGGCGGCTTTCAGCAACGAAGCCCGGCCTTCTTCGGTGGTGACATCGGTCGCCACGGTCTCGACCTGAACGCCAAATTCGTCGCGGATGGTCTGGGCCGCGTCTTCGAGCACACTTTGACCCCGCGCATTCATCACCAGATCGGCACCCTCTTCCGCGAGGGCCCGCGCACAGCCAAGTCCGAGGCCCCGGCTCGATGCGCAAACCAATGCCCTTTTGCCCTTAAGTCCGAAATTCATATACTGATCCTCCCAGAATTTTCTCATACTGGCTTAACTGATTCGCGCGGCAATGCCAGCAAATGACCAGCAAGACGTCGTGAAGCCGCCACAATGTCGCGATAGCCGATGAGCGTCCCGTGTCCCGGTCTGATCCGGAAAGAGTGTGTGATGTCCGACTCAAAACCCGCCCTGATACAATCCCTGCCGGTCTATCGGTCGGCTTTGTTCAATGTGGTGAACGGAGCCAATCTGGGCGACTCCATCTCTTTCGCGGTCGAACTTGACCTTGATGACACCTATGAACTGCGCAGCGGGGCAACCCCGGTTCGGTTATCCCTCGAAACCAGTGGCGACAGCAGTTTTGTCGTTGCGGAAGATACCCGTGCCGGACAACCCGGCCAACGGATATTCCTCGACAGTTGCCTGACCTTCATGTCCAGCCGCGGCGCCACCCAAGAGCTTCTGGTGATGGTCGAAGTGGATGAGCGCGATGACGTGGCCGATGTCTATGCCTTGCCCCTCGCCCCGCTTGAGCCCAAGACCGAATATACCCTTGTCGGCATCGACACTGAAAACGCCCGCACCAAATTCGCGCAGGTGGCCTGCGTCTCGTTTTCGCGCGGCACGCGCATCACCATGGCCTCGGGCGCACAGACCCCGATCGAGGATCTGCATATCGGCGACCGCGTTCTCACCCGTGATGACGGGCCTCAGACCGTGCGTTGGATCGGGGCCTCGACGGTGCGGGCCATCGGGAGTTTCGCACCGATCTGCATCCGCGCTGGCGCGCTCAACAATTCAAATGACCTACATGTCAGCCCCGATCACAGGCTCTTTATCTACCAACGCTCGGATGCTCTTGGTGCGGGGCGGCACGAACTTCTCGTGCGGGCGCGTCATTTGGTAAACGGAACCACCATCATTCAACAGGATGGCGGTTTCATGGACTACTTCCAAATTCTCTTTGACGAACATCAGATCATCTATGCCGAAGGCATCGCCGCGGAAACGCTGTTTGTCGATACGCGCAATCGCGCAGCACTTCCCGACGATATCGACGCCGCGCTGGCCCGCGCGCTGCCGGGTCATGCCCCGCGCGCCCATCTGGACTTCGAGGTTTCCGAAAAGCTGCTCTCGCATCCCGACGCCGCGATGCTTCTCAAACGCGCCTCCACGCTCTGACGTCTCAACCGCGCAGCGCCTTGATCAGCGCGTCTTTCGACATCTCGCTGCGCCCTTCCACACCCACATCTTTGGCCTTCTCAAGGAGCTCTTCTTTCGTCCACTCCTCATAGGGCGGATGTTTTCCGCCCTTTTGCGAGGGCGACATGGAGCGATCCGCCTGTGCATTGGCAATGCGCGCGGCCTTCTCTTCGGAATAGCCCTTCTCTCGCAAAGACTGATAGGTGTCTTCGTCCTTGATACTCGGGTTGGGCATCGACACGTCCCTCTCCTCTGATATGCGCGATTTGCGGCAACGCGCCGCATCAATCATCCTTGAGGTCGTCCACCTGTTTCTTTGCGGTTTTCCCGTCGTCGGTCTTGTAGGCGGGTTTGCGCATGGCGGTCTGCATGGATTCGCGATTCCACTCTTCGCCTTTCGCGGGTTTGCCAAACGGATCTTCGGGTTTGACCGGGTTGTCCGGCTTCGCCACGGTCTTGTCGCTGGCTTTCTTGTCCGCGGTTTTCTTCTCGGTTTTCTTGGATGATGTCATAGCAACCTCCATTTACACGTTCATCTTGTCACAACGCGCGGATCTTCCCCCGGTTCCGCCCCTCTCGCACAGCCCGGGGGAAGGGCCGCGCACGATATTGCGTGCCCCCGCCTCTGCCTCTATAGCGGGCGTATGCTTGACACCGCTTCAAACCGCCCCGCCCTGCCGCCCGAGATCGCGCGCCGCCGCACCTTTGCGATCATCTCGCACCCGGATGCCGGCAAGACGACGCTGACCGAGAAATTTCTTCTTTACGGGGGCGCGATCCAGATGGCCGGACAAGTCCGCGCCAAGGGCGAGGCACGGCGCACGCGTTCGGATTTCATGCAGATGGAAAAGGACCGAGGCATTTCCGTCTCGGCCTCGGCCATGTCGTTTGATTTCAAGACTTTCCGCTTCAATCTTGTCGACACGCCCGGCCACTCGGATTTCTCGGAAGACACCTATCGCACCCTGACCGCTGTCGATGCGGCGGTGATGGTGATTGATGGTGCCAAGGGCGTGGAAAGCCAGACCCAGAAGCTTTTCGAAGTTTGCCGTCTGCGCGACCTGCCGATCCTGACCTTCTGCAACAAGATGGACCGCGAAAGCCGCGACACGTTCGAGATCATCGATGAGATTCAGGAAATGCTGGCGATCGACGTCACCCCCGCCTCTTGGCCCATCGGACAGGGGCGCGATTTCATTGGCTGCTACGACATTCTGCACGACCGGCTTGAACTCATGGACCGCGCCGACCGCAACAAGGTGGCCGAGTCGATCAAGATCGCCGGACTCGACGATCCAAAACTGACCGAGCACGTGCCCGCGAACCTGATAGATCAGCTTCGCGAAGAGGTTGAGATGGCGCGCGAACTGCTGCCCAAGCTTAACCCGCAATCCGTGCTCGAGGGACATATGACGCCCATCTGGTTCGGCTCCGCGATCAATTCCTTCGGGGTCAAGGAACTGATGGAAGGCATCGGCCTATATGGGCCCGAACCACAACCGCAATCCGCCCAGTCCCGGCAAATATCGCCGGAGGAAAAGAACGTGACGGGCTTCGTCTTCAAGGTGCAGGCCAATATGGACCCCAAGCACCGCGACCGGGTTGCTTTCCTGCGCATGGCGTCGGGCCATTTCAAGCGCGGCATGAAGCTCACCCATGTGCGCAGCAAGAAGCCGATGACGGTATCCAACCCGGTGCTTTTCCTCGCCTCGGACCGGGAATTGGCCGAAGAGGCATGGGCGGGCGACATCATCGGCATCCCCAACCACGGGCAATTGCGCATCGGCGATACCCTGACCGAGGGCGAGGCGCTGCGCGTCACCGGCATTCCATCCTTCGCGCCCGAACTTTTGCAACAGGCGCGTGCGGGCGATCCGATGAAGGCCAAGCACCTTGAAAAGGCGCTGATGCAATTCGCCGAGGAAGGGGCCGCAAAGGTCTTCAAACCCTCCTTCGGTTCGGGCTTCATCGTGGGCGTCGTCGGCGCACTTCAGTTCGAGGTTCTGGCCTCCCGGATCGAACAGGAATACGGCCTGCCCGTGCGCTTTGAAGGCTCGCAATTCACCTCCGCGCGGTGGGTTACCGGACCACGAGACGCGGTCGACAGGTTCACGGCGGCCAACAAACAGCACATCGCCCATGATAATGACGGCGATGTTGTCTACCTCACGCGCCTGCAATGGGACATTGACAGGGTCGAACGGGACTGGCCCGACATCACCCTTTCGGCGACCAAGGAAATGATGGTTGGCTGATCCATTGATAGGCCGGTAATTTTCGATCAAACCCTCTTGACCCCTGATCATGCCCGGAATATCAGCACCGCAGTTTCGGCGGAGTAGCTCAGGTGGTTAGAGCAGCGGAATCATAATCCGCGTGTCGGGGGTTCAAGTCCCTCCTCCGCTACCAAATCCCAACTCAAGTTCAGATGTCTCACCGGTTCTGTCGGATACGCGGTCCGGGCCTCAAGCGCCCGCCATGTGACATGGTCATGGGTGTGATAGGCATGTCGTGCAATATGTCTGACCTGCGCGACAGAAGCCATCCTCATGGCCTGCCTTTGCCGACCAAGGCGCACGCCACCCGACCTGCGGAGGATGTTCTTGTCATGGCCCGGCCTTCCGTGACGTGGCCCGCCAATACCCTGATACACAGGCTATGCGCATCGCAACGCAAGATATCGGCGTGGCCCGCAGCGCGCCCTTATCTGACGCTTCGGGATAACGGCGTGGCACTTTCGCGGATATGTCCTGGCTTAACCCACCGGATGATTGAGCTATCGTCACAAATGTCTTACACCTGAAAATCAGCTCAAAACGCGCAGCTACAAGATCAGGAGCTCAAGTGTCTCTCTTTCTAATCGTTCTCCTGCCGTTTCTGGGCGCATTGCTGCCCGGGCTCATGAATTCAGCGGGCCGACAGGCCTGCGCGGGCGTCACCTTCATCGTGACACTGGCCGCCTCCATCGGCCTTTTGACCAACCTGCCCGCCATTATCGCGGGCGATGTCGTGACGGCACGTATCGCTTGGATACCCGAACTCGGGCTGGGCTTCACGCTGATGCTCGACGGGTTGGGCTTTTTCTTCGCCAGCCTGATACTCGGCATCGGCCTGCTGATTATCACCTATGCGCGGTTCTATCTTTCGCGTGACGATAACATGGGTGAATTCTTCACCTATCTGCTTTTGTTTCAGGGCGCGATGGTCGGCATTGTCCTGAGCGACAACATCCTGTTGCTGCTGGTCTTCTGGGAGTTGACCTCGCTCTCGTCCTTTCTGCTCATCGGGTATTGGAAGCACCTGCCCGAAGGCCGGCAGGGCGCGCGCATGGCGCTGGCCGTGACCGGGATGGGCGGGCTGGCCATGGTCGGGGGCATGCTGATACTGGGCCAGATCGTCGGCAGCTATGACCTGAGCGTCATTCTCGAGAACCGTGAGGTGATCCAGAATTCACCGCTTTATGTGCCTGCGCTGCTGCTGATTCTGCTGGGCTGTTTCACCAAATCGGCGCAGTTTCCGTTCCATTTCTGGCTGCCGCATGCCATGGCCGCGCCGACCCCTGTGTCGGCCTATCTCCATTCGGCCACCATGGTTAAGGCCGGTATTTTCCTGATGGCGCGCATGTGGCCGGTGCTGTCGGGCACGCCGGAATGGTTCATGATCGTCACCACCGCAGGGCTTGTGACCATGGTGCTGGGCGCGGTCATCGCGCTGTTCAAGCACGATCTCAAGGCGCTGTTGGCCTTCTCGACCGTCAGTCATCTGGGCCTGATCACCATGCTTCTGGGCACCGGCACCGCCTTTGGCGCCATGGCGGCAGTGTTCCACATCCTCAACCATGCGACGTTCAAGGCCGCTCTCTTCATGTCGGCGGGCATCATCGACCACGAGGCGCATACCCGCGACATCAGACGGCTGGGCGGGCTGCGCAAGCTGATGCCGGTCACCTTCGTGATCGCGTCGCTGGCGGCGCTCTCGATGGCGGGCATTCCGCTTCTCAATGGCTTCCTGTCCAAGGAAATGATGCTTGAAGAGGCGCTTCACACCACCCTCTTTGACGCCTATTGGCTGGTGCCGGCTCTCGCGGTGCTCGGATCGCTCTTTTCCGCCGCCTACTGCTTCAGGCTGATCGGACATGTCTTCCTTGGCCCGGTGCGCGACGATTACCCTGCCAAGCCGCACGATCCGGGGTCGGGCATGTGGCTTCCACCCGCGATCCTCGTGGTGCTGGTGGTCGCGATCGGTGTCGCGCCGTTCCTCGCGGAACCCTATGTGCGGCTCGTGACCGAGGCAGTGCTGGGCGACACCGCGGCCCTGCCCAAGGCGCATTTGAAAATCTGGCACGGGCTCGTTCCGGCGCTCTTCATGTCGATCGCGGCGGTGGCGGGGGGGCTCTTCCTTGTGATCATCTACGCGCCCCTGCTGCGCGGCTGGGACGCCATGCCACGCCCCGAGGCCAAGGAGATTTTCGACCGGGTCATCGCTGGCACGGTGGCGTTGGCGCGCGGGATCATCCGCCCGCTGCATGATGGCGCATTCACACGCTACGGCGCGATCATGGCGGCCACCGTTGTTGTTGTCGGGCTGCACGCATGGATGACAGGCACCACGGGGGCCACGGCACGCGGCCTGCAACCGGTCGGCGCAGTGCCGATCGCGGGCTGGATCATGCTCGTGGCGGCGACCTGCGGCATGGTCTTCCTGCATCGCAACCGCCTGTTGGCGCTGATCTTCATCGGGATCGTGGGGCTTATGGTGTCCGTGGGCTTCATTTACTTCAGTGCGCCCGACCTTGCGATGACGCAAATCACGGTTGAGGTGGTCACCATTATCCTGATGCTTCTGGCGCTGAATTTTCTGCCCAACCGCACCCCGATCGAAAGCAGTATCCTGCGGCGGTCGCGGGATGCGGCGGTGGCGCTGGCGGCCGGGGGTGCGGCGACCATGCTGTCGCTGAATTACCTCCTGCGTGACAGCGTGACCTCGCCCATATCCGAATTCCATCTGGCGAATTCCTACAAGGGCGGCGGCGGCACCAACGTGGTGAACGTGATCCTTGTCGACTTCCGGGGCTTTGACACCTACGGCGAAATCATCGTGCTCGGCATCGCGGCCCTGCTGATCTATGCGCTCACCGAAACGCTTCTGTCGGGCCCCGTGCGTGCGCGCCTGCTCAACCGGACACCCGATCAGATACGCGCGGGCGACATGCACCCGATGATGATGGTCGTGCTGACCCGCGTGATGATGCCCGTGGTGCTGATGGTCGGGTTCTACATCTTCCTGCGTGGCCATAACGAACCGGGCGGCGGGTTCATCGCCGGTCTGGTCGTGTCGATCGCGGTGGTGATGCAATACATGGCCAGCGGTTTCAGCTGGACCTCGTCGCGCCTGCGCTATCCCTATCACGGAATCATCGGCGCCGGGGTGCTGGTGGCCGGTCTCACCGGGATCGGCTCGTGGTTCGTGAGCAAGCCATTCCTGACCTCGGATTTCACATATGTCCGCATCCCGCCCTTCGATAAGTTCGAACTTGCCACCGCCGCAGCCTTTGATCTGGGCGTGTTCCTCGCCGTGGTCGGCGCAGTGATGCTGTCGCTTGAAAGCTTCTCGCGGCTTGCACGCCGCGCGCATGTCCCCGATGCCGAACACGCGATGGACATTGATCCGTCTCGCGACGACGCAGACACCTTAGCCAATCCACAAGCCGAGGGGGGAGCGTAACATGGAACTGCTCGTTGCATCGGCCATAGGTATCCTGATCGCGGCGGGGCTTTACCTCGTGCTGCGCCTCAGAACCTTTCCCGTCATCCTCGGGATCTCGTTGCTGACCTACGCGGTCAACGTGTTTCTCTTTGCGTCGGGGCGATTGACCGTGGGGGCACCGCCGATCCTGATCAAGGGGGTCGAGACCTATACCGATCCGCTGCCGCAGGCGCTCGTGCTCACGGCGATCGTGATCTCCTTCGGGATGACGGCTGTTATCGTGATGATCGCGCTCGGCGCCTATCTGGGCTCGGATGACGACCATGTCGACGATCTCGACGAGGACGCACAGACCAAACCGGAGGATGCGGCATGACCCACTGGATCGTTCTGCCGGTGGTTCTGCCCGCCATCCTCGCGCCGTTCATCGTGCTGGCTGCGCGCTATCACATCGGCATCCAACGGGTGTTTTCGGTGGCAGGCGTGGTCGGGTTGATAGCCCTTGCCGGCGGACTGGCGCTGGAGGCGTCGGACGGCACCGTAACCGTCTACCAACTGGGCGACTGGGCCGCGCCCTTCGGCATCGTGCTGGTCGGTGACAGGCTCTCGACAATGATGATCCTGTTGACGTCGGTGCTGGCCTTTTTCGTGCTGCTCTTTTCGATCGGATCGGGGTGGGACGAACGCGGGCGTCATTTCCACGCGCTTTTTCAGTTTCAGTTGATGGGCATCATGGGCGCCTTCTTGACCGGAGACCTTTTCAACCTTTTCGTGTTCTTCGAGGTGCTGCTCATCGCCTCTTATGGCCTGATGATTCATGCCGGCGGCAATGACCGACTGCGCGCAGGGGTCCAATATGTGCTGTTCAACCTGCTGGGCTCCACGCTCTTTCTTTTTGCCCTCGGCTCGATCTACGCCGAGACCGGCACGCTCAACATGGCCGATCTCGCCCAACGGGTAACGCTGATCGGCCCCGAGGCGACGGTGGGCATCCGCGTGGCGGCGGTGCTTCTGCTTCTGGTCTTTGCGATCAAGGCCGCACTTGTGCCGCTGCATTTCTGGCTGCCATCCAGCTATGCCGAGGCCCCGGCCCCCGTGGCGGCCCTCTTTGCCATCATGACCAAGGTCGGCGCCTATGCGATCATCCGTGTCTACACGATGGTCTTTCCCCCTGACCTCGAGGTGACGGCG
Source organism: Roseovarius sp. E0-M6 (assembly GCF_037083845.1). NCBI lineage: Bacteria > Pseudomonadati > Pseudomonadota > Alphaproteobacteria > Rhodobacterales > Roseobacteraceae > Roseovarius > Roseovarius sp. E0-M6. The sequence continues at coordinate 762,229 of NZ_JBAPLA010000001.1, read as the reverse complement.
GGGCTGCACGGGGCGTGGCTCTTGCCCGCGGCGCTCGTCTCGCTTTCGGTGGGGATGATCGGCGTTCTCGCCGCGCGCAAGCTCGATCGGCTCGTGACCTTTGCGGTGATTGGCTCGATGGGGATGATCATGGTCGCCATCTCGTTGTTCACGGCCCCCGCCATCGCAGCGGCGCTTTATTACATCGTGCACTCAACCCTGTCGGCGGCGGTTCTCTTTCTCGTGGTTGATCTCGTGCGCGCGGGACGCGACGATCTGCGCCTCACCACCCTGCCCCCCGCCGCCGGGGCGGCACTGACCTCGGCGCTCTTCTTCGTCGGGGCAATCGCCATGGCCGGCTTGCCGCCGCTTTCGGGCTTTCTGGGCAAGTTGCTCATCCTTGACGCGGCCTTCGCCTCACCGCTCATGGCCTGGACATGGGCGATCATCCTCAGCGCGAGCCTGATCAGCGTCGTGGGTTTCGCCCGCGCCGGAAGCACGGTTTTCTGGAAGGCCCGCAGCGTTGAGACGACCGAAGACAGCCCGCTCCTTCCACGCCCCGCGAACCTCTCCTATGTTGCGGTCGGCGGGCTGATTTCGCTTCTGGTGGCGCATACGGTCTTTGCCGGGCCGGTCTACGCCTATATGAACGCCACATCGCAACAGCTTTTCTCGCCCGAGCCCTATATCTCGACTGTTCTGGACACACCCGGCAAGTTGTCTTCGCCGAAGGAGGGCCACTGACATGACCGGCGCTATCCGTTGGCTTCTTCCGCATCCGTTTCTAACGCTGCTGCTGGCGGGTGTCTGGGTGCTCCTTCAGAATCAGGTATCGGCAGGGATGGTCGTTTTCGGCCTCATCCTCGGCGTGATCATCCCACGCATCACCGCGGTCTGGTGGCCTGACCGACCCCACGGAATCCGGTTCGGACGTATGATGATTTATATCCTCATCGTGCTGTGGGATATCATTGTCGCAAACATTCAGGTCGCGTGGATCGTGCTTACCCGCCCCAACGACAAACTGCGCCCGGCATGGGTCGTTATCCCGCTCGACCTGCGTCAGCCCGAAGCGATTTCGATCCTTGCGGGAACGATCACTCTCACCCCGGGCACGGTCTCGGCGGATTTGTCGAACGAAGGCCACAGCCTTCTTGTTCACGCGCTTGACACCGACGACCCGGACGCGGAACGCGATCGGATCAAGGACCGGTACGAAAGACGTCTGAAGGAGATTTTCCTTTGAGCATAGCCACCGACCTCATGAACATCGCTCTCATTGTCGCCTTTGTCTCCATCGGGCTGGCACAGATCATGGCGATGGTCCGGCTCATTGTCGGCCCTGACACAGGCGACCGTATACTCGCGCTCGACACCATGGTGGTGAATGCCATCGGTCTCATCGTCCTGATCGGCATCGCACAGGGCACGCGCATCTATTTCGAGGCGTCGATGATCATCGCCATGCTCGGCTTCGTATCGACCGTGGCCTATGCGCGCTTCAAGCTGCGGGGGGACATCATCGAATGACACTTGAAACGCTTGGCATATTGGTCGTCGCCTTCTGCCTTCTCATAGGCGCGATCTTCTCGTTGGTCGGTTCGATCGGCCTTCTCAAGTTCAATGGGTCGATGACGCGGCTGCACGCCCCCACCAAGGTCGGCACTGTAGGGGTCGGCGCGCTTCTGCTCGCCGCGATGATCCACTCCTATCTTTACGGGGAAGGGTCGATGCACGAGCTTCTGATCATGGCGTTCCTCTTCGTCACCGCGCCCATTTCGGCGCATTTCATCGCCAAGGTCAGCATTCTGGGCCGGTCCTGTGATACGCCCCCCAAACCCGCAAATGACACAACATGGGCCACGCTCGACGTGGCGGACCGTGACATGGACGAAAGCCTGGATCACAAAGCCTGAGGTCTTGTTCATTCAGCACAAGATCCGGAACGCCGCGAAAACCCACGGCCCACAAACGCACACCTCCGGATCAAATTAAAGCGTTCCGCCTTCAACCTGAGACGTCAGCGACAGGCAAAACGCGCTAGTAAAGCCCACCCGACGAGATGGTACCGAAGGTCGCTTTCTCGCCCACTTGGCCGGTCCCGCCATCCGAGGTGGTAACGTCGCGGATGACTTCGCCTTCCCCCGTCGCATAAAGCTCAAGATCGTTGCCCATCGCGAACCCGCCATCAAAGGCGAGACCAAAGATCGGCTCTTCGCCTTCGCGGAAATACTCGGCCACGACGTTCGGCCCGCTGGCATCGTCAGGCAGGCGTGCACCTGTATAGCGGTCGATCTTCATGAAGAACCCGCCGGGCGGCAGATCAAACTCACCGCCCCCATACTTTTCGGTCGCCTTGCGCATGAACTGTGTGAAAACCGGCCCGCACATCCCCGCGCCATAGGCCCCCCGCCCAAGGCTGCGCGGCTGATCGAACCCGATATAACACCCCGCAACGATATTGCTGGTGAAGCCCACGAACCATACGTCGCGCGCGTCATTGGTGGTGCCGGTCTTGCCCGCGACCGGGACACTCAGGTTGACGTTGCCACGCGCCGTGCCCCGTTCGACCACACCGCGCAGCATCGAGGTAAGCTGATAGGCCGTGATCGCATCCATCACACGTTCGCGGTTCGACACGATACGCGGGCTGCGCGATCCCGAGATGCCCGGATCATCGCAGTCGGTGCAGATGCGCTGATCGTGACGATAGACCGTGCGGCCATAGCGGTCCTGCACCCGGTCCACCAGCGTCGGCTCCACACGCTCACCGCCATTGGCGAACATCGCATAGGCCGCGACCATGTTGTAAAGCGTCGTCTCCTCCGACCCGAGGCTGTTGGCAAGATAGGGGCCCATGTCGTCATACACGCCAAACCGCTCGGCATAGGACGCCACGGTCTCCATCCCGACCTCCTGTGCCAAGCGGATGGTCATGAGGTTCCGGCTCTGCTCGATCCCGGTCCTGAGCGGGGTCGGCCCATAGAACTTGTTCGACGAGTTGCGCGGCCGCCAAAGGCCCTGCGGCGTGTTGATCTCAATCGGCGCGTCCACGATGATCGTCGCAGGGGTATAGCCACTGTCGAGGGCCGCGGCAAAAACAAACGGCTTGAAGCTTGATCCGGGCTGCCGCTTGGCCTGTGTGGCCCGGTTGAACACCGAATTTTGATACGAGAATCCACCCTGCATCGCGATCACACGGCCGGTATTGACGTCCATCGCCATGAACCCGCCCTGTGCTTCGGGCACCTGCCTGAGGGTCCAGCGGATGAAATCGCCGGTGCCGTCGTCGCCTGTGGTCATACGGCGGACATGCACCACGTCACCCACATCGAAATTATCCTGAAAATTGCCGCGCATCCATGAAATGTCTTTTCGCGGCACAACGGGCGCCTCGGCTTCCGACGGGCTGACCCCCTCGATCCCAAGGGTGATTTGCTGGCTTTCGATGCCACGCACCACGGCAACATGCCAATTGCCCTGCAAATCGATATCGCGCGCCACGTCGACATTGGAAAGCGCGTCACGCCACGCGGCCTCATCCTCGAGAAGCGCCGGGTCGATGCTCTCGCCCGTTCCACGCCAAAGGCCCCTGCCCCGGTCATATTCCTCGAGCTTGCCTTGTAGCGCGTGTGCCGCCTCCACCTGCATTTCAGGGTCCAGCGTGGCCCGCACGCTCAGCCCGCCGGTGAAAAACTCGCCCTCGCCGAAATCGCGGCTCAGCTGCCGGCGGATTTCATCCGTGAAATAGTCCCGTGGCGGCAGGTTGTCCCAGAACGGATCATAGTCGCCATTCTGCACGGATTTAAGCGGCATGTCCTGTTCGGCCTGATACACCGCCTCGGTGATGTATCCATTTTCCTGCATCTCGCGCAGGACGAAATTCCGACGCTGCAAAAGCCGATCCTTTGCCCGCACCGGATGGTAATCCGACGGTGCCTTGGGAAGCGCGGCCAGAAACGCCGCCTCATGTGGGGCAAGCTCGTTCAGCGACTTGTTGAAAAAGGTCTGTGCAGCGGCGGTCACACCGTAGCTGTTCTGCCCAAGATAGATTTCGTTGAGATAAAGCTCAAGTATGTCCTCCTTGCTCAGCGTTTCCTCGATCCGGGTAGCGAGAATGATCTCCTTGATCTTCCGCTCAACCCGGCGCGACCCATCCAGAAGGAAGTTCTTCATCACCTGCTGAGTGATGGTCGAGGCGCCGCGCACGGTTTCGCCCCGGGTGCGGATCGCCTCGAGGCCAGCCGCCGCGATACCCCGCGCGTCATAACCTCCGTGCTCATAGAAATTCTTGTCCTCGGCGCTGATGAAGGCCTGTTTGATAAGATCGGGAATTGCCTCGGCGGGGGTGAACAGACGGCGTTCACGGCTGAATTCGTCGATGATCCGCCCCTCGGCTGAAAAAATCCGGCTGATCGTCGGCGGCGTATAGGTGGCAAGGCTCTCATGACTGGGAAGGTCGCGGCTATAAACCCATATCACGGCCCCGACGGTCAGAAAGATGGCCATCGCCGACAGTGTCAGAAGGGTGAAAATCGATCCGAAAAAAGAAAGTATCGCTCTTAGCACGCCTGCCCCCATGTGAATGGCTCTGTCGATATAGGCATCGTGTCGCGTTTCGTCAAAAGCCGCGGGCCAAATGGCTGGGCTATTTCCCGCCGCCCCGTCATTGACGCACCAGTTCGCGCGACGCTTCGTCGGCAATGGCCCATGCGCGCACCGCATCCGCAACCGCCACCGCCATATGTTCACGCCATCCCGGATCACTCAGGTTGTCGCGATCCCGGTCGCTCGACAAGAAACCAAGCTCCAGAAGAACAGAGGGAATATCCGGCGATTTCAAAACCGAAAATCCCGCCGCCCGGATGGGCCGGGAGTTTACCGGCAAGTCGGACTCGCGCAGACCCAGCACGATGGACCGCGCCAGAAGGTCGGCCCGCGGGCTTGTCTCAAGGCGCGCCAAGTCCATAAGAACATCGGCCACCACGTCATCCGACTGGCTCAGGTCCACCCCGGCCAGCAGGTCGTCTCGCTCATGCCGTTCGGCAAGCGCGGCACTCGCTTCGTCACTCGCCTCGGAATCGAGGGTATAGACCGTCGCGCCTGCGGCTCCACCCGCATTCAACGAATCCGCATGAAGAGAAATGAACACATCGGCCCGCGCCTCGTGCGCCACCGTCACCCGCCGCTCCAGTGACACAAAACTGTCGCTCTCACGGGTCAGGATCACCTCGACATCACCGCCACGCAACAGCGCCTCTTTGACCTCGCGCGCGAAACTCAGCATCAGGTCTTTTTCAACAACCCCATCCGACTGCGCGCCCGGATCGATGCCGCCATGGCCGGGATCAAGGACCACCACCAGCGGCGCGAACGGGTCTTTTTTCTGGGCACCGGGATCGATCTGGCGTTTCGGGATCGCCCATCCGGCGACATCGGGGGTGCCCACGGAGGCGGCAAACGCCTCCGGCGTCGCATCTTTGAGCCAAACCGAAAGATGCGCGCGCCCGTCTTCACGGTTCACCTTAAGATCGGCGCTCTCAAGGACCACGGGCTGCGCAAGATCAAGCACCATCCGGCTCCAACCGGGGCGTATCTTGCCCGCCCGCGCGGTCAGCGCCTTCTCCCCCTGAACAAGGCGGGTCGGGCTCATCGCCCGCCAGTCCACCTCGCGGAAATCAAGGATCAGGCGCATCGGATCGCCAAGCGTATAGATTCGGTATGGCACGCCCTGGCTCAGATGCAGCTCAACGGCAAGACCGCCACGCGTGTCGGTCACGGCGCTCTCTTCGGCGTTGAACCGCGCCAGCCCGCTCAATCCGTCCTGCGCCGCCACAACGTCTTGCGCGACCGCTGGCTGCTCAGCCATCAAAAGGGCAAGGCTCATCAAAAGAGGTCGGATCATGCTGCTCGGGTCATTTCTCTGCGGTGTGCGGCACCGCGGTTTGTCGTTGGTTCGACTATATCAAAACCCGGCTGCCAGTGCGAGAAGATCGTTACCCTTCTCTCACCCTACCGTCCCGATGCACCGACGTGATACCGACGCGAATGCCGACGTGAATGCCGACGTCGCAATCAGGCGCTTCGGGCCGCCATGAACACCTCCAGGCGGCGCAGCCCTTCACGAATGTCTTGGGTGGATCGCGCATAGGAAAACCGGATCGTCCCATGCCCGCGCGCCGGATCGAAATCAAGGCCCGGCGTCACCGCGACACCGGCCTCTTGCAGGATCTCGGCGGCAAAGGCACGGCTGTCATCGGTCAGGTGCGAGACATCGGCATAGACGTAAAACGCCCCGTCCGGCGGCGCGATGCGATCAAAGCCCGCCTTCGGAAGTTCCTCCAGCATCAACATGCGATTTGCGCTGTAAGCCTCTAGATTCGCGTTCAATTCTTTGGTGCATTCCATGGCGGCTAGGGCTGCGATCTGGCTCGCATGCGGCGGACAGATGAACAGGTTCTGCGCCAAACGCTCAATCGTGCGGACATGGGATTGGGGCACCACCATCCAGCCGACGCGCCAGCCGGTCATCGAAAAATACTTTGAGAACGAATTGATCACATAGACCTCATCGCTCAGTTCCAGCGCGCTCACGGCCTTCTTGTCATACTCGATGCCGTGATAGATCTCATCACTGACAAAGGCCGCACCCTGCGCTTGTGTCGCCGAAATCAGAGACGCCAACTCCTCACGCCCCAGCATCGTCCCCGACGGATTCGCCGGTGACGCCACCAACAGCCCCTCGAACGCATGATCCCGAAGGTCATCCGGCACCGGTTGCAGGCGATTTTCCGCTGCCGTCGCGATCTCCACAGGGATCAGATCGAGCGCGCGCAGGATCTGCCGATAGGATGGATACCCCGGTGCGCCAAGCGCCACCCGGTCGCCCGCATCAAAGAGCGCCGTAAAGGCCAGAATGAAACCCGCCGACGATCCTGATGTGATGACCACCCGCTCAGCCGAAATATCGAGCCCATACAACTCTTTGTAATGATGCGCTATTCTTTGCCTCAGTTCCGGCAGGCCAAGCGCCACGGTGTATCCCATGGCGTCGTGTTCCATCGCACGTGTCAGCGCCGCGCGCGCCGCTTCGGGCGCGGGTGTTCCCGGCTGTCCCACCTCCATGTGAATGATGTGCCGTCCGTCGGCCTCGGCCTTCCGGGCTGCTTCCATCACATCCATCACAATGAAGGGATCGACTTCGGATCGCCTTGAGTTCCGCATGCTCTTCTCTCACATTGGGCGTCAACACCGCCCATTCACCCCGATTGAGGCAGCGCGTCAATGCATCTTGTCCGTCTCTTTTCGCTCGTTTTGATCCTGGCCTTTGGCATGGCTGATCCCGGTCGCGCCCTCACGCTGCTGCGCGATCCTGACATGGAGCATTCGCTCAGGCAATTGGCAACGCCCGTGCTCAAGGCCGCAGGTCTCAGCCCCACCCGCGTCAACATCCTCGTGATCGATGACCGGCGTCTTAACGCTTTCGTAGTGGATCGCGACAATATTTTCATTCACAGCGGGCTTCTGCTCAAGATGACAACACCGGAAATGCTTCAGGCGCTCGTCGCTCATGAGGCCGCGCATATCGCCAGCGGGCACCTTGTGCGCCGCCCGATCGCAATGCGCAACGCGCGCACCGCGGCGGGGATCGGTGTGGCGCTTGCAGCTGCGGCCGGCGTGGCCAGCGGCAATTCACAGGCTGCGGGTGCTGCGGCACTCGGGGCCGCCAACACGGCGATGCGGCTATTCTTTACGCACACCCGCGCCGAAGAAAGCTCGGCCGACGCGTCAGCCGTGCGTTACATGGTGCGCGCCGGGGTCGACCCACAAGGCGCGGTCGATCTGATCGACATTTTTCGCGGACAGGACGTGCTCAGCGTCGGCCGGCAAGATCCCTATGCCCGTTCGCATCCGATGTCTGCCGACCGCTATCGCGTGATCAAACGATTGGCCGAGGCGAACAAGGGGCGCGCGCGCGACAACCCGCAGGCGCGCTATTGGTTCGCGCGTGCCAAGGGCAAACTCTCGGCCTTCAAAAGGTCGCCGAAATGGACACTGACCCGCGCCGGAGAAAGCGGTTTCAAGGATGTGGCCCTCATGCGGCGCGCTGTCGCGCATCACCGTCAGTCGCAAATGGGTAAGGCGCTTCGGGCGCTGGATCAGGCCATAGCCTTGCGACCGGGTGACCCCTATTATTACGAGTTGCGCGGTCAGATCCTTCTGGAAAACCGACGCTTCTCACAGGCCGCTGCCTCGTATGGTCGCGCCGTGAATGCCGCCCCGCGCGACGCGCTGATCCTTGGCTCCTATGGCCGGGCCCTGCTTGCGCAAGGGCAGTATGGCAAGGCGCTTCGCATCCTGACCAAGGCGCGCGCGCGCGACGGCCGCGACATTCGCGTGATGCGCGATCTCGGTGTGGCGCATGCCAAGACAGGCAGTCCCGGTATGGCCTCGGTGGTCACCGCCGAACGCTATGCGCTTCAGGGGCGGCTTGAGGATGCGGCCATTCATGCGACACGGGCGTCAGGTCTTCTGCCACGTGGATCAGGCGGTTGGCATCGCGCTCAGGATGTGCTTTCTGCGGCAAAGTCCGCGAACCGAAAAAGGAAATGACAATGAAACGCCTTCTCGCCACCACGGCACTTGCCGTCTCGATTGCCCTGCCCGCGCAGGCGCTTGACCTTGCGCAAATGTCCGACGCTGAGCGCACCGCGTTTCAGTCCGAGATCCGCGCCTATCTTCTTGAAAACCCCGAGATCATAATGGAGGCCGTGGCCCTTCTTGAACAGCGTCAGCAGCAAGAACAGGCCGCCGCCGATAGTGGCCTCGTCTCCGCCAATGCCGAGGCGATCTTCAACGACGATCATTCATGGGTCGGTGGCAATCCCGAGGGGGACGTGACCGTGGTCGAGTTTCTCGATTACAAATGCGGCTATTGCAAACGCGCGTTCCCCGAAGTGAGCGAACTGATCGCGTCAGATGACAATATTCGTTTTGTAATCAAGGAATTCCCCATTTTGGGTGACGAGTCGATCTTGGCTTCACGCTTTGCAATCGCCACGCTTCAGGTGGCGGGCGATGACGCTTACAAGACCATTCACGACGCGCTCATGGCCTATAACGGCGATTACTCCGAGGTCGCGTTTCAGCGGCTTGCCAACACGTTCGGCCTCGATGGTGCGGCGATCATGGAGCACATGTCCAGCGACGAGGTCAGCGACGCGATCAACGCCAATTATGCGCTCGCACGTCAAATGGACATCTCCGGCACCCCGTCCTTCGTCATGGGCGATGAAATGGTGCGCGGTTATGTGCCAATTGATGCGATGCGCGCGATCGTGGCGGATCAGCGTCAGGAGTGACCCCAATGCGCAGTTTGGTGCTTGGCCCGCTTCTGGCGGGTGGCTTTGCCGTGCCCGCAATGGCCGAAACCGATTTCACCGATCTTACGCGGACAGAACGCGCGATCCTGCACAACGAAATTCGCGAAGCGCTGCTTGGACTGCCCCGCGCGGCCCTGCCTGATGCGCCCGCGCCCGAGATAAATCTCTATGCCGAGGCAGCCGCGACGGACCTTGATCGGATTGCCGCACGCTGGGCCGAACTCACGGCCCCTGAGCTTCCGGGGTTCGGCAGGCCCGGTGCCAAGACCGCCATTGCACTCTTCACGCGCGATGATTGCCCTGATTGCGCCCGTGCCGAAGCCGGGTTGCGGGCCTTGGCAAAGGAATTTGATCTGCGTGTAACCTTGCTCGATATCACGCGGCACATGTCCCTTGCCGCGGCATTGGAACTGGACATCGCGCCATCATATGTGTTCAAAGACAAGATGTTACGCGGCGAAATTCCCACAATCGTCCTGCGCAATTACCTGAAGTGAGGCGGCGCGCTATTCCGCCGCCTGACGTTCCGAGGCTTCGATTTGCGCGGCCTTTTTCTCAACTTCCTCGACGATGTGGTCGATCATCTGATCGTTGCTCATCTTGTGGCTCTGCTGCCCGGCAAGATAGACCATCCCCGACCCGGCACCGCCTCCGGTAAACCCGACATCTGTCAAAAGCGCCTCACCCGGCCCATTCACCACGCAGCCGATGATCGAAAGGCTCATCGGTGTCTTGATGTGTTCCAACCGTTTCTCAAGCTCGGTGACGGTGCTGATCACGTCGAAACCTTGCCGCGCACAGCTTGGGCAACTGATGATATTGACGCCACGATGTCTAAGCCCGAGGCTTTTGAGGAGGTCATTGCCGACCTTGATTTCTTCGACCGGGTCCGCGCTCAGACTTACCCGGATCGTGTCACCGATCCCCATCCAGAGCAGGTTTCCCATACCGATCGCACTTTTGATCGTGCCGGACATGAGACCACCCGCCTCGGTGATCCCAAGATGGATGGGCGCGTCCGTCGCATCGGCCAATTGCTGATAGGCCGCCGCGGCCAGAAAGACATCGCTTGCCTTCACGCTGATCTTGAATTCGTGGAAATCATTGTCTTCGAGAATGCGACTATGCTCGAGCGCGCTTTCGACCATCGCCTCGGGACACGGCTCCCCGTATTTTTCAAGGAGGTGCTTTTCAAGACTGCCCGCATTGACGCCGATGCGCATCGAACACCCATGATCGCGCGCCGCTTGGATCACATCGTGAACGCGCGCCGCCGACCCGATATTACCGGGGTTGATACGCAAGCACGCGGCCCCGGCCTCGGCGGCTTCGATCCCGCGTTTGTAATGAAAATGGATATCAGCGACGATCGGCACCGGGCTTTCGCGCACGATTTCCTTCAGGGCCTTGGCCGATGCCTCGTCGGGGACGGACACACGCACGATATCCGCCCCCACATCGGCCGCGGCCTGAACCTGTGCGATGGTGGCAGCCACATCTGTTGTGGCGGTGTTTGTCATCGTCTGCACGGAGATCGGGGCGTCGCCCCCCACAGGCACGGACCCGACTTGTATCTGACGCGACTTGCGGCGCTCGATGTTACGCCATGGGCGGATCGGATTGTGGCTCATCTGACGTTCCAGTGCATTGCGGCTCCTGACCCCTACATAGGGGCCAAACCGATCACAGGCAAACGGATGAAATCTCCCGAGGCGAGATCAGTTCGCAGGTTGGCTAAGCTCGGCGACATACCGCTTCAGATCGGCATCCTGCGTCAAGTCCGCAACCTCATACGTCTCGGACAATGACCCGGCATCCAGCGCCAGATTGGCGGTGACAGACCCCCGCGGTCCGACCGGGCCGTAATGCTCGCCATTCACGCGGAAATAGATCGCACCACTTTCACCGACGCGCAGGCTTGGCGGGGTTTCGGTGACCGGAACATCGTAGGTGTCGCCGGCATTCATGATCGCTTCGTAGATGACCGAACCATCGGCCGCACGAACCCGAACCCATGCCGGACGCACGGCCACCATCTGAACACCCGGCTCGGGCTTGGCCAGAACCTGGGGCGTAATACCTTGTGCCGCGGCCAGCGCCGCATCGATGCCCGACAGCCCCGGCGCCGCACTCTCCTCATCCGCTTGAGCCAGAACGCTCGTGGCGCTTATTGTGCTCTCACCGGGTTCGGGCCGCAATGTGCCGATCTGGGCCGGGCTTAGCGTGGAAATGGGTGCATCGCGCGCCACCAGCACCGGCACATCAAGCGCCTCGGGGCGGTATAGGCGATCCAGCGCATCTTCCTGTGGGGGGGCGAACACGCCGCTTACGGTGTCACCCGCCTGGCCGCTGTCCTGCTGGCCCATGGCGCCATCAAGCGGGTCGAGTTCGGCCAAAACATCGGGGGTGTTCTCGACCGGGGAAACCTTCACTTGCTGCACCTGATCAAGCACCATCCAGCCGCCATAGCCGATGGCCCCGACAAGCGCGATGAGAACCGCGAACGATCCGATCGCACCGGGTTCGATTCGGGACATAAAGCTTTCGGTTGCGGGCACAAACGGAGTTGCGGGCGCCACCAGCGGATCTTCGTCGCGGCGCGGCGCCTTGCGGACCACCGGCGGCTCGTTCCGCCGGACCGAAGACGCGGCTTCCGACATGCCGTGCGCGGTCGAGAATCCACTCTCGGCACAGAATCCGGCAAAGGCCTCGTCCGGGTTCATGCCAAGATAGCGCGCATAAGATCGCACGTATCCAGGGATGAATCCGGGGGTGTCGAAGGCGTCCGGGTCGGCGTTTTCGATTGCAGCGACAAAGCTTGCCTTGATGCGAAGTTCGCGTTCGACATCCAGCAGGGATTTGCCCATCGTCGCGCGTTCGCCACGCATGACGTCACCAAGCCTCAATTCGAATGAATCAAAACCCAGTGATACATCTTCTTCGGCGTGCTTATTGCGTGAACTGCGACGCAAAATCATTCAACCTGCCCTCTGCTCCGGAAGCCTGTGATCGAATGTCCCGATTCGACCCTGCTCTTGTTGTTTTCCAGAACCATAGCACAGTGCAAGAAACTTTGCACCAATCCGCACCTTATGCGGAAATTTCGGCGCGATTCAGCGCACAATGACTCCAAAGTTCATCCATCGCGTGCACCAGCCTATTCATCTCGTCCGGGCCATGCACCGGTGACGGTGTGAACCGCAGCCGTTCGGTGCCCCGGGGAACGGTGGGAAAGTTGATCGGCTGAACATAAATTCCATACCGATCCAGCAGCATGTCCGAGATGACCTTGGTATGCACAGGGTCACCGACCATGACCGGCACGATATGGCTCCCGTGGTCAATCAATGGAAGGCCAAGCCCTTTGAGCCGGGTCTTGAGAATGCGCGCTTGCGTCTGATGCGCCTCACGCAGCGCCCGGTCCTGCTTGAGATGCCGGACCGAGGCGGCAGCCCCCGCCGCGACAGCCGGAGCAAGCGAGGTGGTAAAGATGAAGCCCGGCGCATAAGACCTTATGGCGTCGACCATTTTCGCACTTGCCGCGATGTAGCCGCCCATCACGCCATAGGCTTTGGCCAACGTGCCGTTGATAATGTCCAACCGATGCATCAGACGGTCGCGTTCGGCCACGCCGGCGCCACGCGGGCCATACATGCCCACTGCATGAACCTCGTCGATATAGGTGAGCGCGCCGAACTCATCGGCCAGATCGCAGATCGCCTCGATCGGACCGAAGTCGCCATCCATGGAATAGACGCTCTCGAACGCGATCACCTTGGGGGCATCCGGGTCATCCGCTGCAAGCAGTTCCCGCAGGTGATCAAGGTCGTTGTGCCGAAAGATGCGCTTGGCGCCACCATTGCGGCGCACCCCTTCGATCATCGACGCATGGTTAAGCGCATCCGAGTAAATAATAAGGCCGGGAAACAACTTGGGAAGCGTGCTTAAAGTTGCGTCATTGGCGATATAGGCCGAGGTGAACAGCAGCGCCGCCTCTTTGCCATGCAGATCGGCAAGCTCGGCCTCCAGCCGTTTGTGATAAACCGTGGTTCCGCTGATATTGCGCGTGCCGCCCGAGCCTGCACCCGTGGCGTCGATCGCTTCGTGCATCGCGCGAAGAACGTCGGGATGTTGGCCCATACCAAGGTAGTCATTGCCGCACCACACGGTGATATCGCGCTGAGCGCCTTCGCTGTCGGTCCATGTCGCGTGCGGAAACTGCCCATTGCGGCGTTCGATGTCGATGAACGTCCGGTAGCGGCCCTCGTCATGCAGCCGTCCAATCGCGTCATCCAACTTCGCAGTATAATCCACCTGGGTCTCTCCTTGGCTTGCGCACCCGCCGGGGCCCGCGCTGGCATGGCCGGATATTTTGCGTATTTTGAATATATCCTGCGCTTCCTTCGCGCAACCGTTACAAAATGTCGCTCCGCTCCCGCCTTGATCTGGATCAATGGCTGGACAGTGCGGGACGGGCTGGTAACGTCGCGCCAAACCATTCCCACCCGGAGGCTAATATCATGTCCCTCGACGCCGTGCTGACCCGTATCGACGATCAACTTCCCGCCGCCATCGACCGGCTGACCGAGGTGCTTCGCATCCCGTCCATTTCAACCGATCCGGCCTACAAGTCCCAGTGTGAGGATGCGGCGGATTGGCTTGTCTCTGACCTTCAATCCATTGGTGCCAAAGCAGAAAAACGAATGACACCGGGCCATCCGATGGTCGTGGGCCATATCGACGGGCCCGGGCCGCACCTTTTGTTTTACGGCCACTATGACGTTCAACCTGTTGATCCGCTCGACCTATGGAACTCAGATCCCTTTGATCCACAAATCGAGGACACACCCCAAGGGCGCGTGATCCGGGGCCGCGGCGCATCCGACGACAAGGGTCAGCTCATGACCTTCGTCGAAGCGTGCCGCGCTTACAAAAATGTGACCGGCTCGTTACCATGTCGTGTCACCTTTTTCTTCGAGGGCGAAGAAGAATCCGGCTCGCCCTCGCTCATTCCGTTCATGCAAGAGAACGCCCAAGAGCTTTCGGCGGATCTCGCGCTTATCTGCGATACCTCCATGGTTTCGCCCGGCGTGCCGTCCATAGCCAGTCAACTGCGCGGAATGCTCAAGGACGAGTTCACGCTCCACGGGCCCCGCATTGATTTGCATTCGGGTCACTACGGGGGCCCCGGCCTAAACCCTTTGCGCGAAATTGCCCGCATCATCGCGTCCTTCCATGACGAGACGGGGCGCGTCGCGGTCGAAGGGTTTTATGACGGCGTGCACGACGTCCCCGACGAACTGCTGCGGCAATGGGAAAACTCCGGCTTTGACGAGGAAACCTACCTCACTTCGGTGGGCTACACTCAGCCACATGGTGAACAGGGCTATTCGGCGCTCGTGCAGCAATGGGCGCGCCCAACTCTTGAAATCAATGGTCTTTGGGGCGGCTATCAGGGCGCTGGCTCCAAGACGGTGATCCCCGCCGAGGCGCATTGCAAACTGACGTGCCGCCTCGTGGGTGACATGGATCCCGACGCGCTTCGCAACCGGATCCGCTCCCATGTCGAAGAACGTCTGTCACCCGACGCTCGCGTGACATGGGACACCGATCTCGAAGGCAACAAGGCCGCGGTGATGAATATCGAACGCGCGGAATTCGAACAGGCCCGTCAGGCGCTTTCGGACGAATGGGACCGCGAGGCTGTCTTCACCGGCATGGGGGGCTCGATCCCCATCGCGGGCTACTTCAAGGACATTCTCGGGCTGGATTCGATGCTTATCGGTTTCGCCCAGGATGACGACGCCATCCATAGCCCGAACGAAAAGTACAACGTCGAGAGCTTTCACAAGGGGATGCGTAGCTGGGCGCGTGTGCTTGACGCGCTGGCCCGTTGAACGAGGAGGCTCAAATCCACGCGCTCGATCTGTTTGACCGGGCGCGTCCGCTTCAATGACCCAACGCAGACCACAAACCACATCGCGATCGCGTTAAATCTGTATCGACGAAGGCGTAGGATGGTGGGTGATGAGAGACTCGAACTCCCGACATCTTCGGTGTAAACGAAGCGCTCTACCAACTGAGCTAATCACCCGCTGCGACGCCTCTTAGCCTCGCATCGCGCGTTGCGCAAGATGTCTTGTTACAGCTTTCGGCACTCGCCCTCACAGCACTGCATTTGCCCTCCTGACCTGCCCTGATGCAGGCGCCCCGGCTGGCTCGATTTGGAGTACGGCCCAATCCGTGTTAACATAATCACGTATTCGCGAGATCCGCTGGTGATTAAGAGCGTTTGAAATTGTGATGTCTCGCGGGGCTAAAAACCTTGGGGGAACCATAATGAAAAACCTTATCGTTGCGATGGCGCTCGCCGTTCTCATCGCGTGGACTGGCGTCGTACAGGCTCGAGAACAGGCCCGTATGAGCGCCGCTCAGATTCAACAAGCCACGATCTCGACACAAGGCAGCCTGCCTGCGGGAAGCGTTGGGCCGGAAATCATCATCTGGATGATGCTGGCGATCATATTCATCACGGCCATCGCCACCTCTGGTGGTAGTGGCGTCATGGGCTATGGATATGGCAGCGGGCCCATGCTCAGCGATCAGCGCGTGAAAACCGATATCAAGCGTGTTGGCACCTCGGATCAGGGCTTTGGCATTTACGAATTTCGGTACAAGGGGTTCACGCAACGTATCCGGGGCGTCATGGCCCAGGATGTCGCCGATCTGCGCCCCGGTGCTGTAAGCCGCCATGCCTCGGGCTATCTGATGGTCGACTATTCAAAGGTCGATGTGGTTCCGGCGCTGATCGACTAAGGCGTTTCGCGTTTAGCCCGCGGCATCTGCGAAGGGTGAAACGCCTGCAACGCCTGAATGTCGCGCTGCGTTTCGCGAAAATCCGTGATCGGGGTTTTTCGCGGAACGCTTTGATCCGAACTCAGACCACGGATTCATCACGACGTCGCGGCTACTTGTCTTGATCCGGGTGCGGCAAGCGATCAATTTTCCCGCCCATCAAGTTGCGTCTCGCGGCCTTCGGCCAGGTGGTAGATACAGCCCTGATCGTTGCTGAGCGCGGCCATATCCACGCGTCGCAAGCCACAGACAGTGCCACGCAATACTTGGCCCAGAATGCCATGAGCCACCACAATAGCTGGCTCATTCAGATCGGCCAGAAATGCGCGCACCCGCGCCTGAAGCCTGTCAAACCCTTCACCATCTGGCGCCGCGCAATAGGCCTCCAGCCCGTGACGCCCGCCCACCACGTCACGGCGCAGGCATCCCTCCCATGCGCCCGTGTCAATCTCGGCAAGGCGCGGATCGGTATGAAAGGTCCGTGAAGGTAGCGCGATCCGCGCGGTCTCCTGCGCGCGTCCAAGGGGTGACACGAAAATGCGCTGCTCAAGCTGTGGAAAACGATCAAGAACTGGCCCGGTGATGCGGCCCTGTTCCGCCGCCTGTTTTCGGCCAAGTGCGGTAAGGCTCGAATCGAGTCGCCCCTGAATCCGCCCCTCCAGATTCCACTCGGTCTGACCATGCCGCAGAAACCAGATATCGGGCCAAACCTGTGACATCTCAGCGTTTCATCGCAACAATGCGCACACGAGATGGTCCGCCAAGTGTGCCGAAATAAACATGAAAAAGCGAAAATGGTGGGTGATAAGAGATTTGAACTCCTGACATCTTCGATGTGAACGAAGCGCTCTACCACTGAGCTAATCACCCATGACGCGCTATTTAGCGTCACTTTGCACGGGCTGCAACCTAAAGCGTTTCACCTTTAACCCGATAGATCGGCAAAGGAAAACCGCGCGCTCAGACTGAGTCTTGTGCGGTCTGGCGCGCCAATCTGCATTTTAAATATGTCTCGAAACGCCTCACCGCTCAGGGCCGAAACACAGTGCAACTGTGAAAGCGCCTCGGGCGCTCACGCCCGTTTCTCGCTCACGATATGCCCATTGAACGCGATCAGTCGACGGGGCCCTTGTC
This sequence comes from Roseovarius sp. E0-M6, assembly GCF_037083845.1. Taxonomy (NCBI): domain Bacteria; kingdom Pseudomonadati; phylum Pseudomonadota; class Alphaproteobacteria; order Rhodobacterales; family Roseobacteraceae; genus Roseovarius; species Roseovarius sp. E0-M6. Next base: position 744,878 of record NZ_JBAPLA010000001.1, on the reverse strand, counting down.
TCGGTGTTTGGGCTGTCTGATCTTTGCGATGATCACACGCGCGTTCGGGTTATCCTTGACCCGGTTCTGCTTGACCTTGCCGAGCGGTGGCAGGTTCATGTCGCGCCCCTGTTCCAGCGATTCGCCCATGATCGCCATCGCGGCTTCGACAATCGGCTTGACCTGATTCTTTTTCGCGCCGGTGCGGTCCGCGACTTTTTTGAACAATTCCTGCTTCTTGAGGTCGGGCGCGCCGGCCGTGTCCGTGTCTGAGCCCGACACCGGGGTTCGCGCCGGTTCGTCATCCGCGGTCACACCCGAAAGTGGGGTCCGCGGCGGTGTCGTCTTGGGCGTTGGTGCCGGAACGCGCGCCATGCGGGCGGCGGGGGCCGTCTCCGTTGCCTCACTCGCCGACTTCTTGGGCGCGGGCTTGGATTTGGTGGTCGTGGTCTTTCGGGCTGACATGTGTTCTGCCTCATTTGTTTCTGCTCTGGAAACAAACTAACGGTAATCACGGTTCAAAACCACCCGTATATTGACGTTTACCCGAGGTGACGCCTAAACTGCACAAAGTCTTAAGCTTGGGGGCAATCGTGAAAAGACAGCTACTCTACCTGACCTTTGCGGCAGGACTCAGCGCATCCGCGGCAACCGCGGGCACTCTTTCCGAACCGGTGATGGAGCCGCAAGTCGTTGCACAAGATGCAACCGACACCAGCGACGAGGACATGCAGATGGTTCTCGCGATCCTGACCCTTGGCCTGTTCATCACGCTCGGTATCGCCAACTGAAGAGCGAAACCGTCATTCAAGCAACGCCCGAGCCCGAAACTAAAGCGTTTCGCCTTTGACCTGAGACATCAGCGAAAGGCGAAACGCGTGCAACGCCTGAATGTCGCACTGCGTTTCGCGCAAATCTGTGATCCGGGTTTTTCGCGAAACGCTTTAGGTAGTGTCGGACCTTCGCGTTTCGTGACCCGAGCGGTCCGGGCACCGCAAGACCACGCCGCCTCACCGTCCCTTGAAAAGCCCGCCAAGGATGCCGCGCACAATGCGGCGGCCCGTCGTGCCCTTAAGCTCCTTGACCACCACACCCGTGATGGCCCGCCCGATCGAGGCCCCTATCCCTTCGTCCTGCGCCTGCTGGCGCGACGATGAGCGCCCGACCTTGGTACCGGAATAGCGCCGGCCCGCGTTGAACTCACGCTCCGCGACCGACTTCTCTTCTGCCGCATCCTCGGCTTTCTCTGCCGCTTTGGCCGCAGCTTCGGCCCGTGTCCTGAGCATCTCAAAGGCCGAGTTCCGGTCCACCGTTTTGTCGTATTTCCCGGCCATCGGTGACGCGGCCATAACGCGGGCGCGCGCCGCAGGGTCGATCGAGCCCAGCTTGGAGGATGGTGGCCGGATTAGCGTGCGCTCGACGACCCCCGGCACGCCTTTGTCCATCAGCATGGAGGTCACCGCCTCGCCCACGCCGACATCACGGATCGCATCCACCGTTTCAAAGCGCGGGTTGGGGCGATAGGTCTCCGCCGCGCGCATCAGGGCGCGCCGATCGCGTGCGGTGAACGCCCGCAGGGCATGCTGAAACCTGTTGCCAAGTTGCCCGAGGATGTCCTCGGGCACATCGTCGGGATTCTGTGTGATGAAGTAAACCCCGACTCCCTTGGACCGGATCAGCCGGGCAACCTGTTCGACCTTGTCCACCAACGCCTTGGGCGCGTCATCGAACAACAGATGCGCCTCGTCGAAAAAGAAAACAAGCTTGGGCTTCTCGGGATCCCCCACCTCGGGGAGTGTCTCGAACAACTCGCTCAGGAGCCACAAAAGGAACGTCGCATAAAGCCGGGGCGCCCCCATGAGCCTGTCCGAAGCCAGAATATTTATACGCCCGCGTCCGCCGTCATCATGGCGCATGAGGTCATCGAGATCGAGTGCGGGCTCTCCGAAAAGCTGTGTACCGCCTTGGTTCTCAAGCACCATCAACTGCCTTTGGATCGCGCCCACCGACCGCGGAGAGACATTGCCATAGCGCATCGCAATCGTGTCGCGGTTCTCGCCCACCCAAACAAGAAGCGCCTGAAGATCCTTGAGATCCAGAAGCGGCATCCCCTCTTCGTCCGCGATGCGGAAGGCGATGTTCATGATGCCCTCCTGCGCCTCGCTCAGTTCCATCAACCGGCTTAGAAGAAGCGGCCCCATCTCGGCCACCGTGGTGCGCACCGGGTGGCCCTGCTCTCCGAACAAATCCCAGAAGGTGACCGGAAAGGCATCATAGCTGAAATCATCAAACCCGATGGTCGCGGCCCGTTTCATAAACGCATCATGGAGCTTGAACGTCTCGCTCCCCGCAGCGGCAAGCCCCGACAGATCACCCTTCACATCCGACAGGAAGACAGGCACGCCAGCGGCGGAGAACCCTTCGGCCAGGATTTGAAGCGTGACTGTCTTGCCCGTTCCGGTGGCCCCGGCGATCAGACCATGCCGATTGGCATAGCCAAGCGACAGACCCTGCCGGGTTTCATAGCCCGGCCCCCCGCCTCCGATAAAGACCTCCTCTGCCATCGCACTGCCCTCCAATCCCCGTTTGTCCTGCTTGAACATACTAATTTAACCCTTACCTGCCAGTATGAATTGCATCCGGTGCCGCATGTCCTCTGGCACCTGGATTTACTTCCTCCCTGTCAGACTGACCACATCTTCGGATGCGGTCTTTTTTTGTGCGAACGCGACGGTTTATTGACTGTTGACGGCACGTCGCTTCTGCCCTAGCGTTCCGGCAATACTAAGTCGGCCAGTCCGGCAGGGAGAGACACGAGAAAGGGGCCGTCTGGCCCCTTTTTCACTTTGAGTGACCCGGCCAAGAGCGAATTTCCGCCTTGCGCGTCCAAGCTTGCTGGAATTTAATCCTGACAGCCCCGGCGCGCCGTGATAGGTCGCCGCCGACCGAACCTAACACATAAACCCGCAACCTATTCGATGGGGATGACATGCTGAAAACGCTTTCTTTCACAACCCTGAGCACCGTCTTGCTGCTTGCCGGCGCGCCGCTGCTTGCTCAGGACACCGCCACAGACGAAGCCGAGACCGAGGCGACGAGCACAGATGAACCGGCAGAATCCGCCGAAGGCCAAACCGAAGAGAGCGGCGGCGATTTCGATCTCGGGCGTGAGGTTCAGGAGGATCCCACTTACATCAAGGAAGAATACGGCGACTGGCAAATGCGTTGCTTCCGCACGCAGGCCGAAGAAGATCCCTGCCAGATGTTTCAGCTTCTCACGGACGAGCAAGGCAACCCGACAGCCGAATTTACCATTTTCCGCCTGAAGGAAGGTGGCCCCGCCGAAGCCGGCGCCACGGTCACGGCCCCGCTCTTCACACTGTTGACAGAAGAGGTGAAAATCTCGGTCGATGGCGGCCCGGCAAAAAGCTATCCTTTCCGCTTTTGCAGCCAGTCGGGCTGTGTTGCACAGATCGGTCTGACCGAAGATGACGTGACCGCGTTCAAGCGCGGCGCCAACGCCACCGTCACCATCGTGCCGGCGCAAGCCCCCGATCAGACGGTCGGCATCCCGGCCTCGCTCTCGGGCTTCACCGCCGCCTACGACAACGTCTCGATCATCGAGAACTGATCGCGCTCGGGCCGCCTGCCCGCCCCAATGCAACGCCCTCGCGAAGCCAACCGCCGCGAGGGCGTTTTGTCATGACGCCTTAATCACACATCAAGAGCATTCCGCCCACACCCACGGCGATTGACGCCCTCCGTCCGTCTGGCTACGACGTCTGAAACAAGGGGACAGAGGCGATGATCTACAATTCCGCGAAAGACTGGCGCGAGGCCACCCACAAGCGCGTGCTGTTTTACGGCATGTCCGGGTTGGGCAAGACCCACCTTGCCAACATGCTGCGCGACGCGGGCGGATGGTTTCACTACTCGATAGATTACCGCATCGGCACCCGCTACATGGGCGAACTCATTGCCGACAACGCCAAGGCGCACGCCATGCAGGTGCCCTTTTTGCGCGACCTTTTGTTGACGGACTCGATCTATATCGGCTCGAACATCACGTTCGACAACCTCGCCCCCGTCTCGACCTATCTGGGCAAGCCGGGCGATCCGGCCAAGGGCGGTCTGCACATCGCCGAATATACCCGCCGTCAGGAACAGTTCCGCACTGCCGAAATCGCGGCACTGCGCGACACAGGCCATTTCATCAGCCGCGCACAGGCCCTCTATGGCTATCCCCATTTCATCTGCGACACGGGCGGATCAATTTGTGAATGGGTCGATGGCGACGATCCCGCCGATCCGCTCCTGACCGAACTCTCGCGCGATTGCCTGCTCGTTTACCTACAAGGCAGCGACGCGCATACCGAAGCACTGGTCCGGCGCTTTGACCGCGCGCCCAAGCCCATGGCCTATCAGCCCGCCTTTCTGGCCGCCGCATGGGAGGACTACACCCAGAGCCACGGTGTCGCCCCGACCGACGTGGACCCCGACGCCTTCATCCGCTGGACATATGCCCGCGCCCTCGCTCACCGCGAACCGCGTTACGAGGCGATGCGCAAATGGGGTATCACCCTGCCTGCATCCGACGTTGCCGAGGTTCGCGACGCAGGCGATTTCGACGATCTCGTCGCCCGGGCCCTCGATTTGCGCAGCTAAACCCGCAATATACACTCTCACCTTTCGTTTAACCGACCGGACTCCATCCCATGCCCATCAAGATTCCAGCCAACCTGCCTGCCTTCGACGTGCTCACACGCGAAGGTGTCATGGTCATGGACCCGGACGCGGCCGATCGTCAGGATATCCGCCCGCTGCGGATCGGGCTGCTGAACCTGATGCCCAAGAAAATCCAGACCGAGAACCAGTTCGCCCGTCTGATCGGCGCAACGCCGCTTCAGATCGAGCTGAGCCTCATTCGCATGACCGAACATCAGGCCCGCAACACCGCCGCCGATCATATGGAAAGCTTCTATCGCCCCTTCTCCGAGGTGGCCGAGAGCGGCGAAAAGTTCGACGGGCTGATTGTCACCGGCGCGCCCATAGAACATCTGGATTTCGACGCCGTGACCTACTGGGAGGAATTGCGCCAGGTGTTCGACTGGACCCAGTCCCACGTGCACTCCACCTTCGGCGTCTGCTGGGGTGGTATGGCGATGATCAATCACTTTCACGGCGTCGCAAAGCACATGCTCTCGGAAAAGGCGTTCGGCTGTTTCCGGCACCGCAACATGGCCCCCTCGTCGCCCTATCTCCGCGGATTTTCGGACGATTGCGTCATTCCTGTCAGTCGCTGGACCGAAATGCGCGCCGCCGAAATTGCCGACGCGCCCGGTCTCACCATTCTTTTGCACAGCGATGACGTCGGCCCTTGTCTGGTCGAGGATCCGGGCCACCGGGCGATTTATATCTTCAACCACCTTGAATATGACAGCGACACGCTAAAACAGGAATATGACCGTGACATTGCGAATGGCACACCGATCGCCTTGCCGTGTAACTATTACCCCGATGACGATCCGGCGTGCCAGCCACAGAACCGTTGGCGCAGTCACGCCCACCTGCTGTATGGCAACTGGATCAATCAGATATATCAAACCACGCCCTTCGACATGGACCGCATCGGCGAGGCCACGGCCTGAGGTCATGACATGAGGGCCGGGATGCTTTGGATATCGCTCGCCAGCCTCGCACTACTCGTCGGGGGCTGCTCCCTTCTCGCGGAAAGGCGCGAAGCCGACGCGCGCGCCGAATACCCGCCAATCGGGCAATTCGTCGATGTGGGCGGCACGCGCGTGCATGCTTGGGTGCGCGGCACCGGACCCGATATCGTGCTTCTTCATGGCGCGAGCGGCAACCTGCGGGATTTTACATTTGACCTCGCCGAGAGGCTCTCTGCGCGCTATCGCGTCATCGCCTTTGATCGCCCCGGCCATGGCTGGACCGAACGGCTTCCCGGCTATGGCGGCCCCGGCAGCACCAAAGGCGAAAGCCCACAGGAACAGGCCGCACTTCTGCAACAGGCGGCGGCGGAACTGGGTGTGACATCTCCCGTGGTGGTCGGCCACTCCTACGGCGGCGCGGTGGCCCTCGCATGGGGCCTGTCCAAGCCGCGCGACACCTCGGCGCTGGTCATCCTTGCGGGCGTCTCGAACCCGTGGCCCGGTGAACTTGGCACGCTCTACAATCTGACGGGCTCTTCCGTGGGTGGCGCCACGGTCGTGCCGCTGATCACAGCACTCGCACCACAATCGCGCATCGAAACCGCGATCGAAGGCATCTTCGCGCCTCAATCCGCCCCAAAGGGCTATATCGAATACGTCGGTGCCGATCTGAGCCTGCGCCGCAAGGCTCTGCGCGCCAACGGTCAACAAGTGACCAGTCTACGGCCTCATATAGTCGAGATGTCAAAGCGCTATCCCGCGACCCTCACCATGCCCATCGAGATCGTGCATGGCACAGCCGACGATACGGTGCCCATCGAAGTCCATTCCGAAAAGCTGGTAAAACAGGCGCCCCGCGCCCGCCTCACACGGCTTGAAGGTGTGGGCCACATGCCCCACCACACGAACCCCGAAGCGACCGTCGCCGCAATCGACCGTGCCGCCGCACGCGCCGGTCTGCGCTGACGTATCCGGCGCACCTCCCTTGCAAGTTCCCTGCGGCGCCAGTTACCGTTGTGGATCTAAAGCGTTTCGCGAAAAACTTGGATCACAGATTTTCGCGAAACGCAGCGCGACATTCAGGCATTGAACGCGTTTCGCCTTTCGCTGATGTCTCAGCTTAAAGGCGAAACGCTTTAAAGCAACGGAGGGGACATGACATTCACGGAACGCGCACCTATCGAAACGGGTTTCTCGGACGTCTTTCAATCGGATATCGCATCGAAACTGAACGAAGCCGAGGCACATCGTCAGGCGCTCCTGAAGAAGGCGATGCTGCATGCGGGCATTCCGCTCGCGATTGCCGCGCTCATCGCTCTTTATGCTCTCCTGACCGCCAGCGACATGGAAGGTCGGCTCGTGGGCTCAATCGTGCCGTTGGTTTTCGGGGGTTTGATCGCCGCCTTTCTGTGGCACCGTCAGGCGCGCCAATGGGACAATACAATGTCCGAAGCCGTGATGCCCGGCGTCTGCCGTTTCCTCGGTGACCTTTCGCATGACAAAACCGCCTCCCGGCGGTTTCCGTTGGACAGCGCCCAAGGCCTCGGCCTCATCGGAAGCTTCAACCGCACAAATCTCGAAGACCGGCTTGAAGGCACCTATCGCGATACAGATTTCGAACTGGTCGAGGCACATCTTCGGCGGCGGTCCGGAGGTAACGACGACAACAGCAAGACAACCACAGTTTTCAAAGGGTTGCTTATCCGCATCGGTGTGCCCGAGCGGGTTCCGACAGACATATTCATCGCGCGTGAACTTGGTGGCTTCGGCAATGCTCTGGGTGAAATGTTCGCCTTCGGCACAGGGCGCTCTAAGCCCCGTGTGCATTTCGACCACGCCGAGTTCGAGGCCGCCTTCGCCGTTTATGCCGACGATCCTGACGCGGCCCGCCGCATCATGCCGGACCCCTTCCTCGACAGCCTGCTTGCCATCGCCCATTCCGAGGGGGGCGACAAGGGCACCCGCGCCATGCGCGCCGGGTTCCGGGAGTCTGACTTCTTCCTCGCGCTTGAGCGTAAAGAAGGCTTCATGGAGATGGGCGGTCTGCGGCAACCCGTCCATGACGTAGAAGAGGACTTGCACGGCCTGTTCGAAGATCTCGCCATTGTGCGCCGTATCATCGACCGGCTCCATGGCGACAGGCCCGACGGCTGAAGCGTTTCGAGAGCAGCGCACCGGATTGCGCTGTGGCACCGCACAGGCCATACTTTGCAAAAAACAGAACTGGAGAGGCCCATGTCGCTGCCCTTTGACGGCGCAATCAGCAGCTATTTCAACGAAACCGCCCCGGCGGACGTGCGCAACGCCATCCGGCGCGCGGAAAAGGGCGATGTCCTCGATCCCTCGTATCCCTATTCCGAGCGTCTGCCCCGCAAGGCCTATGATCAGGACATGGACCGCCTTCAGATCGAACTGGTCAAGGCGCAGGCGTGGATCAAGGAGACCGGAGCGCGTCTCGCACTCGTCTTCGAGGGGCGCGATGCGGCGGGCAAGGGTGGCACGATCAAACGGTTTCGCGAAAACCTGAACCCGCGCGGCGCGCGCGTGGTAGCGCTTCCCAAACCGAACGATACGGAACAGTCACAATGGTATTTCCAACGGTATATCGATCACCTGCCCGCCGCCGGCGAACTCGTCTTCTTTGATCGAAGCTGGTATAATCGTGGCGTGGTCGAAAAGGTGTTCGATTTCTGCACCGATGAACAACGCGAACATTTCTTCGCCCAAGCCCCCGATTTCGAACGTATGCTGGTCGATGACGGTGTGATCCTCGTCAAATTCTGGCTCAATGTAGGCCGTGCAGAACAGTTGCGCCGCTTTCTCAAGCGCGAACAAAGCCCCCTTAAACAATGGAAGCTCTCGTGGATCGACGTCGAGGGGCTGAACCGGTGGGACGCCTACAGCGCCGCCATCGGCGAAACCTTTCAGCGCACCCATACCGAGGCCGCACCGTGGACGATCATCCGCTCCGACGACAAACGCCGCGCGCGGCTCGAAGCGATCCGTCATGTCCTCTCGCGTCTCGATTATCCCGGCAAGAACACGCGCGCCCTCGGCACCCCCGATGCTCAGGTCTGTGGCGGCCCCGGCATCTGGAATGCCTAAACGCGGTTATCATCACGGCAACCTGCGTCAGGCCCTTGTCGAGGCCGCGCTCGATCTGATCGAGGTCAAGGGCCCGGCGGGCTTCACGCTTTCAGAGGCCGCAAAGCAGGCTGGCGTGACCCCGGCCGCCGTCTATCGCCATTTTGCCGGCCGCGACGATCTCATCGCCGAGGCGGCGCGCCAAGGTTACGTGATCTTCGCTGACCTTATGGAGCATGCCTTCAATGAGGGTCAGCCCTCCGCCCTCGCCAGTTTCGAGGCCACGGGCCGCGCCTATCTTGCCTTCGCGCGCAAGTTTCCGGGCCATTACATCGCGATGTTCGAAAGCGGTATCTCGGTCAACCGCACGCCCGAACTGGCCACCGTGGCGGCGCGGGCCCGCGCCGGGTTCGAACGCGCGGCCCAAGCCTTGAGTCAACACATCCCCCCCGAGAAGCGCCCGCCGCCCGCGATGTTCTCGGCTCATATCTGGGCGCTCAGCCATGGCGTCGTCGAGCTTTTCGCGCGAAACTCCCCCGGAAGCCAGTCGCCCTTCCCGCCCGAGGATCTTCTGGAAACAGGCGTCGGCATCTACCTGCGCGGCCTCGGGCTCGTGCCGCCGGATCACTGAGACCACTCAGGGCCGCGACCCGCCTTTCTTTTTGCTAAAAATATCCTCGCCGAAGGCAAAAAGACATGGTCACACCGGTTTCAGCGCACGAACCGGCCCGTCACCTCGCGCGGTCCGATCCACGGGCCGGGCGGTGCGCTGAACACCACGGTGTCCTCGGTGGGAAATTCCACGTTCCAGCAGGTCCAATCCCGGTCACGATGATCGACAGGCCCGAAATACGAACAGTATTGTCCATGCCGCACCTCCCAAAAACCGGTATGCTGGCCCAGAAGCGGCTGACCGCTATCATAAACCGTGCCGCCCTCGCTGTCCCAGCTTTGGGTGGGCGCGGGCGCGTCGTTGCCGGTCTCATAGACGACCTCGGCCCCCGCAAGCCGGTCATGAATCCAGGCTTGCGCGCTGACGCCCCCCGCGCTCAGGGTCAAGGCGGCGATACATGTGGTTAAAACTTTCATACCTTTACTCCCTACTCTGTCATTGTCGCCCGCAACGCAGCCCCGACCATTGCGTGCAGTTTTGATTCTACTTGATGCCGCATGTCCAAGTCGAAACGACTTGGCGGGCAAACGCCGCGACGGCAAGACCCCGCCGTATCATTCACCGGTGGAGCGGCGCAGCGTCTTGGACAAGGTCAGCACAAGGATCGAGCTTACGATCCACCCCAGCAGCTTGTAGATCGATCCGGCCACCTGCCAGAAGCGCGGCGTATCAACCACGCGTGGCGACCAGAACGGCACCCCGGCGCCCACCGCCATTTCGGACCGCACACGGCAAAGACGTTCCTGCCCCAGCTCGATCAGCGGCACGAATTTATCGAGCGCAAAGAGCACCGGAAGGATCTCGTCCCGGCATGGCTGGTTCGGCAACGCGCGCCCCTCTGGCACCACAAAGGCCGCATCGGGGCTCGCGTTCAAAACAAGTATCTCCCGCTCCAGCGCCAGATGCGTGGCCCACACCCCCAGAACCAAAAGCCCCACAAAGGTCACAAGCGACCGGTAGACCGAGAATCCATACCCGAAGGCCATGCCGAAAACCCAGATGAACGGGCGCAGCAGAACGAAAGTCTGCGTCCGGTTCTGCCAACGCGATTTCAGCCGTGAAATGCGCCGGAAACCTTCTTCGTCGCCCTGATGGCGCATCACCTGCGCCAGTTGCTCCATGGGCTGCGGATTGAACTCGTCGCGTGTCGGGACGTAGTCATAGAACTGAAGTCTCAGCCACCTGCGTCGCTTGCGCCACGACCGCGCCGCGTCGCGCAATGGGTTCATATGCCGTCGGGCGCGCGCGCCCAGACCAAGCAACAGAAATAGCCCGGCCCAGATCGCGAAAAGGCCGTAGTTGCGGGCCTCCACAGCGGTGGCGACCTCCTCGGCAATCAACAGCAGGAGAAGCCCCGCAGACCCGATGATAAGCATCCACACAAACCAGAAGGCACCGGGATTCTTGCGCCATGTCTCGCCCATCTTGTGTCGCGCCGCCTTGCGCTTCACCACCTTGTTGCGCGGGTCCGGCATCTCGACCGCGTCATAGGTCAATCCCGACAGGTCAAGACGGATGGACTTGGGCCAGCGGTTGCCATGATCATCCGTCAGCTTTCCGAAGTGGCAATTTCTCAGGCCCACCGTGGGCCGCATGCGGAATGTGTCCTCCGTCACTCCGCGCGCTTTGGCGATGCATCGCTTCATTCGGCGTGGCATCGTCTCGAAACGCGGCTCCGCATGAAGGATCGGCGCACGCGGCCAGTTTTCGCCATACACTGGCACCCCGTCCTCGACAAAGAAAAGCGGCTTGGCGGGCCATGTCATCGTGGGCAGGTCCGAATGAAGTTCGTCATCACTCAGCATCTCGACCACATGATTGCGCCCATGCACGGCCAGCTTCGCCCGAAACAACTTATCTGCATACCAGATCGTCGCGTGGGCCCCAAAGCTCAGACCTGCCTTGCCGGCTTGGGCAAGCTCGTCACCCGTCATCAGGCGCAGCGGCTCGACCGAGGCGCGGCAATACGCGGGAAGCCGGTCACAGCTCCAGTCGCCGGGCTCGACAATGCGGAAATGCCCGGCATCGCCCATCAAGGTTCCACAGAAAAGCCGAAGGTAGTCCTTTTTCTGCTCATCGCTCTCAAAGCTCAGGTCGCGCCGCCGAAACGCCTTTAGAAACGCCGGGCCAGCTCCTTCAAGAAGTTGCACATGCCGCCCAACCCTCAACGCCTCCCCGAAATGGCGCCGTCCACGGAACGTGACCGAGAATTCCCAAAGCTCACCGTCTTTCACGAAACTCAGCGGTGTCACCCGACAGTCGATCTTGCCGGGCGCGCCAAGTATCTTGCGCATCGCCAGCCAGCTACCCTCGGAATCGACCTCGATCAGGCCGATCTCAAGCCCGATCCCGGCGGTCGTCGAATCCAGCATCAGCGCATTCGCCGCCTTGGGCGGACTGATCAGCTTGAGGCCGGTGTTGAACCCGAGGTTGATCGAATTTCCCACCCGCGACTCGGCCATCCGGACAACACCACGCCACTCTCCCATGAGATAAACGCTCCCGCCCACCTGACAGCCGGTGAAATTGGCCAGCACCGTTTCGCCGGGCTGGCTATTGGCCCCGTCCAGATTGGCCAGTCGGCGGGGCCGGACAAGCATGCTCTCAAGATGCATGGAATGTTCGATCTCGCAATCAAGCGCCTGAATTTGCCCGCGTATATCGGTCATCCGATCCGGTGAGATCGCCCGTACATCCCCGATGCGCGCCTGGCTCAGTTGCAGCGCAACCAGAGCGTCGCGCGGTTCGGCCACCAATTCGGCGTCCGAAAGGTCAAGCGTGCTCTGAAGGTTCGCATTCAGGAAATTGACAAGCCCCTTTGCCTCGAACGGCATGGTTGTGCCGGCCCGTGTCCTGACGCCGCGCAGACCCACGAACCCCTCAATGCGCGCCTGCTGTCCATCAAGCGCGGCACTCTCGCCCGCAACAAGCCTGCTGCTCGCCAGAAAAAGATTACCACCGATCCGTGTCCGCGCCACCGATAGTCCACCCAAAACCGCCGAACCCTCATAGATCGACACGTTTCGCCCGACCTGCGCACCGCCAAGCGCCAGCGCGTAAACCAGTATTGTGTTCGACGAATCGATATGGCCTCGCGGTGGCGGCCCACAGACAAGCGACCGGCGCAGCTCGAACGACTGATCAAGTTCGGCGTTGCGGAAATTGATCTGGCAAAGCCCCTGCCGCGAGACCCCCTCGATGCGCGGCGCAACCTCGTCGTCGCCTTTGTCATCTCCATCAGGATCAAACGCCGCGCTCAATGGCCCGCGCCCTGTGCCGTACCACGTGTCGCGCGCCTCCATCCCGGTGCGCGCGCCCTCGTCCTCCGAGGAAAAGACCTGATCGAACTGCACCTCTCCAAACACCTTGCAGGATTCGCCCGTCACGATCCGAAGTCCGCATTTCTGAAACCTCAGCCCCAAAAGCGCGGACCCGGTCAGGTCGATCTCATCCTCAAAGACGCAATCGTTGAAAAAAAGTCCGATCAGGGCGTTCTGCCGGTCCCGAAAAAGATTGGCCAGATCAACACGCCCCGCCACCCGCGCATGACTGAGCGTGAAGGTCCGCTCACCTAATGGGTCTTGCGCCATTCGCTCCTGCGCACGCGTGACCGCCGTCACCAAAAGGTCCGCGTCAAGCGCGACGCGCGCCGCGCCACTGTCAAAAACATTGGTCGAGCATGTCAGTATTGCCGACGCGTCCAAATTCTGGCCTCCTACCTGCTACGTCAGATTACACACCCCGCGCGACATTGGACAAGCGCGGCGTGGCAGAAAGGCCCATCTTCAATCCTGAATGCTGTCTCTGGCAATTCAGCGGATTCCAAGCGGATGCAGGCCGTATCGCACGGCGCCCGGCTCATCCCTGCAACGTAAAAAGGGCCGCTCCCTTCGGAACGGCCCCCTCCATGTCTTGTGTGCCCTGCGGCTTAACGCTTGGAGAACTGGAAGCTCCGGCGCGCCTTGCGGCGACCGTATTTCTTCCGCTCGACAACACGGCTGTCACGGGTCAGGAACCCTGCGGCCTTGAGCGCGCCGCGCAGACCGGGATCATAAAGCTGAAGCGCCTTCGAGATGCCGTGCTTCACCGCACCGGCCTGCCCCGAAAGACCACCCCCCTTAACCGTCGCCATCACGTCGAACTGATCGGTCACACCGGCCACTTCGAACGGCTGACGCAGGATCATCTGCAACACCGGACGCGCGAAATACTTGGTGTAGTCGATGTAGTTGCCCTTGGCATCACGCACCAGAACCTTGCCCGAACCGGGCTTGATCCAGACACGGGCCACGGCGTCTTTACGCTTGCCCGTCGCATAGGACCGGCCCAGCTCGTCGCGCACGGGCTCGCGTGCCACGGCGCTGTCGGCTTCCACGCCCTGCACACCGGCGATGTTCTCGCCCACGGCGGCCTCGAGGCCTTCGAGTGTTTTGATTTCTTCAGCCATCATGCCACCCGTGTGTTTTTCTTGTTCATGGATTTGACATCAAGCACTTCGGGGCTCTGCGCCTCGTGCGGATGTTCGGAGCCTGCGTAAACGCGCAGGTTGGTCATCACCTTGCGGCTCAGGCGGTTGCCCGGCAGCATGCGCTTGACGGCCTGCATGACCACGCGCTCAGGGTATTTACCTTCAAGGATTTCGGCCGTGGTGCGGCTCTTGATCCCGCCGGGATGGCCAGTGTGCCAGTAGTTCGGCTTTTCGCGCTTGTCGCCTGTCAACTGCACCTTGTCGGCGTTGATGACGATGACATTGTCGCCCATGTCCATGTTGGGCGTGAAGCTCGGCTTGTGTTTGCCGCGCAGGCGCGTGGCGATGATCGAGGCAAGACGACCCAAGATGACACCTTCGGCGTCGATCAGGATCCATTTCTTGTCGATATCTGCCGGTTTTGCAGAAAAGGTTTTCATGACGAGGAGACCCTCTTTCGTAAGACAAGGAAGGCCCCTTGCATGGGGCCCCCGGTGGATGAGCGGGTTATACAGACGCATATCGCACGGTCAAGTCGCATATGGCGCAATTAATATACCTAAAACAATGACTTGCAATTACGGTATTATTATACCCCACACTTAGGGCGTTATTATACTTGCCGTACCCACTTTTCTCTGTTATACAGTTGAGACAAGGAGTTGCGTCATGTCTAACCTGTCTCAAAAGCACTTTCACGATGAGCAAGCCGCCTATGATTACGTTGAGGCGCGTGTCTGGCCGCATGGCGCAACTTGCCCAAAGTGCGGTGAGCGTGAGCGCGTTTCCAAGATGGGCGGCAAGTCCACCCGCATTGGAGCCTACAAGTGCTACAAATGCCGCAAACCCTTAACCGTCAAGGTCGGCACCATTTTCGAAAGCAGTCACGTTAAGATGAACGTCTGGCTGCAAGCGATTTATCTTATGGTTGGCAGCAAGAAGGGCATCAGCAGCAACCAGCTTCACCGCATTCTGGGCGTGACCCTGAAAACCGCGTGGTTCATGTCTCACCGCATCCGTGAAGCGATGCGCTCGGGCGATCTGGCCCCTATGGGTGGCGGTGGTGGTATCGTTGAGATTGACGAAACCTATTACGGCACCAACGATGAAGGCCGGGAACGTCGCGCTAAGCACAACAGTCTGAAAAAGAACCGCAAGAAGCCGTTCTCGTTCCATGGCGGATCGGGCCACAAGATGGCTGTGTTGTCTCTGGTGGACCGCTCTGGGCGCGTGCAGAGTTTCCATGTGAAGAAAGCCGACAAGGCAAGTGTTCTGCCGATCCTGCGCGATAACCTTGATGCAGAAGCAAAAGTAATCACCGACGAAAGCGGCCTGTATGGCAAGCTGGATGCCGAGTACATGCACGCCTTTGTCAACCACGGTCGCGGCGAGTACGGTCGCGGCATCATCCACACCAACACCATCGAGGGCTACTTCTCGATCTTCAAGCGCGGGATGCGTGGCGTGTATCAGCATTGCAAGGAAAAGCATCTGCACCGCTATCTCGCTGAATTTGACTTCCGCTACAGCAACCGTCAGGCTCTGGGCGTCCACGATACCGAACGCGCAGACCTTGCGCTTACTGGCATCGTAGGCAAGCGGCTCACTTACCAAACGGCTCGTGTCCAATGACGAAAAAGCCAAAGCAGGAAAGCCAGAAAGATCAGTCGGCAAGGTTCGAAAAGGCCGTGCAGGATATGATCGACGCTGGCGAACTAAACCCCACAGAGGCCGATGAAGCGATGGAGCGGGTGATGAAGAGGGTTGCATCAGTGGGCGCACCTAACCGTTCTCACGATACAGACTAGCAAGCAAGTTGGTGTCTGGGCCTGAATATTCTTTGCATAAATCCCGCAGACTCTCCGCCCACTTATCACCCTCATAGTGGCTGGCTATGCCGCGCCCTGGCTTTTGACTGGTTCCAGTAAAGCCATACTTTTGGGAAGTTTCTTCCAGCCCTCCGAATATCACATCTAGTGGTGGCCTAACCCCTTTGCCCTGATCCTTCCTCAGTAGGTGTTTTGCCCACTCCCAACAAAGAATATCACTTGCTTGCAATAATACTTCTTTGCCTTGCTTCTCTACAAATGAAGCGCCGTCAAAGCCATACATCGCGCGGAAGGCCGGATATGGGTGATCTTCTACAAATCGTATGTATTCCTTCACTTTTCCCTGCCCTAAGTCGCCTGCTTCAATCACATAACTGATCCCCGAGCGCGACCCGGAGTGAAGGTGCGAAAGATGGCCGAGGTGGTGCATCACAGTGTGAACGCACCAAGCATAAGGAGAGCTGACCCCCTTTGAGATGGCATCCATTATTGGGTCGCCTGTTTCTGGGATATGCAAGTTTTGTTTCATCTCACTAATGCGACAAGACGATATAGCGAAAAACTGCATGTGTTTATTAACTATCGAAACGCATTCTTTGAGAATTTGCCCTCCTTCATCGGGGGTAATGCCTTCAAATTCACCGCGTCTATTGTGCAGGTCGGTCATATGAATAACGCGTGGGCTGAAATTTTCACGCCAACACTTTTGCGCTTTCTTAGCGCGCCCAAAACCAAAGGCGATACCAGCAACAGAAAACACATCACCTTGCGCACTCGCATCAACGAAAGCCCTTAGCGCCACAGCAAATCCACTTCGGTCAGTAGGAAAGCAAACTTCAATCACAGCCTACCCTCCCACAAGCGGGTACGGCAAGTACAATATCGCCACACTTAGAGGTCCACATTCACCGGTGGCGCCGCCAGAAGCGCGGACACCCGGCTCAGCGCGGCCTCAAAACGGCCCGGCTCGCGGATCGCGTTCAGGCCGATGCGCACCGCGTTGGGCGCACGCCCGTCCGGCAGGGCGAACTCGTCCGCGGGTTTGATCTGAATACCCTCCGCCTCGCAGGCCCGGGTAAACGTCGACCCGCGCCACCCCTGCGGCAGGTTCAGCCACAGGAACGGCACCTCAGGACGCCAGGTGATGTCCCATTGACCCAGCAGATTGACCGCCGCGCGCACCCGCGCACGCGCATCCGCCTCGACCTCTGCCCTGATCCGCTCCGCCTCACCCGAGCCGAGCATGTCCGCGCACAGATCAAGCATCGGCTGCGGCATTCCGTAGAACGACGATTGCGCCACCTGCCGCGCCGCGTCTGCTTGTCCACGGGCACAGGCCGCATACCCAAAGCGAAGTGCCGCCGAAACCGACTTGGTCAGCGACGACACATACCAAGCCCGCTCGGGACAGATGGCGCGATAGCCCGGCGCCTCAGGCCGCGAGATACAGTGACAGTCATCTTCGATGATCTGGATCTGATAGGTCCGCGCAAGTTCCGCGATTTCCTGTCGCCGCGCCACGCTTGTCCGCAACGTGGTGGGGCTGTGAACATCGCCCGCGGTCAAAAAGACCTGTGCCCCGTCCCGCCTAAGCGCGGCCTCCATCCGATCCGGGCGAACGCCCTCGCCGTCCATCTCAAGCCCGACAACCCGCGCCCTGAGAAGCCGCGCGGCATGGCGGACACCGGGATAGGCAAGCTCCTCGGTCAGGATCACCGGCGCCGCCCCGTGTAGAAGCGCCTGGAGGATCATGATCACCGTGTTCTGCGCCCCGACACCAAGCACGATATCCTCAGGGCCAAGCGGTCCCGCACGGTCCGGTCCGATCCAGCGGGCCACAGCCGCGCGGGCCGCGGCGTCGGTTTCTCCGGTCGGATAATCGGTATAGGGTCGGCCCGCACTTTCCGCGAGCGCCTGAAGACCGCGCCGGATCACCTCGGCCTGTCCAAGATCGGGCACACGAACGGCCCGAAAATCCACCTCGTCGCGCGGCACCGACGTCAGAAGCGCGTCCTCCGGCTCGGGGGCCGATGTGACCATGCCACCCCGCACGAACGTGCCGCGACCGACCGTTGTCTCGACCAGCCCTTCCTCGACCGCCATGCGGTACACCCGCGCAACGGTCCCCGGCGTGATGCCCAACTGCCATGCAAGCTCCCGCACAGGGGGCAATCTTGCGCCATTGGGCAAGCCCCCAGCCCGGATTGCCGCGCGCAGAGATTGTATCAACACAATATACTTCGGATCGCGGCTATTTGCAAAATCTGGGGGCCAAATTGTATCCATAACAATGTTTTCCTCGCTCATCATCTGAATACACGTTACCTATGATCCACACAATCCCCGGATTGTATCAACAC
The DNA here is from genome assembly GCF_037083845.1 of Roseovarius sp. E0-M6. Taxonomy (NCBI): domain Bacteria; kingdom Pseudomonadati; phylum Pseudomonadota; class Alphaproteobacteria; order Rhodobacterales; family Roseobacteraceae; genus Roseovarius; species Roseovarius sp. E0-M6. The sequence continues at coordinate 726,816 of NZ_JBAPLA010000001.1, read as the reverse complement.
AAATACCTGGAGGTCGCAAAATGTATATGCCGACACACACCGATCAGATCGCCCTTGCTCAGCTTGCACGCCGTGACACGCTGCCGCTCGGATCGCGCGTCGCGGTGCGCGTGGCCTATGCGATCGCCGTCTGGACAACGCGCCACCGCACACGGCTGGCGCTGCGCCACCTGTCGACCGCACAGCTTGATGATCTGGGCCTCACGGCCACCGCGGCGCGAAACGAAGCCGCAAAACCGTTCTGGAGGCCGTGACATCCCCGTGACGGCCCCTCTTCCCCTGGGCCGGGTCTTGCACCCGGCCCTTTTTTTCGCACAGCTTTAGCGCGGCGCATCATCCGCCTGAAACAGCTTTCGCATTTCATCTTTCCAGAAATACTCACATCCGGCCTGCGCCAATTTCAAAGCCATTTCGACAATTTGAAAACGACGTAAAGCACCACACCCAGCCCGGCGGACACCGCCGACAGCACCCAGAAGGCCACGTCGCTCTCGACACCCGGCATTCCGCCCACATTTACCCCGAAAAGCCCGGTCAGAAATCCGAGCGGTAGGAAAATTGCCGCCACCACCGACAGCAGGTAGGCGTTTGTGCCCATGGTCTGCGCCCGCTGCGCCTCGAGGTGATCCTGCATCGCCATCAGCCGCTCACGCAACGCGTCCAGCGCTTCGACATTGCGCGCCGACCGGTTCGCCGTCTCGCGCAGCGACAAGAGCGCGTCAGGCGCCGTCACGCCCTCGGCAGCCCCCGCGGCCAACGCGTCCAGCGCCTCGCGCTGTGGATTGACGAAGCGACGCAGCTTGATCACCGTATGGCGCGTCTCGGCCAATAGGGCCAGCGGCACAGCCTCACCACCGAGAACCTGCTCCTCAAGCGCGTCCGTCCGGTCCTCAAGCTCAAGCGCCACCTCCTCGATCCGTCGTGTCAGCCCTTCGGCCATTGCGGCCACAAGTCCCGCGGCGCTGCCCGGCGCCCGGCCGTCCTCGGCCTTCTGCCTAAGCGCATCAACCGCCCATACCTTTCGCAGACGTACCGTTACGACAAGTTCGGCGGTGGCCCAGATGCGCAGACTTACCATATCCTCGGGGTTGGCCCCGGGGTTGAGGTTGACACCGCGCAGATTGATCATCGCGCCGTCGGCCAAGTTCGCACAGCGTGGCCGCGTCTCGGCTTGCAAAAGCGCGTCCACCGCAGGCAACGGCAGATGCGCGCGCAACCACGGCTCAAGCCCCTCCGCGCCCGCATCGAAATGCAGCCACCGATATGCATTGCCCGCGCCGGGCCGTGGCGCATCAACAGCCGTGGCCTGAGCACGCCCCGCATCATCCACGTCATAGCCACAGATCAACTCGGGGGCGCGGCCCATCACTCAGCCCTGATTTGGCGGAATGGAATAGGTCAGGCTCGCACGGGCGACCGGCGCATCGCCCCCGTCCGAGAAGATGAGAACCTCGCCCACCGCCAGCACCCGGCCTAGCTTGAGCAGCCGGCATTCGGCGATCAGGTCAGTGCGCGCCGCCGGCTTGCGCATGAAATCAATCGAACAGTTTGTCGTAACGGCAAGGCCCTCGGGCCCGATCATCGCCAGCACCGCGAGATAGACCGTCACATCCGCCAGCGCAAAGATCGACGGGCCGGATATGGTGCCGCCGGGCCGCAAATGCCGCTCTTCGACGTTAAGCCTCACCCGCGCGCGCATCTCGCCCACGTCCTCGATTCGGAAATCACCGGTCACTTGCGGAAACTCCCGGTCAAGAAAGACCATGAGTTCTTCGGCGGTCATCTTCAAACCCAACGCTTGCCCTCCCCGTCGCGGTATGTCTTAAAAGGAGCACAACAAAGGGAGGGTGACAAGATGGCGCTGCTTGAACGTTTCGACGAAGGGGCCGTTACGCATCTGCGGATGAATGCGCCCGACCGGCTCAATGCGCTGAGCGATGGCATGCTCGCCGCGCTACAATCCGAGCTTGACGCGCTGAAGGACGACACCGGCATCCGCGCCGTTGTGCTTTCCGGTGAGGGCAAGGCGTTCTGCGCGGGCCACGATCTCAAGGAAATGACCGCCGGACGACAGGCCGAAGACGCCGGCAGAGCCTATTTCGCCGATCTTTTCTCACGGTGCAGCCGGGTGATGATGTCGCTGCGCGCCCTGCCCCAACCCGTTATCGCCGCGCCACATGGCATCGCCACTGCCGCAGGCTGTCAGCTTGTCGCCTCCTGCGACATGGCCGTGGCGGCGCATGGCACGCGGTTTGGCGTCAACGGGGTGAATATCGGGCTTTTCTGCTCGACGCCGATGGTCGCGCTCTCGCGCAACATACCGCGCAAGCAAGCTTTCGAAATGCTCACCACCGGAGAGTTCATCGAGACGGAGCGCGCGGCGGAGCTCGGGCTGATCAACCATGCCGTGCCGGCGGATACGCTTCTGGACGAGGCGAAATCCCTTGCCGAAAAGGTCACCTCCAAGCTTGGCTCGGCGGTCAAGATCGGCAAACAGGCCTTCTATGATCAACTCGAAATGCCGCTCGATCGCGCCTATGCCTTCACCGGCGATGTCATGGTCGAAAACATGCTTTGGCGCGACACCGAGGAGGGCATTTCCGCCTTCATCGAGAAGCGCCCCCCCGAATGGACTCAATAAAACACATCAGGCTCACCCCGTAATCTGATGGCTGAAAACAGTTTTCTGCCCGCGCTTAAGTGCTTGGGCACAATGTTTCCATTTTCACGCCACATTATTTCCAGTTTTGGCATTTTTCCGCACGCGGCCCGGCTGTAACTTTGACTGCATTGTATTTTCACAGGTTATTCCGATGTGGGCACGATGGACAGGTCTGGGCATTCTGCTCCTCCACGCAGGTGTGGCGGTCGCCGCGGACCTTCCTGACCCCGCCACCCACGAGGATTTTCCCACCCCCGGCGCCACTTCGGTGCTTCTTGGACGCGATCTTTTCTTCGATCCCATCCTGTCGGGCAACGGTAATATTTCCTGCGCTGCCTGCCACCATCCCGCCTTGGGAAGTGGCGATGCGATATCGCTTTCGCTGGGCGAAGGCGGCATAGGGCTTGGCCCTGCCCGGACCGGCGATACGGCCAATATGCCTCCCGCACGCATCCCCCGCAACGCGCCCGCGCTCTACAATCTCGGCGCGTTCGAATTTACCACGCTCTTTCATGATGGGCGCGTTGAGCGCGACACCTATGAGCGGTTCGACATGCGCATGCCACCGGGCTTCGAGCTTGAACGCCCTGTGTCCTCCGCGCTTGCCGCCCAAGCCATCCTGCCGCTTCTCTCGCATCACGAAATGGCCGGGCAACCGGGCGAAAACCCCGTCGCGGACGCGGTCGAAGCGGGACACATCCGCGGCCTTGATGGTGCATGGCAAATGATCGCGACAAGGGTGGAACAGGTGCCCGCCTATCGCACTCGGTTCGACTGGATCATCGGCTCGGACGAGCCGATTCACATTTCGGACGTGGGCCGCGCCATTGCCGACTACATCACCTTCGAATTCCGCGCCACAGATAGCGCGTTCGATGCGTTCCTGCGGGGCGCCCCCGACGCCCTTGGCCCCGATCAGTTCCGCGGCATGCAACTTTTTTATGGCAAGGCGAAATGCGCCACCTGCCATTCCGGCACCTTTCAGACCGATCACGCCTTCCACGCCATCGGCATACCCCAATTCGGCCCCGGCAAGGGGCACGGCGCCGGCGGTTATGCCGATCACGGGCGCGGCTTTGTCACCGGCAAGAAAGAAGATCATTACAGGTTTCGCACACCGTCGCTGCGCAACGTGACTCTGACCGCACCTTTCGGCCACAACGGTGCCTACGCGAAGCTTGAGGACATGGTGCGTCACCACCTCGATCCGCTGACCATGCTTGCCGAATACACGCTTGAATATGCCAGCCTGCCGGAGATCAATCTCGATGGCTCCGACACCGACGCGCTCGAGGATTTCGACGAGATGCTTGCCATCGGCATCGCGACCGAGATCAAGCCCCTGGACCTCACCGATCCCGAGGTGGCCGCGATCATGGCCTTTCTCAGTGCGCTCGAAGATCCGATTTCGGACAAGGGCGCGCGCCTCGGCGTACCGGATATGGTGCCCTCTGGCCTGCCGCTCGACGCGGTGCCCGATCCGTCCTGAAACATCCGGCTCCGACCGCCTGACCACGGGCTCGAATTCCGGTCTACGGCCCTTCCCATTCAGGCCCTGATCCCCTACATCGCGACCATGACCCAGACACTTCACATCGTCGGCGGCGGCATGGCCGGATCCGAGGCCGCCTGGCAGGCCGCCACCCACGGAATCCCTGTGGTGATCCACGAAATGCGCCCGAATGTCGGCACTTTCGCCCATCAGACCGGCGATCTGGCTGAAATGGTGTGCTCAAACTCCTTCCGCTCGGACGATGATGAACAAAACGCTGTGGGCCTCCTGCATTGGGAGATGCGCGCGGCCGGCGGCTTGCTGATGTCCATGGCCGACCGTCACCGCCTTCCCGCTGGCGGTGCGCTCGCCGTGGACCGCGACGCATTTTCGCGCGCGGTGACCGAACGCCTGCGCGCCCACCCCCTCGTTCAGATCGAAACCGGCGAAATCCCCGGATTGCCCGCGGATGGTCACTGGATCATCGCCACCGGCCCACTCACCTCCAACACCCTGGGCGAGGCTATTGCGGCGGAAACCGGGACCGACCGACTTGCCTTTTTCGATGCCATCGCACCTATCGTGCATTTCGACACGATCGACATGTCCCGCGCCTGGATGCAATCACGCTACGACAAGGGCGCAACCGAAGAAGAGCGCACCGCCTATCTCAATTGCCCCATGGACAAGGCCCAATATGAGGCGTTCATCGATGCCCTTCTGGCATCCGACAAGACCGAGTTTCACGAGGGTGAAACCGCCCGATATTTCGACGGGTGCCTCCCGATCGAAGTCATGGCCGAACGGGGCCGCGAAACGTTGCGTCACGGCCCGATGAAGCCTGTGGGCCTGACCAATCCGCACGCGCCCGACATCAAACCCCATGCCATCGTTCAGCTCAGGCGCGACAATGCACTCGGAACGCTCTATAACATCGTCGGCTTTCAAACAAAGATGAAGTATGGCGCCCAAGCTTCTGTTTTAAAAATGATACCAGGATTGGAAAATGCACAGTTCGCGCGCCTTGGCGGCATCCACCGGAACACGTTCCTGAACTCGCCCACACTGCTCGACAGCCAGATGCGCCTGACCTCCCGGCCGCATATCCGCTTCGCCGGGCAGATCACAGGCGTCGAAGGTTATGTCGAAAGCGCCGCGATGGGGCTTCTCGCGGGCCGTCTCGCGGCGGCCCAGATCGCCGGGCACGACATTGCAACCGCCCCGCAGGATAGCGCAATGGGCGCGCTCATCCATCACATCACCGGCGGCGCCGAGGCCAAGACATTTCAACCGATGAACGTCAATTTCGGTCTCTTTCGCCCGGTCGACGGGATCAAGGGGGGCCGCCGGGGTCGGCGTGACCGCTACAAGGCTTACACCGACCGCGCCAAGGCGGCGTGGCAGGCATGGCTCTCGGATTACCCGCTCAGCCGCGACCCCGACGCCGTCCAACCCCTCGCTCAAACCGCCGCATCCTGACGCCAAGCGGCGGAACACTGTGGTTCAGATTTCTCATGAAACGGTTTAGGATAGGACCATGTCAGACAAACACATGAAACCCGATCTCTGGACCGAACGCCCGGTCGATGAAACGCTCGACGTCTACGCCGACTGGGCCGAAAGCTATGATGCCGACGTCACCGAACGCGGCTATGTCACCCCCGCCCGCATCGCCGAGGCGCTTATGCCCCTTTTGCCCGATGACGACCGGCCCGTGCTGGATTATGGCTGCGGCACGGGGCTTTCGGGCATGACGCTGGCCACCCACGGCATCACACCGCTTCACGGCACCGACATATCCGGCCCGATGATCGCCAAGGCCCGCGCCAAGGGCTGCTATGACACGCTCTGGACCGCCAAGGCCGACCGGCTCGACATCGCGCCCGGCGCCTATCGTGCCATCGTCGCGGCTGGCGTGATAAGTTTGGGTGCAGCACCGCCCGAGTCCATGGATCAGCTCATTGATGCCCTCGCTCCGGGTGATTTGCTGGCGCTTTCGTTCAACGACCCCACCCTTGCCCATGGCGGGTATGATGCCCGGCTCGACAGCCATATCGCGGCGGGCCGGCTCAGGCAGTTATTTCGCGAACACGGCGCCCACCTCACCGAGGCCGGTATGGGGGCGGACGTAATCGTTCTCGGGCGTGAACTGGACGCCGCATGAGAGGCGTGCTTTACTGCGCTGCATGAATGACAATTTTCTAGACCACGTTTATCGCCCCGCATCGCAGGACGAGACGACGGACATGTATGATCGGTGGGCCGACACCTACGATGCCGAACTGACCGAAAATGGCTATGCGACACCCGCGCGCGTGGCCCGTATGCTTGCAGGACGTTGCGCGCTTGACGCACCGATGCTTGATTTTGGCTGCGGAACCGGCCTCTCGGGTCAAGCTTTGGCCAAGGCGGGGTTCACGGTAATCGACGGCACCGATCCAAGCGCGTCAATGCTGGAAAGGGCTCGCGCCAAAGGCGTCTACAGGCAGCTTTCCTTGCTCGACCTCGACGCCGACCCGCCACTTGAGCCCGGTGCCTATGCCACGATTGCGGCGGCGGGCGTGCTTGGCATCGGCGCGGCGCCGCCCGAAACCTTCGAGACGCTGATGCACGCGCTGCCCGCAGGCGGCCATCTCTGTCTGAGCCTCAATGACCATGCGCTCGCAACGGAACCGGGCTACAACGCTGCTCTGTGCAACTGGCTCGACAGTGGCGCAGCGCGGCTCCTGCGCAAAACCAAAGGCGCCCACATCCCGGCCCGGGACCTCAAGGCCTCTGTATACCTCATTGAAAAAGCGTGACATTCACGACCCGTTTCGCCCCGTCGCCAACCGGCCCGCTACATCTTGGCCATGCCTTTTCAGGGCTCTTGGCGCATGACATGGCCCGCGCGGCCAAGGGGCGATTCCTGTTGCGCATCGAAGACATCGACACGACCCGATCGCGCCCCGAATGGGAGGCACAGCTTCAGGACGATCTCGGCTGGCTCGGGCTTAGGTGGGACGCCCCCCCGATGCGACAGACAGATCGGCTTGCGGCCTACGCGACGGCGCTCGATACCCTCTGGGCGCGCGGTCTGCTTTATCCCTGCACCTGCACCCGCGCCGATATCGCGGCGGCCGCTGCCGCCCCGCAGGAGGGCACGCCGCTCCACGGGCCCGACGGGCTGATTTACCCCGGCACATGCCGTCACCGGCATCCCCGCACTGGCCCGCGCCCCGCAGGCGCAGCGCTGCGCCTTGATATGGCGGCGGCGGCCCCCGCGACGGTCGGATTTGTCGAAACCGGCGCCGGGCCCAATGGCGACACGGGCCCACAGCTCACCTATCACGCGGCGTTGCGCGACGAAGTTGGCGACATCGTCCTCTCACGGCGCGATTTTCTGGGATCCTATCACCTCTCCGTGGTGCTTGATGACGCCGCGCAGGACATCACCCATGTGATCCGCGGCGCCGACCTTTTCGAGGCGACCCCGATCCATGCCTTGCTGCAACATCTGTTTGATCTGCCCACCCCCACCTACCACCATCACCGCCTGATCCGCGACGACACGGGCCGCCGGCTGGCCAAGCGCGACGACGCGCGCGCCATCGCCACCTTTCGTGCCGAGGGTGCGACGCCACAGGATATCCGCCGTATGGTCGGACTATGAAACCGGCGGCGTCCTCCTTTCTGATTGCAAATCAGCGGATTCATTTCTCTCCGCCTGAACCGCCGCCCGATAATAATGCCGCTCCCCCACCACATTCTGCCGGGATCAGGCTTTCCCCCACCGGCAAATTCCCTATCTTCGCGCCAAAGCGCGCACCCAACCGGAGCCAGGCATGACTACCCAAGTCCCCAAAGAGCCCCTTGTCGTCTTCACCCCCTCGGGCAAGCGCGGGCGCTTTCCTGCCGGAACGCCAGTCCTGACCGCGGCACGGCAACTCGGGGTCGATCTCGATTCGGTCTGTGGCGGGCGCGGCATTTGCTCCAAATGTCAGGTGACACCGGGATATGGCGAATTTTCCAAGCATGGCGTGACCGTCCATGACGACGCGCTCAGCGAATGGAACGCGGTCGAAGAACGCTATGACCAGAAGCGCGGCCTGAAACCGGGCCGCCGCCTCGGCTGTCAGGCCACCGTTCAACGCGACGTGGTGATCGACGTGCCGCCCGAATCCCAAGTCCACAAACAGGTGGTGCGCAAGGCCGCCTCGGCCCGCGTGATCGAGATGGACCCCGCCACGCGGCTTTATTTTGTCGAGGTGGATGAACCCGACATGCACGAGCCGACAGGCGATCTCGAACGGCTTGCCCGCGCGCTCAAGCGTGAATGGGACATCCCCGAGATACGCGCCGATCTCACGCTCCTCTCCAAGCTTCAGCCGACATTGCGCAAGGGCAAATGGCAGGTCACGGTCGCGCTGCACAAGTCTCACCGCGATGCCGTGGCGAGTGTCATCGAAATCTGGCCCGGTCTGCACGAAGCCGGCCTTTATGGTCTGGCCATAGATCTTGGGTCGACCACGGTCGCGGCTCATCTCACCGATCTTGAAACCGGCGAGGTCAAGGCAAGTTCGGGTATCATGAACCCGCAGATACGCTTTGGCGAAGACCTCATGAGCCGCGTCAGCTATGCGATGATGAACCCCGGCGGTGACTGCGAAATGACCGCCGCCGTGCGCGAGGCGATCAACACCCTCTCTGACAAAATCGCCAAGGAAGCCGGGATAGATGCCGCGCTCATTGTCGAGACTGTTTTCGTCTGCAACCCGGTCATGCACCACCTGCTGCTGGGGATCGATCCGGTCGAGCTGGGTCAAGCGCCCTTCGCGCTCGCCACGTCCGAAAGCATATCGCTCATGGCACGCGAGCTTGACCTGACGGCGATCAACACCCGCGCCCGGACCTATATCCTACCCTGTATTGCGGGCCATGTCGGGGCCGATTGCGCCGCTGTTGCCCTCAGTGAGGAACCGGGAAAATCCGACGACCTCGCTTTGATTATCGACGTGGGCACCAACGCCGAGATCCTGCTCGGCGACAAATCCTCGGTGCTCGCCTGCTCCTCGCCAACCGGGCCCGCCTTCGAAGGCGCACAGATCAGCTCGGGCCAACGCGCGGCCTCGGGCGCCATCGACGCCATCCGTATCGACCCCGAAACAAAAGAACCACGCTTCCGCGTCATCGGCTCCGATCTGTGGTCTGACGAAGACGGCTTTGCCGAAGCGACCGCCACCACTGGCGTGACCGGCATTTGTGGCTCTGGCATCATCGAGGCCGTGGCAGAATTGCGCATGGCGGGCCTGATGGACCCATCCGGCCTCATCGGGTCGGCCGCTCAGACCGGTACGGATCGTTGTATCGCCGAAGGGCGCACCCATTCCTACCTCATCCATGATGCCACCGCCGAGGGCGGCCCGCGCATCACCGTGACCCAAGGTGACATCCGCGCCATCCAGCTTGCCAAATCCGCGCTTTACGCGGGCGCGCGCCTGCTGATGGACGAACGCGGTGTCGATCGCGTTGACCGTATCGTGCTTGCAGGCGCGTTCGGGGCGCATATATCCTCGAAACACGCCATGGTTCTTGGCATGATCCCAGACGCCCCCCTCGACAAGGTCACAAGCGCGGGCAACGCGGCGGGCACCGGGGCGCGCATCGCGCTTTGCAACATCGCCGCGCGCGCCGAGATCGAACGCGTCGTGCGCGAAATCGACAAGGTCGAAACCGCGATCGAACCCAAGTTCCAAGAGCATTTCGTCGCCGCCAACGCGATCCCTCACAAGACCGATGCCTTCCCGGACCTGTCTAAAATCGTGTCGCTCCCCGACGTGAGCTTCAACACCGGCGGGGATGATGGCGGCGGGCGACGGAGGCGGCGGCGCGCCTGAGGCGCAACCGCGGTCTTCAGATCACGCCGCCGAAAGTTGGGTCCGAATGTTGAGCTTCCGGGACAACCGAACTCAAACTGTCAGTGCGGATCGCCAAGCCCGAAACCTCAGGTGTTCGAACTCCAGAAGCAGCGATCGAAATCGACATATCTGAGCATGTCTTCGGTCTCGCCCACCGGGACGAGGCGGGAACAGCCTTCAAACCCTTCGGCACTCTCGAAGACCGAGACCATCCCGGTTTTTCCGGTGTCCCCGTCGACGCAAAGCCGCTCACCCGGGTCAAGGGTGGCGGTGCGCCGATCCGCGCCACGGGCTTCGACCGCAAAGAAATGAGCGTGCGTATTAAGGTTGCGCACACAAAGTGACGTGGCCGCGGTTTCGACCTCTGCGGCGTGCGGTGCCTCGGGCGCAACGGCGGCACTGTCCTCGGGCGAAAGGCTTTGAAGATAAGCGATGACATCGCGCCGCTCCTGCGCGTCACTCAACCGAAAAGTCATCTTGGCCCGTGCCTTGGGATCATCCAGATAGGACCGAAGGAAGGCACGCGGATCAGCGAGATATTCGAAAATCGACTCCTCGTCCCAGACAAGCCCGGCCTCACCGGCTTCTTCCATCGAAGAGCTATAGCGGTAATCGTCATAACTCCCTGCGGGGCGCCCGACGACATTTGTCAGGACCGGACCTACCCGGTTCTTGGCATCCTCGCCCACCATGTGACACGCTTTGCATTTGCGAAACACCTTTTCGCCCTCTGCGGCGTCCTGAGCGGTGGCAGCGGGCGCTGCAAGAATGAACGTCGTGGCGGCCAATATTCGGAACATTTTACGGCACCTCCTGTTTTCATACACCATCCTCGGCAGCGGCCCACATGGTCAATCACGAACCCCGCGCATTGGATTCACGATGTCGTGACTGCATTTTGACCCAGCGTGATGGCCGCGACCGTTAGGCTGGTGCCCGAGAACCCACGCATCGAACCAACGGAGGACCACTTATGAGAATGCCATTGATTGCCACGGTTGCCGCCCTGAGCCTGACCGGGGCGGCCATAGCCCAAGACGCCCCCTTCGGAAACGAGGTGGATACCGATTATGCCGCCGAGCTTTGGGCGGAAATGAACGAGATGAACCTTGCCGGTGACGGCATGATGCGCACGTTCCCCTACGAGGGGGTTGCCCCCCACGGGATGATGCTCGAAACGCTCTACACCGAGGCCACGGTCGACGGACATACCGGCGATCTGGTGATCAAGCGCAACTACGGCCCCGAAGGCGTGACGGGCGACGAGGTGCTGTCAAATCCCGACAAACACCTTGGCGCGGTCACCGTGATGTTCCGCCGCGAAGCCGGGTATGACGCCGACAATGCCGATTGGTTCTGGGCGAAATACCTGCCCGATGGCTCGCTTGACAAAAACCCCAAGGGAATGAGCTTGGCCGGTCGCGTTGCCAAAGGGGCCGATCAGGGCTGCATTGCCTGCCATACCGGCGCGGGCGAGGATATGCTCTTCACCACCGATCACCTGTCGAACTGATCCCGGTGTGACACCTCTATGAGCGCGGCGCCATCGCGCCGCGCCCGACCTCTTGACCTCCCCCGGCAGATTGCCTAGCTACAGGTCTCGGCGCGGGTATGGTGAAAAGGTATCACGAAAGCTTCCCAAGCTTCAGTTACGGGTTCGATTCCCGTTACCCGCTCCAGACCCCTCCGTTCCTTTACGTCACGCCGCGCAACGCGCCATTGCCATGCGGACCGATTGCAATACCCTTTGCCGTGTATGATGATTCGGGAGAGGCCCATGCAACTCACCGTCAACGGCACCACCCATGACATCGATCCGCCCGCCGACATGCCACTCTTGTGGGTTTTGCGCGACATGCTCGGCCTTACCGGAACCAAGTATGGCTGCGGCATCGCGCAATGCGGCGCCTGCACCGTCCATATGGATGGTATGCCCGTCCGCGCCTGTCAGTTGGCCGCCCGCGATGTGATCGGTGACATCACCACCATCGAAGGACTGGGCACGCCCGACGCGCCCCACCCGGTGCAACAGGCCTGGATTGATACACAGGTTGCACAATGCGGTTATTGCCAATCCGGTCAGATCATGGCCGCAACGGCGCTGCTCGACACCACACCCGACCCCACGGACGAGGACATTGACCGCGCCCTTTCGGCCAATCTCTGCCGCTGTGGCACATATCCACGAATTCGCGCCGCTGTCCGGGCCGCCGCGAACGCAAAGAAAGACGCATAACCTTTTGGCCAATTGGAAGAAAATAACACGCCGATCGCTTCTTGTCGGGTCCGCCGCCATCGCGGGCGGCGTAGCATTCGGTATTTGGCGCTACCAGACTCCCTATGACAACCCGCTCAAGGAGGGGCTGTCCGAGGGTGCGGCGGCGCTCACACCTTATGTGCTGATCGACGCCGAGGGGATCACCCTTGTCACGCCGCGGTCGGATGTGGGTCAAGGCGCCTATTCCGTTCAGGCCGCACTTATCGCCGAAGAGCTGGATGTGTCCCTTGATCAGGTGCGCGTCTGGCCCGGACCGCCTTCGCCCGCCTACTGGAATCGCGCGCTCGCGACCGAGGCTGCGGTGTTCATGGCCCCCGCCGAGGGGCTTCTCCGCTCCATGACCGAGACAGGCGTCTCAGCCGCGATGAAGTTCATCGGGCTGCAAATCACCGGCGGCTCCACCACTGTGCCCGACGGCTATGAAAAGCTGCGCCGCGCCGGGGCCTCGGCACGCGAAACGCTCAAGCGCGCGGCGGCGCGGCGCGGTCATGATCCGGCGGCCATGACCACCCGCGACGGCTCTGTCATCCTCGGTGACGGGGCCGCGATCCCCTATACCGATCTCGCTTCCGAGGCCGCCGAAATTGACGTGGTTCAGGATGTGGGCCTGCGCGATCCCTCGACTTGGCGACTTCTCAACAATCCGATGCAGCGAATTGATATCGTTGATAAATCCACAGGTAAGGCCAAATACGGGATCGACCTATCCGTGCCCGGCATGCTCCATGCCACCGTGTGTCTCAACCCCGCCCAAGGCGGGGGCATCGACGGGTTCGACGCCGAGGACGCCCGCGCCATGCCCGGCATTCACGCGGTCGTGCCGGTCACGGGCGGCCTCGGAATCGTGGCCGATACCACATGGCAAGCCTTTGAAGCCGCGCGCTCGATCCGGGCCTCATGGACGCCCTCTCCCATGCCCGCCACGATGGATGGGCACTGGCAAGCCCTCGCCGACAGCTTTACCGACGCGGCCCGCGATAGCCGCAAACGCGACGATGGCGACGTCGACACCGCACTCACCGAGGATGCCCTCACCGCCGAATATCGCGCACCCTATCTCGCCCATGCTCCTATGGAGCCGATCGGCGCCACGGTGCGCGTGACCGAAGACGAAGTCGAGATCTGGAGCGGGACACAAATACCCAGATTCGTTCAGGAAAATGTCTCTGCCATTACCGGTCACAGCGCCGATCAGGTGACGCTGCACACGCAACTTATCGGCGGGAGTTTTGGCCACCGCCTTGAGGATATGGCCGAGTGGCACGCCACCGAGATCGCCAACACCATGCCCGGCACGGCCGTGAAGCTCACCTATGAGCGTGAAACCGACATGGCGCATGATTTCCCACGTCAGATCGCCATGGCCCGCATGCGCGGCAGCGTCTCGGAAGGTCGCGTCACGGCCTATGACCTCTCGATCGCCATGCCCTCGGTCATGGCCTCACAGATGGGTCGTCAGAACATGCCCGTTCCCGGCCCAGACAGCCAGATCGTCGCCGGCGCGTTCGAACAGCCATTCGCCATCCCGCATCATCGGGTCACAGGGTACCGCGCCCCCGACCTCGCCCCGATCTCGTCTTGGCGCTCGGTGGGGGCGTCCTCAAACGGTTTTTTCTACAATGCGGGTCTTGATGAGTTGATCCATGCCGCCGGGGCTGATCCTCTCGAAGAGCGTCTGCGCCTTTGCGACGATCCGCTGGCCCGCGCCACGCTCGAAGCCGTGGGCGAAATGTCCGGCTGGTCCGGCCCCAAGTCAGGAGCGCGCGGTCGCGGCGTCGCGCTCACCACATCGTTTGGCGTTCCTTGCGCCGAAATTGTCGAAGTGACTGAAACCGAGGACGGGCTTCGGATCACCAATGTCTGGGCCGCCGCCGAGGTGGGCCGCGTCATGGACCCGATCAACGCCGAGAACCAGATGCAAGGCGGCATCGTCTTTGGCCTTGGGCATGCGATGAATTGTGAACTCACCTATACCGACGGTAAGGCCGATCAACTCAACTACCACGCCTATCAGGGTATGCGCCTTCACCAGTGCCCGACGATCGAGGTGCGGCTTCTGGAGAACGGCGACCGCGTGACGGGGTTGGGCGAGCCGCCGGTCCCGCCTGCGGCACCTGCCTTGGCGGCGGCCATTTTTGCGCTGACCGGTCAGCGTCTGCGCGAGATGCCATTCTCAAAATTTGTGGAGTTTGCGTAATATGCGCCTCGTTCTTCATGTCATTTTTTTGCTGTTACCCGCCTTGCCCGCCATGTCCGAGGACGTGTCACTTGACCTGCCACAACCCGGATCTGTCAGCCGCGCCGAAGGGCTCGATGCCTTCGCCCGCATCTACAAGGTCGCCAGCCACCCGCGCTGTGCCAATTGCCATGTTGCCACGAACACCCCGATGTGGACCGGCCCTTCCTTCGACAGGCCCGGCCCGCACGGCATGAACATCACAGCCGGGTCAAGCCGGATCGGGGCCGAGCACCTGCTCTGCTCCACCTGCCATACGGAGTTGCAGGAGGACCGCCCCGATGCCAACGAAGACCCCCACGCCGCGCCGCGCGTCGCACATGCCTGGCGCCTGCCGCCAGTTGAATTCGCATGGTTCGACAAATCCCCGCGCGAGGTGTGCGAACAGTTGCGCGCCCCCGAAACCAACGGCGGCATGACCTTTGTCGACCTCGCCGAGCATGTGAACCATTGTCCGCTTGTCCATTGGGGCTGGGCCCCGGGCGGCACGCGTGAGCCCGCGCCCTACTCGCTCAAGGCGCACACCCGCGATATTCTGCTCTGGGGTGCTGCGGCCATGCCCTGCCCCCAATAGCGCACCGCGCCCGCGACCTACGCGCTTGCACCCCCCTCACGGGGGTGCTTCAAAGGGTCATGCCGCGCCTCACAGCAACCCTTGCCCTTCTCCTTTCAGGCTGGCTCATCGCCGCCCCGCTCGCCGTGTTTGCGGGCCTGCCGTTGCCCTATCTGCTCGGGCCGCTCATGCTTTCGGCCAGCCTCGGTATCTTGCGCCCCGGCCTTCTCCCCGAAGGCTATGTCTTCCCTCAGCCCGTGCGCCTTGTCTTCATAGGTCTCATCGGGATGATGATCGGCGGTCAGATCACCCCCGCGCTATTCTCCGAGCCTTTGCGCCTTATCTTCAGCGTTGCGGCGCTGGCCGGTTTCGTCGCCGCAGTTCAAAGCTTCAACTACTTGATATTCCGTCATTTCGGCGGCTATGATCGCGCCACGGCACTCTGTGCTGGCGCGCCCGGCGGGCTTTTTGAATCCATCGCGCTTGGCGAAGAGGCGGGCGCCGATCTACCCCGCCTCATGCTTCAGCAATTCCTGCGCGTGATCCTTGTGGTGACCGCCCTGCCCATCGGACTGTCGCTCTGGCTCGGGGCCCCGGTCGGAAGTTCGGTAGGCGCATCCTTCGCCCGCGCCGGAACTGATTGGGGGGCCTTTCCGGCCATTGTCGCCACCCTTGCGGCGGGCATCCTCGCCGGATCACTGCTGCGTTTGCCCGCACGACAATTGACCGGCCCGCTTCTGGCTGCTGCGGTCGTCACCCTCACCGGCCTCGCGCCGATCTCCCTGCCGCAATGGCTGATCAATGATGCACAGATCGTGGTGGGCATCGCCCTTGGCCTGAGGTTCAAGGGGCTGGACCGCGCGCTCCTGATGCGCGGGGCTTGGCTGTCGCTGCTCTCGGTGGCCGGGATGATGCTGCTCGCCGCGTTCTTCGCCGGCCTGTTGGGTCTTGCCTGGTCCGAGCCCTTTGACGTCCTCCTGATCAGTTTCGCACCCGGCGGCCTCACCGAAATGGCGCTCGTCGCCCTCTCACTCGAGGCGAACCCGGCCTTCGTTACCCTTCATCACATCATTCGCATCCTGCTCACCGTGCTGGGCCTCGGGGCCCTGTCGCGGCGCCTTCCCCGCAAGCTTTGACAGCGCCACCCCGGCACAGTATCTGAACGCACGTTCAATTCCATGACAGGAGCCCACCCCATGCAAATCACCGAGACCACCGCCATCATCACCGGGGCCGCTTCTGGCCTTGGCGAAGCCACCGCCCGGCACTTTCGGGCTCGGGGCGCCGCCGTGACCCTTCTTGATCGCGATGTCGAACGGGGCCGCGCAATAGCCGGGGAAATCGGCGCGCATTTCGTGGAAACCGATGTCACAGACGAGGCGTCAGTAACCACGGCAATCGCCACGGCCCGTGACGCGATGGGGCGCGTGACCGCCGCCATAAACTGCGCCGGGATCGCCACAGGGGCAAAAACCCTTGGCCGCGACGGGCCCCACCCGCTCGACACATTCCGCCGCACCGTCGACGTCAATCTTGTCGGAAGCTTCAATGTCGCCCGCCTTGCAGCCGCTGAGATCGCGCGCAACGATCCGGCCCCCGATGGCACGCGCGGCGTTATCGTCAACACCGCCTCTATCGCCGCCTTTGACGGGCAGAAGGGCCAAGCGGCCTATGCCGCGTCCAAAGGGGGTATCGTCGGTCTGACCCTGCCCATGGCGCGTGACCTGACACGTGAGGGAATTCGCGTCATGGCGATCGCGCCGGGCATCTTTGCCACCCCCATGCTCAAGGGCCTTCCGCAGGCGGTTCAGGATGAGTTGGCAGCCGATGGTCCGTTTCCCGCGCGGCTGGGGGATCCCGATGAATACGCGGCGCTGGCACGGTTTATTGTCGAGTGCGATTATCTCAACGGTGAGGTTATCCGCCTCGATGGCGCGCTTCGAATGCAATGATCGCGGTTAACAGGTGGCAAATTCGCCGTTCAAACGCACCGACGTGAATGCCGACGTGGATACCGATGCCGGCCTTAGCCCCCGGCCTCGTCCTTTTCGGCAAGTGTGAGCCACTCTTCCTCGGCCGCCGCCAAGGCCTCCTGACGCGTATTCAGCGCCTCGGTGGCCTTGCGAAATTTGACCGGTTCGCGAGTAAAGAGGTCAGCATCCGATAGCAGCTCTTCAAGCTTGCCGATCTCGGCCTCAAGTCGCGCGATCTCGGCAGGCAGGGACTCAAGCCTGTGCTTTTCGGTAAAGCTTAGCCCTTTTACCTTTCGGGCCTGCTGCGCTTGCGTTGACTTTGCCGCATTAGCCTTTGTCTTTTCTTGCTTTTTGGCGGTTTCTTCGGCTTTGCGTTGCGATCTGTAATCGCTCCAACCGCCTGCATAGACCGTGGCGCGACCATCGCCTTCCATCGCGACTGTCGTCGCGGCGACGCGGTCAAGGAAATCGCGGTCGTGACTCACCAGAAGGACAGTCCCATCGTAATCGTCCAGCAACTCCTGAAGAAGGTCCAGCGTCTCGATATCAAGATCGTTCGTCGGTTCATCGAGCACCAGAACGTTGCTCTCGCGCGCCATCAGCTTGGCCAGCAGAAGCCGCGCCTTTTCACCCCCCGAGAGGGACTTGATCGGTGCCCGCGCCTGCCGCTCGTCGAACAGGAAATCTTTAAGATATCCAACAACATGCCGGGGTTGACCGCGCACCATGATCTGATCGGCGTTGCCCGCCACGCGCATGTCCGGCTCACCAGTCAGGCTCTCCCAGAGAGTCATGTTCGGGTCAAGCTGCGCGCGCGCCTGATCAAAGACCGCAACAGCCAGTTTGGTGCCATGCTCGACCGTGCCCTCATCGGGTTCAATCTCTTTCAGGAGCAGCTTTAGAAGTGTCGTCTTGCCAACCCCGTTCGGCCCCACAAAGGCCACTCTGTCACCGCGCTGCACGCGCAGATCAAACTTTGTTAGGATTTGCGTGTCACCATAGGCTTTCGCGATGCCGCGCGCCTCGATCACCCGTTTTCCCGATTTCGGCCCCTGCTCAAGCGCCATCGCCGCCGCGCCTTGCCGCTTGATCTGTGCCGCCCGTTCGGCACGCAGATCCTGAAGCGCGCGCACCCGTCCTTGATTGCGCTTGCGGCGGGCGCTGATGCCCTCGACCGCCCAACGGGCCTCGGCCTTGATCTTGCGGTCAAGCTTGTGACGGGCGCTGTCCTCTTCTTCCCAGACCTTCTCGCGCCACGCTTCGAAATGCGTAAAACCTTTCTCCTGCCTGCGCGTCATTCCCCTGTCTATCCATAGGGTTGCACGCGTAAGCTCACGCAGGAAAGCGCGGTCATGGCTGATCAAAACAAAGCCTGCGCGCGCCGCCTTCAACTCGGATTCGAGCCACGCGATCGCCTCGATATCAAGGTGGTTCGTCGGCTCGTCCAGAAGCATCAGGTCCGGCGCCTCTGCCATGATCCGGGCCAGTGCCGCGCGCCGCCGCTCCCCACCGGACGCGGTCGCGACCGGCCGATCGGGGTCGAACTTCAGTCCGGCCCCCGCGCGCTCCACCCGGTACATCTCACCAGGATCGAGAGTTGCCGACGCGAACTCACCCAGCGTCGCGAATCCACTCATGTCTGGGTCTTGCTCCATATATCCCACACGGATGCCGGGGGTGACCACCCGTTCCCCGGTATCAGGTTCAACAAGACCCGCCATCACCTTGAGAAGTGTGGACTTTCCCGAACCGTTGCGCCCAACGAGCGCGACCCGGTCGCCCGGCTGAACCACCAGTGAAAGGTCATCGAAAATCGGGGCGCCCCCAAAGGTGAGCGAGATATCGGAGAGTTGCAAAAGGGGTGCGTGTGCCATGCGCGCCGGGCTATCCCCGCCGCGTCCGCTCGTCAAGCGGGGCTATTGCGCGACGGCGCGCAGAAGCCGTTGCCGCGCCGGCGGAATGGCCGCGATCTCGACCCCGGTGAACACATGCAGGGTGTTCATCTCGGCATCCACCACGGCATGATCACTCACCCAGCCGCCCATCGTCAGATAGGTCTTGAGCAGCGGCGGCATCCGTTTCATGGCCTCTCGCGTGTCGGGGCGGGCCCGGCCCAGCATCCGCGCAAAGGGCACCACCTCGGGCGACTTCACCGCAGGCCGCCAGTGTCGCGGAGCAAGATGACGTTGCCCCAAAAGTGCGAACGTATCCGAATACCGCCATGCATCGGTGCCGCTAAACGATGAACAGCCGAACAGCATCTCAATTCCGTGCTGGTCGACATATCGGGTCATCGCGCCCCACGCGACCCTCAGGATATCGGGATCGCGCAGGCCCGGCGCAACACAAAAGCGCCCCATCTCGACAAGCGGACCTTTGAAATCCGCAAGCGTTTCAAGGCCATAGAACTGCGCGGAATAGCTTTTGCCGATTTGGTCCCCGGCACTCAGCGGCAGGAAGCGATAGCAGCAAACCAGCGCGCCACTGTCCCGGTCCTCGACCAGCATGTGTTGGAAATCGGTGTCGAACTGGTCGGCGTCGGGCTCTGCGCCGCGTCCGAATACCTCGGCCCTGAGACGTTGCGCGCGGTTCACATCCTGTGTGTCCCGCGCCTCATGGGCGATGTAGCGTCCCTTGGAAAACATCCGCCATGCCCTCCCGCCATGTTACATGGATCACAATAGATGCCACGATCCTAACGGACAAGCGATGACAGGGCGATGACGCCTCAGGCCCGGATCAGAAGAAATCGCCGGGGTTCAGACGTCCGATATTGCCCAGGGCCTGCCGGAGGAAGCCGTTGCCTTCGACGGAATTGTCGGTCACGCGCCGCGTCAGGCGCACGGGACGTCCCTCTTCAAGGCCAAAGGTCTCGATATTGCGGACCACGTCCGCCTCGTCAAAGCTGATCGCGAGAACCGTGCGGTCGACCACCTCGGGCCGGAACGCGCCGAAGTGGCGCACAGTGCTCGTGACATAATAGTAATTGCCATCTCCAAGAAGACCCGAGGTCGATGGCGGGCCGATCGTATCGTCGACCGTCGCGCGGGTATCGACCCCCACCAATACATTCTGAAGGTCTTCCGGCGGGGGGACATATCCATGACTGCGATATTTTGCCGTGCAGGCCGAAACGGCCAGCAGCACGAGGATCAGAACCCCGGATTTCCAACGAAACACCTGTCTCACGTCACCTGCCCCTTGATCTTGGCCGCCCACGCCTTTTATCCCGCATACAGTATTGTGGTCCAGAGGATCAAACAAGAAAGCGGGGGCGTATGCCAAACAAGACCTCAACAACCGACACTTTGCGCGTTTCCTCGCTTTCGCAGCGGGCTCCGAACCGGTTTCGCATCGCCCCCGATGCCGAGGCCATGGCCGCCCTCGCCGAGGAGCTTGATCTCGTGGACCTTCGCAAGGTGGTGTTCGAAGGCACGGTTCAATCAGAGGGCCGGCGCGACTGGCGTCTTGACGGGCATCTTGGGGCCACGGTAACACAGCCCTGTGTTGCCACGCTTGCCCCGGTGACAACGCGGATCGAAACAGATGTGACGCGCCGCTTTCTTGCCGAGGGCATTGCCGTGCCGGAGGGGGACGAGGTGGAAATGCCGGATGACGTGGATCAGGAGCCGCTCACCGAAACGATCTCGCTTGGGGCGATCCTGACCGAGGCGCTTTCGCTGTCCCTGCCGCCTTATCCACGTGCCGATACCCCCGACCCTGTCGAGGCCCGCGCCACACCCAAAGGGGCAGAGCCGCTCACCGATGCCGACACCAAACCCTTTGCCGGGCTTGCGGCCTTGCGTGACAAGCTCGAGGGCGATGGCTGAAACTCTCTGCCGCACAGCAGCAAAAATAGCTTGCCCCGGCGTCTTTTCGCTGTATTTTCGCGCTCTCATCGGACTCTGGGGTTTTCGCGCGGCCTGCAAACGGTTATGAGCCGCGAGACTCGCATGAAACCGGGCCATAGGGCCCACAGAAATTGAGGTTGAGACATGGCTGTCCAACAGAACAAAGTATCGAAATCGCGCCGCAACAATCGTCGCGCGCACGATTCGCTCACAGCGGCGAACCCCAACGAATGCCCCAACTGCGGGGAGCTCAAGCGTCCGCACCACGTGTGTGTCGCCTGTGGCCACTATGCGGACCGCGAAGTCGTCACGATGGCGGACGAAATCGACTTGGAAGACGACGCAGCCTGAGCCGCTCATAAAGGACGTTCGCCCGCATGACCGCGCATGAGGATCAATCCACGGCGGGGACCGGGCGCACCGTTATTTCCGTTGATGCCATGGGCGGTGATCGCGGGCCGGGTGTTGTTGTGTCTGGCTTGGCGCATGCCGCCAAGAAAAACCCCGACATCGCCTTTATCCTGCACGGTCCCAAAACCGAGCTGGAGCCGCTTGTCGCCAGACGCCGCCACCTTGATGGGCGCATCGAAATTCGCGATGCGGCCGACGTCGTGGCGATGGAGGACAAGCCGAGCCAGGTGATGCGCCACGGGAAAACGACGTCGATGTGGTCGGCGCTCGAGTCCGTGCGCGCAGGCGATGCGACGGTGTGTGTGTCCTGCGGCAACACCGGTGCGCTCATGGCGCTTTCGGTGCTGCGCCTGCGGCGTCTTGCCGGTGTCTACCGCCCCGCCATCGCCGTGCTCTGGCCCTCGCGCAATCCACAAGGGTTCAACGTGTTGCTGGATGGCGGCGCCGATATCCGCGCCGACGCCAAGGACCTCATGCAATACGCGCTGATGGGCGTGTCCTATGCGCGCAATGGGCTCGGTGTCGAAAATCCCCGCGTGGGCCTTCTCAATGTCGGCACAGAAGAGCACAAGGGCCGTGCCGAACTCCGCGAGGCTCATGACCTGATCACAGCGAATGCCGACAAGGCCGGGTTTTCCTTTGTGGGATTCGTCGAGGGCCGCGACCTGCCCGAGGACATCTGCGATGTGATTGTTACCGACGGGTTCACCGGCAATGTCGCACTCAAGACAGGCGAAGGCACGGCCGAGTTGATCTCGGAACTGCTGCGGGCCGCATTCAAATACTCCCCCATGTCGCGGCTCGCCTCGATGCTGGCCTATACCTCGCTTCAGCGCCTGAAAAAGCGGATTGACCCGCGCCGGGTGAATGGCGGCGTGTTCCTTGGCCTCAATGGCACCGTGGTCAAATCGCATGGGTCGGCCGACGCCACTGGCTTTTCCGCGGCAATTAAGCTCGCCTTTCAACTGGCCGAAAGCGGTTTTACCGAACGGCTTGCCGCGAGTGTCGCTGCCGCGTCGCTTTTGGCCGACGAAGGCCGCGACGATGATGACGATGACACGTCGTCGAAAGAAGGTGATCGCTCATGACGACCCGTGCTGTGGTTCAGGGTGTCGGGCACTATCTGCCCGAACGCGTGGTTGAAAATGCCTGGTTCGAAGGGTTTCTCGAAACGTCGGACGAATGGATTCGAAGTCGTTCGGGAATCGAGCGCCGTCACTTCGCCGCCGAGGGGGAAACCACCTCGGATCTGGCGGTGCATGCCTCATGGGCGGCACTCAAGGACGCGGGGCTGGAGCCGTCGGATATCGACTGTGTGCTGGTTGCCACGTCCACCCCGGACCTGACTTTTCCGTCCGTCGCCACCATGGTCCAGAGCCGTCTTGGCATGGCCACGGGCTTTGGCTTCGATGTGCAGGCGGTTTGTGCTGGATTCATCTATGCGCTGTGCACGGCCGATGCGCTGATCATATCCGGACAGGCGCGGCGCATTCTCGTGATCGGGGCGGAAACCTTCAGCCGCATCATGGACTGGGAGGATCGTTCCACCTGTGTGCTCTTTGGCGATGGGGCCGGGGCGCTCATCCTTGGGGCCGAGGAGGCGAGCGGCACCAAGGAAGATCGCGGCATCCTCTCGACCGATCTCAATTCGGACGGGCGCTACAAGGACATGCTGTTCGTGGACGGGGGCGTTTCGACCACGGGCACCTCGGGCAAACTGCGGATGCAGGGCAATCAGCTTTTCCGTCAGGCTGTCGAGAAACTGACCAGCACGGCAGACACGGCCCTTGAAAAGGCCGGCCTGCTCAGCAGCGATGTCGACTGGATTGTGCCGCATCAGGCGAACATTCGCATCATTCAGGGCACCGCGCGCAAGATGGGTCTATCCATGGATCGGGTGATCCTCACCGTGCAGGATCACGGCAATACCTCTGCCGCATCTATCCCCCTGGCCCTATCGGTGGGGGCATCCAAAGGCGACATCAAACGCGGCGACCTGATTCTAAGTGAGGCGATCGGCGGCGGTCTGGCGTGGGGCGCAGTGGTTCTTCGCTGGTAAAAACGCGCAAATCAACGCGTAAACACCAAGCTGCAAGCCATTGATATTGACTCGCAAAATTCTTCCCCGCAAAGTTGGCAAAAGCCAACGGGGGACGGCATGAGTGAAACGACACTGACACGTATGGACCTGAGCGAAGCGATTTTCCGCGAAGTCGGTCTTTCCAGAAACGATTCTGCCCAACTCGTCGAAAGCGTTCTTGACCACATGTCCGACGCCCTCGCCCGAGGAGAGCAGGTCAAAATTTCGTCATTCGGCACATTCTCGGTGCGGGACAAATCCGCCCGTGTCGGGCGCAATCCCAAGACCGGTGAAGAGGTTCCGATCAACCCGCGCCGCGTGCTGACATTTCGTCCGTCCCACCTGATGAAAGAGCGGGTCGCGGCGGGCAACAAGGCCTGAGGCGCAAGTGTAAATGGGCAAATCCGCCGACGCGTTCCGCACCATCAGTGAAGTGGCCGACTGGCTTGGCGTTCCTGCACATGTGCTGCGGTTCTGGGAAAGCAAGTTCAGTCAGGTCAAGCCTGTCAAGCGGGCCGGCGGGCGGCGGTATTACAGGCCGGCGGACATGCGCCTTCTGGGGGGTATTCGCAAGCTTCTTCATGATGACGGCATGACCATCAAGGGCGCGCAGAAACTTCTCCGCGAACAAGGGATCAAACACGTCGCCTCATTGTCCGCACCGCTTGACGGCGAAGAACCGGACGAGACCGATCTGATCGAGGCCGCGCCGATGGAAACCGAGGCGGAACCCGAAACCGCCCGTGTCCTTGATTTCGCCCGTGACACCGACACCCGGCCCAAATCACGCGAAACATCCGCCCCCAACACGCCGAAGCCCCCTCAGGCGCCTGCGGCCCCGCCGCAAGAGGCGCATACACAGGCGGACGACCCTGCCCCGGCGCGCGCGATGCCCCCCAAAGACACCGGCACGGAACGACCGCAACCGATTGAGGCGACAGAGTCATCGTCCGACGACACCGATGGCACGGACACCCCCGACGCCGAAGGCACGGGCGACGATGAGACCTTGCCGACCGGCGGGACATCGGAACCACCCGCACCGCCCCAGCCCGCGCAAAGTCCACCACCTAGCAGTTTCCTGCCGCCCAAACCTGCGGACCCGCCTGCGCCATCAAACGAGGGGCTCGAGCCGGACCCCGACACACCCGAGGCGCCTGCCCCCACTTTCCAAGATACGCCCAAACCACCGGCCGAGCCGCCCGCGACACCCCCTGCGGACAGTGGTGAGAGCGGCCCCGCCCCGTCATTCGAGACAGACGCCGCCACCGAGCCGGAAGAAGCACCAGAACCCGGGCCAACGCCAGAGCGCACCGAGGCCGGGACCGCACCCGAGGAAAAGACCGCGGCGCCGCCACGCACCACGCGCATCTCCGTGCCCGACGATCCAAGCGATACAATAGACGCCGCGCGCGGCGGGCTTACCACCGTTGCCGACATCCCGTCGGCCCCGCGTAGCGAAGACGAGCGCACGGCGCTGGCCGCCTTCGCGGGCCGGCTGCGCGCTCTGACTGACGGTTCGGAAAAAACCAGAAGATGATCCCGCGCTTTTTGGGAAAATCCCCTTGTGTCCCAACAGAAAACCGCTATGAAACGCCCACCATCGTCGGGCTATGGCGCAGCCTGGTAGCGCGTCCGTCTGGGGGACGGAAGGTCGCAGGTTCGAGTCCTGCTAGCCCGACCATGTTTCTTATCCCCATTTGCCCGGCCCGGCCCATCCGAGAGGTCCTCGCATGACCGGTGTTCTTGCAGACAGCCAGATCCACGAGATGATCGGCGCTGGCCGGATCGCGGCCACGGCCCCGTTTCAACCCGGGCAGGTTCAGCCCGCCTCGCTTGATCTGCGGCTGGGTGACATGGCCTATCGGGTTCGCGCCTCTTTCCTGCCGGGGCGCGGCAATACCGTGACCGACCGTCTGGATGAGCTGACCATGCACGAAGTGCCGCTCACAGGGGGTGCGGTGCTGGAAAAGGGGTGCGTCTATGTGGTGCCCCTGACCGAAAGGCTGGCCCTGCCCGACGGCATGACCGCCGCCGCCAGCGCCAAAAGCTCGACCGGGCGGCTTGATCTGATGACCCGGGTGATCACCGATCACGGGGTCGAATTCGATCGGGTCTGCGACGGATATGACGGTCCCCTTTATGCCGAGATTTGCCCGCAAAGCTTTTCGGTGGTGGCCCAACCCGGCCAGATGCTGACCCAGATCATCTTTCGGCATGGCCGCACCGCCTTGAGTGACGACGAATTGCGCGATGTCCATGCCCGCACACCGATCGTGTCGGACACGCCGGTCATCTCCGAAGGTTTGGGATTCTCGGTGGATTTGCGCCCCGAGACGGGTGATCTTGTGGGGTATCGTGCCAAGCGACACACGGGCCTGATCGACCTTGCCAAGCTAAACCATTACGATCCGGCAGATTTCTGGGAAGAAGTGCGCACCACCAAAGGCCGCATCATCCTTGATCCCGGCGCATTCTATATCCTGATGAGCCGCGAAGCGATTTCGATCCCCCCCGACTGCGCCGCCGAAATGGCCCCCTATGTGGCCATGGCAGGCGAGTTTCGCGTTCATTATGCGGGGTTCTTCGATCCGGGTTTTGGTTGGGCCGAGGCGGGTGGCACGGGGTCACGCGGCGTGCTTGAGGTGCGTTGCCACGAAGCACCTTTCGTGCTTGAGCACGGTCAAGTGGTCGGACGCCTCATATACGAGCGGATGGCGGCACGGCCCGCGCTTCTATACGGCAAAGATCTGGCCTCGAATTATCAAGGCCAAGGTCTCAAACTATCCAAGCATTTTCGGGGCTGACACCTTTTGGGTGCCGCCGGAGCGGTGATTACATGCGGCCCATACGGCGTGTCGCGCGCATCGTCTGCTTGGCACGCTTGGTGGTTTCGCCGGTATCCGGCCCTTTTTCACCTTTGCCCATGCGACGGCCTACAGCGTCAATCCCGGCATTCACCCCGCGGTTCAAAACCCGGCGCGTCACCTGACGGATGACCATGTTGATGATGTAATTGGCGTTCATTTTCGCTCTCCTCTGCCTCTTGGGCTCAGATATAAGGGCGGAACATGGCAATTTCAGGGCATGAACGCCGCCCGTTTTGGCAAAACCCTAGCAAAACCGGGTCAATCTCGAAACCCTCGGCGTTCAGCCTTCGAACATCTCGCCCTGATCGTCTGCGGCAACCCCGCCCGCGTCATCCTCGTCATCGTCGCTTTCAGGCAGCCCCGGCATTGACCCCGGTGGCACCCGGTTGTCAAGAAGTCCGGCGGCCCGCAACTCCTTGAGGCCCGGAAGATCGCGCGCGCTTTCCAATCCGAAATGCGCCAGAAAGTCCTGTGTCACAACAAATGTCACAGGCCGGCCCGGAGTCATCTTGCGCCGGCCGAACCGAATCCATTCCAATTCAAGAAGTTGATCCACCGTGCCGCGGCTGACCGAAACACCGCGGATTTCCTCGATCTCGGCGCGAGTCACAGGCTGATGATAGGCCACGATCGCCAATGTCTCGATCGCCGCCCGGCTGAGCTTGCGGGTTTCGACCGTCTCGCGCTGCATCAGAAAGCCAAGGTCCGAGGCGGTGCGCATCATCCAGGCGTCTCCCACGCGGGCCAGCGTGACCCCTCGCCCCTCGTAACGTTTGCGCAGATGCACCAGCGCCTCGGCAGCGTCCGAGCCGTGCGGCATGCGCGCGTTCAACTCCTGAACCGTCACCGGCTCGGCGCTTGCAAAGAGGATCGCTTCGACCATGCGCTCCTGTTCGCCCATGGGCGGCGCTTCAAACAGGGTTTCTTCCGGTGCGTCCATATCCTCGGCCATATACTAGTCCCTGCGCTTAACCTTGATCGGCGCGAAAGTCTCGGATTGCTGTATCTCGAGCCGCCCTTCCTTGG
Source organism: Roseovarius sp. E0-M6 (assembly GCF_037083845.1). NCBI lineage: Bacteria > Pseudomonadati > Pseudomonadota > Alphaproteobacteria > Rhodobacterales > Roseobacteraceae > Roseovarius > Roseovarius sp. E0-M6. Next base: position 699,487 of record NZ_JBAPLA010000001.1, on the reverse strand, counting down.
CCAGCTCCAACGCCGCAGCAAAGGTCGATGCCGTGGCCGAGCGCCGCCGCGCGGGATCGACCGTGAATCCGTCAGGAAGCCATGTCGAGATGTCTGTCCACTCACCCGCGTATCCGATCAAGCCGCGCATCCGGTCCAGTGCCGCCTCAAGCGAAAAGATCGACTCGCGATCAAGCGCGTAGGGCCGGAACTCATCCTTGGTGCGCAACCGCGCATACCCCTGCATCAAATCCAGAAGTGTCGCGGTATAAGTAACGCGCCGCACCCGTTCGACACCCTCGGGAATGCCGCGCACAAAAAAATCTCGCCCCAGCCGGTCGCGCGCCATCAGCCGGGCCGCTACCTCGCGCATCGCCTGCAACCGCTCAAGCTGAAACGCCAGATGCGCCGCCAGTTCCTCACCGCTCGGCCCCTCTTCGGCAGGGTCCGGTGGCAGCAACAGACGCGACTTGAGAAACGCCAGCCACGCAGCCATCACAAGATAGTCCGCGGCCAACTCGATGCGAAGCTCGCGCGCCTTTTCAACAAATTGCAGATATTGCCGGGCCAGTTGCAGGATCGAAATTTTGCGCAGATCGACCTTCTGGGTCCGCCCCAAGGTCAGCAACAGGTCAAGTGGCCCTTCATAGCCATCCACATCAATGATCAAAGCCTCCGCCGCAAGGCGATCAGCCACGCTTTGCGTGGCCTCTGGCTGTTCTTCATCAAAGTGAGAGTCGGACATGCCCGCGCCGGTCTCCGGCCTTATTTCAACTGCCCAAGCTTGGCCGTCAGGGCCGAAATGTCAACCTCGCCGGGCGTTATGCGCGCTTTAAGCGCGGTCTCGGCGCGCGCTTGCGCCGCCGGGGTCATTCGCCCTGCCGCATCGGCCACCGCACGGCGGTCCTCAAGCGCGGCATTGCACAACAAAACGACATCGCACCCCGCATCAAGCGATCCGCGCGCGATCTCTGGCAGGCTTCCGTCAAGGGCCTTCATCGAAATGTCGTCCGTCATCAAAAGGCCGTCAAACCCGATCACCTCGCGGATCAGGCCCACCATCCGCGCCGACACCGTCGCCGGGCGATCATCGCAGCCTTCATAGACCACATGCGCCGTCATCGCCATCGGCAGGTCGGCCAACGCCGCGAAGGGCGCGAAATCCCGCGCCTTGAGCGCCTCGAGCGGTGCCGTGACGAATGGCAGGTCCAGATGGCTGTCACTGGTCGCGCGGCCATGTCCCGGAATGTGCTTCATCACCGGCAAAACCCCACCCTCAAGAAGCCCGTTGGCCACGGCACGGCCAATCCGTGCCACCTCCTCCGGGCTGTCTCCATAACAGCGGTCGGTCAGAAATTCATGCGTGTCAGGCGCGATCACATCCACAAGCGGCGCGCAATTGCTGTCGATGCCAAGCGCGCGAAGTTCGGCGGCCATGATCCGGTAGCGCAGCCGCATCGCCTCGGGGGCTTGCGCACCGGCGCGCCGGACCTCTTCGAGCGGCGGCACCCAGTCGGTCCAGTCAGGCGGGCGCAGACGCTGAACGCGCCCGCCTTCCTGATCAATCGTTATCACAGCTTCTCGGCCCACCGTCTCGCGCATCTCGTCGCAGAGGGCGCGCACCTGCGCGGGGCTCTCGATATTGCGTCCAAAAAGGATGAATCCGAATGGATCGGCCTCCCGGAAAAACGCCTTTTCCTCGGCACTCAGGCGCATTCCGCCCGCATCCAGAATCGTCGCGCCAAAGTGGCTCACCGCGTGACCACCGGGATGCATTCTGCCCGCTCGGACACCAGTGCGGAGCAGAACCGACGCGCATCGGCCAGATCCTCAAACCCCATGGCGCGCAGACGGTAGAAGGTCCGCCCGCCGCTTTCGGCCTTCTGGATCACGCGATCCTTACCCTCAAGGTAATCACCGAACCGCGTCTCAAGCCGCGTCCATTCCTCGCGCGCGATGTCTTCGCTCTTGAACGCACCCAGCTGCGCCAGACGGGTGCCCACCGGGATTCTGGCTGCGGCCACATCGCGCGTGCCCTGCCCGGTTTCGGCCATAACCGCCTCGGGATCTGCGGGTGTGAAGGTGGCGGGCCGAACGCGCGGGCGCAGTGAACGGCCAATTCCACCCTTTACGGCAGGCGCCGGCGCGGCCTGCATCGAGGCGGGCTGTAAGGTCTCAAGCGGCTCGACGCCCTCGGCCAGCGCATCGGCAAGGGCCCGCATCTTGGCGCCCTCATCGTCCTCGGTTGCGGCGGCGGCTGTGGTCTCGAGGCCGTCATTTGACGCTTCGGCCTCCTCGGTCGGGGCCTTGGTGATCTTCGCCGTCTTCTCAAAGCTGAGGTCAAGCGGCTCAGGCGCAAGGATAAGCCGGTCCGCGGGGTCCGCCGCCGTGCCATCGGCGGCCACATCGTTCACCGAAAAGCCCTGATGTTGGGCCTGTTGTCCGCCCGGATCGTCCGGGGTCACGCGCATCGGCCCCTTGGACGCTTCGACCACGGGAACGCCGCTGACGTCGCGGGTCATCGTCTGAACACCCCAGACCGTCACCCCAACCACCAGCGCGACCGAAGTCAGAGCGCCAAGAAAGTAGGTCGCCTTTTGAATGCTGTTGCCCTGTTGATCGCTCACGGGCGCGGCCATGGGCCGCGACGCCTGCATCTGTGCCATGTTCTGCCTCTCACGACCCCGGCCCTGCTACGGCCCGGGTCTTGTCCGCCTCGATTGCCCGGCCGATTTTTAATGTGCGGTTTGTTACCGCATCTCTTGGGCCGGTGTGACGCCGAGAATACCAAGACCTGCCGAAATGACAACGGTTGCGGCCCGGACAAGCGCGATTTTCGCCTGTGTTGTAGCTGCGTCACCCTCCTGCAAGAAGCGGAGCGACGGGTCGTCATGGCCCCGGTTCCACAGCGCATGCAATTCGCTGGCCAGATCATAGAGGAAAAACGCCACACGATGCGGCTCGTGGGTGCGCCCCGCGATCTCAACCTGACGTGGCCATTCCGCGATCTTGCGGGCCAGTGTCAGTTCGGCCTCGTGCGAAAGCCCGCCAAGATCGGCGCTCAGAAGCGCCGCATCGTCCACCGTGATCCCCGCCGCGTCGGCCTTGCGTAGAACAGAGGATACCCGCGCGTGGGCATATTGCACGTAGAAGACCGGGTTCTCTTTCGATTGCTCCACGACCTTGTCGAAATCAAAGTCGAGCGGCGCATCGTTCTTGCGGGTGAGCATATGGAACCGCGTCACATCGGCACCCACCATGTCCACCACATCGCGCAGCGTGACAAATGTGCCCGCGCGCTTGGACATCTTGAACGGCTCGCCGTTCTTGTAAAGCTTCACAAGCTGCGTCAGCTTGATATCCAGCGGCACCTGCCCGTCACTCAGCGCCGAAACAGCGGCCTTCATCCGTTTGACATACCCGCCATGATCCGCGCCGAAAACATCGATCAGCGCGTCGAACTCGCGTAATATCTTGTCATAGTGATAAGCAATATCCGGTGCGAAATAGGTCCACGCACCATCGGATTTCTTCACCGGGCGGTCCACGTCGTCGCCATGTTCCGTTGACTTGAACAGGGTCTGCTCGCGGGGCTCCCAATCCTCGGGTTTCTTGCCTTTGGGCGGCTCGAGCACGCCCTCATAGATCAGGCCCTTTTCCTCAAGCGCCTCAAGCGCGGCTTCGATCCGACCGGTGCCATAAAGCGACTTCTCGGAATAGAAGACATCCATCCTGACGCCAAGCGCGGCAAGATCCTCGCGGATAAGTTCCATCATCGCATCGGTTGCGAAATCGCGCACCTCGGTCAGCCAGGCACTCTCGGGTTGGCCGACATAAGCGTCGCCCACCTTTTCCCTGAGCGCGGCCCCCACCGCGATCAGGTAGTCCCCCGGATAAGTTCCGTCCTCGAAGGCGACTTCCTGACCATGCGCCTCAAGATACCGGAGATAAACGGACCGCGCGAGCACATCGACCTGCGCGCCGCCGTCGTTGATATAGTATTCACGCGTCACATCATGGCCGGTGAAATCCAGCAAACTGGCCAGCGCATCTCCAAAGACAGCGCCCCGCGTATGCCCCACATGAAGCGGCCCGGTCGGGTTCGCGCTCACGTATTCGACATTGACCCGCTGTCCCTGCCCCATATTCGAGCGCCCGAACTCTCCGCCCGCCGCGATCGCGGCGCGCAGCACCTCGTGCCATTGCGCATCGGCCAACCGCAGGTTGAGAAAACCGGGGCCCGCCACCTCGGCACTGACGATGCGGGCATCGTCCAAAAGCTTTGCGGCCAGCACTTCGGCGATATCACGCGGTTTAAGTCCGGCAGGCTTGGCCAGAACCATCGCGGCATTCGTCGCCATATCCCCATGCAGCGGATCGCGGGGCGGCTCGACCGTGACATTCCCGAGATCGAGCCCGGCGGGCAACGTGTCCTCGTCCATCATCGTTTCGAGTGCAGCAATCACCGCACCGCGTATTTCGGTGAAAAGGTTCATCTCTCTTGCGCCTTGTCTAGGGTCGCGCCGGGTTTATCACTGCCACAGGCCGCGTCAACGGGCGGAAATCTCCACGCCCTAGCCCGCGTCGCCTTTCACGGTAGTCTCGGCGTCTTCTGCGGCACGTTCCGCCGCCGCTTCTGCGGCCTTTTCATCTGCGTCTTCGGGCTCGGGCGCAAAGTAAACGAGATGCCAGCCCTCCCATGCCTGAACCTCCATATCCTTGGCAATAAGCCGCAACGCCTTGCCCGCGTTGACCTCTGCCAGAACGACAGCCTCGGGATTGGCCTCGACCCAAAGGTCGTGCTCATCCTCGGCGCCGGTCCACTGCACGCTCTGAACCGTCCAGCCCTCGGTCATCCGGCGCCCGATATCGAGATATCCCAGACCATCACAGATGGTCCGCCCACCCAGTGTCACGGGCATCGCATAGCGGCGGTGCTCCTGCTTGGCGGGTTTGAGCTGATAGACGTTTTCATGCCCGAATTCTGGCGCAAGGTCAGTGGTGACAAGCGTATTGAGCGCGTCATTGTCGCTCAGCGCGACGATGCGTCCAAAGCTGATGAATTCAACCCCGTGTTCGGCGGCCTCGGACAGGATATTGCCGACGAAAATGGGCAGCCCCGCCTCGCGTGCGGTGCGCAGGCGGGTGCGGTTCGCATCCGCCATCAGGACCGGCACATCAAGCCGCTTTAGCGCCTCGGCGAAAGCCGCCGAAAAGCGCGAGCCGCCGGCGAATATGACACCCGGCACCTGTGCCGCGCTCAGGCCAAGCGCGCGCGCCAAGGGCGACATGGTGAACCCATGCAGGATCACGGTCGCAGCCACCAGCGCGAAGGCCAACGGCGTAAGGCGCACCGCATCCTCGACGCCCCCGGCATAAAGGCGCTGCGCGAAAAGCCCCGCAACCGCCACCAGAACAACGCCGCGCGGTCCCGTGAACCCCACGAGAAGCCGCTCTTTCCACGGCAGATGCGTGCCGATGAACGACACCAGAACCGTTGCGGGCCGGACGATGAAAATTACCACCGTCACGAAGGCCAGCGCGCGCCAGTCCAACGCATAAAGCGTCTCGGGGGTCATCGAGGCCGCCAACAGAACGAACACACCCGAGACAAGCAGGATCGTCGCGTGCTCTTTGAACCGTCGCAATTCATCATAGCTGGGCAAGTCGGCATTGGCGATCCACAGGCCCATCACCGTGACCGCCAGAAGGCCACTTTCATGCAAAAGCGCATCCGACAGCGCGAACACGCCCAGCACGACGGCAAACAGAAGCGGCACCTTCATGAACTGCGGCACGAGTTCGCGGCGGAATGCCCTCACCACGCTCCAGCCCGCGACAGCGCCCAGTGCGGCGGCCACGGAAATGCCCACGGCCATGTCCAGAATGGCATCGCCCATGGTTTCGGTCGCGCGCAAAACGAGAACCAGTTCAAAGGCGATCACCGCCGCAAGCGCGCCAATGGGGTCATTGACGATAGCCTCCCAATGTAGAAGTTGCGCCGGCCTGCGCGGAAGCCGCGCCTGCCGCAAAAGCGGCGCGATCACGGTGGGGCCGGTGACGATCATGATCCCGCCAAAGACCACCGACGCCTCCCAGCTGAGCCCCGCGACGAAATGCAGCGCCATCGCCGACAGAAACCAGCCCAGCGGCGCACCGATCAGGACAAGCCGGCGCACTCCTTCCGCCGCCCCGCGCAAGCCATGCAGGTTAAGCGTGAGTCCCCCTTCGAACAGGATGATCGCCACCGCAACCGAGATCATCGGCCCGACCAGATCGCCGATATCGCGCATGGGATCGAAGATACCCAGAAGAGGCCCGACAATAAGGCCACCCAAAAGCATGAGAACGATCGCCGGCATCCTGATCCGCCACGCGATCCATTGCGACCCCACGCCGATGACACCCACCAACGCAAAGGCCATGATAGGAGACAAGGCTCCGTCTGCCGCCGCCTCTACCGCCATGCCTCGTCCTCGCTCATTTTCTCTGCAAAGAACTGGGCATGGCTCTGATAGGCGAACCTGTCTGTCATCCCCGCGATGTAATCCGCGACCAGACGGGCGCGCTCGGTCTCATTCGCTGCCTGTGCCACATCCGGTTGCCACGCGTCCGGCAGGTGCTCGGGACGGTCCATATAGAACGGAAACAGATCGCGCACCACCGTCGTCACCTCGTCGCGCATCCGCATGATGCGTGGCGCACGATACATGCGTGTGAAAAGGAACCGCCGGATAACCTGAAGATCCTCCCAAAGCGTATCGGAGAACCGGATCACAGGGCGGCCAAGCCGACGAAGCTCGTCGACATCGGTCACCTCCAAATCGGCCAGCACCTCGCGCGACCGGTCGATGACATCCCCCACCATGATGCCAAAAACCCGCCGCAACGCCTCATGCCGCCGCCGCACACGGTCAAGCCCCGGATGCGCCGCGTCCACCTCGGCATAGCACGGACCCACGATGGGCAGATCACGCAGGTCATCCTCGGTGAAAAGCTTTGCGCGCAGACCGTCGTGAAGATCGTGATTGTTATAGGCGATGTCATCCGCAAGAGCCGCCACCTGCGCCTCGGCACTGGCATGGGTGTGCAACTCAAGATCGTGACGCGCGTTATACTCGGCCAGAGCATAGGGCAGTCGTGACACGACCGGGCCATTGTGCTTGGCCAACCCCTCAAGCGTCTCCCACGTCAGGTTGAGCCCGTCGAAGCCTGCATAATGCCGCTCAAGCGATGTCACGATTCGCACCGCCTGCGCATTGTGGTCGAACCCGCCATAAGGCGCCATCAGCGCGTTAAGCGCGTCCTCACCTGTGTGACCAAACGGTGTATGCCCCAGATCATGGGCCAGAGCCACCGCCTCGGTCAGTTCCGAGTTGAGCCCGAGGGCCCCTGCGATGGTGCGCGCCACCTGCGCCACCTCGATCGAATGCGTAAGTCGGGTGCGGAAATAATCGCCCTCGTGCTCAACAAAGACTTGGGTCTTGTGCTTGAGCCTCCGAAACGCGCTGGAATGGATGATGCGGTCCCGATCCCTTTGAAAACAAGACCGAAAAGCACTTTCTTCTTCCGCGATGAGCCGCCCGCGCGTCGCAGTCGGGCGCGCGGCATACACTGCTGTCATGCCTCGATCCTTGTCGCTTCTCCCTGCCGCCCTTATATTGCACTTTAACGAAGCAAAGCCCAAGCGGATTCAGGATCATGCAACTTCCTCCCAAAGTTACCGAGCGCGCGTTTGAACGCCTTTCCGAAATCGGCGCTGACGAACAGGGTCAGGCCCTGCGCGTGGCCGTCGAAGGTGGCGGTTGCTCGGGATTTCAGTATGAGATCAAGCTCGACAAGCCCGAAGACGATGATCTCGTCCTCGAAGGGCACGGCCAACGCGTCGTGGTGGACAGTGTCTCGCTGCCCTTCCTCACCGGTGCCACGATCGACTTCACCGAAGAACTGATCGGCGCGCGTTTCACTATCGACAACCCCAACGCCAGCAGCTCGTGTGGCTGCGGCACGTCCTTCTCGATGTAACGTCCGCCTCCGGTCAGGGCCGTCATTCGGCGGGCACCACCTTGGCCGCGCGCCGCGCCGGCAAGGTTTGATCCCAGATAAGCCATGCTCCGGCGGTCACCATGATCCCCGCCCCTGCAAAGACCAGCAGACCGGGCATTTCACCGAACGCCAAGGCCCCCAACACCACCATCCAGACGAACTGAAGGTTCATGAGCGGCGTCACCACATAGGCCGGCAGGGCCCGGAACGCGGCCACAAGAACCCACCGCGCACCGAACAGAAGCGTGGCATAGGCCGCGGCCCACCCCAAATCGATCAGGCCCATGGGACGCCAGACAAAGGGCAATGCCACCAGCATCGCAAGCGCGAGCCCGAGGTTGGGATAAAAGACCTGTGCCAGCAGGTTGTCGTCACGCCGCCCGATATAACGCGACGCCATCATCGATACCGTTCCAAGCGCCACGGCCGCGAAGGCCACTGCATGCCCCGCGCCGATACCGCTCAGACCGGTCGGGAAAAGGCACAGCACGCCCAAAAGACCAAGGCACAGCGCAGCCCAAGCCTGTGGGCGCACCTCCTCGCCAAGAACCGGTCCCGACAAAAGCGCGGTCATCAGCGGAATAAGCGCGATGAACAGGAAAACTTCGGCAAAGGGCAACAACCGGAAAGCGTAATAAAACGCGACCGACCCCGCGACCGTCGCTGCGACCCGCACCGCCATGGCGCCCGGACAGCGCGTCACCATCCCGCGCCGCGCCCGACCGCTCCGGTTTGTGGCAAAGGCAAGCGCGGCCACGATCAAACCCGAAACGGCAAAAAGCTGTGGTGCGGCATAGGCTTGGCCAAAAAACTTGGTGATCGCGTCCGCACTGGAAATCAGCGCCGTGTAAAGCGCGGTCAGCCCCACACCGATCGGGATCGCCGCACCCGCCACGCGCGCGCTCATGCCCCCACCCCCGTCAGACCCACCCGCGCAAATCCGTGAAAGAACCGGTCAAACCGGCCTGTCGCGGCCTCGGCGGCCGCCAACGCGGCCTGCGCCTCGTGTGATAGCGTGTCCGAGACCCGGGCGCGCATCGCTTGCCAGTCGCCACTCCGCGACGCCCCGAGCGCATAGATACACTCCGAAAGTTCACGAAGCGGCCCCGATTGCGGACGAACCCTGTGAAAGACAACGCGCCCTTCGGGCACCTGTGTCGCAAAGCCGTCTTCCTCGGTCATCGACATATACCAATTGAGCATGAGGAACTCGTGATAGTCATCGGCCACCGAACCCGCCTCGTCAGCGTCCTGCGAGAAAAGCGACAATTGCTGGCGCAGCCAGATGTCCCAGACCTCGGGCGGCGCTTCGCCCGCAAAGCGCAGCGCGATGCAAATCTCGGCCAGCAGATCTGCGTTGAAATCCAGAAACGCGAGTGTTCCTGCAAAAAGCAGGCTCTCGCGCATATTATCGTCCACGTACGGGTCTTTGCGGCCGTATTCCGACAGGTAAAACACGATATGAGTCAGCTCATACGCCGCTTTCTTGTTGGGCATGGCAAAGGTCTCGGAACGCCCGGCAAAACGCCGCAATCGCGCCTCGAGCGCCTCGGGGTCAACCACAGGATCGACCCCGCGCCGCAAACACAGACGCCGCGCCTCGGCCCGTTGCAGATCCGACAGTTCAGCCTCGACGAGACCTTGGCGCGTGGTCCATTCAACCAGTTTCGCGCCCTTGTCACCCGGCATTCCGATATCCTCAAGATCAAGGCACATCGACAGCAGGAAACGGTAGTATTGCGGGAAAAACCCCATCCGCATTTCAAGTTCGTCGTAGAACCGATCATGCACAGTCAGCGCCGCGCGCTCGGTTGCCGCGCCGGTGCATTCCAGGATGTTCAGAAATTCGGCATTTTCCTTCAGCCAGAACACATCGTCTTCGGTGCGGCGATGCTCCGCGAAGTTTTGCATCAGCACCGCCTGCCGGGCGGCGGTGCTGGTTTGCCGGAACGGGACGTTCAGCCGGACAACATTTTCCATGGGCTTTCTCCTGTCAAATCCTGCCGGGATGAAACGCCCCGCTCCGCATGGCTCGGCTCAGAGGCTCGACGTGAACATCTCCACCGCGTCGCCGTCCGACGCTTCGGTCGCCTTGGGCGCGAGGCTGGAGGTGAACATTTCCACCGCGTCACCCGCGTTGGCTTCGGTCGCTGTCGGCGCAAGGCTGGAGGTGAACATCTCCACTGCGTCACCCGACTTGGCTTCGGTGGCGGTGGGCGCGAGGCTCGACGTGAACATCTCGACCGCGTCGCCCGACTTGGCTTCGGTGGCCGTCGGAGCGAGCGAGGAGGTGAACAGGCCCGTCACATCGCCGTTGAGCGCAACGACATTGCCGGCGGGCGCAAGGCTTGAGGTGAACATTTCCACCGCGTCACCGCTGGCTGTGTGCGTCGCCGACGGTGCCAACGAAGAGGTGAACATCTCCACGCCTTCACCGGCGCCCATGCCGCGCGTCGCCACCGGACCCAACGACGAGGTAAAGAGACCGACGGCATCTCCCGAAGCAGCCTCGGCGCTCATCGAAGGGGCCAATGACGAGGTGAATGCCTCGACCGCGCCGCCGTCGTGGAGGCTTGTCGTAGTTGTTGTTTCGGCCTCGAATGCGTGTCCCAGAAGCTCGTCTTTAAGTTGCGTATTCATGAAGGTTCTCCCCAGTTTTGGTGTTGCAGACCTCAAAACGGTTGCACGTTTAGCGGGTTTGTCTAAAGAGATTTTCTACCTTAGATTTTATCCACAGGCCTGTGAATACTTTAACTTTATTCCATATCGTCGCGTTTCAAATCACAGGTTGTACATGATGACTTGGCGCTTCGTGCCGGGAAAAAAATTTTTGCTGTGGATAAATACCCGTGAAAACCCGTGGCACAGAATTGCAACCTGTGCGGGTAGTTGCACAAAGCTTAACAGATTGATGCCGCGGCAGACGCGAATCGCGCCCGCCATCCCATGGTCACACACCCGGTCTCTTCACTTGCTCCCGGCGCGTGTCTGCGCGATAGACGGGGAAACCCCTGCGGAAGGTCGCCCCATGAAGATCGCCAGCTTCAACATCAACGGTATCAAGGCCCGGATCTCGGCCCTTCCGACATGGCTGGACGAGGCCGACCCCGATGTTGTCGTGCTTCAGGAAATCAAGTCCGTGGACGAAGCCTTCCCGCGCGAGGTTTTCGAAGACCGCGGCTATAGCGTTGAAACCCACGGCCAGAAAAGCTTCAACGGTGTTGCCATCCTCTCAAAGCTGCCGCTTGAGGATGTCACTCGGGGCCTGCCCGGTGACGATGAGGACGATCACGCCCGCTGGATCGAGGCGACGGTGATGGGAGACAAGACCGCCGTGCGCGTCTGCGGCCTCTATCTGCCGAATGGCAATCCTGCACCGGGGCCGAAATACGATTACAAACTTGCGTGGATGGCGCGGCTCGACGCGCGTGCTCGTGCGCTCATGGCCTTGGAAGAGCCGTTCCTCATGGCTGGCGACTATAATGTAATCCCACAGGACGAGGACGCCAAAAACCCCGACGCATGGCGCGACGATGCACTTGGCCTGCCAGAAACGCGGGCGGCCTTCCGCCGCCTTGTCAATCTCGGGCTGACTGATGCCTTCCGCGCCCGCACGCACGGCACCGGGCATTACACCTTCTGGGATTATCAGGCCGGGGCGTGGAACCGCGACCAGGGTATCCGCATCGACCATTTCCTTCTTGACCCGCACTGCGCCGACCTACTGACAGAGTGCCAGATCGACAAGCATGTGCGCGGTCGCGAGAAGCCCTCGGACCATGTCCCGATCTGGGTCACCCTCGACGCCTGAAAGGGGTGTGACCAATGGACAATGTGCGCGGTGCGCTTCTCATGGTGTTCGCGATGGCGGGGTTCGCCATCGAAGACGCCTTCGTCAAATTCCTGTCGCGCGACATTTCCGTCGGGCACATCCTCATATTGTTCGGGATCGGCGGGACGCTCATCTTCACCATCGCGGCGCTTCTGCGGGGTGACAGGCTTTTTACCCGCGATGCCTTTCGCGCCCCGCTCCTGCTGCGCAATCTGGGCGAACTTATCGCCGCACTCAGCTTCGTCACCGCTCTCTCGCTTGCCGATCTTTCTGTCGTATCGGCCATTCTTCAGGCTCAGCCGCTGGCCATCACCCTCGCCGCGGCGCTGTTCCTTGGCGAGGCTGTCGGATGGCGGCGGTGGAGCGCCATCGCCATCGGCTTTCTGGGTGTGCTCATGATCATCCGGCCCGGGCTTGCCGGATTCACTCCGGTGTCACTTTTGCCGCTTATCGCCGTCTTTGCGCTGGCCTTGCGCGACCTTGCCACACGGTTCACCCCCGCGATCGTTACCACGCGAACGATTTCCGCTTACGGCTTCGCAACGCTGATATTTGCGGGGCTCGGCCTCTGCCTTGTCACGGGTGAACCGCTGATGCCGCCGCCCTTCCCGATCTGGGCGCTTCTTCTTGGCATCGCGTTCGGAAGTGCGGGGTATTACGGCGTGGTTGCCGCGATGCGCGTGGGCGAGGTTTCCTTTGTCTCGCCCTTCCGGTATTCGCGTCTTCTCTTTGCGCTGATCCTCGGCATCTTGATATTTTCCGAGCGCCCCGACCTTCTCACCTATCTCGGATCGGCCCTCATCATCGCAAGCGGCATCTACACGATTCTGCGCGAACGCCGCCTCGCGCGCAAAGGGCGAACCACCATCGCGGGCGGAAATGCACCGTTATCGTGAACATCGATAACTTGTTAGCGCAATCATCCGGCGTTCCCTTTTCTTCCGTTCCTTGCTATTGACGCGCCCGACACATCGCCATTTTTCAGGATCAGACGCCATGAGCATCATTATCGACATTCACGCCCGCGAAATACTCGACAGCCGGGGCAACCCCACGGTCGAGGTCGACGTGATCCTTGAAGACGGCACCATGGGCCGCGCCGCCGTGCCATCGGGCGCCTCAACCGGCGCCTACGAGGCGGTCGAGCGCCGTGACGGCGACAAGGCGCGCTACATGGGCAAGGGCGTGCTTGGGGCGGTCGCGGCCGTGAACGGTGAAATCGCCGAGGTGCTTCTGGGTTTCGACGCAACCGAACAGGTCGCAATCGACGAGGCCATGATCGAACTCGACGGCACCGACAACAAATCTCGTCTGGGCGCGAACGCCATCCTCGGGGTGAGCCTGGCCACCGCCAAGGCCGCCGCCGATTTCTGTGGTCAGCCCCTCTTTCGCTATGTCGGCGGCACCTCGGCCCGGATCCTGCCGGTGCCGATGATGAACATCATCAATGGCGGCGAACATGCCGACAATCCCATCGACATTCAGGAATTCATGATCATGCCCACGGCGGCCGAAAATATCCGCGACGCCGTGCGCATGGGGGCCGAGGTATTCCATACGCTGAAAAAGGAACTGAGCGCGGCGGGCCTCGCCACCGGCGTTGGCGACGAAGGGGGCTTTGCGCCCAATATCGGCTCGACCCGAGAGGCGCTTGATTTCATTCTCAAGAGCATCGAGAAAGCGGGCTACAAGCCTGGCGATGACATGCATCTCGCGCTCGATTGCGCCGCGACCGAATATTTCAAGGACGGTAAATACCATCTCTCCGGCGAAGGGATAACCCTCACCTCCGAAGAAAATGTCGACTATCTCAAGGCGCTCGTCGCCGATTATCCGATCATCTCGATCGAGGACGGCATGGCCGAGGATGACTGGGACGGTTGGATCGCCCTCACCAAGGCACTGGGCGACAAGGTGCAGCTTGTGGGCGACGACCTGTTTGTGACCAACCCCACCCGCCTGGCCGAAGGGATCGCGAACGACGCCGCCAACTCGATGCTCGTGAAGGTCAACCAGATCGGCACCCTGACCGAAACACTGCGCGCCGTCGACATGGCGCATCGTGCCCGTATGACCAACGTCATGTCGCACCGTTCAGGTGAAACCGAAGACGCCACCATCGCCGATCTGGCCGTTGCCACCAATTGCGGGCAGATCAAAACAGGAAGCCTCGCGCGGTCAGACCGGTTGGCCAAGTATAATCAGTTGATCCGCATCGAAGAGGCACTGGGCGAAACGGCGCTCTATGCGGGCCGCTCGATCTTGCGGGCCTAGCACACGATCATGCTGCATCCGCGAAGGGGCGGCACGATCCTGCCCGATCAGCGATCACATGGCTGATTTTTTCATCATCTTCCCATTGGGTTGACGATTTTTCTGCAAGTGCAGCGTGCCTCGATTGCGAATCTGCTGCATCGCGGCATTCTGGAGATGCGAAACGGTTCCGAGCGACACTTCCTCCCGTCGTCCGGGACCGCCCAAAAACCGGCGTTGCACTCTATTCGTGCCGCGCCTTGAGAAGACGGCGGGTCGTGTGCACATCCTCCTCCCGTGTGCGCGGGCCGAACAGTCCAACAGGAACGCGGCCGGGTGGTTTCCCACCCGGCCGCGCTTTGTTTAGACCGTCATCATGCGGCAGCTTACGGGCACGGCGCCTCATAGTAAGTGCCGTCACCGCGCGCATAGGCGCAAACGTTGCGCTGATTGTTTTGCGCAACTACCGTACCGGCCGCAGCGCCACCCAATGCGGAAATCAGCCGCCAATCGTCATCGGCCCCCAGTGCTTCGGCAGTGATTAGCCCGGCAGCAGCGCCACCGGCGGCACCTGCGAGCGTGCGTTGCTCTGTGGTGAGCGACTCACATGCGCCAAGCGCCAGAACCGCAGACCCTGCGACTGCGTAAATCCAATTTTTCATGACAACCTTCCTTTCGCATTTCGTTTCGGCGTCAGGGGCAAAAACGTGTCGCGCGACAGGATGTTCCACCCGATTTTCAGAATGTGCGAAAATCGGCGCATGATAAATTTGGAAGGATAAGATTATATCTTTACAGCGACTTAAAGCGTTTCGCCTTTCACCTTAGACATCAGCGAAAGGTGAAACATCTTAGAGGCTTGGCCCAGACAAGGATCAGCTTCGCCAGTTCTGAACAAACTGCACAAGCTGCCGGGTGGAGCTGTCTTTATCTTGCGCGTTCGCCTCACCCGAGAGCACCGCCCCAAGCTCCTGTGCCAACAGCTTGCCAAGCTCGACCCCCCATTGATCATAGGAATTGATGCCAAGGATCGCACCTTCGACAAAAACGCGGTGTTCATAAAGCGCCACGATCTGTCCCAGTCGGCGCGGATTCAGCCGATCATAGATCAGCGTGACCGACGGTCGATTGCCCGGAAAGACCCGGTGCCGCGCCTGCCGTTCAAGCTCGTCGGCCTCCAGCCCGCTCTCGGCCATCAACGCGCGCGCCTCGTCAAGCGACCGACCACGCATGAGCGCCTCGGATTGGGCAAGGCAATTGGCCACCAGCAGCGTGTGATGATGCCCGAGACCGGCCTCGTGCCCTTGGGCCGCCACCATGAATTCGCAAGGCACCACCTGCGTGCCCTGATGGATCAATTGATAGAACGCGTGCTGACCGTTTGTCCCCGGTTCGCCCCAAACCACGGGCCCCGATGGCATGTCGAGCGTCTCACCACTCAGCGCCACGCGCTTGCCGTTGCTCTCCATTTCCAATTGCTGAAGATAGGCGGGCAGCTTCGACAGGCGCTGATCATAAGGCAGAACCGCGCGCGTCGGAAATCCCATGATCTGATGATGCCAAAGCCCGGTCAGGGCCAGCATCATGGGCATGTTCTCGGCAGGTTCGGCCTCACGGAAATGCCGGTCCATTGCCTCGGCCCCGCCCAGAAAGTCGGTAAACGCTTCCGGTCCGATCGCCAGCATAAGACTAAGCCCGATGGGCCCCCAGATCGAATACCGCCCCCCGACCCAATCGCCGAAGCCAAAGACACGATCAGGCGGGATGCCAAATTGACCCGCCGTCTCCTCATCCGACGAAAGCGCCACGAACTGCGCTGCGGGGGTCTCGACCTTCTCGGCCATCCAGTCGCGCACAGTCGCCGCGTTGGTCATGGTTTCCGTCGTCGTGAAGCTTTTCGACGCCACAATCACCAGAACCCGCGCCGGATCAAGACCATGCAGCACATCGACCGCATCCGCCCCGTCCACATTCGAGATGAAATGACAGCGCGGCCCGTCGTGATAGGGCGAAAGCGCGCGCACCGCCATGTCAGGCCCAAGATGCGATCCCCCGATTCCTATGTTGATCACATCGGTAATCGTTCCACCGGCACCCACGAAGCCGCCGCTGCGCACCTCTTCGGCAAAGGTCTGCATCCGCGCCAGCGTATCGCGCACTTCGGGCATCACATCGCGCCCATCCACCTCTACCGGCTCGCCAGACAGGTTGCGCAGTGCCGTGTGTAGCACGGCACGGCCTTCGGTCTCATTGATGGGCGCACCCGCGAACATGGCCGCACGCCGCCCCGAAACATCCCGCTCCGCCGCCCAATCCAAAAGCGCCGTCCGCGCAGCCACATTCAGATGGGTCTTTGAATAATCAAAAAGCATCCCGTCAAAACTGATCGAGAAATCTGCGGCCCGCTGCTGGTTCTCCTCGAAAAGTGGCAGGATGCCCCGCGCCTCGGCCAACTTCGCAAGCTGGCGCAACTCTGCGACACCCCCGCTCATTCCGGGGCCCAATGCACGCGCATATCCTCAAGAAACGCCGCAATTGGCGCTTGCATCGGTGTCGATGAGCGCGCCCGCATCAAAGCTCCGCGCTTGGCCTCCCCGGTGATGACAAGGTGCTTGCACATCGCATCATTCAGCACCCGCGCGCTGAGTGTGACCCGTGGCTCCGGCTCTCCGGGCACGCGCATCGGCACAAGCGGCGGGGCACGCCGGCCCATCGCCTCCTCAAGGCGATCCGCCTTTGGGAATAGTGACGCGGTATGCATGTCCGATCCCATTCCCAGAAGGGCAACCGCCACCGGCAGCGCCGCCTCGACCCCCGCCAATACCTCGCCAAGAACTTCCTCGGGCTCTTCTGACCGCTTGTAGAGCGGGATAAACGTCGCCGCTGCGGCCCGATCAACCAAAAGCCGTTCGCGGATAAGGCGCGTATTCGAACGGACATGCACCTCGGGGCGCCAACGCTCATCGCTCAGCATGATATCCACCCGCTCCCAGTCCAACCGCGCGGCGCACAGAACATCGAAAACCGGTCCCGGCGTCGTGCCCCCCGGCACGACCAGAAGCGCGCGGTCTTGGGTCTCAAGCGCGGTGTTCAGATCCCCGGCCAGAAGATTGGCGACTTCAAGGGCCATCATCTCGGAATCCATGTATTCGGTTAGGTTCATGGCTTGATCTCCCGCCAGCGTCGTCCGTCCCGGTGCATCAGGAAAAGGGCTTCCTCGGGCCCCGATCCACCGGGATCATATGGTTCGGGCTCGGTGCCCGCCGCCTGCCATTCCGCGATGATAGGATCGGTCCAGGCCCAGGCCGCCTCGACCTCGTCACCGCGCATGAAAAGCGTCTGGTTGCCCCGGATCACATCCATGATAAGGCGCTCATAGGCATCCGGAAAATCCGCCTCGTCCGGGCCCAGCACCTCGGCAAAACTCATGTCGAGCGGCACATCGACAAGGCGCATACCCCCCGGTCCCGGTTCCTTGATCGTCACACCCAGCTCGATCCCCTCATTGGGCTGAAGTCGAATCGTCAGGATATTGTGATGCCGCCCCGCATCCTCGTCAAAGATCGAATGCGGCGCATCCTTGAAGACCACGGCGATCTCGCTCGCCCGGTCGCGAAGCCGCTTGCCGGTGCGCAGATAAAAGGGCGTCCCGGCCCAACGCCAATTCGAGATATGGGCCTTCAATGCGACAAAGGTCTCGGTCGTGCTGTCGCGGTTTTCGACCTCGTTGCGATAGCCGGGGTTTTGCCCGTCGCCGTCATACTGCCCCCGCACGATGTTCTCGGGCTTCACGTGCTCAAGTGCGCGGATCACCTTGAGTTTTTCGTCCCGCACCGAATCCGGTTCGAATTTGGCGGGTGGCTCCATCGCGATCAGGCAAAAAAGCTGCATCAGGTGGTTCTGCACCATATCGCGCATGGCGCCCGCCCGGTCGTAATATCCGCCACGGCCACCGACACCCACGCTTTCGGCGACGGTGATCTGAATGTGATCCACATATTGGCTGTTCCACAACGGCTCGAACAGCATATTGCCGAATCGCACCGCCATCAGGTTCTGCACCGTCTCCTTGCCAAGGTAATGGTCGATCCGGTAAATCTGGCTCTCGTCGAAATGCCGCGCGAGGATACGGTTCAGCTCCTTGGCCGTGGCAAGATCGCGGCCAAAGGGCTTCTCAACCACGATCCGGCAATCATCCTCGGCCATGCCATATTTCTGAAGCCGCTTGGCCAGATCGCCAAAAAGGCTCGGACCGACCGAGAAATAGAAGGCCCTAATTCGGTTCTCCTGCACCATGCCCGACAGGGTCTTCCACCCCGCCTCGCCCTTCGCGTCAAGCGTGACATAGCTCACGAGCTTCAGAAACGCGGCGAGCTTGCGGGGCTTCACCTCGTCCGTATCGGTAAACTCGCGGATCGCCTCGGCGGCAAAGCTGCGATAGCTTTCGGTCTCCATTTCCGAACGCGCCGCGCCGATGATCTGGCTTTCCTTGCCGATCTGGCCCGCAACGAACCGCTGATAAAGCGCGGGCAGGATCTTGCGCCTTGCCAGATCGCCGGTTCCTCCGATGATGACAAGGTCGAACGGCTCGACCGGGATGACACGAGAGACCATCGGCGTCCTTTCCTCGGGCGCGGTGATGCGCCCTCGACCCAAGACTAGCACGCGCCCGCGTGTTCACAATGGCGTCAGAGCCGGCAGGCGGGACTTTTCTTGTGACACCCCGGCATTTAGGTGAAATAGCCTAAGGATACCAAGCCAGCCGCCCCGAACGATACGCGCGGCCCCGAACTGAGATCAGGAGGCCCAAGCAGCCATGAAGGACAATGTCGCAGGCGACGCCAACGCGGGAAAATTCCGGCATCCCCATGTGACGGCCAAGGGCGAGACGCGCGCACAGGTGCCGCTCTCGCATCCTGAAACGCTATGGTTCAACACTGGCACGCTGTGCAACATCACCTGCGTGAATTGCTATATCGAAAGCTCTCCCAGCAATGACCGGCTGGTCTATTTCACCGAAGCCGACCTTTGCGATTACCTCAATCAGATCGAAACCCGTGGATGGCCGATCCGGGAAATTGCCTTCACCGGCGGTGAACCCTTCATGAACCCCGAAATGTGCGCAATGGCCCGCGCCGCGCTGTCACGCGGCTACGAGGTGCTGATCCTGACCAACGCGATGCGCCCGATGCAGCGCAAAACCGTGCAGGAGCCGCTCAAGGCGCTGGTCGAGGAGTTCGGCACGAAACTCACGCTGCGCATCTCGCTTGATCACTGGTCACCCGCCATGCATGAGGAAATGCGCGGCAAAGGCACGTTTCAGCGCACGATCGACGGCATGATCTGGCTGCGTGATATCGGCGCGCGCATGGCCGTTGCGGGGCGCACCATTTGGGACGAATCCGATGCACAGGCCCGCACCGGCTTTGCCGCGCTTTTCGCCGAACATGGCTTTGATATCGATCCGAACGACCCCGGCATGACCATGCTTTTCCCCGAGATGGACGAAAACGTCGAAGTGCCCGAAATCACCACCGGCTGCTGGGACACTCTGGGCAAATCGCCCCGTGACGTGATGTGCGCCTCGTCGCGCATGGTGGTCAAACGCAAAGGCGCCGAAAAACCCGCCGTTCTGGCCTGCACGCTGCTGCCCTACGCCCCCGAATTCGAGCTTGGCACAACCTTGGCCGAAGCCGAGCGCGACGTGGCGCTCAACCACCCCCATTGCGCCAAGTTCTGCGTGCTGGGCGGTGCCTCCTGTTCGGCCTGACACAGGTCATTCTTCTTGCTCCAAATATCCTCGCCGAAGGCGATTTGATTTCTGCGCGCCTCCAGCCTCCACGCCGGGCTTGCCGCCATGCGGTCCACGCCCCATATTCTTATCATGCTCAAATTCACGCCGATTCTTCTCGCGATCATCTATGCTGTCGCCATGTATCGCTTCTCGGTTTGGCGCACCCGGCGCGAGCTTGATTCGCGATCGACAGAACTCGCAGATCCCAAGCTCAAATCCATGACCGACCGGTTGGCACAGGCGCTCGATTTGCCGCGCATCCGCGTCCATATCTACGAGATAGACCCGGTGAACGGTCTGGCCGCGCCGGACGGGCGCATCTTCATCACCCGCGGCTTCTATCGCAAGTTTCAACAAGGCGACGTTACCGCCGAAGAAATGGCCTCGGTCATCGCGCACGAGCTTGGCCACGTCGCGCTTGGCCACACGCGCCGCCGGATGATCGACTTTTCGGGTCAGAACGCTCTCCGCACGGCCCTTGCCATGCTGCTGTCACGCTTCCTGCCGGGGATCGGCGTCTGGATCGCCAACGGGTTGACCTCGCTTCTGGCCGCGCGGCTGTCGCGATCGGATGAATACGAGGCCGATGCCTATGCCGCCGCCCTCCTGACCAAGTCAGGTATCGGCACCGGGCCGCAAAAATCACTCTTCACCAAACTCGAAGAGCTGACCCAATCACGCGGCGGTGCAATGCCCGCGTGGCTGATGAGCCATCCGAAGACCAAGGAGCGTATCGCAGCCATCGACGCGCTCGACGCGCGCTGGACCTGATCCCATGCAAGGGGTCACCCCGGTCTGAGGCACCTCATCCAAGCGCCTTGGCAAGGCGTGGCAATCGCGCCTTCTTGAGCAACGCGCGCAGCTCCCATTGCTCACCCGAAAGCCGGTTCGCCTCGGCCAAAACCTCGCCTGCCGCCGCAGCGACCATTTCGGGCTGCGCCTCGCGAAATCCCATCAAGAGCGCGTCGGGATCGGCCCGGCCAAGCCCTTCTTCGGCAAGGATATGGCGCGGGAAATCTCGGGCGTTCAGTGTCACGATCACATCCGCCGACCCGGCGATCGCGGCAGCAAGCACATGCCGGTCATGCGTATCCGGCAGCCACAACCGTGCCTCGAGCGCGGCGTTATACGCCACCTCCGCCTTGGGCCACTCCATACGCAGAAGCGCGGCCTCCGCCCCCGCTTGCGCTATGCCTTCGGGCCCAAGCTTGGCCGCAGCGCGTTGCCATTCCTCAAGGATACGCGCCGACCAAAGTGGCGTGAACACCCCCCGCGACGCCACCCGCAACAGCATCTGCCGCATGACCGTGGGATAAATCACGCACGTATCGAGAAGCGCCCTCATAACGCGAAGAACAGCGCCTTGAGATACCCGCTCTCTGCAAGATGCGGATGCATCGGATGGTCCGGCCCGGCAAACCCCGTATGGATCAGCCGCCCCTGCCGTCCGCCGCGCCCGATCCCCCGGATCGAAGCTCCGCGAAACGCCGAAAGGTCCACCGCATGTGAACAGGAGCACAGGCCCAGAAACCCGCCCTCAGTCACCAGAGGCGCCGCAAGCCGGGCAACTCGTTCATAGGCGCGCAACCCCCGGTCCAGTGCCTTTTTCGTGGGCGCAAAGGCCGGCGGATCACAGATGACCACGTCGAACCGGACCCCCTCCTGCCCTAATGCCTCAAGCTGTTCGAACGCATCGCCTTGGCGCGTGTCGAACCGCTCCTCCATGCCCATCCGTGCCGCCCCCTCACGCGACAGCGCCAGCGCGGGGTCCGAGGCGTCAACCGCGAGCGCCGACCGAGCCCCACCCGCCAACGCCGCGAGCCCGAAACCGCCCACGTGCGAAAACACATCAAGCACCCGCGCGCCATCGCTCAGGCGCTTGGCAAAGTCATGATTGGGCCGCTGATCGTAAAAGAGACCGGTTTTCTGACCCGATACAAGATCGGCCATGTAAACGGCCCCGTTCATCGGCACCGGCACCGGGCCCGTCGGCATCTCGCCAAAAAGGACGGTGCCAATATCATCCAGCCCTTCGAGCGCCCGGGCCCGTCCGCCCGCGTTCTTCACCACTGTGGTGACACCCGTCACCTCAACCAGCGCGGCACATAGCGTATCAAGATGCGTCTCGGCCCAGGCTGCGTTCGGCTGGATCACGGCGACATCGCCGAACCTGTCGATGATCAGCCCCGGAAGCCCGTCCGCCTCGGCATGGATCAGCCGGTAGAACGGCGCGTCGAACAGGCGCTCTCGCAGGGTCAGTGCCCGGCCGATATGCGCCCGGACCCACGCCTCATCCATGCTCGCCCCCGGATCGCGGTCAAGGACGCGTCCGATGATACGAGACCCCGGATTGACCGCCACAAGCGCAAGCGGCCTGCGCTCGGCGTCCTCCAGCACGGCCAAAGCCCCCGGCGCGATGGCCCGCGTGCGGCGGTCGGTCACGACCTCGTTGTCAAAAACCCAAGGAAACCCGTGCCGAATGTGGCGCGGGTTCGATTTCGGTTTCAGGCGAAGAACAGGCAAAGGGGACGGCGTCATGGCCGTCCCCTTAAGCTCTTTGTGGCGCTGTGAAAAGGCCCGCGATCAGTTGAACATCTCGTAAAGACCAAGGCTCGCTGTCTGAAATCCGTCAGGCCGGGTCAGTTCATCGCGGATCACCTGTGCCAGATGACGGGTAATCCGGACCTTCTGTGTCTCGCCACGCGCTTCGGCGGCGATCGCCTTCTGGCCTCCATGCGCCTTGAACCCGGCATCCACCTCATGCGCGGCGCCCAGCGGCTGACCGGTTTCGGGATGCAGGAGCGTGACCTTGAACTCGATGTCGTGAACGCCACCCGTTGTATAACGCGCCTTCTCGGTCAGGGCGTGAAACCGTGTGACCTCAATATGCAGGTCGACCGGCATGGCGCCTTCGAGGGTGGACACACCCGTGATCATCGCGTCTTCGACGATCTTTTGAACCTGCGCATAACGATCCCCCGTGGGGTCCTCGCGCCAGACGATATCGCCACCGGGGAAGTAGCGGTTGGCCTCGGACACGCGCAATTCGCGTGGCACATCCACCGTGACGTTCTGCACCCGAAGCGACGCGGCCTGCGGTGCGGGCGAATCAACAACGAGCGGGGCGTTACGGGTTGCGGTCTCGGGTGCGGCACAGGCGCTCAGGCCAAGTCCCGCAAGCATCGCGAGCATAAGTCGAATGGGTTTCATCACTGCCTCCTTGGGCTTTCTGCCCTTTTGATCGAAAACAGTAATGCTCTCCGAATGCGGCGCGTTTGCGTCAAATTGGGGAAAAAGTGGCGGTGTTTTGTTGGCCTTTCGGGCGCCTGATTTTTTTAGCAGGGCTTGAGCCAAGCACGATGGCGAGATTAGCCTGTGGACATGTTCACCTGACAAGAAAGGCATCCACCATGTTGATTTCTGACGCCAAATACTTTCTCGCCGCCCTTGCCGTGTCGCTCGTCGCGCCCCCGGCCATGGCACAAGACAGTGATGGATGCTTTAACACGGCAAGCAAATGCATCAGCGTGACAAGCAAATGGAAAAACGATGAGTTCATCTCGTATTTCACCAACAACTGCCAAGGCCGGGTTTACGCCAAGTTCTGTAATCAAAGAGAGAATAGAAGTGCCGATTGCGGCGCTTCAGGTATCGGTGAGGGGCGCCGCCACAGTTGGAGAACCTATAGCGACGCCACCGGGCGCACCCGCGTTCGTTGGGTGGGCTCCGTCAAATCAAGCAAGGACTGGGTCTGCGGGGGCAAGGTTCCAGGGTGGCATGACCCCTTGTTCTAAGCGTTCCTAGCTGGGCAATCTGCCCACCTGTCACCGCGTCATTCGCGCGGTCTGGACTTCCAGCCGCCCCTGCGGCGCGGTTTGCCCGACCGTTCCAGCCCTTCGGTCAGAACCTGTGTCATGGGATGCTCCGGGTGCTCGCCGCGATACCGCTCAAGCAACGCGGCGATATCGCCTTGGGTGTCCCGGTCGCTGTCCATCGACAGCGCCCAGTCAAGAAAGATCGACCGGCATTCACCGCCGGTGATCCCGTCGATCCGATAGGCCTCCCGGATCAGGCCCTTGGGGTCCAATTCGTCGCGCTCTCTCATTTCAAATCCTCCGGCACACGCTCAAGCGCGGCTTCGATCGCCGCCCGCGCAGTTTGGGCCTTTTGCTCCAGCGCGCGGACAAGCGCATCCATCGTTTCGAGTCCGGTCACACGCAAAAGATAGGTTTCGGCGCTTCCGCTCACGCGGGCAGGGTCCGGTGCCCGATCACTCAGAAGGCGCGCGGCCATCACCACTTCCCAACAAAGCCTGAAAGACTCCATCAAAACCCGCCTGTCTGCGTCACTCAGCCACCCGATTTCGACACCGAGATCAAGCGCGCGCGGCACATCATGCGCATCTCCCCGCGCCAGAAGCACCGCCGCCTGTGCCAGAAGCTCGATATCCTGAAGCCGTCCTTCGCCCAGCTTGCTGTCAAGCGGGCCATCAGGCTGTTTGGCGTCGCGTATTCGGGCCCGCATGGCCGCCACTTCGCTCAGAACCTTCTCGACCTTTGTCTCCCGCGCCAGAAGATCGGCCCGGAACTCCGCGATATCCCGCGCCAGCCCCTCATCGCCCGCAATCGGTCGCGCCCGCGTCAGCGCGAGATGTTCCCAGACCCATGCCTCCTTGGTCTGATACTCGCGAAAGGCCGACCAAGCCGTCGCCACGGGCCCCTGATTGCCCGATGGGCGCAGCCGCATATCCACCTCATAAAGCCGGCCTTCGGCGGTCTGCGCCGTGATCGCGGTAATAAGCGACTGTGTCAGGCGCGCGAAATAAAGCCTCGTGGCAAGGGGGCGCCGGCCCGTCGACTCCTCCGTGCCATCGGCATCATAGATGACGATCAAATCAAGGTCCGATGCCGCATTGAGCCGCCCGGCCCCCAGCGATCCCATCGCAAGCACAACGGCACCACGTCCGGGCGGGGGCCCGTGCCGCTCGGAGAACTGAGCGACCACCTCGGGATAAAGCGCCGCGACCACCGCCTCGGCCAGTTCGGCATATTGCTCGCCTGCCCGCTCGGCATCGATCAGACCGCGAAGATGATGCACCCCGATCCGGAACAGCCATTCCCGCCGCCATCGCCGCGCCGCATCGAGCTTGCGCTCATAGTCCGCCTCCTGCGCCAGCATCTCGCCTGCATCGGCGGTCAGACGCTCCAGCCCCGGCCAAGGCGCAAAGAAATCCCCCGCGATCACCGCGTCAAAGACACCGGGGTTACGTGCCAGATGCCCCGAAAGCGCCGGAGCGGTGCCCGCAATGTCCAACAACAGGTCGATAAGCTGCGGATTGGCCTCAAAGAGCGACAAAAGCTGCACGCCGGCCGGAAGCCCGGCCAGAAACCCGTCAAGAGCGAGAAGCGCCTCCTGCGGGCGCGCCGACGCCGCCAGCCGGTTGAGGATCGAAGGCCGCAGGCGGTTGAAAATCTCGGTCGCCCGCGCCGACCTGAGCGCCGGGTAACTGGGCCAACGCGCGATGATCTTGCGGTCAAGTTCGACACCCTGCGCGGGCGGTGCCTCCTCGCTCTCGCCGGGGGCAAAGAACCGTTCGATGATCGCGTCCACCTGACCCAGCCGCGTCAGAAGCTCTTTTTCAAGTTCCGCGCGCGGCCGTCCCATGAAGGCTGCCAGCCGGGCGAACTCCTCATCGGAATTGGGCAGGTCATGGGTCTGCGCGTCGCGCAGCATCTGAAGCCTGTGCTCGACCTCGCGGTGAAACCGGTAATGTCCGGTCAACTCCTCGGTCACCTCCTCGGGAACCCAGTCATTGGCCGCCAGCCGGGCCAGCCCCTCGACCGTTCCGCGCACCCGCAAGTCACGGTCTCGCCCACCGGCGATGATCTGCCGCGTCTGGGTAAAGAATTCGATCTCGCGAATGCCGCCCCGGCCAAGTTTGATGTTATGCCCCGGAAGGCTCAGCGCACGACCAAAGCCTTTGGACTGCCGGATGCGCAAACGCATGTTATGGGCATCCTCGATCGCCGCGAAATCCAGATGCCTGCGCCACACGAACGGCTTGAGCACATCGAGAAACCGGGCCCCGGCCCCGATGTCGCCCGCACAGGGCCGCGCCTTGATATAGGCCGCGCGCTCCCATGTCCGCCCAAGGCTTTCGTAATAGGTTTCGGCGGCGGCCATGGTCATGCACACGGGCGTCACGCTCGGGTCGGGCCTGAGCCGCAGGTCGGTGCGAAAGACATATCCGTCCGATGTCCGGTCACTCAGTGTGGCGCACATCCGCCGCGTCGCGCGCACAAAGGCCGCGCGGGCATCGTGCAGATCGTCGGGCGCGAAACGCGTCTCGTCAAACAGGCAGATAAGGTCGATATCCGAACTATAGTTAAGCTCCCCCGCCCCCATCTTGCCCATCGCCAGCACCGTCATGCCACCTGCCGTGGCAATATCCGCCTCCTCCTGTCCCGGAAGCTTGCCGCGCCGGATCTCGCGGCCCACAGCCTCCTGTAGGGCGCATCCCACGGCCAGATCGGCGAAATCGGTCAACGCCTGCGTCACCTGCTCAAGCGGCCAGACCCCACCAAGATCGGCAAGCCCGGTCAAAAGCGCCACCTGCCCCTTGGCCCGGCGCAACCCCTTTGACAGCGCCGCATCCTCAAGCGCGTGCACCGTCTCATGCACCGCCGCAAGCGCGGCCTCGGGATCGCTCAGCGCCTTCGAAAGCCACTCGGCCTCGCGCGCGATCAGCGCGCCAAGATAGGGGCTGCACCCGGCCGCCCCTTCGATAAGGTCGGCCACCGCTTTTGGCGCTTCGGGCAGGCGCGCGCGCGCCTCCTCTCCGGCCGAGATATCGAACGAGGCGGGGCAACGGGTGATGCGGTCTGCGAAACTCATGATGCGACTGTTTCGCCCCCCCGCGCCAAGGTCAATGCAGGACCACTCCTCGGGGCGCCAATATTTCAGACGCGACACCGATCCGGAGGACTATGTGAAAAAGATTCACATACCCCTTGCAACACGCGCTTCACTTTCCCATTTGATGGGCATGGATGTAAAACGGCTTTACATCCGCTTGATGACCACGGATTCCAACCGGAAGGACACGCTTATGACGACCCTCGCCTCTGACAATCACGGCACCGGCCCGATGGCGGCACTCGCGCGCGCCGAAGGCTGGCTTGATCACAAGGGCCGCGCCGCCTGGATCATTGCCATGGTGCTTGGCTTCATCTTTTTCTGGCCCATCGGCCTCGCCCTTTTGGGCTACATGATCTGGAAGGGAAAAATGACCTGTTCAAAATCCCGCAGCGCCGTAACCGGCCCTCGCTTCTCGGCCCGCTCCAGCGGCAACAGCGCGTTTGACGCCTACCGCAACGAAACCCTCCGCCGCCTCGAAGAAGAGCAAGAGGCGTTTGAAAAGTTCCTCGACCGCCTCCGGCAAGCCAAGGACAAGTCCGAGTTCGATCAGTTCATGGATGACCGCGCCCGCGCCGCCAACGCGCGCGAAGATGACGAAACATCCCCGCGTGAGGCATGATGCCGGTCGATAACACGCCCACCGGCCCCGATCACGGGGCCGGAGACTTTCGCCCCCGGCCACAAACCAATATAGCGCCTGACATGACCTGGACCCTCCCTGATCCCGACCAGACCCCCGAGTTCTATGCCGATGTGCCGCTCAAACGGCTCATGGCATTTCTCGTCGATACCGCCCTGATCTTTGTGATCAGCCTTCTTGCGGTTGTGCTGACTGCGTTCATCGGGCTCTTTTTCTTTCCCTTTCTCTTTCTGCTCATTGGCTTTTTCTATCGCGCGCTGACCATCGCGCGCAGTTCTGCCACTTGGGGGATGCGGCTTATGGGGATCGAATTCCGCCACGCGAACGGCGCACGATTCGACGGCGCGACAGCGGCGCTGCACACCGGGCTTTTCACCATCGCCTTGGCCATTCCCATCATTCAGATCGTCTCGATGGGGTTCATGCTCCTGCATCCGCGCGGTCAGGGCCTGCCCGACCTGATACTCGACACCACCGCGCTCAACCGTCGCGCCCGCCGATAGGCGGGACTGCGGAGTTTTGCGCATGTCACGGCGGGAAGTCCATTCGCCAAGCCAGACCCCTTGGCGGGACCGCGCATCATTGCTATCGTCCCGTGACGAGAGGAAAACAAAGTGAGATCATGCGCCACACGCTGCCGACAACACCCCAGTTTTATGTGACCGCCCCACAGCCCTGCCCATATCTCGAGGGAAGGATGGAGCGCAAACTTTTCACGGCGCTTCAGGGGGATCAGTCGCAGCGGCTTAATGATGCGCTCTCGCAACAAGGGTTTCGTCGGTCGCAGAATGTGCTTTACCGTCCGGCCTGCGCCGATTGCGCGGCCTGTCTTTCGGCTCGTATCAACGTCGCGGCCTTCAAACCCTCCAAATCTCAGAAACGCGCCATCCGGCGCAATTCCAGCCTGAACCGACGGTCGAGTTCGCCCTGGGCCACCGAGGAACAGTTCGCGCTTTTCCGCAGCTACCTCGAAGAGCGCCACGCCGCCGGCGGCATGGCCGACATGGATGCCTTCGAATTCGCCGCCATGATCGAGGAAACCCCGGTCCGCACCCGCGTTGTCGAATACACCGATGACGCCACCGGCGATCTCGCAGCCACGAGCCTGACGGATGTGCTCGATGACGGGGTGAGCATGGTCTATTCCTTCTTTGAACCCAGCTACCAGAAACGAAGCCTCGGCACCTATCTCATCCTCGATCACATCGCCATCGCGCGTGAGATGGGGCTGCCTTATGTCTATCTCGGCTACTGGGTGCCGGGCAGCCGGAAAATGGGCTACAAGTCGCGGTTCTCCGGGCTTGAGGTCTACGTGGGCGGCGCATGGGAACGGATGCGCGACCCGTCAAGCTATGACACCCGCGCCCATCCCCTTCGCAACGATCCGATCGCGGCGCAGGTGGCCGATATCACCCTGCCCGACACGATGCCGCGCCCCGCGAACCGAAGCTGAAGCTGAAGCGCTCTGGCCCGCCGGGGCTTCTTTGCCAAACGCGGATCACCCCGGAAGACGTCACAGCCGGTCCACCGCCTCGGCAAAGCGCCTGATTTCCTCCTTGGTGTTGAAGTAATGCACCGACGCCCGCAACAGCGTATCAAGCCCGCGTGGCCCAAGGTCGAGCCGGGCCGAGCTTACTGACGAAACCGACACATGGATGCCCTGCGCGCGAAGTTGCGCGGCCATATCCGCCGGGTCATGCCCCTGCTTTCGCAGGGTGACGATGCCGCATGTGCGCGCGCCCTGATCATGAAGGGTGACACCCTTCAGCACGCCCAACTCGTCACGAAGGCGCGCCGCAAGGTCCGTCACCCGCGCCTCGATATCCCGCATACCGATCTGCCGCGCATAGCGCACCGCCGCCATAAGGCCCACGCGCCCGGCCACGAAACTTTCCCAATTTTCGAACCGCCGCGCGCCCGGGGCCATCTCGTAACTGTCTGGTCCGGTCCAGTCCGCGGATCTGAGATCGACAAAGGGCGGGTCGATCCGGTCAAGCACCGCGCGGCGCACATAAAGAAACCCGGTTCCCCGTGGCCCGCGCAGGAATTTGCGCCCCGTCCCCGAAAGCACGTCACAGCCGATGCGGGCCACATCCACCTCGATCTGTCCGACCGACTGACAGGCATCCAGCATGTAAAGAACGCCATGTGCCTTGGCGATACGCCCCACGTCCTCGGCGGGGTTGATCAGGCCGCCTTGGGTGGGAACATGAGTGATCGCAATCAGCTTCGTGCGCGAACAGATTATCCGATCCAACGCGCCGACGTCGATTTGCCCCGTCGCATCCGACGGCACGAGGTCGATTTTAAACCCCCGCCGCCGCGCCTGTTGCAAAAGCCCAAGGTAATTCGAGACATATTCCGACCCGTGGGTGATCACCCGATCTCCGGGGCCAATATCTATCCCGTAGAACGCCATGTCCCAGGCTCGCGTCGCATTCTCGACATAGGCAATCTCGTCCGGGTCGGCATTCAGCAAGGCCGCGAACTCGGTATAGAACGCCTCAAGGTCGGCAGTCGCGCGGCGCTCGGCCTCGTATCCGCCAAGCGCAATCTCCTCGTTCAGCACATTCTGAAGCGCCGCAACCACCGGCGCAGGCATCAAAGATGCGCCCGCATTGTTGAAATGCAGCACCTCGCGGCAGGCAGGCGTCTCGGCCCTGATCCGGTCAATATCCATCATGTCCCTCCATTAAAGCGTTGCACCCGCCGCTGCGTTACAGTTCCATGATGGTTCAGGAATTTGAAGGGGGGCGCATGATCGCGCGTGTCATCGCCATCTGTCTCGGGCTGCTCGACTGGGCCGTTATCGCGCTGATGCTGGCCATTGTCGCACAGGTCACGCTGAGCGCGCTCGACATGAACCCGGTCATCACGTTCGACCATGCCCGCACCTTCTTCGGCCCCGCGATCACGCTCAATTCCCTGCTCGATCTGCAATGGCACCTGCTTGTGATCATCGGACTTCTGCCTGCGGGCCTGGTCTGGCTCGGCGCAGGTCATGTGCGCGTCGATTTCCTTTATCAGTCGCGCAGCCCCCGGTGGCGCGCGCGCGTCGATCTGCTGGGGCATCTGCTGTTTGCGCTGCCGTTCTTCGCGCTCATGCTGCCCGCCGCATCGGGGTTCATGCTCCGCGCCTGGAGCTCGGACGAAGGATCGCGCAATGGCGGTCTCATCGATCTGTGGCTGGTCAAGGCACTGCTGCCGCTCGGGCTTGCGCTTCTGGCGCTGGCGGTCGTGATCGACACCCTGCGCCTGCTTCGTGACGCGCGATGATCGACACCGCCCTGCCCCTTGCCATGGCCGCGCTCACACTGACCGGCATCCTCCTTGGGTATCGGGTCGGCATGGTGCTTGGCGGCGCGGCGGCGCTCTTCGTGCTGATCTCGGACCTGCCCACCGCATATTTCAGCCTCCTGACAAGCCGCATCTACGCCAACGTGCTGTCGAATTGGCTCCTCGTTGCGATTCCCATGTTCATTTTCATGGGGTTGGTGCTCGAAATGTCGGGCGTCGCGGAACGCAGCCTGCGCGCCGCACAACAGGCGCTTGGCGGCAGTGCCGCGGGCATGGGCCTTTCGGTGCTGGTGATCGGCGTCCTGCTCGCGGCCTCCTCGGGGATCGTCGGGGCGTCGGTGGTGCTGCTTGCGCTTCTCGCGCTGCCGCGCCTTGACGAGGCAGGATTCGATACGGCCTCCGCCGCCGGGCTGGTGGCGGCGTCGGGCACGCTGGCCATTCTGATACCGCCCTCGGTGATGCTCATCGTGCTGGGCGATCAACTGGGCGCGCCGGTGCCGTCGATGTTCGCGGGTGCCATCGGGCCGGGCCTGTTGCTCGTGTTGGCCTATGCGGCGCTCGTCTTTTGGCGCGCGCGCGGCCTGCCACCCATAGGCCGCGAGACACGCGTCGCACCCCTGCGGCTGCTGCTTGACCTCGGGCCGCTGCTGGGGCTTGTCGTGGCTGTGCTGGGCTCGATCATCGCCGGCCTCGCCACCCCCACCGAAGCCAGCGGTCTCGGCGCGTTCGGCGCGGTTCTCATCACGGCGCTATATGGTCGGTTTCGCCGCGCAACCATTCTCGCCGCGGCTCGGCGCACCGTGACAACCACCGCGATGGTGCTCTTCGTCATGATCGGTGCCACCTGTTTCTCGGCGGTTTTCAAGGGTCTTGGCGGTGATGACCTTGTCGAGGCAGGTGTCACCGCCTTCGGCACGTCGCCATACGTGGTGCTTGCCGTGGTCATGGCCGCGATCTTCGTTCTGGGGTTCGTGCTCGACTGGCTCGAGATCACGCTTATTCTGATACCGATCTTCGCACCGATCATCGCCGGTCTCGACTTCGGCAACGGACTCTCGGGTCAGGCGCTCCTGATCTGGTTCGGCATCCTCGTGGCGGTGAACCTGCAAACCTCGTTTCTCACCCCGCCATTCGGTTTCTCGCTTTTCTACCTTCGGGGCGCGGCGGGCGACCAGCTCACCACACGCGATATATATCGCGGCGTGATCCCCTTTATCGCGCTGCAACTCCTCGTGCTCGCGCTTCTCATTCTGTGGCCCGGCCTCGTCACCGGGCTGACCTGACCGCGTGCCGCTGCTCAGCCATCCACATTTGCGCCCGGCATGACACCGGTGCGAATCGGCTCGCCATCAGGGGCGATCAGGGCCCACCAGCCGCCATAGGTGCTGATCGCGTGACCATCTGGCCCTTCAGTGTCGGGGTCTTCATGGGCGTAATAGAAAAGCGGCCAGGAATTATAGGTCGCAACCTCACCGGCGGCCTCGTCGCTGACCCGCCCAAAGAGGTCGGCCCGAAGGCTCTGCGCACCCGTCGGTGTTTCCGATGCGGTCACCGGCGGCCAATCCTCCCGGCAAGACTCGCCACAACTCTCCAGCGATGGCAGGCCGTCTGTGGCCGTGCCCCGTTCAGAAATGAAAGCATAGACCGGCCGTCCTGCGGGATCGGTAAGGTAGAGGCCGTATTCGCCATGGCCGGCCAGTTCGAAGGCGGAAGCCTCCTGTGCCAAGGCCGGCGGCGCGAGGATAACAGCGGCAAGGCCTGCAGCGGCGGTGCGAATTGGGCAAGGCATGGGGTCGTCTCCTTTTCTGTAACGCGGTTTCAACCTCAACAGCCGGGGCCTTGACGCGGTTCCGTGTTGGCAAGCGTGTCACATCATGCTCGAATAGCATTAAATGGAGAGACAGACATGAAACGCACGATCCTCGCCGCCCTCGCCTTCGCCTCCACCTCGGTCCATGCGGAAAGTTTCACGTTGCAGTCGGCCTTCGGCCCGCTGCCCGTGCTGAACCCCACCGCCGAACGCTTTGTCGACACTGTTGCCACCCTCACTGGCGGCGAGGTTGAATTCGACTACCTTCTCACCGGTGAACTGAGCCCACCCTTCGAAATCTTCGACAACGTAAGCGTCGGCGCCATCGACGCGGGCTGGTCCTTTGCCTCATACGCCAGCGGCAAGGAGCCCGCCGCCGCGCTCTTTGGATCGGTGCCTTTCGGGGGCGACCCGCTTTCCTACATAAGCTGGCTCAACCATGGCGGCGGGCTCGAACTCTGGCGCGAGATTTACGAACCCTACAACCTCGTGCCGATGGCCTGCGGCGTCATCCTCTCCGAGGCCGGGGGTTGGTATACCACCGAGATCAACACGCCTGAGGACTTCAAGGGCCTCAACATCCGCATCGGCGGCCTTGGCGGCGCCATTCTGGCCAAGCTTGGCGCGAACGCGATGTCTCTGCCCACCGGCGAAATCTCGACATCGCTGGAAACCGGGCGGCTTGATGCGACCGAACTGAGCTTTCCACTCGTGGACCGGTTGCTGGGCTTCGACAAGGTGGCCAAGACTTATTACTTTCCCGGCTGGCATCAGCCCGCGGGCTTCATCGAGTTCTACATGAACAAGACGAAATGGGACGCGCTCAGCGATCCACAGCGCCTTGCGATCGAAACCGCATGCAACGATGCCAACCTCTTTGCCCTTGGTGCCGCTGCGGGCGCACAGGCGGCGGTGCTTGATGACTTTCGCGCCAACGGCGTCACCGTCGCGCGATTTCCCGATCCGGTGCTTGACGCGCTGCGCGCCGCCACGAACGAGGTCTACGCCGAGAAATCCGCCCAAGACCCGATGTTCAAACGCGTCATCGAAAGCTACCGCGCCCATGCCAAGGCTTACGGTGAATACCGCGATCTGACCGCGCTGGACTAAGCGCCGCGCGGTCCGGGGCTCACCCGTCTATTCGTGCCGGGCGGTTGGGGGTGCGCGCGCTGCCGAAACGGTTGGCGCGACTCACCTGACACCGACGCGATACAGACGTGAATACCGACATGATACCGACGTATCGGGCGCCACGTTAACCGTTCCGCTTACCCAAGCTTGCGCAGCCGCTTGACGAGGCTCGACGTGTCCCAACGACCACCACCCATCTTCTGCACATCCTTGTAAAACTGATCGACCAACGCCGTCACCGGAAGCGAGGCACCGTTCTCGTCCGCAGTGTCCAGACAGATGCCCAGATCCTTGCGCATCCAGTCCACCGCGAAGCCATGCTCGAACTCATCATCCAACATGGTTTCATAGCGGTTCGACATCTGCCAGCTTCCGGCTGCGCCTTGGCTGATCACCTCCACGACAGCACGTCCATCAAGGCCGGATTTCTCCGCGAAATGAAGGGCTTCGCTCAAACCTTGAACCAACCCCGCAATCGCGATCTGGTTGCACATCTTGGTCATCTGTCCGGCACCACTCTCGCCGATGCGGCGGCAGATGCGGGCATAACAGCCGATGATCGGCTCGGCGGCATCGTAATGCGCGGCGTCACCACCACACATGACTGACAGAACGCCGTTCTCGGCCCCCGCCTGTCCGCCGGAAATGGGCGCGTCGACAAATCCAAGATCCACCTTGGTGGCGGCTGCGTTCATCTCGGCGGTAACACGCGCCGAAACCGTGGTGTGGTCCACGAAAATAGCGTTTTCTTTCATACCCTTGAAAGCACCATCCGCGCCAAGACACACGGCCCTCAGATCGTCGTCATTGCCCACGCAGGCCATGACGAAATCCGCACCCGCAACAGCCTCGCGCGGGGTGGGCGCCATCGTCCCGCCATGCTCGGCCACCCATGCTTCGGCCTTCGCGGCGGTGCGGTTATAAACGGTGACCTCATGCCCCTTGGCCTGCAAATGCCCCGCCATCGGATAGCCCATCACGCCAAGGCCCAGAAACGCCAGTTTCGCCATAATTCCCACCCTTTCCATTGTCTTGCTCCGGATTTCTGACTATGCCCTGAAACGATTGCAAGGGCAAAGAGGCGGGCCATGACGGCTGTGCTCAAATGGATGGTGCGCGGCGTGGGTGTCGTGCTTGGGCTGGCGCTGCTCGCGGTGCTGGTGTTCTATTTCTTGCTGTCTCGCTCGCTGCCGGAATACGATAAGGATCTTGCCGTCGACGGTCTGATCACCCCGGTCGAGATCGTCCGCGACAACGCCAACGTCCCCCATGTCTTCGCCAGCCGCGACGCCGACGCTTATTTCGGTCTTGGCTATGCTCATGCACAGGATCGGCTTTGGCAGATGACCATGCTGCGCCGCACCGCACAGGGGCGCCTCTCGGAAGTGTTCGGAACGCGCACGCTGCCTGTAGATAAACTACTGAAAAGGCTTGATCTTTATAACACTGCCCGGGCCTCGGTCGGGGCCCAGAACGCCGATACGCTCATTGCACTGAACGCGTATTCCGCAGGCGTGAATGCACGTCTGGCCGAGATCAACGAACGGGCGCTTGGCCGTGGCGCGCCCGAGATGTTCATCTTCAACGCGCCGATCTCGCCGTGGCAACCCGCCGACTCCATCTCGATTATCAAGCTCATGGCGCTTCAATTGTCGGGAC
The DNA here is from genome assembly GCF_037083845.1 of Roseovarius sp. E0-M6. Classification (NCBI taxonomy): domain Bacteria; kingdom Pseudomonadati; phylum Pseudomonadota; class Alphaproteobacteria; order Rhodobacterales; family Roseobacteraceae; genus Roseovarius; species Roseovarius sp. E0-M6. Next base: position 664,128 of record NZ_JBAPLA010000001.1, on the reverse strand, counting down.
ATCTGGCCAGTGAGGTGCGGCGCGCACGGGTCTCTCTTGCGTTGGACAATCCCGAAATGATCGAGGATATTCTGCCCGACGCGCCCGGTGACGGTATCGCCGCTCTGCCCAAATATTCCTCACTGTTCCCCGCCGGAAGCTTGCCGCGCTTCGCCGAATCCAAGCCTTGGCCCGATCACCCTCTGTCGCCTGTGCACCGGCCCGAACTGGCTGGAGCATCCAACGCCTGGGCCGCGGCGACAAGCCGGTCCGCCTCGGGCGGCACTCTTCTGGCCAACGATCCTCATCTGGGGTTCTCCGCGCCCTCTATCTGGTATCTGGCCCGGCTCGAACTCACCACAGGCGGCGTCATCGGCGGAACAATCCCCGGTGTGCCCGCCATTCTCGTGGGCCGCAGTGCCGAACTGGGCTGGGGCGTCACGTCGGCCTATCTTGATGATCAAGACGTCTTTATCGAGCGCCTCAACCCCGTAAATCCCGAGGAATATCAGACACCTGAAGGTTTCAAACCTTTCGAGACGCGGCAGTCCATCATCGAAATCGCGGATGGTGACCCCGTCACCCTGACATTGCGGTGGACCGAAAACGGCCCGGTGTTGCCCGGCTCGCAGTTCGACCTTGGCACCGTGACACCCAAGGGCCATGTCTCCTCCCTCTCATGGACGGCGCTAAGCCGTCGCGACACCACGATGAGCGCGGCCCTCGAGCTGATGCGCGCCCGCACCGTCACCCAGGCCCTCGACGCGGGCGAGAAATATATCTCCCCGGCCCAGAACCTCACCCTCGTGGATCAGGACGCCATCGCGATGAAGATGGTCGGCGCCATGCCCAAACGCGATGCCGCACATGAAAGCAAGGGCCGCATGCCCGCCCGGGGCTGGATCACGCGAAACCGCTGGCAAGGGCGGCTGCCCTATTCCTCGAACCCGGAATTCGTGAGTCCCTCGGGTGGCATCCTCGGCAACACCAACAACAAGACGGTGGACCGACCGTTCCCCCTCCATGTGAGTTATGTCTGGGGCGATACGCAGCGGATCAACAGATGGAAGCGCCTGATGCAAGGCCGTGAAGTCCATACCCGCGACAGCTTTATCGAGGGTCAGCTCGACACCGTGAGTTTCACCGCGCGGTCAATCCTGCCGCTGATCGGCGCGGATCTTTGGTTCACCGGTGATCCCGCGCCCGAAGGCACCACGGAACGCTTGCGTCAGGATGCGCTGGCCCTTCTGGCCGACTGGAACGGCGAGATGAACGAGCACCGGCCTGAACCCCTGATCTATGCCGCTTGGCTTCGCGCCCTACAACAACGGCTGACCAAGGACGAGCTCGGCCCGCTGGCGGACGAATTCACCCATGCCGACCCCGTCTTTATCGAGCGTGCCTATCGCGACGTGGACGGGGCCGCGAAATGGTGCGACGTGCAGCAATCGAGCCCCGTCGAAACCTGCACCGACATTTCGCGGCAAGCACTTGATGACGCACTTGTCTGGATCAGCGATCGCTATGGGTCCGCGCTCGAATCGCTGCGGTGGGGCGACCTGCATCAGGCCACGCATGATCATCAGGTTCTGGGCGAGGTGCCGGTGCTGCGCTATTTCGTGAATATCCGCCAATCGACTTCGGGCGGAGACAACACGCTTCTGCGTGGTCGCACCAGCGGAACTGGCGACAACCCCTTTGCCAACGTGCATGGCGCGGGCTATCGGGGCGTTTATGATTTTGCCGACCCCGACAGCAGCGTTTTCATGATCTCCACCGGTCAGTCCGGTCATTTCCTGAGTCGTCACTACGATGACATGGCACAGCTATGGCGGCGCGGTGAATACATTCCGATGTCTTTGGATCCCGATCTGGCACGGGCCGCATCCGTGGGCGTCACACGTCTCACGCCGACACCACGCGACTGACGCGTCCAAGACGGGTCAGCGCCTTACAGCGCCTCGAAGGCCCCCGCCTGACGCACGGTCCAGCGCACGTCAAACTCCCAGCCGTGCTCGCCCTGCCGTTCGGCCTCGACAATGCCCTGATCGTAAAGCCACGCTCGTTTGCGGCCTTCATCGAAGCCGAGCGTTACCGTGACCTCGACCTGAGCGGTGGTGAGCGCATCGGTCGCATGTTCGACAAACTCCCCGAGCCCGGCGCCGGTGATTGCGGACAAGAGAACGACATCGTCGCGCCTGTCCCCAAGCGTGCGGCGGGTTTCTGCATCTTCGGGCGACAAAAGGTCGGCCTTGTTCCACACCTCAAGCCGAGGCGTCGCCTCGTTTATGTCCAACCCTTCCAGGATCGTCTCAACGTCCGCCGCCTGTTCTTCGGTTTCGGGGTGGGAGATGTCGCGCACATGCACGATGAGGTCTGCGCTCACCACCTCTTCGAGCGTGGCGCGAAACGCAGCGACCAGTTCGGTCGGCAAATCCGAGATGAACCCCACCGTGTCCGACAGGATCACGTCCGGCCCGCCATGCGGAAGCGATACTTTGCGCATGGTCGGATCAAGCGTGGCAAAGAGCATATCCTTGACCATCACGTCAGATCCGGTCAGCCGGTTGAAGAGCGTGGATTTACCCGCGTTGGTATATCCCACCAGTGCAACAATCGGAAACGGCACCTTGGCCCGCGAGGCCCGGTGCAGGGTGCGGGTTTTAACCACCTTCTCCAACTGTCGGCGCAGTCGCACGAGCTGATCGTCAATGGCGCGGCGGTCCGCCTCGATCTGGGTTTCGCCCGGTCCGCCAACGAAACCAAGGCCCCCGCGCTGTCGCTCGAGGTGGGTCCAGGCCCGCACCAGCCGCGTGCGCTGATAGCTGAGCGCGGCCATTTCGACCTGAAGCACACCTTCACGGGTGGCGGCGCGATCGCTGAAAATTTCAAGGATCAAACCGGTGCGATCAAGAAGCTTGCAGCCCCACGCCTTTTCTAGGTTGCGCTGCTGCACGGGCGTCACGGGACCGTCAATCAGAACCAGACCCACCTCGTTCGCCTCAAGCCGGGCTTTCAGTTCCTCGATCTTGCCCGATCCGAAAAGCGCGCGGGGATGGGGCCGCGGCAAGCGGATGATCTCGGACCCAAGGATTTCGAGTCCCGGAAGCGCCTCACCAAGCGCTACGGCCTCTTCTAGCGCGCGCTCGGGATCGCGCGCGGCATCCTGTCCGCTGATATCGGGATGCAGCACCCACGCCCGGGTTGCCACTGGCTCAGTTGACGTCACGCGTCCTCGTCACCATCATAAAGGTTGATCGGCTGGGATGGCATGATCGTCGAGACCGCATGCTTGTAGACAAGCTGTGATTGTCCGTCCCTGCGCAGAAGAATGCAGAAATTGTCAAACCAGGTAATAACACCCTGCAATTTCACACCGTTGATAAGGAACACCGTAACCGGCGTCTTGGTTTTTCGCACCTGATTGAGAAATACGTCCTGCAGGTTTTGACGGTCAGAAGCCATATGGTTCCAAAGCCTTTGTTCTTGCGTGGTGCCGCGTATCGGCATCTTCGTGAATCTTAGACGAGTATGGAGACCATTCGCGGGTGTTTCCAGCCCCAAAATCAATTCGTTGGGCGGCAATATGTTTCCGATGCGCTCTTCTTGCGCCTCAGCTCCGCCACAAACCCGGATTGAGCAGCGCGATGATAGCCAGCGTCTCAAGTCGCCCAACCACCATCGCAGCACCAAGCACTAACTTTGCCATCGGCTCGATCTCGACCAGAACGATGGGTATCTCAGACGCAGCCTGAACCAAGGGTCCGGTCGTCGACAATGCGGCAATGGCCAGCACGACGGCATTCTCGAAATCTATTCCGAACGCCGCGAATATCACCGTCAAAAGCGCCAGTGAAAGCGCGAAAAGCATGAAAAATATCCATGCGACAAAGGCGCCTTGGCGCCGGATACGGCGGCTTCGTGCCCCTGCCCGTCCCACCGAGGACGGATGCACGAGCCGCTCCATCTCGCGCTGCCCCGCAAGGTAGAGCGTATAGACCCGAAGCAGCTTGACCCCGCCCGCGGTTGTGGCGACCCCGCCACCAATCAGCGACAACCCCATCAGGATCAGGCCGGGCGTGCTCAGCCCGGACCATCCGCGCGCCACATCCCAATCGCCGCTCTCGAATCCTGTTGTCGAAAGGAAAGACAGCACGCTGAACGCACCCCCCCAAAGAGCCCGCAACGCGTTTGAAAGGTTTTCGTCGTCCTGCACCTCGAGCGCGCCCAGCCAATGCCGCAGGAAGATCAGAAGCGGCACCCCGATGACCAGCGCCGCGCCCAGCCGGAATTCCGGATCATGCAGAAGCCCCGGCCGGCTGGCCGTCATGGTGTCGGACGAAAAGGTCAGACGTGACAGAGCAAAGCTGAGAAAGAGGAAAATGACCATCTCGCCCGCAAGACCAGATCGCGCTTCGGACAGGCCGCCGATCGGGGAAATCCCGCTTGTGGCCATCGTGGACATGGCGTGAATCACGCCCACAAGGGGCCGGTCACCGCCCACAACAAGGCATAGCCAAAGGATCACGGTCAGTCCTGAATAGATCGGGACGAGTGCCACGGCGGACCGCCCAAGACGCTTGGCGGCGCCTGCGCGCTGAAACTGGTCAAGCCGCGTGCCGCCCTGCCCCGGTTCCGCGGTCGCCGTCACCTCGAAGCCACCAAGATTGAGCTGTGCCAGAACCGCCGAGGCCGCCACCCACATCAACATCCCGCCAAGCCAGCCAACGATCCCGCGCCAAAGATGCAAGCTGTCGGCAAGTCGCTCGGGCGCGTCGAAAAAGGTCGCGCCTGTCGTGGTGAGGCAGGACACCATTTCGATATAGGCGTTCACGAACGCGGTCGTGCCCAGCCCTTCGTAGAACGGCAACGCGAGAAATACGGGCAGCAGCGTGAAGGTCAGGAAAAGCCCAAGCAGATTGGCCAGATCGCTCGAGCTGCGGCGGGGCCGAGCGCTCAGAGTGATGCCGATCAGCGCGATAAAGGCCAGCCCGATCAGCCCGTAATAAAGAAAGCTCCGCGCGATCGTGTGATCATCGTTCAAAAGCGCATGCAACGCGGGCACCATCATCGCAACACAGGATATGGCCGCGAGGATCAGAAAAAGCGGAAGTCTGGCAAGAAGGGCGGTCATGATGCGGCCCTAGAAGAAATCGATCGAGACCTGAAGAAGCCGCTCAACCGCGGGCACGTCCGAAGACAGCGCGAAGATTACCAGAACGTCGCCTTCCTCGATCCTCAGGCCGCCGGTGGGCTGATGTATCTCGTCCCCCTTTTTGACCGCCCCGACCAGAACGCCTTCGGGAAAGTCGATGTCGCGAATATGCGTCCCGGCCACCGAAGAGGTCGACAGCACCTGCGCCTCGATCACCTCGGCCTCGGAATCGCCAATGGAATAGACCCCTCGCACGCGACCGTGCCGGATATGGCGCAAAATCGAACTGACGGTGGTGGCGCGCGGATTGATATAGGCGTCGATGCCCATCGGCTCCATCAATGGCACAAGCGTCGGATCGTTGATTAGCGAAATGGCCAGCGGGCATCCCTCGGCCTTGGCCCGCACCGCCGCGAGCAGGTTGGTCTTGTCATCGTCCGTCACCGCCAGCACCGCGTCGGCGCGGCCCACCCCGGCCTCGTTCAGCAAGGTCGCGTCAAGCGCGTCACCATGCAGGACGATTGTCCTCTCGAGCGCGTCTGCGGCCCGCTCCGCGCTTTGGCGGTTGCGTTCGATCACCTTGGCACGGATGCCGCCACCGCGATCCTCAAGCGCCTGCGCCACGGTAAGGCCCACGTTGCCGCCACCGAGAATGACCACCTTCTCCTGCCGTTTCGATTTCTTGCCGAACACCTCGAGCATTCGCGGCACATCCTCATTCGGAGCGAAGAGATACGCCTCGTCCCCGGCAAAAAGCTGATCCCCGGCCTCGGGCGCGAAAAGCCGCCCCTCGCGCCGTACCGCAAGGACAATGACACGCAGCGTCGAGAAAAGATCGCTGAGCTGCCGCAGAGGCGTGTAGAGCACCGGACAATCCTCATCGAGCCTGAGCCCCATGAGCTGTGCCTGATCGTCGAGAAATCCTTCGCTGTCGAACGCTGCCGGTGATTTGAGTCGCCGCAACGCCGCCTCGGCCACTTCGCGTTCGGGGCTGATCACCACGTCGATGGGCATGTGGTCGCGGCGATAAAGGTCGGAATAGATCGCGTCCAGATAGGACTGGCTACGCAACCTCGCGATCTTGCGCGAGATATTGAAGACCGAATGCGCCACCTGACAGGTCACCATGTTGACCTCGTCGGAATAGGTGGCGGCGATGATCATGTCCGCGTCACGCGCCCCGGCCCGGTCAAGCACATCCGGGTAGCTGGCGAATCCGGCAAGCCCCCGCACATCAAGCGTATCGGTGGCACGCCGCACCAGATCGGCGTTGTTGTCCACCACGGTCACGTCGTTCTTCTCGCCGGACAGGTGCCGCGCAATTTGCCAGCCAACCTGTCCCGCGCCACAAATTATGACCTTCATGCCAGCCCTATAAGATGCTTCCCGGGGGCTTTTTGCATCGCAGGTTGCAGCTTGTGGGTCAACGCAATTCGCCGCCTAACACACCGCGTCGAAGGGTCAGGACGCCTCGGCATCGGCCACTTTGGCGACCCGCGCACCCGACTTTGCCCCGGTCACCACACCCAGTGACTTGAGCTTGCGGTGCAGCGCGCTGCGTTCCATGCCGACGAATTCGGCGGTGCGGCTGATATTTCCCCCGAAACGGTTGATCTGGGTCAGCAGATATTCTCGCTCGAACGCTTCGCGCGCCTCGCGCAGGGGCATGGTGGCAAGCGACCCCGAAAGCACGACGCGACCATCCTCGACAACAGCCTCCGTCTCACCGGGAAGCTCGGATGACTCGATCTCGCCATTGCCATCGCCAAGGATCAGCACGCGCTCGATGACGTTGCGCAACTGGCGCACATTGCCCGGCCACGGCATCGTCTGAAGAAGCGCGGCCGCGTCATCCTTGAGCTTGCGCAGCGGGAGGCCTTGGGTCTTGTGCAGCCCCTCGATGAAATGGGTGGCCAGAAGCGGAATGTCGTCGCGCCGCTCCTCAAGTGACGGCACGGTGATCGGCACCACATTGAGACGGTGATAAAGTTCACGGCGGAACCGTTCGGCGGCGATCTCGGATTCAAGGTCGCGGCTGGTCGAGGAAATGACCCGGAGATCCACCTGAACCTTGTCCGAGCCACCAACGCGCAGGAATTGCTGATCAACGAGCACGCGCAATATCTTGGACTGTGTGCCAATAGGCATATCGGCCACTTCGTCGAAATAGATCACACCGCCATTTGCCTCTTCCAGCAGGCCGGGTTCGACACCGCGCTCCTCACTTTCGCGGCCAAAGAGAACCTCTTCCATCCGGTCGGCTTCGATGGTGGCACAGCCGACACTTATGAACGGCCCCTCGGCGCGAGTGGAGTTGGCATGAATATAACGCGCCGCCAACTCCTTGCCCGAGCCCGGCGGCCCCGAAAGCATCACCCGCCCGTTCGAGCGCGTGACCTTGTCGAGCTGGCTCAGAAGTGCGCGGAACACCGAACTGTCCCCAAGCATTTCCGCCGGTCCGGTGTCACGGCGTTTAAGCGTCTGCACCTCGCGGCGCAGTCGGCTGGTTTCCATCCCGCGCCGGATCACTACCAGAAGTTGATCTATGTTGAAGGGCTTTTCGATGAAGTCATAGGCGCCCTGTTTGATCGCGGCCACGGCGATCTCGATATTGCCATGCCCCGAAATGATGACCACTGGCACATCCGGATAGTCACGTTTGACCGCCTTCAGGATATCAATGCCATCCATGTTGCTGTCCTTGAGCCATATATCAAGGATCAGGAGCGCAGGCTGCGCCTCGGCCACGGCCGCCATCGCATCGTCGGAATTCCCGGCAAGCCGCGTGGCATACCCCTCGTCCTCAAGAATGTCCGAGATCAATTCGCGAATATCGCGCTCGTCATCGACAATCAGAATATCACTCATTCCACTACCCCCTAAACTGCCTCACGTTGTGGCTGAAGAGCTTGTGGCTCGGACACAAGCTCAAGCGTGACGACAGCCATCGCCCCACGATGCGCATCCGGCTCAAAGGCCGGAGCATCCTCAAGCGTCAGCGTGCCGCCATGTTCCTCGATGATCTTCTTCACGATAGGCAGGCCAAGGCCGGTGCCCTTGTCGCGTGTGGTGACATAAGGTTCAAAAAGTCTGGCCTTGTCTTCGGGAAGGCCGATGCCGTTATCGGCGATACGGATCACGGCCCGTCCGCCCTCGATTCCGCTGCTGATGCGAATTGTGGGCGTGAAATCGTCATCCATCTTTTCCTGTCGGGTTTCAATGGCTTCCCCGGCGTTCTTGATCAGGTTGGTCAGCGCTTGACTGATCATCGTCGCGTCAAGATCGGCGCGCATCTCCTCGTCGGTGAAATCCGTCTCGAAGCGCACCTCCGGCTGGCCCGCCTCCTGAAGCATGGCCGCCTCGCGGATAAGCTGTGACAGGCTTTCGCGTTGCCGCTCGGGTTCCGGCATGCGTGCGAACTTGGAAAACTCGTCCACGATCCGGCGAAGGTCATCGGTCTGGCGCACGATCACCTCTGTCATCTGCGTCAGCGCCTCGGCGTTCTCCGCGTCCAGCAACTTCGAGAACTTGCGCCGCGTCCGTTCGGCACTCAACTTGATCGGGGTCAGCGGGTTCTTGATCTCATGCGCGATCCGCCGCGCCACGTCGCCCCACGCCGCCATGCGCTGCGCGCTGACAAGGTCGGTCACATCGTCGAAGGCGACCACGTAACCTTCCAGCTCGCCTTCTTCGCTCAGACGCTCGGACATGCGCACAAGAAGGTTTTCCTGCGTGCCTCCCCGGCTCACCCGGATCTCGTCCTGAACAAAGCCGCCCCCGTTCGCGCTCAGCCGTTCGAACGGTTCGGCGAACTCCGGCACCGCCAGCGACAACGGAACACTCTGCCGGTCCTGTTGCCAGTCGAGCAGGCGTTCGGCGGCGCGGTTCACAAAGGTCACGCGCCCCTTGGCATCAAGCCCGACAACCCCCGACGACACCGATCCCAGCACCGAGTCGAACAGTCTTCGCCGCCGCTCGATCTGTTCCGAGCGCGCCAGCAGGTCGTTGCGCTGCTCCTTGAGCTGGCGGGTCATCTTGTTGAAATACCGGCCCATCATGGAAATCTCATCATCGCCGTCCTCTTCGCGGACCTGCACATCAAGATCGCCATCTCCGACCCTTTGCGCGGCGCTGGCCAGCCGTCCGACGGGCCGGGACAGGCGTTCGGCAAACCACATACCAAGCCAGATCGCAGCCAGAATCAGGATGACAGCGAACCCCACATAAACCAGCCCGAATTCAAACAGGACGCGGCCCCGTTCACTCTCTCGCTGGCGATAAAAGGCGGCGGTTTCCTGAGTCTCGTCCAGAAGGTTGAGGATTTCACCGTCTACGTTCCGACTGACATAGAGATAGCGGTCCGGGATCGTCACCAGCGGCATGAGGGCGCGGAATTCGTTGTTCACCCAGTCCTGAATGACGATGGCCCCTTCCTCCTGTGCGCGGTCTATCTGCTCTGGCGTCGGTTTCTCAAAGTCGAACAGATAAGAGTTTTCACCCCGCGCGCGGATCGTGCCGGTGCCGTCGACAACGAACGCTTCGCGCAGCCCCCGCTGAATGCCCCGCTGCCCATCCGACAGCACCTTGCGGATGTCGCCATCATCCAGAAAAACGGTCGCGCGCTTGGTCGCGTTGATGATCGAGGCGAGCGCGCGCGCATCAGTGATCAGGTCGCGGCGGTGCTCTTCCTCATAGGCTTGGGCCGCGGCCACCGAATTGCTGACCACGCGGCCAACGCGGTCCGAAAACCATGCCTCAAGGCCCATATTCACGCTGAGCGTGGCAAAAACGGCCACGGTAACGGTGGGCATCAGCGCCATGATGGCGAACACACCCGTGAGCCGAAGATGAAGCCGCGACCCCGCCGAATGCCGGCGCCGTGCGGCCACCATTTGCACGACCCGCTGCAACACCAGCGCGGCAACAATGATGACATAGATAAGATCGCTAAGCAGGACGATGCGCAGGACGTTCGAAGACGCCCCCTGATCCAGCGGCCCCATCACCAGATAGGTCACGAGCGCAAGAACCGGCCCAATCGCGAACAGGCCAACCGTGGCCACTGTCTGCAAAAGGCGCATCCTGCGCAGTCGGACCACTCGATCCCAACTTACTTTGCGTGCCCTCGCGGCCACTGCCCTCCCCCTCAAATCGCGTCGCGCGCTGCACAGGCCACCAAATATGGTAGCGGTCGGCGGCACTGCTCCCTTTTCGCCACAGGTATGTTGCTCTTTTACATCAACTTGCGACGGCGTGTCACGCGAATATCCAACTCGGTCATTTTCTTGCGCAACGTATTGCGGTTGATCCCGAGAAGTTCGGCGCACTTGGCCTGATTTCCGCCTGTCGCTTCAAGCGCGATCTCGATCAGAGGATGTTCGATTTCTCGAAGAATCCGAGGGTAAAGACCAGCCGGCGGAAGCATTCCACCATGCATATCGAAGTATCGGCTCAGGTGATTGGCCACCGAATCAGACAGCGTTTCACCCTCAGTTCCCATGGCCGCAGGCGCGTCCGGCTGTGTGGCCAGAAGCGGTTCGATCTCGGCGCGGCCAAGCTGTGGTTCGCGGGCATCAAGGGCCGCGTGCCGCAAGAGGTTCTCAAGCTGACGCACATTTCCCGGCCAGCCGTAACGCCGCAACAGGTCCGCCGCCGCCGCATCGATGCCGCGTGTCGCCCCGCTCAGCCCGGCCAGCACATGCGCGGCAAGCGGTTCGATGTCGTCAGTGCGTTCCCGCAGAGGCGGCATGTCCAGCACGGCACCACTGAGACGGTAGTAGAGATCATCGTTCAACGCCGCGAACCCGGTCTCCTGCATCGTGCTGATCACCCGCGCGCCCTTGCAAGCCTCAAGCAGCAGAAGCGCGCGCACCTGCGCCTGAGCGTCGAACCGCTCAAGCCCGTCAAGAACCATCGTGCCCCGCCCGACGCGCGCGGCAATGGCGTCGACATCCTCCAAACCCGTCGGCCCGACCGTCACAAAGGGCGCGCCACGCCGTTCGGACAGGTCATGAATTGCCTGCGCCAGAAGCGATTTACCTGCCCCGGTTTCACCACGGATCAGCACCGGAAGGTCAATATTCACGATCCGCGCGACCCCCTGATAAAGCGCCTGCATCACGGGTGTCCGGCCCACCAGTGGAAGCTCCTCGGGCCGGTCCGGTGGCACATCCGGCGTCTTGCCGCGCACGTGCCCGGCATCAAGCGCGGCCCCCGTCCGACGCATGAGTTCCGGCAGATCGAAGGGTTTGGGCAGATAATCGAACGCCTCGGCCTCGGTCGCGCGGATGGCGGTCATGATGGTATTCTGCGCCGAGATCACAATAACCGGCAGGCCGGGGCGTATCTGCGAAATGCGGGGCAGCAACTCAAGCCCGTTGCCATCCGGCATGACCACATCCGAGATCACCGCATCGCCGCGCCCCTCTTCGACCCACCGCATCAGCGTCGTGAGCGATGACGTGGCGTGAACCTTGCACCCCGCCCGCGTCAACGCCTGCGTCAGGACCGTGCGAATGGTCCTGTCATCGTCAGCAACCAAAACGGTCCCGTCCATCACTCCGATCCTTTCGTTTCGCGCGGCGCCACAGGTAGCGAAAGCCGAAACACAGTTCGGCCGGGGGCGGATACCACACCGATCAGCCCCTCATGTGCGGTGATGATCTTGTTGGCGAGCGCGAGTCCAAGGCCCGTGCCGTTTTCTCGTCCCGAGACAAAAGGCGCGAACACATCTCCCGCGATATCCTCGGGCAGGCCGGGACCATCGTCTTCAACCTCGATCTGAAGCGGAATGGCGCGGGGCACGCCATCAATATCCCGCAGACGCATCCCGTGGTCGAAATAGCTTCGCAACGTGATGGTGCCCGATCCGCCCGTCGCGGCTTCGGCAGCGTTCTTGATCAGGTTCAGCACGACCTGAAGCAACTGATCGGCGTCGCCATGCGCGTCGGGCAACGAGGGATCATAGCTTTCGGTCATGCGCATATCCGCCGCGACCCCAAGTAATGCGGACTTTTTCGCACGATCGAGCACATCATGCAGATTGACGGGCCGCCGCACCGGGGGGCGGACATCACCAAACTGCTCCACATGATCCAGAAGTGCTACGATGCGCCGACTCTCGGCGACGATCAGATCGGTAAGCTCGCGGTCCTCGTCACTCAGCGACATGGACAACAACTGGGCGGCACCGGTGATCCCGGCCAGCGGATTCTTGATCTCATGCGCCAGCATTTCGGCCATCCCTATTGCGGATTTCGCCGTCGATGGCCGTGCGCCCCGGCTCTCAAGCCGGCCTGCGGCGTCATGTGGCGTGACCAACATCAACATCTGACCCGCCGCCGCGCTGTAAGGCGCCACATGGACCGTTACCACAACCGGATTGGACCAGGCCACGCGCATCTCGGCGTCATTGACGACAAGTGTCGCCCCCTGTGCCCGTGCCCGTGCAAGCGCGGCATTGGGTGGCGGGTCAATCGCGATCACGTCCCAAACCGGGCGCGCCACGATGGCCCGGCTCGACAAGTTGAGAAATGATTCCGCGGCAGGGTTCGCCGCGACGATTGTATCGTCGCCATCAAGGATCAGCGCGGGCGCGGGCAAGGCAGACCACAGTCCGTCCTGAACGGTGTCGCTCATGCCACGGCCCTTTGCGGGGCCAATAGCGCCTCGGGCAGAAGCGTCATGACCTCCTTTGCGCAGCGCGTGGTCAGGATACGCTTGCGCAGACCCGCGCCTGTGCTCGCCTCATCCATGTACCAGCCCAGATGCTTGCGCGCGACACGCACCCCGAGATCACAACCATAAAACCTGAGCATCTCTTCGTAATGTTCGGAAACCATGTCACAAAAGGCGTGATCGCGTGGAACCTCCGGGGCGGGCCCACCAAAAAGCTCACAGGCGATCCGCGCCAGTGTCCAGGGGCGGCCCTGTGCCCCGCGGCCCACCATCACGCCATCCGCGCCCGACTGGCTCAGGGCCGTTCGTGCGTCTGACACGTCGATGATGTCGCCATTGGCAACCACCGGCACACCCACCGCGTCCTTGACCGCCCGGATGGCGCTCCAATTCGCGTGCCCCTTATAGAACTGACAGCGGGTGCGGCCATGAATGGTGATCATGCGCACACCTGCGGCCTCGGCCCGCCGGGCAAGCTCGGGTGCATTCAGCATGTTGTCATCCCAACCAAGCCGCGTCTTGAGCGTTACGGGCAGATCAACCGCGCCCACCACCGCCTCGATCAGCGACAGCGCATGATCGAGATCCTTCATCAGGGCCGATCCGCTTGCGCCCGTGCCGCTACCGCTTGTGACTTTCTTTGCGGGACAGCCCATGTTGATGTCGATGATACGGGCGCCGTTGGCTTCGACCATCCGGGCGGCCTCGGCCATCCAATGCGCCTCGCGACCGGCCAACTGAACCGCGGTGTTCTGGGTGCCATAGCCAAGCTCGGCGCGCTCGCGCACGCCGGGCTTTGCCTGAACCATCTCTTGGCTCGCGACCATCTCGCTCACGACAAGGCCGGCCCCGAACCGCGATACGAGGTTGCGAAATGGCAGATCGGTGATTCCCGCAAGCGGGGCCAGGAAAACCGGTGGGTTCAGTCCGAGATCGGAAAGGGTTTGGGCCACGTGCCTAATCCTTGTGCAACGGTGCAGGCTTCTGACAAACCCTGCATTCCTTCAAGAAATGTGGAGCTTCATCACGCTGATACACACCTTCTGCACAAAATTTAAGCAGTTTTCGACGGTGTTGCACAGCTATGCACCAGCGCGCTATCAGACAGCATGACAACCGCCGCCCTCATCGTGGCCGCTGGCCGAGGCACCCGGGCCGGTGGGCCGATGCCAAAACAGTGGCAACCCATCGGCACGCAAAGCGTGACCGGCCACACTCTCGCACGGTTCGCGTCGCATCCTGACATAGATCATATTGTTCTTGTCCTGCACCCTGATGACATGGCCTTGGCCCCCACCCTTCCGGGGCTTGTCGTCACGGCGGGGGGTGATACCCGCGCGGGGTCGGTTCTCAACGGTCTTGAAGCTCTCGAAGGCGGATCAACAACGCAGGTGCTTATCCATGACGTTGCGCGCCCCTGTGTGAGCGACAGCCTGATCAGCCGGGTGATCGCGGCGCTCAAGGGCTCTCCCGGTGCCGCGCCCGCTCTGCCCGTCACCGACGCGCTTTGGCGCGGCGACGGCGGTCTGGTCACCGGAACACAGGATCGCAGCGGACTTTTCCGCGCGCAGACACCGCAAGGGTTCCATTTCGGTCCAATCCTCGCGGCGCACCGCAACCATGACGGCGACGCTGCCGATGATGTGGCCGTGGCGCGCGCCGCAGGGCTTGACGTGACCATCGTCGAAGGCGATGAGACCAATATAAAGATCACCCATCCCGGCGATTTCCAACGCGCCGCGCGCATCCTTGGAGAGCCCATGCAACTTCGTGCCGGAAACGGCTATGACGTCCACAGGTTCGGCCCCGGCGATCATGTGATGCTCTGCGGTGTCGCCGTTCCCCATGATCGCGGCCTTCAGGGGCATTCCGATGCCGATGTCGGCATGCATGCCCTGACCGATGCGATCTACGGCGCGCTCGCCGAGGGCGACATAGGTCAGCATTTCCCGCCCTCCGATCCCCAATGGAAAGGCGCGGAAAGCCATATCTTCCTGTCGCACGCCATGGCGCTCGCACGCTCGAAAGGTTTTGAAATCAGCAACCTAGACGTCACTCTTGTCTGCGAATATCCCAAAATCGGGCCTCATGTCCCGGCGATGCGAACAGCACTTGCCGGATATTGCGGCACTGATATCGACCGCGCATCGGTCAAAGCCACCACCTCCGAGCGGCTGGGCTTCACCGGCCGGGGCGAAGGAATCGCGGCCTTGGCCACCGTGACATTGGTGACATCATGAGCCATCTGATCGCCACCTTCTTTTATGTCGGGCACCTCAGGCCCGCACCGGGCACTTGGGGGTCGCTTGCCGCGCTGCCGGTGGCGTGGGGGCTTCTGGTGCTGGGCGGACCTGCGCTTTTGGCCGTGGGCATCGCGGCGTCCATCACATTAGGATGGTGGGCGACACTATTGGAAACAAAGGGTAAAGCCGACAAAGACCCCTCCGAGATCGTCATCGACGAGGTGGCGGGACAATGGATTGCGCTTCTGCCTGTCGCGATCGGCGCGGCCCATTCCGGGGCTCCCGCCCTCGCGCTTTGGCCCGGCTGGATCGCCGCCTTCGTGCTCTTCCGGCTGTTCGACATCTGGAAGCCCGGCCCGGTCGGCTGGGCGGACCGGCGCGGCGGCGCGATGGGTGTCATGCTCGATGACGTGATCGCGGGTGTCATGGCGGCGGTTTGCGTCGGCATCCTTGGGGGGCTGTGGCACGGGGCATGACACAAGCGGCACGCATAGTCGAGGCGGCCCATGCTGCCGGCCTCACCCTCACCACCGCCGAGAGTTGCACAGGCGGGATGGTGGCTGTGGCCTTGACCGATGTGCCCGGGTCATCGACTGTTTTCGAACGTGGTTTGGTGACCTATTCCAACGCCGCCAAGAGCGACCTTCTGGGTGTCTTACCTGAAACGCTCTCTGCTCATGGGGCAGTGTCCGAAGACGTGGCTCGGGAAATGGCCACCGGCGCCCGCCGCGCCGCAGGTGCGGACATCGCCGTTTCGATCACGGGCATCGCAGGCCCCGGCGGGTCCGAGCACAAACCCGAAGGCCGGGTATGTTTCGGCCTCGCAACCGCCAAGGGCGTGACCGCAGAGACATGTGATTTCGGCGCGCAAGGGCGCGAGGCCGTGCGCCAAATGTCCCGCGATCACGCCTTGGAGCTTATCGAGACGGCGCTGACGTCTTAAGAAGTGCCGACAGTGCTGCGACGGGCCCGTCGCTCACGATCACATCCCATGCCGCCTCGGCCTGCATGTTACCCAGAAGGATCGCGGCTTTCTTCTTGACCCGTGCGCGCCGATGCTCAAGCGCCATCTCCGCACTCAGGTCATGGTGCGCCTCGAACACCTCTCCCGCCTTGATGCGGACCTTTGCCTCCGTCTCGGTCAGCTTCTCATCTGTGACGACATCAACCCGCCGCATCAGCGATCGAATCGCAGGTTCGCGCATCGGCTCGTCCGCGAACGTGGCCGGGTTCGCCGTATCGTACCCGAAGAGGGCGAGCGCCATGACGGCCTCATAGCTGAACTTCGCTCCCAGACCCGTCTCTGGCGCGTGCTTGTTACAGACCGACATCCAGCGCGGATGCGTGGTTACCTGAACATCGCTGACCTTGTTTGCATCGATCGGAAGAAGACCCGACAGCGCCTCGAGCGCGGCGTGAAGACCATGGCAACACGCGTGAAACTTGTGACTGACTCCGCGCATGAGAAAGCCCGGTGTCTCCGTGCTGTCGCCGTCTCCATGATGCGTTGACACGAACCCTTGCACGCCCGTGACCGCGTCGGGGTTCGACATCATTCCGAGGGCGGCAAGATCGGCACATTCCAAACCGTTGGCCGCCGCCATCCCGGCATTATACGGCTTGCCCATCGTGCCGAACTGCGACTTGAGGCCCGAGGCGCGCGTCGCGGCAAGGCCAAGCGCATGCTCCATACGCTCATCGTTCAGCCCGGCCAGAAGCCCGGCGGCGATGGTCGCGCCGAATGTTCCGGCGGTCGCGGTCTGGTGAAATCCGGCCTGATAGTGCCCCCGCCCCAAAAGCAGGCCGATCCGCACCGATGCTTCGCATCCCGCAAGCGCCGCACGCAGCACCTTGTCGCGTGGTGCGTTTTCGCGCTCTCCCATGGCAAGGGCTGCCGGGATGACCGCCACCGACGGATGTCCGATATGGGCAAAATGCGTGTCATCATAGTCTAGCGCATGAGACGTCGCGCCATTGACCAGAGCCGCTGCGCGCGCGGGTGCTTGACCGCCGCCCATTACTGTGGCCTGTGAATTGCCACCCTCGGCCAGAACCATCGCGCGGGTGATGCGCGCCACGGGTTCGCTGCATCCCGCCAATCCAACCGCGAGCCAATCAAGCATCGACAGGCGCATGACCTCAAGGTCGTCTGCCTGCGGCTCGGCGCGGACCGAGGCAAGCAATGTCGTGATAGTGTCATCCATAGAGCTTGTGCGCCCGCTCCTCGAAGGCGCGCACAACGCGTTGCATCGCCTCATAGAAAAACAGTCCCGCCGCTTTCTGCAAGATCATGTTGCGAAACTCGAAATCAACGTGAAAGGAAACGTCGCAGCCCTCTTCTCGGTCTTGGAAAACCCAGTTCGATACAAGATATTTGAATGGGCCTTCAAGGTATTCCGTGTCGATCTTCATGTCGTCCGGCCAGAGCGTCACACGGCTCACGAACTTCTCTCGGAACACCTTGAAAGAGATCACGAGGTCCGCAAGCATAACCTTTGAGCCATCATCCTGCGGTGTCGTGCTGCGTATGCGCGCGGCGGCTGTCCATGGCAGAAATTCGGGATAGGATTCCACATCGGCCACCAGATCATACATCTGCTGGGCCGAGTAAGGCAGGTGACGGGTTTCAGAGTGCGTCGTCATGTGTCAGGGTTTCCGCGCGTGTCCTTCAGGACTTTGTCCTAAAAGAAACGCGGAAATTCAAGGGGGTGCCCCGGTGAATCAACGCTGGCTTTTCCGGATGAAGAGGTGGGCGCAAAACCCGCCAAGCTGGGCGCGTGTGAAATTCGTGTTCGCGATCATAGCAATCTGCATCGCACTTTTCGCCTATGAAGCATTCTACGGCTGGCCCGATGCCCTGACGCCAAACCGCATCAAGGGCGGCGGCTGGAAGCCGTGATAATCACAGGTGTCACGAAGTATGAAAATGGCGCGGTTGACGGGGCTCGAACCCGCGACCTCCGGCGTGACAGGCCGGCACTCTAACCAACTGAGCTACAACCGCGCGTGAGGGGCTGATTAAATCAGGTCCCCGGTCCCGTCAATGACCAAATGCACAAGAAATCGCACCGATCCGAAATTAATTCGCACCGTCCTGATGCCGTCCTGATACCGACGCAATACCGACGTTCGGATCGGGGCCGTCACAAAGTTTAAAGGTTTTCACGCCGCCCTGCCGGACACGGCAATCAGAAACTCAATTCGCGACCGAAGATGGAAATGCACGTCCTTTCCGGCCCGCAACCCACAAGATCAAAACGACGACGCTCCGCACACGGTAGAGGCGCCGATTTCGACATCGCAATCGGCAGGGTTGCAAAGTACCTGACTACGATCTTGGTCTGCCACATTTCCGCCCCGAACACCCCCGCGTTGGATCGTGGCTTAATTACGAACAATAGCAGATAAGGAGCGTGATCGTTGCCGAGCATGACGCAAATATTAATAATATTATTATTTATTTTCAGTTCTTTACCTCCATTCGTTAACAAAATCAGAAACGCATTGTTTCCGTGGTAATTGTCAGAGAATCGATAGAAAATGATAGTCTCACTTTAGACGAATTGAGGACACAATAGTGACCCCGGTTTGTCTGGATTGAGACAACCCCCGGGACTGCCGGGTCCGGATACCACGTTTCCACCACCTTCTGCTCGCGTGGTGAGACGCCGGACAGCCTCCCCGGGCGATGTACGATTATGCGTTTTGAATTGCTGCTTGGGGAACGGGATGACAGATTCAAGTATTGATGTGCCGCATCCGCGGGGCCGAGAGGCGACTCTGACGACCGACGCTGCAAGGCGCCTCCGCTACCCGCTGGTCCGGCAGGTCGATCACACACTTCGCCTTCCAGACCCGTCTCTTTCGGTGCCTGCGGGCTACCTGCGACCGCCGCACCCGGTCTATCGGCTGATCGGAAAACGCGGTCTCGATATCGTGCTTGGCATCCTCATGGCGCCCTTCGCGATTCTGCTCATTTTGGTGGCGGGGGCCGCGCTTTGGATCGAAGGGGGCAATCCCTTCTATCATCAAGACCGGCTGGGGCGTGGCGGCGCCCGTTTCAAATTATTCAAGTTGCGCACGATGGTCCGAGACGCAGACACGATGCTGGAACAATGTCTCGCCTCAGACCCGGCGATGCGCGCCGAATGGGATGCCACACAGAAATTGAAGAACGATCCCCGCATCACAACGGTCGGCGCGTTCCTTCGCGCAACCTCTCTTGATGAGCTGCCTCAGCTTTGGAACGTGTTCAAAGGCGACATGAGCCTTATTGGGCCGCGCCCGATGATGCCTGAACAGCTTATCATGTACGGGGATGCGCGACATTACTTCGCGCTGCGTCCGGGCATAACCGGCGCGTGGCAGGTCTCCAAGCGAAACGAAGATCTCTTTACCGAACGCGCCGTTATCGATCAGGATTATGATCTGAAACTCTCGCTTGGGCAGGACTTGAAAATTTTGTGGAGAACGGTCGGCGTTGTGCTGCGGCGGACCGGATACTGACAGGGGGCGTTACGTCGGATCTTTGGGTGGGTCCGACAGGTTGAAAAGTGACAGTCATGATAGAACGCTACAGAATTGGACATGTGTCGGACCGCCGCGGCGGGAGCCGCGACCTCGCCGACCAAGATCGGCCGCAAATCCTGCGAATACAGTCCGTGACCGACAGCGAAACCCGCGCCTATCTTGATAAATTGCGCGCGGATGCAACCCCCGTTTCGGACGAAAGCGACGACGAGGTGCAGCAAGATGAGACAGTTCCCATGCCGCGCTTCGATCCTGACCTTCTTGCCCGGGACGCAGAGACAGACGTGGACCCGCCCGCTTCCAAGGCCCCCGAAACCGGTGGCTTTGCCGAAGATAGCGCCAATTTTGAGTATGCCGAAGACGCACCTGCAGACCCTGTTCCCGAGACGGATGAGGACCAAGGTGATGTCGTGCGGACATCCATGACTGACATGATCGCCCACGAGGATATCAGCGTTATGCCAATGCCAAGCCCCCCCGCCATGCGTCTTTCCGGGTCGGCTTGGAACGAATTGCCATCAATACCCATTCAGGGTCGGGCCAATGACGCGCTTCGCGTTCAGCGTTTCGTGGCGGGAGAAGACGACCGTGTGATCCGCGTGATTGATGATCTGAGAACCCAACTGCTGCGCAGTCTGGAAAGCGAGACGTGGAAACGGATCGCCATCACCGCGCCATCCGTGGGATGCGGCGCGACATTCACCGCGCTCAACCTTGCGCTAAGCATGTCTCGGATCCCTGAATTCCGCACGGTCCTGATGGATATGAATCAGCGTGACCCCGCCATTGCCCGCGCACTAAATCTTCGCGGTCGCTCGGACATCGGTAAATTCCTGACCGGCGAGGTTCCAGCGCGCGAGCATCTTCTCAGGTTCTCGGACACACTGGCCCTTGGTCTGAACACTGAACGCCCGCTGAATCCGTCCGAACGTCTGCATTCGCGGCGCGCTCACATCGCGCTGGACAACATGATCGCCGATCTGGACCCCGATATCGTTCTTTACGATCTGCCTCCGATGCTGGACTATGACGATGTTTCGGCCTTCCTGCCGCAGGTCGATGGTGTCCTGCTCGTGGCCGATGCCAAGCGCACACTCGGCAGTCAGATCGAGGAATGTGAACGTCGTCTTGCCGGAAAGACCCCGTTGTTGGGTGTCATCCTCAACCGTGGGCGCAATGACGCGGACCATGCCCGCGCCGCATAACTCCCGCCCCACGACATAGTTTTGCCAATTTGCCGCATTACATGATATTTCGAGGCTAAAAGGCCACGTGCGCTTCGCCGCACGCAAGAGGCAGGACAAGGGTCGTATGGGATCGATTTATTCCCTCTCGGACCTGATCGACATGATCAGGCGGCGGTTTCTGGTGATTCTCGGGGTGGTCTGCCTCGGGACAGTCGTGACTGTGCTCTATGCCCTGTCGCAGCAGCATCTTTACACCTCCTCCGAGGTGCTACAGGTCCAAAGCCCAAGAATTTCCGAAGAGCTGACGCCAACCACGGTTGAAGGCTCCTCCGCGCGACGCTTGCAGATGATCGAACAGCAGGTCATGGCGCGCGGCGCCGTTCTTGAGATGGCCGAAAAGCTGAACCTTTTCGAGAATGCACCGGCGCTGCGTGACAGTGAAAAGGTCGAAATCATCCGCCGTGCGGTCACGGTAAGCGGGGTCGCCGCAGCCCGCGAAGGCTTTTCCGACGATGGCACCGTATCGCTCTTGCGCGTCACCGCCGACTGGCCAAGCGCGGACGGCGCACAACGCATCGCGCACGCCTTTGCACAGCGCACCGTCCAGCTTTCGACAAGTTCACGGCTTGAGCAAGCCGAGGAGACGCTTGAATTTTTCAAGCTACGAGAAGCCAACCTCAAGCGTGAGGTGGCCGATCTCGAAGCTGAGATCGCGGCTTACCGTGCTGATAACGACGTCGCAATGCCCGGCGGCACTGCCGTCAGCCAGCGGGAGGTCGAACGCCTCAACGAAGCCATACTGAATATCGACCGACAGATGATCAGCCTGCAAAGCAGCCTCGTCACCGAACCCACATCACGCGTGGAGCGCCGCCAGCAAGAAGAAAACCGCGCCGAACTTGCCCGCCTGACAGAAGAGCGCGCGCTCCTGACAAGCACGCTGGACGAATTGACTGAATCGCTTGAAGCCAGCCCCGAGGTCGAACTGCAACTCGCGCGGTATAACCTCCAACTTCAGGAACTGCGCGAACAGCTTCAGACCATTCAGACGCGCCGCAAGGACGCCGCCATCAGCTATGAGCTTGAGACCGAGCGCCAATCCGAGCGTCTGACCGTGCTGGAACCCGCGCCGTTGCCGGATTACCCTTTCACCCGCGCACGCAAACAGATTGTCATTTTGGGCGCATTTGCAAGCTTGCTGCTTGGGCTCGGCATCGCGTTCTTGCTTGACCTGCGACACCCTGTGATCAGATCCGCCACGCAGATGGAGCGTGAGATCGGCCTGCGTCCGGTCATCACGATCCCCGAATCCAAGGGGGTTGGGAAACGGCGCAAGCGGCCCAAGCGGGGCGTGAAACGGACCTCCTGATCACGGACCGGGGCGCACATTCAAAAGCCCCGCGACCTCACCGCCATGGAGCCAGAGCGCGATGACGGCCAATCCGACCGCCAGTGTCGCAAATACAGCATCGTGCGGGCCGTCCCACGCGTGGTGACGGCGTGCAAGCCGGACGAGCCAAGGATGTGCCAGAATCATCGCCACGGCATAAGACGCAAGACCGCCCACCAGACCGGCCAACTGAAATCCGGTCCAGAGACAGACCATCTGCAACACCGCGCGCAGCCCGGAAAAAACGAATGCACCGCGCGAGTCGCCCGCCGCCAGTGCGGCGCGATCATAGGTAAGCCCGATCGCCTGCGGCAGGAACGCCAGCGCAATCACCACCATCATGGTGCCCGCCGCCTCATAGCGGGGATCATAGAGAACCCCAACAAGCCACGGCCCCAGAAGCGCCATCGCACCAAGCATTCCGAACAGGGCGCCAGTGATCAGCACCCGCATCTTGCGAAGCCGCGTGCGGTGATGCTCCGACGCGCCGGGCGGTCTGTCGCGGTAAACCGGTATCAACAGATTCTGACACATGGTGATGCCAAGAAGCACCGGAAAGCTGGCCAGGAAATAACCGATATTGTAGATGCCCAGCGTCTCGATCGGCAAAAGCTTACCGAGGATCGCCTTGTCCCCCTGCGCACTGACAAACGCGAAGGCGGTTGACAAGAATATCCATTTTCCGAACCGCATTTGTTCGGCCATCGCGGCACGTTCAAGTCGGGGGCGGCTCGCGTGGCCCGGCAAAAAGCGCCACGTCAGAACAAGCTTGGCCGTCGCTGTCAGAACCGACCCCAGAACCAGCGCCATCACCGATTGCGTCAGAAGGGCCAGAACGACCATGCCCCCCACCCCGATGAACTGCGCCGACAGGTCCAGAATTGTGAGCCTGCCAAAAACGAGATGCCGGTGCGCGGTTTCGATCTTGGTGGGGAAGAACCCGGTGATCACAAGCGCAAATCCCGCAATCGGAAGGTAAAGCGCCAAGTCGGGCTGTTCATAGAATTCCGCCACGGGCAAAGCGATCACCAAAGTAACCAACCAGAGCAAGACACCGCGCATGATCTGAATGGTGAACGCGGTATCAAGGAAGGCCGCGTCGTCGCCCCGCTTGCTTTGTGCGATCGAAGGGCCGACGCCGACATCCGAGAACATCATCAATCCAACGGTGATCATCGTCACGAGCGCCATGAGGCCGAATGCCTCGGGAAACAGAATTCGGGTCAGGATCAGGTTCGAGGCAAGCCGGATCGCCTGTGCTCCGGCATACCCGATCAGAACCCAGGACGCGCTGCGCATCAGACGGGCGGTCAGGCGGTTGCCGGCAAAGGCGGAAATCAGTCGCTGCATGGCCTCCTCGGGCGCCCCGGATAATCCCGACTGTCTTACCTGATCGGGGCGGTCCGGCAAACGAATTGATGTGGACACCAACCGATCCACCCGAATTTCGTATCTGCGTGTGTTTCGCGGTTAATTTCAGCGGTATCATGCAGTATCGTGACCAAGGCTCGGTGTTCTGGGCATCACGACGTATATGCACCCGAAAGGCGCGCCCGGCATGAAAATCGCCTATGTGCTCAACACTTATCCGCAACCGTCGCACAGCTTCATCCGCCGCGAGATACAGGCGCTTGAACGTCAGGGGTTCGAAGTGCTGCGCCTTGCCATGCGCGTGCCTGAAATGCCCTTGGTGGATGAGGGTGACAAGGCCGAAGCAACGCGCACGCATTATGTCCTGCGGCAAGGCGCGTTGCTGCTTTTGGCGGCGGTCCTGCGGGTGGCGATCAAGCACCCGCTCGCGACACTCAGAGCTTTGCGGCAATCATACCGCATGGGCACGCGGTCCGAAGTCGGGTGGCGGCGTCACCTGATTTATCTTGCCGAAGCGGCCTATGTTCTCTTGCGGTGCCGTGAAACGCAGGCGGTTCACATTCACGCCCATTTCGGCACCAACGCCGCGACTGTCGCGCACCTGACGCGGTGCCTTGGCGGCCCGCCCTATTCGTTCACGGTCCACGGCCCCGAAGAGTTCGACGCGCCCCGGGCCCTCTCGCTCCCCGACAAGATCATCGGCGCGGCCTTTACGGTTGGGGTAAGCCGGTTTGGCCGCTCACAGCTTTGTCGCTGGGTCGCGCATGAACATTGGCCGCGCATTCACGTCGTGCATTGCGGGATCGAGCCTGCACGTTTCGCCGATCCCGCGCCGATGCCCAAGGGTCCTTTGCGACTCGTTTCGATTGGGCGGTTCGTCGAACAGAAAGGACAAATGGCGCTCGTGCCCGCCATGCGCTCCATCTGCGACGCTCATCCCGACGCCGTTCTGCACCTTGTCGGGGATGGCCCGCTTCGCAAGGAACTGGAAGCCGAAATCGCCGAGGCCCGGTTGTCCGATAATGTTTGCCTGACCGGCTGGCTGGACGAGGAGGCGATCCGCGCGGAACTTGCACAGGCCCACGCCCTCGTGATGCCCAGTTTCGCGGAAGGATTGCCGATGGTGGTGATGGAAGCGATGGCCGCGGCCCGCCCCGTGATCGCGACCTATATCGCGGGCACCCCCGAGCTTGTCCGCCCGGGCGAGACCGGGTGGCTCGTTCCGGCAGGAGATCCCGCAGCCCTGACCCAAGCGGTTCTGGAACTGGGGAAAATGCCCCACAGTCAGCGGGACGCGATGGGCAAGGCCGGACGCAAGCGGGTTCTTATCCGGCATGATGTCGATGCCGAGGCCACCAAGCTCGCGTCACATTTTCGTGGAGATGGTTAACGCCCCCGCGTCCAAGCTGTGCCATCCCGTCCCGCCGAACCAGTCACAGTCAACGCGACGGCGGCATAGGCCAGAAAGCCGACCGGTTTACGCAACGCCCGGCGCAGAATCCCTGCGGCACCCGGCGCATTGACGCTGTCATGTCTCAGCAAATGCGAGAACGCTGTCGATATCTCTCGCACCCCCCGATTCTGGCGTCGCCGGACGCGCACGAGATTGCCAAAGCCCTCGACCAGCGGCCAGTGGTAGGTATCGGGCAGTTTGATCCGCTCCTCCGGTGCAAAGTGCAGCCTTGCGAAAGTATCGTCCGAGATGATCTCGGGCCAAGCCTTCCAGCGCGCGCGCCCGGCGCCGTTCATGGCGAAAATGCCGTATCCGCCCACGCCTTCAGTGTTGAATGGCAGCGTCATCCAGTACCGGCCATATGCCCGTGTGACGGCACTCCTTGCCGCGCTCAGGATCGGCGTCCCGCTCGCATAACGCGGGTGCGGTGTGGCCAGAACGCGGGCCAACGCAGGCAATAGTCCGGCGCTGACCTCGACATCGGCATCCAGATAGACCCGCGCGTCATGGCGCGCAGTCGCATCCCCCGCATTCAAAGCCCCAATTTTGCCACCCTCCGACAGTTCGAGAACCCGCAGAGCAAATCCGACCGCCTTGCACCGGGCGTCCATGGCCCGCGCCCGCGCGGCGGTCTCATCCGAACATCCGTTTGCCACCACTATGATCTCGGCTTCGGCCTCCAATGGGCGCGACTTGCACACCGCCGCAAGGCACCGCTCGATCCAGTCAGCCTCATCATGGGCCGGCAGAATGACACTCAGCGGCACAGCATCCGTCACTTCCATGCCTCCAAGGTGCGCCATCGCGGATTGTCATCTCCGGGATAGCGTTGCGCGCCCCAGCTTCCCCATCGCCCCGGCGTCAAGACATCCGCGTAATGATTGAAAAGCTGGCCCCCAGCGGCCTGCCAATCGGCCAAAAGCCTGAGATACAGAGCACCCATTTCAGGGGTGTAGTTGAGATGGACAAAAAACGCGGTCAGCGCATCGTCGCCCAACACCTCTCCGACACCGACGACATGCGTGCCGCCCTCATACATGACGAGGTCGAGCCCATATCTCTCCGCCACTTGCGCGTGATGGGGATACAGCCTGTCGCGCAAGTCGGCCAGTGTGCCGTCCGGATTTCCGCTCAGGCTTCCGTTTGAAAGTTCCTGCGCCGCGCGCGTCACAGCGAGGTCATAGCGATGCGTCTCCACATGTGCCGCGAGCGCGTCACCCGAAAGGCCAAGGTCACGGCCTTCGGCGCGGGCGGCCCCTGCGCTTTCATTAAGCCAATCGCGCACGAGTGGCGCCAGCCTCTGGGTGCCAAGGGCACCGAAATATCCCGTCACCGCATAAGCATCAAATGCCTCGTGCGGCGGGCCGTTGCCCTCGGCCTCGGCCTGCCACAGCGGCGCGTTGAGTATCCCCTGTTCAAGCCCGAGCCAGCCCGTCTGCGTCGCGATCACGTTGACCAGACGATCTTGGTCCACATCGCCGAATATCTCGCTGCATTGGCGGGCGATTTCGGCGGCGCGCATACCGTGGAACTGGGTGCCCTGATCCGGTTTCCCCCAACGCGCCTCAGCCTGTTGGCCGGCCCATTCCGCCTGAAGGAATTGCCAGTTCCAGACTTCGTTCGAATACTCAAGCCAGATGCGCCGCCCCTCAGGGAGCGCATCGCGAAGAAGCGTGCAGGCCGCATTGACATAAGAGGCATCGGCCAGATGCGGCAACGTAATCCAGGCATCCGCGCCAACCCGCTCGGACAGACGTAGCATCACTTCGTAAGGAACACCGACCCGCGAGTAAGAGAAATCATCCACCTGCGCACGGGCGGTCCATATGCTTTCGTCGCTGTCGTTGGTGTTGGCCCAATCCATGAAGCGCAGCACCTCGAACCCCTCGATAACGGCAAGCCAATCGGGATTGAAGAGCGCGCCCGCCTCGTGAAGGTCCACATGCGCTTCGCGCATCACGGTTATGTCGCGCACGTAATCGTCAGGATTGCTGCGCTGAATGCGGATAATGACCGGCCCCTCGCCCGGCTCAAAGTCAAAGCGCACCTCATCATCGCGGTAACGCGTGTTTTGCGCGCGTCCCGATACCTCCACGATGCCTTCACCTTCGAAACGGAGCACATAACGCCCGGAAAACGCCTCTGTCGCGGCCTCGGGAATATCTGTCAGAATCACAGTGCCGATAGACCCAAGATCACCCGGCACCGCTATGGGCCACCCCTGTGCATCAAGGAGACCGCGGGCCTGCAGCTCCTCGTATTCAACCCCGCCCCACTGTCCGGGCTTGTGTCCGATCCAGCGGCGCGCGGTCTTCATCACGTCGATGAAAGGCTGCGCGCTCGACCAGTCACGCACAGGGGCAAGGTTGATCGCCATCGGCGGCGCGTCCGCCCTCGCGGGCACTGCGGCCATCACGGCAAAGGCGAAAGCAAGCAGGTTTCTCATCTTGTCGCCACCCCCGTTTGCGGCATCTGTGAAACGATGTCCCATACGACCTCTTGCATCAGGCGTGCAGTATCGGGTTCAGGCGCAGCCGCAGGGCTCCCATCCGCGCGGCTGAGCCGATGCGGCAAGCCCACCGGTGAACTGTGATAAAGCACCGCGTAATGCGTCAGCGCCACGAGATAGGCCCCAAGGTCATTCACGTGGATGGTATCGAGGCTTCCATCCTCGCGCCGCGCAAAAAGGTCAGCCGCCGCCGCGACATTTCCAACAGCGCCTTTTTCTTCGACCCGGCGGACGAACGCCGCCATCACCTGCCCCGCCGGAATGACATGGATCGGCCGTTCAGGATTTTCGGCAAGATCCTTGTGCAGCAGTTCGGCCATCCAATACCGCTCAAGATCACGATCCAACCGCAGAAGCCACCCCTCCGGATCATCAAGATGATGCCAGGTTTCATATAGATAGACCCGTACATCGGGATTGCCTTCTCGGGCGCGCTCGGCCCAGAGATGCAGATAGCGCCCGCTTTTGTGATACCTGATCGCATCACGCAGCTCGACCATCTCGGTCAGGATGACCGCGTCGTAATCACCTGATCCAAGTGCCTCCGCCGCGTCGCGGTAACGGGGATGGTCGTTCTCGGCCTCGAACCCGTTGATCGGCAGGTCCGGTTCGTAATGTTCACGCAGAGACGTCCCCCAGCCAAGCTGGCTTTCATGGGAATGCCCATCCTGTCCGCCCGCCTGCGCAAGCTGTGTCAGCATCGCGGGCATATCACGCCCCACAAGGCTGTGACCCAGATGATAAACTTGTAAACCTTGGTCAGGGGCCGGAAGCGGGGCCTCATAGGCGCGTGCCACGGCCTCCGGGCTCGGGCCGCGTTTCGGCCAAAAAATCCACGCAATGGCGACCGCGAGGCACAGAATACCCAAACCGATGATGACAAAACGGAGCGGCATCAGGCGGACCCCATGCGCCAACTCGGCCCCTGCGGCAATGTGGATGCCGTCACGATCAACCCTCCTTCGATCACGAAACGTCCGTGAAACCTGTGTCCCGCAGAAAATCCCGGAACGGCGGTCACGAGTGTCGCTTCAAATTGGCCCGAGTCGGGGTCGGGCGTCACGTCGAAAGCATCGAACCCGATGATGGTGCCACTGACCTGATATTGACATTTGTAAGCACATTCCTTGGCCGAGAAGATAAGTCGCGCGAGCCGACCGCGCCACGCATCCGATTGAGCCGAAAGCCATGCCCGTTCGGCCAATGAGGCAATCTCGGGGATCAGGTCTGAGGCGAGCGGGGCATCGGGCTCGACATCTACACCGATGCTGCGCATGTCCCGCGTCCGGGCCACGGCGGCGACACAGGCGATGTCACAATGGCTAAGACTTCCTGTCAGGCCCTCGGGCCAACGGGGGGCGCGGTCGGGGCCCGCTGGCACCGGTTCGGGCGTTGTCCCCAAGGCCCGCATCGCCCCGTGGATCGCTGCGCGGCCCGCTGCAAATTCACGCTGGCGGCCCTCGGTCGCGCGGCTGACGGCACACGCCTCGCTTGGGAAGGGGGCCGGATGATCGTCTCGGGGATCGCAGATCGACATCTCGACCTTGTCGGGGAACACTCCGGCAAGACGCGTGAAAGGACCATGCCACGAGGATTTGGTTGCTGCGTCCAAAATCATGCCCGCGCCCTGCCCCGCTCTTGTCGCAGCGCACGTCGCCGCGAGACAAGCCGCGCAGTCTCGGCCGAAAGGACCGGGCGGCGCAGATCGGCGGGTCTGGCTGTGGCGCGTTCCTCGCGCACAGGCGCTTGAGGTTCGGGGGCCCGTGCCGCGCGCACACCCTGCGCAGCCAGATGCGCGGCCAGATCATCCAGAACCGGATACCGGAAAACATCCGTGATCGACAATTTATGATCCGCGAGATGGGCGCGAATGCTCCGATGCGCTTGCACCGCCAAAAGCGAATGGCCGCCCAGATCGAAAAAGTTATCACGTCCTCCGACATCGCGTATCCCAAGCACCTCCTGCCATATTTGGGCGATAATCGCGGTGATCTCCTGCGCGTTCTGTCCGGCCACGCCCGCCTCCACGCCTTTCTCGGAAGGCTCGGTGGACGGCTCTTCGACTTTGGCCCGCCCCCCTGCCCGCGGCACCGGATCAGGGAGGGCCTTTCGGTCGATCTTCTTGTTTGGTGTCAGGGGAAACGCATCGACCCGCATCAGATGCGCGGGCACCATCGCACCGGTCAATCGCAGTGCCATATGAGCCCTCAGCGCGGTCTCATCGACGTCACCTGACGCGGTGTAATACCCCACAAGCCGCGTGTCGCCGGCCATGTCGCGTGCGACAACAACGGCCTCGGCAATCGCGGGATCTGACTTCATGGCCGTCTCAATCTCTCCGAGTTCAATGCGCTGGCCCCGGATCTTGACCTGAAAATCCGTGCGGCCAAGGAAATCAAGCTGCCCGTCGGTCCGCCACCGAACCAGATCGCCGGTGCGATAAAGCCGCCCGCCCTTGGGGCTGACAGGGTCGGGCTGAAACCGTTCGGCGCTCAGGTCGTCACGCCGCCAATAGCCGCGCGAAACGCCCTCGCCTCCGATCCAAAGCTCACCGGGCACGCCGATGGGGCAAAGCGCGCCGTCCTCGTCCAAGACGCGCATGACCGTGTTGGCGATGGGCCGCCCGATCGGCTCGGCCCCGGGGGCGGGCGCACCGGGTTCCGCCACGCTTGACCAGATGGTTGTCTCGGTGGGGCCGTACATGTTGAGAATGCGGGCCTCCGTGCTCTTGCGCAACTCCGTGACCAGAGAGCCGGGAAGCGCCTCACCACCAAGAAGAATTTGTTTCACCCCCGACAAAGCGCCCCGCGCCTCATCGTTCATCACAAAAAGCTGTGCCATGCTGGGCGTGGCCTGAAGATGGGTGACCCCATGCCGGACGATCTGAGCCGCGAGTGAGAAGTCATCCTCGGCCGGCGCGATACCCGAATTCACGTGATCCATCACGCTCTTGATACGCGGCAGGCTGTCGAGCACGGTGTCCTTGTCGATCCCATATTCGATCAGACATGCGATTTCGCTCACACCGACGGCGCGCAACTGTTCGGCCCGCGCGATGCCATCCTCGACCGTCCCGAAAAAGCCCGAATCCTCGAAATAACGCTCGAAGGCGAAATCGAGGATACCTTCCATTTCCTCGTCCGACAGGCCGCTCAGGTCGATTTCAAACGGGTTGGTGACCCCCTTGGGTTTCTTGAAGGCCGGAAACGCCCAAGCATATTGCTTGATCAGGCCAGCGGCACTTCGCAGATAGTCCTTCATCGGGCCACGCGCCACGTCACGGGCCGCCTCTCGGGTTTCGGCCAGATAGGCATGAAGCATCAACGTAACCTTGTGCTTGGCCGGATCGTGCCCCGCCTTGCGCAGCGCGTCATGATAGATGCCGATCTTCTCGGCCACCTCTTCAACGGACTGCCCCAGAAGATGGGTGAGGATATGCGCGCCGTTCTCGCCGGCTTCGCGCCAGGTGGCGGGGTTGCCCGCCGTCGTGACCCACGCCTCAAGCTCGGGGGACACGGGTCGCGGCTGTGTCACGACCGGATGCATCTCCCCGTTTTCGCGTGCGAATTCGACCGGCTCACCCCGCCACAGGGCACGGGCCTTGTTCAGCGTATCAAAAAGCGCATCGCGGTTCTTGGGTGGCGTATTCTCGGGCCGCAGCACGAAATCATCCGGCTGCCAGCCCGATGCAAAGGCCAGACCCGCGCGACCGTTCGTCAGATTGTCGATCACCGCCCATTCCTCGGCTATCCGGGCTGGATGATGCAACGGCGCGACGATAGAGCCCGCACGCACACCGATATTGCGGGTCATGCCTGCCACCGACGCCCCCGTCACCGAAGGGTTCGGATAAGGTCCGCCAAAGGCGTGGAAATGCCGTTCGGGCGTCCAGATCGCCGCAAAGCCGTTTTCGTCGGCGTATTTCGCACCCTCCAGCAGGAGGTCGTATTTGCCCGGCCCGGCCACGTCATCGGCACCCCAATAATAGAGTGAGAAATCCATCGCGCCACCGGGTGCCGCGCGCACCGGTCCGTTGGAAATGGCGGCACGGGTTTCATCGCCGCTGATCACGACAGAGAACCCCCGCGCCAGCGTATAGAAAAGCTCCAACACAGAAATATCGAAAGCAAGGCTTGTCACAGCCATCCAGACGCGACCAAGGTCCGCATCCACATGCGTATCCATCCCGTGAAAGAAATTCACGACATTGCCATGCCCGACCATGACCCCCTTGGGACGTCCGGTAGAGCCCGAGGTGTAGATCAGATACGCAAGGTCGCCGTGCCGCGCACCCCCGTCGACACGCTCAACACTGGTGGACCGGGTCATGCCATCCATGTCGATCCGTGCCGCGTCGCATTCAGGTAGGGTCGTCACCTCCGAACGTGACAGGACGATCCCGGCACCACTGTCGGCGATACAATGCAAAAGGCGATCCTGCGGATATGTCGGGTCAAGCGGAAGATACGCGGCCCCCGCCTTAAGGATCGCAAGCGCACCGATGACCATGTCGGGGCCGCGCGGCACACAGAGCGCGACGAAATCACCCCGCGCCACACCGGCATCACGCAATGACGCCGCCACACTATTGGCCTCGGCATCAAGCGTGGCATAGCTCAGTTCACGGTCTTCAAATATCAGCGCGGTTTCATCTGGCCTCTGCGCTGCCATTTTCTCAAACGCGCCGTGCACGGTCTGCGACCTGTCATGCGGGCTCTCGGTCGCATCCCATGCCGAAAGCAACGCTCGCCGTTCACTGTCCGGCAGGTCACAGATACGGTCGATGTCTCTCACTCCATCCGCCACACGTTTGAGCATGGTTTCAAGCCGGGCTTTGAGACGCTCCACCGCGTCGGTCTCCAAGCGCGCAAGATCGGCGAAAAGGCACAGTCCCTTGTCGTTCAGAGCGAGGCTTAACGCCATGCCGGGCACCGGCGAGGCCTTGCCACTTAGACCAACCTGCGGTTTCCCAAGTTCCCTGAGCGCCGGGTCACGGGCAAAAATGTCTGCGGCGAATCCACGGGCTTTGTCTGCCTGATCGACCCTGTTGCTAATCGCCGCCAGAAGCTCATCCCAGTCATCCACGTCGCGCGAAACCCTGAGCGGCACCCACTGGGACGAAAGCCCATGCGCGGCGTCAACGGTTTTGGCCAGCGCATCGCCTTGCCACGCGATATCGGCCTCCACCTGCCCGGAGGACACAAGTGCCCAGAGTGCCGCAACCGCGCGGGCCGTATCGGCGGGCATTTCGGCGGGTTTGGCAATCTCGACTTCGGTCCAATTCGGTGCGGCGCCGTGGCGCGTGGCAAGTGGCGCCGAAACCGGCTCCAGCCCCTTCAGCACGCTACGCCAATAGGGCTCCCTCTGGTTGACACCGGCCATCGTCTCGTTGATCGCGGTCACACGCTCACCCGTTAACGGTGGCAGGATATCGCCCTCTCGCATCACAGCGCCCGGATCGAACGGATCGCCAAACATATCGCGCAGTCCCGTCAGGCGCACCGCCCCGTCACCGACAGCCAATGTCAGCGCGTCAGCCTCCAACGACAATATCGCGCCCGGCGTGCCATCCGCGTTCACCGCTTCGGCCCCTCCCACAAGTGCTACACAAGCTCCAAGATCAAGCTTGGGAGCACAAAGCGGATTGGCATATCCTGCGAAATCAAGGGCCCGCACGAGGCGAAGGATATCCTCGACCGACCGCCCCGGATCAAGCAGGCCAAATCCGGCAGGGCGATCGTCCCGCCCACAATAGATGCGCGTGCCGCCGCCTTGCGCGCGCCCTTTGGTATCTCCTGTTTCCAGAGCGCGCATCACGTCGGCAAAACTTTCGATACCGGCGGCATACGCCTTGGTGTTGAGGCTGTGCGCCGTGTCGCCGGTCTCAATCTCGAACATGCGGGACACCAGAACATCACCGGTGTCGATCCCGGATTCCATGAGGTGCCACGTGATACCGTGCTGCGCCTCATCGTTCAGGATGGCCCAGACCGGGGTATTGAGCCCTGCATATCGTGGCAAGGGTCCGTCGTGAAAGTTCACTGCGCCCTGCCTCGCGAGGTCGAGAATATCTGCTTGCAGCACCCGCAGGTTGGCCACGCTCAGGATCCAGTCGAACCCTCGATCACACGCCACCCCATGCAGCGCATCGGGGGATGAGAAAACGCTGAGGCCCTGCGCTTCGGCCCAGACAC
This sequence comes from Roseovarius sp. E0-M6, assembly GCF_037083845.1. NCBI lineage: Bacteria > Pseudomonadati > Pseudomonadota > Alphaproteobacteria > Rhodobacterales > Roseobacteraceae > Roseovarius > Roseovarius sp. E0-M6. Next base: position 630,440 of record NZ_JBAPLA010000001.1, on the reverse strand, counting down.
GCACCGCATCGTCGGCGGAAACAACCGCGCGGATATCGTGACCCGCCTGCAAGAGCCTCTCTCCACAGGCCTGTGTCAGGGATTCATCACCAATCAGAACGCAAGAAAACATACTCATTTCAAATCCTCGACTATGGATGCACCGGCACCTGGTTGTGCCGCATGCTTGCGGCCCACGGCGGCGCGCAGGCTGTGTGCCGCAAGATCGCGTAGAAACCCGCTTGGAGCACCAAACGGACGTCCCGTCAGACGCGCGCGCAAGCGCCAAAGCGCCTCACCAGAGAGGCGGGCAATCGTTGCGGCAATGGCATAGCCCCGGCCATGGTTTTTGACAAAATAATGCAGGCGCGAGTCGAACCAGTATCCGGGCGTCCGTTTCCATGTTTTCATTCCCGTGCTGACGGAACCTACATGAACGACCCGGCTGCGCGGAAGATACCAGACCTGCCACCCGGCGCGCGCGGCGCGGCGGCAAAGATCCGTCTCTTCGAAGTATAAAAAGAACGTCTCGTCAAAGGTGCCGATCTTGTCCAGCATGTCCTGACGCATCAGGACCGATGCCCCGGCGCACCAATCAACACGGGCCGGCCCCTCCGGTATGGCAAGGGGCACGATAGCATGGCTGAGAAAGCGCGACACGATCCCGGTGCGCACGGCCCCCTCGAATTCGCCCGCTATGGTGGGAAAGCGGAACGCCGTCTGATGCGGCACACCATCCTCGCCCTCGATATAGCTGCCGGCCATGCCCGCCTCCGGATGGGCCTCAAGGTGCTCAAGCAGCACGTCGATGGCGTCACGGTCGGGGAAAGCATCTGAATTGAGGATATAGACGTAATCCGGGCGTCCGCCATCCGAGAGACCTTGTGCCATACCGAAATTGTTGCCCGCGCCGAACCCGCCATTGCGCGGCGAAGGACAAAACCTCACGCGGCCATCGCCGTCCCAGCCGCGTGCTGCGATCTCGCGCGGGATGATCTCACAGGAGGCGTCACCGGACCCGTTATCCACGACAACGATTTCTCCCGAGAGGGGCGCCATCGCGTCGCGCGCGGCGGCAAGGGCGCGCAACGTCATATCTGGCGTGCGGTAGTTCAGGATGATGGTCAATATGCGCGGCGTTGTCATTCGGGTTACTCCGCCGCCGACTGTCCGGGCCAGAAAAGCCCGTTTGCCCCACTGGTGCCATCTGGGTCGGCAAGATCCAGCTCGGCCCTGATATGCCGTGCGAGAACGCTGACATTGGGGACAAGCACCATACTGTCATGGTCGCCCGGCACCTCGATGACCTCGATGCGGGGCGCATATCGCGTCCACTGATTGTCCTCGAACACATATTCGCGTTCACGGCTTACATAGCCTCCGCCCGACACGGCCCAGTGGCGATCAAGCCTCGGACGATAAAGCGTGAGCGGCCCGTCCCACCGTTCGGGCACATACTGCGCCACGGCGTAGCGAAAGGCCTGTTCAATCTTGGCATTGTCGAATCCACCGGCTTCGGGCCCGGCTTCACGCGCCTCGGCGCGGCGGCGCTTTTCGGCCTCCCAGGCAAGACGGTTGCGTGCCCATTCGCCAAGATACCCCACGCCCTTCCGGCGCAGTTCATGAACCTTGATCCAGCCCTTGTCCCGCAGGCTAAGCGACGGGCGCACCGGCAAGGGCGTGTCGAGCATGATGAGCGCGCCCACGCGCTGACCCGCCTCGGTCAATTGCCGCGCAATCTCATATGCTGTCACGCCGCCGCCGGAAAATCCGCCGATCATGAATGGCCCCTCGGGCTGAACTTCGCGCATTTCCGCGATATAGTCGCGCGCCGCTGCTGAAATGGAGGTGTGTGGCGCCTCGTCACCTACCAAGCCGCGCGCCTGAAGGCCAAAGACCGGACGGTCCGACCCGATCAGAAGCGCAAGGTGGCGCAGGTTCATCACGTTTCCGAACATGCCCGCCACGATGAAAAGCGGCACGCCTTGGCCCGGATTTCCCGCGTGCAGTGGCACCACGTGGCGTAGCCCGGTCTCTGCTTCGGCTGCTTCCTCGGACGCTCCGGGGGTGGTGGACGCCGCGGGATCGGTCGCAATGCCGCCCTTTTCCACGATGCGCTGTGCCAACGGTCGGATCGAAGGGGCCTCGAACAAGACCGAAATCGGAAAGTCGACACCGAAGGCGCGCTTCACCTGCGCAAAAAGCCGAACGGCAAGAAGCGAATGACCACCCAAGTCAAAGAAACTGTCCAAAGCGCCGACCCGGTCGATCCCCAAAAGAGCCTCCCACATCGTGGCAAGCTGTTCTTCCGTGGCGCCTTCCGGCGCTTCGAAGTCGCTGTCGAGATCCGGTCGTTGAAAACTTTGCCCGGACTTTGCCGGGGTGGTCTCGGGGGTCATGGCCTCGGTCACCAGCGCAGGCAAGTCAAGCGACGAGACATAGATGTCGGACACGCCAAGCGCCAATGCACGGGTCAACGCCTCGGCGCCTTCCTGTGGGGCAATCCCACGCGACACACGATAGGCTAGACGCGCCTCGGCTTTGCTCAGCGGGGCGGCGTCCACGCGATCGGACAGAATTTCGTCGGGCCGGGGCGGAGTGATTGCAAATCCACCCTGCACCGCGATCCGTCGCATCTGAAAATTCTCGATCGTGACGAACACTTCGCCATCTTCTCCGCACAGCGTTATGTCGAAAGCGGCAATGTCATCACCCTGCCCCGTGCGCAGCCGAACCCAGCTTACAATGTCGCGTGGCAAATCGCGCCAAACGCGGATCGATTGATAGGACATCGGCACCCAGAGGTGATCCGCAGCATAGTCCGGCGCCAGCGAAATCGCCCAGCCGGTCGCGATATCCAGAAGCGCGGGATGCAGCCGGTATCCTTTGGACAGATCGGCCTGCGCAATCTCGGGAAGTCGCATATGAGCGATACCCTGTTTGTCGCCAAGCGCAGCGCGAGCCACCACGCTCCACCGCGGGCCAAAGTCCAGATGCGCCTCCTGTGGTGAGTGAAAGGGCATTGGCAGGATCGTTGCACAGCGTTTTTCAATGGCGCGCGGATCGACGCGCCCGGGCCGCGCGACCGGATCGAGCGGCGCAAGCACCGCCTCGGCTGTGGTGACAAGGCCGCGCTGTCCCTGCGCTTCGGCCTCGGCGCGCAGAGAGAACATGAGCCCTTGCCGCTCGGTTTCCAGCCGGATGTCGATGGCGCGCCGGTCTGTGACCTCGAGCGGCCGAAGGAACATAAGGTCACGTATCTCGAACGGAGCAGCGATGCCCTTGGCCGCCAATGCCTGTGCGGCCAACTCGACGGTTCCGGTGCCGGGCATAATCACTTGGCCGCGCCGTGTCCGGTGCTCGCTCACCACCCAGTCACGCTCGGCATCAAGCGTGCCGCGCAGCGATTGGACACCGCCCACCTCTGGCGTCGCTTCGGACAGAAGCGGCAGGTCGAGAGCGAGCTTTTCCTCGTTCGCGTCGCCCATCCTCGCCGCAACAGCTTCGGCGGCCATTCCCGCCTCGGCCCAGACGCCCCAGTTGAGCGCCATGACGCGCGTTTTGCTCCCGCGTCGGGCACGCGCGAAGGCGTTGAGGTATTCATTCGCCGCGACGTAGTCTACCTGCCCCGCCGGCGCCGTCGCGGTCGAGGTCGATGCGAACAGCACCATGAGATCAAGCGTGCCATCCGGAAAGACCTCGTCAAGCACCCTGAGTCCGGCCACCTTGGGGGCAAGCACCGCCTGCATCCCGGCTGCGTCCTTGGCAAGGATGGGCGCATCGTCAATATGGCCCGCCGCATGGATCACGCCATCAACGCCTCCGAACTCGGCCCGCAGTTCATTCGCCACATCCTGCATCGCCCTCAGGTCGGTCACATCAGCCTGAAGCACGCGAAGGGTTCCCCCCAAGCTTTCGATCTCCTTGCAGGATCGCAAAATCGACGACATCGGCCCGGTCCCGCCCGACCGATCGAGATAGCTGTCCCATTCCGCCCGAGGCGGCAGTGCCTTGCGCGAAAGCAGCGCGATATTTGCGCTGTGGTCGCGGGCCAGCATCCGCGCCACGCTCAGCCCGATACCGCCAAGGCCCCCGGTAATAAGATACGTGCCGCCCGGCCGAAATCCCGCCGCCTTGCGCGCAGCCTCGGGAAGTGCGGAGGGCCGCAACTGCGCCTCGATACGTCGTCCGCCACGCATCGCTGCGCGCAGATTGGCCGGTTCAGCAAGGACTTCATCCAGCAAAGGCGCGGTCAACGCCTCTTGTGCCTGACGCGATATGCGCCCGCGTGCATCCGGCAACAGATCCAGTTCAAGACTTGCCACCGTGACACCCGGAAACTCACGCGGGATGACGCCCACAGGGCCCGCGATCAGCGCCTTCTCGGGCCAGGGCAGCGCCTCGCCGGCGACTTGAATGGCACCGTTTGAGAGCACCGTCAGGTGACATGTTTCCGGCATATCGACCCCACCCATCGCCTGCGCGATGTAGAACAGACTGAAGAAGCCATGCTCCATGTTGCGGTCGAAAAAGCTGCTGCCGGGCCGAAACCGCTCGGCCGCAGTGACAAGCCACGCATGAACGATCCTGTCGGGCAATGCGCCATCGGCGTCCAACGCGGTGAAAAGCGTATCATACCCGTCGCGCCCCACTTCGGGGGCCAGCATATAATCGTCCTCGCCCCGGTGCAGAAAACTGTCGCCCGACGCCACAGTGATCACCCGGTGACCCGTCGCGCGCAGCCGGTCCACCATTGGCGCGACGACACCAGCCTCGTCCGTGAACACCAGCCAGGTCATGGGCTCTGAGGTTTCCAGAGCGTCAATCTCGCAGGCCGCATAACGCGGCACCCACGCGGTGCGATAGCCCCAGTCCGACATGCTTTCGTGACGCGCCACTTCGGGGTGTTCGGTCCGGGCCACGGCCGTGCCGGGTTCGATGAAATAGCGCGCACTCTGGAATGCATAGGTCGGAAGCACCACACGGTTGCGCCGTGCATCGCCCCAGATCTGATTCCAGTCGGCTTCGACCCCTGCCGCCCAGAGACGCCCGATGACGCGAAGGAAATGTGCGTCATCCGCTGTTGCGTCCTGCGGGTGACGCAAGGAACTGAGAACTTGCCCGGCTGTCACGGCGGGTTGCATCTGCGCCAGTGAACTCAGGGCCTTGCCCGGCCCAACCTCAAGAAAGACGCGGTCTCGCCGCTCCGAAAGCGCCGCCATGCAATCACCAAAGCGCACGGTGTTGCGCAGTTGCGCGACCCAATAGTCAGGATCGGTTGACTGCTCTGCGGTCAAGGGCAGGCCAGTCCGGTTCGAAATCACCTCGATTTGCGGCGGGCACAGGTCGAGGGACGCAAGAAAAGCACGATATTCATCAAGGATCGGGGCAAGCATCCGCGAATGCGCCGCAATGTCGATGGCGATGCGCTGACGGTCGATATCGCGCGCGGCAAGTCGCGCGGCGAGCGCCTCAAGCGCCGCATCGGGGCCCGACACGGCACACAGATCGGGTGCGTTGACGCTCGCCATATCAAGATCATCACCGATCATCTCGCGCAGCTCCGCCTCGGGGAGTGACACGCTCAGCATGCCGCCCGCGGGGACACTGTCAAAAAGTTGGCCACGCAGAAGAACCAGATCGATACAGGCCTCGAACGACATCACGCCAGCAAGGCACGCAGCGGTGTTTTCACCCATCGAATGACCGACCATGGCCGTCGGCTTGATGCCCCAGCTCATCCAGAGCTGCGCCAGCGCATATTCCACGATCATGATCAGCGGAAGTTGCACCGAAGGTTTCAAAAGCGCCGCTTCGGTCTCGGGGGTGATCTCATCAGGCCGCCACATCGTTCGGATGTCGAAATCGAGCACGCCATCCAGATGGGTCAGACCCCTGTCCATCCAGTCACGGAAAACCGGTTCGGTATCATAGAGGTCGCGCGCCATGCCCGCGTATTGCGCGCCCCCACCGGGGAACATGAAGACCACATCGGGCGCCTTGCTCAGCGCATCCTGAGTGAAAACCCGCTGTGGATCGCCGCTTTCAAGCAGGCGCACGGCCTCCTCATGGCTTTCGGCCACAAGCACGCGTCGTTTCTCGAAGGCCGCGCGCCCTGTCTTGAGCGTATAGGCAATATCGGCCAGCGGCACTTCGGGATTGTCACGCAGATACGCCGCAAGCGCCTGCGCGTTGCCGTCAAGCGCGCCTTTGCTGCGCGCCGAAAGGGTAAGAATATGCATGGGCCAGTCGGACGGCTCGGATGCTGCGCGCTCGGGTGCTTGTTCAAGCACCGCATGCGCATTCGTGCCCCCCACCCCAAGCGAGTTCACACCCGCGCGGCGACGTCCCTCGCCTTGCCATTCGCGAAGGCGGTTGTTCACGTAAAATGGGCTTTGTTCGAAGTCGATCGACGGGTTCGGCCTCTCATATCCAAGGCTTGGCGGCATCTGACCGTTATAGAGACCAAGAGACGTCTTGATCAGGCTCACCACCCCCGCGGCGGTATCAAGATGGCCAATGTTTGTCTTGACCGATCCGATCCCGGTGCGCGGCGCATCCGCCGGCCCGAACGCCTCGGTCAGGGCGGCCACTTCGATGGGATCGCCCAGATATGTGCCGGTCCCGTGACATTCCACGTATCCGATGCTTTCGGGCGGCACCCCCGCATCGCTAAGAGCGGCGGCAATCGCCTCGGCCTGCCCGTTCACACTGGGTGCGAGGTATCCGGCCTTGGCAGCGCCATCATTGTTGATGGCACTCCCCTTGATCACCGCCCAGATATGATCTCCATCCGCCAGCGCATCCTCAAGCCGACGTAGCGCCACGGCCCCGGCCCCGCTGCCAAAGACCGTCCCTTGCGCGCGGTGGTCGAACGCATGGCAATGCCCATCCGGCGACAGGATTTCGTTCTCTTTGCAAAGATATCCCCGCCCTTGCGGCAGTTCGATCGTGACCCCGCCCGCAAGCGCCATGTCACATTCACCCCGCATCAGCGCCTGACGCGCCTGATGCACGGCAACGAGCGACGTGGAACAGGCGGTCTGAATATTGAGGCTCGGACCCTTGAGGTCGAAAACATGGCTCACCCGCGTTGACAGGAAATCCTTGTCATTCCCGGTATGGCGCAGAAGAAACATGCCCACGTCATCCACAAGATCGGGGTTCGAGCATATGTTGAAGAAGAAATAACTTCCCATGCCACATCCGGCATAGACACCGACCCGGCCATTGAACGTTTGCGGCACATGGCCGGATTGCTCCATCGCCTCCCAGCTCACCTCGAGGAACTTGCGATGCTGTGGATCGAGAATCGCCGCTTCCTTTGGACCAAATCCGAAGAAGTCGGGATCGAAATGATCATACTTGTCGAGCATGGCCGCGGCGGCCACATAATTTTTCTGACGCACGAGCGCCGGGTCTTCGCCTGCGTTCTGCAAATCCTGTTCGCTTAACGGCAAGATGCTTTCGACACCCGTCGCAAGGTTGCGCCAAAAGCTGTCGACACCATCGGCACCCGGCACCTTCAGCGCCATACCGACAATCGCAATATCGGCGCCGCCCGACGGCTTGGGGGCATTATCACTCATCAAATGTCTGTCTCCAGAACTCAAAACGGGGCGAAAGAGGCGTCACAGTTCTACCTCAAATTCCCTCTTCGCCCAAAAAATGAACTCTTCCAAAGATGAGAGTAATAACATAAGTTATTGCTTTTGCTTATTTTTCGCGAAGCCACATTGCTGACACAATCACACGCCCGGACAACAAACCACGTATGCGAAACAAATTGGCCATGCTGGGTCAACAATGGTGTCAGATCAGCCGCGAATCAATCTCTTCACGTCAAAGCGCGGTGCGGTCGCCCTCCCGGCGTTCAGGTTGCAGGATGGTTCGCGGTCCCTCACTCTTCGGAGAGGTAAACCGCGTCACGCGCTTTGTTCTCAGACTGGCCTCCGCATGCCCCCAGAGAGCCCCGGCCAGCAGCCAAGTATAAGGCGTCAGGATCGCGTTCAACAGCATGTCGATCAACGTGACCGCAAGGATGACCGCAGCCGCCCCAACGTGAATCGAACCACGCGCGGGTTGCGGTTTGACATAGCGCCAAAGCATATACAGCGGCACGGCCAACAGGCCCATCTGGCTAAGATAGCCCACCCATCCAAAGGTGCCAAAGACGATGATCCACTCACCATCGGGGATAGAAATTATTTCTCCTGTTTGCATGTCCCGCACGAGATTGCGACCCCAGCCGCCCCAACCGAACAACCACTTCTCATGGGCGCGTTCCAGAAGCATTTCTTCATTGTCAAAACGGAACCCAAGCGACTGCGCGCGATCGGGATTTATCGCCTCTGCCTGAGCGAGGATCGCCTCAAGCGGCACCCACCCATTGTCGCGCAGGATCGGATAGATGACCGCGATCGCCGCCATCAGGATCGCGGTGCGGAACAGCCATTTTTCACCCGCCAGAAGAAACAAGGGCAGCAGAACACTGGCATATGCCATCGAAGCAAGGCTCTTGCACAGATAGAGAACACACAAGAGATAAAGTGCTGCGGCAAAACACCGAACCTTGGTCGCCCCTTGGGCATCCCGCGCGAGCGCAACCGCCGAAACAGCCGCCGTCATGATAAAGAAGGCCAGCCACAAGGCATGCGGCAGAAAGACAATGGGTCGGAAACCGCCGTCGCGCATCATCTGCTCGAAACTGTGCTGAAAGAAACCGTAGACCCAGATATTGATCTGTGGGCTGAGCCGTATTTCAACGAGAGACGGCAGGCTATAGGCCAGCCCCCCCAGAACCAGAGCAAGCAAGAGTTCGCGAATGCCCTGCTCGCTCGACAGGAAATTCCGCGCGAGAAAAAATGGCATCAGCACAATGAGCTGTGCCGACACGACCGAAAAAAGGTCGATCACGCCAAGGCCCGGAATGCTGGCCGTTTCGAAAACGATGGGCTCGGTCGTTCCCAGGATGGTGAACACCATCGGATCATCATTAGTGAGGACGGTCGGCACCACGCCAAGCACGAACCCCAAAAGCAGCACGCGCATAGGCCACGTATCCGGCCAGAAGTTCATGCGCCGTCCAGCCAGCAAAAACACGAACGCGAAGGCACAGATGTTCGGGATCGACGTCTTGGTCATATCCGGCACCAACGGCAGATCGAACTCTGCCGCTTGCGGCAAAATCAGATACCCCCCGAGAATGGACCAGATGATCGCGCGCTCGATCGAGAACCTGCGAAACAGGATCAGGCACACCACCGGCCAGAGGATCAGCATGAGATAGGCCAATGCGTTTGGCATGTGCGGGTGCGCCTGTGTCCTTTTACTGCAATCTGAATCTATCATGAGGCCGGGGATAAGTCGCGCCCCCTGCATGCCGACTTCGGAAACTGTGTTTTTTCTTTGCCACGGCGGTGCAAGCGGATATCCGATGCAGAGGCAGGAAAGGGTGACGATGAAACTCTCAAGCGGCAATCACGTGATCGAGATCAACATACCTGACCGCGGGGCACTCTGGACCGCGATCCGTGCGCGTCTTGGCCCCGGGCGTGGGTTTGCCCTGGCAACGCTCAACCTTGATCACCTTGTCAAAATCCGGTCCGACGCCGAGTTTGCACGGGCCTACGCGGCTCAGGATTTCATCGTCGCCGACGGGCGCCCGATTGTCTGGCTCTCTTGGATCGCGGGGCATCGGGTGACACTCATGCCCGGTTCAGACCTGATCGTGCCGCTATGCAAACTCGCCGCTGACGAAGGCTGGCCCATCGCGCTGATCGGCAGCACGGATGATGCCCTCAAGGGGGCCGCTGCCGGATTGCGCAATGCGGTGCCGGGCCTTGAAATCTTGCACGTCGACGCGCCCGCCATGGGCTTTGATCCCGATGGTCCCCAAGGGGAGGAAACGCTTGAGACCCTCGCGGCGTCCGGTGCGCGGCTTTGCTTTCTGGCGCTCGGCGCACCCAAACAGGAACGCCTTGCCGCACGCGGCGCGCACCTTGCCCCCTCAGTCGGGTTTGCATCCATTGGCGCAGGTTTGGATTTCATCGCGGGTCATCAGGCGCGCGCACCGCGTTTCATGCGGGCTCTTGCGCTCGAATGGCTCTGGCGCGCGCTCTCACATCCGCGGCGCATGATACCGCGATATGCCGCGTGTTTTGCCATCTTGCCCGGACTTGTCGTGCGGGCAATCGGCCACCGCGCAAGACGCTGAGGCGTCATTTGTATTCGATAATCCGGGCATCGTGACCCCGCAACCGGCGCGCCCAATAGGTCAGCACCCCAAGTGCTTCGGGGAACTTGCCAAGCACCGCAAAAAGCGCCCAGACAGCCGAAGGCCCTTTGCGTGCAAGCTTCCAGACCTGAAGCGGATAGGCCACCAAAAGGCCAAGCGCCCAAGGCGAGATCAACGCCAGCCCAAGGCTCACGAGCGGTAGTGCAAGCCCCCAGAAAACCGCGCGCGCCGTCTCCCGAACCCAATGACGTTCAGGGCCGCGCCCGTAGCGCGCCGCCCCTTCAGCATAGGCGTGGCCCGCCCGCATCGCCCGGCGCCACCATTGCGCGAACCGGTGCATATCCGCGTCATGCTCGGTCATTTCGGCATCAAGCCGCCAAAGCCGCCAGCCCGCCCGGCGCAGCCTGAGACACAAGTCCGGCTCCTCCCCGGCGATAAGACCAGCGTCGAACCCGTCAACTGCGGCAAAGGCCTCGGCCCGGATAAGGAAATCACCGCCGCAGGCCCGCGCCTCGCCCACAGGGGTGTTCCATTCCAGATCGCAAAGCCGATTGTAGACGCTGGCCTCGGGGCACAGCTCTCGCCGCCTGCCGCAAACCAGTGCAAGGTCCGCACGCGCCTTCAGCGCGGCAACCGCATTGGTCAACCAACCCGCCGCCAGAATGCAATCGCCATCCATGAACTGCACGAACTCCCCGGGCGGCGTCAGCGCCGCAAACCCGGCGTTGCGCGCCCGCGCCGCGGTAAACGGCGTGCTCAGGTCAAGCTCGACCACCTCGGCCCCCGCGTCGCGGGCAATCGCAAGGCTGTTGTCGGTCGAACCGCTGTCGACATAGACAATCCGCCTCACCCGCCCCTTGAGTGACCCAAGGCAAGCGTCAAGCCGCGCCCCTTCGTTTCGCCCGATAACAACCGCGTCCACACTCATCCACGATCCTCCCAAAGCGGTGCCATCTGTGACACGAACCGCTCCGAGCTTGCGTAATCATGCAACCTTTCGAACGCGTGGCGCGCGATCCTCTCGCACTGCGCCGGATCATTCAAAAGCCGGTTCACCGTATCGCCGAAATCCGACAGGTCCCAGCGCACAGGCACATAGGTCTCATGGGGCACGAAAATATCGGGGTCGGTTTCCACATGGCTCATATCTTGCTTGATCAGGACCGAACCGCACATCACGGCCTCGAAGTCGCGCCAGCACACCTCACCGTAGCCAAAGGGGCTGAAACACAGCTTGGACCTACGTAGTTCGCGCAGGAAAAGATCGTGGCGGATACCCGTCCCCGTCACCGCAGAGACCTGATCCAGTGCGGCAACCGCGTCGGCGCATTGGCCCCGCATCGCCGCATACCAAGGCGATCCACCGATCGCGATCCGCGCATGAAGATCAAGTGGTCGCGCGCCCGTGGGCCGCTGACCGCGTGTAAAAACCGGCAGCATGAAGGGGGCCGTGACGAAGGATGGCCCCAATTGAAGTTTCTCCATGAACCCATCTGGAATATCAAAACATTGCGGCGCATGAGTGAGACCGAAAACATGGCCGTAATAATCCATAAGTGTCGTGTCGCCGTCCGTCGGCACACCATAGGCTGACCGGTCGCGCAACAGATGCTTGCTGACATAAAGATCGACGCGGCTGTTGGCTATCTTCGCCAGCCTAAGGTCCGTCGGCGCGAACCAATCAAGATAGACAAGCCGCGCACCCGGGTTGAGGGCACGGATACGCGTTGTAAGGGCGTCAAACTCCGCTTCTGTGATATCAAACTGCGTCTGAAAACAAACGGTCGTCGCGCCGCTCGGCGCGGCGGGACCGTAAGTCTCGACCGGCGCCTCCCGCACCTCGATCCCGCGCGCTCTCAGCGTCGGTTCATAAAAGTGGAACGGATAGATCTGGCTTTGCGGAATCCGGTGATCCACCCCCAATAGCAAGAGACGGTCGTCACCCCACCCGGCGAATGGGCGACGATAGGCGCCCCGCCGCAAACGCTCATGGCGCATCGCGGCCAACCGGTTACGAACCCGGGTGATCATGCTGTCCCCTCGTAGCAGTCAGTGACAAGCGCGCGCGGGGCGTCCCCCTCCAGTCTAGCGGCCAGATCCAGAATGCTGCGCGCCCGTTCGGCGTTCAGCCCCTGAAGGCAAAGCGCGTGCAGGTCATAAACATCTCCCGGACTCCGCTTGAGCCGAGGGCGCGGACGAAGCCATCGTAGCATCGCGCCGGTCCGATCCTGTGGACTCAGAACGCCGGCGATCCGCCATGCGTCGCGCAAGCTCGCAAGCTTGTGAAGCGGTCGGCCCCTCGCGGCGGGCGGCTCACGAAACCCTTCCTGAAACGGGATGTCCGACACATGCGGATAGGCCCGCGCAATGGCATCATTGTGCAACTGCTGATCAATCGTCACACTATAAGGCAGCGACATACAGAAATCCGCAAACTCCGTATCAAGATATGGCGTATAGACCAGTTTCGCTGGCTTCAGAATGGCTTGCGGCACGAAATTGATCTCTCGTCGCGTGCGATGATACATCCAGAAAAGCTGATAGGGGTCCGGCGCGCCTTCATATTGCGCGATGGCCTTGCCCACGTGGTCGCGCACCTCCTCGTCCATGCCCGGCGAATGGATCGGTCCGGCCCCCTGCCCCCATTCGTCGGTGGAAATCACCGCACCGTGGCCATCCATCATGCCTTGCGCGATCCCCTTCCAATCCCCACGACCCGCCATGTGAAAGAAACGGTCGGCGAAATCATCCGGGTTCGTGAGGATGTCGCCCGCGATCCCGTCAAAGCCAGTGGCATCGTGGCGCGCCATGTAATCATAAAGCGGCATCATTTGAGCATGCTCATCCGCACAAAGCCCAGTCAGCGCCAGCGCCCGCACAGTATCGGCCAGCCTCGGCCGTGCATATCCCAGAACATCGTGCCGAACCCCGAGCCGATTGCACACCGCACGGGCGGCCTGCGCTTCGCGATTCATCTCGGCACCGTTGTGGTGGAAGGTGATACAGGTCTCGGGCTGCCGCCCCTGATGTAGCAGTTCCAGAAGAATATGCCGCGAATCCCGCCCCCCACTCAGCGGAAGGATCACCGGGCCATCACATACGCTCAGAATGCGCGTCATGGCCGCACGGAACAGCTCGATCATTCCTTCTACGGCCTCATCACGGGTTATTTTCAACGGCACATGGATCGCCGCCCCACCGGTTATCCGTAGCTCCCCGCCGCGCCAGACGAGCTTACCGCCCGGCGGCAATGTGCGCACGTATCTCAACGGTGTCTCATCATTGACGAAAATGCCCAGCCGGTGGAACACGGCCAATCCCAACGGATCAGGCGTCGTGTCACATCCTTGCGCCACAAGCTCAAGCAGCGACGGTGAGACCGCAACCACGTCATCCTTTTCATAAACGAACAGGCTGTAAAAACCGTAAGGATCAACCTCGGCCTGCAACTCTGTGCCATTCCACGCCCACGCCCCACGCATGAGCCCTGTCGCCGGATCCAGTGGGGCGGGTGCAGATTGCCAATTGGCCACACCGGACATTTGCGCCGCACCGTCTTGGTGGGTCAATCGGATGTATGGGGCATCGGATCGAGTCATCTTGTCGTGCCTGTCCTCACGAAAACAGGGCCCTTCTGTCCTATGTTCGCGGCAAAATCATGACGCGCAGGGGGCTATCGCGCAATCACGATATCCGCCTTCAATCCGCCCAACCTCTCGCTCTCGCCAAGTCGCAGAGCACCACCGTGGTTGCGCGCCACATCCATCGCGATTGACAGGCCGAGGCCCACGCCTCCACCCCGGTTCTGATTGCGCGCTGGCTCAAGCCGCGCGAACGGCTTGAGCGCATCCTCACGCAGTTCCGGCGGAATGCCGGGCCCATCATCCTCGACGCTGATACGCAGACTGCGGTCAAGCACGGCGACCGAAACCTCGGCCCGCGTGCCATAGCGCACAGCGTTGCTTATGAGGTTCTCAAGGGCGCGGCGTATCGCCCCTTCACGCAGCATGATTTCGGCCTCCGCGTCCCCCTCGACATTGACCAGCGTCACATTCATCTCGGCCCGGGCACAGTCCTCCACGATCTGCCGGACCAGCACCACGGGCACGGCGCGCGCGATGTCGTCCTCCGCCGTGCCACGCGCAAAATCAAGGAATTCATCCAGAAGCCGTTCCATATCACGCACATCGCGCTGCATTGCGCGCGCTTCGTCATCGTCGATCATCGACAGCCCAAGCCGCAGCCGGGTCAAAGGTGTGCGCAAGTCATGACTGACCCCCGAAAGCATCAGTGTGCGCTGTTCGATCTGACGCTCGATCCGCGCGCGCATGTCCAAGAACGCGCTGCCTGCCGCGCGCACTTCGGTCGCGCCGCCAGGTCGATAATTCACCACGCGCCCCCGGCCAAAGGCTTCGGCGGCGCGGGCCAGCCGGGTGATCGGTCTAAGCTGGTTGCGGAGATAGACGAAGGCGATCACCGTCATGATCGCGCCGAAAAAGACCATATTGACCAAAAGTTGATGCGGGTTCGAGGCCGAGACGCGCCGCCGGTCGAAACTCAGCGAAACCGGGCCTTCAGGGCCTGAGAAATACATCTCGATATTGTTGTCATCCGGAAGCTCAACCGCCAGCAAACCGGGCAATGAGCGTTCGAATTGCCGGATCACCAGAAGCCCCGTGACATCGTACCAGCGGCGCGTATGGGCCTGCGGCACCTCATCGCGCGCGATCTCCTCCACCTCGATATCAAGGGGCCCGGCCACGGCGCTTCGGTCCTCCGCGTTCAAGACAAGGCGTATCTCGCGCGCCGCGGCGGTCGTCATCTGCGTCGTCACCCCTTCGAACAGGCGTTGAGCCGACACCACCGACACGACAAGCGTCACCGAGATCACCGGCAACAGCAGGATCAGCAAGGCCCGGCCCGAAAGGCTGCGCGGCATATATCGTTTGAGCCAGCGGAAAGACATGCGCTACATCTACCCCCAGCCTGCCCCTTGCGAAAGAGAAACCGCCATGCGCGACGATTTCGACCCATCCCCCGGCGCACCCGAAACACTGGTGCCTAGCCTGCGCCGAATCCTCGCCCCGAACCCGTCTGCCATGACGTATCGTGGGACAAACACGTATCTTCTGGGGGAAACCGATCTCGCGGTGATCGATCCCGGCCCCCGGGACGCCGCCCATCTCGAAGCGATTCTGCATGCGGTATCAAAGGGGCAACGGATCACACATATCCTCGTGTCACATGCCCATCTCGATCATTCTCCGCTGGCGCAGGCCCTTGCACGCGAAACGGGCGCCCCGGTTCTTGCATATGGCAATGCCGCGGCCGGGCGCAGCGCAATCATGACCGCGCTCGCCGCCGCAGGGGCCGATAGGAGCGGTGAAGGGGTTGATCATGCTTTTATCCCGGACCGGACCATCGCCGATGGCGAACGGATCGACGGCGCAGGCTGGTCACTGACCGCGCTCTGGACACCGGGGCACTTTGGCAATCACCTGTGCTTTCAATGGGGCTCGCATGTCTTTACCGGCGATCTGGTCATGGGCTGGGCAAGCTCACTCATATCGGCTCCCGACGGGGATCTGAGCGATTTCATGGCCTCCTGCCGTCGGCTGAGGGCGCTCGGGCCGGCGGTTCTTCATCCCGGCCACGGCGCCCCGGTGGCCGAGGCAACCGCGCGCATCGGCTGGCTTATCGCACACCGGCAATCGCGTGAGGCCGAGGTTCTCTCCGCGCTTTCCCACGGACCGGCCAGCGCGCCCGAACTGGCGGCGCGCATCTATACCGACACGCTGCCACAGCTCCTGCCCGCTGCGACCCGCAACGTGCTTGCCCACCTCATTGATCTTGCGGGACGAAACCGGGTCCGCTGCGACGATCCACTACACGAAAACAGCCGTTTTTCGGCCGTCCCCGACACCGCGTGACACGCTCTAAAAAATCTCAAACACCCTCTGGACGCCGCCTCGACCTGTTGCTATATCGCCCTCGGTATTCCGGCGTAGCTCAGCGGTAGAGCAGTTGACTGTTAATCAATTGGTCGTAGGTTCGATCCCTACCGCCGGAGCCAATTTCCTCAAGTAGATGAGACATTTACGAGGCACCTCAGCGAGATGGCTCAGGGGGTGTTTGGCATTAGAAGTCGTCTGGCAATCAGCTTTGCACATGCCTGATTGCTAACGGTTACGGGTGATTTGCCTCGTATCGATATCCCAAGGCTACGCTCACCCGGCCCAACTTCGCGGAAAGGTCGTGGACAGGGTTCCGGGGCAAACTCCCCTTTTCCGGTAATCATCGGCCACCCGATCCAGCTTGAACTTATCGGCATGGGTAAGGCCCTCATCTAGCAAATAGGCTAACGGACTCTCACGATCCTTTCCAGAAGCGCGGAAAGGGTCTGGCTGATTTCGTCGGCGGTTGCCCTCTCTTGGGGCATGGTGGCGGGCGGTGCTGACGCCGGATTATGCAATGCCACTCAACGGCGCATCTGTGGCGCTTAGCGAATTGCAATAACAGCGAAACGCCAGCTTTTGGGCCGCAGACCATTGCGCTCTTTGCAGGGCGATGAGCGTGCTCAGTCGCGCCCCATCCAGCGTCATGCACTTCTCTCGATCCCCGCGGCTGTAGCCAGCCCCCAACCCCTCGCCTCGCGAACCACACCGGCGGACTGGCATCGTAGCGTTGCGAGCTAACCGGTGTGGTTCACATTCGGTTCCGCGGACAGGCCGTAGCGGCGCATCTTGTCGTTGAGGGTTCGACGCGGGAGTCCGAGCGTTTCTGCGGCACGTAACGTGTTGCCGGCATGAGTATCCAGCACCGCCGCAATCTCGCGCGCCTCGAATTTGGCAACGCGATCGGCCAAGTTCACCCGGCCCGGTGCTGGGGTGTAGTGGTCCGGCACCTCGAACAGCCCAAGCGCATAGGCTTCGGCGCTAGCCTTCAACTCGCGGACATTGCCCGGCCATGCCAGACGCTTCAGCTTGCTTTGCAACGACCAAGGCAGCTTCGGATCGGACCGCCCGTATCGGCGCGCGGCAAGCTGGGCGTAATGGGCGAAAATCAGGGGTATGTCCTCTCCCGCCTCGTGCAAGGTCGGGGCAGCAAGCTCGGTGCCCGCAAGCCTGTAGTAGAGATCGGAGCGAAACCCCTCGAGCACGCGTAACTGTGCTTTTGTCGTCGCGATGACCCGGATATCAAGGGCGCGCGGAGTGGTTTCCCCGATCCGCTCGACCGTGCGCTCCTGCAAAACACGGAGCAGCTTGGCCTGAATGATCTGGGGCATGGTTTCAACCTCGTCGAGCATCAGGGTGCCGCCATCGGCCGCTTCCAGCTTGCCTGCACGCCCTTTCGCATCATGGGCAAAGACGCCTTCGCCGTGACCGAAGAGGATGGTTTCGGCCATCGCTTCGGGAAGGGCTGCGCAATTCAAGGCAACAAAAGCCCCCTCAGCGCGACCGCTGCCCGCATGGATCGCGCGCGCCGCCAGTTCCTTGCCAGTGCCGGTATCACCGGTGATGACCACATCCAGGTCGACCGAAGCAAGGGCTGCGATACGATCGCGAAATGCCTGCATGGCGCGGGATTTGCCAAGGATACTGACCTTGTCGCGCTCCGCCAGAACCCGTTGCAATCGCACAAGCTCGTTGCGGGCGGCCTGCGCGTCGAGCGTGCGTCGGATCACGGACAACAGGTGCGCGGAATCGTAAGGCTTTTCCAGAAAGTCTTCGGCCCCTGCGCGGATCGCCTCGACCGCATGGGCTACGTCGCCATGACCGGTCAGCAAGACGACCGGCACTGCAAGTGTCTGTTCCCGCACCGCACGAAGCAGCCCGAGCCCGTCCATCCCCGGCATGCGCAGATCGCTGATCACAAGGTCGGGCCGGTCCGACAGCGCAGCCATCAGATCCTGCGAAGCGCCAAAGCCGCGAACCTGATAGCCTGCGGCCGTCACCAGATCACACAGGGCCGAAAGATGGTCGGTGTCGTCGTCCACGATGTGGATGCAGGTGGTCATCGGGTTTGGTCCTCTTGCTGTGCCAACGGCAAAATCACCGTGACTTGCGTGCCCTGTTGCGGCGCGGATTGAATGTCGAGCGTGCCACCGAAATCGGCAAGAATCGCCTGGCAAATAGCAAGGCCAAGCCCCAACCCCTCGCCGGTCAGTTTGGTCGAAAAGAATGGGTCGGTCACGCGCGGCAGATCGCTTTCGGAGATGCCGGCCCCGTTGTCTCGAACATTGATTCTGGCCTGTCCCTCATCGACCGTGAGCGTGATGGAAACCTCTGCGGCGGGGACAGCTTTGACCGCATCCAACGCGTTCAGCAACAGGTTCGCAACAACCTGTTCTATCCGTACCGCCCCGGCCATGATCGGCACACGAGTTTCGGGTATGTTCAACCGCGGTTCAACACCGACCACCTTGGCGCGGGGCCGAACCAGATCGAGCGCCGATTTAAGCGGCGCGCGCAGGTCGATCAGGGTCAGTTCGGCGGTTTCCTTGCGGGCAAAGCTCTTGAGGTGCTTGGTGGTGCGCTGCATCCGGCGGATCATGTCACGGGCCTTGCCGATCCGGGAGGCCGTCGCGGTATCGCCGGGCTGCATCCCCAGTTCCGCCGCCGATAGCGTCGCCTCCATCGCGGCAAGCGGTTGGCTGATCTCATGGACGATCGCGGCCGACATCCGGCCCATCGCGGCCATCTTCTCCGTATGGATCAGCGCCTCTTGCGTGGCACGCAAATCCGCCTCGGCTTGGCTGCGGGCCTCGACCTCGCGGCCCAGATCGGCGGTGCGGGCGATGACCATGGATTCCAGCTTGGCCGACTGTGAAAGGCGCAGGGCGGTGATCTGTCGACGTTGCTCAATCGCCTTGGCGACCGCCGCAACGGCCAGAGTGGCAAGGGCCGCAAGGAGCGCCCACCCCCATGCCATCACCTGCAAACTGCGCGTCGGACGGGCCGCGATGACCTGCCCGCCGGTTGCCGGAACGGGGCCAAGCCGCGCGATCCAGTCCGCGCCCCGGGCATCGGCACCAGTGGGCGTCTCTGCGAACAACGGCGCGGCTTCGCCAAGACCGGCCCCCTCGTAGGCGCGCGTGGTCACAAGATAATTCAGCACATTTGGAGTCAAACCGACCAAGGGTCGATACTGCCACTCCGGTCGCGCCGACAGGAAGACGACGCCGTGCTCATCCGCCAGCGCAACATCCGCCTCTGCGGCGCGCCAGGTTTCCTCAAGCGGTCGCAGATCCAGTTTGACCACCATGACACCGACTGCGCCCTCCACCTCGACCCGGACGGACAGGAAATAGCCCGGCACGCCCGTGGTCACGCCGATGGCATAAAATTGGCCGCGTCCGGTTGCGATCGCGTCCTGAAAATAGGGGCGGAAATCATAGTTCTGTCCCACGAAGCTGCCCGGTCGGTTCCAGTTCGACGCAGCGATCGTATTTCCCGCGCTGTCGATCAGGAACAGATCATCGGCGCCGGCATGGGCGGCGATGCTTTCCAGATAGGTATTGGCCTCCTGCAACGGGCCGGTTCCGGTCAGGGCGTTGCGGATACGGGCGTCCTCTGCCGCGACCGCAGGCAAGGCGCGCAGGCGATCCACCTCGGCTTCGACCGCCCGCGTGGTAAGCAGCAGGGTCTGGTCGAGTTCCTGCCGCGCGTTGCCAAGCGCGATGGCCTGCGCGACGAACCAGACCAGCACCGCCGACAGACACGCAAAGAGCAGGGCGCGCGCCAAGGTCATACCCTGACCCGCCCCGTGCCGCGGGCGTCGGTGCGGGCGGCGTCCACATGCTGCCTCATGACATCACGAATGCTGGGCGTCGGATTGCGGCGCCACGTCCCCCGATGAATTCCGGTCCCCGCGGGCCTGCACCCAGTTGATTGCAAGCAACGCCACGATCAGGATCGCACCGGCGATTTCCACGGTGAGATCGGGCCAGAACAGGGCCACGACTCCGGGAAGTAGAAGCACCCGCATCCAGACCTGCATCGGCCGCCACAAGAAAGCTTCGAGCACCGCCGCGAAGGCCACGAGCCCGAGAACGGCAATCGCCCCGCTCCAAAGCACCAACGGCAGCGGTCCACCGAGGATGATCTCGGGGTTGAAGACCATGAACAGCGGGATCAGATACAGCCCCTTGGCATATTTCCATGCCTGAACGCTTGTCTCCATCGGTTTCGATCCCGCGATGGCCGCCCCGGCGAACCCGGCCAGTGCCACCGGCGGGGTCACGTTGCTGTCCTGTGAATACCAAAAGACCAACAGATGCGCGATCAGCAGCGGCACGCCGAATTCCTCGGTCAGGGCGGGACCGACAAGGATGATCAGCACGATATAGGCCGCCGTCACCGGGAGCCCCATGCCAAGGATCAGGCTGGCGATAACCACGAGGATAAGCGCCAGAAGCAGGTTGCCGCCCGAGAACGCGATCATCATGGCCGAGAATTTCAGCCCCAGTCCCGTCAGACCCACAACACCGACGACGACCCCCGCCACCGCGCAGGCCATGGAGACGGAAACCGCGTTGCGCGCGCCCAATTCCAGCGCCTCGAGCGTCAGCGCGATGCCGCGGCGGCACAGGTCGACAAGGCCGATGGCGGTCGGTCCGGTCGTGGCATAGGTCCACAGCGCCCGCGCCGAGGCCGCCGCGATGATTGACAGAATGGCATAAAAGCCCACCCGCATCGGCGAATAGCCGACCACCAGCAGCACCACCAGCGCCACCAGCGGCAAGAGAAAATGCCAGCCCTCGGCCAGCACCTTACGCGTTCTGGGCAGGTCGGCGGCGGTCAGGCCGGTCATGCCTTGCTTGACGGCGGCGATATGCACCAGCAGATAGACCACCCCGAAATACAGCACCGCCGGAAATATCGAGACCAGCACGATATCCACGTAGGGCATCCGGGTGAATTCGCTCATCAGGAACGCGCCCGCCCCCATCAACGGCGGCATGATCTGTCCACCGGTCGAGGCGGCGGCCTCGATTCCGCCGGCCTGCGCGGGGCGATACCCAAGCTTCTTCATCAGCGGGATGGTAAAGGCGCCGGTTGTCACCACATTGGCGATGGCCGAGCCGCTGATCGACCCCATGCCAGCACTCGCGATGACTGCCGCTTTCGCCGGGCCGCCGCGCTGGCGGCCTGTCGCGGCATAGGCCAGATCGATAAAGAACTTGCCCGCCCCGGTCGCCTCCAGAAAGGCGCCAAATAGAACGAAGATGAAAACGAAGGTCGCCGCAACCCCGAGCGGAATGCCGAAGATACCCTCGGCCCCAAGTGTCATCTGGCTTGCAACCCGGTCGAGCGAATAACCGCGATGGTTGAGGATGCCCGGCATCCAGTCCGCGAGAAAGGGCAGCTCTCCGCGGTTGCCCGCGAAAGCATAGGCAAGAAAGGCCGCACCGATGATCGTCATGCCCAGCCCCACGGCACGGCGCGCGCCTTCCAGCACGACAAGGATGGTCAGCACGCCGACCATGACGTCGATGTCCCGCGGAAAAATCTGGTTGGCGATGACGTCGATATTCACCGGCAGCCAAGCCCCCACCAAGATGGAGGCGGCGATCAGCGGCCCGTCGATCGCCCAACCCAAAAGCCCGCGCGCGCGATCGTATCCAAAGACCGGGTAGATCAGGAAACACAGAACAAGAATAAAGCCCAGGTGAATGGGTCGCTGAAAGAACAGACCCAGCGGCTGCACCCCCGCCGCCCAAAGCTGAAACAGCGACAGCGCGATCCCGATCACCGCGATGGCGCGCAAGACGATGCGCGGCTGCGGTCTCATGGTGCTGGAATGCTCGGTGGTCATTGGTCTTCGGTCCCCGTTAAAACGATCCGCACCCTTTCGCGCGCGGCCTTGGCCGACAGAGACACGGTCTGTCCGCCCACCTGAAGCCGGTGATCGACCGGCCCGGCCCCGGGCCGCAGCACATAGGCATTGCCCGGCACCGGCTCATCGATATCAAGTATGAAATACCCGCCCTGTCCATCCGACACCTGACGCCCGCGCCCCGGGATATGATCAAGCCCGGCGGCGAAATCAGGAAGATGCGACCGGACGAGAATCATCCGACCGCCGCGGTTCTCATAGCAGTCCGACACCTCGAAGCCCTGAACCGAATGATGCCAGAGCACGCACCACCAGCCCCCATCCGGGACGTTAAAGCGCGCGATCTGCTCGCCATTCGGTCGCGTGGCAACAAGAACCTCGGCGCCGGCAGACGTTGAAACAGACAGGAGGAGGGCCAGAAGCCCCCCTCTCATCCAGCCGGTCACGGGCGCAGAGCGTCCGGGATGGTGGCGCCTGTTTCTTCATAGTAACGAAGCGCACCGGGATGCAGCGGCACCGGTGTCGCGTCGAGCGTGAACTCAACCGTGGTCTGGTTCGCCGCCGGATGGACCGCCTGCAACTCCGCGATATTCTCGAACATGGCCTTGGTGATCTCATAGGCCAGATCGTCGGACATTTCCGAAGACACCGTCAGAACGTTGGGAATGCCGAGAACGGTCTTATCTTCGTCAACGCCGGTATATGTGCCACCTTTGAGCGTCGTCGCGGCAAAGGTATCATGCGCGCCCTTGGCAGCGGCAAGTTCCTCTTCGGACAGGGAAATGATCGTGATGTCCTGCGTTGTCGCAAGGTTCATGATCGACGATGTGGGCGCGCCCACCGACCAGAAACCGGCATCGATATCGCCATTGGCCAGCGCATCGGCGGTTTCGTTGAAGTTCAGGCGCTGCTCGTCGATGTCATCATAGGTGATCCCGTTGGCCTGAAGAATGGCGGCGGTGTTGACCTCGGTGCCGGATCCCGGCGCGCCGATGGACACGCGCTTACCGCGCAGGTCGTCCAGAGATGTGATCCCGCTGCCTTCAAGCGCGACGATATGCACCATGTTGGCATAAAGCGACGCCAGCCCGCGCACCATGGACAATTGCTGCCCCTCGAACCGGCCCGCGCCGTTATAGGCCTGCGCCACAGTATCGGCGAGACCGATCGCCAGGTCTGCGTCGCCAGTGGCGATCAGGCCCATGTTCTCGACCGACGCACCCGTGACCTCGGCGGTGGCGGAATGGCCTTCGACATGGTTGTTGATGACCTCGGCAAGACCACCGCCCATGGGGTAATAGACACCGCCGGTGCCGCCGGTGGCAATGGAAAGCTGGTCCTGTGCCAGCGCCGGTGCGCCAAGGCTCAATGCGACCAGCGCAGCCGATCCGATCAGGCCCTTCGGCCCGCGAAGAAGTGTGTTAAGCATGCTGTCCTCCCATGACAGATTTTTCGTCAAATCGTCTCGCGTTTCCTCCCGCGATGCCAACAGTCTTTCAGAAATACGGACCAAGGTGGACGGTTTTCTGCTCTGAAAACCGAATTTTTTGGCAATCATCCGCCATGCGGAAAGCAAGATGTCGCCATGTGCCGGCATCGCGATTGCGCCTGAACCGGTCACATATTCCTCATACCGACCGACCGTTTGCGCCATGCGAAGCACACCATAGTGTTTCGCGAAACATTATAGTGTGACGTCCTTGTTCAATGCAAAACCGATCTTTCCAATGCGCGAGGACGTCCTGTGTCGCCGGCACCAAACGGCCAAGAATTGATGACGGTGTCGTGTCCCGATACGTCAGACGCAACATACGGGGCGCACGATCACGACCCGTCGGGCTCTTCCGCGTGTGCAGGCGATGCAATTTTATATCCCCGCCGCGCTACACCGCCGGACGGTGTGACCGGGGTGGTCACACTCCGCGGCACGTCAACTCGCGTTCATTCGATCGCGCCGCCCGCCTTTGTCCACGCCGCGACGCCACCCTTCAGGTTCATCACAGGGCTTAGCCCCATGTCCATCGCCACCTGAGCGGCAAGGGCCGACCGTCCGCCTGATGCACAATAAAACACGTAGGTCTTGTCCTGATTGAACTCGGACTTGTGCGCCGGGCTTTCGGGGTCGATGTGAAACTCCATCATCCCCCGCGACGATGCGACGGCACCGGGAATGATCCCGGTTTTCGCCTGCTCATCCCCGTCGCGCAGATCGACGAACACATGGGTGTCGCTGTCCGCCAGCGGCAGCGCCTCCTCGACGCTTATCTCGGGCACCGACTCCCGTGCCGCCTTGACGATGTCCTTGGCGCTTTTCGTGATTGTCTGGGCCATGGTGGGCTCCTTTGTGCCGGCACTCAGGCCGATTTTCTCCAGCAGTACATTGATTGGCCAATCGAGCGCGACGGCCCCCGGACAGCAACAAGCGTGTGTTGGCTTCTCTGTCATATTTCCAAATGCAGTTTCGGTTTCCAGAAGGGCCGGAACAGCTCGATCTTGGGACACCGGTCCATGACAACCTTCATCCCCGCCGCCTCGGCGCGGCGGGCGGCCTCGTGATCGACCACGCCGATCTGCCCCCAAAGGACGCGTGCCCCGATGGCGATGGCCTCCTCGGTCACGCCCGCCAGATCCTCGGCGCGGCGAAACACCTGCACCATGTCGACGGGCCGGTCGATACTGTCGAGCGAGGGATAAACCTTGATGCCGCGGATTTCCTCAAGTCCGTGGCGCGGATTCACCGGGATCATGTCATAGCCCGTCTCATCCAAAACGCGCAGCACGCCGTAGCTGAACTTGGTCTTGTCGGGGCTCGCGCCCACCATGGCGATGGTCTTGACGGATTTCAGGATGTCCTGAAGGTAAGCGTCGGTATAGGGCTGGGTGTGGTCCATCTCAGGGCTCCTTGGGGGTGGCGATATCAGACTTAAGCTCATGCGCATCGAGCGGGTCTAGAAACGGGTTGCGGTAGAGCCGGTCGTGGCTCTCGACGCCGATTTCGAGCGTGATGTCGGTGACAGGGCGCGCCACGCAGAGGATGACATAGCCCGCCGCGATCTGACGGTTGTTGAGCGCGACCTGCCGCCGCTGATCGACCTCGCCGCTCTTCAGTTTGGCCGCGCAGGTGATGCAGCCGCCATATTTGCAGCCATAGGGCAGATCGACACCCTGCTCACGCAGGGTATCGAGCAGCGGGCGGCGCGCTTCGACCTCATAGGTGGTGCCGTCGCGATTGGCGATTGTGACGGTCCGCGTGGTCATGGAATGCCTCTGTCTTGTGCCCGGGTAAACCCCGGCCTACGGCCCGAAACCGGCGTAGGCCGGGGTTTACCCCGGCTATCCCGGGGGTCACCCCGGCTGTGTGCCCTGTGTCTCATAGCCAGATATCGCTCGTGCAGTCGCCGCCCGGATAGCGCGCCTCGTGGCAGCGGGAGGGACCATTCGGCTCCTGCCCGAAATCGACGATGAAATCGGGGTTGAGCGTCATACCGCCGTTTTCAGGATCGCAGTCGATCATCACCATCACTCCGCCCTTCTCGCGGATTTCTGGGTAGAACTGATTGTCCCATGTCGAGAACAGCGACGTGGTGACATAGAGCCGCCGGCCATCCAGTGAAAGCTGGAACATCTGTGGCCCGCCCGCCATCTCGACGCCGTTCACCACCGGCGCGCGGCCCAGAAGGCCCCCCATCCAGACCTGCCCGGTGAGCTTGGGGTTATGCGGGTCGGTGATGTCATACTGACGCATGTCGCCGTGCAGCCAGTTGTTGATGTAGAGAAAGCGGTCATCCATCGACACCAGCAGCGCCGACATCACTCCCGGCACCGGGATCGGCCATTCGGGATGCGGCTCGTTGGCCACGTCGATGATCTTTTCCCACTGCCATTTGCCCGCCTCGTCGCGCCACCAGTGGATGACGTTCGTGCTAAGCGCGGCGCAACAAAACCCGTGCGTGCTGTCCGGGTCATGATGAAACTTCACCTCAAGCGGGATCAGACCGTCCTCGCCCAGATACATGGTCTCAATGGGTTCGCGCTTTTCGAAATCCCAGAAATGCAACTCGCGACCATATTTGAGGTGCCCCACCTCTTCGAGATCAAAGCCGGGCATGAAGGTGTTGGGCGCGGCCCACTCCGAGGAGACCATCACGTTGTGACGCGGCTGATACCAGAAATCATAGCCGAATTTGATATCGCCCATGGAATTTTCCCAGCGGCCCACGATCTCGAACTCCTTGTTGAGATGCAGATAGCCGCCCGGCGCCTCGCCCTTGGCGTCGCCCAGAAACGAGATGATGATCTCGGACCCGAGGCAATGCACCGTGTGCGGCCCCGACAGATCGGCCTTGGCCTTGATCTCCGCCCCGTCGATCACCTTGTGCAAGCGCGGCGCGCGCGGGTCGGTGGCGGTATCGACGATATGGATGTTGTTCGAGCGCACGCCGGGCAGCAGCAGGTATTTGCGCGACATACCAGCATCGTCATGGCAGCTTGAGCAGGCGTTCCAGCCCATATGATGCAACTCATCCCCGATACCCGGCATCTCCAGCCGGTGGATCACCTCACTGTAGGTCGGGCTTTCCGGGTCTACGTCCACGGTGGTGAGGTAATCCGGCTTCTGGATGCCGGTGCCGGTATAGATCGCGATCGTGTAAAGCAGTTTCTCGCGCGGGGCCTTTATCGCCTCCGCGGGGCTGGCATAGCCCGGTCCACAACATTCCATAAGTGTCTTCCCCCCGTTCGACTCATCGTCATTGACATTTCGTAGCAAGTTTTAATATCTGAGACAAATGTTCATTTATTGAGACACCCATGAATCTCGATCGACTGACAAGCCTTCTGGAAACCATCGCCGTCGTCGGACGGGCGGTATCTACCCCCGAAATCCAGCAAGCGACCGGCCTCCCCCGCCCGACATGCTACCGCCTCCTGCAATCACTGGCCGAGCATCGCCTTCTGGACGAGCCGGAACCGGGGCGTTTTCTGATCGGTGAACGTCTGGTGCGCCTTGCCTTGCTGGGTCAGACCGATATCGATGCCAGTCAGGCCGCCGCCCCAACCCTTCGCCAGGCCGCCGATGAATTCGGTGAGGCGGTGTTCCTGTCGCGCTATCGAAACAAGGGGGTGGAGATTATCCATGTCGAGACGCCTCAGGACGCCACGCGCTCCTTCGTCCATCCCGGCCTTGGGTTTCGCCCGATGCATGCTTGCTCCTGCTCCAAGGTGATCGCGGCCTTTGCCGAAAATGGGTTCCGTGAGGAAATCCTGAACGGGCCCATGCGTTGCTACACACCACAAACCAAGAGCGACCCCGAAACGCTCCGCAAGGAGTTTTCCGAAATCCGAATGTCCGGCTACGCGGAATGCGTCGAAGAGATCGAAGTCGGTGTGTCCTCGGTTGCCGCGCCCATCCGCATCGGTAATATCGGTGCCACATACAGTATCGGCGCAACCGGCCCCGTCCGCCGCTTCACCGCGCGGCGGCGCACCGAGATTGGTCGCGAACTGGGTCAGTTCGCCGACAAGGCCGCGCTGGCTCTGCAAGTTCGGGGATAATTTGAGAGTCGGATGAGGTGACGCCGGCTGCGCCTTACCGCTCGGCGCGTGGTAAAAACCGCAACTTTTCCACAATTCACGCCCCTACACTTCGGTGCTCCAAGGCGCCCAAAGCGCGCCGCACGCGCCACTCAGGGCCCGGTCATCGTGGATTGGTAAATATGCCGGCGACAAGGTCCAAGTCGCGGGTTGCGGTGCGCGCGCGAAAGGCATAGATAGCGCGCTAACTCCGAATGCCGAGGCCATCCATGGAAAACGTCGTCCTTACCATCCATCTGCTGCTGACTCTTTCGCTCATCGGCGTGGTGTTGCTTCAACGCTCCGAAGGTGGCGGCCTCGGCATGGGCGGAGGCGGTGGCGGTGGTGCGGTCGCAGGTCGCTCGGCTGGCACGGCTCTGGGCAAGCTGACGTGGATCCTCGGCATCGGCCTCTTTGCCACCTCCATGGCGCTCACGATCATCGCCGCCGAGAAATCCGCCGGAAGCTCCGTGCTCGACCGGATCAACGACGCACCTGCCCGTGAAGAACCTGCCGAGACGGGGCTCGACGGGCTCGACACCCTCTTGCCACCCGCAGAAGGTGACGATGCGCCGCTGGTGCCAAGCGCCGATTGATCCACAAACCGTTGAGACCTTCGCGCATGGCATGACAGCATGTTGCGGTCGCCTTGCGCGGGTCCCACAAGTCATGTAAGAGTTGAGTCCCGTGGTGCTGCGGTTCTCAAGGACCGAATCGTGCCATTGAAGGCCAGAAACCACGGGGGGCATGCCTGCGCATGGCAAGATACATCTTCATCACCGGCGGCGTCGTTTCGTCCCTTGGCAAGGGGCTGGCATCTGCCGCACTCGGCGCGCTTCTTCAGGCGCGCGGCTTCTCGGTCCGACTGCGCAAGCTCGACCCCTATCTGAACGTCGATCCCGGCACCATGTCGCCGTTTGAACACGGTGAAGTTTTCGTCACCGATGACGGGGCAGAAACCGATCTCGACCTTGGCCATTACGAACGCTTCACCGGCGTCCCCGCCAGCATGACCGACTCGGTCAGTTCCGGTCGCATCTATTCTGACGTGCTCGAAAAGGAACGTCGCGGCGATTACCTCGGCAAAACCATTCAGGTCGTTCCCCACGTTACCAACCAGATCAAGGAATTCATCCATATCGGCGAAGATGACGTCGATTTCATGCTGTGCGAGATTGGTGGCACCGTCGGCGACATCGAGGGCCTCCCCTTTTTCGAAGCCATCCGCCAGTTCAGCCATGACAAGCCCCGCGGTCAGTGCATCTTCATGCACCTGACCCTCCTGCCCTATCTCGCCGCGTCAGGCGAACTCAAGACCAAGCCGACCCAGCACTCGGTCAAGGAACTGCAATCCATCGGCATCGCACCCGATATCCTTGTTTGTCGCTCCGAACAGCCGATCCCGGAAAAGGAGCGTGAGAAGATCGCGCTTTTCTGCAATGTCCGCAAAGAATCCGTCGTGGCGGCTTACGATCTGAATTCGATCTACGAGGCCCCCCTCGCCTATCACCGCGAAGGGCTCGATCAGGCGGTGCTCGACGCGTTTCAGATTTCGCCAGCGCCCAAGCCGGACCTGTCGATCTGGACCGACGTTTCCGACCGCATCCACAAAACCGACGGCGAGGTGAAAGTCGCCATCGTCGGCAAGTACATTCAGCTCGAAGATGCCTATAAGTCGATCAAAGAGGCGCTGACCCATGGCGGCATGGCCAATCGGGTCAAGGTCAAGGTCGAATGGGTCGATGCCGAAATTTTCGACCGTGAGGACCCCGCGCCTCACCTCGAAGGGTTCCATGCGATCATCGTGCCCGGCGGGTTCGGCGAACGCGGCACCGAAGGCAAGATCAAGGCGGCCGAGTTTGCCCGCACCCG
The DNA here is from genome assembly GCF_037083845.1 of Roseovarius sp. E0-M6. NCBI lineage: Bacteria > Pseudomonadati > Pseudomonadota > Alphaproteobacteria > Rhodobacterales > Roseobacteraceae > Roseovarius > Roseovarius sp. E0-M6. Next base: position 600,943 of record NZ_JBAPLA010000001.1, on the reverse strand, counting down.
CAAGATCCCCTATCTCGGCATCTGCCTTGGTATGCAGATGGCGGTGATCGAGGCGGCGCGCAACGTGGCCGGCATCGCCACCGCCGGCTCAGAAGAATTTGACCACGAGGCAGGAAAACGCCGGTTCGAACCGGTGGTCTACCACCTCAAGGAATGGATTCAGGGCAACGAGAAGGTCAAACGCAAGGTCAGCGACGACAAGGGTGGCACCATGCGGCTCGGGGCCTACGACGCCACGCTCAAGGATGACAGCCGGGTCGCCGAAATCTATGGCACGACCCAGATCGACGAACGCCACCGCCACCGATACGAGGTGGACATCGCTTACCGCAAACAGCTTGAAGAGTGCGGCCTGACCTTCTCCGGCATGTCCCCCGACGGCCGCCTCCCCGAGATCGTGGAATGGTCCGACCACCCGTGGTTCATCGGCGTGCAGTTCCACCCCGAACTGAAGTCGAAACCCTTCGCACCCCACCCCCTCTTCGCCGATTTCATCCGCGCCGCGGTCGAGAATTCGCGATTGGTGTAAGGCACTGGCGCACGCATCCCGCCGTGCGGTGTGCCGAGCGCGGCCAAAGCGCCGCGCGTCTGGCCGTCGAAGGCGGTCCCTGCGACGGCCCTATTCTTATCCCCGCGCTTCGCGGATAAGCTTCAGGATATCCTGAGCGGCCTGCGGGATGTTGGTCCCCGGACCAAAAATCGCCTTTACACCGGCCTTGTTCAGGAACTCGTAATCCTGCTGGGGAATGACCCCGCCACAGATCACGATGATGTCGCCCGCGTCCTTCTCGCGTAGCGCATCGATCAGCTTTGGCGCCAATGTCTTGTGGCCCGCCGCCTGGCTCGAGATGCCGATCACGTGAACATCGTTGTCGATGGCGTCCTGCGCGGCCTCGTCCGGGGTCTGAAAAAGCGGACCCACATCCACGTCGAACCCGATATCGGCAAAGGCGGTGGCGATCACCTTGGCACCCCGGTCATGGCCGTCCTGCCCCATCTTGACCACGAGCATACGCGGACGGCGGCCTTCATACTCGGCGAAATCCTCCACCGATTTCTGAATGGCGGCAAACCCTTCGTCGCCCTCATAGGCGGCACCATAGACGCCCGCGAGCGTCTTGACCTCGGCCCGATGCCGGCCGAATTCCTCTTCCATCGCCATGCTGATCTCTCCCACCGTTGCACGGGCCCGCGCCGCCTCGATCGCCGCCTCCAAAAGGTTGCCACCTTCCTTCGTGCGCCGGGTCAGTTCGCTGAGCGCGGCATCACAGGCCGCCTGATCGCGGCTGTCACGAATGCGCTTGAGCGCCGCCACCTGGCCGTCACGCACCTTCACATTGTCCACATCCAGAATGTCGATCGGGTCTTCCTTGTCCTTGCGGTATTTGTTGACCCCCACGATCACTTCGTCGCCCCGGTCGATCATCGCCTGCCGGGTGGCTGCGGATTCCTCGATCCTGAGCTTGGGCATGCCGCTGGCCACGGCCTTGGTCATGCCGCCCATCTCGTCCACTTCCTCGATGATCTTCCACGCCGCCTCGGCCAATTCGGCGGTGAGACTTTCGACATAGTAAGAGCCTGCAAGCGGATCGACCACGTTTGTGACGCCTGTTTCCTCCTGAAGAACCAATTGGGTGTTACGTGCGATCCGGGCGCTGAAATCGGTAGGAAGCGCGATCGCCTCGTCGAGCGCATTGGTATGCAGGCTCTGCGTGCCCCCCAACACCGCACTCATCGCCTCATAGGCGGTGCGGATCACGTTGTTGTAGGGGTCTTGCTCCTGCAACGACACCCCCGAGGTCTGGCAATGGGTCCGCAGCATTTTGGACCGATCACTGGTCGCGCCGAACTCCTCCATGATCCGGTGCCACAAAAGCCGCGCGGCACGCAGCTTGGCCGCCTCCATGAAGAAATTCATCCCGATCGCAAAGAAGAAGGACAGCCGCCCGGCGAATTTGTCCACATCCATTCCCGCCTCGATCGCGGCCTTCACGTATTCCTTGCCATCCGCAAGCGTAAAAGCCAGCTCCTGAACAAGGTCGGCGCCCGCCTCCTGCATGTGATAGCCGGAAATCGAGATCGAGTTGAATCGCGGCATATGCTCCGACGTATACCCGATGATATCCGACACGATCCGCATTGAGGGCTCGGGCGGATAGATATAGGTGTTGCGGACCATGAATTCCTTGAGGATGTCGTTCTGGATGGTGCCCGACAGGACCGATTTGTCGTGCCCCTGCTCCTCACCGGCGACGATAAAGCTCGCCAGAACGGGAATGACCGCGCCGTTCATCGTCATCGACACGCTCACCTGGTCAAGCGGGATACCGTCGAACAGGATCTTCATGTCCTCGACGCTATCGATGGCGACGCCCGCCTTGCCGACATCGCCCTCGACCCGCGGATGATCGCTGTCATAGCCCCGATGGGTGGCCAGATCGAAGGCCACCGAGACACCCTGCTGACCAGCGGCAAGGTTGCGGCGGTAAAACGCGTTCGATTCCTCGGCTGTGGAAAAGCCCGCATATTGCCGGATCGTCCACGGGCGGCCTGCGTACATCGTGGCCTTCACGCCGCGCGTGAACGGTGCCTGTCCGGGGATCGAGCCCAGGTGCTTCAGCCCCTCAAGGTCCTCATCTGTATAAAGCGGCTTGACGGCGATCCCCTCAAGCGTGTGCCAGGTCAGGTCCTCGAGCGGGCGACCGCGCAGTTCCTTTTCGGCGATGCTACGCCATGTGTCGTCTTTGCGTCCCATGAACTTGTCCTCTTTCTGGTGCGCCGTGAACGGGATTTATTCCCGCTTTCTCCGGCACGGTTTCCTCACAAAATCGGGCCAGCCCGTCCGCGCCCGCGCGCAGCCAGAGCAGGTCATCCTGATACCCTTCGGCCATCGCCGCGCGCGTCTCATCCGTCAGGAAGTCGAGTGCGTCACGCCCCAGGCTCTGCGCATTTCCCAATGCGCCGCATGCGTCCATCTGCGACCGAAGCTCGGACATCGTCGGGCGCGCATTGCGCACCATATGCGCGTGGTGAACCGGCACCTCTCCATCACCCAGAAGCGCCGCAAGCCGCGTTCCGGCGTGACCTCCGCTGCTCTCATGCGCGAGCGCCACAATCTCGACGCCGGGCATCGCACAGGCGATATCGGTGATCACGTCGCGCCATGATCTGCGCATCGCGGCAATGCGCGCGACGCGTCCGGCATCGGGCACCTGCCCCGCCCGCATCAGGCAATAGGCAAAGGCCGACTCCCAATACTCCTGCGGCGTCCGCAGGCTGATCGTCACACGCCGGACACGGGTTCCGAACGCCGCGTGATAGCGCGCCATCCGTTCGCCGACGGCAGAATAGAGACAGCCATCGCGCATGTTATGGCGCATGCTGCCCATCATGTTCTCATCGCTGATCACAAGCCGGTCAAACCCACGATCCTCAAGCTTGGCGAGCTTGAGCGCGATCCGTCCCTGCGCGCGTGCCATCTGTTGGGCCATGCTGCGTCGCGATGGCACCGGCATGAGCCCGTGCAGCAACCCATTGCGAAGTCGCACCGGACCCCAGAACGCCACACCGCGTGCCCGCAACTCGACCTTGTTGGCCCGCATGTAATGCTGAAACGAGGTCGAGGCGGCACGATGCGCACCGATATGCAGAAAGATGTCCATGTCGGCCCCCGGATTGCACATCACGCCACCGCAGAACGGTCGCGTGGTAAATTCCTCACGATCCTGCCAAAAAGGCTTTGCGATATGGTGAATGCGGCCGTTTTGGCTCGGCACACGGGAATTCCCTGTCGCAATCGGGCGCACGACGCTTATATGTCTTATGACAGGAGGACACATGATCCGGGGATTATTGTTCATATTCGGCATCTTGGTCGCGTTTCCGTTAGGTGCGACCGACGGCACCGAGCCGCTCACCGACGAGGTAATCATCGGTGAGATGGACACCGATTTGAGTGAATTTTTATGGAAAAAACGGTTGCTCGTCGTCTTCGCCGACAGCGAGGCGGATCCGCGCTTTATCCAGCAGATGGACAAGGTGAAAGATCGGCTGGATGATCTTGCCGAACGCGATGTGGTGGTGCTGACCGATACCAACCCTGGCTCTGACAGCCAGCTGCGCGAAAAATTCCACCCGCGCGGCTTCATGATCGTGCTGGTTGCCAAGGACGGCTCGATTATCCTGCGCCGCCCCGCGCCCCGCGACGTGCGCGAACTCTCCCGCTCGATCGACAAACTGCCGCTGCGCCAACAGGAAATGCGCGATCGTCGCGGCGCCGGGGTCGAATAACCCCGTCCGCCCGCGCTCGTCCCATCCACATCCACATCCACACTCAGACCAGCACGCGCGCGATCAAGGGCCCGCGCGCACAGGCCCGGACTGCCACCTTTGCGACGCCCATCCCGAACACAGTTTATGATCCAGCACGCGACGGTCACGGCGTCATTCGAACTCCATGATCACTTCGTCAACGGCCAGACTGTCCCCCGGCCCTGCGTTGATCTTGGAAACGACAGCCCTCTTTTCGGCGCGCAAGATGTTCTCCATCTTCATCGCCTCGACCGTGCACAGCGCCTGACCTTCCTGAACCTCGGCCCCCACCTCGACATTGATGTTCACCACAAGACCCGGCATCGGACACAGCAAAAGCTTCGAGGTGTCCGGCGCCTGCTTTTCGGGCATGAGTGCGGCAAGCTCGGCTTGGCGCGGCGTGCGCACATGAACCTTCAGATCGGCACCCCGGTTGCGAATGCGAAACCCGCCCGAGACCTTGCCTACCTTGAGAACAAGGGGAGCGCCATCGACATCGAGCCGCGCAAGGCTGTCACCAGGGGTCCATGCGCTTGTCAGCCGATGCTGGCCGCCATCCGCGAACGTCACCGTAGATCCGTCACGGTCCGCCGCGATGCGCACCTCGAACGATCTGTTCTGAAGCGTCACGACCCAAGTATCACCGACATGGCGTTCGTGATTGTCCATCCGGCCCGAAACGCGGGTGCGCCGGATTTCCGCGACCCGATGCATCGCCGCACACGATGCCGCGATGCGCCGAAGCGTATCCTCGTCAAGCTCGACACCGTCAAACCCCTCGGGATATTCCTCGGCGATGAAGGCGGTCGTCATCTCGCCCGCGACGAACTTGGGGTGATCCATCACCGCGCTCAAGAACGGCAGGTTATGTCCGATCCCCTCGATCTCGAAACTGTCAAGCGCCACGCGCATCGCCTCGATTGCGGTCTCGCGGTTCGCGCCCCATGTGCAAAGCTTGGCGATCATCGGGTCATAATACATGCTAATCTCACCGCCGTCGTAAACGCCGGTATCGTTGCGCACCGCCGTGTCGCCTTCGCGTGCCTCGTCCTGCCACTTGCCGTTTTCGGCCAGCGGACCTGCGGCCACTTCCTCGGGGGGACGATACGAGGTAAGCCGCCCGATCGACGGCAGGAACCCGCGATAGGGGTCCTCGGCATAAAGCCGGCTTTCAATGGCCCAGCCGCTCAGGCTCACTTCGTCCTGCGTCATGGAAAGCGTCTCACCTGCCGCGACGCGGATCATCTGCTCCACGAGGTCCACCCCGGTGATCAGCTCGGTCACCGGATGCTCCACCTGAAGCCGCGTGTTCATCTCCAGAAAGTAGAAGTTCTTCTCCCCATCCACGATGAACTCGACCGTGCCGGCGCTCGCATAATCCACGGCTTGCGCGAGTGCCACGGCTTGTTCGCCCATCGCGCGCCGTGTCTCTTCGTCCAGAAACGGGCTGGGCGCTTCCTCGATCACCTTCTGGTTACGCCGCTGAATGCTGCATTCCCGCTCACCAAGATAGACACCGTTGCCGTGGCTGTCGCAGAGAACCTGAATTTCGATATGGCGCGGCTGTGTCACGAATTTCTCGATGAAAAGCCGGTCGTCGCCAAAGCTCGAAGCCGCCTCGTTCTTGGACGATTGGAACCCCTCGCGCGCCTCCTCGTCGCTCCAGGCAATGCGCATGCCCTTGCCGCCGCCGCCAGCACTGGCCTTGATCATAACAGGATAACCGATCTCGTTGGAAATCTTCACCGCGTCGTCGGCATCCTCGATCAGGCCCATGACGCCGGGCACCGTGCTCACACCTGCCTCCTGCGCGATTTTCTTACTGGTGATCTTGTCACCCATCGCCTCGATCGCCCCCTTGGGCGGTCCGACAAAGGCCACACCCTCAGCCTCAAGCGCCTCGGCGAATTTCGCGTTCTCCGATAGAAAACCATAGCCCGGATGCACCGCTTCGGCACCGGTGGCGCGAATGGCATCCATCACCTTGTCGATAACGATATAAGACTGGTTCGCGGGCGCGGGCCCGATATGCACCGCCTCGTCCGCCATTTTCACATGCAGCGCATTGCGGTCCGCGTCCGAATAGATCGCAACCGTGGCGATCCCCATCTTGCGCGCTGTCTTGATCACGCGACAAGCGATCTCACCACGGTTGGCGATCAGGATTTTCTTGAACATCTCATATCCCCTTGGTCATCTTGGCAGGGCTCTTTATCCCTGCGTCTGGCATGAAAAAGACCACCGGCGGTGTCACCGCCGATGGCCTTGTAAATCGTTCACATGCACGCCGCCCGGGCGTGCCTGTCAGCTTAGTTGCATTTGCCGGGATTGGCTTGGCAATAGATGGTGTTTCCCGCTGCACCCACGGCCGCACCGGTAAGGATATTGCCATCGAACACCGCCGCCGTGCCGGCCCCCGCAGCACCTCCGATAACAGCCTGCTCGCCCACCGTGTCGCCACAGGCAGAAAGCGCCAGAACCACCCATACGGGTGCTGCAAATTTGAAACTACGTCGCATGATGTCTCACCTCTCTCCGGAAAACTCTTATTCTTTCCGATATGAATGACATCAACGCGCCGCGCTGAAAACTGTTCCCGCCATGTCAGGTGACAATCGGCGGATCCCCACTCATCTCCGCAAGGCTCTGATTTATAAACAAAAAAGAGCGGCAGGCACGATATGGCCTGCCGCCCATCAGGGGAAGGGTAACGGTTCAGACGAATTGTCTCGGACCCTTGGGGAAGGTCCGCCACTACACTTTGAATGGTGCGCCCCGGCACGCCCTGTGCCAAGCGCCGCCACCCCACCGTGCAACTTTCGGCTGAGTTTCGCGCAAATCTGCGGCCCGTGGGCGGGTTGTAGCCGAACACACCGGGCCCCGCCCCGCCATCGGCAAGACGCCGCGCAGAATTCTGTCCGGACCCACCGGTCATTCCATGGCCTCCGGAAAAGACCGCGCCATCGCCTCGGGGTCGATGATCAGCCGCGCTTCGTAATCCTCGGGATCGAACGGGTCGTCATAAGGCAGCACCTCACGCCCGAAAAGCCAGCTCAGCCGCCCGGCATCAAGGTTACCCCGCTCGAACGGCTCATCACCGAACTGGTCCCAAAGGGCTGCGGCAAAGACCGCGTCGGCGCGCCGGTCCACAGGCTTGCGGTCGCGAAACCGCTCGCGCCTGACGACGGGGGTCGCGCCCTTCGGGTTGGCGCGCCGCAGGGTAAACTGAAGGTCCGAACCCGGAAGCCGCCCGGGAAATCCGCGATGCTTCATCATGCCCGCATCTCCCGCCCTGCTGACACGAAAAACGGGACGGACCACAAGGTCCGCCCCGCCAAACTTGGAGCGTTTAGTGCATGCTCAAAGCATTTCGCCTTGACCCTCAGGCACTCACTTACGGTGAAACGCGCGCAACGCTCAATCTGCGCCGCGCGCTTCCCGAAAAGCTGAGAGTCAGGTGTTTCGCGAAACGCTTCAGTATTTGCCGCCGTATTTGCCGGTCGACACGGGCTCGACCGAAATCGGCTCGGGCTCCACGACCACGTATTCCTCTTCCTCGGCTTGCTGGGCGCAGGCTGCGACCATGGCCACAAAGCCGAGCGCCAGAAGGCTCTTGATACTGTTCGACATGTTAGTCTCCTGTCCTTTTCAATAGGTAAAACCGGGGCAAAAACCCCCACCTGCCCCGCGTTCGGGGAATGGGCCGCTTGGATGCAACCGGTCAGGAGAATAGCCGAATTCGGCCTTGATAGATACGCGCCGGAAGTTATCCACACCCCCTGTGACTCAGAAGCCTCAAAAGGCTCAACGCCTGAGCTTCGATGCGCAAGATATTGTGTCACCGTCAAAATTCCTCCCAGATGCAGGCACCATTTTCAACACGATATGCCTCGAAAACCTGCACGATCGCGGGGTTTTGCACACCGAACTCACCCGGGGCCGACGCAAGCGATATCACGACTTGGTTCGGGGTCGGTCCCATATTGGGCAGACGCGGAACCGCATAGGTCGTGCACAGATATTCAAGATCGCCCATCACCGCCTCGAACCGTTCCTCCGACATTTCGAACCCCTCCTGCACAAACCGGAACCTGTAAGTCAGCCCGTTGCCCGGCACATTGCTCAGCACCTCCTGAAGCCAAGCCTCCCCGCCCGAAGGCAGCGGAAGGGCCTCTTGCGCCCAAGACGCCCCGGCCAACAGGATCAGACCCAGCGCACCAGCCCGTTGCATCGTTTCAACCCCGGCCCTTTCTTCTTGCCGAAAATATCCTGGGGGGAAGGCGGCCATGCCGCCGGGGGGGCAACGCCCCCAAAACCACTCCCCCATCCCTACATTACAGCGGGATATTGTCGTGCTTCTTCCACGGATTGCTCAGCGCCTTGTTGCGCAGCGAGGCAAAGGCCCGGCTCACCCGTGCGCGCGTGCCATGCGGTTGGATCACCTCGTCGATAAAACCGCGCTCCGCGGCCACGAAGGGATTCGCGAAACGATCCTCGTAATCCTTGGTATGCGCCGCCAGTTTCTCGGGCTCATCCGCATCCTTGCGGTGAATGATCTCACTGGCCCCCTTGGCGCCCATCACAGCGATCTCGGCGGTGGGCCAGGCATAGTTGAAATCACCGCGCAGATGCTTTGACGCCATCACGTCATAGGCGCCGCCATAGGCCTTGCGGGTGATCACCGTCACCTTGGGCACCGTCGCCTCGCCATAGGCAAAGAGAAGCTTGGCCCCATGCTTGATCACTCCGCCGAATTCCTGGCTCGTGCCAGGAAGAAAGCCGGGTACATCCACCAGCGTCAGGATCGGAATTTCGAACGCGTCACAGAAGCGCACGAAACGCGCGGCCTTGCGGCTGCTGTCAATATCCAGGCACCCGGCCAGAACCATCGGCTGATTGGCGACAACCCCCACCGTGCGCCCCTCGAGACGGATAAAGCCGGTGATGATGTTTTTGGCGAAATCCTCCTGGATCTCATAGAAATCCCCCTCATCCGCGAGCTTGTGGATCAGCTCTTTCATGTCGTAGGGCATGTTGGGATTATCGGGGATCAGCGTATCAAGGCTCATCTCCACCCGCCCCGGCGTGTCAAAGAAGGGCCGAACCGGGGGTTTCTCACGATTGTTGAGCGGCAGGAAATCCACAAGCCGCCGCACCTCGGCCAGGGCCTCCACGTCGTTTTCGAAGGCCGCATCGGCAACGCTCGACTTTCTGGTATGCGTGGACGCGCCCCCCAGCTCTTCGGCGGTGACCTGTTCGTTGGTGACGGTCTTGACCACATCGGGGCCAGTCACGAACATATAGGACGTGTCCTTCACCATGAAGATGAAGTCGGTCATCGCCGGGCTATAGACCGCCCCACCCGCGCAGGGGCCCATGATCACGCTGATCTGCGGGATGACACCGCTCGCCATGATATTGCGCTGAAACACCTCCGCATACCCGGCAAGGCTCGCAACGCCTTCCTGAATACGTGCGCCGCCACTATCGTTGATGCCGATGACCGGCGCGCCGTTCTGCATGGCCATATCCATGATCTTGCAGATTTTCTCGGCATGCGTTTCACTGAGCGATCCGCCGAAAACCGTAAAATCCTGGCTGAATACGTAAACCATGCGGCCGTTGATCGTGCCCCAACCGGTGATCACACCATCGCCATAGGGACGGGTTTTTTCCATGCCGAAATCGGTGCAGCGGTGCGCCTTGAACATGTCGAATTCTTCAAAGCTGTCCTCATCGAGCAGCAAATCGATCCGTTCCCGCGCCGTGAGCTTGCCGCGCTTGTGCTGCGCGTCGATCCGCCCCTGCCCGCCGCCCAGCCGCGCTTCTGCGCGCCGCGCTTCGAGCTGTTCCAGAATATCCTTCATGTGGCCTCCCGCGTGTGTTTACCGGCCCTTATACGCATGTGCCCGGGGTCCAAAAAGGAAAATCCAGCTAATTTGCAAACTTCTGCGAAGGATGTTCGGCTAACCCGCAAACTTGCTAATCCATCGGCCGCCACATGGACTCTTACCCGGCGCCTGCCTACCCCTGCGGGATGTTACATCCGATGCAGCCCCGTTTCGGCAAACGAACATCACCGCCCCACCTCATCACGCTGATCCTGCTTGCGGGCGTTTCGGCGCTGTCGATGAATATCTTTCTGCCCAGCCTGCCGGGCATGGCGTTGTATTTCGACACCGAATACCGCGTGATTCAGCTTTCGATCGCGGTTTATCTCGGGGTGAACGCGGGGCTGCAACTGTTTCTCGGGCCGCTTTCCGACCGGCTTGGCCGCCGCCCGGTGGTGCTTGGCGGGATGGCTATCTTCGTCTTGGCGACACTGGGCTGCATCTTCTCGGTGCATATCGCGATGTTTCTCGCCTTTCGGATGCTTCAGGCCACGGCGGTCGTCGCCATGGTGCTCAGCCGGGCCATCGTGCGCGACATGGTCGAACAGGATCGCGCGGCCTCGATGATCGGCTATGTCACCATGGGAATGTCGGTGGTTCCCATGATCGGCCCCGCCATCGGCGGCGCTCTCGATGAAGTATTCGGCTGGCAGGCGGGCTTCTGGATCGTCTTCGGGCTTGGCCTCGGTATCCTTGTGCTCTCGTGGTTCGACCTCGGCGAAACCGCCCCCCTCAACGGCCAGAGCTTCCGCGAACAGGCCCGTCAATACCCCGAACTTCTGACCTCTCCGCGGTTCTGGGGATATTCGCTGGCGGCGGCCTTCGCCTCGGGCTCGTTCTTCGCTTACCTCGGTGGCGCCCCTTTCGTGGGCGCTCAGGTCTTCGGCCTCGATCCCGCGTGGCTCGGTCTCTACTTCGGGGCACCCGCCATCGGGTATTTCCTCGGCAATTACCTTTCCGCCCGGCTCTCGGTGCGCGCCGGGGTCAACCGGATGGTCTACTGGGGCACGCTGGTGAACGCCGGCGGCATCTCAGTCAATCTTCTGCTTTTCTATCTGGGCCTTGCCACGCCCGAAACCTTCTTCGGCTTCATGTCCTTCGTCGGGCTGGGCAACGGTATGACCAACCCCAATGCGGCGGCGGGCGCGTTGTCGGTGCGCCCCAATCTCGCCGGCGCGGCAAGCGGGCTCTCCGGCGCGCTGCTCATCGGTGGCGGGGCCGCGCTCTCGGCGCTTTCCGGCGCGATGCTCTCACCCCAAAGCGGCGCCTTCCCGCTGCTTTGGATCATGCTGATGACCGCCCTTGCGGCCATCGCTTCGATTCAGGTCGTCCTGTGGCGCGAGGCGCGGCTGAGGTGATGGCGGGGGCTTGCGCGGGCAGGTTTGCAAATCTAATCTGGGTTCACCGCTAATCTGCAAAACCGGACCCGACCATGCCAACCCAGAAACTCTATGCCGGGGCCAAGCTGCGCGAAACCCGTCAACGCCTGTCACTCACCCAGAAGGATTTCGCCGCCCGGCTTGGCGTCTCGCTCCCCTATCTGAACCAGATGGAAAACAACAACCGCCCGGTCAGCACCACGGTCGTGCTGGCATTGGCACAGGAGTTTGGGTTCGATGTCACAGAGCTGAGTTCCGGCGACGCCGAGCGCATGGTCTCGGACATGCGCGAGGCGCTGGCCGATCCTGTTTTCTCCGACACGCCGCCGCTGGCCGATCTGCGTCTGACCGCGGCCAACGCTCCGGCCCTTGCGCGCGCTTTTCTCGAACTCCACGGCGCCTACCGGCAAACCCACGAACGCCTCGCCTCCCTCGACGAAGCGTTGGGCCGCGACGACGCCCAGACTCAGCAAAGCCCATGGAACGAGGTGCGCGACTTCTTTCACTACTGCAACAACTATGTTGATGCGGTGGATCGGGCCGCCGAACGGTTCGGCACGCCCGACCGCCCCGGCACCACCGTGGCCGAAAAGGCCCGCGCCGCGCTGCGCGACCTTGGCATTTCCATCGTCACCCATGATAGCGACACCTTGCGCCGACTGGACCGGGATACCGGCCTTTTGCATCTGTCGTCACGCGCGGCGCCCGAAACCCGCACCTTTCAGATGCTGTTGCAACTTGCCCTGCTGACACAGGACAAGCTTTTCGAGGCGACGCTCGATTTCGCGCGGTTTCAATCGAACGAGGCCCGTGCCATCGCCAAGATCGGACTGGCCAATTATTATGCCGGCGCGGCCATGATGCCCTATGGCGCATTTCTTTCGGCCGCCCGAGAGGTGCGCCACGATCTCGAAATCCTGTCCAGCCGCTTCGGCGCGTCCATCGAACAGGTTGCGCACCGCCTCTCGACACTCCAACGCGCCGGGGCCAAGGGGATACCGTTCTTCTTCGTGCGCGTCGATCAGGCGGGAACCATCACCAAGCGGCACTCCGCGACCTATCTGCAATTCGCCCGATATGGCGGGGCCTGCCCCCTCTGGAACGTGCACCGCGCCTTCGAGACACCGGGCCGCTTCCTGCGGCAACTGGCGGAAACCCCCGACGGCGTGCGCTATATCAGCCTCGCGCGGGACGTGTCGAAACCGGGCGGCGCCTTCGGCGCGCCCGTGCGCCGCTTCGCCATCGCCCTCGGCTGCGAGGTCAAGCACGCCGAGGCGCTGGCATATGCCGACGGGCTCGATGTCACCCATGGCGACGCGTTCGAGCCCATCGGTATTTCGTGCCGCATCTGCGAACGCACGAACTGTCATCAGCGGTCGATACCTCCGCTTGAACGCAGGTTGACCATTCGCTCGGACGAACGCGGAGTTCTGCCCTATAGCGTCGGCTAAGGCGCTTTAATCGGCCTTGGAAAAGGCACCACAGGCAATCCGGCTGCCCGCATCACCGGCAGGTTGCGACATGTAATCATCCGCGCCCGCGTGCATGATGAAGGCCGCGCCGTCCTCATCCATGATCATCTCGTCGATATCGAGCAGATCAAGAAACACCTCGGCCTTGAGGATACCATCCTCGCCCACGGTCATGTTGGGCATATCGCCAGGATGCGGGCCCCCTTCGGTCAGCACGCCATGTTTCGCATCGCCCGCGATGTGCCCGCCTGCCGACGTGAAATCTTCTGCGCTACAATCGCCGGTCTCGTGCAGGTGAACGGCATGCACGCCCTCGGGCACACCAGTCAGATTGATCTGCACCAGCGTCCGGCCCGATGCCGTCGCGTTCAACGTGACGCTCCCGGCCAGCGCACCTTCGGTGCCGGTGATCAGGGCCGAGGCCTTGGGTGTCATATGGTTGTCCGCCTGCACTGCGCCCGTCGCAAGGCTCATCGCGGCGGCAAGGGTAAGTGATCTCAACATCTCAGGTTCCTCCATTCTGGTTGCACAAGGGAAACCACCCCGTGCCGCCCGAGGTTCCAGACCGTCTATCTCTGCGCGACACGCCAGTCGGGGTGCATCCACGGCTCCGCGTTCTCGGGGGCCAGCGGCGCACGGCCAAGGATGTGATCGCTCGCCTTCTCGCCCACCATGATCGACGGCGCATTCAGATTGCCGTTGGTGATCCGCGGAAAGACGCTGCTATCGGCCAGCCTCAGACCGTCGACACCGATCACCCGCGCCTCGGGGTCCACAACTGCCATCGGGTCATCCGCCCGCCCCATCTTGCAGGTGCCGCAGGGGTGATAGGCGCTCTCGACATGTTCGCGGATGAACCCGTTCAACTCGTCATCAGATTGCACCGACTCGCCGGGCTGTATCTCGTGGCGGACAAAGGGCTTGAACGCCTCCTGGGCGAAAAGCTCGCGGGTCAGGCGAATGCATCTGCGGAAATCGGCCCAGTCGCTTTCATCGCTCATGTAATTGAACAGGATGCGGGGCGCGTCCTCGGGGCGGTCGCTGCGTAGCGTCACCTCGCCCCGCGACACACTGCGCATCGGGCCGGTATGGGCCTGAAACCCATGCCCCTCGGCAGCCGCCTTGCCGTCATAGCGCACCGCGATAGGTAGGAAATGGTATTGAATATCAGGGTATTCCACACCCGCCGCCGACCGGATAAAGGCGGCGCTCTCAAACTGGTTCGACGCCCCCGGCCCCGTCCGCGTTAAAAGCCAGCGCGCGCCCACATACGCCTTGCCCAGCAAGTTCCAATAGGAATAAAGGCTTATCGGCTGGCTCGCCGCCATCTGGATATAAAGCTCAAGGTGATCCTGAAGGTTCTGACCAACCCCGGGCCGATCCGCGATCACATCGATCCCGTGTTCGGCCAGATGCGCCGCCGGCCCGATCCCCGACAACATCAGCAACTTGGGAGAGTTGATCGACGACGCGGCTATGATTACTTCTTCGCGGGCCTCGATCACCTCGGTCTGTCCGGCGCGCGTCACCTCGACGCCGCGTGCGCGCCCGTCGCGGATCACGACCCGCCGCGCCAGCGCGTTCACGACCTCGCAAAACCCCGTTGCGCGGGCGGGCTTGAGATAGGCATTCGCCGCCGACCAGCGCCGCCCCTTCCACACCGTCATGTCGAAGGGGCCGAACCCTTCCTGCTGTTTTCCGTTGTAGTCGTCGGTGACCGGGTATCCCGCCTGCTGGCCCGCCTCGACAAAGGCTTGGGTCAGCGGGTTGTCCCTTCGACCGCGCGTCACATGAAGCGGCCCGTCCGACCCGCGCCAGTCAGGGTCGCCGCCATGTCCGCTGTCATGCCAATGCTCCAACCGTTTGAAATAGGGAAGCACGTCGGCATATCCCCAGCCCGCCGCGCCTTCATCGCGCCAATGGTCGAAATCCTTCGCATGGCCACGCACATAGCACATGCCGTTGATGCTCGATGAGCCGCCGATCACCTTGCCGCGCGGACAGGCAAGGCGCCGCCCGCCCAAATGCGGCTCGGGGTCGGTGGCATATCCCCAGTCATAGCGCGACATGTTCATCGGATAGCTGAGCGCCCCGGGCATCTGGATAAACGGCCCCGCATCCGTGCCGCCATGCTCGATGACGATCACCCGCTTGCCCGCCTCGCTAAGCCTCAGCGCCATGGCACAGCCCGCACTTCCTGCACCGATGATCACATAATCCGCTTGCATGTCTGATTTCTCCGGGTCCGGGTCGCGCCTCTGGTCTGGCGCAGGGTCATTGATGTCGCGCGCGGGACAGGGTTACTCGCCCCGCGGGAACCTTTGGTTCTCTTCCACCTCGTTGAGGTCCATGTGGTTGCGCATGTAGCGCTCGCTGGCCTTCTGAAGCGGCTGGTAATCCCACGGGTAATACCCCCCCTGCCTCAGCGCCTCGTAAACCACCAGACGCCGTGCCTGACTCTCGCGCACCTCCGCATCGAATTGCTCAAGATCCCAGCGCGCCGCCGCCTCAAGCCGGAATGCCTCCATCACCTCGCGGCAATCGGCATCGTCTGACAAATCGGTCAACTCGTGCGGATCGGCCTCAAGATCGAAAAGTTGCTCGGGATCAAGCGCGCAATTGGTGTATTTCCACCGCCCCTCCCGCAGACAGACAAGCGGCGCATAAGAGGCTTCGGCGGCGTATTCCATGGCAACCGGGCTCTTGCGCGTGCTCCCCTGTCCCAGCGGCACAAGGCTTTCGCCCGCAACCCACGGCATCACCTCCGAGATGTCCACCCCCGCCAGATCGCACAGCGTCGGGCACACGTCGATCGCGCTGACCGGCTCGGTTACGCATCCCGGCTCCATCCCCGGCGCCGACACCATAAGCGGCACCCGCGATGATCCTTCATAGAAGGACATCTTGAACCATAGCCCCCGCTCACCCAGCATATCGCCATGGTCCGACACGAACAGGATCACGGCCTCCTGCCGCGTGGCCTCCAGCGCATGCAGAATTTCGCCCACCTTGTCGTCCAGATACGAGATATTGGCGAAATAGGCGCGGCGCGACCGGCGGATATCTTCTTCGGTGATGTCGAAGGACCGCCAGTCATTCGCATCGAAAATGCGCTTGGAATGCGGGTCGTGATCTTCGTAATCCATCGCCGGCACGGGCGGCAGAAGATGCTCGCAATCCTCGTAGAGGTCCCAATATTTCCGCCGCGCCACATAAGGATCGTGCGGATGGGTGAAACTCGCTGTGAGGCACCATGGCCGGTCATCATGACCACGGGCAAGATCATAGACCTTGCGGGTGGCATTATAGGCCACCTCGTCATCATATTCCATCTGGTTGGAGATCTCGGCCACGCCACTGCCCGTGACCGAGCCCATGTTGTGATACCACCAGTCGATCCGCTCACCCGGCTTGCGATAATCCGGCGTCCAGCCAAAATCGGCCGGGTAGATATCGGTGGTCAGGCGCTCCTCGAAGCCGTGAAGCTGATCGGGGCCGACAAAATGCATCTTGCCCGACAGGCAGGTCTGATAGCCCGCGCGGCGCAGATGGTGCGCATAGGTTGGAATATCGGCCGAGAACTCGGCGGCGTTGTCATAAACCCGGCTGCGCGATGGCAATAGGCCCGACATGAAGGATGCCCGCCCCGGCGCGCACAGGGGGCTCGCGGTATACGCATTGGCGAATCGGGTCGAGCGTGCGGCCAATTTCTTGAGGTTGGGCGCATGAAGCCAATCGGCAGGCCCGTCCGGGAACAATGTCCCGTTAAGCTGGTCCACCATCAGGATCAGGATATTGGGTGTGCTCATGAGTTTGTCCTTTCGTCATGTCGGGGGGCCAGCGCATCCTCGAGATAGTTCAGTATCACGTCGATGGCCGCGTCGGCCTCGATCGGGTCGGGCCTGAGGGCCTGCCGCAGGTAAAGCCCGTCGATCATCGCCGCCAGCCCCCGGGTAAGGATGCGCGCCCGCGGTTCGGGCACGATCTGGCGCACGGCGTGATGCAGGTTGGACCGCAGCCGCCTTTGATAGATGTGCAAAAGGCGCGCGGCCTCTTCGGATTTCAGCGCCTGAACATAAAAATTGAGCCACGCCGCCACGGTTTCATTGCGAAACTGCGTGCTGCTGAAGTTGGCGCGTATGATCGCCTCGATCCGCATGCGCGGATCGCGCGCCATCGACAGCGCGCCACGCACCTCCGCGGCATAAAGCCCGAGGATATGGCGCATCGCGGCGGTGAATATCTGCTCCTTGCCGCCAAAGTAATGATGGGCCAGCGCGCTCGACATGCCCGCGCGTTTGGCAATCTGGCTCACCGTCACGTCAAGCGTGCCGCGCGCGCCCACCTCGTGGATTGTCGCTTCGACCAGCGCGGCGCGCCGTATGGGCTCCATGCCGACCTTGGGCATCCTGTTCTCCATGAAAAGGCTTGTCCATTGTGAGTATTTCCGTTTAATTGACTCGTCAATCAATAAAGAGGGGAAAAGATGTCAATCACCGCCCGGCGCCATAAACCCGAAACCCGGTTGCAGGAGCGGAAGCTGTCACCGTATTGTCTGACAATAAGAGTATGAAGCGCATGGTATTGCGCTCATCCCGAGGATGCGCGGCCACGAGACATAAGACCGCGCGACCGGCACAGCCCGGACCCCTCCGCACTCTAGACCAAACGACCTAAACGACACAGGGAGAACCGAACATGTCGATTATCAAAGGCGGCCTACTCGATCGCCGCGGATTTCTGAAAACAACCGCAGCCACGGCCATGGCGGCCACTGTGCCCATGAGCGGCGCTATGGCGGCCCCCACACGCGGGGGACACCTGAGGGCGGCAATTGGCCATGGCCAGACCACCGACACGCTGAACCCCGGCACCTATGAAAACAGCTTCACCACCTCGCTGTCCTTCGCAATTCACGGTCGACTGACCGAAGTCACACAGGACGGCTCGCTGATTCCCGAGCTCGCCGAAAGCTGGGAAGCCTCCGATGACGCGTCGGAATGGCGGTTCAAGATCAGGAAGGGCGTCACCTTCCATTCAGGTCATGAGCTCAACATCCAGGACGTGATCAACTCGATCAACTTCCACCGCGGCGAGGATTCGACCTCGGCGGCCGGCCCCATCGTCGCGCCGATTCAGGACGTGAAAGCCGAAGGTGACGACACCGTCGTCTTTATCCTCGACGGCGGCAATGCCGACTTCCCCTACATCCTGTCGGACTACCACCTGACGATGTGCAAGGCTGATGGCGATTCGATTGAATGGCAGTCGGGCGATGGCTGCGGCTCCTACGTTCTCAAGAATTTCAGCCCGGGCATCTCGGCCTCGTTCGAACGCAATCCGAACCACTGGCGAAGCGATGTCGGCTGGTTCGACTCGGTCGAAATGCTGGCGGTTGTCGATATCAACGCCCGCACCACCGCCCTTGTATCCGGTGATGTGGACATGGCCGACCGGCTCGACGTCAAGACCGTGGGTCTGCTGGCACGTAACCCCAACCTACAGATCAGTTCGGTAGCTGGCACACAGCATTATACCTTCGCGATGGATACGCGCGCAGCGCCCTACTCTGACAACAACGTACGTCAGGCGCTCAAATATGCCCTGAACCGCGAAGAGCTGGTCGAAAAAATCCTGTTTGGCTATGGATCGGTCGGCAACGATCACCCGATTGGTCAAGGTCAACGTTTTTTCAACACCGAGCTGGAACAAAAGACCTACGATCCGGACAAGGCAAAATGGTATCTCAAGCAATCCGGACTCGACAGTGTCGATGTTTCGCTGTCCGCCTCGGATGCGGCCTTCACCAACTCGGTTGACGCCGCGACATTGTATCAGGCCTCGGCCAAGGCCGGCGGGATCAACCTCAAACCGGTCCGCGAGCCCAATGACGGCTACTGGTCCGACGTCTGGATGAAGAAACCCTACGCGGCTGTCTACTGGTCCGGTCGCCCCGTCGAAGATCAAATGTTCTCGACAGCCTACAAATGCGGTGCGTCGTGGAACGACAGCTTCTGGTGCAATGAACGCTTCGACGAACTGCTGGACAAGGCCCGTTCCGAACTCGACGAGGACAGACGGCGCGAGATGTACTGGGAAATGCAGGACATCGTGTCCAATCAGGGCGGCGTCGTCGTTCCGATGTTCGCCAACTACGTCTTTGCCAACTCAGACAAGGTCGGCCACGCCGATAAATTGGCCTCGAACTGGGATGTGGACGGACAGCGCTGGATCGAGCGTTGGTGGTTCGTCTGATACAGTGACCGGGCCGCGCTCTGCGGCCTCCGGCACGATCGACACGGGGCGCGGCAATCCGCGCCCCGTTTTCTGTCCGGCGGCGTTGGTGCCGCTCTGCAAGACCCCGACTCACAGCTCGTGCCACAACACAGCGCGACATTCGGGCGTCAGAGTATCCGTCACAGTTTAATTGTTCGGTAACCAATGCACCGACGCGATACCGACGTGACTACTGACGTGAATGCCGACGTTGCGTGCGCCCCGCCCCACTCCACAAAATAAGGCCCTAACCTCAGAATTTGGTGGCTGACACCGCCGGCGTCAAAGCCTTGCGTTTCAACACCGCTTCGCGCCAACTGATGAACGAAATCGCCGCCACGATCACCATCCCCCCCAGCACCACGAACATGTCCACGGGCTCACCGAAGAAGAGCGCACCAATGCTCACCGCCCAGACCAGTTGCAGGAAGGTCACCGGCTGTGTCACCGCCAAAGGCGCGGCCCGAAAGGCCAGTGTCATTGTGTAATGCCCGCCCGTGGCAACACAGGCGACCCCGAAAAGGATAAGCAATTCCATCGGGTTGGGCGTGACCCAACTTGCAATGGCAAGCGGGGCGAGCCCGATTGTCACCGTCACCGACAGCATCGCCACGATGATCCCCGCGCCACAGGTCTCGCTCACCTTCTTGGCCACGAGGTATGAGATCCCGAACGACAGGCCCGTGCCCAGCATGGCAAGATGCCCCGCCCCCACCTCGCGAAACCCGGGGCGCAGGATGATGAAGGCCCCGATCAGCGCGGCAATAACCGCCATCACGCGCCGCATGGCAAGGCGTTCCCCCAGAAAAATCGCAGCCCCCAGAGTGACATAGACCGGAGAAAGATAGTTGATCGCCGTCACATCGGCGAGCGGGATACGCGCCATGCCAAAGAACCAAAGGGCCACACCGACCGTATGCACAAGCCCGCGTAAACCAAAAAGCCCGAGGGTGACGCGGTCGAATTCCCGCGCGCGCCGCCACAACGGACCCATCATCGGTATGAAGAAGACCAACCCCATCACATAGCGCAGGAATGCGCCCTCCGAGGCGGGTATCCGCGTGCCAAGGATTTTCACCAGAACCGTGACCATCACAAAAAGGAGGCCGGTGGTCAGCATCCAGAATACGCCCCAGAGCGGGCCGGTCTTGGTCAGTGGGTTCATGGCGCCATTAATCGCGCCTCTTTTAGGAATGTCGAGGGGTGTCAGGGGTTTATTTTCCACAAATCATTCCGGGCCACGTTTACGGCAGCGGAATGAACTCCGCGTCATCCCCCGGAGGAAGGCGAAATCGCCCATGTGTCCAGTCGCCCTCGGCCCAAGCGGCCTTCGCGGCATCAATCCTCTCTCGGCTCGATGCCACGAAGTTCCACCAGATGTGGCGCGGCCCTGCCAATGTCTCGCCACCCAACGCCATAAGGCGCGCGCCCTGCGCCCCGCCGGTCACGGTGATCGCGTCGCCCGGCCGGAAAACCATCATGCGGCCCGCGTCAAAGGTCTCACCCGCGATCTCGACACTGCCTTGAGTGACATAAAGCCCGCGATCCTCGTGATCATCCGGAAGCGGCACCTTCGCCCCCGCCGACAGCACGATGTCGGCATAGAACATGTCGGTGAAGGTGCTGACCGGCGCCGTTTCACCCCAGCCACGGCCCATGATCAGACGCAGAGATTTTCCCTCCGCCTCAAGGAACGGAAGAGAGTTTTTGCCGTGGTGCTCAAAGCTTGCACCCCGATCTTCATCCACCTCTGGGAGCGCGACCCACGTTTGAATACCCAAAAGCCGCGAGTTGCCACGTCGCGTCTCTTCGCTTGTGCGTTCGGAATGCGTGACGCCGTTTCCCGCCACCATCCAGTTCACCGCGCCCGGGTGAATCATCTGGTTCGTGCCAAGGCTGTCGCGGTGCTGAAACGCCCCGTCATAGAGATAAGTCACCGTGCCCAGCCCGATATGCGGATGCGGGCGCACGTCGATTCCCTGCCCCGTCAGGAACTCTGCCGGCCCCATCTGATCGAAAAAGATGAATGGTCCCACCATTTGTCGTTTCGGCGCGGGCAGCGCGCGCCGAACCTCGAACTCTCCCAAGTCCCGAGCGCGCGGAATGATCAGTGTCTCGATATCGTCCAACGCCCCCGCATCGGGGCATTGCGGCTCAAGCGACGGGTTCCAGCTCATGTCACGGTCTCCTTGTCGGTTATCGCCCAAGATAGCGTCACAGCCGGCCCCGCCCAATACGCCCGCCCGCACAGCCGCTGTGCAGGGCTGTCCGCGCTGGACAATCGTCGCGCATTTCCGCACATCTGGGCGATGGACCGTCACGCCGCATATCCCGCGATCAGCGATCTTGCCGCCCGTGCGCGGGCCCGCATCCCGCGATTCGTCTGGGAATACCTTGATGCCGGCACTGGGTCCGAGGAAGCGCGCGCCCGCACCCGCGCCGCATTCGAAAGGGTGACTCTCCTGCCGTCCATCCTGCACGGAGAAATCGCGCCTGATCTTTCGGTGTCTCTCTTTGGACAGAAGATGCCTCTGCCCTTCGGCATTGCGCCCGTGGGCATGTCTGGCCTGATCTGGCCCGACGCCGAAAGGCACCTCGCAAGAGCCTCGCAAGATATTGATGTTCCATATACTTTATCAACCGTGGCCAGTCAGACACCCGAAGTCACAGGCCCTTTGGCCGGTCCGCATAAATGGTTCCAGATGTATCCGCCCCGCGACCCTGAGATTCGCACCGACATGCTGAACCGGGCGCGCGCCGCAGGATTCGGGGTGCTTGTGATCACGCTCGACGTGCCGGTCGCCTCGCGCCGCGAGCGGCAATTGCGCTCGG
This sequence comes from Roseovarius sp. E0-M6, assembly GCF_037083845.1. Classification (NCBI taxonomy): domain Bacteria; kingdom Pseudomonadati; phylum Pseudomonadota; class Alphaproteobacteria; order Rhodobacterales; family Roseobacteraceae; genus Roseovarius; species Roseovarius sp. E0-M6. Next base: position 578,782 of record NZ_JBAPLA010000001.1, on the reverse strand, counting down.
GCTTGACACAGCCGCCGCGCCTGACCCCGCGGCTCATGGCGCAGGTGGCAATGCGTCCCGCATGGGCCGCCGGTATGGCGCGAACGGGCATGCCAAGGATGCGTATGATTGATGATTATGCGCCTGATACCAAGGGCCTGCCCTCCAATGCTCATGCCGGATATATGCTGCGCACATCCCCCGATGAAAGCTATCTGAAGTGGTTACGCGACGCATGGCACGGCCCACTCGTGGTCAAGGGCGTGCTTGACCCAACGGATGTCTCCCGGCTCGAGCGGTTGGGCGCGGACGCGATCTGGATCAGCAATCACGGCGGGCGGCAATTCGATGCCGCCCCGGCCCCGATCACACAATTGCCCGCCTTTCGCGACGCCACCGATCTGCCGCTCATTCTGGACGGCGGCATGTCCGGCGGACTGGACATGCTTCGGGGTTTCGCCCTTGGGGCGGATTTCGTCATGCTGGGTCGCGCTTGGCATTATGCGCTGGCGGCCCTCGGACCGGAGGGGCCGGCGCATCTGGCCGAGATATTGCGCCGCGATCTTGTCGCCAACATGGGCCAAATGGGAATCACCTCTCCGTCTGCGGCCCGCGGCAACCTTGCCTCGCCGGCTCTTGCGGGTGGCTCCGTCTACCCAAGCGGGTAAACGCTATGATCTAACCTTATGTTTTAATTTGTATATTCTCATATACAAGCGATCTGTGCCATTCCTCCAATCGGGCAGATCATGTCGCAGATGGGTGACATTACTTCGGTCTGGATTGCGTAAAGTTTTCACAAACCTTACAAACTTCGCAACATCGCGCTGCAGCGCGGCATTCCCGGCCCAAGACCCGGGTCAACGTAAGAGGGACCTACCCCGTGAGTGATTTCCAGAAGATACTCGTCGCCAACCGGGGCGAAATCGCCATTCGCATTTTGCGTGCCGCCAACGAGATGGGCAAGCGCACGGTCGCCGTATTCGCCGAAGAGGACAAGCTGGGTCTGCATCGTTTCAAAGCAGACGAAGCCTACCGCATCGGTGAGGGGCTGGGGCCGGTCGCGGCGTATCTCTCGATCGACGAAATCATTCGCGTGGCCCGTGACTGCGGCGCCGACGCGATCCACCCCGGCTATGGTCTGCTAAGCGAAAATCCCGATTTCGTGGATGCCTGCGACGCCAATGGAATCACCTTTATCGGCCCCCGTGCCGAAACCATGCGCGCCCTTGGCGACAAGGCCAGCGCGCGCCGCGTCGCCGTTAAGGCAGGCGTGCCCGTCATCCCCGCGACCGAGGTGCTGGGCGACGATATGGAGATGATCCGCAAGGAGGCCGCCGAAATCGGCTATCCCCTGATGCTCAAGGCAAGCTGGGGCGGCGGCGGGCGCGGCATGCGTCCGATCAATGGCCCTGACGAACTTGAGGAAAAGGTGCTCGAGGGCCGCCGCGAGGCCGAGGCGGCCTTTGGCAACGGCGAAGGCTATCTAGAAAAGATGATCACCCGTGCGCGCCATGTCGAGGTGCAGATCCTCGGCGACAAGCACGGCAATATGTATCACCTCTATGAGCGCGACTGTTCGGTGCAACGCCGCAATCAGAAAGTCGTCGAACGCGCCCCCGCCCCCTACCTCACCGACGCACAGCGCGCCGAGGTCTGTGAGCTGGGTTACAAGATCTGCAAGCACGTGAACTATGAATGTGCCGGCACGGTCGAGTTCCTGATGGATATGGAAACCGACGAGTTTTACTTCATCGAAGTGAACCCCCGTGTGCAGGTCGAGCATACCGTGACCGAAGAGGTCACCGGCATTGACATCGTTCAGGCCCAGATCAAGATCGCCGAAGGCAAAACCCTGCCCGAGGCGACCCGCAAGAACAGCCAGGACGAAATCCGTCTCAACGGTCATGCGCTGCAAACGCGGATCACCACCGAGGACCCGCAGAACAATTTTATCCCCGACTATGGCCGCATCACCGCCTATCGCTCGGCCACCGGCATGGGCATCAGGCTTGATGGCGGTACGGCCTATGCGGGCGGTGTCATCACGCGCTATTACGATTCCCTGCTGGTCAAGATCACGGCCCACGCACAGACGCCCGAGGCCGCCATTGCCCGGATGGACCGCGCCCTGCGCGAATTCCGCATTCGTGGCGTTTCGACCAACATTTCCTTTGTCGAGAACCTGCTCAAGCATCCGACCTTCCTGAACAATGAATACTCGACCAAGTTCATCGACACGACGCCGGAGCTTTTCACCTTCAAGAAGCGCCGCGACCGCGGCACCAAGGTGCTGACCTATATCGCCGATATCACGGTGAACGGTCACCCCGAAACACAGGACCGTCCCGAGCCCTCGGCGGAGGCCAAGGGCCCCAAGCCGCCGGCCTTCGACACGGCCCCCGCCCCCGGCACCAAGACCCTGCTCGAGGAGCAGGGCGCCAAGACCGTCGCCGATTGGATGTTGGCGCAAAACCGGCTTCTGCTCACGGACACCACCATGCGCGACGGCCATCAGTCGCTGCTGGCCACGCGCATGCGTTCGATCGACATGATCAAGGCCGCGCCTGCCTATGCGGCAAACCTGCCGGGCCTGTTCTCGGTCGAGTGCTGGGGAGGCGCGACCTTCGATGTGGCCTACCGGTTCCTTCAGGAATGCCCGTGGCAGCGCCTTAGAGAATTGCGGAGCCGGATGCCGAACATCCTGACACAGATGCTTTTGCGGGCGTCCAACGGCGTGGGATATACTAACTATCCTGATAATGTCGTTCAGGAATTCGTCCGTCAGGCCGCAGAAACCGGCGTCGATGTGTTCCGTGTTTTCGACAGCCTCAACTGGGTCGAGAACATGCGCGTCGCGATGGATGCCGTGAATGAGACCGGCAGGATCTGCGAAGGCACGATCTGCTATACCGGCGATCTTCTTGATCCCGACAGGTCCAAATACGATCTCAAATACTATGTCGGCATGGCGCGCGAGCTTCAGGATGCAGGCGCGCATGTGCTGGGCCTCAAGGACATGGCCGGCCTTCTCAAACCCGCCTCGGCACGCGTGTTGGTCAAGGCCCTGAAGGACGAGTTGGACATCCCCGTACATTTCCATACGCATGATACGTCGGGCATCGCAGGGGCCACCATCCTTGCCGCTGCCGATGCGGGCGTCGATGCGGTGGATGCGGCCATGGACGCCTTCTCGGGCGGCACGTCACAGCCCTGCCTTGGCTCGATCGTCGAGGCGCTCGCCCATACCGACCGCGACACCGGCCTCGAGATCGAGCGTATCCGCGAAATGTCGGATTACTGGGAACAGGTGCGCGCGCAATATATCGCCTTCGAAAGCGGCCTCGCCGCCCCCGCCTCCGAGGTTTACCTGCACGAAATGCCGGGTGGGCAGTTCACCAACCTCAAGGCACAGGCGCGTTCGCTTGGCCTGGAAGATCGCTGGCCCGAGGTGGCCCGCACCTATGCCGATGTGAACCAGATGTTCGGCGATATCGTCAAGGTCACGCCATCGTCCAAGGTGGTGGGCGACATGGCGCTGATGATGGTGTCACAGGGGCTCACCCGTGCCGATGTCGAAGACCCGGACACTGATGTGGCCTTCCCCGACTCGGTCGTTGACATGATGCGGGGCAATCTTGGTCAGCCGCCGGGCGGCTTCCCCGACAAGATCGTCGCAAAGGTGCTCAAGGGCGAGAAGCCCAACACCGAGCGGCCGGGAAAGCACCTTGCGCCTGTTGATCTCGAAGCGATGCGCAAGGAAGTGTCCGAGATGCTTGAAGGCAAAGAGGTCGATGACGAGGACCTGAATGGCTATCTGATGTATCCCAAGGTTTTCCTCGACTACATGGGGCGTCACCGCACCTATGGGCCGGTGCGCACCCTGCCAACCCGCACGTTCTTCTACGGTATGGAACCCGGCGAAGAGATCGCGGTCGAGATTGACCCAGGCAAGACCATGGAAATCCTGCTTCAGGCTGTGGGCGAGACACAAGAAGACGGCGAGGTGCGCGTCTTTTTCGAACTCAACGGTCAACCGCGGGTGATCCGCGTGCCAAACCGTCTTGTCAAATCGCAGACTGCCGCGCGCCCCAAGGCCGAAATCGGCAACCCGGATCACGTGGGCGCGCCCATGCCCGGCGTGGTGTCATCGGTCGCCGTTTCAGTAGGCCAAAGTGTCAAGGAGGACGACCTGCTCTTGACCATCGAGGCCATGAAGATGGAAACCGGCATCTATGCCGAGCGTGACGCGGTGGTAAAGGCGATCCACGTGCATGCCAGCGGCCAGATCGACGCCAAGGATCTCATGATCGAACTTGAGTGATCATTCCCCCGTTTGAATGGTGTGCGATCACTCTCCAGAGCGTTTCCCGAAAAACCCGCATCACGGCTTTCGGGAAACGCCCTGCACAGATTGAGCGTCGCGCGCATGGCATCAGCCCAGAACACGGCGCGATCCGGGAAAAAAATTGCGCTGCCATGCGATTTGCACTTGCGGCCCCCGGCCAGAATTTATAGATCGTCCTCACCCAACGGACGCGGGTGTAGCTCAGGGGTAGAGCGTTACCTTGCCAAGGTAAATGTCGTGAGTTCGAATCTCATCACCCGCTCCAATTTCTTCTCTATCTTCAAAAGATCAAACCGCATTCGGCGGTTTCTTTTGGTTTGACTGTCGCATGACAGTAAAAAAAAGCCCGGCCACCGCATCGGCAACCGGGCTTTTATTTTCGTTTCTTTCCGAAACCTTAGATGTCGAACTTCACACCCTGCGCAAGCGGAAGCTCGTCGGAATAGTTGATCGTGTTCGTCTGCCGCCGCATGTAGCCGCGCCATGCGTCCGAACCGCTTTCGCGCCCGCCACCGGTTTCTTTTTCGCCACCAAAGGCACCACCGATCTCGGCACCAGAGGGGCCGATATTCACGTTGGCGATCCCGCAATCCGAGCCTGTATCGGACACGAATTTCTCGGCTTCGCGCAGGTTGAGCGTAAAGATGCAGGACGAAAGCCCTTGGGCCACTTCGTTTTGCAGCGCAATCGCTTCGTCCAGATCGTCATAACCCATGACATACAGAATAGGTGCGAAGGTCTCGGTCTTGACGATCTCGGTCTGGCCCGGCATCTCGATGATGGCGGGTTTCACATAGGTGCCACCCGGCACGCCATCGGTCACGGCTTCACCGCCGTGAACGGTGCCGCCATCGGCCTTGGCGGCATCGAGCGCCTTTTGCATCTGGCTACGTGCGCCCGCGTCGATCAACGGCCCGACCAGCGTTCCGTCTTGGCGTGGGTCGCCCACCGGCAGGCTGGCATAGGCTTTGGCGACTTTTTCGACCAATTCTTCGCGGATCGAATTATGCACGATCAAACGGCGCAGCGACGTGCAGCGCTGACCCGCGGTGCCAACGGCGGAAAACACGATGGCGCGCACGGCCATGTCCTGATCTGCCGAGGGGGCCACGATCATCGCGTTGTTGCCGCCCAGTTCAAGGATGCAGCGGCCATAACGCTCGGCCACCTTCGGCCCGACGATTCCCCCCATGCGGCAGGATCCGGTTGCCGAGATCACCGGCACGTCGCGCGACGTGACAAGGGCGTCGCCCACATCCGCACCCCCCACGACAACCTGGCTCAGGCCTTCGGGCGCATCGGCACCGAACTTGGCGACCGCGCGTTCGAAAATCTTCTGTGTCACCATGGCGGTCAGCGGTGTTTTCTCGGATGGCTTCCAGATCACCGGGTCGCCACAGACAAGCGCGAGTGCCGCATTCCAGCTCCACGGCGCGACGGGGAAATTGAACGCCGTGATGATCCCCACGGGCCCCATCGGGTGCCATGTTTCCATCATCCGGTGGCCCGGACGCTCGGAGGCGATGGTCAGCCCATAAAGCTGCCGCGAGAGACCTACTGCGAAGTCGCAAATGTCGATCATTTCCTGAACTTCGCCAAGCCCCTCGGACGTGATCTTGCCGGCCTCGAGCGTGACAATCGCTCCGAGATCGTTCTTCGCCTTGCGAAGCTCTTCGCCGAAGAGGCGGACAAGCTCGCCGCGGCGCGGTGCCGGAACCTGGCGCCATGCACGAAATGCCTCTTGGGCCGTGCCGATGAGGCGGTCCATATCGGCGGCTTTCGTTTCGGTCACCTTGGCCGCGACCTCACCGTCGATTGGCGACACCACGTCAAGCGTGCCGCCGGTGATCTCGGCCTCTGATAGGCCGGCGTTTAGCAATACGTCCTTGTGAGTCATGTGTTTTTCTCCTTTGTTACGCGCCCACGCTGATCGTCCATGCCCATGGAAATCAGGATCGGGTCACTTTGCTGTCGTGTCTTGAAGTCGTCCTTGCCCTGCATCCCCTGCCAGTCGGCGGCGATCAGCGATTGGGCCACCGCCCCACCCAGCGTCGTGCCCGGGCCTGTCACGATGAAAAGGTCCGGTGCGAACTCCCGCGCAGCCACGGCGATGGCACGGGCGAAGTCATAGGTTTCGGTCACTTGATGGCCCAGCGTATACTCCCATAGCGCCGCTGTCTTCGTGGCACCGGGCCACCAGATTGCCCCGCGCCCATCCACAAGCGGCAGATCAGGCGATGCAAAAAGCCCATCGGACAAGGCCGCGCGCCCTTTCTCGGCCACCGGGCCCTGAAGATGCGAATGAAACGCGGCATGATTGGCGAGCACCATGGGATAGCGTCCGTCTATCTGCGGCACGGCCTGCTTGAAGGTGTCGAGCCCGTGGTGATTGCCCGCCAAAACCAGCATTCCGCCAAGATCAATGGACACCGTGAGCACGCAGTCATCGCGCTCATCAATGCGCGCGATGAGGTTCATGATCTCACGGCGCTTTTCGGGCTCCGGCACCCAGTTGTCACCGGTGATCGGATAAACCAGTTGCCCGCCGATCATCGCCTCCTGCATCAGCGCACCCATGGTGTTGACCAGTTCGAACCCATCGCGCGGCGACAGCGCCCCGGCCAAAGCCAGCGCACTATACCACCCCATCGAGTTGCCCGTGATCGCCACGATCTCGATCGTGTCCCGGTCAATCGTGAGAAAGTCGCCCAGCGTCGCGGCATAGATCAGTCCAGACGCATTATCACCCCGTGTATGCCGTGAGAGCGAGAACTTATCGGCGCCGTCCAGTTCGGTCAGCGGGGCCTCTCCGCGTGCGCTTCGCTGCGTGTCGAACGACCTCAGCAAATCCTGATCCGGAAAGTGCCGGTGGAGATAGCCAAGCTCAGGCTTGTTATAGGTTCCGCGCCCGGGACAGATCACAACGGCCTTGGTCATGGTTTGCCCCCGATCAGTGCGCGCGCCGCCTCGGTGATACTCTCGACCGAGGGCATCGTCGCCGCATAGGCGGGGCCCGTCGCGATGAAACTGTCCCGCGCCACGTCACGGGCGAATGGCACGTCCAGATGCTCGGCACAAAGCGCCATCAGCGCCTCGGCCACACCGCCCGACCGGCGGGTTTCGTCCACGATCAGCACCCGCTTGGCACCTTTGACCGCATCAAGCAGCGCCGCCTCGGGCAGGGGCGAAAGCCAGCGCAGGTCAATGACCCGCGCCTTCACCCCCTCATCCTTCAGTTTCCCGGCCGCTTGGGTCGAAAGATAACGCCCGTTGCCATAGGTCACGATCACCAGATCGTCGCCGTCGCCCTCAACACCGACCTCCTGAAACGCGATGCGCTCGGACGGGTCGGGATAGCAGGTCATCCAGCCATTATCACCCGCCTCGTGAAGGTCGCGCATCGGATAGAGCGCAATAGGTTCGAGAAACACCACAAGCCGCTGTTCTTCGCGCGCGAGGCGCACGCATTCGCGCATCATCCGCGCCGCATCCGCCCCCGAGGACGGAACGGCAAGAATAAGCCCCGGAATGTCGCGCAGCACAGCAAGCGAGTTGTCGTTGTGGAAATGCCCGCCAAACCCCTTCTGATAGCCAAGCCCGGCAATCCGCAGCACCATCGGATTGGTATATTGCCCGTTTGAAAAGAAGGGCAAAGTCGCGGCCTCGCCCCTAAGCTGATCCTCGGCATTGTGCAGATAGGCAAGGAACTGAATTTCCGGGATTGGCACGAACCCGTTCTGCGCCATGCCGATCCCCATGCCCAGAATGGATTGCTCGTCGAGCAGGGTGTCGACCACGCGGTCCGGGCCAAACCGGGCCTGCAATTTCTGCGTAACGCCATAGACGCCGCCCTTGCGGCCCACATCCTCGCCCATCATCACGATTTCGGGGTGTTCAAGCATCAGATCGGTCAGCGACCAGTTGATGAGCCGCGACATGATTTGCGGCTCCTCCATCGCCCTGAGATCGCCGCCGAATGCCTTTTCGCGCGCCTCCGGCGTCGGGCCGTTCGTGGGGCGGCAGGAACGCTTGGGCGGGACAAGACTTGCCATCACGTCCTGCGCGGTCTTGAGGCGTGGGCGCGTCACGGCCTCATCGGCCACGCGGGCGACCCTGTCACAGGTCTCCTCATAGACCGACAACGCCGCATCAAGCCCCATCGCACCGGATTCGTTCAGCAAACGCACGGCACGCAAAAGCGGATCGTTGGCCTCGTCGGCCTCGACCTCGGCCTTGGGCATATAGGTGGTGGGCATGTCCGCACCCGCGTGACCATAAAGTCGAACGGTGCGGATATGCAGGAACGCGGGCTTACGTTGCGTGCGCACATAACGCGCGGCCTCCTGTGAGACGCGGAATGTCTCGAAGATATCAAGCCCGTCACAGTGGAAATACTTCATTCCCGGACGATCCCGGAAACTTGCCGCGATCCAGCCCTTGGGTGTCTTGACCGAAATGCCGATGCCATTGTCTTCGCACACAAAAAGAAGTGGCAGCGGCACGCCTTGATAGGCGGTCCAGGAGGCGGTGTTGAACGCGCCCTGCGCGGTCGAATGATTGGCCGATGCGTCACCAAAGCTGCAATAGACGATGCTGTCCTTGGGCAGTTCGGCATGTTCTGGCCGGTGCCTGCGGGCCATACCCACGGAATAGGCCGCGCCGACCGCCTTTGGCAGATGGCTCGCGATGGTTGATGTCTGCGGCGGGATATTGAGCGCCTTGGAGCCAAGCACCTTGTGCCGTCCGCCGCTGATCGGATCGTCCGAGGAGGCAGCAAAACTCAGCAACATGTCCCACAGGATCGTCTGACCGGGAACCTGATCGGCGCGCGCGATCTGAAACGCCGCGTCGCGGTAGTGCAGGAACGCCATGTCAGTGGGGCGCAGGGCGGCGGCGACGGCGGCCATCCCCTCGTGCCCTGACGACCCGATCGTATAGAAGCCCTGCCCCGCCTTCTGCATGGCGCGGCTTTGACGGTCGAGCGCACGGCTCAGGCATCCGGCGCGAAAAATACCTACCGCACCCTCGGGATCAAGCGGCCCTGACGGCGCGCGCCCCTCGGGCAGGTCGCCGTCCGCCACGCGACGCAGGAAATTTTCGTGAACGATCTGGGCTCTGTCCATGGTTTTCCCCTATCCGCCAAGCGCCTGAACAGCCTGTGCCATACGTGCCAACCCTTCATCAAGTTCCGCTTCGGAATAGGCAAAGGACAGGCGCAGATGCCCGGGCGCACCAAAGGCCCGCCCCGGCACAAGTGCCAGCGCCTGTGTTTCGAGCAGATGTCGGCAAAAATCCGCATCGCTTTCAAACCCGCCAGCGGCCATCGCGCCTTCGATATTCGGGAACACATAGAAGGCCCCATCGGGAACAGGGCATCTCACACCGCTCAGCGCATCAAGCGCGGACACCACCTTGTCGCGCCGTGCCTGCATCACCATGCGCCGCGTCTCCAGAAGCGACTGGTCGCCTGTCACCGCGACAAGGGCGGCAGCCTGCGAAATCGAACTCGCTCCGGATGTCACCTGCCCTTGCACAGCCGTCATCGCCTTGATCAAGGGGGCGGGCCCGATGCCCCATCCGATACGCCAGCCGGTCATTGCATAGGCCTTGCTGACACCATTTATGACGAGAGTTCGATCAGTAAGCGCCGGCGCGGCCTCGCGGAACGAGGTGAAGGGCACATAGCTTAGATGCTCATAAATCTCATCGGCCATGATCCAGACATCCGGGTGACGCTCGAGCACCGCGGCGAGCGCGGCGATCTGACCTGCATCATAGACCGCACCCGACGGATTGGACGGCGCATTGAGCATCAGCCACCGGGTGCGCGACGTGATCGCCCCCTCAAGCTGATCTGGCGTCATGCAAAACCCGGCCTCAAGCGGACAGGTGACAAGCACGGGCACACCCCCCGCCATGCGCACGATATCCGAATAACTGGTCCAGAAGGGCACCGGGATCACAACCTCGTCGCCTTCGTTCAGTGTGGCCAAAAGCGCGTTGGCGATGGCCTGCTTCGCGCCGGTCGAGATAACCACTTGGGCAGGATTGACCCCGGCACCATCGGCAACTGCGGCGCGCAACTTGGCTGTGCCACCCGTCGGCGGATAGCCGGTTTCCCCCGCAAGTGCGGCCCGGTGCGCGGCCTCGATCACGTGGTCGGGTGTTGGAAAATCCGGCTCTCCGGTGCTGAGCGCCACCACGTCACGGCCCTTGGCACGCATCTCGCGGGCCGCTTCCGAAACCTGCACGATCTCAGAGAGTTCCAGCCCCTCAAGGCGTGTGGCACGGCGGAATGTCCCGGTCATACCTGACCCCGCGTCGCATAGCGTTGGCCGCCGACAGTGTCGAAGAAGCGATCAAGGGGGATATCCTCCTGCTTGAGAAAGCCCTGCCCCGGCAGGCTTCCGTCGCGCACCATCTCGATCACCGCGACAACCGACGAAGCGGTGGTCCATGCGATCGCCGTGCGCCGCTCACCCGCGATCTCGATGGGTTTGTAGGCCCGCACAAACTCTTCGCGGCCAAGGTGACCGTCTTTCACCCCCTCGGCGGAGACATGGACATAAACCACATCTTCGGCCACCGGCGGCTTGGCATTGACGAGGATTTCCCCCGCCTCCTCACGCCGCTCGCGCATCAGAAGTTCGTGGAAGAAAAAGTTCATGAGATCGACGTGACCGGGATACCGCATGGTCTTGTAATCCATGTTCGGGACACGGTTGAGATAGGTCTCGCACATGGTGCCAAGCCCACCCGAAGTGGTGAAGGCCTCAAGTTCGGTGCCGCCGATCATGGTCTTTTCGATCCATTCCATCGGTGAAACCGTCTTAAGCTGACCTTCCTCCAACACCTCGCAATCATTGAGATATTCGTTGACCACACCCTCGGGCGACCAGTTGAAGGAATAGCCCATGAGACCGGTGGGATGCTGTGGCAGCGCGCCGACGCGCATCTTGCACGACCGACACTCATCGAAACGGCTGATAAGGTCCGCGCCGACAATCCCGACGAATCCGGGCGCCAATCCACATTGCGGCGCCATGAGGCCTTTGGAGGTTTTCGACAAGGCCATAATCGCCTTGGTGGTGGGCACATCCTCGGTCAGGTCGAAATAGTGCAGACCGGCCTCGTGCGCCGACGTCGCAAGCGCCTGATTGAGGCTGTAAGGCAGGCAGGACAACACCGCATCCTGATCCCCGAGCGCGGCGGCAAGGCCGTCCGTGTCCCCCAAGTCAAGCACCCGCGTCGCAAAGCCCGCCTCACGCGGTGCGGCATCAAAGCCCGTAACCTCAAAACCCGCCTCGACCAGAAGTTCGGCCGCCAGCCGGCCCACCTTGCCCAATCCCATGACCGCGATGCGTTTCATGCCTACCCCTTTTTAAAGTGATCCGTTTGCGCACAGTCTACTTGAGTAAATGAGGTATTAAAACACACAGAAAACTCGGGTATTAGTGACCAAAACTCACGAAAGCCCCACCATGAGCCATTTGCCCTCCCTCTCGATCCTGAGAAGCTTTACAGCCGCGGCGCGCCATCAAAGCTTTACCTTGGCCTCAGAAGAGTTGGGCCTGACACAAGGGGCCGTGAGCCGTCAGGTGCGCGAGTTGGAGGCACTGATCGGGGCGCGCCTCTTTCGCCGTGTCGGACGGGCGGTGCAACTGACACAGGCAGGCCGGACCTTTGCCGCCGAGCTTGATGGAGACCTGCACCGCCTTCGTCAGACCGTCGCACGCGCCGTGGCCGCAGGCGACGGGGCGCAAATCCTGTCGGTGGCGGTGCTGCCCACTTTCGGATCACGCTGGCTGATACCCCGATTGCCGGAATTTCGCGCCGCCAATCCGGGCATCGAACTCAGCTTTAGCAGCCACACCGAACCTTTTGATCTTGAGGCTGAAAGATGTGATCTGGCGATCCATTTCGGACATGCGGAATGGCCCGGTGCCCGGCTCACGCCGCTTTGTCCCGAAAATCTTCTCGCCGTGGCCGCGCCCGCATTCGTGACCTCTCATGACATTCAAAGCAGCGCGGACATAGCCTCCGCGCCGCTGTTGCATCTCACCTCCCGACCGACCGCATGGACCGATTTCATGACGCAGATCGGACGCGACGAACGTCCGGGCCGGGCGGGTATGCAATTCGATCAGTTCTCGCTGATGATCGCGGCTTGTGTGCAGGGGCTGGGGGCCGCCCTCCTTCCCAGCTACCTGATCGAGGAAGAACTCGACAGCGGCACCCTGAGCCAAATCGCCAGCGCACCCTCGTCACAGATGGGCAGCTATCATATCGCAACTCCCCTTGGAGCCTCCCGCACCGAGGCCCGCATCTTTATCGACTGGCTCAGGCGGCAGGTGCCGCGCCGCGGCGTGTAACCCTGAGCCAGATGCCATCGCGGCCCCGCACCGTCAGATGCGCAACAGGCATCGCAGGCCGCTCGGCCAGTGGTTCGACCCGAAAGCGGCGCGCGATCATCGAAAGCAGGAGCGGCCCTTCGATCATGGCAAATCCTGCGCCTGTGCAGACGCGCTGACCGGCGGAAAAGGGAATATAGGCGGAGCGCATGCAAGCCCGTCCGTTCTCGGTCTGAAAGCGGGTTGGATCGAAGTCGTCCGGGCGATCCCAAAGGCGTTCGTGACGGTGCAGATGCCATGGGCTAAGCACGATCTGGCTGCCTTTGGGCACCTCGCGGTCGCGGAATGTCTCGGGTTGAGCCGCTTGCCGCACCATCATCGGAACAGGCGGATAAAGACGGAGCGTTTCGCGGAATATATCTCGCGAAATCCGAAGCTTGCTCATGTCTTTGAATGCAAAGTCTTGTGCCATCGCGGTGTCGGCCTCGTGCGCGAGTTTTTCCTGCCAGTCGGGAAAGATCGCCATGAGATACAGCGCCCAAGCAAGCGCCGATGCGCTGGTCTCGTGCCCGGCCAGAAAGAAGATTGCGACCTGATCGACCATTTCGGATGTCTCGAATCGCTCCCCGGTTTCGGGATCGGTCGTGGTCATGATCTTCGTCGCCAGATCATCAGGCGCGATCCCCTCTTCGATCTCTTGCATGCGGCGGGTCGTCAGCTCGGTGATCAGGGCACGGATATGCTGGGCCGTCTCTCGAATTTGCCGCCGGTGAAAGCGCGGGAACCAGCGCGGCAACGGCAGGAAAGCCCCGAGATTGAGGACCGGCTGCGCGCGTTGATGGGCCCGGAACGCTTCGAACACCTGACTTGCGAGGCGGTCTTCGATCGGGAGTGAAAAAAGCGTGCGAAAGATAACGTCGGCGGCGGCATGGCTGGTTTCACCCTCGATGTCGATCGGCGCCCCTCCCGCCAATTGATCAAGACGCGCCACAGCGCCCTGCCCGGCCTGCCACATGGCGGGAAACGTATCTCGCAGGCGCCCTCCCTCGAAGGCGGGATCTATGATGCGGCGCTGGCGCTTCCACGTCTCGCCATTGGTCACGAAAACTGACTCCCCGAGCAGTGGCGTAAGACCCTCGCGAATTCGGTTGGACTTCGGGAAATCATCGGGCCTGCGCCGCAGCACCAGATCCACGAGATCCGGTTCATTGCACAGGTAGGAGCGAAAAAACGGCGTGCGGAACTCGGCCATCCAAGCGCGATATAGCCGCGCAGGCTGTGCCGAAAGAATATCCTTTCGAAACAGCCTCATGTAGCGCAGAAGTGATGTTTTTCCCTGACGCGCCGGAGGTTTCGGAGGGCGGGTCATCGGGTCACGCTCGTGTAGCGGTTGACGGGGCTGGTGATACGGCTTTTCGATGGCTGTCGGTCGCGATACCTTTCGTTCAGCCTTTGCGGACCGGCGGTGATGCGAAAATAATCATAGTCGCCGGGTTGGTCGAAGGCGCAAAGATACTGAAAATGCAGACGAAAGAACTTCCAGCGCAACTCTTTCCAGCGGGCGGGGCTGAGGGTCTGGGTGAACGCCGCGGACAACACCAGCGGCCACCGCTTGTTCTCGGGTGCCACCCCGGAGACCGCGACCGGATCGCACAGGGCGAAAGCACAGCCGTCGCCGGGCGCAGAGACATCGACCCACGTCAACTCATCACGGGCAGACAAATAGGCCAGATCCGCCCTGAGCCGCCACGCATCGCGCAGAAAGGACACCATCGGCACGACCTGCCCCAAAGAAAGGAAAGACAGGGTCGGGCCATCGCGCGGCACTTTTCCCGCCCGGACCAGATCAGCCAAGATCGACACGCCCAGATGCGCTCCCGAGGAATGGCCAACCACCAGCACTTCGTCGCTATCCCCTTGAAGGGCTTGCGCGATTTCGTCGGCAAACTCGGCCATTCGCGCCTCAAGCTCGGGTGGATTGGCGCCGCGATACCGCGCGGAATAGGCATAGTCATGCATGAGGTAATAGGCAAAGAACTTGTTGTCCTTCTTGCGAAACCAGTTGAGCAGAAACGGGATGATGATGATCCCGCCCCACGCGGCCCATGGATGGACAAGGGCCAAAAGCTGCGCCAGCCCCCCAGCGGCGGCCAGTGCCAGCGCAAGTTGAACAAGAAGAAAGCCCACCGGATAAAGCGCCGCAATCACCGGCCCCTTGCGCAATCGCATCAGCCGCAAAAGCGCGCCCGACGCGATGTAGGTCCAGGCGGTGCGCACCAATTGCGCATAGGTCGCGGCAATACCCTGCTCCATGCTGTCGCGCACGATATCGGACCATACGAGCACTTCGAAATCGGTCTCGGTCCTCACGCCTTCGATATCGCCCGTGACATGCCATCCATAACGTTTGGCCTTGCCGCTTTTATCTTGTGGTTTCAGATCGATATCATATCCACTTAACGCAGCTTGCGCAGCCCCTTCCTTGCGATACAGCTCTCTGTAGCGCCGGGGGTGAATCGGGTCATACCCGGGGATGTAGAAGACCCGCCTGCGGGACACCGGTTTGCTCATGACGTACCTCTGCCGCGCAAGTTAGCGCAGGAGTTGGGCCAGAGTAAGTCTTAACCGAGGAGAGCGAGGAACGGGAAGAGTTCGAGCAGCCAGAAGGCGAAGGCCGAGAAGCCGCCAGTGAGCATCATGAGACCAATTGTCCAGAGCAGCAGGCCCATGATCCGCTCGATCACGTCCATATGGCGTTTCATCCAGTCGAGGAAGCCGCCCATACGGGGCAGGAAGGCGGCAACGATGAGGAACGGAATGCCAAGCCCCGCCGCATAGACCGCCAGAAGGGCCGTGCCGCGCGGAACCGATCCTTCTGAGGCCGCGAGGGACAGGATCGCGCCAAGCTGCGGGCCGATGCAAGGCGTCCAACCGAACGCAAAGGCAAGACCCAGCAGATAGGCGCCAAAGGCCGATCCGCCATGATCACCCGCTTCCATGCGCGCCTCGCGATCAAGGAAGGGAATGCGCAGGATATGCAGGAAATGCAGCCCGAACACCATCACAAGAATGCCCGCCAAGGCATTGAGATAGCTTTGATATTGCAGCAAAGCCGCCCCTGCCACAGAGGCCGCGAATCCCAAGATGAGAAAGATCGTCGAGAGTCCCAGGACAAAGAACAAAGCGGGAACAATTGCTTTGTTACGGCCCGCCTCGGCGGCGCGCAGATCGGCAATGGTGGTGCCGCTCATATAGGCCAGATAGGGCGGCACAATGGGCAGCACACACGGGCTCAGAAACGAGAGCAGCCCGGCCACCAGCGCGACGAGCATGGCGGGGAAGAGGGAGGCGTCTATGATATCTATCCCGAACATGACGCACAGATAGGGTATTTGGCCGCCAAGGTCATCGTTCTTTCGGTCACAAGTTTGTGGACTAAGTGTCACGTTGCGGTTAATTGGCCGCATGAGCGATGAAACCACACTCGACACCACCGGCCTTCTGTGTCCCCTGCCCGTTCTGAAGCTTCGTAAGATACTGAAAACGCTTAACAAAGGCGCACGCATCACGATGGTCGCGGACGACCCCGCAGCGCTGATAGATGTGCCGCATTTCTGTGCCGAAGCCGGTCACACCCTTCTGGAAACACACGAGAATGAGGGCGTTTTGACCTTCGAAATCGCGGCGGGCGGATAGTAGGCCGAATCAAAGGTTAACGGGCCGACCGACACGTCGGTATTGCGTCGGTATTCACGTATGTATCGCGTCGGTGGTGGACGTCTGGGCCACCCATGAAAACGGCGCGCGGTGGCAGGCCCGACGGACCGGCCCGCGCAACGAAAAAGGGCAGACATCGCAATGCCTGCCCTTTGGACTGCTGTTTGAGTTGACTGGCGCGTTTCAACGAAAACCCGAGACCCGGATTTTCGCGAAACGCGCTAAATCAGCGCCCCATGGACCACCAACCGCGCCGCTTGGGCTTGTCATCGGCCTCGTCGCGGGACTGGGCTTTCGCGGGGGTGGTCGCCTCGGCCTCGGCCATTTCCGTCACTTTTGCCGGCTCGGGTGCTGGCTCGGGCTCGGTGGAGGGCTTGGACTCCTGCTTGGCGGCGGGTTCGGGCGTAGGCGCGGCCTGCTCGCCCGTATCGGCCTTTTCTGACGCTTCGGGTGAAGCCGCCTTGGGCTTGCGGGGTTTGCGCGTGCGCTTGGGCTTGGCTTCGGTCTTGGCCTCCTCGGTGGCCTCGGCCGGTGCGGGTACGTCGGCCTCGGACTGAGCAGGCGCTTCCGCGACAGAGGTCGGAGTATCGTCATCCGACTTCTTCTTGCGTGGCTTGCGTGTGCGCTTGGGCTTTGGCTTATCCTCGGCGGCGGCCTCGGGGCTGTCGCCGGTTTCGGTCGTGGCGCTGACCTCGGCCTTGCTTTCGGTCTCGGCCGCGCCTTCGGCCTCGGCGGTGTCGGCGGATGCAGCCGGCTTGGCCTCGGTCTCTGCCGCACCTTGGGTGCCGTTGGCCTCGGCGGTTTGCGCCTCGTCCCCACCATTGGTTTTCTTGCCACCACGGCGGCGACGGCGGCGGCGGCGCTTCTTGGGCTTGTCATCGCCCTCGCCTTCGCCGTTCTGTGGCCCGGCCTCGGCCTGCTCCTGCGTGTCATCCTCGGCGGCGTCGGCGGTGCTGTCATCATCGACACCGGCCATGATCGAACTGTCGACCGATACGACGGGCGCTTCCACCTCGGGCACGGCCCGGGTGGCGGTCTTGAACTTCTCAAGGCTGAAATCCGGGCTGATCAGAGTCGGGTCACCTTCGATGCGAACCGAGAGGCCATAACGCGCCTCAATCTGGGCGACGTGTTCACGCTTCTGGTTCATCAGGAAGTTGGCGATACCGACAGGGCATTTCACCAACACCTCGCGTGAACGGCGGCGCACGCCCTCTTCCTCGATCTGACGCAGGATCGACAGTGCCAGATTGTCATCCGAGCGGATGAGCCCGGTGCCGTGGCAGGCCGGGCAAGGCTGGGTCGTGGCCTCGATCATGCCGGGGCGCAGGCGCTGACGGCTCATCTCCATGAGGCCGAAACCCGATATGCGGCTGACCTGAATGCGGGCGCGGTCGGTCTTGAGCCGCTCTTTCATCCGCTTTTCAACCGCCGCGTTGTTGCGACGTTCGTCCATGTCGATGAAGTCGATGACGATCAGGCCGGCAAGGTCGCGCAGGCGCAATTGGCGGGCCACCTCGTCGGCGGCTTCGAGATTGGTCTTGAGGGCGGTTTCCTCGATCGAGCCTTCCTTGGTGGCGCGGCCCGAGTTGACGTCGATGGCGACGAGCGCCTCGGTCACGCCAATGACGATATAGCCCCCGGATTTGAGCTGAACCGTGGGGTTGAACATGCCGCCGAGATAGCTCTCGACCTGATAGCGGGCGAAAAGCGGCTGTTGGTCGACATAGTGTTTCACGTTCTTGGCATGGGACGGCATGATCATTTTCATGAAGTCCTTGGCGATGCGATAGCCGCGTTCGCCTTCGACCATGACCTCGTCGATCTCGCGATTGTAAAGGTCGCGTATCGAGCGTTTGATCAGGTCGCCCTCTTCGTAGATCTTTGCCGGGGCGATGGATTTCAGCGTCAGTTCGCGGATTTGTTCCCAAAGCCGTTGCAGATATTCGTAATCGCGCTTGATCTCGGCCTTGGTGCGTTTGGCGCCGGCGGTGCGCACAATGAGACCCGCGCCCTTGGGCACGTCGATTTCATTGGCGATCGACTTGAGCTTTTTGCGGTCGGCGGCATTGGTGATCTTGCGGCTGATACCGCCGCCGCGTGCGGTGTTGGGCATAAGCACGCAGTAGCGGCCCGCGAGGCTCAGGTAGGTGGTGAGCGCCGCGCCCTTGTTGCCGCGCTCTTCCTTGACGACCTGCACCAGCAGGATCTGACGGACCTTGATCACCTCTTGGATCTTGTAGCGGCGGGGCCGCGGCTTGCGGGGCGGGCGAATATCCTCGTGATCGTCGTCATCGGCAACGGATTCGATGGAGGAATCCTTGTAGGAGGCATTCCGGCGATCATCGCCGTTGGCCTCGTCGCCGTCACCGTTGCCATTGCCATCGGCACTGGTGTCGTCGGTGTTATCGGCGGTATCGGCGGAGGGTTCCTCGACCGGGGTTTCGCCGACGCGCTCCATGGGCGACATGCCCTCTTCGTCACCATCGGCGGTGTCGATGGTTTCCATCCCCGAAATCGGATCCGAGCTTTCGACCGCGTCGCCATTATCGGCTGTTGCGGCCTTGGTGCGCGAGCGCGAGCGGCGGTTACGCCTCGGTTTGGGCTTCTCGTCGTCCTCGTCGCGGGCGTTCTGTGCCTCGGCATAGGCGCGCTCTTCTTCGAGCAGGGCCTCGCGGTCGGCGACGGGGATCTGATAGTAGTCCGGGTGAATCTCGGAAAAGGCGAGGAAGCCGTGCCGGTTGCCGCCATAGTCGACGAACGCGGCCTGAAGCGAGGGTTCGACCCGTGTTACCTTGGCGAGATAGATATTGCCAGCAAGCTGGCGTTTGTTCTCGGATTCAAAGTCGAACTCCTCAACCTTGTTTCCGTCAACCACCACAACGCGGGTCTCTTCCGCGTGGGTGGCATCGATAAGCATTTTCTTGGCCATGTAATCCAATTGCACCGGCGTGCGGGAGCGTGCCCCGGCGGGGCGTCCGATCCTGTCGCGGGGTGTCTGTCAAAGGCGAGCGCGGGCGCTGAGGGATCACGGCCGCGAACGGCGTGCCTGATCGTAATGTTTCCTGTTGCGCGCGTCATCGCGGTTCTTCTCCGGTGCCCGCGTCGGGGCACCCATTCGGTGGCCCGGAGCGCCCCTTCGAGCGGGGCGGCGGGCATGCATTTGACCCTTAGCAGGGTCCAATCGGTCTGTGTCAGATGAACCGGGGGACGTCCCTGCGGGTGTCTCTGATACAGCGAAACTCATAGCGGGCGAGGCGTCTCGCCTCCCGCGCACAGTCTACAGTAATGCCCATGCAAGGGAAATGACAATGGGCAAAATGCCCGGCGCGTCCGCCGCCGTTGCATCGCACCGTATCTCAGCGCAGAAATGGGGCCTGAACCACAGGAAGGCAAGAGATGATCGAGACGCGGGAAACGGTATGGATAGACATGCCCGACGGGGTGCGGCTTGCTGCGCGGCTATGGTTGCCGGAGGAGGCCTCGACGGGGCCGGTGCCGACGATCCTTGAATATATCCCCTACCGGCGTCGGGACCGCACGAGGCTCAGGGATGAGAGCATGCATCCACGAATGGCCGAGGCCGGGTATGCGGCGATCAGGGTGGACATGCGCGGCGCGGGTGACAGCGGCGGGATCATGCATGGCGAATACCTTGAGCAGGAAATTCAAGACGGCTGTGACGTGATCGCGTGGATCAGGGAACAGCCTTGGTCAGACGGTCAAGTGGGCATGTTCGGCAAGAGCTGGGGGGCTTACAGCGCCTATCAGGTGGCGGCACGGCGGCCCGAGGGGTTGCGCGCGATTGCGCCGGTGATGGGCACCGATGACCGGTGGGCGGAGTGCATCCATTTCACCGGCGGCTGCCTCATGACCGACAATTTCTGGTGGGGTGCGATCATGCAGCTTTTCATGGCGCAGCCGCCGGACCCCGAGATCGTGGGCGAGGCGTGGCGCGAGATGTGGCGCACGCGGCTTGATGCGGCCGAGTTTTGGCCCGGCGACTGGCTACGCCATCAGACGCGCGACGCGTTCTGGCAGCACGGATCGGTCCGCGAGGATTACAGCGCGATCGAGGTGCCCGCCTATATCTTTGGCGGCTGGGCCGATGCCTATCGCAACACGCCCTTTCGCATGGCCGAGCACGCGAGCGCCCCGGTGAAGGTCATGATCGGGCCGTGGGGGCATCTTTATCCGCATGAGGGCGCGCCGGGGCCGCAGGTGGACTTTCCCGCCGAACTGATCCGCTGGTGGGATCACTGGATGAAAGGGCGCGACACCGGGCTGATGGATGAGCCGCCCGTGCGGCTATACCTTCAAGAGGCGGTGTGCCCTGCCCCCGGGCATGCACATCGTGCGGGTCACTGGGTCGAGGAACCCGCTTGGCCCAGTCCGAATGTCGAGAGCCGGGTGCTCTGGCTCAATGCGGGCACACTGGGCGATGCGCCCGAGACCGGCGAGACGATGGCCGTCACGACCCCCACGAGCTATGGCGCGGCGGGCGGTGACGTGATGTCCTTTGCCGCGCCGGGCGATTTGCCAGCGGATGCGCGGCTTGACGGGGCGGGCGCGCTTGAGTTTCGCGGTCCGGTGCTTGACCACACACTCGATATTCTGGGCGTGCCGCGCATGGCGCTGAGGATCGCCGCAGATCAGCCGCAGGCGCAGGTGGCCGCGCTGTTGATCGACGAGGCGACGGATGGCACGCAGACCGTGATCGCGCGGGGATATGCCAACCTGATGCACAGCGCGGGGCCCGAGACGGTTGTGCCACTGGTGCCGGGCGAACCGGTCGACATGCCTTTGGAATTTCATGCAGCCAGCTACCGCGTGCCCACCGGGCATCGCCTGATGCTCAAGCTGTCGTCGGGATACTGGCCAATCCTGTGGCCCACACCCGCGCCTGTCCGGCTGAGCCTCGCCCCCGGAGCGGCGCGGCTTGATCTGCCGGTGCGGCAGGCCACGCCGGGTGCCACGCCGCCGCGCCCCCTTCTTGATCCGGCCACCGCCGCGCCGCCCGCGATGACACAGCTGCGCGAGGGCAGCATGGAACGCGGCTGGAATTTCGACGCGCTGACCGAACGGCTGTCGCATCATGTCACCATTGATGGCGGTGTCTTTGGCCCGGTGGGCCGCATCCGGCTTGATGAGACGGGCACCGAGGTAGGTGACCTGTCGGACCGGCGCTATGAGATCGGGCGCGATCCGCTAAGCGCGCGCGCCGTGATGACGCAGGAAGGCGGCTTTCGCCGCGGCGAGTGGCATCCGAGGATCGAAACGCGGGCGGACATGTGGGCCGACGCGGAGACGTTTTACCTGAGGGCTGTGACGCGATGCTACGACGGAGACGCGCTTTTCCATGAAAAGGAATGGGCCTATGACGTTCCACGCAACGGGATGTGAGAGAGCGTGCAAGGCCCCCGCGCGGGACAAGGCGCGTCGCGCCGCCGCGCATCGCCGGGCCACCTCCACGGCACGGCGATTTGACAGGGCTGGTGGCATCGCCCGAGTGCCGTCCGGATTCGGCAAACATAAAACGCATCAGCACCACCGACGGATCGCCGCACCGCGGCCCGTCGAGGCGCGGCTCCTGTCCGCACTTCGGTCGCTCAATCTCCCAAGCACGAAGGTCCGCTCAGACCAACCGGATAGTTAAAGCGTTTCGCGAAAAACCTGACTCACAGATTTGCGCGAAACGCAGCGCAACATTCAGGCGTTGCACGCGTTTCGCCTTTCGCTGATGTCTCAGGTTAAAGGCGAAACGCTTTAGGTGCCATGTCCGCTCCGGGCTTGCTGAAGTCATTTGATAGATTCCGTCAGGCACCTCACACCGGCCGGACGGGGTGAGCGGCGGCTATGCGCAGGGAGCGACATTTGCAAAGTTGCGGGTCATGGTCGCTCTTCAGGACGCGACCGGCCCAGAGTCGACATCCGCGGTCAGTTGCTACGCTGCAATGCAGCTTCACCAAACCGGCCATTCATGCATAGCGCAGCAATTTAAGGCCCGAGTGGCAGCAATGCGGGATCACACCGGGCTTTCACCAGACCAATATTGGCTTTGTCCGGCGCACACTGCGTTCGGCGTGCGCCGGACATTTGCTTATTCGTCTCTTACGATAGCGCTATAGTCGCCGCGCAGTTGAAGCGTCACTGTGACCGCCTCGTCGTCGCGATTTCGCCAGAACCAGCCGTGGTTCCCGGCGAAAGGCGTCTCGAAGCTGCCCTCACCCGAGGTTTTGCCGCGCCCTTTTTCATAGCTCACGTCCTGACCATCCGCATGGGCGTGAAGGTCGAAATTGATCCGCCCCCCGTTAGAGCTCCATGCGTAGAAAAGGCTCGCGCCTTTCTCCATCGTCGCCTTGATCTCGGTGTATTCTCCCGGCGCGAGGGTAAAGGTGATCTGATCCTGCCATGCCTCCTGAGCATGGGCCGTCCCGACGAAGACACCAAGAAAGTCGTTCATAAGCGAAGAGGAATCATCGCCATGTGTCTCCGCGTCCGCGGCGGCCTCTGCGGCGAGCTGCTGCTTGATTTCACCCATCTCGGTCAGCCCGAGAAGGCTGCCTACCCCGGTGGGGTCTTTACCCAGTTCGGCGGGCATGTAAACCATGACGCCTATGGCCACTGCCGCGATACAGGCTATGATCGACGACCGGCGAAGCTGTGCATTGGTGGGCAGGTCTTCGAGCTTGGGTTTGCGTGCGTTATGCATGAGATGTCTCCAATTCTTATGTGCTGGCGATGTATCCGGCGATCTGCTGGTACGTCAGCAGCACGCCCAGACCGGCCATGATGATGTTCGCGTAGGTGCCCTGACGCAGGAAGTTGGGGCTGCGCCGCCAATAGCCCATGACGATCAGGATCACGAATAGCGCCAGAAGCTGGCCCAGCTCGACGCCTAAGTTGAACGAAAGAAGGTTGGCCAGAAGACCATCCTCGGCGATTTGGTATTCGAGGATTTTCGAGGCGAGACCCGTGCCATGGAAAAGGCCGAAGATCAGCGTTGCCGCCTTGGTGTTTGGCTGGAAGCCCAGCCACTTCTGGAATGCACCGAGGTTGTCGAGCGCCTTGTAGACAACCGATAGTCCGATTATGGCGTCGATGATGTAGGCGTTGATGCCCCAGCCGAACCACACGCCGAGAAGCATGGTAACGGAATGGCCAAGAGCGAACAGGCTGACGTAAATCGCCACGTCCTTCATGTGATAAAGGAAGAAGACGACGCCCAGAAGAAACAGGATATGGTCATATCCCGTAATCATATGCTTGGCGCCAAGATAGATGAAGGGGACGATATGCACCCCCCAGATCTCTTGGATATAGCCCGCGTCACCGGGCGTGACGTCATGGGCCAAGGCCGTGCCGGGGATCAGCACCAGTGTGAACAGGGCAAGACGTGCCAGCGGCACGAGTGCGCCCCTGCTGCCCCTTGAGAGAGTTTTCATGGAGAGACTCCGCTTTTATTTGAAATGATCAGTGGTACGCAGATTTGCGCGGGACCGATCAAGCGCGCGGAGGTCGGTCTATGCGGAACTTTCGGGACGGGCCGGTCTGCGACACGGAAGGACGCCAGACCCTGGTCATTTCGGGTGCGGGATCGGCGCTCCGGCCAGTCAGCAAGAAAGCCGGGTTGTGGTCGTGATCGGCCGTGTCGTGACTATGTCCGTGCATCGCCCAATACAGGTCTTCCTCGACCCCATGCGAGTGGCCGTGGTCCTCAACCATTTCCAGATGATCCTGGATCGTCTCGAAAACTGCCGGTGCATGTGTGAAAGCCGGAACCGCGGACCAGACGACCAGTGCCAAGCACATCAGTGCTGCCAAGACGCTTTTGAAGCTTTCAGGCATAGCTAGCATCTGTCGTACCTGCTCGAAGCCGCCGTTTTTCGACCTTCTTTCTTAAATACCGTCGATCAAACCCGGCAACAAGCCGTCTTCTGCGGGCGGCCGTCACCTACCGAGAAGCAGCGGGCGATAATAAAGCAAGTGGCTGCATCATGCAGTGAGAGCACACTGACGACCTCCGAGGCGGCGATGCGATCCCGTGATATGCTGCGTTCGTCAACGTCGGGTTGTCGTTGTGGGTGGGCGTGGCGGATCGGAGGATCAGTTATGGAAACACCAAACCTACCTGTCATTCGCGCGCTTCGCCCTGCCTGGAATAAAGGTCGCATCGTCGGCCAGAAACGCCCTTTGAAGCCAAGACATGTCTGGGCGATCAGAGTTCGACTGGAACCGGCCGAGAACCATCGCGATCTCGCGCTGTTCAATCTGGCCATCGACAGCAAGCTTCGCGGTTGCGATCTGGTCAAAATGAAGGTCGCTGATGTTATGGCCTCTGGCAAGATCAAGGAACGCGCATCGGTTCTGCAAAGCAAAACCCAGAAACCCTTGCGCTTTGAAAACTCTGAAGGCACGCAGGCGCCGCTGGAAAAGTGGATGCAAGACCCGCTGATGGTTGGATCCGAGTACCTCTGGCCCGGCCGCTTTCACGAACGCCTTCACATCTCAACCCGCCAGTATGCGCGGATTGTTCGTGACTGGGTGACGTCGATCAGCCTGGAGGCGAGCGCATACGGCAAGCATTCAATGCGCCGGACCAAGGTGACGCAAATCTATAAAAAGACGGGCAACCTGCGCGCGGTTCAGCTCCTGTTGGGCCACACGAAAATGGACAGCACCGTCAGGTATCTTGGCGTTAAGCTTGAGGATGCTCTCGCGATTGCAGAGGCCATTGAAATTTAAGGAGTCGGGCCGTTTTCACGGACGGCCCTTTGTGACCGTTCCCGTTTCTTGCCGCGAATGGCTGCTATTGATTTTGGCAGGCATTTGCGGTGAACGTAGCAAGGTTGCGTCTCATTCGACCGATCTTGAACGTATACGAAGATGTGCCCGCCGCGGCGTCGGTAGGCTGGCAGCAGTGAGCAGTTGACTGCCGCTATCGACCGGCCTTGATGTTGACAACGCGAGCAGTCAAGACGCATTGTTTCTGACATGACAGTCGCTATATCCCGCATGGTCATTATGGTCGCATACTTCATGGTTGCCTTTTTTGGGATTCTCGCGGCAACGACCGAACCTGCGTCCGCGCATCCGGATGGTATGCATGATTTTGCGGCGGTGTCTGAGACCCACGCTACCGATGGAGAAATACCAACGGTCGAGACCTGTTGTCACAAGATGGGCACCTGTGTCGTGCAATTCGTTCAGTTCAGCCCAGCCACAGTGCCGCTGGACGGTTCGCTTACGACATTGCAGCACGGCTTCGCCGCGGAGAGGCGTGCCTCCATCTCCTCGGCAACGGATCCGCCCCCGCCGCGCCCCTGACCGATCGAAGCCTGCCCTGCGGGGTAAACTCTATCGGATCACGGGAGATGAAAAATGACATTCAGACAATTGGTACTGGGCGGGGCCGCTATAGTGGGCCTTTCCGCCACGGCATTCGCGCATTCAGGGGCCACGGGCGTGGTCAAGGAGCGCATGGGTGCGATGAAATCCATGGGAGAGGCCATCAAGCGGATCAAGCCGATGATGTCCGGCGAGGCCGGCTATGACGCGGCCAGCGTGCGCAAAGCCGCGCAAGTCATCGCCTCCGAAGCGGGCGAGGCTTTGACCGGCAAGTTCCCGGAGGGCTCGACCGAGCATCCCTCCGAAACGCTGCCACGTACTTGGGAGGAATGGGATCGCTTCACCGCGCTCGCGACCCAGTTGGAGACGGCGGCAGAGGGACTTGCCATGGCAGCGGACAATGGCCTGCACGGTGACGGGCACATGATGGGTGGCCACGCCGGGATGATGGGCGGCAACATGATGGGTGATAGCTCCGGCATGATGGGGGGCGGCATGATGATGGGTGGTGACACCATACCTCAGGGGATCAGCGCCGAGCATATCGGACAGATGCCTGCCGACGGGGCCTTCATGATGGTCACGCAAAGCTGTTCGGCCTGTCATGACCGTTACCGGCAGGAAGACGGCTGAGCATGCGTCGCAGCTATAGTATCCTTTTAGGCTTCGGCGCTCTGGCAGGGTTGGGCGGCGCAACACTGGCGCTCTGGCCGATCGGTAAGGCGCCTGAACTGGCTCCGCGCGAGGGCGATGCCCAGCGTGGTGCCTATCTGGCCCGTGCCGGGGGCTGCATCGCCTGCCATTCCGATCCGGGTTCCGGCCGTCCTGCCCTGACCGGCGGGGCGTCCATCAAAACCACCTTCGGCATCTTCATGCCACCCAACATCACCCCGCACGAAACGGCGGGTATTGGCGCGTGGACGATCGAGGATTTCGCCCGTGCCGTGCGGCAGGGCGTGGCACCGGACGGTGATCCCTACTACCCGGCCTTTCCCTATGCGTTCTATGGCCAGCTGAGCGATCAGGATATCGCCGACCTTTGGGCGGCGTTCCAAGGCGTCCAAGCGCAGGAGGTGACTGCGGGGGCCAACGACATCGACTTTCCGTTCAACCTGCGTTTCGGTTTGAAATTATGGCGGGCGGCATTTCAAAACGGCCCGCCCACGGAGCCTTTGCCGGACCGTTCGGAGACCTGGAACCGGGGCCGGTGGCTGGTCAACGGGCTGGCTCATTGTGGTGCCTGCCATACCGACCGCAATCTCGTGGGCGGGCGTCGACCTGACCAATACCTTTCGGGTAGCGATGACCTGCCGGATGGGGGCAAGGCCCCGCCGATCCGCCCCGACGATCTGCGCGAGGCCGGCTGGACAGTTTCGGCGCTGGCTTTCGGGCTGAAATCCGGCGTCATGCCGGATGGTGACACCTTCGGTGGCGGTATGGGCGAGGTCGTGCGGCAGGGAACGTCTTGGCTGACCCAAGACGACCGGGAGGCGATGGCCGCCTACCTTCTGGACGAAGACACGGCTGGGGACGAGTGAGCCGCCCCTGACACAGGACAAATTCGGAGAGAAAGAGAATGAACAGAACGTTGATGGTTGGCGTAGTTGCCGCCTTGGCCGCAGGGGCTGCGGTATTTTTCACGCAAATCGGTGGCGAGAGCCCGACAGCCGGCAATGGAACCGTGCCGGCGCAAGGCGCGGCGATGGTGGAAGTGACGCTTCCCGATGCGCTTTCACAACAGGCGCGGATGGGCAAACAGGCGTTCGACGCCGTCTGCGCAGAGTGCCATGGCACGAACGCGGCCGGGAAGACGGGCAGCGGGCCGCCACTCATCCACAAGATCTACGAACCCTCGCATCACGGCGACATGTCCTTTCACATGGCCGTACAGAACGGGGTGCGCGCGCATCACTGGACATTCGGCGATATGCCCGCGCAGGACGGGCTGACGAAGGCCGATGTGGATGCCGTTGTCGCCTATGTCCGGGAGGTGCAGAAGGTCAACGGGATCAACTGAAGCGTCATCTACAGCCGCAAACAAGAGTTGGGGGCAATGGGCATGCCTAGGCGCCATCGTAAGCGCCGGGAACAACGCTACCGCCCGGTGCTTGAAGCCTTGCTAAAACCTGAACCGGGTCTCCCCCGCATCACCCGCCAACGGTAAGGCCGAGGATGAGCCAAGCATATGACACCATCGCGAGGGCGAAGAGGAGTTTTTCGGTTGCCCCTGCACCTATGGCAAAGCTCCAGCCGGATCGCGCGATCTTCCAGGCGAGAAACCCAAGACTGAGCGCAGCAAAGCAAGTGTTGAGCCAGAAGGTGTAATCCACGGCGAAAAACTCGCGGTCGCTGACCGTGCGCACCTGCTCGGTCGATGGCAGCAAGCCCAAAGCCGCAAAGCCGTAATGCAGGATCATCGCGGTGGTCACGAGCACGACCAGAAAAACGCCGAGGATGTAAAGGGCCATCTTCCACCCGTAATACTGGGCGTTCACCCGCAGGACGGGGATCACGACCAGATCAGAGAAGATGAAAGCCATGATGCCCGCAAATGCGACGCCGTTGCCGTAGAGCACGGCGGCCAGTGGGATGTTCCCCATCGACCCGATGAAGGTGAAGAATGCCGCCAACGGCCCGACCACGGCCTGAGCGAGCAATTCCAGAAAGTTCGGGTCGTCACCGCCAATGAAGAGCCATTCGAAGAAGGTTTGCGGAACAAAGGCGGCAATAACGCCCGCGAGCGTGAAGCCGATGGTCACATCCTTCCAGACCATAATCCATTCCATCACGTAGCGCCGGGCAACCATGGCCCAGCTCTGGCGCGACGCGATCTTGTCGCGCCACGACATGTCCGATCCATCCGACTCATCGTCGTCGCCCTGGCTTTTCTCGGCATTGGTGCGCGCTTCTTCGATCGGCGCGAACCCCTTGCTCAGGCGGATGACCATCCACATCAGAAGGATCAGAAGCAGCCCGCCCACATACTCGCCAACGACAAATTGCCATCCAAGGAAAATCCCGATGATGATACCAAGTTCGACCACCAGATTGGTGGACGCGAGCAGGAAAGCGAGAGACGGGACAAGCCCCGCGCCTTTGGCAAAAAGCGCCCGGGTGCCCGAAAGGGCCGCGAAGCTGCAAGACGAGCTTACGAAACCGAAGAATGTGCCCATGGCAACCGAGCGCGGCCCGGCCTCGCCCATCTTCTCCCGCATGGTCTGCCGGGTCACGAACACCTGAATCATCGACGAGATCAGATACCCGAGGCCGAAAGCCCAAAACGCAGTCCAGAACAGGCCGAGCGCGGTCGTGGCGGCGGCATGCCAGGTGTCGAAAAAACTCTGCGCCATCGTGCTTGTCCTTTCTTTTACTGGGTATCTTACGCTTTCAATCTCCGCGAAGTTCCGCTTGGAATATTCGAAGTTAACTCGCCATCGGACTATCAAGTGCAGGGTCGTCGCTCAACCATCACAGCTTAACCCGGCGCGGGCGACGCACATCACCGCCGCTGCGATCATCGGCGACAGCAGTGTGTCGAAGACCGAATATAACACGCCCGACACGGTGCCGATCAAGGCGAAGAACAGGGTCTTCGCTTAACGTTGCAGAGGTTGCGGGCGCCAGCTTTCGCCTCAGACGATCCCGGGTGGTTCGCGGCCAGTGGCGATCAAATCGCGGTTTTGCCTTCGGTGCGGAGGCTTTTCTGGAAACCGTCGGAGCAGACGTTCCGAAATAGGCGATCGAAGGCCCGCTGATCACGAAAAATTGGGGCGACTTGTTTTCCTACAGCGACGGTTTGACTGGACAGTGCGGGAAAGCCCGGTATTTTCCGGAGTCATGAGACAGCTGCGGTCCACTCTTGTCCGGTGCCTGATGGTCATGCTCATGGCGATGTTCGTCATGGGCTCTTTCGGTATGGGCGCCGCCGGTGCCGCGACTGCAGTCAAGACTGCCCAGATGATGGACCACGCGACGCAGACCGCCAATGACTGTCCAACAATGGACAAAGCCGGCGCGCCGATGCAGAATGGCCATGCTGCCTGCACAATGACGGTGTGCTGTTTCTCGGAAGCACCGGATTTCGGTCCGCTTCGGCCGGAACCCGAGCTTATACCGGCGAGTTATGTCCGGTCCGCCGAGGCCCGCCTGACGCAGGCCGAGCCCGAGCGCGCCAAGAAACCCCCAAAACACGCCTGATCCCTTGACCGGAACAGTCCGGGCGCATTCGCGCGTCCGGGCACCCTTGTTGCCGCGGTGCGTCCGCGGGACCCCAAGAGACAGGTATGTAATATGCGTGGACGATACTTCGCGATGGCGATCATGGCGCTCGCCGCAGGAAGCGCTGGCGGCATGTGGTACGAACGCGAGCGGGTGGCTCACTCATTGGAGGCGGGCACCAACGAGCCCGAGGTCCTCTACTGGGTTGCGCCGATGGATCCCAATTTTCGTAAGGACGGCCCGGGGAAGTCACCAATGGGCATGGATCTGGTGCCTGTCTACGAGGGGGATGAGCCGTCGGGCGCCCCTGAAGATGTAAAGCTCTCGGCGACCGAGGTGAATACCATCGGCGTGCGCACCGCCGTGGCGCGGGTCGAGGACATCGCGCACCGGATCGAGACGGTGGGCTTCGTCGATTACGACGCGCACGCGACAAGCCATATCCATACCCGCGTCGAGGGCTGGATCGAGCGGCTTGAGTTGCGCGCCGTCGGAGACCGGGTGTCAAAGGGTGACTTACTCTTCAATCTTTACGCGCCGAAAATCACCATCGCCAGCTCCGAGCTTCTGCGTGCCACGCAGTCTGGCGACGCGGATAATATCTCAATCGCCCGTACGAAGCTGATGAATTTCGGGGTAAGCGCACGGCAGATCGATGAGATGGCGCAGGCGGAACGACCCGCACAGCGTATCCGGTTCTATGCGCCACAGGATGGTGTGGTCTTCGCTCTCAACGCAGCCGATGGCATGTACCTTCGCCCTGAGACGCGAGCGATGTCGCTGGCAGATACGGAATCGGTCTGGCTGATAGTCGACGTGTTCGAGCGAGACATGGGTTTTGTAACACAAGACATGCGCGCAGAGGCGAGATTTGATCACTTGCGGGGGCACGTCTTCACCGGCGAGATCGACTATATTTTTCCCGAGCTCGACGCCAAGACGCGCACGCTTCGGGTGCGTCTACGGTTCGACAATGCAAAAGGACTGTTGCGGCCCAATATGTTCGCCAAGGTGGCGCTGGTGCCGGATGACGCGCGGCAGGCATTGACCGTGCCGTCCGAGGCGGTGATCCGCACCGGTCGCGCCGAGCGGGTGATCCTGCGGCTATCGGATGGCAATTTCCGCCCCCGTCTGGTGACGACCGGGTTGCGCGGCGGTTTTGCCGAGGGTCGGCGCACCGAGATTGTGCAGGGGCTGGCCCCCGGGGACGAAGTCATGGCCTCGGCCCAGTTTCTCATCGACAGTGAAAGTGCCTTGAACGCCGGGATGATGCGCTTTGCCCCCACCGAGGCGGAGCCTGCGATAGGCAAGGGCGTTCTGCTGTCGCTGGACGCCGAAACACATCGTGCCCGGATCTCGCATGAGCCAGTCGAGGCGTTGGGCTGGCCCGCGATGGAAACCGACTTCGCCCTGCGCTCGGATGTCTACCTGAAAGACCTGACTGAGGGGCAGGATGTGGAATTCAAGGCGGTGCGGGGCGCCGATGGACTGATTGCGCTGACCCACCTTGGCCGGGAGGACGGGGTGGATGCCACAGGCGAAGGGGTCGTGCACGCCGTCACGCCCGAGGGCAAGCTGACCGTCAGTCACGACCCGATCCCGGCGCTCGGCTGGCCCGCGATGAAGATGGACCTCGACGTGCAGGGCGTCGATACCGCCGCAATACCCTTGGGAGAGCCGGTCTCGTTCGACCTGTCCGCGGGCGAGAACGGTATGGCCGTCATCGTGGCCGTGCGGGCAGAGGGTGCGGAGGCTGCGGCAGCGCCCGAGACAGTGGAGGCCAAACCCCAGGACGAGGCCGCGCCGCCGATCACCGTCGAAGGCCGCATCGAAGCCATCAATGCCGAAACGGGCATGGCGACCATCGCCCATGGCGCCATTGCCGAGATCGGGATGCCGGGAATGACGATGGACTTCGCCCTGACCGACACGCTCAATCCGGCGGATCTGCCGATGGAGCAGGATGTGACCCTGACCTTTGCGCGGCCAGATGGCATGACCATGGTGCTGGCTGAGGTCAAGACCCAGCCTAAACCGATGACCGTGATAGGCACGATCAACAGCATCGATGCAGAAACCGGAATGGCCAATGTCACTCACGGCCCGATTGCGGCTATCGGTATGCCCGGCATGACGATGGATTTCACCCTGGTCGATGATCTTGACCCAAGCACCCTGCCCGTGGGACGCGAAACGGAGCTGTTGCTGACGCAGGGAGCGGATATGTCCCTGTCGTTGTCAGGCACCGTGGAGCTGGGCCAATGATCCCTGCCATCATCCGCTGGTCAATCGCCAACCGCTTTATCGTAATCGTCTTGGCGCTGTTCCTCGGGGCGGCCGGGGTCTGGGCGCTGCGCAGCACCCCGGTCGACGCGATCCCCGACCTGTCGGACGTGCAAGTCATCATCAAGACACCCTATGCCGGACAGGCCCCGCAAGTGGTGGAAGATCAGGTGACCTACCCGATTGCCACCGCTATGCTATCGGTGCCGGGCGCCGTGGACGTGCGTGGCTTTTCTTTCTTCGGCGATAGCTATGTCTATGTCGTCTTCGAGGACGGCACCGATCTCTACTGGGCGCGGTCGCGGGTGTTGGAATACCTCGCACAGGTGCAATCGCGCTTACCCACAGGCGTGAACCCGGAACTTGGTCCAGACGCTACCGGCGTCGGCTGGATCTATCAATACGTACTGGTGGACCGGACTGGCGGCCATGACTTGTCACAACTGCGCACGCTTCAGGACTGGTTCCTGAAATTCGAATTGCAGACCATTGAGGGCGTGTCCGAGGTCGCCACCATAGGCGGTATGGTCAAGCAGTACCAAGTGGTTGTCGATCCCGACAAGCTGCGCGCCTTCGACATTCCGCTGGCCAAGCTGCGCGCAGCCATCGGCGAGGCCAACCGCGAAACCGGCGGCAGCGTGATCGAGATGGCCGAGGCAGAGTACATGGTTCGCGCGACCGGCTATGTGGACAGTATCGAGGATCTCGCGTCGATACCGCTCATGGTTAACGACCGGGGCGCGGCACTGACGTTGGGGGACGTGGCCGAAATCCGGCTGGGCCCACAGATGCGGCGCGGCGTGGGCGAATTCAACGGCGAAGGCGACGCGGTCGGCGCGGTGATCGTCATGCGCTGGGGCGAGAACGCGTTGTCGACGATCAGGGCGGTGGAGGATAAGCTAGACACCTTGCGCGAGTCTTTGCCCAAGGGGGTAGAGATTGTCACCACCTATGACCGCTCCGGCGTGATTGAGCGGGCCATCGACAACCTAAAGAAAAAACTGACCGAGGAA
Source organism: Roseovarius sp. E0-M6 (assembly GCF_037083845.1). Classification (NCBI taxonomy): domain Bacteria; kingdom Pseudomonadati; phylum Pseudomonadota; class Alphaproteobacteria; order Rhodobacterales; family Roseobacteraceae; genus Roseovarius; species Roseovarius sp. E0-M6. The sequence continues at coordinate 545,525 of NZ_JBAPLA010000001.1, read as the reverse complement.
TTCGTCGTCGTTGTGCTCGTCTGCGGCGCGTTCCTGCTGCATCTGCGCTCCTCGCTGGTGATCGTACTGTTCCTACCCTTGGGCGTGCTGGCGGCTTTCGCGGTGATGCGCCTGCAGGGGGTCAATGCCAACATCATGTCGTTGGGGGGCATTGCCATCGCCATCGGCGCGATGGTGGATGCAGCCGTGGTGATGATCGAGGCGATGCACCGCAAGATGGAGGGCAAGCGCCTGTCGTCCGAGGAGCGATGGCAGGCCGCCCGCGAGGCTGCCACCGAGGTCGGACCGGCGCTGTTCTATTCGCTGGCGATCATCACGGTTAGTTTCCTGCCCGTTTTCGTGCTGGAGGCGCAGGAGGGGCGGCTTTTCAAGCCGCTGGCCTTTACCAAGACCTATGCCATGGCCGCAGCCGCGATCCTTTCGATTACGCTGGTGCCGGTCCTCATGGGTTATTTCGTGCGAGGGAAGATCGTTGCCGAGCGGCGCAACCCGCTGAACCTGGCTTGCCAGTGGATCTATCGGCCGTTTCTTGACGCGGCGGTGGCTTGGCCTTGGGCGACGGTCCTACTCGCCGCCGCGCTAGTTGCCTCAATGGCGCATCCGCTGCAACGGCTGGGCACGGAGTTCATGCCGGAGTTGAACGAGGGCGATTTCCTCTACATGCCTTCGCTTTACCCCGGTGTGTCCATTGGTAAAGCGCGCGAGGTGTTGCAACAGACCAACCGGATAATCGCGCAGGTGCCGGAGGTCGACACCGTGCATGGCAAGCTGGGCCGGGCCGATACGGCCACTGATCCTGCGCCGCTGACGATGATCGAAACCACGATCCAGCTGAAGCCACGCGAGGATTGGCGTCCCGGCATTTCGATGGACGACATCCGCAACGAGCTGGACGCGCGCGTGCAGGTTCCGGGCGTCACCAACGTTTGGATTCAACCGATCAAGAACCGCATCGACATGCTGGCCACGGGGATTAAGACGCCCGTGGGGGTGAAGGTCTCGGGCGCCGATCTGAGCGTCATCGAGCAGATCGCCGTCGCGGTGGAGCAGGCGGTGGCGGATATCCCCGGAACCACCTCGGCCTATGCCGAGCGGCCCGTCGGCGGGCGGTTCATCGAGATCGACATCGACCGCATGGCGGCGGCCCGCTACATGCTTTCCATCGAGGACGTGCAGCAGGTGGTGCAAACGGCCATCGGCGGCCAGACCATCGCGGAATCCGTGGAAGGGCTCGAACGCTTCCCGATCAACCTGCGCTATCCGCGCGACTGGCGAGACAGCCCCGACAGGTTGGAGGATCTGCCCATCGTCACGCCTTCTGGCGCGCATATCCCGCTGGGTACGGTGGCCGAGGTGAAGCTGGTGGATGGGCCGGGCATGATCCGCTCCGAGAATGCGCGGCGCACCGGGTTCGTCTTTATCGACATCGCCGGGCGCGACCTTGGCAGCTACGTCACCGAGGCACAGCGCGTTGTGGCGGAAAACGTCGACCTGCCGCCTGGTTATTCCATCGCGTGGTCGGGCCAGTATGAATATATCGAGCGGGTGCAGGAGCGGCTGAGCCTAGTAGCCCCGGCAACCCTTATGATCATCACGCTGATGCTGTTCCTCGCCTTCAATCGGGTGACGGAAGTGACAATCATCCTTCTTGCGCTCCCCGTGGCGCTGGCCGGGGGCGTGTGGCTGATCTTCACCCTCGGCTACGCCGTGTCGGTCGCCGTGCTGGTGGGTTTTATCGCGCTCGCGGGCGTGGCGGTCGAGACGGCTATCGTGATGTTGCTTTACCTGAACCTTGCCTGGGACCGGTGCGTTCTAGCCGCAAAGGAACAAGGCCGCCGGGTCAACCGCGACGATATCGAAACGGCGGTTTTCGAAGGCGCGCTTCTGCGCCTGAGGCCCAAACTGATGACCGTTGCCACGATCTTTGCCGGGCTCATCCCGATCATGTATGGTGATGCGACAGGCTCGGAGGTGATGCAGCGTATCGCGGCACCGATGATCGGCGGCATGGCCACGGCGACGATCCTGACGCTTTTCGTCATACCGGCGATCTTCGTGATCTGGAAACGCGCCTCGCTTGGGCGAGTCAACCGGCAGATTTTGCAACCATTCCAGCCTTTCCACTCCCCTCAACCCGGCGAATGACCGGGCACCACATGCGCAAAAGGAGGCACAACATGCGTAAATTTCTGCTTTCCCTGGCTCTTGCCGCGACCGTACCGACGCTCGCTCTGGCCAGTGACGATTCCCATTCAGGCCATGAAATGTCCTCGCACGAAGGCATGGAAGGCATTCACGCCGAGGCAACTGTCAACAGCATAGACGGCAACATGGCCAATATTTCGCACGGTCCCATCGCCGAAATCGGCTGGCCCGCGATGACGATGGACCTCCCCGTACTGGATGGCGCCGAGGTTGGCGAAATAGAGTCGGGTGATGACGTGATGATGATGCTCGAAAAGGGTGATGATGGCATGTACGCCATACGTGCGCTCCTGCCTAAAAAGTAAGCCGCTCCGCCGCAGAGAGCGCGCCCTTTTCTGGAAAAGTGGGTCGCGCTTGATCACCCGCAATCGGATGAACGCTGAAAAGCTGACATTGGGATGGAGCGCAGCGAATGACCGGTCCCCGCCCCTCCTGCTTGAGCGACGTGAACGGCCCATGCACTAAATCGCTTCGCGATAGGGGCGCTTGTGGCGGTCGTTGCGCTGAAGTGGGATATGTTTCGCAGATTGTGATGTCGGGTGTCTGCTGTTGATCGAGGTGATTTTGCCTCGGTTGACAGAGGATAGTCCCATGAATGTACAGCAATCCGCGCCGATGATCCCCCTCCGTACGCGCATGGTCGCCGACATGTCCGCACGTAATCTCGGACCCGCGTCCCAGACCAGTCACTTGCGGGCCTGCAGGCGATTTGCGGCCTGGCTCGGGCGGTCGCCAGAAACGGCCACGCCAGACGATGTGCGGGATTTCCAGCAACATCTGATCGAAACTGCCACGAGCATCTGCACGCGCAACCAAACGATGACAGGCGTCAAGTTTCTGTTCCGTGTGACCATGCGACGCCATGATCTGGTGGCCGAGATTTTCCACCTCAAGGAACCGGTGAAGGTGCCGCTGGTACTGAGCCAAAAGGAGATCAAACGCATCCTGGCCATGGCGCCTGGTCTGAAGGCGCGGGTGATGCTCTCGCTCGCCTATGGCTGCGGCATGCGCGCGGGCGAAGTCGTCCGACTGAAGGTCGGTGATATTGACAGCGCCCAAGAGGTCATCCGGATCGTCCAGTCGAAGGGGCGCAAGGATCGCAACGTGATGTTGCCCGTGGATATCCTTGGTCTGTTGCGCGAGTGGTGGAAAGAACGCCCGACCAGCCAGGACAAGGATGTGCCCGGGCCTGAGCGGGTCCTTTTTCCAGGCTATCGGGGCAAACACCTCTCGGCTGTTCAAGGAGACTGCGCGGGAAGCGGGGATCACCAAGCCGGTCACGCTGCATACGTTGCGCCATTCCTTCGCGACCCATCTGCTGGAGCGCGGTGTCGATATCCGGGTCATCCAGGCGCTGCTTGGCCACACCAAGCTGACCACGACGGCGCGGTATGCCAGCGTCGCGACCGGCATGATCTCGGCGGTCGGGAGCCCGCTCGACGATCTGACCGCGTCGAAACGCAAGAAAGGCAAGAAAGGCGCACCGTAGCGTAGAATGTCCAGGCCACGGCTGGAGGTTGCGGATATCTTCCGCGCCTGTGGTGCTGCGTATCGGTCAACAAACAAGGGGCACATCAGCCTCGACCAGTTGAAGGTGATGAACGCCATCGAGCGTTGCCGCACGGCGGCGCTCGGCGGCCATGTCGCGCGGTGTGAAGACTGTGGGCATGATCACATCTCCTACAACTCATGCCGCAATCGCCATTGCCCCAAATGTCAGGCGGGTGCGGCCAAGGCCTGGCTGGCGGCACGCGAGGCCGAACTGCTGCCTGTGCGGTATTTCCACCTGGTCTTCAAGTTGCCGAAGCCGATCGCCGACATCGCGTTTCAGAACAAGCGCGAGATCTACAACCTGCTGATGCGGGCGAGCGCGGACACGGTGGTCAGGATTGCCGCTGATCCCAAGCATCTCGGTGCCCGGGTCGGCATCACATCCATGCTCCACACATGGGGCTCGGCGATGATGCATCATCCCCATGTTCACATGATTGTTCCGGGCGGCGGCTTGTCTGCCGACGGCACCGAGTGGATCGCCTGTCGCAGGAACTTCTTCCTCTCCGTCCGGGTTCTGTCCCGTCTGTACCGGCGCCTCATTCTGGACGGGCTGATCAAGCTGCACAAAACCGGCAAGCTCCAGTTCCACGGCGATCACGCCGACCTGTTGGACCAGGATGCCTTCGATGCCTTCCTGCAACCGCTGCGCAAGATCGAGTGGGTCGTGTATGCCAAGGAGCCCTTCGCCGGTCCCAAGGTGGTGCTGGCCTACCTGTCGCGCTACACGCACAGAGTGGCGATTTCCAACAGCCGCCTGATCCGCATGGACGACCACGGCGTCACCTTCCGCGTCAAGGATTACCGCGTCACCGGTCCCGGGCGGCACACCAGCATGACCCTCAAGGTGGATGAGTTCATCCGCCGGGTCCTCATCCATGTCCTGCCCAAGGGCCAGCACCGCATCCGCCACTACGGCTTCTTCGGAAACGGCAACCGCGCGGGACAAGGCGCGTCGCGCCGCCGCGCATCGCCGGGCCGCCTCCACGGCACGGCGATTTGACAGGGCTGGTCGCATCGCCCGAGCGCCGTCCGGATTCGGCAAACGTAAAGCGCATCAGCACCACCGACGGATCGCCGCACCGCAGCCCGTCGAGGCGCGGCTTCTGTCCGCACTTCGGTCGCTCTACCTCCCAAGCACGAAGGTCCGCTCAGACCAACCGGATAGTTAAAGCGTTTCGCGAAAAACCCTGATCACAGATTTGCGCGAAACGCAGCGCAACATTCAGGCGTTGCACGCGTTTCGCCTTTCGCTGATGTCTCAGGTTAAAGGCGAAACGCTTTAGGTGCCATGTCCGCTCCGGGCTTGCTGAAGTCATTTGATAGATTCCGTCAGGCACCTCACACCGGCCAGACGGGGTGAGCGGCGGCTATGCGCAGGAAGCGACCTTTGCAAAGCTTGGCCCGTTTCCCGACAGCGGCCTTTCGTGTAGACTGCGGCGAAAGACGGGAGTGAGCCCAAAGTGTCAAATGCTGCAACGCGTTCGAACGTCGGCTATCGATGGACAGTCAAAAACCTTCAACAACTTCTCCGTCTTTGGTTTAGAACGGGGTTTGTGGCTGCGTCCAACGATGTGTTTTACGCTCGTTCCAACAACGGGGGTTTTTGATCAGAATGACAGATAAGGCCATCTGGCGTTCCAGTCGCATAGTCGTTAGTTTGCAAACCTACACATCAAGAAAGTGATTTTATGTGCTGGAGCGGTGAAGCGTCGGCTACACTTGCATTTATTGGTTTAGGAACAACTGCTTACGCGACCTACAAGAAAGAACCAGCCCCGTTATGGGTGGCCCTCGGTTATTTCTCTTTAATGGAGCTTTTGCAGGCCTATACATACTCGGTGATTGATCAATGCTCACTGCCTTCGAACCAAGTTGCCACTCTTCTTAGTTATCTACACATCGCGTTCCAACCCTTCTTCATCAACCTTCTGTCGATGTATTTCATACCAAGCGCTGTGCGTCAGAAGATACAATGGCCGGTTTATACGGTGTGTCTTTTCTCGACAGTTATCATGCTCTTACAGCTTTATCCGTTTGAATGGGCGGGGTCATGTCAGCTGGGGCGCGGACTGTGTGGTGAGCAACTATGCTCAGTATCGGGAGACTGGCATATCGCGTGGGACGTGCCGACAAACGGGATGTTGAATTTTATAACTGTCGATTCATGGGCATCTTTCCTGAGCCTGTATCCCACCTACTTCGTCGCTGGGATCTTGTTGCCCTTTATCTACGGTTCTTGGAAATTTACTGTGTATCACTTCTTAATTGGGCCGCAGTTGTCCATGCTGCTGACCAGCAACCCTAATGAAGTGGCCGCAATCTGGTGCCTGCTATCAATAGCAATTCTGCTTCTGGTCGTTAAAACACCGATAAGACAGTTCATGTTTGTGAAGTCTTGGTGGCTATGGCCGAAACAAATGGTCTGAAACCCCACCACACCCCCTGCCGAGCCTCTTGCGGCTGATCCGCCGGCGGAAATACGTCCCGCCACAGTTCCCCTACTGCGTGAGGCCCCCGAAATCCGCTATGTGGCGGCTCGAGGAAATGCCAGATTCCTCCCCAAAAACCACCTTTTTTTAACGGGTTCCCGTAAGCGGTCATCGGCGCTGGTGTGACCAAGGATCACTTACTCCGGACTGCCGTCACTGGATGCAGCCCGCCCGAAAGTCCGCTCTGACCATCCCCGCCGTCTCGCGCCATGTCCGCTCAGGGCTGAAAGCCGTCATTTGTGGCACGTTGGGGAACAACGGCAGCAAAGACCCGCACCGTCGCCATCCGGCACGCTCCGAGCCAATGGCGCGCGGTCCACACTGCCTTTAATAATTGCGCCCTCAGTAATTGCCCGAGACATACTTGGCGATGGCGCCGCCGCGGGAGTTGACCTCGAGCTTTTGATAGATGGCCTTGAGGTAATATTTCACCGTGTTCTCGCTGAGCCCCAGACGCGCGGAAATCTGAAAATTGGTCAGCCCGTCGCCCAACAACCCGAGGATTTCGTGTTCGCGCCTTGTGAGCGCGTCGGACGTGTCATGGGTGAGCCTGCGCAGGATATCGGTCGGAACGAGGCTGTGACCCTCGACCAGACGGGTGAGGATAAGCGGCAGGTTCTCGAGGATATGGCTCATCATGCAGACCGAATTCGCGCCCGACTTGATCGCGGCGCGAATGAAGGCGAACTCCGTCTCCTCGGCCACCACCACGATCATCACATGCGGAAAATCCTTTTGCAGCGTGGCCAGCGCATGGGCAAGATCGGCATCGGCAAGCCGCACGCCCAAGATCACGATAACCGGTCCATCCTCCTGCCCCAGAACGCGGGTCAAGGTTTTGAGATCGGTGGCAAAGGGACCAAGCGAGACCCCCGACATCTGTGAGACGAGCGAGCCGATGCCCTGACAGACGATCACCTGCCGGTCCGCCACGATGACGCGCGATGTGGTCACTTCCGCATTGTCCATGATCTTGAGCACGTGTCCGACCCGATGTGAATGGTGGATCACAGTGTGACCCGGAGAACCACATGAAATCAAAGCATTTTTTCGCATGCCTTGGTATACAAGCCAGAATGCGGTCATCGCGACTGCCGGGTGGGTAGGGCCGCCCTACCCGTTCGGTGATGGCACCCCGCCTTTGTTCGTTCCGGCCATACGCACGGGCATTGCGCCATATGGCGGGCATGGGGATAACGACCAAAATCGCGGAGGATACCCATGAACGGATACCAGCATCTATTTATTCCCGGCCCGACAAATGTGCCGGAAAAAGTGCGTCAGGCCATGAACATACCCATGGAGGACATGCGCGCGCCCGACTTTCCCGAGTTTGTGAACGGCCTCCTGACCGATCTCAAGAAAGCCTATCGGATGAAGGGCGGGCGCATCTTCGTCTTTCCGTCGTCGGGCACCGGGGCGTGGGAGAGCGCGATCTCGAACACGCTCAATCACGGTGACCGCGTCCTAATGTCGCGCTTTGGCCAGTTCTCGCTTTTGTGGGTGGATATGGCCGAGCGGCTGGGCCTTGAGGTGGAGCTTTGCGAGGTCGAGTGGGGCAAGGGCGTGCCGCTTGAGGCGTATCGCGAGGCGCTTGCCGCCGACACGGAGCACAAGATCAAGGCGGTCTTCGCCACGCAGAACGAAACCGCGACCGGCGTCACCTCGGACATCGAAGGCGTGCGGCGGGTTCTGGACGAAACGGGCCACCCTGCCCTCCTGTTCGTCGATGGCGTGAGCTCGATCGCGTCGATCGAATTCGAGATGGACAAATGGGGCGTCGACCTTGCCGTTTCGGGATCGCAGAAAGGGTTCATGCTTCCGGCGGGTCTGGGCATTCTGGGGGTGAGCGACAAGGCGCTTGAGGTCAACAGACAGCAAAACGCGGGAATGCACCGCTGTTATTTCAGCTTTGAGGACATGATCAAGCTGAACGATACCGGGTATTTTCCCTATACACCGGCGACACAGCTTCTTCGGGGGCTTCGCGTTTCGCTTGATATGCTGCTTGAGGCGGGCATGGAAACGGTGTGGCAGCGTCATGCCTTTCACGCCGAGGGCGTGCGCAAGGCCGTGGCCGCGTGGGACGGTTGCGAACTGGTGGCGCGCGGGCCGGACTGGGCGTCGGACACGGTGTCGGCGATTTATACGCCCGAGGGCGTGGATGCGCGCGACGTGATTTCGGGGGCCTACAACCGGTATCAGACGTCGCTTGGGACCGGTCTCAACAAGCTGATGGGCAAGGCGTTCCGCATCGGGCATCTGGGATCGCTGAATCCGGTGATGCTGTGCGGGGCGATCTCTGCCGCGGAAATGGCGCTGAGGGATGCAGGGGCCCGGATCGAGCCCGGATCGGGCGTGGCCGCGGCGCAGGAGCATTATCGCGGCGCGGGGGCCTGAGATGGCGAATACTGAGACCCCGCGCATCCTGATCACGCGCCGCTGGCCCGAGGCGGCGGAGGCGCGTGTGGCCGCCCTTGGCGATGTGAGCTTTCGCGCGCCCGACACGCCGATGAGCCATGACGAGTGGATCGCGGCGGCCGAGGGACATGACGTGATCATGCCCACCGTTTCGGACAGCATCCCAGCGGCGTTCTACGATGCGGCGCGGGGCAAGGTGCGGCTTCTGGCGAGCTATGGCGTGGGCTACAACCACATTGACGTTCCACGGGCACGGGAGGCTGGCATCGCGGTGACCAACACGCCCGGCGTGCTCACCGATTGCACCGCCGATCTGGCGATGGGGCTGCTTCTCGCGGCGGCACGGCGGATCGGCGAAGGCGAACGGGAGTTGCGCGCCGGGCGGTGGGACGGCTGGCGCCCGACCCACATGATCGGAAAAAAGGTCAGCGGGGCCACGCTGGGTATCGTGGGCTTTGGCCGGATCGGACAAGCGATGGCGCGGCGGGCGCATTACGGGTTCGGTATGCGCGTGGTGTTCCAGAATCGGTCGCGCGTCGATGCCGAGACCTGCGCCAGCGCCGGGAATGCGCAGCAACTGGACAGCCTTGAGGCGGTGGCCGGAGAGGCGGATTTTCTGTCGCTGCACTGTCCCGGTGGACCGGAGACCGCCGGACTGATCGGGGGACGCGTCTTTGAGGCGATGACGCCGGGCGCCATTCTGATCAATACCGCACGCGGAGACGTGGTGGACGAGCCGGCGCTTTTCGAGGCGCTCGAGACCGGGCGGCTGGGTGCGGCGGGGCTTGATGTCTATGTGGGCGAGCCAAAGCTTGACCCGCGCTTCCTGCGCTATGACAACCTCGTGCTGGCGCCGCATTTGGGGAGTGCCACCGACGCGACACGCATGGCGATGGGGGATCGTGCCATCGACAATCTGGAGGCCTTCCTCAGGGAGGAGACGCCCCCCGATCTTGTGACCTGATGCGCGGTGCGAGACGTGGTTTGCACGACGCCGGGGCGGATGCGCCCCGGCGTTTTGCGTTGCGCGCCGCCCGGATGCGGACCGAGTCGGGCAAAGCTCGCACGGCAGCAGCAGGACGGCGGCGCGTTTCGTATCGGGAACCTGCACGTCGCATCGGCGCGCATGCCCTTCGCTTGGCATCCCATTGCATTCCTCTTGCGTGGCGACGGGTAGTGCCGCCCTACCCGTTCAGCCCACGCCCCCAACCCCGGGCGCGCAAACTTACCCGAGGGAACGTTACCGTCAGGGCCCGATGGGCGCATTGTGACGTCAGCAAACACTTGCCCCAAGGGAGGGATCCGATGAGCTATACCCTGCACCCGCTGAAAAAACAGCGCCTGCAACGATCCGAACTGGCTGTGCCCGGTTCAAACCCGGCGATGATCGAGAAGGCGGCGGATTCGGATGTGGATTACATCTTTCTCGATCTCGAAGATGCCGTGGCCCCGCCCGACAAGGTGCAGGCCCGCAAGAACATCATCGAGGCGCTGAACGACATCGACTGGCGTGGCAAGGGCAAAACCATGTCGATCCGGATCAACGGACTCGACACACACTACATGTATCGCGATGTGGTGGACATCCTCGAACAGGCGGGCACGCATGTGGACACGATCCTTGTGCCCAAGGTGGGTGTGCCCGGCGATCTTTATACCGTCGAGACGATGGTGAGCCAGATCGAGGAGGCCATGGGCCTTGAGCACCGGATCGGGCTTGAGGCGCTGATCGAGACGGCGCTTGGCATGGCCAATGTCGAGGCGATCGCGGCCACGCCCGGCCGGCTTGAGGCGCTGCATTTCGGTGTTGCGGATTATGCCGCGTCGAACCGGGCGCGCACGGTGGTCATTGGCGGGCTGAACCCCGACTATCCGGGCGATCAATGGCATTTCGCGCTGAGCCGGATGACCGTCGCCTGCCGCGCCTATGGCCTTCGCGCCATCGACGGGCCCTTCGGTGATTTCAGCGATCCCGATGCCTATGTGGCCAGCGCCAAGCGTGCCGCAGCCCTCGGCATCGAAGGCAAATGGGCGATTCATCCCAGCCAGATCGCGCTGGCGAACGACGTCTTTTCACCGCCTGATGCCGAGGTGACACGCGCGCGGCGCATCATCGAGGAACTGCGCAAGGCCGAAGCCGAAGGCAAGGGCGCGGCCAGCCTTGACGGCAAGATGATCGACGCGGCCAGCGAACGCATGGCCAACAACGTGCTGACGGTGGCCGACGCCATCGCGGCCAAGGGATAAGGGAGGCCCCGACCATGGACATTCATGAATATCAGGCCAAGGACCTGCTCAAGCGGTTCGGCGTGAACGTGCCGCGAGGCGGTATCGCTTACAGTCCTGAACAGGCGGTCTATCGCGCCCAAGAGCTTTCGGGTGATCGCTGTGTGGTCAAGGCGCAGATCCATTCGGGCGCGCGTGGCAAGGCCGGCGGCGTGCGCGTCTGTTCCTCGGACGAGGAGATCGCTGATGCTGCGGCGTGGATGCTGGGCCGCAAGCTCGTGACCCATCAGACCGGACCACAGGGCAAACTGGTCGGGCGGCTTTATGTCGAGGAAGCCACCGACATTCAGCAGGAGATTTATCTCGGGTTCGTCATGGACCGCACCGAAGAGCGTGTTGTTGTCGTGGCCTCGGCGCAGGGCGGCATGGAGATTGAGGAGATTTCCGCGAACGAGCCCGAAAGCATCATCCGCTCGGTCGTTGATCCGGCGGTGGGAATGCAGGCCTTTCAGGCGCGCGAGATCGCCTTTCAGCTTGATCTTGATCCGTCACTGATCGCGCAGGCGTCGAAGACCATCACCGGCGCTTACCGGATGATGGACGAGCTTGATGCGAGCATGCTCGAGATCAACCCGCTGGTGGTGACCGGCGCGGGCGAGATCGTGGCGCTTGATTGCAAGGTGAGCTTTGACGAGAACGCGCTCTTTCGTCACCCCGAGATTTCCGAGCTGCGCGACAAGAGCCAGGAAGACGGGCGCGAGACCTATGCGGGCGACCGGGGCCTCAACTATATCGGGCTGGAGGGGGAAATCGGCTGTATCGTGAACGGTGCGGGCCTCGCGATGGCGACGCTTGACATGATCAAGATGGCCGGCGGCGAGCCTGCGAACTTTCTCGATGTGGGAGGCGGCGCATCGCCCGACCGGGTGCTGATGTCGTTCAAGGCGGTTCTGAACGATCCCAATGTTGAGGCCATTCTGGTCAATATCTTCGCGGGCATCAACCGCTGTGACTGGATCGCCGAAGGTGTCGTGCGGGCCGTGCGCGAACTTGACCTCAAGCTGCCGCTGGTGGTGCGACTGAGCGGGACAAACGTCGATGAAGGGCGCCAGATTCTTGACGAAAGCGGCCTCAACATCACCACCGCCGAAACACTGGCCGAGGCGGCCGAGAAGGTCGTGACAGCGTGGAAGCAGGGACAAGCAAGCAACGGGGAGGCCGCGTGATGGCTATTCTGATCGACAAGACTTCGCGGGTGCTCGTCACCGGACTTACGGGCCGGATCGGCAGCTTTCACGCGCAGGAGATGGCCGAATACGGCACCAATGTCGTGGGTGGCGTGACACCGGGCAAGGGTGGCACGACGCATAACGGCCTGCCGGTCTTTAACACGGTCAAGGGGGCCGTGGCGGAAACCGGGGCGGACACGGTCATCGCCTTTGTTCCACCGCCCTTCGCGGCGGATTCGATCATGGAGGCGGCGGATGGCGGCATCCGCACCTGTGTCTGTATCGCCGATGGCATCCCCACGCAGGACATGATCCGGGTCAAACGCTATATGCGGCGCTACAAGGCCGAGAAGCGCATGCGCCTGATCGGGCCGAACTGTGCGGGGATCATCACGCCGGGACAGGCCTTTGCCGGGCTGATGCCGCCGCATATCTATCTTGAGGGGCGCATCGGGATCATCGGGCGCTCGGGCACACTGGGATATGAGGCGGCGAGCCAGATGAAGGCGCGCGGAATCGGGGTGAGTTCGTCCATCGGGATCGGCGGCGACCCGGTCAACGGATCGAGTTTCCGCGATATCCTCGAACTTTTCGAGAATGACCCCGACACCGATGGCGTCGTTATGGTTGGCGAAATCGGTGGCCCGCAGGAAGCGGCTGCTGCGGAATATATCCGCGATCACATGACCAAACCCGTCGCGGCGTATGTTGCCGGTCTTTCGGCACCCAAGGGGCGGCGGATGGGCCATGCGGGCGCGATCGTGTCAGCGTTTGGTGAAAGCGCGCAGGAAAAGGTCGAGATCCTGCAAGGCTGCGGCGTGACCATTGTGCCCACCCCGTCGGCCTTTGGCGAGACGGTCGAAACTATGATCGCGGCTTAAGCCCCCTTGGCTGCGGTGGGGAGCCCCTCGCCGCAGCGCCGAAATGGAAACAATTCTGCACAAGACAGGCGCATTATTGCGCCGATGTAAAAAATGCCCCAATTAGGTCACATTCTTGCCACCCGGCTGCCCCTAACGCGCAATACCCTGATGGAATCGACACGCGCCGACGGGGCGCGCCAGGGCCCGGTCAGCTGATCCAGAAAAGGAACAGCAGATGGCCAAGTCACCCCAACGCCCCCCGGCCCCGAAATCCGAACAGCCCAATCCGGCCAAGCCCGCCCTGCCGCGCAAGCCCAAGATCATCTCACGTCAGGTCTTTACCGACTTCGCAAGCATCTGAACGCCCTGCAGAGGCGTTGAACGAGCGGTCACATCCGGGCGCTCTCGCGGTCGCGGATGACTTGCATCACAGGACCGGGAACAATGCCCCCCGGCCCGCGTTTCACCGGCAACGTAACCTTGTGCCGGAGACCCCGAATGGACATTGTCCGCATCATCCTCGCCGTTATTTTGCCGCCCCTTGGAGTTTTCCTGCAAGTCGGACCGGGCAAGCATTTCTGGCTCAATATCCTTCTCACCATCCTTGGATACATCCCCGGCATCGTGCATGCCGTATGGATCATCGCGCGAACCGGTCCGCACCGCGCATGACAGAGGACGAACGCAGAGAGGTCGAGCGGCTTGAGCGGATCGCGCGCCGCATGGACCGGGCGTTTCGGTTTCCTTTTACAGACATACGATTCGGCTGGGATTCGATCCTTGGTCTCGTGCCCGGCATAGGTGATACGCTGACCGTCGCGCCCGCGATTTATATCGTGCACGGCGCATGGCGATTGGGCGCCTCGACGCCGCTCCTGCTCAGGATGAGTGGAAATATCGCGATCGATTGGATCGTCGGCCTTGTTCCCGTGGTGGGAGATATTCTGGACGTCGGACTCAAGGCCAACAGCCGGAACGTGGCCCTGTTGCGGGCCCGAATGGAAAGGGCGGCGCATGATGCACCGCCCTTGCCGAAAAACCTTGATCAGACAGGGCGCTAGCCCCGACTGTTTCAGCCCACCAGTTCGAGACCCGAGAAGAAATACGCGATTTCCTCTTTTGCGGTTTCGGGCGCATCGGAGCCGTGAACCGAGTTTTCGCCAACCGACTCGGCGAATTCGGCGCGGATCGTGCCGGGAGCCGCGTCAGCGGGATTGGTCGCCCCCATGACTTCGCGGTTCTTGGCGATGGCGCCGTCCCCTTCGAGCACCTGAACGACAACCGGCTCGGAGGCCATGAATTCACACAGTTCGTCGTAGAACGGGCGCTCTGCGTGGACCTTGTAGAACTCGCCGGCCTGCGCCTTGGTCAGGTGAATCCGCTTCTGTGCGACGATGCGCAGACCCGCATCCTCGAACTTTGCGTTGATCTTGCCGGTCAGGTTGCGCTTGGTCGCGTCGGGTTTGATGATGGAAAGCGTGCGTTCGACAGCCATGTAAGCCTCTTTGTGCTGAATGCGCGGGCCCCATGCCCGCGCGCGTTCGTAAATCGCGGCCCCGATAGCATGCGCCCTGCCCTTTGAAAAGCTGCGATTGACGGCCCTCCCCCATTCCGGCAAACCGCGCGCATGCTAAAGATCGAAAACATATCTTACTCCGTCGCGGGGCGCCCGCTGATCGAGGACGCGTCGGCCGCCATCCCCGAGGGGCACAAGGTGGGTATCGTGGGGCGCAACGGCACGGGCAAAACCACGCTGTTTCGCCTGATCCGGGGCGAGCTTGCCCTTGAACAGGGGCATATTTCGCTTCCGTCACGGGCGCGCATCGGCGGTGTCGCACAGGAGGTGCCCGGCAACGAGGTTTCGCTTATCGATACGGTTCTGGCCGCCGATATCGAGCGCGCCACCCTGCTTCAAGAGGCCGAAAGCGCCAGCGACCCGACGCGCATCGCCGATGTGCAGACCCGGCTTGCCGATATCGACGCATGGGGGGCCGAGGCCCGCGCCGCCACGATCCTGCGGGGGCTGGGCTTTACCGCCGAAGAGCAGCGCATGCCGTGCAGCGCCTTTTCGGGCGGCTGGCGGATGCGCGTGGCCTTGGCGGCGGTGCTTTTTTCCGAGCCCGATCTGCTTTTGCTCGATGAACCGACCAACTATCTTGATCTTGAGGGCGCGCTGTGGCTGGAAAGCTATTTGGCGAAATACCCGCATACGGTTCTGATCGTGAGCCATGATCGCGGGCTTCTCAATCGGGCGGTTGGCGCGATCCTGCATCTCGAGGATCGCAAGCTGACGCTGTATCAGGGCAATTACGACACGTTCGCCCAAACCCGCATGGCGCGGATCGCCGCAGCCGAGGCCGAAGCCAAGAAGCAGGATGCCCGACGCGCGCATCTTCAATCCTATGTCGATCGCTTCCGCTATAAGGCCGACAAGGCGCGGCAGGCACAGGCGCGGATCAAGGCGCTTGCCAAAATGCAGCCCATCACGCGGCCACAGGAGGCTGCGCTGCGCGCCTTCAGCTTCCCCGAGCCCGAAGAGCTATCGCCGCCAATTCTCAGGATTGAGGGCGGGGCGGTCGGTTATGATGGCAAGCCCGTGCTTTCGCAGCTTGATCTGCGCATAGATCAGGATGACCGGATCGCGCTTCTGGGGCGCAATGGCGAGGGAAAATCCACGCTTTCAAAGCTCTTTTCCGACCGGCTTGCGCCGATGTCGGGGCGGGTGACCAAGACATCGAAGCTTAGGGTCGGGTATTTCGCACAGCATCAGGTGGACGAGCTTCGTGTGGACGAAACGCCGTTGGAGCATATCCGCCGGCTGCGCCCCGGTGAGACACCCGCACGCCTGCGCGCCCGGCTGGGCGGGTTCGGCATCGGGGCCGAACAGGCCGACACGGTGGTCGGGCGCCTTTCGGGTGGGCAGAAAGCGCGCCTGTCGCTCATGCTGGCGACGATAGATGCGCCACATATGCTCATCCTCGATGAACCGACGAACCACCTTGACATAGAAAGCCGCGAGGCGCTGGTCGAGGCGCTCACGGCCTATTCGGGGGCGGTTATCCTTGTCAGCCATGACATGCATCTTCTCAGTCTGGTGGCCGATCGGCTCTGGCTGGTGAAAGGGGGGCGTGTCACCGACTATGATGGTGATCTCGAAACGTATCGGCAAAGCTTGATCGCGCCCGACAAACCTGCGGCCAAGCCCAAGCAGGACAAGCCCAAACGGCCTTCGCGCGATTCCGTGCTTACCCTTAAGCAAGAGGTGCGCAAATGCGAGGAGCGTGTCGAAAAGCTTCAGGAGATGTCCGAGCGGCTGGCCCGCAAGCTCGCTGATCCGACGATGTATGACGAGGCGCGCGTCGACGAAGCGACGGTCTGGCAGAAGAAATATGCCGAGGTGATGGAGGGGCTCGACCGGGCCGAGGCGCTTTGGATGCGGGCGCTCGAGAAGCTGGAAAAGGCCGAAAGCTAAACCCGGCGATTGCCGGTGACGGCCAAGAAACAGGGTTGATTGCGGGCGCGCGGCGGCTTAGGGCCTCTGAGCATGGACAGCGCATTCCTTATCACCGCCTTCTTCACCTTCTTCGTGGTCATGGACCCGCCCGGCCTTGCCCCGATGTTCGTGGCACTGACGCAGGGCATGGACAAGCACAAGCGGCGGCGGGTCGCGCTGCATGCCTGTGTGGTGGCGGGCGGTGTGCTTCTGGCCTTTGCGGGCCTTGGCGAGCAGCTTCTGGATTTCATCGGGATCAGCATGCCCGCCTTCCGCATCGCGGGGGGGATCATGCTGTTTCTGATCGCGCTCGACATGCTTTTCGAACGGCGCAGCAAGCGACGCGAGAACCGCGCCGAGGAGGATGATCACGACGATCCGGCTGTCTTTCCGCTGGCGATTCCATTGATCGCGGGACCGGGCACAATCGCGACGGTGATCCTTCTGACCGGGCAGCAGCCCGGCTGGGGCGGGTTTTTTGCCGTTCTGGGCGTGATGTTCGGGGTTTTGGTGCTCAACTATGTCTGTTTTCTGGCTGCGGGGCTTATTGACCGGATGCTTGGGCGCACCGGCGTTATCGTGCTGACCCGTATTCTTGGCATGCTGTTGGCCGCGCTGTCGGTGCAATTCGTTCTCGACGGGCTGAAAAGCTTCGGCTTCGCCGGCTGACCTTTTCGCCGGGCAGCCCTGCCCCTATCTCTGAACAAAGAGCCGTGAAGGGGCGCCCCCATGCAGAATTTCGAAACCGCCAATCTTGTCTATCTCATCGTGCTGGGCAGCGCGGTGGTTGTCTGGTTCGTGGCCGCGAACCGCAATTCGCTGGGCAAGGTGACGCAACAGGCGCTTCTTTGGGGGCTGATCTTTCTCGGCGTGATCGCTGGTGTCGGCATGTGGGATCATATCCGTGACACCGTGATGCCGCGCCAAAGCGTGAACACAGAAGCGGGCCGCATCGAATTGCCGCGCATGGCGGACGGGCATTACTACCTTTTGGCCGAAGTCAACGGCGCCGATGTGCGGTTCGTGGTGGATACCGGCGCGACGCATGTGGTTCTAAGCCAGGCTGATGCGAAGGCTGCGGGTTTCGATCCTGAGGAGTTGAGTTTTCATGGGCGCGCGGTCACCGCCAATGGCAGCATCCGCACCGCGCCGGTGCGGATTGACAGGCTGAACGCGGGGGGGATCGAGCATCGCAATGTGCGCGCCGTGGTGAATGGCGGGGAGTTGGACACATCGCTGCTGGGCATGTCCTATCTTCAACGCTTCGAGAGCATCCAGATCATGAACGACATGCTGATCCTGACGCAATAGGCCCACCGGCGGCGCGGTCAGCGTTCCGCCTTTTTCTCCCACCGGCCGCTTTCTTCGGACCAGTATTGCGCCGCGCAGCCTGCGCCGGTGAGGGCTTTCCACTGGCCGCGCGCTGTATCAAGAGCGGCGGCGTCATTGCCGTCAAAGAGAACGCAGACGCGTTCGAGCGTGCCCACCTCATCGGGTGTGACCGGGGCCCCGTCGATGGTCATGAGGCACTGCGCGCCGTTGGGCATGTCGACACCGGTGGTCAGCAGGATCGGCTGATCCGCGTCGTGATCGCCCCCGGCAAGGCCGTGCGGCAGAAAGCCGTCTTCGGGGCCAAGCCAGAGCCGTTCATCGAGCCATTCCAGCCGCGCGGCCGCGACCCCGCGCACCGCGACACGCCAGCCCGCGCCCCGCGCCTTATCAAGGAGCATGGGCAGCGTGGCCTCGAGCGGGCGGCGCGTGAGGTGGTAGAAATAGGCCGCGCCCATCGCCGTCAATCCGCCTCGAAGTGATCGGCCACCAGACGGTTGAGCGCCATCACGCCCCAGCCTGACGCCCCCTTGGGAGCATGCGGCGTGTCGGATTTGACCGAGGCGACGCCAGCGATATCGAGGTGAATCCAGGGCGTGCCCTCGGTCACGAAACGCTGAAGGAACTGCGCCGCCGTGATCGACCCCGCAGCGCGCCCGCCAACGTTTTTCACATCGGCGATCTGACTTTTGAGCATCTCGTCATAGGCGCGGCCCATCGGCATGCGCCATGCGCCTTCCCCCTCGGCTTCGGCGGCGCGCAGGAACTTGTTGCAGATCGGATCGTCATTGGAGAAGACGCCGGCATTTTCGTGTCCGAGCCCGATGATGATCGCACCGGTGAGTGTGGCCAGATCAATCATGCCTGCGGGTTTGTAGGTTTTTTGTGCATACCACATCACGTCGGCGAGAACGAGGCGGCCTTCGGCATCGGTGTTGATCACCTCGACCGTGTCGCCCTTCATCGAGGTGACCACGTCGCCGGGGCGTGTGGCGTTGCCCGAGGGCATATTCTCGACCAGGCCCACCAGCCCCACGACATTCGCTTTCGCCTTGCGCAGCGCGAGCGCGCGCATCGTGCCGGTGACAACGCCTGCGCCGCCCATGTCCATGGTCATGTCTTCCATGCCCGCGGCGGGCTTGAGGCTGATGCCGCCGGTGTCGAACACCACACCCTTGCCGACAAGCGCGAGCGGTGCATCGCCCTTGTTGCCGCCCATCCATTCCATCACCGCGACCTTGGAGGGGCTGACAGACCCCTGCCCGACCGAGAGGAGGCAGCCCATGCCGTGCTTTTCGAGATCGGCCTCTTCGAGGATCGTCACCTTGAGACCCAGATCGCCCATATCCTTGATCCGGTTTGCAAATTCCGTGGTCGTCAGGTGATTGGCGGGCGCGCTTACCAGATCGCGGGTCATGAACACACCTTCGGTCACGGCAAGACGCGGCGCGGCCTCGGCGCGGGCGGTCTCGGGGTTCGCGACCATCACGGTCACGTCGCCCGGCGCGTCTGTCTTGCGGTCGCTTTTGTGGTCGTCGAAAGCATAGGCGCGCAGGGCTATTCCTTGGGCCACATCCACCGGACGGCGCAGTTGCGAGGCCAAGATGAGCATCGGCTCGCGCTCTTTGAGCTTGCCCAGCGCGACGCCTGCTTTGCGCGCGGTCAGCGCGTCGGCGTTACGTTCGAGGCAAACCACATCGAGCGCCTTTGCCGCGAGGCCCGAAGGCCAGGCCAGTGTCTTGACGTCACCGTCCTTCATATCCTCGAGCACGCCTTCTTCGATCATCCGGGCCAGCGCCCCCTTGGTCAGGCGATTGACCCGCCGCGCCGGTTTGTCGAGCTTGCCGTCGGGGGTGACGAAGACGGCCACCCGGCCCGCGACCCCGGCAATGTCATCAAGCGCGAGATCGGTGAAGGTGACAGTGACGGGTTTGGTCATGATGGCTCTCCTGAATGGGTTTTTCCAAGACCTAACGCGGCGCGCGCGGCTTGACCAGAGCGGCGGCGGCGGGCGGTGCCGTGCCCAGCGCCGGCACCGGTGGCGGACCCCCGCCACACCCGGCGCCGATTAGCAGTTTTCCCCGGCTTCGAATTGGTCTAGTTTGCCACCAGATATGGTGTGTCCGGGGGGAGCAGAGTGACCAGATTCGACAGATATATGCTGTCGCAATTCATGGTGCTGTTTGGATTCTTCGCCCTCGTCCTCGTGTCAATCTTCTGGATCAACAAGGCGGTGCGCATGTTCGACCGCCTGATCAGCGACGGCCAGTCGGCCTTTGTCTTTCTCGAACTCACGGCACTGACCCTGCCCGGTGTCATCGCCATTGTGTTGCCCATCGCAGGCTTTGCCGGGGCGGTCTATGTGACCAACCGTCTGAGCACCGAAAGCGAACTGACGGTGATGCAGGCGACGGGGTATTCACCGTGGCGGATGGCGCGACCGGTGCTGTTTTACGGGATTATCGTGGGGGCGATGATGTCTTTGCTCACCCATGTTCTTGTGCCGATCAGCCTCCATCAGCTTGAGATGCGCAAGATCGAGGTGTCGCGCAATGTCACCGCGAAACTTCTGACCGAGGGTGAATTCCTTCATCCCGCGAGCGGTGTCACCTTTTATATCCGCGAGATCACGCCCGAAGGCGAGTTGCGCGATGTGTTCCTGTCGGACCGGCGCAATCCCGAAGCGCCGGTCACCTATACCTCGAACGTCGCCTATCTGGTGCAGGAGGGTGGCGGCACCAAGCTCGTGATGGTGAGCGGGCTGGCCCAGACATTGCGCACAGGCGGCAACCGGCTTTTCACCACGTTCTTTGATGATTTCTCGTATGATATCAGCAGCCTGGTGTCGCGTGATGCGATCAAGCTGACTCGTGTCAATTTTCAACTCACACCGACGTTGCTTAGCGCGCCCAAGGCGGTGGCCGAGGCCGCGGAGATCAGCGAAGGCGCGGTCATGCTCGAGTTGCACGGGCGCTTTGCGCAGGCGTTCCTGTGCGTTGTCGCGGCCCTGATCGGATTTGCCACGCTGCTTGTGGGAAGCTTCAGCCGTTTCGGGGTCTGGCGGCAGATCCTGCTGGCTTTCGTACTTCTGGTGGGGGTGAAGCTGATCGAGGGGACCGTGGCGGCCCCGGTGCTTGTCAATGCCGCGCTGTGGCCGCTTATCTATGTGCCGAGCATCGTGGGATTTGGAATCGCGGCGGTGCTTTTGTACATCGCGGGGCATCCGGGCCTTGTTCGCCGCCTGTTGCCCTGGCCACGCCCGAAGGAGCATGTGGCATGATCCTGCATCTTTACTTCGCGCGCAGGTTTCTGTGGACCTTCCTGAGTCTCGCCCTGACCTTTGCCATTCTTCTGGGGCTGATCGACCTCGTGGACGAGGTGCAGGACCACCCTGACCTTCAGCTTGTCGAAGTGTTCGAGATCGTGCTTCTGAACATGCCACATGCAAATTACGAGATCATGCCGTTGATTCTGATCCTTGCCTCGGTGGCGCTATTCGTGCGGTTGGGCCGGTCTTCGGAAATCGTCGTGGTGCGTGCGGCGGGGCGGTCCGCGCTGACGGGGCTTGCCGGGCCGGTGACGGTGGCGGGGCTTATCGGGCTTCTGGCGATCACCATGTTCAACCCGATCGTCGCGGCCTCGTCGAAACGCTATGGCGACCTCAACAACCGGATCGCAGGTGAGGGTGAGAACGTTCTGGCCATTTCGGACGAGGGGCTCTGGCTCAGGCAGGGGGTGGCGGATGGGCAGACCGTGATTCATGCGGTCAGCGCCAGTCCCGACCTCAATGTGCTTTATGGCGCGACATTTATCGACTTCACCCAAGACGGCGATCCACAGACCCGTGTCACCGCAGAAAGCGCGCGGCTGGGGGATGGGGAATGGGTTTTGCAGAATGCCAAATTCTGGGATCTTGCGGGGGCGGACAACCCCGAGGCAAGCGCCGAGACACATGAGACGCTGCGCATTCCCGCCGCTCTGACGCGGGATCGGATCATCGACAGTTTCGGGAAGCCGGAATACATTCCAATCTGGGATTTGCCGGCCTTCATCAATCAGCTTGAGAGCGCGGGATTTTCGGCGCGGCGCTATGCGGTGTGGTTCCAAATGGAACTGGCACAGCCGATATTCCTGATCGCGCTTGTGGTCATTGGCGCGGCCTTTACGATGCGGCATGCACGGCTGGCCAATACGGGCACATCGGTTCTTGCCGCGGTGATGCTGGGATTCAGCCTGCATTACGTGCGGAATTTCGCGCAGGTTCTGGGCGAGAATGGGCAGATTCCGGTGGCTCTGGCAGCATGGGCCCCGCCTGTGGCGTCACTGCTTCTGGCGCTTGGGCTCTTTTTGCAGCGGGAGGAGGGATGAGAGCGGTCTGGGGGCATCTGCGCATAGCGGTCGTGCTGACGCTTGGGCTGCTGGTGGCCGCTGCGATGGCGGGGCCAACAACCGCACAGGTCCGGGATGCGGCAGGCGACGGCGCGGGCTCTTCCTCGGGTGAGCCGGCGATCCTTGTGGCGGACGATGTCAGCATCACGCAGGACCGAAGGCTTGTCGCGCGCGGAAATGTCGAAGCTTTTCATGAGGGGCGCCGCCTTAATGCGCGGGCCGTCATCTATGACCGCGAGACCGAACACCTGATCATCGAGGGGCCGATCACCCTGTCGGATGGCGATTACACCACTGTGCTGGCCGATGCCGCCGAACTTGACCGCGATTTGCAGAACGGCATCCTGCGCGGGGCGCGCGTCGTCATGGACGATCAGCTTCAGATGGCCGCAGTGCAGGCCAACACCGTCAATGGCAGGTATACGCAGCTTTACAAGGCCGCCGTCACGTCGTGCCGGGTGTGCCACGATGACGGGCAGCCGCTTTGGCAGATTCGAGCACGCCGGGTGGTTCATGACCGGCGGGAGCG
This sequence comes from Roseovarius sp. E0-M6, assembly GCF_037083845.1. NCBI lineage: Bacteria > Pseudomonadati > Pseudomonadota > Alphaproteobacteria > Rhodobacterales > Roseobacteraceae > Roseovarius > Roseovarius sp. E0-M6. Next base: position 522,798 of record NZ_JBAPLA010000001.1, on the reverse strand, counting down.
GCAGATCTATCTTGATGACGCGCAGTTCCGCGTGTTTGACACGCCGATCCTGTATTTCCCGCGTCTGCGCCTGCCGGACCCGACATTGAAACGGTCGACAGGGTTCCTGATCCCGTCACTGCGCAATTCGACCTTGCTGGGATTTGGCGCGAAGGTGCCCTATTTCATCCGGTTGGGCGACGACAAGGATTTGACGGTCACGCCTTACTTTTCCACCAAGACACGCACTCTCGAACTGCGTTACAGGCAGGCGTTCAAGAATGGCGGGATCGAATTTCAGGGCGCGCTGTCGGATGACGACATCGGACGGCGGCATTCCTTCCGCAACTATGTCGCCGGTGCGGGCGCCTTCGCGCTCAAGAATGATTTCGTGCTGCGGTTCGACGTCGAGCTTGTGAATGACGATACGTATCTGGTGGATTACGACTATTCCGACAAGGACCGGCTGGACAGCGAAATCTCGGTCGAGCGTGTCCGGCGCGATGAATGGGTGCGCGCGGCGTTGACCCATTTCCGGTCCCTCAGGGCGGGAGAGGCGGACAGCACCCTGCCCACGGTGGTGGGCGATCTGAATTACGAAAAGCGCGTGCATCCCGAACGGCTGGGCGGGGAGCTTAGGTTCTCGGCGGGGCTGCATAGCCATTATCGCAGTTCGGACACAACGACCGACGGCCCGGATTTCGACAATTTTGCGGACGGGCGCGATGTCACGCGTCTTACCGGGAGCGCCGATTGGCTGCGGACGTGGACCCTGATGGGCGGCATCCGGTCCACCTTCGAGACCGGCCTTGCCTTTGATGCCACCAAGGTGCGGCAGGCGGGGACGACGAGCGCCTCGTCGGCGGCGGAACTTACCCCGAGCGCCGCAGTCACGCTACGCTGGCCATGGGCGCGGCGGTCGGGCAGCACAGGGGTGACCAACGTCATCGAGCCGGTCGTGCAGCTTGCCTGGGTCGGCGGGAGCGATCCCAACATCCCCATAGACGAAAGCACTCGTGTTGAATTCGACGAAGGCAATCTGCTTTCCTTGTCGCGCTTTCCCGAAACGGACAGGCGCGAACGTGGGGTTTTCGGTGCCTATGGCCTGACATGGGCGCGGCTCAATCCAAATGGCTGGACCACGCGGATAGGGCTTGGGCAGGTCTGGCGCAACGAACGTCAGCTTGAACCCGGTGGCGCGTCGAGCTTTACCAACACATCCGGCCAGCAGGGCGAATATTCCGATGTGCTGGTTGCGGCGCAACTGGCGACGGTGGACGGTCTCAGCCTGACGGCACGGGGTCTTTTCGACGATCAGTTCGACACGACCAAGGCCGAGGTGCGCGGCACATGGTTCAATGCGCGCACCGAACTCAATGCGACCTACATCTGGCTGGGGCGCGATGTGGCCGAGAATCGGCCCGGCACGATTTCCGAATGGGCCTTCGATGGATCATACCGTCTGTCGCGCCACTGGACGGGCAGCGCCGAATGGCGTTATGACATCGCAAGCGACCGCAGCGTTGAAGGGGGTGTTGGTCTGACCTATACGAACGAATGTGTGGATATCTCGCTTAAGGCCTCGCGCCGCTTCACCTCTTCCACTATTCTCTCGCCGTCGACGGATATCAGTCTGACCGTCGGCTTGCGGGGATTTGCCACCCGGACGGCCGACAAGAGCTATGTTCGGACATGCAGGAAATGATACCAATGACCAAGATGACGAGCATGATTTCCAAGCTATCGCAGGGGGCCGCCGTGATTCTAGCGCTGGCGATGACGCAGGCACCGGACCGGGCCGCCGCGCAATCGCTTTTTGAGCCGGTGATCACCGTGAACGACGCGCCCATCACGCGGTTCGAGATCGAGCAGCGCGCCCGACTTCTTCAGCTTTTGCGCGCGCCGGGGAACCCCGAGAAACTTGCCCGGGAGCAGCTTATCGACGACCGCCTCAAGATTCAGGCCGCCCGGCAGAACGGCATCGAGGTGAGCGACGAGGAAATCCAGGACGGGATGGAAAGATTTGCCTCGCAGGGGAACCTGAGCGGCGAGGAACTGGTCAACCGCTTCGAGGGGGCCGGCGTGTATGAGCAGACCTTCCGTGCCTTCATCGCCAGCGGCGTAAGCTGGGCCGAATTGACGCGCGCCAAGTTCGGGCCCCGCGTCTCGGTGACCGAAGAAGATGTTCAACGCGCCCGTGAAGCGATTGGCCGCGGTGGCGGTGTTCAGGTCCTGATGTCCGAGATCATCATCCCCACGACACCACAGACGCAAGAAAGCGTCGAGGATACCGCCCGGCGCATTTCCGAAATAGAGAGCGAAGGCGCGTTTTCGGCGCAGGCGCGCCGGTATTCGGCGACACGCACCGCGGATCGCGGCGGGCGCCTTCCCTGGACCCCGATCAGCGACCTGCCCCCCGCGCTTCGCGGGATCGTGCTTGGACTTGCGCCCGGTGACGTGACCGAGCCGTTGCCGCTTGAGGGGGCTATCGCGCTCTTTCAGTTGCGCGATATCCGGGAAACCGATGTGCCGGACCCCACTTATGCCGCGATCGAGTATGCCGCCTATTACATTGATGGTGGCCGAAGCGAGGCGGCCCTGACGCAGGCACGCCGGATCGACGCCAACACCGATACCTGTGATGATCTTTATGGCGTGGCCCAAGGACAGCCCGAGACCGTGCTGCAACGGGGCACCAAGGCGCCGGAAGAGATTCCGCAGGATATTGCCTATGAGCTTTCCAAGCTCGATCCCGGCGAAGTGTCCTATGCGCTGACGCGGGCGAATGGCGAAACACTGGTGCTTTTGATGCTGTGCGGCCGCTCGGAAACCATCGAGGAGGACGCGCCCGTCACAGCCGAGACGCAGGGCGAGGCAGCGGCCGAGGGCGAAGCAGGCGACGAAGAAGCCCTGAGCCTGTCGCAGACCGAGCAACTATCGCGCCAGATCAGTGATCAACGGCTCAACTCCTATGCCGAAGGTTATCTCGCGCAGCTTAGAGCAGATGCGCGGATCGTTGAAAAATGAAGCCTGTCGCGCTCACCTGTGGTGAGCCGGCGGGCATAGGCCCCGAACTCGCCACGAAGGCCTGGGCGGCCTTGCGAGACCGGCTTCCGTTCTTTTGGATCGGCGACCCCTCGCATCTGCCGCGGGGCACGCGGCATGTGACGATCAATACGCCTGAGGAGGCCGGCAGCGCGATAGAGCGCGGTCTGCCCGTCCTACCCATGAGCTTTTCCGGTGCCCTCACCCCCGGTCAGCCCAATCCGGATCACGCCGCCCATGTCGTCGCCGCCATCGAAAAGGCGGTGTCGCTGGTTCAGGCTGGTGCGGCGTCGGCGCTGTGTACATCACCCATTCACAAGCAGGCGCTTCAGGACGGGGCGGGCTTTGCGTTTCCGGGCCATACCGAGTTTCTTTCGGATCTGGCGGGTGGGCAGCGGGCGGTGATGATGCTGGCCAGCGAACAGTTGCGGGTCGTGCCTGTGACGATCCATATCCCCCTCCGAGAGGTGCCCGCCGCGCTTACTGCCGGGCTTATCGAAGAGACGATCCGCATCACGCATGACGCGCTGATACGGGATTTCGGCATTGCCACGCCGCGTATGGCCGTGGCGGGGCTTAATCCGCATGCGGGCGAAGGCGGCAAGATAGGCCGCGAAGAAATAGAAATCATCGCTCCCGTTCTCGACGCGCTACGCGCCGATGGCATCGGTGTGATCGGGCCGCTTTCGGCGGATACGATGTTTCATGCGGGGGCCCGTGCGGGCTATGACGTGGCCATCGCGATGTATCACGATCAGGCGCTGATCCCGATCAAGACGCTTGATTTCGACCGGGGCGTGAACGTGACGCTGGGGCTGCCATTTATTCGCACCTCCCCGGATCATGGCACCGCACTTGATATCGCGGGGCGCGGGATCGCCAACCCGACCTCCACGATCGAGGCCCTGACACTCGCGGCGCGGATGGTGTCGGCGCGGGCGGCATGAGCGGGATCGACGCGCTTCCGCCCTTGAGACAGGTGATCACGGACCACGGGCTTTCGGCGCGCAAGTCGTTGGGGCAGAACTTCCTTCTGGATCTGAACCTTACCGCCAAGATCGCGCGGCAAGCGGGCGACCTGCGGGGCGCGGATGTGCTTGAAATCGGGCCGGGGCCCGGTGGACTGACCCGCGGGCTTTTGGCCGAGGGTGCGCGGCGGGTGCTTGCCATCGAGAAGGACGCCCGCTGTTTGCCGGCGCTTGAGGAGATCGCGGCGGCCTATCCCGGCAGGCTCGAGATCATGAACGCCGATGCGCTTGAGCTTGATCCGCTGACCTATCTTGCGCCGCCCATCCATATTGTCGCCAACCTGCCCTACAACGTGGGCACCGAACTTTTGGTGCGCTGGCTGACGCCGGACAGGTGGCCGCCCTTCTGGGACAGCCTGACCCTCATGTTTCAGCGCGAAGTCGCCGAGCGCATCGTCGCCGCGCCGGGGTCGAAGGCCTATGGCCGGCTTGCGCTTTTGGCGCAATGGCGGGCCGAGGCGCGGATCGTCATGAGCCTGCCGCCCGAAGCCTTTACCCCGCCGCCCAAAGTGTCGAGCGCGGTCGTGCATCTGACCGCCCTGCCCGAACCGCGTTTTCCGGCAAAACCCAAGGTTCTGGAACGGGTGGTGGCACAGGCATTCAATCAGCGACGCAAGATGATGCGCGCCGCGCTCAGGGGGCTGGCGCCCGACATTGAAGATCGGCTCAAGGCGGCGGGTATCGCGCCGACGCAGCGGGCCGAGACCGTGACGCTTGAGCAGTTCTGCGCGCTGGCGCGAACTGTGGAGAGCTGAGCCTTACGGGGCTTCACGGCCCTTGGGCGATGTCAGAGGACCGGAATGGCAGGCCCGGCAAAGCGCGTCAGCGGCGCGGCACCATCTTTGCGGATCACGATATTTTCCTCGTGCACCATCAGGCGCCCCGGACCGGTTTCGACCCCCGGCTCAAGCGTCAGGACCATGCCCGCCTCGATCACCGTTTCATCGCGTGGCGAGAGCGACAGCCCTTCGGTCAGTTGCATACCGAGCCCGTGGCCAAGCCGCCCCGCCTCCTCACCGCCGCCGGTGATGGCCGCCATCGCGGCAAAAACATCGCAGGCGCGCGCGCCCGGACGCGCGGCATCGAACCCGGCCTGAGTGGCCTCGATCAGGCGGGCATGGGCAGCGTGAGTGGTATCGCTGACAGTTGTGATCGCAAAATTTCGGTCAAAATCGCAGAAATACCCATCCACGACCGCCCCGGTATCGAGCATGAGCACATCACCATGCGCCAGCGGTCTGGATGTCGCGGGCGAGATGACACAGCCATAGCCCCCCTGCCCCGCGCCACCGGCGATATAGGGCACGTAATCGGCCCCTTCTTCGAGCAAAAGGCCCTGAAACGCGCGGAATATCCGATCAAGGGGCACATCCGCGCCCGCGATCTCATCCATGCGGTCAAAGGCGCGTCCGGCCACATCACACACGGCGCTTATCTTTGCGATTTCGGCGTCTGATTTGATCGCGCGCAGCCGGGCGGCGATCCCGGCATCATCACGAAACTCAAGACCGCTCAGGCTTTGCACGCGGGCAAAATCGGCAAGCGGCATGCGCAACCCGCTTTCGGGGCCGGACGGCACACCCACGGGTCCGCCCTGTTCGCGCAGCGCATCGGCAAGCAGCGTGACGCCATCATCCTGCGGGTCGGGGGCGGCCCATGTGCGGATATCGTCAATCCAGCTTTGCCCCAGAAGGGCCGCGCCGATGGACGGGACGACCGCAACAGGACGTCCCGACGCGGGCACGATCAGAAACCACGGTCGGCTCGGGCTTTCCCAGAACCGGGTGAGAAATCCGGTGAAATAGCGAAACTCGGGTTCGGTCGTCAAAAGAAGCGCCGCGAGGCCCGCCTTGGTCATTTCGCTTTGGGCCCGGGCCACGCGGGCCTCGAATTCGGAGGGCGGGAAGCCCCGGATCATGCCGGGCCTTCGCTGAGGAAGGTCAAGACCCGCGCATCCGGCCCAAGGTTCATCTGGGCCACGGCCGCAAGGCCCGCCCCACCCGATGTCGAGGTTGCAAGGCCGCGTTTTGCGAGGCTGTCGAGCACTTCGAACGCCTCCTCCTCGGAGATGAGGGCGAAACTGTCGGCATCCCGTGCCAGCCCCTTGAGCGCGATGAGGGAGGGTTCCTTACAATCGAGGCGCCCCATGTCGGAGGTTTCACCTTCGGTCAGGACGCAGCGGCCTTCGCGAATGCTGTCGTGAAGGGCGGGCGCGCGGTCGGGCTCAACCACGACAATCTGGGGCGCATCCCCCCAATGAGCGCGGAAATAGGCGGCCATGGCACCAGCAAGGCCACCGACACCGGCCTGAAGCAGAATATGGGTGGGTGGCTCGGGCATTTGGCGCACCGTTTCGGCGGCCATGACAAGATATCCTTCCATCAGGCGGTGCGGCAGCGCGGTATATCCCTGCCATGATGTGTCGAGCAGAAGGGTCCAGTCATGTGTCTCGGCGGCCTGCATCGCGGCCTGCATGCTGGCCGTGTAGTCCGCGCCGGCACGTACCACCCGCGCATCCTTGGCTTCGAGACGTTTGGCAAAGCTTTCCGGCACCTCTTGCGACAGGTAAACCGCCGCATTCGCGCCAAAGGCCCGCGCCCCAGCAGCGACCGAAAGCCCATGATTGCCGGCGCTTGAGGTCACGAAGGTCCGGCCCGCAAGCGCCTGTGACAGGTCTTTCTTGCCGGTGGCTGCCGCGATATGCGCGATGACATAAGCCGCGCCCAAAGCCTTGAACGATCCGAGGTTCATCCGGTTGCTTTCATCCTTGACCCAGATACGGGTGCCGAAAAGTTCATGCTCCGCAAGCGGTGTCTCAGACGCCACGGGGCAGCGTGACAGCAATGCCAGCGGTGTTTCGGCATCCGTTGAGGGAAACGGCACCTCGGCCAATTCCGCGGTTTTAAGCCCCCGCCCCCGGTGCGGATTCGTCAAAATTTGCATGTCTGGCATCTCCCCCTTGGCTGCCCGGAGTTAGCAAACGCGGACCGGGGGGTCCAGAACCTTCATGACGCGGCGTAAATCGAAAATGGGTTGGTGAGAGTGCAAAAACATTAAAAGTTTTAATATCAGATACTTACACGACATTAGCGAGTTTTGCAGGAACCAATGCCGCGCTGTGAAATTGATGAAACATAACATGGCGGGCAACAGCCCGACGCACATGGCAGCCACCGCTGCCAAGAAAATTGAAGGAGGATTACATGTTCTTTCGCAAACTTGTACTGACCACCGCACTGACGAGTATGGCCGCCCTTTCGGCCCATGCCGCGACTGTGGAAGACGAAGGTCTTGAACAGAAGAACCGCACCGTTGAGGACGCTGCAACCACCGAAACGGAAACGATCATTGACCGTGACACCTATGAGGTCCGGGCCAGAGAGAGAACGACCGTCGGTGTTGAGAGCAACGACCTTGCCGACACTGCCACAACGAAGGATCTTGGGCCCAATGAATCGGCGCACATGTTCCAGAATGACAACTATCAAAACATCCTGAGCCATGCCGAGCCCGGCAAGGACTTGCATACCTCGGATGGGGAACTGGTTGGCTCTGTCATTCTGACCCGCGATTATCCTGACAGAGGCCCGGTTCTTTGGGTCGATATCAGCGCGATGGACGATGTTCCTGTCGTAGAGGTCGGGTTCACTTACGACTCGATCAACGTCATGGAAAGCGGCGAACTCCAGTATGGGTACGAGATGCGGCATCTGCGCGAGCAAGTACTCGACAAGCTTTGACCCAAGCGCAATCGTGACGAAACGACCGACCCGGCCCGTCGTGGCCGGGTCATTCGTATGCGCGCCCCTTTCCCCCACCCGGTCAATCGCCTAAAGAAGGCGCAAGCCGCAATTGGGGGAATCGGAGCAGATGCAGGAACCCGAAATCACGCGTGATCTGATCGAGGCGCATGGCCTCAAGCCCGACGAGTACGACCGCATTCTCGAGATCATCGGACGCGAACCGACATTCACCGAGCTGGGCATCTTCTCGGCGATGTGGAACGAGCATTGTTCCTACAAATCCTCGAAAAAATGGCTGCGCACCCTGCCCACCGACGGCCCACAGGTGATTTGTGGACCGGGCGAAAACGCGGGCGTTGTGGATATTGGTGACGGTCAGGCCGTGGTCTTCAAAATGGAGAGCCACAACCACCCGTCCTATATCGAGCCCTATCAGGGTGCCGCGACCGGCGTGGGCGGCATCCTGCGCGATGTCTTTACAATGGGCGCCCGGCCCATCGCGGCGATGAATTCGCTTAGCTTCGGCGAGGTGACCCACCCCAAGACCCGGCAGCTTGTCAATGGCGTGGTGCAGGGGATCGGCGGCTATGGAAATTGCTTTGGCGTGCCCACCGTGGGCGGCGAAGTGCGTTTCGATCCGGCGTATAACGGCAACTGCCTTGTGAATGCGTTTGCGGCCGGGCTCGCCGATGCAGACAAGATTTTCTATTCGGCGGCGTCGGGGGTCGGCATGCCGGTCGTCTATCTTGGGGCCAAGACGGGGCGCGACGGCGTCGGCGGTGCCACCATGGCAAGCGCGGAATTCGATGACACGATCGAGGAAAAGCGCCCGACGGTTCAGGTGGGCGACCCCTTTACCGAGAAGCGCCTGATGGAAGCGACACTCGAGCTGATGGCGACGGGTGCCGTCATCTCGATTCAGGACATGGGCGCGGCGGGGCTGACCTGTTCGGCGGTGGAGATGGGTGACAAGGGCGGCCTTGGCGTGCGGCTCGACCTCGACACCGTGCCGCAGCGTGAAGAGAACATGACCGCTTATGAGATGATGCTCTCGGAAAGTCAGGAGCGGATGCTGATGGTGCTCAAGCCCGAGCTTGAGGCCGAGGCGCGCGCGGTGTTCGAGAAATGGGATCTCGATTTCGCCATCGTCGGTGAGACGATCGCCGAGGATCGCTTTCTGATCATGCATGAAGGCCGGGTCATGTCGGACCTTCCGTTGTCGAAACTGAGTTCGACCGCGCCGGAATATGACCGTCCCTGGGAGGAAACGCCGCCCGCCCCTCCGATTCAGAGCAACCTGCCCGACACCGATCCGATTGACGCGCTCAAACGTCTTATCTCCTCGCCCAACTATTGCGCGAAGCAATGGGTCTATGAGCAATATGACACGATGGTCATGGCCGACACCGTGCGTGGTCCCGGCCTTGGTGGCGGTCTTGTCCGTGTGCATGGCACCGACAAGCTTCTGGCCTTCACGTCGGACGTGACGCCGCGCTACGTCAAGGCGAACCCCGAGGCCGGCGGCAGACAGGCGGTTGCCGAAGCCTATCGCAACCTCTCGGCGCTTGGGGCGAGACCGCTGGCCACCACTGACAACATGAACTTCGGCAATCCCGAAAAGCCCGCGATCATGGGGCAGTTCGTGGGCGCGATCAAAGGGATCGGTGCGGCCGTAGAGGCGCTCGACATGCCGATCGTGTCGGGCAACGTATCGCTTTACAACGAAACCGACGGCACCGCGATCCTGCCCACGCCCACGATCGGCGCGGTGGGGCTCGTCGCGCATGAGGACGAGGCCATCACCGGCACGGCCTCAGAGGTGGACGTGCTTCTTCTGCTTGGAGCCACTGGTGAGCATCTGGGCCAGTCGGCCTATCTTGCCGAAGTGCTTGGGCGGGTCGAGGGCGATGCGCCCGAGGTCGACCTTGCCACAGAGCGGGCCCATGGTGAGTTCATCCGCGCCAACACTGCCCATATCGCCGCCTGCACGGATATCTCCGATGGCGGGCTTGCCCTTGCGGCCTTCGAGATGGCCGAAGCGGCGGGCACGGGTGTCAGCATCGATATCACCGGCGCGGCCCCCCTCTTTGGCGAGGATCAGGCGCGTTATCTCATCGCCTGCGACGCGGCCGCCGCCGATGTGCTTCTGGGCGCGGCGGAGACGGCGGGTGTGCCGTTGACGGCTGTGGGCCGGTTCGGAGGTTTGGACGTGAGCTATGGTGCGGCACAGGCGCCGCTTGCCGAGCTTAAGGCGATCTATCGGGGCACTTTCGGCAAGCTATTCAACTGAGGCCGCGCAGATAGCCAACGATATTCATCTGTCCGTAACACGTTTCGCCGTTCACTGATGTCTCAGGCCAAGGCGAAACGCTTTAAATACTCAAAAAGTCCCGCCGGCAAATACCGACGGGACTTTTGCAATGTCAGCACCGCGCAGACGACTCAGGCGTTGGCTTCGCGGATCTTGTTGGCGGCGTCCTTGTCATAGCTCACGCCCTTGTCCTCGAGCAGGCTGTCCAACTCGCCCGAGAGGGTCATCTCGGTGATGATGTCACAGCCGCCGACAAACTCGCCTTTCACGTAAAGCTGCGGGATCGTGGGCCAGTCTGCGTAATCCTTGATCCCTTGGCGGAGCGCCTCGTCGTCAAGCACATTCACGTCTGCATATTCAATACCCATATAGTTGAGCACCCCTGCAACGCGGCTGGAAAATCCACATTGCGGCATGTCCTTGGTGCCCTTCATGTAGAGCACAACGTCATTGGCGTTGACGGTTTCGTCGATCCGGGTCTTGGCGTCGGTCATGTTCGGTAATCCTTTCGTTGGGGCGGCGTTCATCTGCCCGTGGAAACGGGGCGTATGTGGTTCGGATTTTCAGGTGGTCTCGTCATCATCGGTATAGCCGCGATTTGGGTCGAAATCCTCGGGATCATAGCTGTCTTCGTCTTCGGACATGGAAGTCACATGGGTGGTTCCGGTTTCCTCGTCGAATTGCAGGCCATAGTCAGCGCGGCCTTCGGCCCGGTAGCGCAGATATTCGTGCACCCCGGCGTAGACAAAGGCCACCAGAAAGGGCAAGAGGAATATGGCAGCGATTAATCGAGCTTCCATTTATTCTTCCTTTGCGTGGGTGCGGTGGATGCGAGGGATGTCCCATCGCGCGGCACCGCGTCAGTCCGGCGCCTTGGTTGTCAGCGCCAACGCATGCAATTCACCGTTAGATCCATCCATCCTGCCCTTGAGCGCGGCATAGACAGCGCGTTGTTGCTGAACGCGGTTCTTGCCGCGAAAGCTTTCATCGACAACTTCGGCAGCAAAATGCGCCCCGTCATCACCCTGCACGGTGATCCGTGCATCGGGAAAGCTTTCTCGGATCATCGCTTCGATATCGCTTGCGAGAATGGCCATCGCGCCCTCCTTGATCTCTTACCCCCGAGATAGAACCTGAGTGCCCGGGTTGCAAGGCACCGATGGCGCTTGCGCATGTCCGGCCACCCCGGCATGCTGTCGCCGGACGGCAAGAGGCAGGGCATGATGGAGCGACCGGCAAAGTGGGGCATCGTCTCGACGATCAAGGCCGAAACGGCGCCTATCCTGAACTTCGTGGCTCATCATCTCGCGCTTGGGGCGCACCGGATTCACATCTTTCTGGACGAGGACAACCCCGAGGCCCGCGCGGCACTGGCGACGCAACCGCGTGTGATCGTGACCGTGTGCGATGCGGACTACTGGTCGCAAAAGGGTGAGCGGCCCGAAAAACATCAGGCCCGTCAGACACGCAACGCCACGCGCGCCTATCGACGGCGGCCGGGCGTTGAATGGCTGGCCCATATCGATGTGGACGAGTTCATCTGGCCCGATGCACCCATCGGCGCACAGCTCAACGCGCTCAAGCCTGATGCCGAGATTGCCCGTATGCGCCCTGTCGAGGCGATGGCAGACCCCGAGGGCGAGCCGCCCCGCCCCGGCCAATGGTTCAAGGCTTACACCCGGCAACAGCGCCCGCGCCGAGAGCAGACTGCCGAAATCTATCCAAGTTTCGGCCTGCATTTGAATGGCGGGTTTCTAAGCCATGTTGCGGGGAAAATTTTCGTGCGCACAGGCATAGAGAAGGTCAATTTCCGAATCCACAACGCCTTTATTCACGGGGTTCAGATGGAGCGTGAGGACGAGTTGACCGGCGCCACGCTGTGCCATCTGCATGCACCTGATCTTGCCCATTGGCAGCGGGCCTATCGCTATCGTCTGACCCGCGGCTCCTATCGTCCCGACCTCAAGCCTGCGCCCAATCCGGACGGCGCCGGGCTCAATATGAATGCGCTATTCTCCATGCTTGAGGCCGAGGGCGGCGAGGACGCTCTGAGGGCCTTTTATGACGAGGTATGCACCGCCACGCCCGACCTGCGCGCGCGGCTTGACCATCACGGACTTCTGCGGCGAATCGACCTTGATCTGGCGGCGAAACGCGCGCAGTTCTTTCCCGATTTCGCATGAATTGTTGCTGAATACGCAACAGTGTGCCGGTTGCAGATGGCATCATCCACATTATATCACAGCACATTGACCCTGCGGGGCAAACCCGTGTAAAGGCGGGTCAATGGATCGCGACTGCGAGGACCTGCAGGGGCCGAACGGGCCTGATCCCAAACGAGACGGCGGGCCAAGGTTGTGTCCGCACAAAGCGGATACACATGACAAAATTCTCTGAGCTGAACCTCAACCCCAAAGTTCTCAAGGCCATTGACGAGGCTGGATACGAAACCCCGACACCCATTCAGGCCGGTGCGATACCGCCCGCCCTTGAAGGGCGCGATGTCTTGGGCATTGCACAGACCGGCACCGGCAAGACCGCAAGCTTCACCCTTCCGATGCTGTCCATTCTGGCGCGGGGCCGGGCACGGGCCCGGATGCCACGTAGCCTCGTGCTTTGCCCGACGCGGGAATTGGCCGCGCAGGTGGCCGAGAATTTCGACACATACTCCAAGCACCTCAAGCTGACCAAGGCGCTGTTGATCGGCGGCGTGAGCTTCAAGGAGCAGGAACAGATCATCGACAAGGGTGTCGATGTTCTGATCGCGACGCCGGGGCGTCTTCTGGACCATTTCGAGCGTGGCAAGCTTATTCTCAGCGATGTGAAAGTGATGGTCGTGGACGAGGCCGACCGCATGCTCGATATGGGATTCATCCCGGATATCGAACGCATCTTCGGCCTTGTGCCCTTTACCCGTCAGACGCTTTTCTTTTCGGCCACCATGGCGTCGGAAATCGAACGGATCACCAACACGTTCCTGTCGAACCCCGCGCGCATCGAGGTGGCGCGGCAGGCGACGGCATCCGAGACGATCGAACAGGGCGTGGTCATGTTCAAAGGCTCGCGCCGCGACCGCGAAGCCAGTGAGAAACGCAAGGTCCTGCGGATGATGATCGACAACGAGGGCGATCGCTGCACCAACGCGATCATCTTCTGCAACCGCAAGACAGACGTGGATATCGTCGCCAAAAGCCTGAAAAAATATGGCTATGATGCGGCCCCCATCCACGGAGATCTGGACCAGAGCCAGCGCACGCGCACGCTCGATTCCTTTCGCGCGGGTGATCTGAAATTCCTCGTGGCCTCGGATGTGGCGGCACGCGGCCTTGATGTGCCAGCGGTAAGCCACGTGTTCAATTTCGACGTGCCCGGCCATGCAGAGGATTACGTACACCGGATCGGCCGCACCGGCCGCGCGGGCCGCGCGGGCAAGGCGATGATGATCTGCACCCCGCGCGACGAGAAAAACCTCGAAGATATCGAGAAGCTTCTCCAAAAGGACATTCCGCGCCTCGACAACCCGCTCAAATCGGCAGGCCCTGCCGAGACCACGGATGAGGCCAGCGAAGAGACGGACAAAAAGGAGTCCACGCGCCGCAGGCGACCGGCAAAATCCGACGCGGCCCCGGCAAAGGAAAACCGCGCCCAAGAAAGCCAACCGGAAAAAGCAGCGGAAAAGAGTGCTGAACAGGCCCCCGAAAAACCCGCACGCAACGATCAGGACACGAGCGGAAACAAGCCCGCGCGCAAGCGTGGTGGCGGGGGTCAGGGCGGCAACCGGGACAATGGCAAGGCCGAGCCCGGTATGGGAGATCATCTCCCGAGCTTTATCGCGCTGAGCTTTGAAGAGCGCATGGCGAGCTGATCGCGTCCGCGACCGGCCAAAGCCATGAAGCTCTCCATGATCTGAGCTGATCCATTCGTAACGCGTGTGAAAGGTCTGGCCCTATGAAGGGCCGACTGGCTTTGGTGCATCCCTGTGCCGTGAGCCGCGAACAAGTCTCAATACCGCACTGTATGACGCCATAAGCCATAAGCCGTGCTTCAGGTTTTTTGGCGACCCGCCTTAGCGGCAGGTCGCAACACTACGGCTTATCCTTGCGCCGAGGGTCGGTTCGGGGAATTGCACCTGCACTTCGCGCCGCCCGTTTTCCGAGACATTGATCCGTTGAGCCCGAACGAAATCCCCTTCGTTCGTTTCGAGCCGCACTTCGACCGTGACTTCGCGTCCGCCGCCATCAAGTTCGACCACGGCCTTGGTCACAACGCCATAGTCCAGCTCACCGTTTACGATGAACGCGTCTTCATGATTCCTGATCGACACGACATTGCAGGTACTAAAGCCAGCGTTCATGACGTAGCTGATGGCCACCACGGCGATGATCCCGATCACAACCCATCCCCCGACGGATTTAAGGACACCGATCCAGTGATCCGTCTGGGACGGGGACGTCACTCCGCAATGCGGACAGGTGTCCGCGGCATCAGATACGTCCTTGCCGCATTCCCGGCATGTGGTCATCCCCATTCGCGCCCTCCATATTCAAGCGGTCATAGTGGAGCGTGGCGAATGTCGTTTGACAAGGGGAAACCCTCAGGAAAGTCGGCTTATGACCACCGTGACTTCGGGCTTTTTCCCGATCTCGGACTGCGCGGTTTGTCGCACGATCTTGCGCATCGCGTCCTCAAGCTTGTCGTCATCCGCCAGTGTCCGGTCATCGGCGCGACCAAGGAACTGATTGAGATCCTCCTCAAGCACATCGACCAGCGGCGCGCGGCTTGAGCCGGTTTCGGCAAGGCCGCGAATTTCGCACCATGGTTCGCCAAGCGGATCATCCTCATCGTCGAGGATCACGTTGACCATGACATGGCCGTTCAAGGCCATACGGATACGGTCGCGCACGATACCGTCAAGCGCGCCATATTTCGTTGTCCCATCGAGATAGGTCCGGCCAGTGTCCACGTATTCGACGATTTCGGGGGTTTGTGCGGACAGGTTGATCATCGTGCCGTTGACGGCGAGAACGCCCTTGATGCCACGCTGCCCCGCCAGCTTTACATGTTCGCGCAGATGCCGATGCTCACCATGCATGGGCACAAGTATGTCAGGGCGCAAAAGGGTGTGCATCTCTTCGAGGTCCGGGCGGTTGGCATGTCCCGAGACATGGTAGAGCCCGGAAGTGTCGTCGATCACGTCAACGCCCTTTTCGCTCAGTTGGTTGACGATACGCAGCACGCCACGTTCGTTGCCGGGGATGGTCTTGGACGAAAAGAGAAACATGTCCCCGTCCTTCAGAACGATCCCCTGATATTTACCCCCTGCAAGCTGGGCGCTGGCGGCGCGGCGTTCGCCCTGACTTCCGGTGACGATAAGCATCAGGTTCTCGCGCGGGATATCGCGGGCCTCTTCGGAGCTCACGGTACGCGGGAACGATGTCAGAACGCCGGTTTCAACAGCCGCCTCGATCATCCGGCGCATGGCCCGGCCCAACAGACAGACCGAGCGCCCGGCCCGTTCGCCCGCTTCGGCCAGCGTGAGCACGCGCGCGACGTTGCTGGCAAAGGTTGTTGCGACAAAGACGCCTTTGGCGGTGCCGATAAGGCGCTCGATTTCAGGCCCGACGGTGGCTTCGGAGCGGCCCTCGTGCAGGCTCATGACATTGGTGCTGTCGCACACGAGCGCGCGCACCCCCGGTTCGGCCACCGCGCGCCAGAGGTCACGATCGAAAGGTTCACCGACAAGCGGCGACTCGTCGATCTTGAAATCACCGGAATGGACCAGGCGGCCCGCCGGACTGTCGATGACAAGGCCCGAGCTTTCGGGGATGGAATGCGAGATGGGCACGAAGCCCACTGTGAATGGGCCCGCCTGCGTCGTCTCGGGCCAGGCCGATACGGTTTTGACGGCGCGCGGCGGGTGTCCGTGCTCTTCCATCTTGCGGCGCGCGATATTCGCGGTGAAGGCGCGGCAATAGACCGGCGCACCCAGACGATCATAAAAATGCGCAACCGCGCCGACGTGATCCTCGTGGGCGTGGGTCACGAAGATCGCCTCAAGCCGATCTCGCCGCTCGGCCAGCCAAGCAATGTCCGGCAGGATGAGGTCAACACCGGGGGTGGTGTCCATATCGGGAAAGGTCACGCCGAGATCGACAAGGATCAACCGCTCCTGACCGGGTTTGCCATAGCCGTAGACATAGGCGTTCATGCCGATTTCGCCCGCCCCGCCCAGCGGCAGGTAGATCAGTCGTTCGCTGCTCATGTGGCTGTCAGCCTTTCGTTTGATTATGGGCATGGATCACGGTGAGTCCATGCATGGTCAGATCATCTTCGATCACGTCAAATAGCAGGCCGCCCTGCGCGAACAAGGGGGCAAGCCCACCGGTTCCGATGATGCGCATGGGCGCGCCATATTCATCACGGATGCGCGCACAGACCCCGTTCACAAGGCCCACATAGCCCCAGAATACCCCCGACTGCATGCAATCGACCGTGTTCGTGCCGATCACACGGTCCGGCTTGGTGACATCCACATGCGGAAGCGCGGCGGCAGCCGTGTGCAACGCCTCGAGGCTGAGGTTCACGCCGGGCGCGATGACCCCGCCCACATACGCGCCATCCGAGGCCACCACATCAAAGGTCGTGGCCGTGCCGAAATCCACGATGATCAGGTCGCCGCCATGCCTGTCGAACGCCCCGGTCGTATTGACCAGACGGTCCGGCCCGACAGCGGTGCCTTCGTCCACGCGCGGTGGCGTGGGCAGGGCGCAGTCGGGTTTGCCCACCACCATCGGGCGGCACCCGAAAAACCGGTCGGCAAAGACACGCAAGTTGAAGACGACACGCGGCACCGTCGAGGAGATGATCACGTCGGTGATCTCGGCCTCGATCCCGTAGTGTTTCACAAGCGTGGAATACCACGTGAAATAAGCATCTGCCGTGCGCGCATGATGCGTCGAGGTGCGCAGCGTGCACAAAAAGCGGGTGCCGTCCCAGATCGAAAACACCGTATTCGTATTGCCGCAATCTATGGCGAGCAGCATGATCCGCCCTCCCTTAGCTCAGAAGAAGACGTCCGCCGCGGGGATGGCGCGGTGTCCGTCCGCGGTGGATAGAACAAGATTACCGGTCGCGTCCACCGTCTCGAACGTTCCGGTGATGGTCTCATGGGTCGTGCGGGCGGTGATCACCTCTCCAAGCCGCGCGGCGCGATCGAGCCATGCCTCGCGGATGGGGGCGAAGCCGTAGGTCGTGAACTGCGCCTCGTAATGGGCATATGCAGGTGCCAGAAGGTCGAGAAAAGGTTCGCGCCCCACATCGGCCCCTGTGGCCGACATGAGCGAGACGGGCCGCACTGCGCCTGGGTTCAGGGCATCGATCTCGGGCGCGGTGATCAGGTTCACACCGAAACCGATCGCAAGATGGCGCACCCGGGCGCCCTGCCCCGCGCTTTCCAGCAATATCCCCGCCAGCTTCCCGCCGTTGAGCAAAACGTCATTGGGCCATTTGAGCGCCACGCCGGTGGGTCGGCCCGTGGCCGCCGACACCGCGTCATAAAGTGCAAGCGAGGCCACGAAGGAGCGCAGGGCCACGCGGTCGGCGCTCTCGTCCGGGTGCAGCAACAGTGTGGCGGCGAAATTGCCCTCGGGGTTGGCCCAGACCCGCCCACGGCGGCCCCGCGCCGCTGTCTGCCGCAACGCCAGAATCCATTCGGGCCCGGTCAATGTGGGCGCGATGCGCAACGCCTCGGCGTTGCTGCTGTCCACTTCGGCCAGAACCCGACGCCCGTATCCTTGTGGCCAGTCTTTCATCTTTCCTCAAATACTCCCGCCGGAGGCACAAAGAAAAACCGACGCCCCCCGGAGGGCGCGCCGGCTGTCCGTCTGTTGGGGACTGATCACTCGACCAACGTGACGGCAGCGGCCTGTGCCACGCTTTCGATCCCGAAGAGGAACACGATCCCCACAACCATCACAGCCGCACTGGCCACGAGAAAGCCCCACAGCACCGGCGATTGCGGCCGATCGAGCGGCTCGCGCTCTTCGCCGAAATACATGTAGAAGACGATCCTGAGATAGTAGAACGCCCCGATGACCGACGCGATCACACCCGCGATGGCCAACCAGACAAGACCACCGTCATAGGCCGCGCGCAGCACGTAGAATTTCCCGAAAAACCCGAGGAAGGGTGGCACGCCGGCAAGGCTGAACAGCAGGATCAACATCGAGAGCGCGCGCGCCGGATTGGCCCGCGAATACATGTTGAGCCCTGTGATTTCCGTCACCGGCTGACCGTCCCGCTGCATCGACAGGATGAAAGCGAAGGTTCCGATGTTCATCGTCACATAGATGGCCATGTAAATCAGCATCGCCTGCACGCCAAGCGCGGTCCCTGCCGCGAGGCCCATCAAGGCATATCCCATATGCGCGATCGAGGAATAGGCCATGAGGCGCTTGATATCGGTCTGCCCGATGGCCGCGATCCCGCCGAGGAACATCGACAGCACCGACAGAAGCGCCACGATCTGTTGCCAGTCCTGCACGATCCCGCCGAACGCATCGAAGACGACCCGGGCGAACAGCGCCATAGCGGCCATCTTGGGCGCGGTGGCAAAGAAGGCGGTGACCGGCGTGGGCGCGCCCTCATAGACGTCGGGGGTCCACATGTGAAAGGGAACCGCCGAGATTTTGAACGCCATTCCCGAAAGCACGAAGACAAGGCCCAGCAACAGCCCGATCGGGGCCTGCCCTTCGGCCGCCGCGATGATCCCGGAAAAGGAGGTGGTGCCGGTATAGCCATAGACGAGCGACGCGCCATAAAGCAGAAGCCCCGAACTGAGCGACCCCAACACGAAGTATTTCAGGCCCGCCTCGGTGGATTTGACACTGTCGCGGCGTAGCGCGGCCACGACATAAAGCGCCAGCGACTGAAGCTCGAGCCCCATATAGAGCGCCATGAGATCGCCCGCGCTGACCATCACCATCATGCCCACCGCCGCAAGCGCGACAAGCATCGGGAATTCGAACTTTAGCAGGCCGCGGCGCGCCATGTAATCCTGGCTCATGACCAACACGGCGGCGGCGCTGAGCAGGATCGTGATCTTGGCGAACTGCGCAAAGCCGTCATCGATGATCATGCCGTCAAAGGCGGTTCGGTCTCCGCTCAGCGACGAGATGTAAAAGGCCAGCGCCACCATCAACGCAGCCGTAAGCCACACGAGCATGCCCGCCACCTTGTCGCGGCCCGTATAGACCGCTCCGAGCAGGCCCAAAATCGCGTACAGGGCGAGGATAATCTCGGGCAGCATGATATTCAGATCGGACTGGATCATCGTGGCGTCCCCTCAGTGCGATGTGGCGGCGTGTTGCGTCGAGGCACCCGCCTCGGCCACGGCCGTGTCGTAGTTGGTTATCAGCGCCTCGACCGAGGGGCCGATGATGTCGGTCACCAGGCTGGGATAGACGCCCAGCAGGATCGTCATCACCACGAGCGGCGCAAAGATCGCGCGCTCGCGCCCGCCCATGTCGGTGATCGACTTGAGGCTTTCGCGGATCAGTTCGCCCATGACCACCCGGCGATAGAGCCAGAGCGCGTAGGCCGCGCTCAGGATCACTCCCGACGTGGCGACGAGTGCGACCCATGTATTGACCTGGAATACCCCCATCAGCGTCAGGAATTCACCGACGAATCCGCTGGTGCCCGGCAGGCCCACATTGGCCATGGTGAAGAGCATGAAGATCAGCGCATAGGCCGGCATCCGGTTCACAAGACCGCCATAGGCGTCGATCTCGCGCGTGTGCATCCGGTCATAGATCACGCCGACACACAGGAAGAGCGCACCCGAGACGAAGCCGTGGCTGATCATCTGAAAGATGGCGCCGTCGATCCCTTGTTGATTGGCGGCGAAGATGCCCATCGTCACATAGCCCATATGCGCGACGGACGAATAGGCGATGAGCTTTTTCATGTCCTCCTGCGCCAGCGCCACGAGCGAGGTGTAGACGATGGCAATGGCCGACATCCAAAGCACCAGCGGCGCCAGGACATCCGCCCCCACGGGGAACATCGGCAGGCTGAAGCGGAGGAAGCCATAGCCCCCCATCTTGAGCAGGATCGCCGCCAGCACCACCGACCCCGCGGTGGGCGCCTGCACGTGTGCGTCCGGCAGCCATGTGTGAACCGGCCACATCGGCATCTTGACGGCAAAGCTCGCGAAGAATGCGAGGAAGAGAAGCGTCTGCATACCGCCCACGATCTGCACGCCAAGAAGCGGGAAGGTCTCAGAGGCGAATTGGTGGCGCATCAGCGCCGGAATATCCGTGGTGCCCGCATCCGCATACATTCCGACCATCGCCACCAGCATCAGCACCGAGCCGAGGAACGTATAGAGGAAGAACTTGAAGCTGGCATAAATCCGTTCCTTGCCACCCCAGATCCCGATGATCAGGAACATCGGGATGAGGCCCGCCTCGAAGAAGAGGTAGAACAGCACCAGATCCAGCGCCATGAACACACCCAGCATGAGCGTTTCCAACACCAGGAAGGCGATCATGTATTCCTTGACCCGGGTTTTTACGCCCCAAGAGGCGGCAATGGTCAGGGGCATCATGAAGGTGGTCAGCAAGACAAACAGGATGCTGATCCCGTCCACGCCCATCTTATACTTGATATCGAGAAGCCACGCGGCCTCTTCGACCATCTGGAATCCGGGATCGGCGGGGTCGAACTGCACGAGGATGGCAATCGAGACAAGGAAGGTAAGCACCGTCGCCACCAACGCCACCCATTTGGCGGCGCGTTGCGCGAATTCATCCTCACCGCGCAGGAACACCGCGAGGATGGCCGCCGCGATAAGTGGGATGAATGTCGTGAGAGACAGGACATTGGACATCACTCGGCCCCCCCGCTGATAGTCATCCACGTGATGAGAACCGCGATCCCGATCACCATGGCGAATGCATATGTAAAGATGTAGCCGGACTGAGCGCGACCGGCGAGGCGTGTGAAGAAGGGAATGATCCCCATTGCCACGCCGTTGATCGTGCCGTCGATGACATTGCCATCACCGCGGCGCCACAGGAACCTGCCAAGCTGTTTGGCCGGGCGCACGAAGATGAAGTCATACACCTCGTCGAAATACCACTTGTTCAGGAGGAACAGGTAAAGCGGGCGCTGGTTCGCCGCGAGACGGCCCGGAATCGACGGGTTCAGGATGTAGAACCAGTAGGCGGTCGCAAGGCCCAGCAGCATCGCGATGAAGGGCGACAGCTTGACCCAGGTCGGCACGTAATGCGCCTCGTGCAGGATGGTGTTCTCGGGCGCGATGTAAATCGCGGCCTCACCCGGATCGCTTTCCATGACATAATGAAGCTCGGACGCCTTCGGACTACGCTCGGCCACGGCCTCGACCAGTTCCTGCGTCGGTTCGCCATAGGTGCCCCCGAAGAATTTCACCACCTCGTTGGTCTTGCCGAAGAAGCTTCCATACCAGATCGCGCCAGCAAAGACCGCGCCAAGCGCAAGCACACCCAGCGGCACCAGCATCACCGTAGGGCTTTCATGCGCATGCTCGTGCGTGTGCTTGTCGCCGCGCGGCTTGCCCCAGAAGGTCAGGAACATGAGCCGCCATGAGTAGAACGACGTGAAGAGCGCCGCGATCACCAGCATCCAGAAGGCATATCCACCGTCTGTGCCTGCATAGGCCGACTCGATGACCGCATCCTTCGACGCGAAACCCGCGAAGCCGATCCAACCAGTGAGCGGGATGCCCACCCCGGTGATGGCCAGCGTGCCGATCAGCATCGCCCAGAACGTATAGGGCATCTTCTGGCGCAGGCCGCCATAGTTGCGCATGTCCTGTTCGTGGTGCATCCCGTGAATGACTGAGCCCGCCCCGAGAAAGAGCATCGCCTTGAAGAAGGCGTGGGTCAGCAGATGGAACATCGCCACCGAGTAGACGCCGACACCTGCGGCGACGAACATATAGCCAAGCTGTGAACAGGTCGAATAGGCGATCACACGTTTGATGTCGTTCTGCACGAGGCCCACGGTCGCGGCAAAGAACGCCGTCGACGCCCCAAGGAAGACCACGAAATTCATCGCCTCGGGCGCGTATTCCATGATGGGCGACATCCGGCAGACAAGGAACACCCCGGCCGTCACCATCGTCGCCGCGTGAATGAGCGCCGACACGGGCGTCGGGCCTTCCATCGCGTCGGGCAGCCATGTGTGCAGGAAAAGCTGTGCCGACTTGCCCATCGCGCCCACGAAGAGAAGGAAGGCGATGAGATTTGCCGCGTTCCAATCGGTCCAGAGGAACGTAAGCTGAGTTTCGGCCAGTTCGGGCGCGGCGGCGAACACATCATCAAGGCGGATCGAGTCGGTAAGATAGAACAACGCGAAGATACCGAGCGCGAAACCGAAATCCCCCACCCGGTTGACGATAAACGCCTTCATCGCGGCGGCATTCGCGCTTGGCTTGCGGAAGTAGAAGCCGATCAGAAGATATGACGCGAGGCCCACCCCTTCCCAGCCAAAGAACATCTGGGCAAGGTTGTCGGCCGTCACCAGCATCAGCATCGCGAAGGTGAAGAAAGACAGGTAAGCGAAGAAACGGGGGCGATAGCTTTCGGTGTCGCCGAAATTCTCGTCATGGGCCATGTAGCCCATCGAATAAAGATGCACGAGCGCCGAGACCGTCGTGATCACGATGAGCATGATCGTCGTCAGCCGGTCAACGCGGATCGACCATGCGGTATCAAGGCTGCCCGAGCGGATCCAGTCGAGCACGTGCAGCGCATCGTCCTGATGTGCGCCCTGAAGGAAAACCACCCAGCTGAGCAGGCAGGACAGAAAGAGAAGCCCGGTGGTGACCCATTGCGCGCCCTTGTCGCCGATGAGCCGCCAGCCAAAGCCCGCGATGATCGCCCCGATGAGAGGCGCGAAGAGGATGGTCTTGAAAATCATCTGGCTCAGCCTTTCATCACGTTCACGTCTTCGACCGCGATGGTGCCGCGGTTACGGAAGAAGCAGACAAGGATCGCAAGGCCGATGGCGGCCTCGGCGGCGGCAACGGTCAGAACAAAGAGCGTAAAGACCTGCCCCACCATGTCATCCAGAAAGCTCGAGAACGCCACAAGGTTGATGTTCACCGACAGCAGCATCAGCTCGATCGACATCAAGAGGATGATCACGTTCTTGCGATTAAGAAAGAGCCCGAAGATGCCGATGACGAAGAGCGTCGCCGCCACCGTCAGGTAATGTTCCAAACCAATCATGTCGTCCCTCCGGGTCGCCCCGTTCGTTTTCTTTGCGTCGCGTCCCGGACTTTCCCGGGACCTCTTGATCTCCTGCCCCGACCCATCTGGCCGGGAGGCCCCGGTCATGTCCGGGGGGGCGGGCCTACAGCCCTTGCCCTGGCTTCACGTCCTTCAGTTCCATCGCCTTGGCCGGGTCACGATACATCTGCGCCAGCACGTTCTGACGCTTGATATCGGTGCGGTGTCGCAGCGTGAGCGAGATCGCCCCCACCATCGCCACGAGCAGGATCAGACCGGCAAGCTGAAACAGTAGAATGTACTTGTCATAGAGCAGCAGGCCGAGCGCGGCGGTGTTGTGGGTTCCCTCGGGGCGCGGCGCGGCGCTGGCGGCCTTCGCGCCCTCGGCGAAGTCCCATGCGCCATAGGCCAGTCCGAACTGCATCAGCAGAATCACCCCGATCAAAAGCGCGAGAGGCATGTATTTCGCCATTTCCGCCTTCAGCTCGGCGAAATCAACGTCGAGCATCATCACGACGAACAGGAACAACACCATCACAGCGCCGACATAGACAATGATCAGTAGCATCGCGACGAATTCGGCCCCGAGCAAAACGAAGAGCCCTGCCGAACTCAGAAAGGCGAGGATGAGCCAAAGGACCGAGTGAACCGGATGGCGGCTCACCACGGTGAAAAGGCCGCCTACGACGACGCAGATCGCGAAGAGATAAAAGGCAAGTGAAAAGACGGTCATGTGTCTTGTTCCTTCGTATCGCGTTCGTCGAAAACTTCGCGCGCGTAGTCCATGGCGCGGGTCATCGACGGGATGCCGGCAAACATCGCCATCTGGGCGATGGTTTCGGCGATTTCGTCCTCTGTTGCGCCCGCCTCGAGGGCATGGCGCACGGTCATACGCAGCTGCATATCGCTTTGCGCGCCCAGCATGGTGAGCCCGGCCAGCGTCAACAACAGCCGCGTCTTGGCGTCAAGCCCATCCTCGCTCACCCCTTTGCCAAAGGACATTTCCATCATGTCCTTGGGCATGGTCGGCCACAGCGTTTCAAACCCTTTTGGCGAATACGACTCGAGCGCGGGATTGAAGGCTTTCGCCATCTCCTGCGCCTGTCGCATCATATCGGCAAAGGGGTTTTTGGAATCGGTCATCGGTAGGGCGCGTCCATTTCCAGATTGCGGGCAATCTCGGCTTCCCACCGGTCGCCATTTTCCAGAAGCTTTGCCTTGTCATAGTAAAGCTCTTCACGAGTCTCGGTGGCGAACTCGAAATTCGGCCCTTCAACGATGGCATCGACCGGGCAAGCCTCCTCACAGAAGCCGCAATAGATGCATTTCGTCATGTCGATGTCATAGCGCGTGGTGCGGCGCGAGCCGTCATCGCGCGGCTCAGCGTCGATGGTGATCGCCTGCGCCGGGCACACGGCCTCGCAGAGCTTGCAGGCGATGCAGCGTTCCTCACCGTTGGGATACCGGCGCAGCGCGTGTTCGCCGCGGAACCGCGGCGACAGGGGGCCTTTCTCATGCGGGTAGTTCAACGTGGCCTTCGGGGCGAAGAAATACTTCAACCCAAGCTTCAAGCCTTTGAAAACATCTGTCAGCAGGAAGTAGCCTGCCGCGCGTCCATAGTCGATCTGCGTCATGGTCAGCTTCTCCCGTCCAGTTCGAGGTGTGTCGCACCGGCGTTGTCATAGCCGTTCCAACGGGTTTCATAGTCGCTCTGAAGCGCGAAATCCGGTAGATGCGACTCGGTCGTCTTTTCAACTTCGTAGTACAGATAGGTCCGGCCCGGGCCAATCTTGTTCTTGAGCTTCAAGCGCCGCCCGCTGTCGGCCGGGTCCTCAAGTATGACGGGGCCATGATCACCTTCGGGATTTTCCGGAAGCGCGCGGCAATCTATGACGTTGCAATTGCAGGCGCGCTTCCAGAAGGTCCAGACCAATTCGGGATTGAATTGGTACATGCCGTGCCCGTACCACCCGTTGAACCCGTTGGCCGATATGAACCGCCCGCCCGGTTTGAGCATGCGAAACACGCCCTCAAGGGCCATGGGCACATTGAAAACATGTTCGATCGTGCCCGCGTCAAAGATGAAATCGAATTTCTTTTCCAACTTGCGTGCGGGCTTCTTGTTCAGGTCATGCAGGATCGTGGCGCCCCCGTAATTCGAGAAATCCATCGACTCCATTTCACCCAGCCCCAGCTTGCGCATCAGGGTTTCGGCATACGCGTCCTCTTGCAGGAAATCAAAACGCTTCGCGTCGATGCCGTTGCGCTTGAGCGATGTCTCGTAATGCTTGCGCAGGTTGCTGCGGATCTTGAACTTCTGCCGACCCAGCATGACAGTCCGTCCCCGTGGCTGGACCCGCGTGGAGAACTCGACAAGCCGATCGAACAGGACATAATCCACACCCATCGCGCGTCAGCCCCCCATCGCCCAGCGGGCCCAGAAGCCGCCCAGAACCTCGAACTTGGCGAGGAAGGACACGATCACGACCCAAGCCAGTGACAGTGGCAGGAACACTTTCCAGCCGATGCGCATCAGTTGATCATAGCGATAGCGCGGTGTGACCGCCTTGATCATCGCGAAGATGAAGAAGAAGAACGCCATCTTCGAGATCATCCAGAACGCGCCGTCGGGCAGTCCCGGAACAGGGCTGAGCCAGCCGCCAAAGAAAAGCAGCGAGGTCAGCGCGCACATCAGCAGGATGGCGATGTATTCACCGGCCATGAATAGCAGGAAGGGCGTCGAGGAATATTCCACCTGATAGCCCGCCACCAGTTCGGATTCCGCCTCGGGGAGGTCGAAGGGCGGGCGGTTGGTTTCGGCAAGGCACGAGATGAAGAACAGGAAAACCATCGGCAGGTGCGGAAGCCAATACCAGTTGAACATGCCCCAGCTTCCGTCCTGAGCCGCGACGATGGCGCCGAAATTCAGGCTCCCGGTCGAGATCACGACGCCGATGATGATCAGGCCGATCGACACCTCGTAAGAGATCATCTGCGCGGCCGAGCGCAGGCTGCCGAGGAACGGATATTTCGAGTTCGACGCCCATCCGCCCATGATGACGCCATAAACCTCGAGCGAGGACATGGCGAAGACATAGAGGATGGCCACGTTGATATCGGCCAGAACCCAGCCATCGTTAAATGGGATGACCGCCCATGCGATCACCGCGAGCACGAAACTGAGCATCGGCGCCAGAAGGAAGACAGGGCGATCCGCCCCGGCGGGAATCACCACCTCCTTGAGGACGTATTTCAGCGCGTCCGCCACGGATTGCAGAATGCCGAACACACCAACAACGTTGGGGCCCCGGCGCATCTGAACCGCGGCCCAGATCTTGCGATCGCCATACACGAGGAACAGCAGGCTGATCATCACGAAGCCCAGCACAGCAAGGCATTGCGCAAGGATGATCACGAATGTGCCCAAGGGCGTTATCAGAAATTCTCCCATCAGTCCCTCATACCATCGGTATTCCCTGTTCCGCACAATTTGCGGCGACGACTTCCGCGTCGAGTGTCTTTATGCCGCGAGGTAGCGCAGCCGAGATCGTATAAACCGCATCACCACGCCAGACGCCACCCTCTTTGGCCACATTCGTTCGCAAATGCCGCGCAAACCCGTATCCCCGGATCAGTGCGTACTGGGCAGCGGCACAGGCGGCATATTGATCCACGTCTCCGGTGGTGCGCGCGCCCCGCATCACGACGTGGAAGTTCACGATATCGCTGTCCAGAAGCCGTGTCTGCACCCCGTCATATTCCGGCGCGAACCGCGTCACGTCCTCACCGCCCTGTCCCGCCGTATCACAGGCGGCAAGCCCGGCCAACAAGGCCAGACCTGAAAAGGGTATGTGGGCGCGGAGGCGCATCACTCGGCGGCGACCGGGGTTTCGGTGCGGGACCGGGCGTTGGCGCTCAGCTCGGCCATGAGTTCACTGGCGCGGGCGATTGGATTGGTCAGGTAGAAATCCGCGACCGCGTTGCGGAAAGGCGTGCTGCCTTTGCCAAGCTTTTTCAAGGCAAGCGGCTGCCAGTCGTTTCCCGGCACATGATCCACCTTGGCAAGATGGGGCACGTCCCCCACAAGGGCCTGCCGCAGTTGCGCCAAGCTGTCGAATGGCAGGGTTGCGTCCATTTCGCCGGAGAGGGCGCGCAGGATCGCCCAGTTCTCTTTGGCCTCGCCGGGTGCGAAACTGGCCCTCAGGGCAAGCTGCGGTCGACCTTCGGTGTTCACGAAGAGGCCCTGCTCTTCGGTATAGGCCGCGCCCGGCAGGATCACGTCGGCGCGGTGCGCACCACGGTCGCCATGGCTCCCCTGATAGATCACGAAGGGCCCGCCCGCATCGTCGCGGGCAATCTCGATCTCGTCGGCGCCGAGGTTATAGACCACGTCGGCCCCCTCCATCGCCGCAGACATACCACCTTCGGCGACACAGCCCGCATCCATCCCGCCCACGCGGCTTGCCGCCGTGTGAAGGATCAGAAGCTTGGAGTCGGTTTCATCAGCAAGCTTCATGGCGGCGGCCAGCACGGCCTCGCCATCGGCCTCCTGCAATGCGCCCTGCCCGACGATCACGATGCTGGGCTTGTCCTGAACCTCTTTGTGTTTCATGCCGACAAGGCTATCGAGTGCGGCGCGGTCCGTGCCGACATGGGCGTAGTCATAGGTGAGGTCCACCGCCTCGCCCACAAGTTCGACCTGAGCGCCGCGTGTCCATGCCTTGCGGATGCGCGCATTGAGGACCGGCGCCTCGGTGCGGGGATTCGCGCCGATGATCTGAATGAACATTGCGTCGTCGATATCCTCGATCCGGGCCGTTCCAACATAAGCGGAGCGATTGCCGGCGGGCAGTTTCGCGCCGTCGGTCCTGCATTCGGTCACACCGCCCTGCGCTTCGATCAGCTGCCGCAGAGCGAAGGCCGCCTCGACCGGAGCCAGATCGCCAACAAGGCCCACGGGCTTTTCGGCGCCTTTCAGGGCCTCGGCGGCACGCCCCAGTGCTTCGGGCCAGCTTGCCGGGCGGAGTTTGCCATTCTCGCGGATGTAAGGTCGGTCAAGCCGTTGACGGCGCAAACCGTCCCAGACGAACCGAGTCTTGTCGGAAATCCATTCCTCGTTGACCCCATCATGGTTCACCGGAAGGAAGCGCATGACCTCACGGCCCTTGCAATCCACACGGATGCTTGACCCGAGCGCATCCATCACGTCGATGCTCTCGGTCTTGGTCAGTTCCCACGGGCGGGCGGTAAAGGCATAGGGTTTGCTCACCAGCGCGCCGACGGGGCACAGATCGATGATATTGCCCTGAAGATTCGAATCGAGCGTTTCGCCCAGATAGGCGGTGATCTCGGCATCCTCGCCCCGGCCGGTCTGACCCATCGTGTGAATGCCCGCCACCTCAGTGGTGAAGCGCACGCAGCGGGTGCAGGAAATGCAGCGCGTCATGTGGGTTTCCACAAGCGGGCCAAGGTCGAGATCCTCGGTCGCGCGCTTCGGCTCGCGGTAGCGGCTGAAATCAACGCCGTAAGCCATCGCCTGATCCTGAAGGTCGCATTCGCCACCCTGATCGCAGATCGGGCAATCAAGCGGGTGGTTGATGAGCAGAAACTCCATCACCCCTTCGCGCGCCTTCTTGACCATCGGGCTATTGGTTTTGACCTGAGGCGGCTGCCCCTCGGGTCCGGGGCGCAGATCGCGCACCTGCATGGCACAGCTTGCCGCCGGTTTCGGCGGACCGCCAACAACCTCCACAAGGCACATCCGACAGTTCCCGGCGATCGAGAGCCGCTCGTGATAGCAGAAGCGGGGAATTTCGATCCCCGCCTCTTCACAGGCCTGGATCAGGGTCATGGCCCCGTCCACCTCGATTTCGGTCCCGTCGATGATGAGCTTGCGAAGGTCAGACATTGGTATTCACTTTGCTTTGAGAAGAGACCCGATAACGCTCTTCTTGGAGATTTCCGCGCGGCCCAGAACGCACAGGCTTTGTGCGTCCAGATTGCTCGCGCCTTTGGATTTGAAAAAGGCATTGCGCCGTTCGCGCATCGCCCGCTGATGCGCCTTGTTGTTCACATAGGCGTCGATTTCATTTTCGGTGTAGCCACGATCCCTGGCCATCGACTTGAGGCCATTCACATAGGATCGCGCCCGAAAGAAGCGGCCCGAAATGCTGTTGCATTCGCGGCGAATCTTGTCAGCGGCGGCCACCGCCAACAACCCTGCATTGATGTCTTTTTCATTGGGAAGCCCGACCTTGGCCGAGGCACCCGCGACCGAGCCCGCAGCAAGTGCGAAGCTGAGAACGGCAGTTGTGATCATACGCATGTTGGTCTCCTTTTACCCAAGCGAACCGGGCCCGCGCAATACGCTTGGCCGGCTGGGAAACAGGTGGTGGTCGCCCGCGTTGTTATGCAATAACACCGGGGGTTTTCCGCCCATATGCGTGAACACGCTACCATTTGTTGCAGGTGCCCCTGAGCACGAGATTTCCATTGTCGGCCACGATACGCGAGGCCGCGTCATCGGGTCCGGGATTCCACGCGATGGTCGAGTCGCCGAAAAGCTTGACGCAGTAATCGGTCCCTTCATAGCGGCCCGCCTCACGCGCGCCGTCGATACCCTGATCGACACGGCGCACGGTCACGACGAAATTATGCCGCTCGCCGACCTTTTTTGCCTTGGCCGGGTAATAGTTCCCGTCAAAGCGCACCCGCTCGCCGGGTTTCGCGCACCCGGTGGCGACAAGCGCGCCCGTCATGGCCAGTATGAGGCAGGTCTGTCTGAGCATTCGGGCCGTCCTTTTCTCAGAATGCCGCGATAATAGCGGTCAGCGCCAGCAGGACGCACATGGCCCAGCCGAACACATAGGTGAAAGAGCGGATGCTCATGTCGGGTTTGCCGATGCCGCGCACATGCACGACCGCCAGAATGATCCGGCTGAGCAAATAAAGCGTGGCGAGCCAGTTGACCCATATCGCGCCGCCACCGGCCAGGATCGCCGCCCCGGTGACAAGCGCAAAGGTGCCCGTGCTTTCGGCGGCATTGCCATAGGCCCGGTGCCAGCGATAGGTCGCACTGGAGTAATCCGGCTCGGGCGAGCTTCCTGGGGCGAGGCCGAGGCGCGTTTTCTTCATCGCCGAGAGCGGGCTCATGATCAGGGTCAGAAGGCCCATGCCCGCCATTGCAGCAATGGCGTGCGCGTATGGTCCGAATACACTTGTCATGTCGTCATCCCTTCGCCCCGCACAGCACATCGTATCGCATATCTCCCGCGGCGCGCGCCACCGGAAGCACGACCATCGGCTTGGCTCCGTCACAGGCGACATCAACCGCGAAAGCTGTGGCCTGCGCTGTTTCGCCGTCAGAAATTGCCGCGCCATCGCGGCGTGTCACCGTGACGACGACCTGTTCGGCCGCGATCGTCTTGCCGCTGCGGGCCGTCATTTCAACCTTGTGACGCGCGGCCTGCGCCTCGTAATCGTCCGATCGGACGGTTTCGGCCAAAGCGGAACCGGCACCGACACACAGCGCAGCGGATATGAGCGCCGCGCGCATCATTCAGCGGCCACCGCGCTCACGCGGCCCGTGCGCTTGTGCTTGATGCGGTCCTCGATCTCGTCGCGGAAATTACGGATAAGCCCCTGAATTGGCCAAGCCGCCGCATCGCCGAGAGCACAGATCGTATGGCCCTCGACCTGCTTGGTAACGTCAAAGAGCATGTCGATCTCCTCGACCTCGGCGTCCCCCTTCACGAGCCGGCCCATGACCCGCATCATCCAGCCCGTGCCCTCGCGGCAGGGCGTGCATTGGCCACAGCTTTCGTGCTTGTAGAATTTCGACAGCCGCCAGATCGCCTTGATGATGTCGGTGTCCTTGTCCATCACGATCACCGCGGCGGTGCCAAGGCTTGAGCCGACCTCGCGCAGGGCATCGAAATCCATGATCACGTCTTTCATCTTCTCGCCGCGCACACATGGCACCGAAGACCCGCCGGGGATCACCGCCTTGAGATTGTCCCACCCTCCACGGATGCCACCGCAATGTTTCTCGATCAGCTCCTCAAAGCTGATCGACATGGCGTCCTCGACCACACAGGGGTTGTTCACGTGACCCGAGACCGCGAACACCTTGGTGCCCGCGTTGTTCTGACGTCCGAAGCCTGCGAACCATTCGGCACCGCGCCGCAGGATCGTGGGCACGACGGCGATCGATTCCACGTTGTTCACCGTGGTCGGACAGCCATAAAGCCCTGCCCCCGCCGGGAAGGGCGGTTTCATCCGTGGCATGCCTTTCTTGCCCTCGAGACTTTCGAGAAGCGCGGTTTCCTCGCCGCAGATATAGGCCCCGGCGCCATGATGCAGATAGATATCGAAATCCCAGCCAGACCCACAGGCGTTGCGCCCGACAAGCCCTGCATCATAGGCTTCGTCGATCGCGGCCTGAAGCGCCTCGCGTTCGCGGATATATTCGCCCCGGATGTAGATATAACAGGCATGCGCGTTCATCGCGAAACTCGCGATCAGACACCCCTCGATCAGGGTATGCGGATCGTGGCGCATGATCTCGCGGTCCTTGCAGGTTCCGGGCTCGGATTCATCGGCATTGACCACCAGATATGCAGGCCGCCCGTCGCTTTCCTTGGGCATGAAAGACCATTTCAGCCCGGTGGGGAACCCCGCGCCACCCCGGCCGCGCAGACCGCTCGCCTTCATCTGATCGACGATCCAGTCACGGCCCTTGTCAAGGATGCCGGCAGTGCCATCCCAGTGACCCCGCGATTGCGCGCCCTTCAAGCTACGGTCATGCATACCGTAGAGATTGGTAAAGATGCGGTCCTCGTCCTTCAGCATGACGCCCCTATCCCTGATTGTTCTGACGCAGACGCCAGATTTGAAAGATGATCCAGAATGCGAACACGAACCCGGCCAGCGCCATCAGGTCGAACAGAACCAGAAGCCGCTGGCTCCAGCCGTATTCCGCCCCGATCAGACCCGCAAGCACCCAAGCCACCGCGGTGATCGCGATGACAAGGGCGGCTTGCCGCCCCTTGCGGGCTTGTGTGTCGTCTTTGCTCATGCAGTCCGTCCGTCAATAGACATCGCCGTCCTCCACTTTCTTGGAAAAGTCCGTTTCGCCCCCCGCCGAGAGGGTCTTGGCCTGAGACACCCATTTGTCACGGCTCACGCGGCCCTTGAACCCCTTGAGATTCTGATCGACCCAAGCGACCTCGGCATCGTTCCATTTGGCGATCTGGTCAAAATGGTAAAAGCCCAGATCGTTGAGAAGCACCTCAAGCTTGGGGCCTACGCCCTTGATTTTCTTGAGATCGTCGGCACCATCACCGCGCGGCGCGCTCAGGGCCTCGGGGCGCGTGCCCTCGTCCTGCGACGGCATGGCGCCCACATCGCCGGTGTCGGATTTGGGCACCGTCTTGGTCGCGGGCGGCGGAACGGAGGCACCACTGGCTGTGGCCACGGCGGGCATCGCATCATTGGCAGGCTGCTTTGATCCGTTATCGGCTGACGTCGGTTTGGACTTTGGCGGTTTGGACTTTGGCGGTTTCTTGGGTGCGGCGGTCTTTTGGGTTTTGGCGGGTGCGGCATCGTCGTTACCGTCAGACCCCTTGTGGGCGTCTGCGACCTTCGCCGCCTTGACCGCCACGGGCTCAAGCGCGCTCGGGGCTGCGCCGGCCTCGGTGTCGGCGGTGGCAGAGGCGGTGCCCACGGGCGCGGCGTCTGTTTTGTCCTTGTTCACCTGATTGGTCGCCTGACGCGCTTCGCCGGACGATGGCGCGGACTGCCCGATTGCATCCTGACCCTTACGACAGAAAAGCTGGGTGAGCGCGAGACCGGCCAGAACGCCCAGAACGATAGCGATCAGAAGCGCGGCAAGCGTTCCGACACTTGACCAGATGAGATAGGCGCAGATCAGCCCGATCAGTGCGGCGACAAGCCAGCACACGAACGTGCAGGAATTCGATGGAGTGTTATTTGTCATTCTTGGTTCCCCCTAACGCGCCCGACCGACCCTGTCAGTAGACGCCTCCCTTTTTGACCCGGGAAGAGAACTCCGTCTCCTTGCCCTCGGCCAGCAGTTTTGCCTGCTCGACCCAATTGTCACGGCTCACCCGGCCGCGGAATCCCTCGAGATTGTCATCGACCCAAGCGACCTCGGCGTCGCTCCATTTTGCGATCTGGTCGAAATGGTAAAAGCCGAGATCGTGCAGCAGCCCTTCGAGCTTGGGGCCGACACCCTTGATCATCTTAAGATCGTCCGCCCCTGCCTTGCGCGGCGCTTTCATCGTGCGGGGCTTCTTGCCCTTGATCTGATCGGTCTGCTTGTCCGCCCCGGCGGGCACATCTTCGGCGGGCTTGGCCTTGCTTGCCTTGGGCAGGCTTGACGGGGTCTTGGCGGCCTTGGCCTCGGTTTTGGTTTCGGTCTTCGAGGCCGGACGCCCCTTGCCCTTTTTCTCAAGCTTTTTCGCAGCACTGTCCGAGACTTCGCGTTGCGGCTCTTCCTTGGCGGCGGGGTGGTCCTTGACCTTCTTCTCGGTGCGCTTTGCGGTCTTGGCCGGTGATTTCGAGAACCGCCCGCCTGTCGATTCGCCCGCAGCGGCGGGCGCGTGATTGACGCCCATGTCGCGCCACGGCGTCAGAAGCGGCACTTCGCTGCCATCTATCCGCTTGATCGTATCGTCTTGATCCACAGCGCGCTGCACGCTTGCGTTATACTGTGTCTTGCCGCTGTCGAATTCGATGAGCGACGTCAGCCCCGACGCGGGTTCTGAGGCGTAACGGCCGGTTTGCGAGCCGGGCACCGGCGCGTCTCCGTTGCGCAGGGCGTCGATGATCTCTCCCATCCGGTCGGCGCTCAGGTCTTCGTAATAGTCCTTGCCGATCTGGGCCATCGGCGCGTTGGCGCAGGCGCCAAGGCATTCCACCTCTTCCCAGCTCAGCTTGCCATCTTCGGAAAGCTCGTGCGGATTGGGCGCGATCTTCTCGCGGCAGACACCGATCAGGTCTTCTGCCCCGCAGATCATGCAGGACGTCGTGCCGCAGATCTGAACATGCGCCACCGAGCCCACCGGCTGAAGCTGAAACATGAAGTAAAAGGATGCCACTTCGAGCGCCCGGATATAGGCCATGTCGAGCATATCGGCCACCGCTTCGATGGCGGGGCGGGTGAGCCAGCCTTCCTGCTCCTGTGCGCGCCACAGAAGCGGGATGATGGCGCTGGCCTGACGGCCTTCGGGAAACTTGGCGATCTGCCCCTCGGCCCACGCCCTGTTGGCATCGGTAAAGGCAAAGGTTTCGGGTTGTTCGTGATACAGACGGCGAAGCATTACGCGTCCTCTCCTGTGCGATCGTTGCGCATGGCGCGGAGGCCCTGCGTTGGTGTCTTGGCCGAAATCGGGGTCATTGGCACCGTTCCCACAGCAGGATCAGTGTTTCCTCGTTTCCGTAATAAATGGCGTCGCCGTCGGTGACGAGCGCTTCAATCGCGATCTCGGTCGCCACGGGGTCAAGTCCCGCCTCGGCAATCTCAACCTCAAGATCGCGCGTGCCGATCCGGCAGTCATGCGCCGCCATGAAGGCGACGGTTGCGTCACGGTGATCGGGCACGACAGTCTTGGCCAGATCCTGTGCGCGCTCGCAGTGTGCGGGCTTAAGGCGAAGTTCGGTTCCGTCCGCCGAGGCGATCAGATCCTTGCCGCCCTCCATTTCCGCGCGCAACAGCGCCACGTCTTGGGAGGTCAGCGCATAGCGTAGCATCGTCCGATCAAGATCGGCCGCTGCAAGTGCGCAGTCCGCATTGGTGCCGAACCCCGCCAGAAACCGATCCCGCAAGCCGGGCTTGGGCCCTTGCTGACAGGCCGCTCCGCGCACCATGAGCGCATCGCCAATACGGGATGCCTTGCGCTGATCAACAAGGGTGAGAATGATCCGTTCACGCGTTTCAGCATCGGAATACCCAGCGTCGGTCAATGCAGCATCGGCATCGCGCAGAATACAGCCATTCTCTCGCGCAAGGTTGAGGACCGTATCATGGCCCGAGCTATCCATTGCGTGAACCGGGCCTCCGGCCGCGATCGCCAGCGCCGCCGCAGTTATGGCCGCACGCACGCTCATGCGCGGCCCCTGCCCGCGCGGCGACGCGCGGGCCGCACAGGGCGCCAGATGCAAAGCCCCGATGCGGTCAGGCACAGGATCAGGGTAAATGCCGCGACATCCATCACCTGTCGATCTCCCCGAAGACAACATCCATCGTGCCGATGATTGCCGCCACATCAGCGAGCTGATGGCCGCCCGCGACATGATCCATCGCTTGAAGGTGAAGGAAGCCCGGCGCGCGTAGCTTGACCCGGTAGGGCTGGTTCGTGCCATCGGCCACGAGGTAGACACCGAATTCCCCCTTGGGCGCCTCGACGGCGGCGTAAACCTCGCCTTCCGGCACATGGAACCCTTCGGTATAAAGCTTGAAGTGATGGATCAGCGCCTCCATCGAGGTCTTCATGTCGGACCGGGACGGCGGAGTGACTTTCCCGCGCGAGAGGATATCGCCCTGCCCTTCGGGCGCGCGAAGCTTCTCGACCGCCTGCTGGATGATCGAGAGCGACTGGCGCATCTCTTCCATCCGCACGAGGTAGCGATCATAGCAATCGCCGTTCTTGCCCACCGGGATCTGGAAGGAGAATTCGTCATAGCATTCATAGGGCTGCGCGCGGCGCAAATCCCATGCCAGCCCCGAGCCGCGCACCATCACACCCGAGAACCCCCAATCGAGGATGTCCTTCTCGGTCACGACGCCAATATCGGCGTTGCGCTGTTTGAAGATGCGGTTCTCGGTCAGAAGCCCGTCGATATCCGCCAGAACCTTGGGAAATTCCTCGGCCCATGTCTCGATATCGTCGATAAGGTCCGGCGGCAGGTCCTGATGCACCCCGCCGGGGCGGAAATAGGCCGCGTGCAGACGCGCGCCGCAGGCCCGCTCGTAGAAGATCATCAGCTTTTCACGCTCTTCGAACCCCCAGAGCGGCGGGGTCAGCGCCCCCACGTCCATCGCTTGCGTCGTGACGTTCAGAAGGTGGCTGAGGATACGTCCGATTTCTGAATAGAGCACGCGGATCAACTGTGCCCGGCGCGGCACCTCGACACCGGTCAGCCGTTCGATGGCCAGACACCAGGCATGCTCCTGATTCATCGGCGCCACATAGTCGAGCCGGTCCAGATAAGGCAGGTTTTGCAGGTAGGTGCGGCTTTCCATCAGCTTCTCGGTGCCGCGATGCAAAAGACCGATATGCGGGTCACACCGCTCGACGATCTCTCCGTCAAGTTCGAGAACAAGGCGAAGCACCCCATGCGCCGCAGGGTGTTGCGGGCCGAAGTTTATGTTGAAGTTGCGGATCCGCTGTTCGCCCGTCAGAGCGTCTTCGAATTTCGAACCGTCCATTAGCCACGTCCTCCGTCAAGCTTGTCGCGGAATGCCATGACCCAAAGCAGGATCAGCGCCCCGAGCGGGATGATCGAAACGAGGCTCACCCAGTTCGGAATGCCGAATTTCGGCAAGAGCCTCCAGAAAGGGATGACAACCAAGGCAGCAAAGATCAGCATGATGATTATGCCGCCGCCACCCATGCCGCCACCCATGTTGTAGCCTCCCATCATTTCGCCTCCTCCTTCTCATCGCCCGGAAGGATGTATTCCGCCCCTTCCCACGGGCTCATGAAGTCGAACTGACGGTATTCCTGCACGAGCTTCACCGGCTCATACACGACGCGCTTGAGCGCTTCGTCATAGCGAACTTCGGTATAGCCAGTGGTCGGGAAATCCTTGCGCAGCGGGTGCCCGCGAAAGCCGTAATCGGTGAGGATGCGGCGCAGGTCCGGGTGGCCCGAAAAGAGGATGCCGAACATGTCGAACACCTCGCGTTCGAACCAGTTGGCCGAGGGGTGAATTCCGGTGATCGAGGGCACGAGATCTTCCTCGCGCGCAGCAACCTTCAGGCGGATGCGATGGTTCTGATACATGCTGAGGAAATGATAGACCACCTCGAACCGCTTGGACCGCTCGGGATAGTCGACCGCCGTGATATCGACCAATGTCGAAAAGCGGCAGGTCTGATCACTTCTCAGGAAATCCACGAGCCCCACGATGTTGGGCTGTGCCACATCGACGGTCAGCTCCCCGTTGTCAACATGCCAGCCCAGCACGCAATCATTGCGCTTGGCCTCAAGATACTCGCCCAGTTCGGTCATGGCGTCACTCATTGTGTCATCCCCTCCCCCGCGCCTCAGCGCACGATGGTCCCGGTGCGGCGAATGCGGCGCTGAAGCTGCATGATGCCGTATAGCAGCGCCTCGGCGGTGGGCGGACAGCCGGGCACGTAGATATCGACAGGCACGATCCGGTCACATCCACGCACAACCGAATAGCTGTAATGGTAGTAACCGCCACCGTTGGCGCAGGATCCCATCGAGATCACATAGCGCGGCTCGGGCATCTGATCATAGACCTTGCGCAGGGCCGGCGCCATCTTGTTGGTGAGCGTGCCCGCCACGATCATCACGTCCGATTGTCGCGGAGAGGCGCGCGGCGCGACGCCGAACCGCTCGGCATCATAGCGCGGCATTGAGGTGTGCATCATCTCGACCGCGCAGCAAGCCAGCCCGAATGTCATCCAGTGCAGGCTGCCTGTGCGGGCCCAGTTGATCAGATCATCGGTGGTGGTCAGCAGGAACCCCTTGTCCTGAAGATCGGCGTTCAGGGCCTGCGTGGTCACGTCCGGATCAGGGCCGGCTCCGTATTGACCATAGGCTTCGGGAACGGAGGGGCCGGATTTCACCCGGTCGCTCTGCACGCCGTCGCCCATCGTCTTGGTGACAAGCGCCTTGTCGTTGTCATTCACTCCCATTCCATGGCCCCCTTCTTCCACTCATACGCGAACCCCGCAGTCAGCACCGCAAGGAACACCATCATCGACCAGAACGCCAACATACTGATGTCCTTGAACGCCACGGCCCACGGAAACAGCATCGCGATTTCCAGATCGAAGATGATGAAAAGGATCGCGACAAGATAGAAGCGCACATCGAACTTCATCCTCGCGTCGTCAAAGGCATTGAACCCGCATTCATAGGCGCTGACCTTTTCGGGGTCGGGAGACCGCACCGCGACGATGACAGCAGCAAGGATCAGAACAATCCCAAGTCCTACGGCAACGCCCAGAAACACGAGGATCGGAAGGTATTCTCTCAGCAACTCGTCCAAGGTGTGGCTCCTTTCACGCGCGCGCCCCCGAGGGCTGCGCCGTCAGATGGCTGCATGGGTCTTGTTCCGGGTTTAGCGTTGGCCCCCGGCAGGGTCAACCAAGGCGCGCGGTTTTGCCACCGCTTTTGAAGGCTTGGGCCGGTTTTTCAGCCTCCACCCCGGCGCCGGGGCGATCCGGCTAATTTCTGGCGACTGTTGATCGGTCCGATCAAATTGCTAATCTCAAGGTCGATTTCAAAGCAGCCAAAGGTTTTGCACTATGTTGTTCACCCGTCGTCGCCTCCTGAAAGGTTTCGCCGCCACAGGCCTTGCCACCGGCGCCACCCCGGTTTTTGCCAAGATCGACAAGACCGTGTGCGACCTCGAGCGCGACCATCGCGGCTGGCGGCTCGGTCTACGTATGCGAGCACAATATGACAGTGCCGATACTCTTGAGGGGCTGGCGGCCTATATCCGCCTCAAACACATGTCTTCGGGCCTGAGGTTAAATCTGCGCACAGGGCGGCCCGATGCGGTTTTTGACTCCCTGAACCGCGATTACGTGCCACTTGTCAATTACAAGACTGATGACATCCTGCCCCTGTTCACGCCACGCCTTCAGCCCGAGGGGCCAGAAACGGTCAGCAGCTTCCTCCTTATAGAGAATCCGGATACCGGCGATGAAAAATACGTCATTTGGGATCACATCCCCAAACTGTCCTGCGACGAAAACGAAGCGCTGACCTGCACCAAAGCCGAACTGAGCGACACCCCCACCTCTACCCTTGGCTGGAGTCGCAAACGGCGCACTCCGGCACATGAAGCGGCCACGGTGTTCAGCCAATTGTTCAAGACCGACCGCCCCAAGGTTCATGTGGGCTATTACGACCGGTTTGAGGACACGTGGGCCCGCTTCGCGGTTTATGACCTTGACACCACGGGCCTTCGTCAGGCGGTCGACGATCTGATCAGGGACGGAAACGAAAGGCTTCTGTCGCGGCCGCTCGATGTGTGTGGCACGCCCGAAGACTTTGAGCCCTGCTTTCTGACCACCGCCTGTTGCACCCAAATGGGGCGCGGCGATGATTGCGCCGAGTTGCGCGCATTGCGACGGTTCCGGGACGGGTGGCTTGCGCGGCATCCGCAGGGTGCGACGCTCATTGCCGAATATTACCGCACCGCGCCGGGCATCTGCGCCGCCATCGCGCGGGATGCTCAGGGCGCGCGGCGTTTTCGAGCGCTTTACTGGGGCACGATCCTGCCATGTGTTGCCGCGATCAGGCTGGGAGCGAACGGACTGGCCTTCCGTCTTTATTGCCGAATGATGCGCCGCCTTCAGGCCGCCTATCCTCAGGTCTGATCCGGGTCTGCCCACTGCGGTTTGCGTTTGTCAAAGAACGCGCCAATTCCTTCCTGCGCCTCCTCACCCGCCCAACAGCGGGCCAATTCGTCCATCGTATGCGCGATGATCGGCTCATCGATGCGGGGACCAAGGGCACGCAGAAGCGCCTTGGCCCGCCCCACCGCCTCGGGCGCACAGGACAGGTAAGGCGCGACTTCGGCCTCGATTGCAGCGTCGAGATCGGTTTCCGGCGCCGTCTGCGCCAGAAGGCCCAGCCGCACCGCCTCGTCCGCACCGAACCGGCGGCCCGACATAAAGACACGCCGCGCATTCGCCTCGCCCATGCGGGCCGCTACGTATGGGCCGATCGTGGCCGGGATCAGGCCCAGCCGGGTCTCCGTCAGGGCCATGTGCATGCCCTGAACCCCGATGGCCACGTCACACACACTGGCAAGGCCGACGCCGCCACCAAAGGTATTGCCGTGCAGCCGCCCGATAAGGGGCTTGGGCAATGTGTTGAGTGCCTGAAGCATATAAGCGAGTTTCGCAGCCTCGCGTGATCTTGCTACGGGGGCGGCCTCGAACTGCTCGCGCATCCAGCCAA
Source organism: Roseovarius sp. E0-M6 (assembly GCF_037083845.1). NCBI lineage: Bacteria > Pseudomonadati > Pseudomonadota > Alphaproteobacteria > Rhodobacterales > Roseobacteraceae > Roseovarius > Roseovarius sp. E0-M6. The sequence continues at coordinate 482,223 of NZ_JBAPLA010000001.1, read as the reverse complement.
GGTCGCCCCCGGCGCAGAACGTCTTGCCGCGCGCCGCCAGAATGATCACGCGAACCTCCGCATCACGGCCCAGCGCATCCGCGGCCTCGTGCAACTCTGCGATCATTCGCGCAGACATCGCATTGTGCTTCTCGGCCCGGTCAAGCCAGAGTGTCGCCACTCCGCGCCCGTCGTGTTCAACGGTGATGGTCTCGTACATATGCCGCCTCCTGTCGCGTGTCGTCGTTCATCGGGTTCATCCGGTGCGCATCGCGCGGGCCATTTCGGCCGCACGGCTGAGCACCGCAGGATCAAGCCCGGTCTCATGCCCCAAGGCGGTAAGGCGATCATGCACCGCCTCGGTCGCCACGTTGCCCGCCGCGCCGGGCGCATAGGGGCACCCGCCCAAACCACCGACCGCGGCGTCGAACACCCGGAGCCCATGCCCGAGCGACGTCTCGATATTATCGAGCGCCCGTCCCCCGGTGTCGTGATAATGTCCGGCCAGACGATTGGCCGGAACAACCGAGGTCACGCTGCGCAACATGGCATCAATCCCATCCGGCGTCGCGCGCCCGACCGTGTCACCAAGGCTGATTTCATAGCATCCCATATCAAAGAGCGCGCGCGCAACCCGCGCCACCTGTTCGGGGGGAACGAGGCCGTCAAACGGGCATTCAACCACGCAGGACACATATCCGCGCACAGGTATCGATGCCGCCTGCGCCGCGTCGGCCACAGGTCTGAACCGTGCGAGGCTTTCTTCGATGCTCGCGTTGATATTGGCGCGGCTAAAACCTTCGGATGCGGAGCCGAAGATCGCCACTTCGTCCGCTCCTGCCGCGCGCGCATCCTCAAAGCCGCGCATGTTCGGGGTGAGTGCGGCATAGGACACGCCGGACGCGCGTTTGATCCCGGCAAGAACCGCGCCCGAGCCGGCCATTTGCGGCACCCATTTGGGGCTGACGAAGCTCGCGACTTCGATCCGCGCGAACCCCGCCTCGCTCAGGCAATCGATCAGAGCGATCTTTTCGGCCACAGGGATTTCGCGTGTTTCGTTCTGAAGGCCGTCGCGGGGTCCGACTTCGAATATCTCGACCTTGGTCATCGTCACACCTCAGGCACGGGATAGAAATCCCGGTCATAAAAGTCCTGCTCTCCGTCCCTTGCGCGGGCGGCGCGGAACGCGGCGCGCGACGCCAGCCGTTCGGAATAGCCGCGCAGTCGGGGAAACGGCTCCATCTTCACGTAATAAGGCACCGCGAAAAGGTTGAAGCCCATCATCGCGTCCGCCGCCGAGAACCTCTCGCCCAGAAGATACTCACGCCCTTCGAGCATGGCCTCCATCCCGGTCAGCGTGGCGCGCAGCCGCGCTGTGGTAAGCTTGATCACCACGGGTGAGGCATCGGCCGGATCGCGCAGGAACACGTGCTGAAGGTTCAAAAACTCGATAAGGCTTGCCATCGTCTCGGCAAAGCCCAGCGCCTCGAGATAGCGGGCGCGGTCAGCCGGCCCCGGACCGGGGGCAAGCCCTGCGTCAGGATAGGTTTCACACAGGTATTGCACGATGGCCCCGCTTTCACAGATCACCGTGCCCTCTCCAAAATCGAGCGCGGGCACCCGCCCTGCCGGAGACAGCGACAGAAAATCAGGCGTCCGCAAAGACCCGTCACGGATGGAATAGCTCCTGACCTCGTAATCAAGGCCCAGTTCCTCAAGAAGCCAAAGCACACGGAATGAGCGTGAAAAGGGCACATGGTGCAATGTGATCATTGGCCAGTCTCCTCTGGGGTGGGCAGTTTGGGCGTGTGGGTCACGTTAGGTGCTCCCTGCTCATGCGTCATCCTCCAGCCGGACAAGCGGCGCACCCGCCGCCACCTGCGCGCCGGTCTCGGCAAGCACCTCGGCCACGACGCCGTCGCGCGCGGCCAGCAGCGAATGCTCCATCTTCATCGCCTCAAGAACAGCAAGCCGGTCCCCTTCACGCACGCTTTGCCCCGGTTGGGCGAGCATCACCTTGACCAATCCGGGCATTGGCGCTTCGATCAGGCTCGCGTCGCCATGCGCATAGGCGGCACGCTTCAGCGGATCGACAATATCAAAGCTTATCCCATAGCCGCGAAAGACGCTCACCAGACCATCGGTCACCGTCACCTCTGGTGCGATCGCGCCATCAAGTTGCCAGCGGTCGCCGATACGGCGCGCCTTGACCACATCGCCATCAATCGCGACGTCATGCGCATCCGCGCTGTGCGACCGCACGGTGACCGTGATATCCGCCTCGTCCCGCCGCAACAGGATCTGGCGGTTGAGCGGCCCCCAGAGCGTGAAGCCGGTGGTGGATTCCTGCGCATCCAGAAGCCCCAGCGCGGCCAACGCGGCCAACGCCACATCGGACGCCGCCGGATCGGCCTCGCGCACCAAAGCGTCCAGATCGCGGGCGATAAGCCCGGTATCCACGTCACCACGCGCGAATCCCTCGTGCCGGGCCAGCGCACCAAGAAAGGCAAGGTTCGTCACCGTTCCAGCCACTTCTGTCCGGTCGAGCGCCGCATCGAGCCGGCGCAGCGCGGTGGCCCGTGTCGGGCCATGCACCACGATCTTGGCGATCATCGGGTCATACCACGGACTGATTTCGTCGCCCGTGCGCACGCCGCTGTCGGCCCGCACCCCGACCGGAAACCGCAGATGTCCAAGATGTCCGGTCGCGGGCAAAAACCCCTTCGGCACGTCCTCGGCATAAAGGCGGGCCTCGAAGGCGTGGCCGGTGATCGTCAGATCCTCTTGCCGGGCGGGCAGCGCCTCACCGCTGGCGACCCGCAATTGCCATTCCACCAGATCAATGCCGGTGATCGCCTCGGTCACCGGATGTTCGACCTGAAGCCGGGTGTTCATCTCCATGAACCAGAACCCGTCGGTCCGTAGGCCGTCCGATCCGTCCACGATGAATTCAACGGTGCCCGCCCCCTTGTAACCAATGGCCTCGGCGGCGCGCACAGCGGCGGCGCCCATCGCGGCGCGCACCTCTTCGGGCATGCCCGGCGCCGGGGCCTCCTCGATCACCTTCTGGTGGCGCCGCTGAAGCGAGCAGTCGCGCTCGAACAGATGCACCGCATTCTTTCCGTCACCGAAAATCTGCATCTCGATATGGCGCGGCTGCTGAATATACTTCTCGATCAGAACCTCCTTGTTGCCAAAGGCGGTCGCGGCCTCACCCTGCGCACTGATCAGCGCGTCGGCAAAATCCTCGGGGTGCTCGACAAGGCGCATCCCCTTGCCACCGCCGCCCGCCACGGCCTTGATCAACACTGGATAGCCGATCTCCTGCGCCCGATCAGCGAGCATTTCGGCATCCTGCTCTGCACCGTGATACCCCGGCACCACAGGCACGCCAGCTTCTTCCATAAGCTTCTTGGCAGCGTCCTTGAGGCCCATCGCCCGGATCGCGCGCGCCGAGGGGCCGATGAATGTCAGGCCCGCCGCCTCGACCGCGTCGACGAAATCGGGGTTCTCACTGAGAAACCCATAGCCGGGATGGATCGCCTGTGCGCCGGTCGCGCGCGCGGCGTCGATGATCGCATCGCCCCGCAGATAGCTGTCGGCCGGGGCGGCGCCGCCTATGTGCACCGCATGGTCCGCCATCTCGACATGTTTCGCGGCCCGGTCGGCGTCCGAATAGACGGCCACCGTGCGCACGCCCATGGCGCGGGCGGTTTCGATCACCCGGCAGGCAATTTCGCCTCGATTGGCGATCAGGATCGTGTCAAACATCTCAGCCCTCTTTCTTGTCGGCCTCGCAGGATGCGAGCGCCTTTCGGTGATGCCCGGCGCTCTCATCCGAAAAACAGCACAGGATCACCTTTTTCATGTTTTCACAGTCCGGCAGCACCTCGCATAGCGTGTCCACGGCCACCTGTGCCGCACGGTCTGGCGGAAATCCGTAAACACCTGTCGAAATCGCCGGAAAGGCCAGTGTTTTGCACTTGAGCCCGTCCGCCTTTTCCAGCGCGACGCGGTAGCACGAGGCAAGAAGCGCGTCCTTTTCCGCCTTGTCCCCGCCCCATACCGGACCCACCGCATGGATCACCCACGACGCCGGAAGATCATGCCCGCCGGTGACTTTCGCATCGCCGGTTTCACAGCCATTCAGGCCTTTGCATTCCTCAAGCAGCCCGGGGCCTGCCGCGCGATGAATCGCCCCGTCAACGCCACCGCCACCTTTCAGCTGCTTGTTGGCGGCATTGACGATGGCATCAACTTCGAGCGTGGTGATATCAGCGACGATGACGTCGATTTCTGCTGGCATGAACTCATCCTCGGTGACGTCCAATGTCTCATCATTGGAAACGGTTTGGTGTCGGCGATGTTTCCCTCACATCCTGAACACGCCGAAGCGCGTTTCCTCAATGGGCGCATTCAGCGCGGCTCTGAGCGACAGCGCCAGAACTTCCCGGCTTTTGCGTGGATCGACGATGCCGTCATCCCACAGTCGCGCACTGGCATAGAGCGGGTGGCTCTGGCGCTCGAACATCTCGACGGTGGGGCGCTTGAACTCGGCCTCCTCCTCGGGCGCCCACGTGCCGCCCTTGCGTTCGATGGCGTCGCGCTTGACGGTGGCCAGCACGCCCGCCGCCTGTTCCCCGCCCATCACGCTGATCCGGCTGTTGGGCCATGACCACATGAAGCGTGGCTGATAGGCCCGGCCCGACATCCCGTAATTCCCCGCGCCAAAACTTCCGCCCACGACCATGGTCACCTTGGGGACCGACGTTGTGGCCACCGCCGTCACCATCTTGGCGCCATGGCGCGCGATGCCTTCGTTCTCATACTTTCGGCCGACCATGAAGCCGGTAATGTTCTGTAGAAACACCAGCGGAATCTTGCGTTGACTGCACAATTCTACGAAATGCGCACCCTTCGAGGCGGCTTCGGAAAAGAGCACGCCGTTATTGGCCACGATACCCACCGGACACCCCTCGATATGTGCGAACCCCGTGACCAGCGTCTCTCCGAAGCGGGCCTTGAACTCGTCAAAGCGTGAGCCGTCCACCACCCGGGCAATCACCTCGCGGATGTCATAGGGCGTGCGCAGGTCCGCAGGCACCGCCCCCAGAAGCTCTTCGGGATCATAGGCGGGTGGCTCGGGTGACTGCATTTGAATGCCGGAGGCCGCCATGCCGCCTCCGTTCAGATGACCGACGGCGCGCCGCGCCAGCGCCAAAGCATGCGCGTCATCCTCGGCCAGATAGTCGGCCACGCCCGAAAGCCGGGTGTGAACGTCGCCACCGCCAAGATCCTCGGCGGTCACCTCCTCGCCCGTTGCCGCCTTCACCAGCGGCGGACCGGCCAGAAAGATCGTGCCTTGATCCTTCACGATGATCGTCACGTCCGACATCGCGGGCACATAGGCGCCCCCGGCGGTGCAACTGCCCATCACCACGGCGATTTGCGGGATGCCCTTCGCGCTCATCCGGGCCTGATTGTAGAAAATCCGTCCGAAATGGTCGCGGTCCGGGAACACCTCGTCCTGATTGGGCAGGTTCGCACCGCCACTATCCACCAGATAGATACAGGGCAGGCGGCATTCCTCGGCGATCTCCTGGGCGCGCAGGTGCTTCTTGACGGTCATCGGGTAATAGGTGCCGCCTTTCACCGTGGCGTCGTTGCAAACAACCATGACCTCGCGGCCCTGCACCCGGCCCACCCCGGCAATGACACCGGCACAAGGCGCGGCCCCGTCATAAAGCCCGTGTGCGGCCGTGGCCCCCACCTCGAGGAACGGGCTGCCGGGATCAAGCAGGTTGGCCACCCGGCGACGCGGCAGCATCTTGCCACGCTCCTCATGTCGGGTGCGCGCGGCCTCTCCACCGCCCAAAGCGGCCATCGCTGCCGCCTCTTGCACCACGTCCAGAGCGGCAAGATGCGCCGCGCGATTGGCGGAGAAATCCTCTGACCCGGTGAGAATCTTGCTTTCGAGTTTCATGAAACCCCGTCCTTTCGGATTGTGTGATCATAGCGGTCGCGCCTCAAAATGCTGCGCTGCGGAATTATTTTCCCAAACTGATTTGAATCAAGGCCGTGAAACATGCCGCATGGCAGAATCCCCGCGAGCTTGAACAGAAGGGACAAAAAATGAAGACGCTCAAGATTCTGGCCTGCACGGCCGCGCTCGCGGCGCTGTCCGCGCCTGCCTTCGCCCAATCCAAGGGGGATTTCACCTTGGGTCTCGGCGTACACTCGGTGATGCCGCGCGACTCCAGCAGCACCACGACCGCCGGACAGATCACGGTTGACGAAAACATCCGCCCCACCGTGACAGTCGAATATTTCGTCGCCGACAACATCGGCGTTGAGCTTCTGGCTGCGTGGCCGTTCGAACATGACATCAAGCTTCAGGGCGCGGGCAAGGTTGGCCGGACCAAGCACCTGCCGCCCACCCTGTCGCTTCAGTATCACTTCACGAACTCGAGCAACCTGACCCCATTCGTGGGCCTTGGCGTCAACTATACGACGTTCTTTGACGACACCGGTGTCGGCGCACTGGCCGGTCAGCGCCTCGATCTTGATGATTCCTGGGGCATCGCGGCCCATGCCGGCGTCGACTACAAGGTCAGCGACCGGGGCGCACTGCGTCTTGATGTGCGCTACATCGACATCGAAACCGACGTGAAGGTGAACGGCGCCAGCATCGGCACGGTCAAGATCGACCCGTGGGTCATCGGTGCCGCCTACGTGATGAAGTTCTGAACCATATGTGAGAGGGGCGGTTATCATGGCCGCCCCTCCGCTACGGCACGCGCCTTAAGCTCCTTGCGGATCACTTTGCCGGTCACCGTCATCGGAAGCACATCCAGAAAGTCGATTTCTCTTGGATATGAATATCTTGCAAGTCGATCTTTGACCCACTCCTGCAAATCTTTGGCCACGCTTTCGGATGGGTTCACGCCACCTCTCAGCACGACATAGGCCTTGACGATCTCGGTTCTCAGCGGGTCGGGTTTTCCCACAACCCCCACGGTCGCGACGGCCTCGTGAGTGAGCAGACAATCCTCGATCTCGGCGGGACCGATGCGGTAGCCCGCGCTGGTGATCACATCATCCTCGCGCCCCACGAAGCGCAGGAAATCGCCCTCCCAAATACCGCGATCGCCGGTCAGCATCCAATCGCCACGATATTTATCGGCAGTTTGCTCGGGCCGGTTCCAGTATTCGAGCATCATCGAGGCTGATCCGCGCCGGACCGCCACATCCCCCTCGGCCTCGGTCGGTGCGCCATCGGCATCGATCACCGCCACGTCATGCCCCGGAACCACGCGCCCGATACACCCTGGTCGCGGTGCGAAAAGATCAGAGCATGAGCAGGCCACGAGGTTGCATTCCGTCTGGCCGTAGAACTCGTTGATGGTCAGGCCAAATGCCTTGCGCCCCCATTCGAGCATCTCCGCGCCCAGCGGCTCTCCTCCGCTGCCGATGCTGCGAAGCCCCGCGACCCGCGCGTCTTCCGCCTTGAGCATACGCAGGGCCGTAGGTGGAAAAAACACATTGTTTACAGAGCCATCCTGGATGATCTTCTGGCACTCCGCGACCGAGAACTTGGTCATGCGCGCCGCCACCACGGGCACCCCCAACGCAAGGCCCGGCATCAGGATGTTGAACAGCCCGCCGATCCAGGCCCAGTCCGCCGGAGTCCAGAGGCAATCACCCTCTTGCCCCAGGAAATTGCAGAAAAGTTCGGTTCCCGGCATATGCCCGGTCAGAACCCTGTGCCCATGCAGGGCGCCTTTCGGGCTGCCGGTGGTGCCGCTCGTATAGATCAGAACCGCCGGCGTTTCGGGCCCGGTTTCCATGGTCTCGAACGGGGCATCACTGAGCGGCACATCCTCGGGAATGACCGCCTGCTGAGCGTCAAGCATGGCCGCCCCCTCGGGATCAGTCACGACAAGACGCGCGCCCGCATCACCCACCCGGCTGAGCAAAGCATCCCGCATGAAAAGCTTGAACAAGGGTATTGAAATCGCGCCGATTTTCCAGATCGCGATATGCGCCGCCGCGCACCAGGCCCCCTGACTGCGGAGCACACCCACCCGGTCGCCCGGGCGGACGCCCCGAACCACGAGATCATGCGCAAGCCCATCGGCCATCCGGCGCAACGCACCATAGCTCACGTCGTGCCGGCCCTTGGTAAGGTCGATGATCGCCGTGCGCCCAGGGTCACGCGCGGCCCAATCGTCACACACCTGCGCCGCCATGTTGAGCCTTTCGGGCAGGTTCCAGGCAAAGCCCGCTCGCAGGGTTTCATATGTATCTGCTCGGTTCAGCATTGCCGCGCGTCCCGGTCTCTGAGCGGGCCGGGCGCCTGCTGATCACGGCAAGGGATCTCGCATCTTGTCAGTGTCATGTCCGATCGCTCCGGTCAAAAATCCGCATTCAGCCGCGCGCAACGAGGTCCGCCGAAAAGCCCGGCGCCGTGGCGCGCATGGCCAGCGGCATGAATGCGGCACCCCGTGAAACACTCATGCTCTGTAATCCGGGTTTTCGTAATCAAACCTGCACCCCGCCTCGAAGGCCCGGCGGTCGTTGCCTTCGTTCGGGTATCCTCCGGCAGACTTTAAAATCCGCGCCAGATGCATGAGGTTCCAGGTCATGATCGTGGTATTGCGGCGAGTGAAATCATTGTCGAACCCCACCGGGCCGCCATCGGTGTCGTCCCCATAGGAGGGCCCCGGCCCGGCCTCTCCGATCCAGCCGCAATCGGCCTGTGGCGGGATGGTATAGCCCAGATGGCTGAGCGCATAGCCAAGGGTCATGGCGACATGCTTGATCCCGTCCTCATTGCCGGTCACGACGGTGCCGCCCACTTTGCCGTAAAAGACCGACTGCCCCTTGTCGTTGAGTTCGGCGCTCATCCCGTAAAGCCGCTCGATCAAGACGCGGCAGACGCTGCTTTCCTCGCCCAGCCAGATCGGACTGCCGACAACCAGAATATCGGCCGCCTTCACCTTTTCCCAGATCGCGGGCCAGTCGTCGCTGTCCCAGCCATGTTCGGTCATGTCGGGATAAACACCGGGTGGCACGGTATGATCCAGCAGATGCAGATGCTCGACCGTGACGCCGTTCTTTTCCATGATGTCACCAGACGCCTGCATCAAAAGACGCGTGTGGCTGTTGCCCGCCACCTTTTTCAGCGAGGTGTTTACATATAGTGCGGTCAGTTCTTTGACATCGCTCATTTTTCGGACTCCCTTCAGGTTCGGGCCCGTGGGGTGCGGGGTCAGGCCATCGCCCCCATCAGTTCCCGCCCCACCAGCATCCGACGGATTTCGCTTGTCCCCGCGCCGATCTCCATGAGCTTGGCATCGCGAAAGATGCGTGCGACGGGCGCATCGTTGAGAAAGCCCGCACCGCCCATGGCCTGAACGGCCTGATGCGCCTGAACCATGGCCTGTTCGCTGGCATAAAGACAACAGGCGGCGGCGTCCTGACGGGTCACGTCGCCGCGATCACAGGCTTTGGCCACCTCGTAGACATAGGCCCGCGCGCTGTTCATTGCCGTATACATATCGGCGATCTTGCCTTGCATAAGCTGGAAGCTCCCGATCGGCTGACCGAACTGTTTGCGCTCGGCCATGTAGGGCATGATTTCATCCAGACAGGCGGCCATGATGCCGGTCCCGATTCCGGCCAGAACGACGCGCTCGTAATCTAGCCCCGACATCAGAACGGCAACGCCCCGCCCCTCTTCGCCCAGAACATTCTCGAACGGCACTTCCACGCCGTCAAAGATCAGCTCGGCGGTATTGCTGCCACGCATGCCCAGCTTGTCGAAATGCGGTGAAGTCGAGAATCCCGTCATGTCCTTTTCGATGAGGAACGCGGTGATTCCCTTTGCCCCTGCTTCGGGGTCGGTCTTGGCATAGACGACAAGCGTATCGGCATTAGGGCCGTTGGTGATCCAGTATTTATTGCCACTCAGCCGGTAATGATCGTTGCGCTTTTCCGCGCGCAGTTTCATCGATACGACGTCGCTCCCGGCGCCCGCCTCGGACATGGCCAGCGCGCCTACATGCTCACCGCTGACAAGGCCCGGAAGATACTTTGCCTTTTGCGCCTCGGTCCCGTTCAGCTTGATCTGATTCACGCACAGGTTTGAGTGCGCGCCATAGCTCAGGCTGACCGAGGCACTGGCGCGGGCAACCTCTTCAACCGCCACGACATGCGCGAGATAGGACATGTCGGCGCCGCCATACTCTTCGGAAACGGTGATGCCGAGCAGGCCAAGCTCACCCATTTCGCGCCAAAGTTCGGCAGGGAACACGTTATCACGGTCGATATCGGCGGCCATTGGCCTGACCCGTTCCTGCGCCCAGCGGTGGACCATCTCGCGCAGGGCATTAACGTCCTCGCCCAGATCAAATTGCATCGCCGCATTGAACATGGTTCCGGCCTCCGGAATTTATTGAACACTTGTTCATTTATATGCCTCGCGCAGGCTTTCGTCAATGCCGACATCGGGGCCCGGAACCATAGGCTGCTCCGCACGTTGGGCGTTCAAAGCAGACACGAAAAGGAGCAAGGCGATGAGCGACGACCTCAAGACCATATTCTGGGAGCGCATGACCAATATTCGGGCTGGCATGTTGTCACCCGAGGGGGGCGATCCACGCCCGATGGCACATACCCCCCGTCCCGACGATCACGCCCTTTGGTTCATCACGGCGGACGGCACGGATGTGGCCGACGCCGCCAAGGCGGGCAAGGCCGCGCGCCATATCGTCGCGTCGTCGGGCGGCCATCTATATGGTTGGATCGACGGCATTCTCGCCGCCGAGGAAAACCCCGAGAAGCTTGACGATATTTGGTCGCCCATGGCGGCGGCATGGTTTGATGAAGGGCGCGAGGACGAAGACATCTGCCTTGTGAGCTTTCGACCCACCAAGGCCGAGCTTTGGTCCACGGACGGAATGGCCAAGACCCTTTACGAGTTCAGCAAGGCAGGTCTCGGTGGCGGCAAGCCCGATGTGGGCGAACACGGCGTGGTGACCTTCTAAGCCTCAAAGGATCAGGCGGGGCGCCTGACCGCGCCCTGCCCCTGCCAGACGGCGCCCACCTCGGCCCGGATGATCCGCGCGATTAGCGCACAATCCTCAAGACTGAAGGTTAATGGCAGCCGCATATCAACGATACTTTTCAAGATTCGGTCGGTTTCGGGCATGGCGCGCGACGGAGCATAGCGCCAGCTGTCATAGCGGCTCGTGAATCCTTTTGGTTCCGCACCGCCGAACCACTTCAGTTCGACACCGCGCGCGGCACAACGACTGAGCACATCTTCGATGGCGTCATCGCTCCAGTCCAACAGCAGAAACTGGATGGACGAGCCGACATAGCTTTCTTCCTCGGGCCTCTCGATCACGGTCAGGCCCGGCGTGCCGCCAATCCCGTCCTCGACCACGCGATACCTGTCATTCCACTTCTGGCATTGCGCGTCGAGCCGTGCGAGTTGCGGTCGCAGGATTGCGGCGCGAAGATTGTCCATGCGGCCCGAGACGTTGGGCGTGTCGTATTTCACCCGCTCGAAAACCTCTTCGTCGGGCACCGTGCCGTGACGGCCATACAGCATGTAAGACCCCGACAGAATCGCCGCGCGCGCCATGACCTCCTCGTCATCGGTGACGAGCAATCCACCCTCGCCCGAGTTGAGGTGCTTGTAGGTTTGGGTCGAATAGCACCCGATCAGGCCGCCACGGCCCGAGGGCCGCCCTTTCCACGCCGCACCCATCGTGTGAGCACAATCCTCGATCACGATAATCCCGTGCGCGGTGCAGATATCCATGAGGCGATCCATGTCGGCAAGATGCCCGCGCATATGGCTCAGCATCAGGACACGCGCCTCGCCGGCCTTCGCGTCAAGATCGTCAAGGTCGATGGTCAGGTTTTCGGTCACCCCCACGAAAACCGGCACGGCATTCACGCTCGCGATTGCGCCCGGCACCGGCGCCAGCGTGAAGGCATTGGTCAGCACACGCTCACCCGGCTTCACCCCGACCGCGCGCAGCGCGCAGGCAAGGGCATACCCCCCCGACGCCACCGCCAGCGCGAACCGCGCTCCGGTCACCGCCGCGAATTCGCGCTCAAGCTCTCCGACCTCTCCCACCTCGTCGCCGACGAGATTATAGCGGTGCAACCGCCCGCTTCGCATCACGTCAAGAGCCGCGGCAATCCCGTCCTCCGGGATCGGCTCCTGCTGGGTGAACACGCCTTTGAAAACTTCGCTCATCGTTCGAGAGTGCAACCGCCCGCGGTCCGCGTCAATCACCCGACCGCGTTTTCGTTTTCTCCGATGTCGGGTTTCGCATTAGCCGATGAAGCGGCGCACGACGCCGGCCAACTCGTCGAAATGGCCAATGGTCGCTTCGGGCTCAAGCGCGAGGATATCCTCCCCGCCCGGCCCGAAGCTCACAAGGATCGACGGCACGCCAGCGGCGCGCGCGGTGTCCCGGTCGGTCACGGTATCGCCGACAAGCACAGCCCGCGTCGGATCACCGCCCGCGCGCCGCGCCGCTTCGCGGAGGGGTTCGGGGTCGGGCTTGCGCACAGGAAGCGTGTCAGCACCGATCAGGGCGTCGAAAGCGTCGGTCACACCCAGACGGGTCAGCAAAAGCTTGGCCAGGTATTCCGGTTTGTTGGTGCAAATCGCCACCTTGTAGCCATCCGATCTGAGCGCCGCCACACTGTCCAATGCACCGGGGTAGAAGGTCGTATAGGCGTCGATCGCGGTCTCGTAGTGGTCAAGAAGTGGCTTGTAGTGGCGATCCACCAGCGCGATATCGCCGCCCCGGCCCAGCCGCTCGAACCCGAGTGTCAGCATGGCACGACCCCCGCGCAATGCGATTCCCGCGTCGCGCACCGGGTCAAGCTGATCAGCCTCACCAATGGACCGGAAGCACGCATTGGCGGCAGCGATAAGATCGCCACTGGTATCCGCGAGCGTCCCGTCGAGATCAAAAATGACCGCCCTGCCCATCAGCGTGATGCCTGCCTGATGCCACTCAGCATGATTTCGCCCATCCCTGTCACACTTCGCAATCTCATTTGATCCTTAACCGGCTTGCAACCGCACCACCAGCCGTTAAACCGAGAGAAAATTTTGCAATTACGGGAATCCTCATGAGCATCGCATTGATCGTGCTGGCCGCCGGCAAGGGCACGCGCATGAAATCCGACCATCCCAAGGTTCTTCACCGGATCGCGGGCGCTCCGATGCTGCACCATGCGTTGCGCGCTGGCGGGGCATTGTCGCCCGACCGCACGGTCGTGGTGGCGGGTCACGGATCCGAGGCGGTCGCGGATGCCACCAAAGACTTCGACACGCACGCCGACATTGTGCTTCAGACTGAACAGCTTGGCACTGCGCATGCCGTGGCACAGGCGGGCAACGCCCTAAAGGATCATGCGGGCGATGCCGTGGTGCTCTATGGCGACACACCCTTCATCAGCCCCGAGACGCTTACCCGCATGGCCAAGGCCCGCGACGGGCACGACGTGGTCATTCTGGGGTTCGAAGCGGCCGATCCGGGCCGCTACGGACGGCTCGTCATGCAGGGTGATACGCTTGAGAAGATTGTCGAATTCAAGGATGCGGGCGTGCGTGAACGCGCCATAACCTTCTGCAATTCGGGCGTGGTCATGGCGCGAACAGAGACGCTTTTCTCTCTTGTCGACGCGGTGGACAACGAGAATGCCTCCGGCGAATACTACCTGACCGACATCGTCGAGGTGGCGCGCGCACGGGGGCTTTCGGCCACGGCCATCGCCTGTGACGAGGCCGAAACCCTCGGCGTCAATTCCCGCTCCGATCTGGCCGTGGCGGAAGAGGTGTTCCAATCCGCCAAACGCCGCGCCCTGATGGATAAGGGCGTGACACTGACCGCGCCCGACACCGTGTTCTTCGCGTATGACACCGAGATCGAAAGCGATACGGTGGTGGAACCGCATGTCGTCTTCGGTCCCGGCGTCAAGATAGATGCAAATGTTCAGGTTCGCGCCTTTTCCCATCTCGAAGGGTGCCGCGTGGCGGCAGGCGCGGTGGTCGGTCCCTATGCGCGCCTGCGCCCCGGCACCGATCTGGCTGCGGGCACACGCATCGGCAATTTCGTCGAGATCAAGAACGCAACACTCGCGCAAGGCGCCAAGGTCAATCACCTGAGCTATATCGGCGATGCGAGTGTCGGCACAGACTCGAACATCGGCGCCGGCACCGTCACCTGCAATTACGACGGCGTGATGAAGCACCGCACCGTGATCGGCGACCGTGTTTTCATAGGGTCCGACACGATGCTTGTGGCCCCCGTTACAATCGGGGACGAGGCGATGACCGGCTCGGGGTCGGTCATCACGCGCGACGTGGCCGAAGGGGCACTTGCCATCGCCCGTCCCGAACAGGTTGAAAAACCCGGTATGGCCCGAAAATTGTTCGAAATTCTTAAATTGAAAAAGCAAAAACGCCTTTCAGGAGAGTCATAATGTGCGGAATTGTCGGTGTCTTGGGCCTTCACGAAGTCGCCCCCCTGCTCGTCGAGTCCCTCAAGAGGCTTGAATATCGCGGCTATGACAGCGCCGGAATTGCCACGGTAAACGATGGTCGGCTTGACCTTCGCCGCGCGGTCGGCAAGCTGGTGAACCTGTCTGATCTTCTGGTGCACGAACCGCTCGCTGGCAAAGCGGGCATCGGGCACACCCGCTGGGCCACCCATGGCGCGCCGACACTCGGCAACACGCACCCCCACCGTGCCGGGCCGGTGGCCGTCGTGCATAACGGCATCATCGAGAATTACCGGGAATTGCGGGCGGAGTTGTCGGAGGCGGGCATCGGCCACGAAACCGAAACCGACACCGAGACGGTCGCGCTCATGGCCAACCACATGCTCGCACAGGGCAAAAGCCCCGAGGAGGCCGCCCATGCCACCATCGCGCGGCTTGAAGGTGCATATGCGCTGTGTTTCCTTTTCGACGGCGAAGAGGATCTTTTGATCGCCGCGCGCAAGGGTAGCCCGCTGGCCATCGGATATGGTGAGGGGGAGATGTTCGTGGGCTCCGATGCCATCGCGCTCGCTCCCATGACCGACCGGATTTCCTATCTCGAGGAGGGCGACATCGCGGTTGTCACCCGCCAGACCGTGCGCATTGTGGACGCACAGGGCGAACTGGCCAACCGTGAGGTCCGCACGATCCGCATCGACAACACGTCGGTGGACAAGGCAGGCCACAAGCATTTCATGGCAAAAGAGATTTCCGAACAGCCCGTGGTCATCTCCGAGGCGCTGAGCCATTACATCGATCCCGAAGCAAGCGAGATCGTGCTTGGGGCCGACATCGACTTCCGCGCCATCAACCGCATGACGATGGTCGCCTGCGGCACCGCGTTCTATGCCTGTCTCACGGCAAAATACTGGTTCGAGCAATTGGCCGGGCTGCCCGTCGAGGTCGATATAGCCTCTGAATTCCGCTACCGTCAGCCCCCGGTGACCGATGGCACAGCCGCCCTTTTCGTAAGCCAGTCGGGCGAAACCGCCGATACGCTCGCGGCGTTGCGCTATTGCGCCGGGCGGGCAGATACCATTCTGTCGGTGGTCAATGTCCCCGAAAGCTCGATCGCGCGCGAAAGCGACGTCGCCCTGCCCATTCTGGCGGGGGTCGAGATCGGCGTTGCGTCGACCAAGGCGTTCACCTGTCAGCTGACCGTGCTGCTGCTCATGGCGATCAAAGCCGCACACGCCCGCGGCCGCCTCGATGCGGACCAAATGGCGGACCTGATCGCGGGCCTGCGCAACCTGCCGTCGGTGCTCAACGTCGCGCTCGAAGCGGAAGACGAGATTGCCGCCGTGTCGCAAAAGCTGTCCAAGGCCAAGGACGTGCTTTTCCTCGGACGGGGCCTCATGTATCCGCTCGCGCTTGAAGGATCTCTTAAACTAAAGGAAATCAGCTATATACACGCCGAAGCTTATGCATCTGGTGAGCTCAAGCACGGCCCCATCGCGCTCATTGACGAAAAGATGCCCGTGGTCGTCATGGCCCCCAAGGACAGCCTGTTCGACAAGACCATCTCCAACATGCAGGAGGTCATGGCACGCGGTGGCAAGGTGCTTCTCGTGACCGACGAGGCGGGCCGCGCCGAAGCGAGCGATGGCGTCTGGGAGACAATCGTGATGCCCACTGTCCAAGAGGTGCTTGCCCCTATCGTCTACGCGATCCCGGCCCAGCTTTTGGCCTATCACACGGCGGTCGCCAAGGGCACCGATGTGGATCAGCCACGCAACCTTGCCAAGTCCGTCACCGTCGAATGACACCTGACGCCGCACTTGCCCGTATCGAAGCATTGGCCGAACCCGGCCGCGCCGAGGGTATGGCCGCGCATCACAAGGTGCCGCGCCGCTATATCGGCGTGCCCAATACCGCGCTGAACGATCTGGCAAAAGAATGGCGCCAAACGCTGGATGTGCCCGAACGCGTGGCCCTCGCGGATGGGCTATGGAAGATGAACGCGTTTGAAACCCGGCTTGTTGCCGCCAAGCTTTTGACGCAGGCGCGGATCGCGTCCGATGAGGATGTGTGGCGCCTCATCGTGTCGTGGCTGCCGGATTTCGATAGCTGGGCCATCGCGGATCACGCGATGATGGCGGGTCAAAAGCGCCTTGTCGCCAGCCCCGACCGCATCGACGAGATCGAAACCTGGACGCTGAGCGGATCGCATTGGATACGCCGCGCCGCGATGATCATCACCCTTCCCTACACCAAACAGAACCACCCCAAGCCGCAAGAGCTTGCCATTCGCGAACGTGTGCTGGGATGGGCGGCGATCTATGTGCGGGACTCTGAATGGATCATTCAGAAATCAGTGGCTTGGTGGCTGCGTGATCTGTCCAAGCACGCGCCGGACCGTGTCGAGACGTTCCTCGCCGAGAACGCCAGCCACATGAAGCCGTTCGCCCGCAAGGAAGCTCAGAAGCACATGCCCAAACGCGCGTGAGCGCCCGCCGCCCGGACACAGCTTCAGGTCACGTCACCGCTCAGTTGCGATACACGATCACCTCGGGCAGGTCCGTCAGTTCCGCTCCGATCAGACGCATGGCCGACAGCGACACGCGGCTGCCCGCCGTGTCGGGGCCGTCTAGCGGGATCAGTTCAACCTTGGCCGATTTGCCCGTTGCCGGATTCTCGATCCGCCCCGGCCCCGGCGCATCGGCCAGCGGCGTCTTGAGCCAAAAACCGGACTCGGCCACATCACCCAGTGACACGGTCGTGCGGCCAAGCGTTGCACCGCCCGAAGCAGACGCAGCCTCTGCGCGTTCCTCTGGGCTGGTGGCATCAAGGGCTTCAGCGGTGTTACCCGCGGGCTTTATGGCTGCCGCGTCCGGCGCGGGCGGAGCGGAGGCTAACGCGGGATCAATGGCCTCTCCCGGCGGTTCAGCCTGAGTCCCCGGAAGCCGCAGTCCCAACTCTGAACATCCCGCCAAGGCAAGTATCATGCACATCACTACGATCTGTTTCATACAGATAAGCTTATGGTCTGATCCCTGACACCGCAACGGACAAGAACACCCTTGTGGTCCCATGCGCGGACCCTTACGTTTTGCCCATGACAGCACCACTCATAGACCCCTTTCAGCGCGCGATTTCCTACCTTCGGGTTTCGGTCACGGACCGGTGCGATTTTCGCTGTGTTTATTGCATGTCCGAGAACATGACCTTCCTGCCCAAGAAAGAGCTTCTGACGCTCGAGGAGCTCGATCGCATGTGCTCGACCTTCATAAACCTCGGGGTTGAGAAGCTGCGCATCACCGGCGGTGAACCGCTGGTCCGGCGCGAGATCATGACGTTCTTTCGGGCCATGTCCCGGCACCTCGAAAGTGGCGCGCTGCGCGAACTGACACTGACCACCAATGGCAGCCAACTCGCCCGGTTCGCCGACGATCTTTACGCGGCGGGTGTCCGGCGTGTGAATATCTCGCTCGACACGCTGGATGAGCAGAAATTCGCGGACGTGACACGCTGGGGCCGCCTGCCGCAGGTGCTCAAGGGCATCGACACGGCACAGCGCGCCGGCTTGAGGGTCAAGATCAACACCGTGGCGCTCAAGGGCTTCAACGAGGACGAACTCTTCGCACTGACCCGCTGGTGCGCCGATCGCGACATGGACCTAACCTTCATCGAGGTGATGCCAATGGGGGATATCGGCAACGAGGATCGTATCGACCAGTATTGGAAACTGAGCGACCTGCGCGCCCGCCTGAGCGAGGAATACACGCTGACCGATCTGCCGCTGCGCACCGGCGGGCCGGCCCGGTATGTGCAGCTTGAGGAAACCGGGCAGACCGTGGGCTTCATCACCCCGCTCACGCATAATTTCTGCGAAAGCTGCAACCGCGTGCGTCTGACCTGCACGGGTGAGCTTTACATGTGTCTGGGACAGGAGGACATGGCCGATCTACGCCCGGCCCTGCGCAACCATCCCGGCTCGGACGCTCCGCTGGAAGAGGCCATTCGCGCGGCGATCGCCCTCAAGCCCAAAGGCCATGACTTCGATTATTCCCGGCAGGATGTCAGCGGCGCGATGCCGCGTCACATGAGCCATACGGGCGGCTGATGCCCGGGGCGCGGCGGCGGCCTCTGGCCCTTTCTCTCTATTCGGCGCTGACACCGCTTCTGGCCTCGGTCGCGTGGAAACGCGTGCGCCGCAAGCTTGAACTCGGCGGCACCGATCCCGCGCGCTTTCGCGAACGGCAGGGTCGCGCCACCCTCGCCCGCCCTGATGGCCCCCTGATCTGGTTCCACGCGGCCAGTGTCGGCGAAAGCCTGTCCGTGCTGCGACTGATCGCGCATATGGGCTCGGTTGATCCCACGCTGCATTTCCTGATCACGTCGGGCACGGCCACGTCCGGCGCGGTGCTGTCTCATCGGCTTCCACCCCGCACCATGCATCAGTTCGCGCCGCTTGACACACGCACGGCGATGCGCCGCTTCCTTGCGCATTGGCATCCCGAAGCAGGTATCTTTGTCGAGAGCGAGCTGTGGCCGCACATGATCGAAGAGGCCGACGCCTCGGGCGTGCCGCTCGCACTGATAAATGCGCGCATTTCGGACAATTCCGCCCGCAACTGGCGGCGCTTTGCCGGCACGGCGCGCCATATCATGGGGCATTTCCGCCTGATCCATTGTCAGGACGCCCGCACCGAGGCGCATCTGCACGCGCTTGGCTTGAAGCAGGCACAGACGGGCGGCAATCTCAAGGCTGCCTCGGGCCCCGCCCCTTATGACGCCAAGAGCCTTGCCGCGTTGCGCGCGCAACTTGGGGATCGCCCCCTCTGGGTGGCAAGTTCTACGCATCCCGGAGAAGAAGAGATCGTGCTCGCCGCGCATAAAACCCTGCTCAAGACACATCCCGATCTTCTTTTGATCCTCGTGCCGCGCCACCCCGAACGCGCCGAGGCGATCATGGCGGCAGGCACCGACGCGATACCGACATGGCACCGACGCAGTACCGATGGCGATTTCGAGCCCGAAACCCAAGTCTATCTTGCCGACACCATGGGCGAGACCGGGCTTTGGTATATGCTCTCACCCATCGTGTTCTTGGGCGGGTCGCTCACCCCCGTTGGCGGTCACAACCCATACGAGCCGGCCCATGCCGGAGCTGCGGTCCTGCACGGCCCGCTCTATGCCAATTTCGCCCAAGCCTATGCCGAGTTTCACGCGCATGGCGGCGTTACCGAAGTGACAAAGCAGGACGATATGGCCCGTTATGTCGCACAGCTTCTTGAAAAGCCTCAGACACTTGAAAGCGCACGAGAAAACGCGCGTTCCTTTGCCGCCGGACAAACCGGGTTTCTGGACGAAATCGCCACGCGGCTCACGACCACGCTGCTTGGGGGCCAAGCATCTTGCCGGAACTGATCGTCACCAATTTCAATCGCAATTTCACCGGCGTCTCGGCCACCGCCGCAGGCGTGACGCGCGCGCATCTTGGCCGCTATGATCTGGCGCTGGCGGGGCATCCCCTGCCCGGCTGTCCCACGCCGATTTCACGGGCCGAAGCCACGCGCCTCTCGCGGCAGCCACCGCCGGGCCAATCGGTCACGCTCTGGCATGTTCGTCGCAACCCCGAAATGCGCGCCGCGCTTTGGGCCCGTGACGTGCTGCGCCTTCCCATCCGCATCATCTTCACCTCGGCGGCACAGCGGCGCCATTCCGCCTTCCCCCGCTGGCTCATTGCGCGGATGGACGCGGTGATCGCCACCACCGAAGCAGCGGCGGACTATGTCCCGAACGTGGCCGCTGTGGTGCCTCATGGTGTTGATTGCGCCGCGTTTCAGCCCGCACCGGACCGCGCCACGGCATGGGCAGAGAGCGGCTTTGGCGGGGCGCGCGGCATTGCCACCATAGGCCGTATTCGCCCCGAAAAAGGCACCGACCGATTCGTCAATGCGATGCTTCGCCTTCTGCCCGACCACAGGGATATCACCGCTCTTGTGATCGGTCGTGCGGGTGGAAAATACGATGCGTATCTGTCTGATCTCAAATCCAAAATCGACGCAGCGGGTCTTTCTGATCGCATTCTGTTTCCCGGTGAAGTTCCGGCCTCCGAGCTTCCAAAGCTCCTGAGTGGCCTAAGCGCGGTGGTTCAACTGCCACGCTATGAAGGCTACGGCATGGCGCCGCTTGAGGGGATGGCTTCGGGCGTGCCCTTCGTCGCGACCGATGCGGGCTATTACCAAAGCTTCTCGGCCCAAGGTCAGGCGGGACTGATCACGCTAGACGACACACCCGAAAGTGCTGTGGCGGCTCTCGACACGCTCTTGTCCGATCCCGAACGCCACGCCGCGATGGCAAAGGCCGCACGCCACCTTGCCGAAACACGCTTCAGCATCGAAACCGAAGCGAACGGCATCGCCGACGTCTACGAGGCTCTGCGCGCCCGCTAACGGCTTGCACCATGCGTGAGCGCGCAGCACAGTGCGTCCTGACGCGTCAAGAAGGAGCATTCACGCCATGTCAGCCGACCTCATCATCATCAACGGCCACCTCAAGACCTTTGACACGGCACAGCCCACGGCCCGCGCGCTGGCCATCAGTGGCGGGCGCATCACGGCCGTTGGGGATGAGGATGAGATCACCGCGCTGGCAGGGCCCGAGACGACGATGATCGATGCGCAGGGCGGCACCGTCCTGCCCGGTTTCATCGAAAGTCACATTCACCTCTTTAGCGGCGCGGTTGAACTTGACCTTCTCAATCTCGCCGGGATCTCGACCGCGGAGAGCGCGGCGACCCTGATCCGTGAGCGCGCCGCTCAAGAGCCGGATATGCCTCTGATCTTCGGGGTCGGCACCGAATACACATTGCTTGGCGGCGCCCCGATCACGCGGCACGCACTCGATGCGATCATCGCGGACCGGCCACTGGCGATCATGGCCGCCGATCACCATACGGTCTGGGCCAATACCGCCGCGCTCAAGATGGCCGACCTTCTGCACGGGGCGGACATGCCCGCCGGAAGCACGGTGGAAATGGCCAGCGACGGAACCGCCACCGGCGCGCTTTTTGAGTTCGCGGCGTTTCAGCCACTTCTGGCGCATATGCCCACCGGCGGGCGCGAATATCTTGGCCTGACGGTCGGACGCGACCCACAACCGCGCCCTGATGCTGCCGCGCGGGCCAAGGACAAGGCCGCGATACTGCGCGGTCTCAAGCATCTGGCACAGAACGGCATCACCAGCTTTCACAACATGGATGGAAATCTCTATCAGCTTGAACTGCTTCAAGAACTTCTGGACGACGGCCACCGCATCGTGCGCGGCGAGGTGCCTTTGCACATCACCAATGTCGATCCGGTCACTCGCATCGAGGAAGCACATGAGATGGGGCGCTATGCCTCTGAATGGCTCTGGTCGCGGCGGCTCAAGCTGTTTGCCGATGGCGTGCTCGACAGTGGCACCGCCCTGATGACCGAGCCCTACCCGGACCATCCGGGCACCGGGCAACAGATTTTCGCCCCCGATCACATGAATGACCTTGTTGCGCGGGCCGATGCAATGGGCCTTCAGGTGTCGGTCCATTGTGTCGGGTGCGGCGCGGTGCGGCAAGTGCTTGACGCCTACGAGAATGCCGCGCGCGTCAACGGCCCGCGCGACAGCCGCCACCGGATCGAGCATATCGAATCGCTTCACCCCAACGATCTTCCGCGCTTTGCCAAGCTCGGCGTCGTGGCCTCGATGCAGCCGCTACATTCGCCGCGCGCGGGGTTTTTTCCGGCCTACGGACCCGGTGAGACATTGCACCCTCATCAGCGGCCCCACGCCTTCGCATGGCGCGAAATTCGCGACAGTGGCGCACATCTCATTTTCTCGACCGACTGGCCGGTGGTCCCGGTGCCGGTGATGCCAACAATTCAGGGGGCCATCGCCCCGCATGCTCTGGGCGAGGATTGGGGCCACGATCAGCGTCAAACCCTGGACGAGGCGCTGGCCGCCTATACGCGCGACGCCGCCTGGGTCGAGTTCAGCGAAAACAGCAAAGGACAGTTGATGCCCGGCTTGTTCGGAGATGTCGTGATCATGTCACGCAACCTCGACATGCTGGCGCCCGACGAAGTGGCCCAAGCCAGCCCCATCACGACCATCTGCAACGGGCAGATCACCTATCAGGCATAAAAGGACGCGCCTCATGGAGCTCAGTGCATTCACATCCCCCGGCCGGTTCTGGCGCGGCAACCTGCACACCCATTCGACGCGGTCGGACGGCGTGCTTGACCCCGACGAGGTTTGCCGCCGTTACCGCGCCGAGGGCTATGATTTCATCGCCCTCACGGATCACTTTCTCGGCCAGTACCGATTTCCCGTGACCGACACACTGCCCTTTCGCGACGAGAGCTTCACCACGATCCTCGGGGCGGAACTGCATTCCGGTGCTCAGGAAAACGGAGAGCTTTGGCACATCCTCGCCGTGGGGCTTCCGGCGGATTTCGCGCCGCCCGACTCACCCTCGTTCCTGCCTGTGGACGGACAGGAAACCGGCCCCGAGATTGCCGCGCGTGCGCGCGACGCGGGTGCCTTCGTGGCCATTGCGCACCCGCAATGGTCAGGGCTCACGCTTGCGGATGCGCGCAGTATCGAGGCCGCACACGCGGTCGAAATCTACAATCACGGTTGTGCCACGGGCTGCGACCGTCCTGACGGGCTCCACACGCTTGATCTGTTGCTGACCGAGGGCCGTCGCCTCACCCTCTGTGCCACCGATGATGCGCATTTCTCGGAACCCGATCATTTCGGCGGCTGGGTCATGGTCAAGGCGCAACAGAACGACCCGGATCAGCTTTTGACCGCGCTCAAGGCCGGTGATTTCTATTCCTCTCAAGGCCCCGAACTTCATTCGGTCAGGATCGAGGAAAATCACATCGCTGTCGAATGCTCGGCCGCGTCCGCACTCATCGTGGCGGGTCAGGGATCGGCGGCGCAGGCCACTCACGGCACATCTATGACCAGCGCGCGCCTGCGTCTTGATCGCTTCGCCAACAGCCCGTGGCTCCGCGTCACGGTGATCGACCGCGCAGGGCACCGCGCCTGGACCAATCCGATCTGGCTCGACGATCTATAGCGCCACGGGCCACGCGGCAAAGCGGTCAGAGGTAATCCGACCGTTGCAGCCCGTATTTCGCCATCTTCTCGTTCAGGGTCCGGCGCGGCAGGCACAGTTCGTCCATGACGCTGGCGATACTGCCCTTGTGGCGCCGCATCGTGTTGTCGATCAGCATCCGCTCGAACGCTTCGACATATTCCTTGAGCGGCTTGCCCTCGGTGGTCATCACCGGCTGCATCTCCTGATGGTCCGACATCAACAGCGACACGATGGTGCCACTGCCGCGCCGCGATTGCAGCACCGCGCGCTCGGCCACGTTGAAAAGCTGTCTGACATTGCCCGGCCACGGTGCCTGCAAAAGCTGCGCCGCCTCCTGCGCACTCACCTGCGGGGCGTCACAGCCGTAATCGTCGGCGAACTCATCGGCGAACCGGGTGAAAAGCGTCAGGATATCTTCGCCCCGCTGCCGCAGTGGCGGCACAGTGATCCGCAGGCTGGCGAGTCGGTAAAACAGGTCCGAGCGGAGCGCGTCTTCGCTGGTGCGGCCTTCGTCCTGAAGGTTGGAAATGGCGATGATGCGCGTCTCGGGCGGCGTGCCTTCGTCATTCATGAAGGTCAGAAGCCTTGCCTGCGCCGTATCACTCAGGGCTTCGATATCCTCAAGCACGAGTGTGCCGCCCCGCGCCTCCTCGACTGCCGGTAGCCGGGTGTCGTCGGGCTGCATCGGCCCGAAAAGCCGCCGCATCAGCGTGTCTTCCTCGAACGCGGCACAGGAGACGAGCACGAATTTCTTGCCCGCGCGGGCCCCCACCGCATGCAGCGCATGCGCCACGAGCGTCTTGCCGGTGCCGGTTTCGCCGTCGATCAGGACATGGCCATCGGCCTGCCCCAGATCGAGGATGTCCTCCTTGAGACGTTCCATCACCGGGCTCGAGCCGATAAGCTTTTTGATCAGTTGCCCGCCGTCGGACAACTCGCGTCTGAGCGCACGCGCGTCCAGAGTCATCCGCCGGGCATTGGCCGCCTTCTTGGCAAGTTCGTTCATGCGGTCCGGGTTGAAGGGTTTCTCCAGAAAATCGAAGGCCCCCACACGCATCGCCTCGACGGCCATGGGCACATCGCCATGCCCTGTGATCATGATCACCGGCAGGGTCGAATCCGCGCCCATAAGCTTCTTGAGAAACTGCATCCCGTCCATGCCGGGCATCTTGATGTCACTCACCACGATACCGGGATAATCAGGACCCAGCTTCTTGAGCGCGTCTTCGGCGCTGGCGAAGGTCTCGGTGTCGTAACCGGACAGCGCCAGCCACTGGCTGATCGACTGCCGCATGTCTTTTTCGTCGTCCACGATGGCAATTTTCATGGCCTTGGGCATATCTGGTCTACTCCGCTGCTCGCGTCTCTTCTGGCAAGATAGGCAGTTGCATCTCGAATACAGCCCCCCCGTCCGCGGCGTTCCGCGCCGTCAGGCGACCTCCTAGGTCGTTGACGATGCCCGACGAAATGGCAAGCCCCAACCCGACACCGTCGCCAGGGGCCTTGGTGGTGTAGAAGGGCTCGAAGAGGTTGTCGATATCCTGAATTCCGTGACCGTTGTCGCGCACCGTCAGGGTTGCGGTCTCGCCTGCGGCAAGAAGCAGGTCGATACGTGCGTCTTCGACCCCTTGTGTGGCATCCATCGCATTGCGCAAAAGGTTGATCATCACCTGCTCGATACGCACCCGGTCGCCCATCACCATCACCGGATGATCCGGCAATGTCCGGGTGATCCGCACATGCCTCTGGCGCAATTGCGGCTCCATCAGCCCCAGCGCAGAATTGATCGCATCGGCCATGTTTACAGGGGCAAACTGGTCTCCGCCGTTGCGCGCATAGCTCTTGAGCTGACGGGTGATCGCGCCCATCCGACCGATCAGGTCGTCGATCCGCTGAAACGACGAAAGGGCCTCGTCAGGGCGGTTACGGTTAAGCAGAAGCCGCGCACCGGCCAAATAGGTCTTCATCGCGGCAAGCGGCTGGTTCAACTCGTGGCTGACCGCCGCCGACATCTCACCAAGCGCCGCCAGTTTCGAGCTTTGCGCCAGCGTCTGTTCGGCCACGGCCAGGTTCTCCTGAACCCGTTCACGTTCGGCGATTTCCCGCTGCAAGCGGGCGTTCAATGCGCGAAGCTCTGCCGACTCGCGCTGAAACAGCGCCGCCCGCACCGCAGTTTTGCGGTTCAGGAAATAGAAGGCCAGCGCAAGAAAGATCGCAAACCCCATGATCTCGAGCGCGAGAAAGCCGTTCACCTTTTCCCGCACGCTCGCATAGTTGGTGAAACTCGCGATCCGCCACCCCCGGAACGCGACCCGGCCCTCCACGCGCATCACGGCCTCGCCCCTCAGATAGGCATCGGCGGGAAGTGCGGTCCAGTCTGCGGTCGCCTGAATAGCCCGCTCGATTGCACCAAGGGGCGTTTGCCGGGCCAGCGCCTCGGCCTCGGTGAGGCCACGCCAGCGCGGTTCGGTCGAAAGAATGATCCGCCCCTCGGAATCGGTAACCAGAACGGCATCCGATATCCCGGCCCAAGCGCGTTCGAACTTGGCAAGGTCAACCTCCACGAGGATCACTCCGACAAGGCTCCCCTGGCTTTCGATCCGGCGCGAGTAATAGAAATCATATCGGCCGGTTTCCCGCTGCAAAACCTTGAAAACAGTGTCTTTCGAACGCACTGCATCGACAAAGTAAGGCGCTTGCTTGTGCGATCCCCCAAGGGATTTGCGGTTGGTCGACGCCACATTGCGCCCGTCCCGGTCGAGCAAGGTGAGCGACGCCGCCCCGATTTCGTCCAGAAACGAGATAAGCCGCTGAGTCGATTGCTGATAATCGCCGGAATTGAGGGCCGTGATCAGCGTAGGATCCCGCGCAAGAAGCTGTGGCACGATGGCATTCTGCCGCAGCTCGCTCAGAAGGTTGCCGGAATACAGCACCAGCCGAAGTTCGGCCCGGTTGCGTGTGGTTTCGGTGAACCGGTCGGTCAACAGGCGGTTGGTCACGATCACCGTAACCACGGCCAGCGCGGTCAAAACGACAAGGGCCAGCCTTACACGCCAGCCTGTCGTGCGCGTTTTCTTGCGTGTCACCGGTTCAGCGCTCATCGTCATGGGCGGCATACTACAGCAATTCGCAGGACGGGTGCGACAGGTTTCCAGAACGTGCGGGACAACGGCGGCGTCACGCCTTGGCAAGCGCACCTACGAGGCCGCGGAACATCGCCGCCCCATCAGTGCCGCCATGCGCCGGCTCGGCCATCCGCTCGGGGTGCGGCATCATACCCAGAACCCGACGATTCTCTGACAGGATACCGGCGATGTCGTCGCGCGACCCGTTGGGGTTTTCCACATACCGGAAGGCCACGCGGTCCTCGGCATTCAAACGTGTCAGTGTCTCGTCGTCGGCAAAATAATTGCCATCATGATGGGCGATGGGCACCGTGATCGTGCTGCCCTTTTCATAGCCTTCGGTGAACGCGCTTTGCGCAGTTTCAACCCGAAGGTTCACGGGTTTGCAGATGTATCTCAGCGCCGCGTTGCGCAACAGGACACCGGGCAAAAGCCCCGTCTCGGTCAGGACCTGAAATCCGTTGCAAACACCCAGGACATATCCACCCCTGTCGGCATGTGCCTTGACCGTGCGGCAGATGGGCGAATTGGCGGCAATCGCGCCGCAACGAAGGTAGTCCCCAAACGAAAACCCGCCCGGAACGCCAATCAGATCAACCCCATCAGGAAGCGCGGTATCCTTGTGCCAGACCATCGACACCTTGGCGCCGGCCTTTTCGAAGGCCACGGCAAGATCACGGTCACAGTTCGATCCGGGGAAAACGATAATGGCTGCGTGCATGGGAAGAGGCTCCTTCAGTGCAGAAAATCGGTTATGACAGCGACGCCCGGCGCGGCGGGCGCGTCAAAAGCCGCAAGCTCGGCGGTGGCATCGGAAAGCGCGACATGCCGCGCGATCAGCGGCGACAGGTCCACATGTCCCCCGGCCATGAGCGCGAAGAGATCGGGGTAGCGATGGCTGGGCATGCCCCGTGTGCCATATACCGCAAGCTGACCTGAATAGACGGCGTCCATCGGCAGGGTCATTCGCGCATGATCGCCCGCGGGCATACCCACCTGCACCATGCGGCCCAGCTTGCGCAGGCTCAAGAGCGCGCCCTCGGTGGTCTCGGCAATGCCCAGCGCCTCTATCGCGACATGTGCGCCGCCGCCGGTGGCCTCACGCACAGCGCGTGGGGCGTCCGTTTCGTTGGCATTGATGGTGACATCGGCGCCCAGATCACGCGCATAACTCAGCCGCTCTGGCACCACATCGACCATCGCAACCCGCGCGCCCAGCGCACGCCCCAGCAACAGCGCCGAGAGGCCCACGCCACCGGCCCCGAACACGGCGAGCCATTCGCCACCGCAAAGCTTGGCCCGTCCGGTGAGCGCCTGCCATGCGGTGGTCGCCCGACAGCCCAGAGCCGCGGCCAGATCCGGCGCGATCCCATTGGGCAGCGCGGCAAGGTTGGCATCGGCGAAGGGAACGGCCACCTGCTCGGCAAAAGCACCGGGTTGAGTGAACCCCGGAAGTGCCTGATCGGCACAAATGGTCTGATGTCCGGCGGCACAGTCATGGCACTGACCACAGGCAAGGATGAAAGGCGCGATCACCCGGTCACCCGTGCGCCAACGCCGCACACCCGGCCCGACCGCAATCACCTCTCCACAGAATTCGTGCCCCGGAATATGCGGAAGCGCCACGTCGGGGTCCGCGCCTGTCCAGACATGCCAATCCGAGCGACAGACACCACATGCCAGCACCCGCAGCACGACACCACCCTCGGGCGCCCGGGGGGCGGGCGTCTCGGTCACCTCAAGCGGCGTGCGCCAGCCAGTGAGGCGGGCCGCCAGCATCAGCCGACCATCTCGATTTGGTAGCTTTCGATAACGGTATTGGCGAGCAGCTTCTCGCACATCTCGCGCACCGTGGCCTCTGTCGTGCCGGACGCAAGATCCAGTTCGATCACTTTACCCTGACGCACCCCTTCGACCCCGTCAAAGCCAAGGCTTCCCAGCGCGTGGCGCACCGCCTCGCCCTGCGGATCGAGAACGCCGTTCTTAAGCATGACATGCACGCGTGCTTTCATCTGCTCATCCCCAGATTGCGCGGTGGGCCCCACCGCAGATTTCTTGCCCAAGCCCGGCGGGACGCAGGCTCAGTTGATCAGCGTGGGCTTCGCCATCGGCGTCACCCCTTTGGGCATCACGCCCAGCCGCTTGGCCACCTCGGTATAGGCATCCGTGAGACTGCCCAGATCGCGGCGGAACACGTCCTTGTCAAGCTTCTGACCGGTTTCGATATCCCATAGGCGGCAGCTGTCGGGGCTTATCTCATCGGCCACGATAAGGCGCATGAAATCGCCGTCATAGACGCGACCGATCTCGATCTTGAAATCAACAAGCTTGATACCCACGCCGAACATCACGCCACTCATGAAATCATTTACCCTGAGCGCGAGACTCAGAATGTCGTCCATGTCCTGCTGGCTGGCCCAGCCGAAGGCGGCGATATGCTCGTCGGTGACCAGCGGATCGCCCAAAGCATCATCCTTGAGGCAGTATTCGACAATCGGGCGCGGTAGCTGTGTGCCCTCGTCCATGCCCAGCCGCTTGGCCATCGACCCTGCGGCAAAGTTGCGCACGATCACCTCAAGCGGCACGATCTCACAGGCGCGGACAAGCTGTTCGCGCATGTTCAGACGCTTGAGAAAATGCGTGGGGATGCCGACAT
Source organism: Roseovarius sp. E0-M6 (assembly GCF_037083845.1). Lineage (NCBI taxonomy): Bacteria > Pseudomonadati > Pseudomonadota > Alphaproteobacteria > Rhodobacterales > Roseobacteraceae > Roseovarius > Roseovarius sp. E0-M6. The sequence goes on along the minus strand of NZ_JBAPLA010000001.1, from coordinate 452,798 downwards.
TGTTGAGGCCGGTCATGAAGTATTCGCTCAGGATGTTGTTAAGCACTCCCTTGCCTTCGATCACGTCCCGTTTTTCGGCATTGAAGGCGGTGGCGTCATCCTTGAAATATTGGACGATCGTCCCCGGTTCGGGGCCCTCGTACAGGGTCTTCGCCTTGCCTTCGTAAATTTTCTTGCGCCGCGCCATGTCCACTCCGTCGGTCGGCTCCGGGGAATCCCCGGCGATTACCGCCTTCCTTAGTGCAAGGGCGGTTGTGCTGCAAGATGGCGGGAGCGTCTCGGAGGCCTGTCAACAAGCCTTGGGGTCTTGTGCGAGGCGGCCTCTGGCGTCATATCTGGAGAAGCAGCCAACAGCACGACGCAAAGGGAGCAGCCCCGTGACGACATTCGATGACCGCGAGAACGCCTTCGAGAACAAATATGCCCACGATCAGGAAATGCAGTTCCGGGCCGAGGCACGGCGCAACAAGCTTCTGGGGCTTTGGGCCGCCGAACTGATGGGCAAGACCGGCGACGACGCCGACGCCTACGCACGCGAGGTGGTCAAGGCCGATTTCGAGGAAGCCGGCCACGAGGACGTGGTGCGCAAGGTCGCCGCCGATCTGGGTGATCGCGCCGACCCGGACACGATCCGCGCCAAGATGAACGAACTCATCAGCGTGGCCAAAGTCCAGTTGATCAAAGAGCAGGAATAATCCGCGGGCGCCCTGCGCCTTGCCTTTTGAACCCTGCCGGAAGGGCGTCCGCATCCCGAATTCGGGGGCGGACCCGCAATGGCATGCGGGCCGCGCGCGCATTTTACACCCGCGTCCTTCACCATGATCATGAGGATTATGGAATTGCCCCGCCACGGCGAACGTGAAAAAAGAAGACCAAACCCTTCGACACTCGGCAGGACAGGTATATGGGCACTTCACTAAGCGATCTTCTCGACACGCGTGACTGGATTCTCGCCGATGGTGCAACCGGCACCAACCTCTTCAACATGGGGCTTCAGTCCGGCGATGCACCCGAATTGTGGAATGTCGATCACCCTGACCGCATCCGCAAGCTCTATCAGTTGGCCGTCGATGCAGGCAGCGACCTGTTCCTCACCAATTCCTTCGGTGGCACCGCTTCACGGCTCAAACTTCACGGCGCGGAAAAGCGCGTGCGTGAATTGTCCCGCGTCGCCGCGGAACTCGGCCGTGATGTGGCCGACCGGTCCGACCGCGCGGTCGTCGTCGCCGGCTCCGTGGGCCCCACGGGTGAAATCATGGCGCCGATCGGCAACCTCACCCACGAGATCGCGGTCGAGCAATTCCACGAACAGGCCGATGGCCTGAAGGAAGGTGGCGCCGATGTGGTCTGGGTCGAAACCATCTCGGCCCCCGAGGAATACCGCGCAGCCGCCGAGGCATTCCGCCTTGCCGACATGCCATGGTGCGGCACCATGAGCTTTGACACCGCCGGGCGCACCATGATGGGGTTCACCTCGGCCGATCTGGCGGAAATGGTCGAAAAGCTTGATCACAAGCCGCTGGCCTTCGGAGCCAATTGCGGCGTCGGCGCCTCGGACCTGATGCGCACCGTTCTGGGCTTTGTGGCGCAAGGCACCGAACGGCCGATCATCGCCAAGGGCAACGCTGGCATTCCGAAATACGTTGACGGTCACATCCATTACGATGGCACCCCCGACCTCATGGCGGATTATGCCTGCCTCGCGCGCGATGCCGGCGCGCGGATCATTGGTGGGTGCTGTGGCACCATGCCGGAACATCTCTCGAAAATGCGCGAGGCGCTGGAAACCCGGCCCAAAGGCGACATTCCCGCGCTCGAAGAGATTGTAGCCCGGCTTGGCGCCTTCTCGTCGGATGCTGACGGCACAGGCGAAGACGACGCCGCACCAACCCGCAAGCGACGCGGGCGCCGCCGGGGCTGAGCGGCATGCGCCGGGCCCTCTTCATCGCCCTCCTGCTTCTAGGTCTCGCGGCGCTTGGCCTGTGGGTCTATGGCTATCTTTATCTCCACGGCCTCGCCTGCGGCTTCGAAAGCTCCGGGTCGGAAACGTGCCGGATCAACGCACCCTGGACCCTTCGGGGAGAAGACGCGACCATCCTCCTGATTATCCCCGGACTCACCGTTGCGACGCTTTTCGGTCTTGCCTGGTGGGCCAAGCCGCCAAAACGCTGACCGGGCATATCAGGCCGGGAAAAGCTCCATCTGATCACCCGCCTTTGGCGGCACACGAAACAGGTCACTGCGGAGCGGAGGCAAAGCGGCAGCAAGCTTCAGCCGACGCCGCGCCACCTCGAAACGGGCCGCTATCAGTTTCGCATAGGGGCCCGTGCCCCGCATCCGCCGCCCCCAGTTCGCGTCATAGTCCTTGCCGCCATGCATCTGACGGACGAGCCCCATCACTCGATCCGCACGATCCGGCACATGGGTCTCAAGCCACTCCTGAAAAAGCGGCGAAACCTCGCGTGGCAGCCGCAGCATGATCCAACTTGCCGAGCTGGCCCCGGCATCGCGCCCCGCGCTCAGCATCGCCTCAAGCTCGTGATCGGTCAGGCCCGGGACGATTGGCGAGGTCATGATGCGCACCGGGATACCCGCAGCATTCAGCCGGGCAATGGTGGCAAGGCGCCGGGCCGGTGCGGGCGCCCTCGGCTCCATCTTGCGCGACAGCGCAGGGTCGAGCGTCGTCACCGATATACCGACCCGCACCAATCCCCGTTCGGCCATACGCGATAGAATGTCGATGTCCCGCTCGATCAACGCGCCTTTTGTGACGACGGCTAACGGGTGGCCGAACTCCTCAAGAACCTGAAGACAGTTGCGCGCGACTTCATGCGCGCGCTCGATCGGTTGATACGGGTCCGTATTGGTGCCCATCGCGATGGTCGCAACCTCGTAGCGCCGCTGTGACAATTCCCGCCTCAGAACCTCGGCCGCATCGGGCCGCGCGATCAGGCGGGTTTCGAAATCAAGCCCCGCCGACAGGCCAAGCCACGCATGGCTTGGCCGTGCGAAGCAATAGATGCAGCCGTGCTCACAGCCTCGATAGGGATTGATCGACCGGTCAAAGGGAAGGTCGGGCGACCGGTTGTAGCTGATGATGCTGCGCGGTCGCTCAACACTTGTCGTGGTGCGCAGAACCCGCGCCTCGGGTGCGCGGTCCCATCCATCGTCCTCAAAGTGCCGTGCGACACTCTCGAACCGGCCAACGGCATTGCTGGTCGCGCCGCGGCCCCGACGCTTCAATTCTGGATCAACTGTGGCACTGGACATGGCCCGATATAAGAACATTTAGGGAACACATGCAATAACTGCATTATAATCATGCAAATTTCCCAACTCAAACTGCCATGTTTGCGCGTGACAAGTCGCAGCCATTGCGACAAGTGTCGGTAATTGGACAGTCGCAGACAGGCAAATTGACGAAACGTGACGCGATATACACTGCGCGTGCTTGCGCCCCAGAATCAGGATAACCGCTCATGTCAGACGAAGAAGACGACATCATCCTCTCGGAACTGGACGATGAAGAACTTGTCCAGCAGATGTTCGACGATCTTTACGACGGTCTCAAGGAAGAGATCGAAGAAGGCGTGAACATCCTTCTCGAACGCGGCTGGGCACCCTACGACATTCTGACCAAGGCGCTTGTCGGTGGCATGACCATCGTCGGCAAGGATTTCCGCGACGGGATCCTCTTCGTTCCCGAAGTGCTCCTCGCTGCCAACGCGATGAAGGGTGGCATGTTCATCCTCAAACCGCTTCTGGCCGAAACCGGCGCGCCCCGCGTCGGCAAGATGGTCATCGGCACGGTCAAAGGCGACATCCACGATATCGGCAAGAACCTCGTGTCAATGATGATGGAAGGAGCCGGCTTCGAAGTGGTCGATCTCGGGATCAACAACCCGGTCGAGAACTATCTCGAGGCGCTCGAAACTGAAAAGCCCGACATCCTCGGTATGTCGGCCCTGCTGACCACCACGATGCCTTACATGAAGGTGGTTATCGACACGATGGTCGAACAAGGCCTGCGCGATGATTATATCGTGCTGGTCGGCGGCGCGCCGCTCAACGAAGAGTTCGGCAAGGCCATCGGCGCCGACGCCTATTGCCGCGACGCCGCCGTTGCGGTGGAAACGGCAAAGGACTTTTGCGGTCGCAAGCACAATCAGGGCGCTACGGGCTGACTCCGTTGCCGACATGGACGATCAGAACCCTGCCGGCCACGGCAGGGTTTTTTTGTGGCGCATGCGTGTATATCTAGAAGGGCGGAGGAATCGTATCATGCCTTTGGACAAGCTCGTTCTCATCATCGTCTGCGTGATGGCCGCCGCCGCGGCGACGGTCTGGGTCGGCACGCTCATCGCCGCATCGTTCAGCCTGCCCTTCGGGTGGCTGGTCCTGATCCCCGCCGCGCTGGTGGGATATGTCGTTTTTCGCATCATCGCCGAGCGCGTTGGCAACGCCGAAGACGATCATTACGACAAGATGGAACACTGACATGCTCTATGTGACAACTCCGACAATCGCGGGCCGCGACATCGTCGAGACACTCGGCCTCGTGCGCGGCTCAACGGTGCGCGCCAAACATGTGGGAACCGATATCGTCGCGGCGCTCAAGCAGATCGTGGGCGGAGAGCTTCAGGGCTATTCCTCGCTTATCGCCGGCGCGCGCGAACAAGCCATCGACCGGATGCTCAAAGAGGCGAAGGTCCTTGGCGCGAACGCGGTCGTGGCGGTGCGGCTGGAAACCTCCGCGATCACCCGCGGTGCGTCGGAACTGGTGGCTTACGGCACGGCGGTGCGCCTTGCTACCCCCTGATGAGAAACTGACCGAGGCCGGTTTCACGGAATCCGGCGGTGGCCGCATCCTTCTGGTGGCCTGCGGTGCCTTGGCGCGCGAAATCCTCGCGTTGAAAAAGGCCAACGGCTGGGATCACATGGTGCTGCAATGCCTGCCCGCGAAGTATCACCTCTATCCCGAAAAGATCGTCGAGGCGGTCGAAGACACGGTTCGTAAAAATCACGAAAGGTATGAGACGATATTCGTGGTCTATGCCGATTGTGGCACCGGTGGCCTGCTCGAGGCGAAATGCGCCGAGCTTGGGGTTGAGATGATCGCGGGGCCCCACTGCTATTCCTTTTTCGAAGGTAATGATGCTTTCGCCGCCCACGCGGATGAAATCACGGCGTTCTATCTGACCGATTTTCTGGTCAAACAGTTCGATGCCTTCGTGTGGAAACCGATGGGGCTCGACAAACACCCCGAGCTTCGCGACATGATCTTCGGCCACTACACCAAGCTCGTCTATCAGGCCCAGACCGACGACCCGGCGCTCCGGGCCAAGGCCGAGGAATGCGCGGCAAGGCTGGGGCTCGACTATGAATACCGCTTCACCGGCTATGGCGATCTGGCAACCGCGCTGGCGGCACAAGCGAGATAGGACCGACCCATATCTGCCCGGCTGCTCATGAGTTATCGGGCTTAGGCAGGGCCTCGCTTAATCTATTGACCCTACGTCAACTATAAACGTAGCCTGCACCTATTGTGCCGTAGTAAACCTTTGCCGTGTCTCCCGATATTTTCAGAATTTTTCAAAGGATATTGATATGACATCCAACGCTCCCGGTGCGTCCGATTACCTGCCCTCTCCGATCCACGTTCAATCCTACCACGATCACGACTACAAAGCCGCGTCCGGGCATGACATCCTGCATGATGAACCGCGCAAGCAGCCGTTCGAAGACCCAAGGCCCGGCCCGCCTGATGGCACCCCCATCTTCAACGGCTACATGACCGTGGTCCGAAACAAGAGCGAGTTGACGAAGGATCACAGCGTCAACCTCAGCTTCGAGCAGGCCCTTCTGGTGGAAGACCCGGAAAACAGCGTCGCGGCCGAGATGCTCAACACCTTCAAAAGCTCGGAAACCTCGGTCCGCATCGCGGCCTACGCGCATTGCTTCGTCGAGAACGAGTGTCTTATCCACGGCGAGGGCAAGATTGACTTCAACAAGACGGCGAAAGACTACATCCAGAATGGCAACTGGAACCAGTTTCACAAGGATTTCGGCGCCTACTACATCTCGAAGGTCCACAAGGGCGGCGAACTCTTCATCTCGATCAACATCCAGTATCACACGACCGACGCCGCCGAGAGCCTCATGGGCAAACTGAAAGGCAGCAAGGGCGAAATCGTCACCACCACTTTCCTGGCCGAGCTCAAGCGCAAGATGGCCGAGGTGGATGAACACGCCTCGGTCCATATCGAGAAGTTCCTCGTCGCGGCGGTTCCGGATGTCCCCAGCTTCAACTCTGACGATCTTGATGATGCGATCGAGAAAATCACGACATATCTGAACAAATTCGAACAGGACGTCAAAAAGAGCCCCTGCCCTATCGGCGCCGAGGCGACAGTCTATAGCGACGTCAATCCAGACCTCATGATCGTGGAGAAGATGGTCGCGGAGGCCGCCGAAAAGGTCACCGCGCTGGCCGAGCGCGCGGCGGAATACGAAGATATTCTCGACAGCGTGGTGTCCATCCGGGCCCTTGTCCAATCAAAAACCTGCACGATCACCGAAGCGGGCGAGAACAAACTCAAAGCCCTTGAGGCGGACGTGCCCGATGCGATCACCGCCCTGCGCGAGCACTATGCGCTCATGAAGGATCTCGACAGTTACAAAACCCCCGGCGATATCGACGACAAGCGCCTCTTGCCCCCCGCCCACTTCCGCCAGCTCGTGACCGAGGTGCGCGCCACGCTTAAGGAACAGATCATCGCTGGCGCCACCTACCGGGTCGCCTTTCCGCTCAGCGGAAAGTATTTCGACGAACCTTCCGCCAGCCGCCCCAAGGGCATATCCAAGGAGCTTTGGGAAGAAATGACCGAACCTGACGGCAGCAAAAAATACCCCTACGTCTCGGTCTCGACCAGCGGCACGCCCCCGTATCAGATCTCGCGCAAATCAAACGACGGGGAAGGCGAGACGCTCAATGTCGGTGACATCGTGCGCATCCGCTATCCGAAAAACGGCGCGGACGAAGCCTATCAAAGCTATGAAATCTACTATTCAAGCAAGGCATGGGCCATCGGTCTGGCCGAATATGTGCCGGACAACGAAAAGTATCACTGGAAGATAGAGGTCGAGGGAAAATCCGACGGTGACGCGCTTCTGGCCTCTGACGACATCCAGTTGCGCAGCGAATACAGGACAAGCTTCCGGCTTACATTCCAAAAGACATGGGCCGCAGTCAGCAAGCGGAAGGCGTCGAAGAAAGACTACAATATGCGCTTGACCCGCGCCTACTGAACATTGCTCACGCGGCGGCCTCTGCCGCCACCAGTCGGATACGCTCGATCATCGCGCGCAGCCCGTTCGAACGCTGCGCCGACAGATGATCGTTGAGGCCCAGCCGCGCCAACTCACCTCCCGCATCCACCTGCGGCACCTCGCGCACGGGCAATCCGTTGTAAAGCGCACGCAACACGGCGATCAGGCCACGCACAATCATCGCGTCGCTGTCGCCTTCGAAGTGAAACCGTCCGTCCTCGATACGGGGATGAAGCCAGACCTGACTCGCACAGCCCTCAACCTTGGTTGCGGGCACCTTGAGCGCGTCATCGAGTGGGTCCATCGCCTTGCCTTGTTCGATCACATGGCGATAACGATCCTCCCAATCCTCGAGAAATTCGAAATCCTCTACGATGTCTTCGAATGCCTGTTGTGCCATGGGATATCCTCTTAAAGCGTTTCGCCTTTGACCTGAGACATCAGCGAAACGAGTGCAACGCCTGACTGTCGCGCTGCGTTTCACGAAAATCTGTGCTTCAAGTTCTTCGCGAAACGCTTTGGGTCTCACCATTGACCTAAGCCTGCACCCCGCAAACGTCCAGCCCCCGCTTGCACCGCTTCCCGATGCGTCATACTGTGCAGCCAAGGCCCCCGGGGCACAAAGGGACAAGGCACGACATGCGCATTCTTGTGGCACTTCTGGTGATCTCCTCGCTTACGCTCGCCGGATGCTCTGGGTGGCGCGATAGCCGCGTGAACCCCGGCAACTGGTTCGGCAACAGCAGTTCGAAACGCGTGGCCAGAACCACGCCCGCCGAAGCCGAGGTAAACCCGCTGATTCCCGAACAACGGCCCAGTATTTTTCGCCTCAAATCCGATGAGGAGACATACGAGGGCACGCCGGTGCAATCCATCACCAGCCTGTCGGTCGAACGAAGCTCGGGTGGGGCTATCATCCGTGTGACCGGCCTGCCCCTGCGGCAAGGCGCCTTCGATGTCCGGCTTAACCCGCTCAACGGACAAGAGGACGAGGCGGTGAATGGCGTGCTCGCCTACAGACTCGAAGCACTACAGCCCACGAATACCCCGCAAGGCCCGCAACAGACACGCCGCGTGCATGCCGCGCGCTACGTGTCAGATCAGGTGTTGCGCGATGTCACTCAAATCCAGGTGCGTGGCGTGGGTAATGTTCTGACAAGCCGCCGCTGAGTTGAGCAAAGGCAGCGGACCCCACAAAACCGGGGCCCAGACCAACATTCTGCCCCAACTCACCGTCGCGTCGGCACGCTTGTGGAAAGGGCGCGACCTTGGGTGATTACCTGCGCATGCCGATCCTGATCTTTCGGCGCTATTACCGGAAACTCTGGATTCGCGTTTCGGCCTATGCCGCGCTGTCGCTCATGGTCGCGGTTGCCGAGCCTCTTTTCGCACGCTGGATTGATCCCGATTTCACGGTGCAGATCGGCCCGGATGCCGTGATGACCGTGCTCACGATTGTCGCCTCCTCGATGCTGGCTGTCTCGACCTTCTCGCTCAATGTGATGGTCACCGCCCATCGCGGCGCGGCGCAATCGGCAACGCCTCGGATACACCGCCTGTTGCTCGAGGATACGACCACTCAATCGGTGCTCGCAGTATTCATCGGCGCGTTCGTTTATGCGCTCAGCACCATCATCCTCATTCAGTCGGGGCTTTTCGCGGATAATTCAAGCGTGATCACCATGCTGGTGACGGTGCTGGTGGTGTTCGGCGTGATCGCTGCGATGCTGCGCTGGATCGACCATTTGAGCAAGCTGGGCAGCATTGATGAAAGCATGCGCAACGTCCATGATCTGGCCCAGAGCGGGCTGCGGGCCTTCGCTCATACCCCTGCGCTTGGCGGCAATCCACTCACCTCCGACACGATCCTGCCCGAACATCTGACCGAACTTTGCGCAAGAAATTCGGGCTATGTGCAGTTGATCGACGTCCCGGGTCTTGAAGAAAGCCTGCCGGACAGGTCTTTCGTTTACGTGACGCTCAACCCGGGCTCACCGGTGTTGCGTGGCCAACCCATCGCACGGGTCTCGGGACATGTTTCTGACGACGTGATAACTGATCTCTCCGACTGTTTTGTGGTCGGTGATATGCGAACCTATGAACAGGATCCGGCTTTCGGTCTGACCGTGCTGTCGGAAATCTCATCGCGCGCCCTCTCGCCCGGTGTCAACGATCCCGGCACCGCGATCGAGGCCGTAACCCGGCTCGAGGCGCTGATCTGGGAATACGCACAGGAGTCCGGCATAGGCGACGGGGCACAGTGCCCCCATGTGTTCATCAAGGTGCCCTCGGCGCATGATCTGATGGATGCGGCTTTTGCCGCCACCGCCCGCGACGGGGCCGGTCTGATCGAAGTCGCGGCCCACCTGCGCGGTGCGCTGCACCGCTTGGCCCAATCGCCCGATGAGCGCGTCAACGAGGCGGCACTTGCCATGGCGAAACTGGCGCAGCTTCATGCCAATCAGTCACTCCCACTCGAAGCCGAGCGCACGCGCCTGCGTGATGCCTGACCCGCGAAACCCGCGCAACGGTTTAGAGTTCGACCGCCTCGATCCGGCTGCCATTCACACGCAGACCGATTTTGCCATCGCACAGCTTGATCGCATCGCGCCCGAACACTTCGGCCCGCCATCCGCTTAGTGCGGCAACGTCACGCTTGCCAGCGGCGATAGCGTCAAGGTCCGATGCGGTCGCGACAAGCTTGGAGGCCACGCCGAATTCTTCCGATTTGCCCTTGAGAAGCACACGCAGCATGTCGGCCACCGCCGGATTGACGTTAAGCTTGCCATCGGCACCGTCTTTCTGCGGCTGATCCGCCGGTGCGCAATTAAGGCCGCGTTCAACCGCCCCAAGGATACCTTCGGCGACGGGCCCCTTGCGCGCCTCGCGCAACAGCAGGCGCGACCGGCCAAGGTCTTCGGTGCTGCGCGGCTTGGTCGCCGCCAATTCCAGAAGCGCGTCGTCCTTGAAGACACGATTGCGCGGAATGTTGCGCTCTTGGGCATGCGCTTCGCGGAACTGCGCCAGTTCCCGCACAATCGCCAGGTATTTTCCCGAGTTGTTGCGCGTCTTGATCCGCTCCCACGCGTCTTCGGGATGTGTGACATAGGTTTCCGGGGCGGTCAGAACCGCCAACTCTTCCTTGACCCATGCATCACGCCCACTCTTTTGCAGTTCGGCGGCAAGATATTCGTAAATGCGTCGCAGATGCGTCACGTCGCCCAGCGCGTATTTTTTCTGTGCATCGCTCAACGGACGGCGCGACCAATCGGTAAATCGCGAAGATTTGTCGAGTTGCTGCCGCGCGATCCGGCGCACCAGCGTTTCATAGCCGACCTGCTCTCCAAAACCGCAAACCATTGCCGCGATTTGCGTATCGAACAGCGGCGCGGGAATCACCCCAGCATCCACATAGAAAATCTCAAGGTCTTGCCGCGCCGCGTGAAACACCTTCACGACGCTTTCGTCCCGGAACAGATCGTAGAGCGGCTCAAGCGACAGGTCACCCATCAGCGGATCGACCAGAACCGCCCCCTCATCATCCTCACCGGGCATGGCAAGCTGCACGAGGCAAAGCTTGGAATAATACGTTCGCTCTCGCAGAAATTCGGTGTCGACGGTCACATAGGGATGCTTGCGTGCCGCGCTGCAAAAGGCGGCCAGATCGTCAGTCTTGGTGATTGTCTTCATGGATGCTCGCGGTTGCATGTCGGGGCGCGCGCCTTGGCGGTGGCCCCTTATACGCCAGAGCGCGGAAATTGCAAGGAAGCGGGTGCAGGTCGCGGACCTCGTGCCTCACATTCCCGGTTCAGGAGCAGAAAATTGGACTTTTTTCACCTTTGGCAAAGCGGCGCAGAACCCTCGGATACAGGATGTGTTCTTTCTCAAGCACCCGCGCAGCCAGCGTGTCAGGCGTATCGTCCGACCGCACCGGCACCCGCGCCTGCCCAAGGATCGGACCGCCATCAAGCTCGGAAGTGACCTCATGTACTGTGCAGCCCGCCTCCGCGTCGCCCGCCCGCAACGCACGGCCATGGGTGTCGAGGCCGGGGTATTTCGGCAAAAGGGACGGATGGATATTGAGCATCCTGCCATCCCAGCGCGCAACGAACGGCTCGTCCAGAATGCGCATGAACCCCGCAAGGCACAAGATATCGGGCGCGGCCTCTTCAAGCCGCTCGTGGAGCGCGTCCTCAAAGGCGGCGCGATCACCGTGAAACGTGCGATGATCGACCACCGCGGTCTCGACCCCGCGGTCACGCGCCTTTTCTAGCCCGCCCGCCTCAGGGTTGTTCGAAACGACAAGCACGGGCTCGGCCGGATGCCCCTCTTCGGCCATACTGTCGATAAGCGCGGCCATGTTCGATCCGCCGCCCGAAATCAGGATGGCGACCCGCTCGGTCATCTCAACGCGCCCTCATAGGTCACGCCTTCACCACTCACCACGTGACCGAGCCGCGTCACACCCTCACCCACGTTTTCCAAGAGCGCGGTGAGCGCGTCAGCGCGCCCCGCCTCGACCACGAGGATCATGCCGATGCCACAGTTGAAGGTCTTGAGCATTTCCGCCTCATCCATGCCGCCCTCTTGGCGCAGCCATTGAAACACCCCCGGCAGAGCCCATGACCCAAGGTCGATGCGCGCGCCCAATCCCTCGGGCAGGACACGCGGCAGGTTCTCGGTGAGGCCACCGCCGGTGATATGGGCCAACGCATGAACCCCACCCTCGCGCACCGCGGCAAGCGCCTGCGTCACATAAAGCCGCGTCGGGGCCAGCAGCGCCTCACCAAGCGTGCCGTCGCTCCAAGGGCAGTCAGCCCCCCAGCCAAGGCCCGACATCTCGACAATTTTCCGCACCAAACTGTATCCGTTCGAATGCACCCCATCGCTCGCCAGACCCAGAAGGACATCGCCCTCTCCCACGCCCTCGGGAAGAGCGGCACCGCGCTCCATCGCGCCCACGGCAAATCCCGCAAGGTCAAAATCGCCATCGGGATACATGCCCGGCATCTCGGCGGTCTCCCCCCCGATCAACGCGGCACCCGAGCGCACACATCCCTCGGCGATGCCTTCGACAATGCGCGCCGCGCTTTCGGTCTCAAGCCGCCCGGTCGCGAAATAATCCAGAAAGAAAAGCGGCTCGGCTCCCTGACACACAAGGTCATTGACGCACATCGCGACAAGGTCGATCCCGACGCCGTCCACATGCCCCGTGTCAATCGCGATACGAAGCTTGGTGCCCACCCCGTCGGTGGCGGCCACCAGAACCGGATCGGAATATCCGGCCGCCTTGAGATCGAAAAGCGCACCAAAACCACCAAGCCCGGACATGACACCGGGGCGTGTCGTGCGCTTCGCCGCTGGCTTGATCCGATCCACGAGCGCATTGCCCGCATCTATGTCGACGCCCGCATCCGCATAGGTGATGCCGTTCTTCTTCTGGCTCATACCGTGCCCTCTCGTCCGATCTGGCCTGCCTCTATCCGATAGACCGCACCCCCGCAATCGTCAAAGCCTTGACGCAGGTTCCGCCTGCCCCTAGGAGGCAAGGCAGGCGGGCCTGTAGCTCAACTGGTTAGAGCAGAGCGCTCATAACGCTTTGGTTGGGGGTTCGAGTCCCTCCGGGCCTACCATTTCCGCCACCGCTTTTTCGATCACTGCGGCGAGGCGCTGATCACGAAAAGCTTGCGCATGTGCTCGTGCAGGATCCACTCACCCGTCCACCCTTGGGGCAGGATCAAAAGATCACCCGGCCCGATTTCGCGCTCACGCGATCCGTCGCTGTCGCGCACCGTCGCACGACCCGAGACGATGTGGCAATATTCTCCCGCCTTGGTCCGATCCGCGGTGAAATGACCGGGCGTGCACTCCCAGACCCCGATCGTCGTGTGCCCGTCCGCCGAACTCCACAGTTTGACCGCCGCCTCCTCCTGACCTTCTGTCAGCGTGGTGGGTTTCGGTCCGAAGGGGCCCACATCGACACCGGCCAGATCGCCGAAGGTTTCAAAATTGATCATACACTGTCCTTTCCAGTCCTGTTGCGCACATCGTGAAGCTATTCCCGAACCGCTAAGGGACGGTTTCACCGCGCGACGATACCGCAAAATGCCATCCTCCGGCATTACCCGGACGCGCGCAAGCCGACTGAATTTTCTTGGCGCACTGGACACATGTGTCTAGAGTCGTGGCGACTCACCAAAGAGGGCCATCATGACGCTCGACACCCCAACTCGTCGCCGGGGCCGCCGCGCCAAGCACGCCGCCGCCGAGACCTCGGCCCGCACGGTCGATTACCGCAACCTGCGCAACCCCTTTCCCACCATGAACGTCTTTTCCGACGACCGGATCGAGGCGATGCACGAGGCCGCGCTCGATGTGCTCGAACGGCTCGGAATCAAGGTGCTACTCCCCGAGGCCCGGACGATTCTCGCCCGCGCCGGGGCGCATGTCGATGAAGATAGCGAAATGGTCTATCTGGGCCGCGACATCGTCGAGGCGGCGCTTGCCATCGCGCCCCGCAGCATCACATGCCGCGCCGCCAGCCGCGACCGTGACCTCACGCTCGAACTGGGCCGCATGGTGTTTCAGCCGGGCGCAGGCGCCCCCCACGCGACCGACCTCACCCGTGGCCGACGCCCCGGCACGGAAACCGATTTCCGGGAGTTGCTGAAGCTCACACAGGCGTTCGATGTCCTGCACATGATCCCGCCCCTGATCGAGCCGCAGGACGTGCCGATACATCTGCGCCACTACGCCACGCTGGACGCGCAATTCTCGCTGACCGACAAGCTCCCCTTCGTCTTCTCGCGCGGCACGCCGCAGGTCAGGCAAAGCTTTGAACTCCTTCAGGACTTCCGCGGTCTCAGCGATGATGAATTTACCGCAGAGTCGCATTGTTACACGATCATCAACACCAATTCCCCGCGCACGCTCGACATCCCTATGGCGCAGGGGCTGATCGATTTCGCGCGCGCGGGGCAGGTCTCGATCGTGACGCCTTTCACGCTGATGGGGGCCATGGCACCGATCACCGTGGCGGGCGCGATCACCCTCAGTCATGCCGAAGCACTGGCCGCGATCACCCTCACGCAATTGGCCCGCCCCGGCGCGCCGGTCTGCTATGGCACCTTCACCTCGAACGTGGACATGAAGTCGGGCGCCCCGGCCTTTGGCACGCCCGAGCATTTCCGCGCCTCGCTCGCGGCGGGGCAACTGGCGCGCAAGCTGGGGCTGCCGTGGCGCTGCGCCTCCGGGTCCGCCGCCAACATCAACGATGCGCAGGCCGCGAATGAAACCCAGTTCGGCAATTGGGGGTGCTTCCTTGCCGGGGCCACCGTGGTGGTCCACTCCGCCGGCTGGCTCGAAGGCGGGCTCACCGTCTCCTACGAAAAGCTCATCACCGATCTCGAAGTGCTCCAGATGGTCGCCGAGCTTTGCGCCGGAGCCCAAGCCGGCGACGCGGAAATCGGCCTGGACGCATTGGCCGAGGTTAAGCCCGGCGGCCATTTCTTCGGTGCGGCGCATACGATGGAGCGTTATCAGACCGAATTCTACGAACCGCTCATCGGGGATTTGTCGAATTTCGGCACATGGACCGAACGCGGCGCGCTCGATGCGTCGGCCCGCGCCACCGCCAAGTGGCAAGAGATCGTGCATGCGGCCCCCGACCCGATCTGCGATCCCGACCGGCTGGAAGCGTTCCGCGACCGCGTGGCGCGGCTTACCCGTGCGGGCGGCGCCGCGCCCGAAAGTTGAACCTTTCGACGTGGGGTGCATCCCGATATGACGCACCGACGCGATACCGACGTGGATACCGACGTGGATACCGACAGCGAAAATGCCCCCGACACCGGCCCCGCGCCCCACGCCAAGGTCAGCCGTCAGGACTGGCTTGATGCGGCGCGAAAGGTGCTGATCGAGGACGGCGTGAGCGAGGTCAAGATCCTCACGCTCGGCCGTCGGCTCGGCGTCTCGCGCTCCAGCTTCTACTGGTATTTCATCTCCCGTCAGGATCTGCTCGACGCGCTTCTGGCAGACTGGGAATCCGCCACCACGGCCCAGCTCGTGGCGCATTGCGACTTGCCCGCCGCCGCCATCACGCAAGCGGTGGCTCAGTTTTTCAGATGCTTTATTAACCCATTGCTTTTTCAACAGAAACTTGACTTCGCTATTCGCGAGTGGTCACGCCGCGATGCCACCGTTCACGCCAAGATGGCCGCGAATGACGCGATCCGTCAGGCCGCGATCCAGTCCATGTTCGAGCGCCATGGCTACCCCGCGGACGAGGCCGACATCCGCGCCCGCATCCTGTATTATCAGCAGATTGGCTATTATGCGCTCGATATAGATGAACCGCTGGCCGACCGTCAGGGACGGGTTGCGGGCTATCTCTATGGCTTCACCGGTCGCCATCCGTCACAGGCCGAGGTCGATGAGGCCGTGACCTATGCCGAGAAACATGCGAAATAGCCCTCAACCATCTGCGTTCAAAAGATATTCAGTGAATAGCGCGCATTCGACCCCGGCGTCCGCGCGCTGCTGAAAACGCCCGTGTCGCTTCTCGCAGATACCCTACGAAGGCCTGCGCGGCATCGCTTTCCGCCCGCTGCGCCGCCGGATGCGCAAGCGCGTCGCGCGCCACTTGTGGTGTCACCTGCCCTTCGGCGGCAAACGCCCATTCAAGAAACCCAAGCCGCGCCATGGCCCGCGCCTCTGCACCATGCGCGTCGCTGTCCTCAAGCCCGTTCAGGATACGTGTCATCGTCATGTCTGTCTTCTCCCCGGCCACACCCCGGGCCGGATGGGGCGAGGTGAGATTTGGGGGCTTATGCCTTGATAAGTCTGGCATGTGCCGCCTTATCCGCCCCCCGCGGTTTGACGTTATCCCAAGGCTGGTTTCCGGGCTCGAAGGTTGGCCGATGGCCTGCGACGGGCACCTTCCCGGACCATGCGGTCCAGTGGTCTTACGCCTGTCGCCCCTTCCTACCGTTGCGGGGGCAGCGCCGGGCTTTCACCGGCTTCCCAATTCTCCGGCCCCTTGCGGGGACGGCACCCTGAGGCAATCAGATTAACCGAAGCGCACAACCGCGCAAGTCCTGATTGCGACCATCGAAGGCAATCTTTGCGCCAGATCACACAATATATGGTGGACGACGCTCAAAATGGCACATCATCTACACCTGTGACAAATCGCGCCACCACCTTCTTGGGCCCGGCCTTTTCAAAGGCGATCTCAAGCTTGTCGCCCTCAATACCCTCGACGGTGCCATAGCCGAACTTCTGGTGAAACACCCGTTGGCCGATCGTGTGTGCGCTCACCGCCTGCATGTCGATGACGCTCGATTTCGATTCGCGCGGTTGGCTGATCGGGCGTTCACTCGCCCGCGCCTGAAGCCTGCGCCAGCCGGGTGAATTATAGGCATCGGCCTTGGCCGCGCGCTCATCAAGTCCGCTCGAGGCGCCGCCCATCCCCGCCGCGCCATAGCCACCGCCATAAAGGCCGGGCGGCGTCAGGACTTCGACATGTCCCTCGGGCAGTTCGTCGATGAACCGCGACGGCAGCGCGCTTTGCCATTGGCCAAAGACCCGCCGGTTGCCCGCAAAGGAAATGGTGCAGACCTCTTCGGCCCGCGTGATGCCCACATAGGCAAGACGCCGCTCTTCCTCGACGCCCTTGAGGCCGCTCTCATCCATGCTGCGCTGCGACGGGAAAAGCCCGTCTTCCCATCCCGGCAGGAACACAGCGGGAAATTCCAGACCCTTGGCCGCATGCAGGGTCATGATGCTGACCTTCTCACCGGCCTCGTCGCTCTCGTTGTCCATGACAAGGCTGACATGCTCAAGGAACCCACCAAGGTTTTCAAACCCTTCCAGGGCCTTGACCAGTTCCTTGAGGTTTTCAAGACGACCCGGCGCTTCTGGTGTCTTGTCGTTTTGCCACATCTCGGTGTAGCCGCTTTCGTCAAGGATGATCTCGGCAAGCTCCACATGGCTCAGGCTCTTGTCGCCGGTCATCCGGCCCCAGCGGCTCAGATCCACGACAAGCTTGCCCAGTGCCTGCGCGCCCTTGCCCTTGATCGCACCCTGCTCGACCGCCTGCGCGGCCCCATCCACGAGCGATATTCCGTTGTCACGCGCAATCCGCTGAATCGTCTGTTGCGCCTTGTCGCCAAGGCCGCGTTTGGGCGTGTTCACGATCCGCTCGAACGCCAGATCATCGGCGGGCGAGACGACCAGCCGGAAATAGGCCATCGCATCGCGGATTTCCTTGCGCTCATAAAAACGCGGGCCACCGATCACGCGGTAAGGCATGCCGATGGTCAGGAACCGGTCCTCGAAGGCGCGCATCTGGTGGCTGGCTCGCACGAGGATCGCCATCTCATCCAGCGAAAAGGCCCGCATTCCGCGTGTGCCGCTCTGCATCGCCTCGATCTCTTCACCGATCCAGCGCGCCTCTTCCTCACCGTCCCAATGACCGATCAGGCGCACTTTCTCACCGCCCCGTGCGTCGGTCCAAAGCTCTTTGCCAAGCCGCCCCTTGTTGCCCGCGATCACGCCTCCGGCAGCGGCCAGAATATGTTCGGTCGAGCGGTAATTCTGCTCAAGCCTAACCACATGCGCGCCCGGGAAATCCTTTTCGAACCGCAGGATATTGCCCACCTCGGCGCCGCGCCAGCCATAGATCGATTGATCGTCATCGCCCACACAACAGATGTTCTTGTGGCCCTCCGCAAGCAGACGCAGCCACATGTATTGCGCGACATTCGTATCCTGATATTCGTCCACGAGGATATATCGGAACCAGCGTTGATACTGCTCGAGAACATCCGCATGGGTCTGAAAGATCACCACCATATGCAAAAGCAGATCGCCGAAATCCACCGCGTTCAACTCGCGCAGACGGGCCTGATACAGCCGGTAGAGCCCCGGCGCCTTGCCATCATATGCGCTCGCCTCACTTGCCGGCACCGTCTCGGGTGTCCAGGCCCGGTTTTTCCACTGGTCGATGATTCCCGCCAGTTGCCGCGCGGGCCAGCGTTTGTCGTCAATGCCCGCCGCCTGCACCAGTTGCTTGAGAAGGCGCAGCTGATCGTCGGTGTCCAGAATGGTGAAGTTCGACTTGAGCCCCACAAGCTCGGCATGCCGGCGCAGCAGCTTCACACAGATCGAATGAAACGTGCCGAGCCAGGGCATCCCCTCAACCGCCTCCCCCAGATGGCTTCCGACACGCGATTTCATCTCGCGCGCGGCCTTGTTGGTGAAGGTGACGGCAAGGATTTCGTTGGGCCGCGCCGTGCCGGTGTTCAACAGATGCGCGATCCGGCTGGTCAGCGCCTTGGTCTTGCCCGTACCCGCCCCCGCCAGCATGAGGACAGGGCCCGAAAGTCGCTCGACCGCCTCGCGCTGCTCGGGGTTGAGACCGTCAAGATATGGCATCGGCCGCGCTGCCATCGCGCGGGACGAAAGAGAGGCGCCCTCGAAGGCGTCGGAGTCGCTGAAACTGCTCATGGCGGGGATATTAGTCCGTCATTCAGATGAAATAAAGAGATGTTCCGCGATTGTTCGCATCTTCGCCATCATCCTTTCAAAGCGCCATCACCGCCTCGAACACATAAGCCACGAGCAAAGATCCGCAAACCGCGAGCGCGAGATAAAGCAGGAAGGGCTTAAGCCGCAACACCGGAAAGATCGCCATCGCGCCCCAAATGCTGACCACTCCGCCCGACACGAGAAAACCCATCGCCGCGCCGGGCGACATACCGTGCGCCATGAGCCCCCGCGTGAGCGGCAGCGCGGCGAACCCGTCAAGATAGGCCGGCGCACCCACCGTCACAGCCAACGGAATGGCCCAAGCCGACTGGGCCCCCAGAACCCCGCTCAGCGCGCGCGGATCAAGCCAAAGATGCAAGAGATATTCAGCCGCGAACGCGGGCGAGAGACAAACCAGCATAAGCCGTGTCGTCGCCCAAGTTTGCGCGACAAAGATGCTGCGGCGCTCGGGCGTGCGCCATACCATCGGCATGAAGTCCTGCGGGCCGCAGCCGCTTTGGCGTGCCACCACGGCGCGCACAATTCCGTTGTCACGAAGCGCGAAGCGCGCCCAGGGGGCGCCCCGCATCGCGTGCGTCACCGCCCCGCCCATGAGGCCAAGCGCGAACGCCGCGAGGGTTTTACCCACTGCGAACCCGACCCCGAGCATAGCCACCGTTGTGGCCAGCATCGCAGGGTCGGTCACCGGCGACGACAGCCAGAAGGCCATGACCGGGGCCAGCGGCACGCGTGCCGCCAAAAGCCCCGCCATAAGCGGAAGCACCGTGACCCCGCATACCGGCGTGAGCGCGCCGATGGTCGACGCGGCGACAATGGCCCGACCGGGGCGCGCCGCAAAGATACGGGCCACATGCGCATCCGCGCCGCTCGCGATGATCCACGCGGCCAAAAGAATGCCCGGCACGACAAGCGGCGAAATCACTACGAAACTTTGAAGGATGAAACCCACCATGGCAGTCACGGTGTCCGGCCAAGAAACCAGGGCCGCCAGCAGCAGAACGGCAACGGCGACCCGCCATATCACCGCGCGCGAAAGCCGGATCGACGTTTTGGATGGCTGTGTCACGTATGTGTTCCCCGATCAGATGACAGCTTGCATCCTGACACGCGCCAATTCACAATTAAAACGAATATTACAAATTCAAGGTATGAGATTATCTCATGGAAAATCTGGACACGGATCTTTTGCGCAGCTTTGTGGCCATTGCCGAAACCGGCAGTATGACCGAAGGAGCGGCCCGGATCGGACGCACGCAATCCGCAGCCAGCCTTCAGATCAAGCGGCTTGAGACTTTGCTTGGCGCGCAGGTCTTCGATCGTCACGCCCGTGGCGTCGCGCCGACGGCTCTTGGTCGGCGGCTATTGCCCGTAGCGCGCGAGGTGACGGCGACGCTCGATTCGGCATACCGGCAGCTTACCGCGGATGCGCTTGGCGGGCATCTCCGCCTTGGTATTCCCGACGATCACACACAGGGACGGCTGACCCGCATCATTTCACATTTCGCACAATCGCACCCACAGGTCGAACTCGAGGTCACCTGCGCGCTCAGCGCGGGTTTTCCCAACGCGCTGGCCCGGGGGGCACTTGATCTTGCTGTCTATGAAGTGGAGCACGCCGGTCCCGGCGATCGTATCCTGATGCGCGATCCCACCGCTTGGATGATGCGCGAGGGGTGCGATGTGCTGGAACACGAGCCTTTGCCGGTCGCTCTGTTCGATCAGGCCTGTTGGTGGCGCGACGTGGCACTTGCGGCGCTCGATACGATGTCCCGCCCCTATCGCGTGGTCTATTCAAGCCAGAGCGTCGCAGGCGTCACGGCGGCCATCGAAGCGGGCATCGCGGTGGGTCTTCTGGGCACATGCACGCCGGGCACAAAGCTCGTTCCGGTGCCAAAAGCGGCGGGTTTTCCGGACATGCCGGTTTCAACGCTGATTCTGGCCTCGGCCAAGGAGGTGGATGATCCTGCGGCGCGGGCAATGACAAACGCGATCGAAACCGCGTTCGGGCATTCGACCACGGCGCAGGGTTAACATGCCCTGATCCTATCCCGCCTGTTTGCCATCGACCTCATCGGCCAGCGCCTCGGCGCGCGCCGCAATCTCGGCGAGCGTATCGCGAACACCGTCGGGCATGACCGGCACTTCGATCTTCTGCGGTTCTGCATCGCGAAGCTGCGCAAGCTCCGCCTCCTTCTCGGCGAGCTTGTCCTCGGCTTCGCGCAGCTTGTCCTGCATTCCCGCCGTCTTATCGGCAAGCATGAGACCCGCCATAAGAAGCATACGCGCCTCGGGAATGCGCCCGATCTGCGCGGTCAGAACCGCGGCTTCCTCGTCAAGCATCTTCGAGGCGGCCTGCAGGTAATGCTCTTCGCCTTCCTGACAGGAGACTTCGAAGCTGCGGCCGCCGATTTCGATTTCCACCTCGGGCATCAGATGTCCTCCGTCCGCGGCGCGTCATCGGCCGCACCATTTGAGTTGGCAAGCGTCTGATCCAGCTCAGCAAGCACCAGATCCATCTCGGCGCGGTCCGCCGCACGCGCCGCCCTGAGCCCGTCAAGCTCGGCCATCATCGCCTTGTTGATCAGATGCGGTTCGACAACGCCCGTCTCGTTCGCCTCGCGTAGGGCGGCGTTGTTGTCGCGAAGCTGTTGATTGGCCAGACGCAGCGCCTGAAGCTCGGCGTCCATGCGGCGCATCGCCTCCTTGCGCGTGGCGTCGCTGGTGTCGCGACTCGCCTCGGCGGTCTGCCCCGCCTCTTCCATCTGCCTGACCCTGCTGCTGAGCGATTTCACACGCTCCTCAAGCTGCGCATTGGCAAGGCGCTCGTCCTCAAGCTCCTGACGAAGCTGCGCGGCATCATCGTTGTCGCTGTCCTGTGGGGCGGGTTCAGACCGGATGGATTCGACACCTTCGCCAATCCTGTCCAACGCCGCCATGATGCGCCCCTGAAGCGCCTCGATCTCGCTCATCTATCCTCGTCCCTTCGTCTTTTTCGTGCCGGAGGCTTTTAAACTGCCGGTTCACCCGTCCAACCCGCGACTGCGAATCGCGGTTCCACGGATTGTGCCCCGACTTTACCCAAAGCCTGCCAAAAATGCGCGTCTTATGCAAAGTGGCGCCCCGCCACGCCACGGCAGAGGTTGAACTTTGCCCGCACGCTGGTATTCACCACGCATCAGATACCCCCCTTCCAAAGGATGCGCCCCCGTGGATATCGCTGCCCTCCGCTCTGCAAACCCCGATCACTGGATGAAAGCCGCCGCCATTCGCGCCTTGACGCTCGATGCGGTCAACGCGGCGAACTCGGGCCACTCCGGCATGCCGATGGGCATGGCCGACGTGGCCACCGTGCTTTATGAAAAACACCTCAAGTTCGATGCCGCGGCCCCGAATTGGCCCGACCGCGACAGGTTCATCCTGTCTGCCGGACACGGCTCGATGCTGCTCTACTCTCTTTTGCACCTCACCGGTCATGAGGGTATGGAGATCGACAAGATCAAAGCGTTCCGTCAATGGGGCGCGCCCACCGCGGGCCACCCCGAGAACTTTCTGCACCCGGCCATCGAGACGACAACAGGCCCGCTGGGTCAGGGCATCGCGAACTCGGTCGGCTTTGCCATCGCCGAAGAAAACCTGCGCGGCCGTTACGGGGCCAAGCTGGTCGATCACTACACCTATGTGATCGCGGGCGACGGCTGCCTGATGGAAGGCGTAAGCCAAGAGGCGATCACCCTTGCCGGGCGGCAGGCGCTGCGCAAGCTGGTGGTCTTCTGGGACAACAACAACATCACCATCGACGGCGAGGTCTCGCTGGCCGACAATACTGATCAGGTCAAACGGTTCAAATCAGCCGGTTGGCATGTTCAGGAAATCGACGGTCACGACCCGCAGGCCATCGACGATGCCATCACGGCGGCCAAGAAATCCTCCAAGCCCTCGATGATCGCGTGCAAGACGCATATCGCGCTTGGCCACGCCGCACAGGACACGTCCAAGGGCCATGGCGCGCTGACCGACGACGATCAGCTGGCCGCCGCAAAAGAGGCTTATGGCTGGACCGCGGGGCCGTTCGAAGTGCCCGCCGATATCAAATCGGCATGGGAAGAGATCGGCACACGCGGCGAATCGGATCGCAAGGCATGGGAGGCGCGCCTTTCCAGCGCGTCCGAGCGTCGACAGGCCGAATTCGCCCGTGTCTTTGCCCTCGATCCCCCCAAACAGCTTTCGGCGCGGATCAAGGCACTCAAGAAACAGGTAAGCGCCGAAGGCCCGAAGGTGGCCACGCGCAAATCCTCCGAAATGGTGCTTGAGGTGATCAATCCGGTCATGCCCGAAACGCTTGGCGGCTCGGCCGACCTCACTGGATCGAACAACACCAAGACGGGCGACCTTGGCATTTTTGACACCGACAACCGCAAGGGCCGCTATATTCACTACGGCATCCGCGAGCACGGCATGGCGGCGGCGATGAACGGCATGGTGCTGCATGGCGGCATCCGCCCCTATGGCGGCACCTTCATGTGCTTCACCGATTACGCCCGCCCCTCGATGCGCCTCGCCGCGTTGATGAAGGTGCCCAGCGTCTTCGTCATGACCCATGACAGCATCGGCCTTGGCGAAGACGGCCCGACCCATCAGCCGGTCGAGCATCTGGCCATTTCGCGTGCCACGCCGAACATGATGGTGTTCCGTCCCTGCGACACGATCGAAACCGCCGAGGCGTGGGAAATCGCGCTGACCTCAAAGGACACGCCGTCGGTTCTGTCGCTGACCCGTCAGGGCCTGCCGACGCTGCGGACCGAGCACAAGACCAAGAACCTGACGGCGCAGGGCGCCTATGTGCTGGCCGATGCCGAGGGCAAGCGCGAAGCGATCCTCCTTGCCACCGGCTCCGAGGTCGAGATTGCCATGACAGCGCGCGATCTGCTGCAAGCCGACGGAATCGGCACGCGTGTTGTCTCCATGCCCTGCTGGGAACTGTTCGAGCAGCAGGACGAGAAATACCGCAAGCGCGTGCTCCCCGGCGGTCAGGCCGTCCGCGTCGGCGTCGAGGCGGCGGTTCGCCAAGGCTGGGATCGCTGGCTGTGTGGTGAGCGCGGACGCGAGGCGCGCGCGGGCTTTGTCGGCATGGAAAGTTTCGGCGCCTCTGCCCCGGCTGAAACTCTTTTTGAGAAGTTCGGCATCACCGCCGAGGCCGTGGCCGAAAAGGCCAAGTCACTGTTGTGACCCTGTTGGCGCGCGCGACTGACGCGCGCGCCTCAGTCGCGGGTGTCCGCCCAAAGCGCCCACATCGCGAACAGCGGAACAGCACCGGACCGCATAGCATGCAATATCCCCGGCGGGTTGTAGAACGTCCCGCCGATGCCGGGTGTGAACCACGTCACCCCGTCTTGACTGAACTCTCCGTCACTCAGCACAAGATAGGTTTCCTCGGGCGGATGGGTATGATCAGGATAGCGCACCCCCGGCGCCAGAAGCGACACGCCAAGCCATGCGTTGCCATGTGGCACGAGCCCGCCCGGCCCGACGATCATCGCATTTGCATGACCATCGAAATACGCCTCGTTGGCATTGGGCGCATCGCCACCGCGTTTATACCATCTCAGCGACGGCTCAAGCCGCAGGAACGCCCCGACAAGGTTCTGAAGCGTCTCACTGCCAAGCGCCGCACCGCGCGGCAAAGCTTCGAGATGCGCGCACACCTCGCGCCGCTCGCCTGCGCCGTCCCGCACCGTGACCGGTCGCGTGACCGACGCGAATATCCGGTCCAGCGAGGCACGGGCGTCGGGATCGCTCACATGATCACCATAAGCCGCTCTTGCCGCATCAAGCAGCGCCTCGGCATCGTCTCGCACAGTCATTCAGGCCCCTCCCTCGCGCGTTTGCCCCTGCGTAGCAGAGAATCGCGCCCTGTCGTGGTTGAATTTGCGCGGCGACGGGCCATAGTGCATGACAGGAATATGAACCGGGGGCGTCATGCCTGAAACCCATGTAAACCTGATCAAGCTCAGCGTCGGCACCGACTCGGTCGAGGACCTCATACGCTGGCAAGACGCCCGCCGCGCCGAGCGCGAGGACGGACTGCCCCGGCATGTGACCCGCATGTGGCCCAAACGCGCCAGCGAGGTGCTGGCGGGCGGCTCGATCTATTGGGTCATTCAGGGCTTCGTTCAATGCCGTCAACGCATTCTCCGCCTTGACGAGATCATTGGACAGGACGGAATCCGCCGCTGCGGTATCGTGCTCGACCCCGAGGTGACGCGCACCACCGCTGCGCGCAAGCGCCCGTTTCAGGGATGGCGCTATCTCGCTCCCAGCGATGCGCCCGCCGACCTGAGCGCGGGTCGCGATGAGGATGACGCGCTGCCTCCGGGCCTGTCTGCGGCGCTTGCGGATATTGGTGTTCTCTGACCCGGCATCGTGGCTGTGCCCCTCTTGGCGCAGACGCACCGGGCGCGCACAAACCATTGACGCGAAATAACTTCTTTGTGACACCCCCTGCCTCACGCCAATTTCCGCCCAGCATTCGTCGCATAACGGCAACACGCCGCCGACGCGGAAACAGACCCTTGGAACTCGCCCCCGAAATCACCAGTTGAGCCCATATCGGCAACGCGCCGAGAATACGATGTTCTGCCCGGGAAAAATTCCCGGCAGGGCGAACGCCCGGTCCGGGACCGGGCGGGACACAACAACGATTAACGGAGGAGATCTCCATGTTGAGGACACTGACAGCACTTCCCGCGCTCGCCGCGGGCTTGGCACTTACCACCCCGGCCTTCGCAGGCAATATCGAAGAGCCTGTGATCGAAGACCCCGTGGCCGTGGCACCGGCACCGGTGGTTCCCGCCTCGCCTGACTGGACCGGCTTTTACGGCGGTGCCGAGCTTGGCTATGCCGATGTAACAAGCAACGCCGCCCCCAGCGGCGATGGTGCGATCGGCGGTCTCATCGTCGGTTACGACTATGACTTCGGCAACGGCTTCGTTGTTGGTGGCGGTCTCGACTATGACTTCGCCGACATCGGCCTTGGCGGCGGCAACAGCCTTGAAAGCGTGTTCCGCGTGAAACTGCGCGGCGGCTACAAGATCGGCAATGGTCTGCTCTATGGGACCGGTGGCTTCGCCCAGGCGGACACCGACAACCTCGGGAGTGAAGACGGCTATTTCGTCGGTGCCGGTTACGAACACATGCTGACCGAAAACATCAGCCTTGGCGGCGAAGTGCTCTACCATGAATTCGATGACTTCGGGGCCACCACCACCGACGTCGAAGCCACGACGGTTCAGGCCCGGATGAGCTTCCGCTTCTGAACCTGATCATGCCTGATCATGAATGGCCCAAGGTCGGGCCCGCCAAGCGCGGGTCCGGCCTTTTTATATCGCACCGATCGTGCGCCCCGCCGCAGCACGGTCTTCATGTCTCAGTAATGTGGCGGCGGACGTTCGTCCCCCAGAACAATCCCGCCCGAGCCTTCGGCGTCGCGCCCGCGCTCACGGTCCAGAAGCCTGTCCATAAACAGCGCGAGCCGGTCCAGTTGATCTTGTTGCTGCGCCACCACCTCCGACAGGTCGTCGACCTGCCGTGTCAGATGCGCGATCTTTTCCTCGAGATGTTCCATACGACCTTCCCAAAGCGTTTGACCCCGGACATCGGTTAAAACACCCCGCGTGCAGTGCTTGGATGTTGCGCTTCGTTTCGCGAAAATCCGTGTCGCAGGTGTGTCGCGAAATTCCTTAAGGGTTTCGGCATCGCCCGACAAGTCGTTCGGCTTGGGCCACGGCGTGTCTTGCCCCCCTTGGCCCCATCCGCTATCCCGCAGGCGACGTAACCCGGCAAGGATTGCTGCCATGGCCAAAGACAAGAAAGCCCCCCGCCCCAAAGCCGCGACGCCCAAAGGGTTCCGCGACCATTTCGGCGCCGAAGTCAGAGATCGCAAGGCGATGCTCGACACCATCGCAGGGGTCTATCATCGCTATGGCTTCGACGCGCTGGAAAGTTCGGCGGTTGAAACCGTCGAGGCCTTGGGCAAGTTCCTGCCCGATGTGGACCGCCCGAACGCCGGCGTCTTTGCATGGCAGGAGGCCGACGACGGTGACAAGGGCGACTGGCTGGCGTTGCGCTATGACCTGACCGCGCCGCTGGCCCGGGTCTATGCGCAGTATCGCAACGATCTGCCCACGCCCTATCGGCGCTACGCGATGGGCCCGGTCTGGCGCAATGAAAAGCCGGGGCCGGGGCGCTATCGGCAGTTTTACCAATGTGATGCGGATACGGTGGGCGCGCCGTCCGTGGCGGCGGATGCCGAGATCTGCGCCATGCTGGCCGACACGCTGGAGGCGGTCGGGATCGCGCGCGGGGATTACGTGGTGCGGGTGAACAATAGGAAGGTGCTGAACGGAGTCATTGATAGTGTAATGGACCGTGTCTTCGGTAACGACCCGCTGGAGGGCAATCCTGCAGTCATCGAAAAGTCGATGAAGGTCGGGCGGAAAAAAGCCTATGATATTGCCGATGACATAATGCGAACCCTCGACAAATTCGACAAAATCGGCGTAGCTGGGGTTGTTGAACTGTTGACAGACGGAAGGAAGGACGCCTCGGGCGCGTTCATTCCCGGTCTGAGCATGCCGCCTATCGTAGTCGAAGGACTCATCAAATTTCTTGGGTCGAAGGCCGAAACGAATACCGAAACTGTGGCGAACCTAAAGGGCCTTGTCCAAGGCTCACAGCAGGGCGAGAAAGGCGTCGAAGAACTCGAAACCATCGCCTCCCTCCTCGACGCCCAAGGCTATGGCCCCGACCGCATCGTCATCGACCCCTCGGTCGTGCGCGGTCTCGGCTATTATACCGGCCCGGTCTTCGAGGCGGAGCTGACCTTCGAAATCCTTGACGAGAAAGGCCGCAAGCGCCAATTCGGCTCGGTCGCGGGCGGTGGCCGCTATGACGATCTGGTCAAGCGTTTCACCGGTCAGGCCGTCCCAGCCACCGGCATCTCGATCGGGGTCGACCGCCTTTTGGCGGCGCTCGCTGAAAAGGGCCGCATCCAAAGCGACGCGCGCGGTCCTGTCGTCGTCACCGTCATGGACAAGACCCGGATGGCCGACTATCAGGCCATGGTCGCCGAGCTGCGTCAGGCCGGCATCCGCGCCGAGGTCTATCTCGGGAACCCCAAGAATTTCGGCAACCAACTCAAATATGCGGACAAACGCGCCTCTCCCGTCGCCATCATCGAAGGCACGGACGAACATGAGCGCGGCGTCATTCAGATCAAGGATCTGATCCTCGGGGCAAAAATCGCGGAGAATGCCACCCTCGAGGAATGGAAAGAGCGCCCCTCGCAATTCGAGGTGCCCCGCGATCAGCTTGTCGCGAAAACGCTCGAGATCATCGAAAGCCACGCCTGATGCCCAGTCGCGCCGCCATTCTGTCCGAGGCCGCCCGCCTGCGTGCCCGCTTCGAGGGCTTGGGCGCGCAGCCGGTGGAAACCACCGTGCTGCAACCCGCCGGAACGCTGCTCGACCTTTACGGCGAAGACATTCGCGCCCGTGCCTATGTGACATCCGACGCCCTGCGCGGCGAACAGATGCTGCGCCCCGATTTCACCGTGCCCGTGGTCCAGATGCACATGGAGCACGGGGCCGAACCCGCCCGCTACACCTATACTGGCGAAGTGTTTCGCCGACAGGAGGACGACCCCGACCGCGCTAATGAATATATTCAGGTCGGATACGAGGTTTTTGCCCGCGACGATCCCGCTCAGGCCGACGCCGAGGTGTTCGCCTCGATCCACGACATGCTCGCACCGCTCGGGTTGACTGCGGCGATGGGCGATATCGGTATCCTGATGGCCGCTGTAACCGGGCTCAACACGACCGATCGGCGCAAGGCGGCGCTGCAACGGCATATCTGGCGGCCCCGCCGGTTTCGCGCCCTGATCGACAGGTTCGCGGGGCGCGCGCCGGTCCCGCCGGGGCGCGAGGCGCTTCTCGCCGCCGCCGATCCGTTCTCGGGCCTGGGCGCCCTGATCGGCCTGCGCGGCGCCGCCGAGATCACCGCACGGATCGAAGCCCTTCACGAAGACGCCGCCGCCGACCCCATTTCCGAAAACGAAGTGGCTCTCATCGAGGCGCTTCTTTCTGTACGAGGCACCGCGGCGGACGCGCTTGAACACTTGCGCGACATCGCCGTGGACCTGCCCGCCATCGCCCCCGCCGTGGACCGGCTTGCCGACCGGCTCGATGCGATCTCGGCGCGCGGGATTGACGCCCGCGCCCTGCCCTTTGAAGCATCCTACGGACGCACCCAGATGGAGTATTACGATGGGTTCGTCTTCGGCTTTACCGCGCCGCGTCGTCCGGCCCTTCCGCCGGTGGCCACCGGCGGACGCTATGACGCGCTCACCCGTCAGCTTGGCGCGGGGCGCGAAATTCCGGCGGTGGGCGGCGTGATCCGGCCCGGCCTCACCCTCGAACTGGGAGATGCGGCATGAGCCTGAAACTCGGCGTTCCCTCCAAGGGCCGGCTGATGGAGAAGACCTTCGAATGGTTCGGCGCGCGCGGCATCGACCTCGCCCGGACCGGCTCTGAGCGCGAATACGCGGGCCGCGTCGAAGGCATCGACAATGTCGAACTCGTCCTGCTCTCGGCCGGCGAAATTCCCCGCGAAATGGCGGCGGGTCGCATCCATCTTGGCGTGACCGGCACCGATCTCGTGCGCGAAAAGCTGGGCGGCTGGACCTCACGGGTCGAGGAACTGGCCGAGCTTGGATTTGGCCATGCCGATCTTGTTCTCGCCGTGCCTCAGGCCTGGGTCGATGTCTCGACACTCGACGATCTTGACGCGGTGGCGGCGGCGTTCCGCGCGACACATGGTTTCCGGCTGCGCATCGCCACGAAATATCACCGGCTGACCCGCGACTTCCTGCGCAGTGGGGGGGTCGCGGATTATCAGCTTGTCGACAGTCAAGGCGCCACGGAAGGCACGGTCAAGAACGAAACAGCCGAGGCTATCGCCGATATCACATCCTCGGGCGACACATTGCGCGCAAATCACCTCAAAGTGCTTGATGACGGGCTGATCCTGCGAAGTCAGGCAACGCTTTTTCTGTCGCGCGCGGCGGAGATGACCAACACGGACCGCGACGCATTGGCGGAATTGACGCAACGGCTGGATTAGAGCGTTTCGCGACCACCCGTATCTCAGGTTTTCCTCGAAACGCTTTGACCACAAGGAACATCGTGCCACTTGTGTCGTTGCATTCGCAAACAGAGGAGACACACGACCATGGCCTTGTCACGCAGCAGCCCCTCCGCCGGTCCCGGGTCGGCCGAGATTATCGGCATCTATGACGCCCCGACCGGCAGCATTCAGTACATCGTCGCCTGCCCCGAAACCCGAGAGGCCGCACTCATCGACGTCGTGATGGGCTTTGATCCGGCCCACGCCCGCACCGACCCGAGCGGTGCCGATGCGATCGTCGCCCTTGCGCAATCGGAGGGGTATTCGATCAAATGGGTGCTCGATACGCACCCTCACGCCGATCACCTCATGGCGTCGGCCTATCTCGCCGAAAAACTGGGAGTGCCCAACGCCATAGGCGCGCGCCTTCCCGATATCGCGGCCCTGTGGCGCGACTATTATAACCTTCCCGATGCCTTCGACCCCGAACGCGATTTCACGCGTCTTTTCGAAGATGGTGACACGTTCGAAATCGGCAACCTGCCGGTGCGCGTCATGCTTTCGGACGGGCACACGCTCGGCTCCATCACCTATGTGGTGGGCGATGACGCGGCCTTCGTGCATGACACGTTCATGCAGCCCGATGCCGGCACGTCGCGGGCCGATTTCCCGGGCGGCACCGCCGATGATCTCTATAGCTCGCTGATGGAAATTCTGAACCTGCCCGACATGACACGGATATTTATCGGGCATGATTACGGGACCGAAACCCGACCGGGTCCGGAATGGGAATCGACCGTCGCGGACCAACGTCGCCATAACATTCATCTCGGCGGCGGAACCCCGCGCGACGAATATGTGAAAATCCGTGAAGCGCGCGATGCCACGCTCTCCCTGCCCGATCGTATGCTGCATGTGCTGCAAATGAACTTGCGCGCCGGTCGTCCGCCGCAGGCCGAGGATGACGGCAACGCCTATCTTCGCATCCCGCTCGACCGGTTCTGACCTCAAGTCGCACCGCCCGTTCCTTGGGAACGGACGGGCGGCTACGCTTGGCGCATGTTGTTCAAACATGAGGCCCGGTTTTTGGGGCCTTCAGGCAAGCGAGCTTCAGAATTCCTGAACGTCCCAAACCCCGTCCAGATGCTTCAGCGCGCCCTTGATCTGCGGATTGACGGCAAATTCTCGGCCTGCGTCCATCTCAACCTCACCGGGAAGCCCTTGATCCAGAAGGCAAAACCTCACCGGGCCCCGGCTCGCGTTTCGCGCGGCCTCTTGCGCGCGCTCCAGAACACTCGCCACCGTGGCAATCGCGCTTGGCGTCTCTACGAAGATGCGCAAGCCCATCGCGCCCGCATCGGCGACCACCCCGTCAATCGGCGCGACTGAGCGCGCCAAGAGCTTGAGTTGATCGGCCTCTGATGTCGCCTCCACAGTGATCACAACCTGCGATCCGGTCTCCAGCAACTCGCGCGAGGTCTCAAGCGTTTCCGAGAACATCGTCACCTCGTAACCGCCAGTCACGTCACTGAGCTGAACAAAGGCGAAACGGTTGCCGCGCGCGGATTTGCGCTCCTGTCGTCCTGCGACCACACCCGCGATCTTGACCACAGCGGGGGTATTCCTGACCATCTCGGTCACTTCATCAAGGGTCTTCACGTCCTTGCGCCTGAGCGCGCCCATGTAATCGTCAAGGGGATGACCCGAAAGGTAGAACCCAACCGCCTTGAATTCCTCTGTCAGCCGCTCGGCGGGAAGCCAGTCCTCCACCGGCGCGATGCGCGGTTCGGGCAAATCGTCGCCCGCCTCACCAAAAAGCGAGACTTGGCTCGAATTGCGTTGCTCATGCACGGCGGCCGAGTAATTCATCAGCGCCTCCAGACACTCGAATACCCGACGCCGATTGCGATCAAGCTCATCAAAGGCACCCGCCCGCGCCAGCATCTCGAGCGGCCGCTTGCCAATCCGCTTGATATCCACGCGGCGTGCAAAATCGAACACCGTCGAAAAGGGCCTCTCTTCGCGCCCCGCGACGATCAGCTTCATCGCCTCCACACCCACGTTCTTGAGCGCGCCCAGCCCATAGTGAAGCACGCCGTCCCGAACCACGAAATGCGCGTCCGACCGGTTCACACAAGGCGGCAGCCAATCAAGCTTCAGCCCCTTCTTCACCTCTTCGAAATACACGGCCAGCTTGTCGGTGAGGTGAATATCGCAATTCATGACGCCCGCCATGAATTCCACCGGGTGATTGGCCTTAAGCCAGGCGGTCTGATAGCTCACCACCGCATAGGCCGCAGCGTGGGACTTGTTGAAGCCGTAATTGGCGAACTTGTCCAGAAGGTTCCAAACCTCAAGCGCCTTCGCGTCATCGACGCCGTTTTCCTTGGCACCGGCAATGAACTTGGGTCGCTCGGCGTCCATCGCCTCCTGAATCTTCTTGCCCATCGCCCGACGAAGCAGGTCGGCGCCGCCAAGCGAATACCCCGCCATTTCCTGCGCGATCTGCATAACCTGTTCCTGATAGACGATGATGCCCTGCGTCTCGTCGAGGATGTGGTCGATGCTGGGATGCAGGGTCTCGCGTTCCGAAAGCTCGTTCTTGACCTCGCAGAACTTGGGAATGTTCTCCATCGGGCCGGGCCGGTAAAGCGCGACAAGCGCGATGATGTCCTCGATGCAGTCGGGCTTCATGCGCTTGAGCGCATCCATCATCCCCGAACTTTCCACCTGAAACACCGCCACCGTGCGGGCCTTGGCATAAAGCTTATAGGTCTTGGCATCATCGAGTGGGATTTGCCCGATATCGTTCTCCGCGCCCTCGAACGGCTCATAGATGGTGCTGCCATCCTGCGCGATATGCAGGTCGCGCCCCTCGCCGTGGATCTGTTCGATCGCGTTCTGGATCACCGTCAGCGTCTTGAGACCCAGAAAGTCGAACTTCACCAGCCCCGCCTGCTCAACCCACTTCATGTTGAACTGCGTCGCGGGCATGTCCGAGCGCGGATCCTGATAAACCGGCACCAGCTCATCAAGGGGACGATCCCCGATCACCACACCCGCCGCGTGGGTCGAGGCGTTGCGAAGCAAACCTTCCACCTTCATGCCGTAATTCAGAAGGCGGTCCACCACCTCCTCGCGCCGGGCCTCCTCGCGCAGGCGATCCTCCTGCGCCAGCGCTTGGCTGATGCTCACGGGTTTCACGCCTTCGACGGGGATCATCTTCGAAAGCCGGTCGACCTGCCCATAAGGCATCTGCAAGACCCGGCCGAGGTCGCGCACCGCCGCCTTCGACAGAAGCGCGCCGAAGGTGATGATCTGCCCGACCCGGTCGCGACCGTATTTCTCTTGCACATACTGGATCACCTCCTCGCGGCGATCCATGCAGAAGTCGATATCGAAGTCGGGCATGCTCACCCGCTCGGGGTTGAGAAACCGCTCAAACAGAAGGCTGTAGCGCAGCGGATCAAGGTCCGTGATGGTCAGCGCATAGGCCACGAGGCTGCCAGCGCCCGACCCCCGTCCGGGCCCCACCGGAATATCCCGCTCCTTGGCCCATTTGATGAAATCCGCAACGATCAGAAAATAACCCGGGAATCCCATCCCCTCGATGATACCCAGCTCGAAATCGAGCCGCTTTTCATAGTCCTCGACCGGGGCCGCGTGCGGAATGACGGCAAGCCGCTCGGCCAGACCCTTCTGAGCCTGCCGGCGAAGCTCATCCACCTCGTCATCCGCAAACCGCGGCAGGATCGGATCACGCCGGTATGCACCAAAGGCGCAGCGCCGCGCGATCTCGACCGTATTCTCCAAAGCCTCCGGCAGATCGGCGAAAAGCGTCGCCATTTCCTGCGGGCTTTTGAAATAATGCTCAGGCGTCAGGCGGCGGCGCGGCCCCGACTGATCCACATAGGCCCCGTCGGCCACGCAAAGCATCGCGTCATGTGCCTCGAACATGTCCTTCTCGGGGAAATAGACGTCGTTCGTCGCGACAAGCGGCAGGTCCATGGCATAGGCCATCTCAACATGACCCCGCTCGCTCAACTTCTCGCTCTCTGGCGGGCCGTTTTCCCCCGGATGCCGCTGTAGCTCAACATAAAGCCGGTCGGGAAAGGCCCGCGCCAGCCGCTCCAAAAGTGCCTCGGCCGACGGTCTCTGCCCGGCCCGCAACAAAAGGCCGATCGGGCCCTCCGGCCCACCCGTCAGACAGATCAACCCTTCGTTATGCCGCTCCAACTCCTCGGGAAGCACATGCGCAAGCGCGCCATCACCCCTCAGATAAAGACAGGAATTGAGCTTCATGAGGTTCTCGTATCCGGCCTCGTTCTGCGCCAGAAGGACAACCGGCGCCGTGGCCTCGCCCTTGCCCGACGCGCCATAGGCCAGATCGACCTGACAGCCCATGATCGGCTGAACCCCCGCCCCCTGTGCAGCGACCGAGAATTCGAGCGCGGCAAACATGTTGTTGCTGTCTGTCACCGCCACCGCAGGCATGCCCATTTTCCCGCAAAGTTCGGGCAGTTTCTTAAGCCGCACCGCGCCTTCAAGAAGCGAATATTCGGTGTGAACGCGAAGGTGGATGAATCTGGGTTTGCTGCTCATCGTTTCATCCTATGTGACCTGTCGCGCTGCCGCCAGACGCGCGCGCGCATAATCGACACATTTTTCGCGATGGCACAGCGGTCCGATCCGCCGTGCCGCAGGTCGCGCCATAAGGTATACCTTATGCACACCCCAAGGGCATTCTCGCTTTTTCCGCCTCCGAATCTGCGATACACCGCCGGGCAACCGCTTCACGACCACGGGCCCTAGGTTTGGCTTATACCAACACAGGCCCGCACCGCCGACACCTATGGGAGGCCGCCATGGCACCACGCTTCACGCTCGAAGGGATCTACACCCCCGTCGTGACCCCGCTCAACGACGATTTCACCGTCAATCATGACGCGCTCGGAGACGTCGTCGATCACCTCGTCAACGCAGGCGTTCATGGGCTGATCACCGGCGGCTCAACAGGCGAGAATTATACCCAGACGGTCGAAGAGCGCCTTGAAATCGCCCGCGCCACGCGGGATCGGCTCAATGGTCGGCTGCCGCTCTTTCTCGGGACGGGCATGATGCGAACCGATGACAGCATCGCTTTGGCACAGGGCGCGCGCGACCTCGGTCTTGATGGCATCCTGCACGGCACCCCGCCCTATTCGGTGCCGACCGAACGGGAAAACGCGCTCAACACGCTCGCGGTGGATCGCGCCGCCGACCTGCCGATCATCCTCTACAACTATCCCGGCCGGATGGGCGTCAACATGGGTGAGGAATTCCTCGACCGCGTGGGCCGCTCGCGCAATGTCATCGGCATCAAGGAAAGCTCGGGCGACATCAACCGCGTGCATCTTCTGGCCCGCGATTACCCTCATATCCAGATGTCCTGCGGCATGGATGATCAGGCGCTCGAATTCTTCGCTTGGGGCGCCCGAAGCTGGATTTGCGCTGGATCCAACTTCCTGCCGGAAGAGCATGTATTCCTTTATGAAACCTGCGCCGTTCAGGGTGATTTCTCCAAGGGGCGGCGCATCATGTCGGCCATGATGCCGCTCATGCGCGTGCTCGAACAGGGCGGGAAATTCATCCAATGCGTCAAACACGGCACCACCATGG
Source organism: Roseovarius sp. E0-M6 (assembly GCF_037083845.1). Lineage (NCBI taxonomy): Bacteria > Pseudomonadati > Pseudomonadota > Alphaproteobacteria > Rhodobacterales > Roseobacteraceae > Roseovarius > Roseovarius sp. E0-M6. The sequence goes on along the minus strand of NZ_JBAPLA010000001.1, from coordinate 417,080 downwards.
CGGGCCTTGACGCGGGCACCGTGCGCCCGCCCCTGCGCCCCCTCAACAAGGATGACAAGCGCGAGCTTGAACAGGTCATCCGCGTCCTCAAACGCACCATCGCAGACATCAAGGCGGAGAACTGAGCCATGAGCGATCTTCTGACACGCGGCGAATACGAAGCCATCGCCGCCGATCTCACCCTCCCAGTCAACGCGTTCATCGACGGAAGCTTCCGGCCTGCCAAATCCGGCAACATTTTCGAAACGCTGAACCCCGCCACCGGGGCCAAGCTGGCCGATATCGCCGCCTGCGCGTCCGAGGACGTGGATTTCGCGGTCGAAAAGGCACGCGACGCTTTTGAGGGTGGCCGCTGGTCGCGGCTGCACCCGTCCGAGCGCAAGGACGTGCTCATTCGCCTCTCCAAGCTGATGACACGCAACGCCCGCGAACTGGCGGTCATGGAAAGCCTCGACTCGGGCAAGACCATTTTCGACTGTGAAACCGTGGATATCCCCGAAACCATTCACTGCATCAAATGGCACGCCGAACTGATCGACAAGATCTACGATCAGGTCAGCCCTGCGTCGGACGATCACATCGCGATGGTCGTGCGCGAGCCGGTGGGCGTGGCGGGGCTTGTCCTGCCATGGAACTTCCCGCTCCTGATGCTGGCGTGGAAAATTGGCCCGGCGCTTGCGGCGGGCTGCTCGGTGGTGGTCAAACCTGCCGAGGAAACCTCGCTCACCGCGCTGCGCCTTGCCGAACTCGCCTATGAGGCCGGCGTGCCGGCGGGTGTGCTCAATGTGGTTCCCGGCACGGGGCCGGACGTGGGCGAACCGTTGGGCCTGCACCCGGATGTGGACATGGTGTCGTTCACAGGCTCGACCGAAACGGGCCGCCGCTTCCTTCACTACTCCGCCGACAGCAACCTCAAGGAGGTTGTCCTCGAAATGGGTGGCAAAAACCCCTGCATCGTTATGGACGACGCCGAGGATTTGGATACCGTGGCCGAACACGTGGTCAACGGCGCCTTCTGGAACATGGGCGAAAACTGCTCGGCGGCGTCACGCCTCATCGTCCACGAGGACGTGAAAGAACGGCTCCTCGACAAGGTTCAGGCAGCCGCCCGCGAATGGATCGTGGGCGACCCGCTCGACCCCGAAACCCGCATCGGCGCGCTCGTGAGCCAGGACCACTACACCAAGGTCTGTGGCTACCTGAACAAGGCCAAGAAGGCCGATGTGATCATGGGTGGCGGCACCTCGGGCGACGCGTTTGTCGAACCGACGGTCATATCTGTCCCCGGCAATGACACACCCCTCGCCCGCGAGGAAATCTTTGGTCCCGTGCTGTCGGTGATCACCGTAAAAGGCTTCGACGAGGCCATCGTGGTGGCCAATGACACGAAATACGGCCTCGCCGCGTCGATCTTCACCGCCAACGCCAAGCGCGCCATACGCGGCGCGCGCGCCCTGCGCGCCGGCACCGTCACCGTGAACAGCTTCGGCGAGGGCGACATCTCCACGCCCTTCGGCGGCTACAAGCAGTCCGGCTTTGGCGGACGCGACAACTCGGTTCATGCCCATGACCAGTATACCCAGCTCAAGACCATCTGGCTCGACCTCACCGACAGCGGCCCCGACCGCATCAGCTAAGGGCAAGCCCATGACGCAGATCACCGCGCGCCGCCTTCCGCGTCAGACCGGGCCGGCGGGCTGGAACGCGATCCTGCCCGCAGCGCCGCCCGCCCGGCCGATCGACTCGGACGCGACGGCGGATATCGTGATCATCGGCGCGGGCTTTGCCGGGCTGTCGGCGGCGCGGCGCCTTCTGCAACTTCGCCCCGATATCCGTATCGTGATGCTCGAGGCCGGGCGCGTGGCCGAAGGCCCCTCGGGCCGCAACTCGGGCTTCATGATCGACCTGCCCCACGACCTTCAATCGGATGACTACGCTGGCCACGGCGGCGGCGACAACGATCGCCTGATGACCCGGCTCAACCGGAGCGCCATCGCCTTTGCCGCCGAGGCGGTTCAAGAATACGGCATCGCCCCCGCCTATTTCGACCCGGCAGGCAAGGTGAACGGCGCGGCAGGCGAACACGCCCATGCCGCCAACCTCTCCTATGCGCGCCACCTCGCATCGCTGAATGAACCGCACGAAATGCTCGACGCGCACGCCATGCGCGAGATGACCGGGTCAGACTATTACCATTCCGGCCTATACACCCCCGGCACCGCCATGCTCCAACCCGCAGGCTATATCCGTGGCCTCGCCTCGGGGCTTGCCCCCCGTATGACGCTTCACGAAGACAGCCCCGTCACAGCCATTGAACGGCGCGGCCCCGACTGGTCGGTCACATCGAACGGTCATACCGTCACCGCGCCACAGGTGATCATGGCCACCAACGGCCATATCGAAAGCTTCGGCTTCGCGCGCGGGCGCCTCATGCATGTGATCCTTTTCGCCTCCATGACACAGGACCTCGAGCCGGCCACCCTCGCAACCCTCGGCGGCGCGTCCCGCTGGGGGATCACCCCGTCTGATCCAATGGGCACCACCATGCGCCGCATCGACACCGCGCAAGGCGGCAACCGCATCATCACCCGCACCTGCACCGAATTCCGCCCCGGCATGGAGGCCAGCCGCGCCGGCTTTGCCCGTGCCGCGCGCCGGATGCGTGAAAACTTCGCGGCCCGCTTCCCGGCGCTTTCCGGGATCGGTCAGGAATATGTCTGGGCCGGCCATCTCTGCCTGTCGCTGAACAATGTATCGGTCACCGGAGCGCTGGATGACGGCCTCTATTCCGCCTGCGTTCAAAACGGGCTCGGCACCGCGCGCGGAACCCTGACCGGCATCGCCGCCGCCGAGGCAGCCTGTGGACACCAAAGCGACATCAGCCGCCGCTTCACCACCGAAGCCGCACCCAAACGCCTCCCGCCCGAGCCCGTCGCGACGCTGGGCGCCAACATGGTTCTGCGCTGGAAAGAGCATCGGGCGCGCAAGGAATAGCCTGCCCTAGCCTGAACCGCGGCCTTGCCGAGCCATGCAAAGTGATCCCCCGCGCGGACTCAAGCCGAAGGCGCCGCACGATCACCCTGTCCAATCACGCGCGCCTGTGCAGAATGCCCCGACCAATCCACGATTCAGGAGAGACCGCGCCATGACCATGACCTGCTCGGCCACCACGCTTATCGACGACGCCCGCACGCGCGTCACCCGTTTTGACTTCGCCCCCGGAGATCAGACGGGCTGGCACCGCCACGAGATGAATTACGTGATCACCGCCCTCACGGACTGCAACATGCGTCTCGAACTGCCCGGCGGTGAAACGCGGGACGTTACCGTGCCCGCCGGAACGGCCTATGCCCGCGACGAAGGCGTCGAGCATAACGTGATCAACGCAGGTGCCGCGCCCATGGCCTTTGTTGAGGTCGAGCTGAAATAGCGCCGGGCATTAGGGCTTTTCGCCCGCGCCAAAATCGTTTAGAAAATCCGAAAGTAACATTCGGATATGATGAACATGAGCCAGATGCCCAACGTCCATGACGCCGAACCGATCCCCGAAGAGGCGCGCGCCGAAATCGACCGCCTGCTCCTATCAGGCGACCTTTTCCGCTACACGGCCCCGTCGGACGCCCCTGTTGCACTGCTTGAGCGGGAATTCGCGGACCTGCTCGGAAGCCGCTATGCCCTCGCGGTCTCAAGCTGCTCGGCCGCGCTTTTCCTGTCGCTCAAGGCGCTTGATCTGCCGCGCGATGCCCGCGTGCTCATTCCCGGCTTCACCTTTGCCGCCGTGCCCTCTTCGGTGGTACATGCCGATTGCCAACCGGTCCTGTGCGAAGTGGGCGAGGATTACCGCATCGACATCGCGGATTTCACCGCCCGGCTTGACGGTATCTCGGCGGTGATCGTCAGTCACATGCGTGGCCACACCTCGGACATGGATGCGATCATGCGGGCCTGCGCGGCGCGCGACATCCCCGTGATCGAGGACGCGGCCCATTCACTCGGCACGACATGGAATGGTCGCAACATCGGCACGCTGGGCCGCGTGGGATGTTTCTCGTTTCAGTCCTACAAGATGGTCAATGCCGGCGAAGGCGGCATCATGATCAGCGACGACCCCGATCTCATCGCGCGCGCGATTATCATGTCGGGGGCGTATGAGCATAACTGGGCCAAGCATATGGCTGCCGATGATGCCGCCCTGCGCGATGCCTTCGGCCGCTGGCAAAACCGCCTTCCACTTTACAACCTGCGCCTGTCCAACCTCTCGGCGGCGGTAATCCGGCCACAGCTTCCGCTGCTGGCGGACCGTGTGGCACGCGGACGCGACAATCATGATTTCGTGGCGGACCTCATCAGCGCGTCGCCGATCATTTCCGTGCCCGCCCCCCTGACACCGGAACGCCGGGCACCGGATTCCATTCAGTTCAATCTCGTATCCCTCAGCGATGCCGAAACACTGGCCTTCGCCGAGGCCGCGGCCGCACGCGGCATCAAAGTGCAGGTTTTCGGTCAAAGCGCGGATAATGCCCGCGCGTTCTGGAACTGGAACTTCCTGCCCGGCGGCACCCCCGAGCTTCCCGGAACCCGTGCCATGCTGATGCGGGCTTGCGACGTGCGGCTGCCCGTGCGCCTTTCACGCGATGAGCTGACACTGATCGCCGAGGCCCTTCTCGGGGCTGCCCAAGACGTGACCGCAGACACCCGCGCCTTCGGCACCTGAATCGCATCACCCGCGAATCGCATCGCGTTTTTGGCCCGCCCACTGAGCGGCCAATCGTGGTATGCGCGCTCGAACCCAATTCAGCCCTGATCAGCGCCGGCGCCCAAAGCCTCATTCAAATAAGTGGATTTTCCAACCATCCCAGATGTTTATCTGGCACATCTCAGCATTTCGCGCATCCCAATCAAAATGAATAAAATATTCCCTATGTGAATGACGCGAATCCGGTTTAATATTTTCGCACGTCTGGATCAAAAATATTCGGGATTCAGAAAAGATTGGCGTAATATCGGTATCACGTTACTGATCCAATTTTGATCCAATGCCCTGACTAAAAGAGACACGATCTCGGGCACGCGAAAAAACGGGAGGACAATTGAATGGGAAATAACATCGATGCACTGACAACGGTGTTCACGGAGTTCTATTACTGGGTGACGATACCACTCATGTTTTTGATCCATGTGGGCTTCTGCATGTACGAAGTCGGCGCCAGCCGCCGCAAAAATCACATGCATACGCTTCTGAAGAACTCGATGATCATTCCGCTGGTCACGATCACATTCTTCTTCTTTGGCTGGTGGATCTACTGGGCGCTGCCCAATGGTCCGGGGTTCACGGGCGGCATTCTCTGGGATGATGCGGCGCCGAACGGCCCGACCTCCGACATCATGGCCACAAACCTGCAAGACCGGATCACAGGGGTCTTCTGGGCGGCGTTCCTGCTGTTTTCCTGGACGGCGGCCTCGATCGTCTCTGGGGCAGTAATCGAACGGATCAACTCTGGCGCGTTCTGGATACTCGCCGTGGTCATCGGCTCGGGCGCGTGGATTGTCGATGCGGCTTGGGGGTGGCATTACGGCGGCTGGATGGTTCAGCTTCTGGGCTACCACGATGCCTATGCCTCGGGCGTGATCCATGCCATCGCGGGCGGTTTCGCGCTTGGTGTGCTGGTGGTGCTCGGACCGCGCCTTGGCAAGTTCTCCAAGGAAGGCGTGCCGCGCGATATTCTGCCACATAACCCGTGGATGGTCTGCGTCGGTCTCTTCATCATCTATACCGGCTTCTGGGGCTTCTACGTGGCCTGTAACGTCCCGCTGATCAGCCCCGAAGGCATCGGTGGCCAGATCGCCGGCGACACATGGACGGCAACGACGATCTATCTCACACCCACCACGCTTGGTGCGATCACGTTCAACTTCCTCATGTCCCTTTCGGGCGGCATGCTGGCGGCGTTCATGGTGTCCAAGGGCGATGCGTTCTGGACCTATTCGGGCGGTCTCGCAGGGATCATCACGGCCTCGGCCGGCAATGACCTCTACCACCCGATGCAGGCGATGATTATCGGCGGCATCGGCGCGGCGGCGGCCTACAAGCTGCACTTCTGGGTCGAACGCAAGTTCAAGATCGACGATGCTGTGGGTGCTGTGGCCGTGCATGGTTACGCGGGCTTCATCGGCCTCGTGATCTGCGGTTTCATGCTCTGGGGTCATCCGTCGTCGCCCTATGAGGGCTACGCCGCGATCAACCCGCTGGGCAACACGATCGGCGCTGTGATCATGTTCGGTGTGCTGGGCTTCCTGCCGGGCTATATCGTCTCGAAGATCCTGCACGCCTTCGGATTGCTGCGCATCCCGCGCGAAGTCGAACTTCTGGGTCTCGACTTCAGCAGCCAGCAGGAAGAGACCCGCGCCGCGCGTGAAGTGCGCGAAGCGATCCGCGAAGAAATCGGCACCTGAGCCAAACCTGACACGAAAGGAAAGACATCATGTCTACAACCGGAATCGACAGTTGGGCCGTTGACCTGGCCGAAGTGGGGCCGATCTACCCGATGCAGGGCACCGAATTCATCCTGCTCGTGATCTGCGTCGCAGCATGGATCGGCTGGCACATCTGGTGCATCAGATGGGAAAAGCAGTATCACCGCGACAAGATCGCCAAATACGGCAAGGACGAGCATTACCACTCGGCCGTTGACGCGGAATAGCGCACAGACAGCGACGCGGAATAACGTCCGAAACTGCGCATGGATCACCGGAAAGGCCCCTACCAAGGGGGCCTTTTTTCTTGTTTCGGTGGGTTTTCCATTGCGTCCCATGCCACAAGACCACCAACATCGCGCATGACAGATTTTTCCAAAGGTGCCGCCTGGATGCGCGGCGACATCGTGCCAATCGAACAGGCCACCATCGGCGTGACGGACTGGGGGGTCACCCATAGCGATGTCACCTATGATGTCGTGCCTGTCTGGAATGGCGGCTTCTTCCGCCTCTCCGACTATCTGGAAAGGTTCATGGCCTCGATGGCCGCCGCGCGGATGGACACCGGCATGACCCCGGCAACCATCAAAGCGGCCCTGCACGATATGGTCGCCCGCGCGGGGCTGCGTCACGCCTACGTGGCCATGGTTGCTGCGCGTGGCACACCCGTGATCCCGGGGAGCCGTGACCCACGTGACTGTGCCAACCACTTCTATGCGTGGTGCGTGCCCTATATCCACGTGGTCCGCCCCGAACAGGCCGATGATGGCGTGGCGGTGCGCCTCTCCGACACGACCCACCGCATTCCACCAACAAGTGTCGATCCCCTGATCAAGAACTATCATTGGGGTGATTTCACCGCCGGCCTGTTCGAGGCAAAGGACGCAGGTTTTGAAACCGTTCTCCTGCCCGATCACACGGGCCATGTGACCGAAGGTCCGGGCTTCAATGTTTTTGCGCTCACCGGCAACCGGATTGTCACCCCGCGCGACGGCGTGCTGCATGGAATCACCCGCAAGACGGTTATCGAAATGGCCCGCGCCGAAGGCCATGACGTCAGCGAAGAGCCCCTGTCCGCCACCGCGCTCCTTAAGGCAGACGAGGTGTTTCTCTCAACCTCCGGGGGCGGGGTCATTCCCGTGGCGCGCCTGAATGACCGGCATGTGTCGAACGGCGCGGCCGGCCCCGTGGCCCGCAAACTCAGGGCGCGGTATTTCGAACTTCTGGACGATCCGGCCTATCGCACGGACATACGGTTTGAAGCGCCGTCATAGAGCACTTCGCGCAAGCCCGTGCCACGGATCGCACTCGAAACACCTTACAAAAGCTTGAGCGTTTCGCGCAGGAACGGATGCCGCGCGACAGACGGCGCAATCACCGTCTCTTGCAGGATCGGCTTGAGCGTCGCCGCCACATTCGTCGGCATGTCCTGCAAGATACCGCGCCGCGCGGTCAGGCTTATCGTCCGGCTCAGAGGTTCGAACGGCAGGTCGAACACATCTATCTGCGCCGCGAACCGCTGCGCCCGCCTAAGCGCGAGCGGTGTAAGGATGGTCCACCCCTGCCCCTGCCCGACCAGCGCAAGGATCGCATGATAGCTGTCCAACTCGAAACGATGCGGCAGGGTGATATTCTGCCGCGCAATATGTGAACTGACCAGACGGCCCATGTAATGCCGCTGTGTATACTGAATGAGCGGCATACGCCGAAGATGCCGCAAAAGCCGGTCACTCTCGGTCGGCATCACTCCGCGCGGGGCCGCCACCACAAAGGGTTCACGCAGAAGCGGGTGCACCTCGACCCACTCCGCCTCACCACCAAGCTCGGCGGCCACGATCACGTCAAGCGCCCGCGAATCGAGCAGATCGTAAAGATGATGGCTCGCCCCGGTCTCAAGCAGGAACTGGCATCCCCTGATCTCTCCGGCCATGTGAGTCAGAAGTTGCGGCGTCACATCCGCCTCGAAATCCTCGATCATACCAAGCCGGAACCGCGTCAACATCGACAGGTCCGACATCGCCAGTTCGGCCCGGGCCTGCGCGGCCTCGTTCAGGATGGCCTGCGCGCGACGATGCATGATCTCGCCCGCCTTGGTAAGGCGGACCGGACGGGCATTGCGATCCAAAAGGGTCGCGCCCACGGCACTCTCAAGATTGGTAAGCTGCTGACTCACGGTCGAGGGGCTGGCCCCCAACCGCCGCGCAGCGGCAGAGATCGAGCGCTCATCGGCAGCAGCCATGAAAATCTCGATGCCCCAAAGGGTGATCCGGCCCGGGCTCTCGACCATCTGTTCTACTTGTCCAGCTTGGAAAGCTTTCGCTGCAATTCGGCCAGCTGCTCTTTGATCTCGTCAAGGTTTTCATCCGCAGCACGGCTGTCGTCGCCGGCCTCGGGTGTGTCCGCCCCCGGCATGCCCGGCATGGTCGATCCCGGCGCGCCATAGCCGCTGCTCACCGCCTTGAGAAAGGCCTCCTGCTGTGCGCGAAAGGCGTCCATGCCCGGCATGTTCGCCAACGGGTTGGCCCGGGTCATATTTTCCATCATCTGGCTCTGCCCCTCGCGGAGCAGGTCAAAGCTCTGCGCCAGAAACTCCGGCACCATCGAGCCTGCTTGCGTCGAATAGGTTCGGACAAGATCGGTCAACACGTTGATCGGAAGAACATTCTCGCCCCGGCTCTCGTGTTCGGCAATGATCTGAAGCAGGTATTGCCGGGTCAGGTCATCGCCCGATTTCAGGTCGATGATCTGCACCTCGCGCCCGTCCCGGATGAAATGGGCGATATCCTCGAGGGTGACATAATCGGACGTCTCGGTGTTATAGAGCCGCCGGCTCGCATAGCGTTTGATCAACAGCGGTTTGTCGGTATCTGCCACGCAAGACCCTCCCATGATGCAGCGGTGCAGCATAGCTTAACCTATGATGCGAAAAAAGAAAGGGCGAGCATTACGCTCGCCCTTCACAGGTCGTGACACTGACTGGGAGGTCGTCGTGCCACGAAACCCTAATCTGTGCTTACTTCGAAGCCGAAGCCGATGCTTTCTTGGCGGCGGCCGACACATCGTCAGTGGCCTTTTTGACCGCTTTGGCGGCATCGTCCTGCATGGTTTTGCCGTTTGCCATCATCAGGTCGACGGTTTCCATTTGAACTTTCTTCGCGATTTCGGCGAAGGCGGCCATGTTCTCGGCTGCGACTTCGGCGTTGGCCGATGCGAAATCGGTCACGGCCTTGGCGTAGTCGGCAGGATCGGACTTGGCTTTGCTCACATCGTTCATGCGAGACAGAGTTTCCTTGGTCCATTTGCTCGAAATATCGGCCGATTGCTCGACTGCCTCGAGCGCCACGCCCGAGAACTTCTCGCTCAGGTCGGCTTGGTGCTTGAAAGCGTCTTCAAGAGCTTTGGTGTCCATCGGGAACGCGCCCATGAAGTCTTTCATCATCGTGTTGAAGTCTTGTGCTTTTGCCATTGGTAAAATCCTCGATACTGTGTGCGGGTTGCCCCGGATTGCTGCGTCTGGAAACAATATAGACGCCGCGCTGCAGCATTTCAAGGATTTTTTCTGCATTGCAGCAATTCGCAACTACCGCGTTGGAGTCACTCGGAAAGTTGGCCTGCATTGCGGAGCACATAGGTGCCGGGGGCCGGGGCGATGGGCGGATACTCCTTCGATCCTGGCTGTCTCGCCTCCACTTTCTTGCCCGACCGTTTCCGAAGCCAGGCCTCCCAGCGGCCCCACCATGACCCTTCGTGGAACTCCGCGCTCTCGAACCATTCGTCGGCCCCGAGTGTCAGATCGTCATTCGTGTAATGTCCATATTTCTTCTTGCTTGGCGGATTGACGATACCCGCAATATGGCCCGACTGAGAGACGATGAATGTCTTGTCCTTGGACCCCATCTTCTGCACACCCCGGTAACAATCCTTCCACGCGGCGATATGGTCGGTCTCACAGGTGATCGCCATCAACGGCACCTCGACATCGCTGACCCTGAGCGTCTCTCCCAAAAGATTGAACCCGTCTTTGGCGAATTCGTTGCGCTGACACAGCCCGCGCAAATACTGCATCGCCATTTTGCCCGGCAGGTTCGAGCCGTCCCCGTTCCAATAAAGCAGATCGAAGGCCGGTGGGGCCTCGCCCATCATGTAGGACCGGATCGCAGGCGTATAGATCAGGTCGTTCGACCGCAGAAAGCTCATCGTCCGGCCCAGAATAAACGACCGCAGCACACCCTGCGCCGCGATCTCGGCCTCGATCCCGTCCACGAAATCGTCCTGAAGGAACGGCGTGAATTCGCCCTGCTCGGAAAAATCGGTGAGCGCGGTAAAGAAAGTCGCAGACTTGATCGACTTGTCGCCGCGTGCCTTCAACAGCGACAGAACCAGCCCAAGCGTGGTGCCGGCGATACAATAGCCAACCGCATTCACCTTCTGCTGGCTGGTGATCTTCTTGGCGATGCGAATCGCCTCAAGAAACCCTTGCTCCACATAGTCTTCCATGCCGGTTTCGGCATAGCTCACATCGGGATTGACCCAAGAGACGACGAACAGCGTATAACCCTGATCAACGATCCAGCGGATGAGACTGTTTTGTGCCTTGAGATCAAGGATATAGAACTTGTTGATCCACGGAGGAAACAGGACGATCGGCGTCGCGTGAACCTCTTCGGTGGTCGGGGCATACTGGATCAACTCCATCATGTCGTTGCGATGCACAACCTCGCCCTGCGCGGTGGCGATGTTTTCACCCAATTTGAAGGCGCTGTCATCGGCCAGCCGCACGACAAGCTCGCCATTATTCGCCTCAAGGTCGGCCACGAGATTCTCAAGTCCCTTCACAAGGCTCTCCCCTTCGGTCTCCACCGCTTTCTCGAGCGCGTCGGGATTCGTTCCAAGAAAGTTCGTCGGCGCCATCATGTCCGCGATCTGGCGGACAAAGTATTCCAGTCTCTGCTTCTCCTTGGGCGGCATGTCTTCAAGGTCGTCCACAGCCTGTTGGAGGGCCTGCGCATTGATCACATATTGCTGTTTGATATAGCGGAAATAGGGATGCGTCTCCCACATCGGGTTGGCAAATCGCTTGTCTCCCGCCAGAGGGTCGGGCTCATTTTCGTCCTCGGGCCCGCCCCCCTGAAGCAACGCCTGCTGCGCCTCGATGAAATGCCGCACCGATTTGCCCCAGTACTCGAGCTGCTGTTCGTAAATCTTGCCGGGATTTTCCACCATTTCGGACCAAGCCGACATTGCTGCATGCGCATAAAGCTCATGAGAGGGGCTATTGAGGGTCGGATTGGCAGGGTTTGATCGCGAGAACGCTGTCACCAATCGCTCTGTAAGTGCCTCTATCCGCTGCAAATTGGCGTTTAACCGTTCCACATCCGCCGCCGGACCACCCTCTTGCGTTGCCATTCCTTGATTTACCTCTTACTCTCGCTGCTATGCAGCATCGGTTGTTTCGGCTCTGATGACTTGCTGTTACAAAATCCGGCCAAGCCCGGGAAAGGAGACCAGATGCGGTATATGGCGACATATGATCTCATGGAGACTATCCGCAACACCAATCAGTGGCTCGGCGCAAGCGCCCTGTCATTTGCATCCTATCCGATTTTCAGCATGGCTCCAAACCCTGTATTTCAATGGATCTCGGCATGGGGCGAAGTGACCGAACGGACATTTCAGCGCATGGTCACCAAACCGGACTGGGGCATCGAATCGATCACCGGCGAAGACGGTCGCGATCACCTCATCACGGTCGAGCCGGTCGTGTCGCGCCCCTTCGGCGATCTCATCCGCTTCAATGTGGCGGGCCGCGATGACATGGACCGCCGCGTCCTGCTCGTCGCGCCGATGTCGGGCCATTATGCCACGCTCCTGCGCTCGACGGTGAAATCACTCCTACCCGATTGCGATGTCTGGGTGACCGACTGGCACAATGCCCGCGACATTCCCGTCAGCGAAGGCAAGTTCGACATCGAGGATTATACCCTTTACCTGACTGATTTCATGCGGGCTCTGGGCTCCGATCTGCACGTGATCGCCGTATGTCAGCCCGCGCCGCTCGCGCTGGCGGCGACGGCCTATCTGGCGGAACAGGATCCTGATGCACAGCCCCGCTCGCTCACCCTGATCGGCGGGCCGGTCAACCCGGACGCAAGCCCCACCGACGTGACCGATTTCGGGCGCCGCGTCACCATGGGTCAACTCGAAGAGACGATGATTCAACGTGTCGGCTTCAAATACAAGGGCGTCGGGCGCATGGTCTATCCCGGCCTTCTGCAACTCGCCTCCTTCATGTCGATGAACTCCGATCGTCACGCCACGGCCTTCTCCGATCAGATCGGCCGCGTATCACGCGGCGAGGCCAGTGACCGCGACCCGCATAATAAGTTCTACGACGAATACCTCGCCGTCATGGACATGCCCGCCGAATTTTACCTCTCCACGGTGGAACGCATCTTCAAGGGGCTCGAAGTCGCCCAGAACGCGTTCGTCGTGGATGGTCACAAGATCGACATCGCCGCCATCACCCGCGTCGCCGTCAAGACTGTCGAAGGCGGCAAGGATGACATATCGGCGCCCGGCCAATGCGTTGCCGCGCTTGATCTGCTCACCGGCCTGCCCGACGACAAGAAAGCGAGCCACATTGAACCCGAGGCTGGCCATTACGGCATTTTCGCGGGCCGCTCATGGCGCAACAATATCCGGCCTCTCGTGCTCGATTTCATCGACGCGAACTCCGAGGATCCCGCCAAGCGCAACCGCACACGCCCCCGCCGCAAGAACGCGCCGGACGCCGGCGACGGCCCCGCCCTCAAGGCGGTCTGAGCACCGCCCCGGACGGCCCCACCAGATATACCAAAGCGCCAAGGACAAGATCCGATTTGAACGGCGCTTACAGCGTTTCGCGAAATGCCGCGAAACACTCATATGTTGCGCGCCCTTCCCTGCGGCGGCGTCAATGACCGCGTCAGGTCGCAGCCATTTTCACAACCAGATCGACGTGCTGGCTACAGTCCACTTGACCGCCTAGGACATCGGCAACATCCCACCACCGCGCATCGCTCACATCGTCCTGCGCTATAGGATTGCCCGAGCAGTAGTCACAAAGAACCGCCGCCAGCAGGAAATGAAAGCGGATTGACCCGTCTCTATCCCGGTCAATTACGTCCACATTCGTCAGGTAGCGAACGGGACGGCCGATAACGCCCGTCTCTTCGCACAGCTCACGCGCCGCCGCCTCCATCGCGGTTTCACCGAGTTCTACATGCCCACCGGGAAAGCCCCAGAGCCCGGCATCTGGCTCGTTACGCCGTTTGACGAGAAGCACCTGATCGTCTCTCAACAAGACCGCAAGAGCGGCGAGCTTTGGATACTGCGTCATGTGGCCCGCCTTTCCGCACGCGGCAGCGACAGGAACCCCGCCAGAACGATGACGACGATACCGGCCAGCGACAGGGCGTCCGGCAGTTCCGCAAAGAACAGGCTACCCCAGAACAGGCTGAACACGAGATAGCTGTAATCAAACGCAGCCACCGTCGCGGGCGGGCCGTTCTGGTAGGCAATGGCAGCGCCCACACTGCCGATGAGGATCACAGCCGAGAGTGCCGCGACGGTCCCGATAAGCGCGAAATCCAGGCTTTGCCACGGCCCGAAGATAAAAGAGCCCTCCTGCCCGGCGAAAAGGCCCAGACCGGCTCCGGCGACGATGAACGCGATGTTGAGCGCCAGCGCCAGCGCGAACGGATCGTCGTCACGGCACTTGAGCGAGGTCAGCACCATCGCACAGGCATAGAGAAACGCGGCCAGCACCGGCAGAAGGCCGGAGATTTGAAACCCGGAGGTGTTGGGGCGCAAAATCAGCACCACACCCGCAAAGCCCAGACAGACCGCCAATAAGACACGCAACGGAGGCTGCCGCCGGGCCAGAAGGGTTGTGAGAACGGTAATCAGGATGGGCGAGGTGTAGTAGGACGCCGCCGCCAGCGAGAGCGGCATGAGTGGCAGGGCGGAATAGTAGCAGAGCCACATCGCGACCAGCAGCGCACTCCGCACCGCCACCCAGACCAACGAACCGACTGCGCGCGGGCCGCTCCGCCGGGCCAACAACCACAGGACCGGCAAGACCAGAGCCGACCGCAGGACATACATCTGCCAGAGCGGCAGCTCCAAGGATGTCGCTTTTATGATCGCATCGCCAAGTGACAGCGCCAGAACCGCGATGATGACGGCGATGACCGCAAAACCCGTGCGATAGGCTGGTCCAATGTCCGTCATGTTCGCGCTGCCTTTCCATTAGAGCGCCTGGCCCCTCCATAGGCCGCGAAAACCGCGCCCGCGAAGTAGATCATGAGACCTGTCAGTGTCGCAGGAGCGTAGTCCACGCGACCTTCAACGATCTGGAACAGAAAGACAAACAGCGGCCCAAGCGCAGTGATCGCGGCCAGTGTCAGGGTGGACATCAACGAGATCGCCTTTTGCATCGCAAAGACAGGAAAGGCCATGATCGCAAAGCCGATCAGCACGACAACAAACAGCCCGCCCGGATCGACCGGGCCTTTTTCATCGAGACCGAGCCATACAGACACCAGAGCAACCACTACATAAAGCGGAAAGCGAAGCCCGTATTGCGCGACCGACGCGACGCCAAGACGGTCGAGCCGCTGGCTGTAGATCATCATGGCCGCAAGGCTGACCGCTGACACGCAGGTTAGAAGCAACCCGGCCAAAGCGACCGTCCAGCCGCCACGCACGAAGCCGGATTGCCCAAGCAGGGTGATTGCCGCGAGAAAGCCCATGCCGATCACAACCACGCCGAGGCCCAAGCCTTCGGTGCGGGTCCGCAACCGCGCGGCTTCGGGCACACCGAATGCCGCTGCGACGAGTATGGAAACCGGGATCAGGCCCGAGAAGATCGTAAAGACGATCGCCGGTTCGATCATTTGCAGCGCGAAGAAATAGGCGACCCAGACGAAAACCGTCGAAAGGTTCAGCCCGAGAAGGCTGGCAGGGTTCGCCCGGGCCGTGACCAATTGGCCTGGCGTGCGGACACCCGCCCAGATCAGCGTCCCTACCGCCGTTACCCCAAACACCGCCGCGCCTATCAGGAAGGAATCGTAGTCCTGGAAAACGCCCCCGAAAAAGACAGCCTGCGCAGCTTCGAGGATGACGAAAGAGAAGGCCCAGATCAGGCCGAAATGTGCAGAGTTCATAGTCACCAGCTCCTTTTTCAGCCCTGATACGGCGAAACTGATGGCAAAGGTGGTCAAATTAACCGAATATTCGGCGGATTGGACCGCGGGAAACAGACGATGGATGATTTGGACCTTCGGATTATCACCGCCCTTCAAACGGACGGCACACTCACCAAGGCAAAGTTGGCGGAGGCCGTCGGTTCGACTCCCTCTACCTGCCTACGCCGCGTGGCCGATCTCCGTCGGAGTGGTGTTTTGACCGGCTGCGTCTATCTGGCCGATCCCGCCAAGCTCGGGCGTGGCATCCGCGCCATCATCACGGTTACGACGCGCGATCACACCAAGGACCGGCGAACCGGCTTCGCGGCGCGAATTTCAAAGGAAGCGGCGATCACCCAAGCCTATGGCGTAACAGGTGACCTCGATGCCGTGCTGATCGGGCACTTCAACGACATGGAGGAATATCAGGCACTGTGCGACCGGCTGTTCGACAGCGACCCGGAGGTGGTGCGCTATACGACCCTCTTCGCGGTCGAGACTTACAAGGAGACAACTGCGATCCCGCCCTCGGATTTAGTAGGCGTCGCAAAATGCTGACCTTCGATACGATGCAGGCTTTTGAAGGTGTGACCTCTTTCCGGTCAATCGCCGCCGCTCATGCGAACCTCAGAAGTCGTCCGCCTGAGCCCTGCCGCGCCCCGCCATACCTACCGGGGCGTGCGCATATGCCGGCTCACGCCTCCACAGGGCTGCGCAGGACAAGGGGTTTGCGCAACCAGACACGCAGCGCCTCGGTCGTTGCGTCGGGTTGCTCGAGCATGGGAAAATGCCCCGCTCCCTCGGTCACCTCGAAATCGCCATAGGGGATCAGATCCGCCAGAAACGAATTGCGCTTGATGGGTGTCACGCCATCGTGCTCACCACACAGAACCAACGCAGGCACCTTGCAGCGCCGGAGCGCCACCTGATAGTCGCGCCGCCGTTGCATCGCCTTGAGTTGCCGGTGAATGGTTTCCGCGCCAAGATGCTCGGCCATATCCCGCACCAGCGCCTTTACCTCCCCGCGCGAAGCTCCGGGCGCCAGACAGTCGGGCCCGATCATGCCATCGACCACCTCGCTCACCCGACCGGCCCGCGCCTTGATGATCAGCGGCTCCAGATCGGCCGAGCTTTGCGGCGTTTCGGCCAGTGCGTTGGCGCTCATCAACGCGATCCGCGTGACCCGGTCGGGCGCCCGCCGCAACAGCTCCATCGCGACATTCCCACCAAGCGCGCTTCCCAAAAGCGCAAACCGCCGGGGCAACACATCAAGCAATCCCGACGCGATTTCCTCGATCCGCTCACCGCGCGTGATCGGGGCCACCGTCAGGGCCATCTCGGGGCTAAGCGCGGCCAGTTGCGGGCCGAACACCCGCGCATCGCACAACGCGCCCGGCAACAGCACCAATGGCTCCTGCATGAAAAGAACTCCCGATATCCGCCTGTCGTCACTGCCTTTGATCACTGTGCCATAGTCACGCAGCCGGTCAAGCCTCGGGGCGCGGCAAGCGCCCGAAACGGCGAAAAACCCTCATGGTGTTTCGGTCATTCACACAGGCAAGATCGGCGGCGCGGAGGCCTCAAAGCTGCAAACCCTCGACCCACTCGATGATTGCCCGCGTCACCATATCGGTTGCGCCGGGTGACATGATATCGCCCGCGATCACATGCGCGAACGGATCGTCGTCCGGCCCGAGATCGGGCGAAATCCGCGTCGTTTCACCGCCCCAACGCTCTTCTACTTTTGCGGTAACTTCGGCGCGCACCACCTTGTCTTCACTTGAATAAATGAACATCGCTGGAACGCTGACCTGCGCATGCTCAAGGGCGCGCGCATATTTGACGATGGCGACCATCGGAAAAACCGCGACACTTGGATATTCCGTGGTCCAGTGGGCCGCCTGCTCGGGATTGCGCGGCTCAAAACTGCGCCGTTCTCCTGCCAGCAACGGCACCCAGTGGCGCGCCGCCGGCAAGGTGAGCAACCCGGCCATCCGGTTCTGTATCCCGTAATTGGGCGAGATGAGGACCACCCCCGCAACCGCCTCGGACATTCCCGCATCATGGAGCGCGACCGTCGCGATGGTGCCCCCGGTCGAGGTGGCAAGGATCACGACACGGTCCCCCACCGCGCGGGCCACCGCAAGCGCCTCGGCGGCGTCCTGCATCCACGGCCCCACACCGCCCTCGGCCATGGCGTCGCCCCCGCGGCCATGCCCGCGGAACCGGGTATAGACAAGGTTCGCCCCCAGCGCCTTGGCCACACGATCAGGCACCGGGCGGATTTCCTCGGACGAGGCTGAAAATCCGTGAAAATAGACGATGGAAAGCGGCGTGCGCGTTTCCCGCGCCCCGGCCCAGATCACACGCTTCTGCGATCCCGGTCGAATATCGTCATGGGCCGCTTCGATGCTCTCAAGGTAAACCCCGATCCCTTCGCCAAACTTGCGCGGATCAAAATCGGCGCGCACCTCCACCGGCTCATAAGGGCCGACAATGAAAAGCGCCGCCAAGGCCAGCGCAATTGCGGCCACCCCCCGCGCGAGCCAACGCCTCACGCGCTTGCACCCCGGGCAATCACCTCTTCGATTGCCCCCTCGATCAGCTCGAGACAGTCCGGCGTGGAGAACCGATGATCGGCCCCCTTGACCAGAACAAGCCGAAGGTCACGACCCTCACAATGTTCTAAAACACGCATTGCAACCGCCGTTTCAACGTCCTCATCGGAGGTTCCTTGCAGAAATCGAACAGGCACGTCAATTTCAAGGGACTCCCGAAGCACCAGGTTGTCGCGCCCTTCTTCGATGAGTTTTCTCGTGATGACGTAAGGCTCGCCATACTCGCTCGGAAGCGAGACGCGCCCTGTCTCGATAAGCTCGGCACGCTGCGCCTCCGAGAAGCCCGCCCACATGCTGTCCTCGGTAAAGTTCGGTGCGGCCGCGATAGTGACAAGGCCCGCGATATGCTCCGGCATCGCTCGCACGCACAAAAGCGCGATCCAACCGCCCATGGATGACCCGACAAGGATCTGTGGCCCCTCGGTCAGCGCCTCGATCGCGGCCCGCGCATCCGCGAACCACTCCCCGATGCAGCCATCCTCGAACGCGCCCGAACTTTGGCCATGCCCCGAATAGTCAAACCGCAGGAAGGCCCGCCCGGTCCGCCGCGCCCAGTCCTCAAGATGCACCGCCTTGGTGCCCTCCATGTCGGATTTGAATCCGCCAAGGAAAATCACGCCCGGGCCATCGCCCTTGGTGCGCTCATAGGCAATGCGCCGTCCCTGCGGCGTCTCGAATATGTCAGGCATCCTCGACCTCGTCCAAGCCACGCGCAATCCACGCGCCCCCCAGTGACATCACGAGAAATAGGCCAAGCGCAAGCGGAACCGACAGCGCGGCGACCCCTGCCGCAGCGGCACCCGCCAGCAGAAGGAAAACCCCGACCGCCGTGTTGGACACCGCCGTATAGGCGGGGCGGCTGTCCTCGGGGGCCATATCCACGAGATAGGTCGACCGGGCCCGCCGCACCCCGTGATAGGCCACCATCAGCGCGAAAAGGGCAAGCGGGATCGCCCAGACCGTGCCGCCAAGCCCCGCCATATGAAACACCAGAGCAAGCGCCAGCGCCCCGGCTCCGGCGACCCCGGCATACATCAGAACCCGCCGCGACGACCGGTCGCTCAGCCGGCCCCAAACATAGGACGACAGAAGCGACGCCACCGCCGAAGCCAGCACAAGCGCGCCCAGTTGCCGCGCCGCATTATCGCCCGACGCCAGCAACACGAGGTAAGGCGGCGCAAGCGCCGTCCCGACAAGGGCGGACCGCGCGACGATGAACCGGCTAAGCTGTGGTGCCTCGCGCAACAGCCGCATCTGCGCCACCGAGGCGCCGACGCTCTTTGCCTCGCCTTTCTGCGCGTGCTCCTGCATGAGCGCCATGATCACCGCCGCCACGATCCAGCCCGCCGCCGCGATGGCCAACGCCCCGAGCACAAGCGCGAGCCGATCCGCAGCCCCCAGCATCAGCAACACCGCGAAAGCGATCACCGCGATCGAGGCTGCGCCCGCCGCCGCGCCGGTGGCGGTCCCGCGCCGTGTCTTGCCCACGGTCTTGCCCAGTACGTCCTTGTAACTCACCGAACAGACCGACCGCGCCAGCGCCAGCAATGCCAAAAGTCCGACAATCACAGCCCCCGCGACAGCGCCCTCAAGCGTCATCGCGGCAAGGACGATCCCCGCCGCCGCGATCCCCTGTCCCGCCGATCCTGCGGCCCAAGCCCATTTGCGCCGCGCCATGCCGTGAATGGCCCCGGCGGTAAACAATTGCGGCAAAAGCGCCCCGGCCTCACGCACCGGCACCAGAAGCCCGGCCCAAAGCGCGCCCGCGCCTAAATGCTCAAGCAACCAACTCAGCACCAGCTTTGGATTGAGAAGACCGTCAGCCACCTTGCTGGCCGAAAGGGCCATGACGTGACGCAAGAAATTGCCGGGCTCCGCCGCGTGTTGCGCCTCGCTCAGATCACTGGTGTCGTCCGGGTTCTCGACCAGCGCGTCGAAAAGATCGTCACTCAGATCGCGTTGCATGCCCCTCTCCCTCCTGTTCCGCGATCCAAGTAGATCATGCCAAGCGGCGGGCAAGGCAACCGGTTTGCGCTTCACGCGACAAGAGGTCTGACCTTTCCCGACCGTGCGCCGCGTTCACCATGGCGATGAATGACGCGCGCACCGACGTGATACCGACGTGAATGCCGACGTGTATACCGACATCGAAAACTCCCCGTTATCCACTGTAAATCAGGCGAGTCCGTCTGATTCGGCCCGCAAACTCCGTGAAATGCCTGCCCCGCTTGACAGCATCGCACGCAGCCGCCAAAAGACGTCGCGACAGACATACCCGCAACCGGGCGTTCCGTGGGCGCCAAACCGACGAGGAGCAAGGCCGATGGCCCAGATTTCCCTGACTTTCCCCGATGGCAATGCACGCGAATTCGCGGCGGGCGTAACCCCCGCTGACGTGGCCGCCGATATTTCGAAATCCCTTGCGAAGAAGGCTATTTCGGCCACCGTCGATGGCAAGCACTGGGATTTGCAGTGGCCCATCGACCACGACGCGCAGATCGCCATTCACACCATGCAGGACGAGGCTCAGGCCAACGAGCTTGTCCGCCACGACCTTGCCCATATCATGGCCCGCGCCGTGCAGGAGATATGGCCCGACGTCAAAGTGACCATCGGCCCGGTGATCGAGAACGGCTGGTATTACGATTTCGACCGGGAGGAGCCTTTCACCCCCGAAGATCTCGGCCTCATCGAAAAGAAGATGAAGGAAATCATCAACTTGCGTGATCCCGTCCGCACCGAGGTCTGGGACCGCGCGCGCGCGATCAAGCATTACGAAGACAACGCAGAGCCCTTCAAGGTCGAGTTGATCGAGGCCATCCCGGGCGATGAGCCGCTGCGCATGTATTGGCACGGGCACTGGCAGGATCTCTGCCGTGGCCCACATCTTCAGCACACCGGACAGGTGCCTGCCGACGCGTTCAAGCTCATGTCCGTGGCCGGCGCCTATTGGCGCGGCGACAGTGACCGCCAGATGCTTCAGCGTATCTACGGCGTGGCCTTCACCAACAAGGAAAAGCTCAAGGCGCATCTTCACATGCTCGAAGAGGCCGCCAAGCGCGATCACCGCAAACTCGGCCGCGAGATGGACCTTTTCCACATGCAGGAAGAGGCGCGCGGTCAGATTTTCTGGCACCCCAACGGCTGGACCATCTACACCCAGCTTCAGGATTACATGCGCCGCAAACAGCGCGCCGGCGGCTATGTCGAGGTGAACACCCCACAGGTGGTTGAACGCAAACTTTGGGAACAGTCCGGTCACTGGGAAAAATATCAAGAGCACATGTTTATCGTCGAAGTTGACGAGGAACACGCCCGCGAAAAGGCGATCAATGCGCTCAAACCGATGAACTGCCCCTGCCACGTGCAAATCTTCAATCAGGGGCTTAAATCCTATCGCGACCTGCCCCTGCGCATGGCCGAATTCGGCTCGTGCAACCGGTATGAGCCGTCGGGCGCGCTGCACGGGATCATGCGCGTGCGCGGCTTCACGCAGGATGATGGGCACATCTTCTGCCGCGAAGATCAGATCGAAAGCGAAACCGCTGAATTCATTCGGTTTCTTTCCGAAGTTTATCGCGATCTGGGGTTTGAGAGCTTCAAGGTGAAATTCTCGGACCGCCCCGAGAAACGCTCCGGCAGTGACGAGGTCTGGGACAAGGCCGAAACGGCCCTTCTGGCCGCCACCCGCGCCGCCGGAATCGAGCCCGAACTCAACCCCGGAGAGGGGGCGTTTTATGGCCCCAAACTCGAATTCGTGCTGACCGACGCCATTGGCCGCGATTGGCAATGCGGCACACATCAGGTGGATTTCGTTCTGCCCGAACGGCTCGATGCCACCTATATCGCCGAGGATGGGGCCAAACATCGCCCCGTCATGCTGCACCGCGCCACCCTTGGAAGCTTTGAGCGGTTCATCGGTATCCTGATCGAGGAACATGCGGGCAAGCTCCCCTTCTGGCTCGCCCCTCGTCAGGTGGTCGTTGCGTCCATCGTGTCCGAGGCCGACGATTACGTGCATGACGTGGTCGCGCAACTTCGTGCCGACGGCATCCGCGCCGAGGCGGATATTCGCAACGAAAAGATCAACTACAAGGTGCGCGAGCATTCGGTCGGCAAGGTGCCGGTCATCCTTGCCTGCGGCATGCGCGAAGTCGAGGACAAGACCGTTTCGGTGCGCCGTCTTGGCGAAAAACAGACGCATGTCGAACCGCTCAGCGAAGTTACAACCGCCCTCGCGCGTGAGGCAACGCCACCCGATCTGCTGTAACATTCCCGCGATCCGAAGGCCGCGCAGGTGTAACAATCGCGCGGCTTTCGTTATTTTTATCGTTTAATTACAATACTATATACTGCTCCGCGCCATCACACACGCTCACAGACGCGTGCATCGCGCGGCTGTGAGTGGCTTTGCGGCGCGACATGCCCGCATTCTCCCCCTGTCGCCCTTTCGTGGCTCCATTCTGGAACACGGGCGACAGGAACATGACCTCAAAGGGAGAATATGTATGTCCAAACTTGTAAAAACCGTCGCGATTGCCGGTGCAATGACCGCCGCCCTCGGCGCGCACACCTCCACTGCCGTCGCCGCCGAAAAGGTCAAATGCTACGGCGTTTCGCTGGCCGGTGAGAACGATTGCGCCGCCGGTGAAGGCACAACCTGCAAAGGGACCTCCAAGGTCGACTATCAGGGCAATGCCTGGACGCTCGTCGATTCGGGCTCCTGCACGTCTATCGACCTGCCCGATATGGCCGATGGCTCCGAGCGCAATGGCTCGCTCGAACCGCTTGAGCGCGATCTTCCCGCGTAAATTTTCGGACCGGGGCGCGCGACATCGCTGTGCCCCGGTCACTCTACCTGTAGGAGTCGATGTATGACCTCACCCCAGAGATACCGCGCGCCCACACTGCCCGCCAAACCTGGTGTTGGATACAAACCTCAGCATTTTCAGGACATTACAAATAATGCAGGGTCCGTTGGATGGCTTGAGATACATGCCGAAAACTACATGGGCGACGGTGGTCGCCCCATCGCACAGCTTCGCCATCTTGCCGAACAATTCCCGATCTCTGTGCATGGTGTGGGCCTGTCGATCGGCGGCGAAACCCGCCTTGATCCCGATCACCTCGCACGGCTCAAACACCTCTGCGACTGGCTTCAGCCCGCCAGCTTCTCGGAACATCTCGCTTGGTCCACCCACGAAAGCGCCTTCCTGAACGATCTCCTGCCACTGCCTTATACCGAAGCGACGCTCACCCGCGTGGCCGATCACATCGACGAGCTGCAAGAGACACTCGACCGCCCGATGCTTCTGGAAAACCCCTCAAGCTATCTCGCCTTCGACGAAAGCACCCTCAGCGAAACCCAATTCCTGCGCGAGATCAGCCACCGCACCGGCTGCGGCCTCCTGCTTGATGTGAACAACGTCTTTGTCTCGGCGACCAATCTGGGCCTCAGCGAAACCGCCTATATCGATGCCTTTCCCCTCGACCGCGTCGGCGAGGTGCATCTTGGCGGCCACCACGAAGACGAGGACGACCACGGCGCGCCGCTGTTGATCGACAGTCACGATCACGACGTTGCCGATCCGGTCTGGTCGCTTCTCGACTATACCTTGGCCCGTCTGGGGGCCTGCCCGGTCCTTATCGAACGCGACGACGACATCCCGCCATGGCCCGAGCTTGAGGCCGAAGCGGCACGCGCGGCGCGCGCCCTCGCCCGGACAAAAACCGTGACCGGAGTTGCCGCATGACCGTCACCCAGACCAATTTTCGCGCCGCCGTGTTCGACCCGGAGCAACCCGCTCCCCACGGCCTCAGCGATGCGGCCGGGCGCCCTGCCGGGGCCCGGTTCGATGTCTACCGCAACAACGTCGCCGTGGGCCTGACCGAGGCTTTGGAAACAGGCTTTCCGGTTATCCGCAAACTCATCGGAGAGGAGAATTTCTCGGCGATTTGCGGCATTTTCCTGCGCCGCCATCCCCCCAAGTCACCCGTGCTCTTCTTGTATGGCGACGAGTTCCCCGATTTCCTGCGCGGCTTTGAGCCGCTGGCGCATCTGGGCTATCTGGGCGATGTGGCCGCGCTCGAAATGGCGATGCGGCACGCCTATCACGCCGCCGACGCGGCACCGCTCGATCCCGAGATGCTGGGCCGTGTCGCGCCGGATGATCTTCCGGCGCTGACGCTGGGGCTGGCCCCGGCGCTGCGGCTGCTGCGCTCGCCTTGGCCAATCCATGACATCTGGACGTTCAACACCCATGACAACGCGCCAAAACCGCGTGCCGTGGCACAGGACGTTCTGATCACCCGGCCCGATTTCGACCCGATCCCACGGCTCCTGCCGCTGGGTGGTGCGGAATTCATCTCGGCGCTTTCGCTTGGCCAGACGCTGGGCGAGGCCACCGACGCGGCCCATGCCACGGACGAGGCGTTCGACCTCACGGCCATTCTCGGCCTCTTGCTCTCAGACGCAGCCATCGTTTCTGCCCAACTCCAAGGACCGCGCCATGACCCGGATCATTGATCTCTATACGTCTCTCACCCAAAGGCTCGAACGGATGGATTGGCTCGTGCCGACCTTGGCGCGCGTCATATTCCTTACCGTGTTGTTTTACTATTTCTGGCAATCCGGTGTGTCGAAAATAGCGTTCGATCAGGGCTTTAGCGGGCTCTTCACGCCCACAGACAGCGCCTTCGCGCAGATTTTCCCGACGGCTGCCGAAGCTGCGTTTTACGACGTGTCGAAGATGACCTTCTTTCAGCGGCTCGTAGCACTTGCCGGGGGCTGGGCCGAACTGGCGCTGCCGCTGCTCGTCGTGACTGGGTTGCTGACGCGGCTCGCCGCGCTTGGCATGATCGGCTTTGTGATCGTGCAGTCTGTCACCGACATTGTCGGCCACGGAGTCAGCATCGGCGCGGCTGCGAATGATACGTGGTTCGACCGCTATTCCGACGGGCTCATCCTCGATCAGCGCGCATTCTGGGTCTTCGTGCTTCTGGTACTCGTGATCCGCGGCGCCGGTCCGTTCTCGCTGGACCGGCTCATTGCGCGACCGCCTATGATAGTGCCGGCCTGATCTGCCCTAGAAATGCGCCTTGGGCTCGTCCGGCTTGCCCGCCGCCAGCGCCAGAATACCGGCCAGCGCGGTCATGCCGATGGGAAACATCGTAAAGACCGTGAACTGAAATCCGGCATAGATCATTCCCGCCGAAATCAGCAGAAGCACACCGGCCCAAAGCGCCCGTATCCTTGCCATCGCGCCCCCCGCGATCGCGAGGATCGGCGCGGCAAAGCTCACGACCCGCACAAGCCCGACATTGTCGACCTGACGGGCCAGCCCCTCGATCTCTCCGTGCCGCTCAATGAGCGTGGTATAGCCATACCCGAAGAACCCCACGATCAGGGCAAGGAGACCACCGATGATCCCCAGAACCGCCGCTGCGTTGCGCATCTTGCTTCTCCTGCGTTGTCAAAGGCTCACATAAGCATTCCAAGCCCGACGTCCAAACGCTTTATCCAAGCCATTTCGCCTGTGCGGCGGCATCCCAGCCAAGGGTCATGTCGTCGCCATCCACGATCAGGGGGCGCTTCATCAACGCCGGATACCGCGACAAAAGCGTTGCCGCCTCCTCTTGGCGCTCCGCCTCGCTCAGGTCTCGCCAAGTTGTCGACCGCCGGTTGACCATCGGCGCACCGAACCGCGTCAGCGCGGCCTCAAGCACCGCAGGGGGCACCCCGTCGCCACGCACGTCATATATCTCCGGCACCTGCCCCGCCGCCCTGAGCGCCGACACCGCTTTGCGGCAGGTATCACAGGTTTTTAGCCCATAGAACTGCATCGGTTCCTCCAACCATTTCAATGCGCCATAGCGGCCTGACACGAAATCGTCACGCGGATTTTCTTGCCTTTTGGCTCATCCGTGCGATCTTTATACGAGCGACCCCGGGGGGCGGCCGCGCTCCTGCTGCCGCGTTATCCGGGGTGCCATGGCCCGGCATGTGGTCCCGGGGACGAGAAGATAAAGGAGAAGCGGCATGCCCACCGGCACCGTGAAATGGTTCAACACCACCAAAGGCTACGGCTTCATTGCACCCGATGATGGCGGCAAGGATGTCTTCGTGCATATCTCTGCGGTCGAACGGTCGGGGCTCACCGGCCTCGCCGACGATCAGAAGGTCAGCTACGAGTTGCAAGAAGGCCGCGACGGCCGCCAAATGGCAGGCGACCTCACCCCGCTCTGATACCCCGGCCACGCACAACACAAAAGGATCCGCCCGCGACTTGTGTCCGGGCGGCTCCGAAAGTTCTGCCAAGGCCCGCCCGACCGGGCGCGCCCGTCCTCAAAGGATCATGAGCAGCCTTTGGTGCCTTCGGCGCAATCCGCCTGTGCCGAATAGCGCACGGTCCACTTGCGCGGCTGCACCGGGTGGCGCATCACCTGCTGATAGCTCATATGCGTTGTCGGCTGGCCACAACAGATCACTCCGTTCAGCACCACGGGCTGAAGCCCTGCGGGGCAATAATTCACGTTGGTCGCATAGGGATAGATCTTCATCTCGCCCGCCTGCGCACCCGTGGCTCCGAAAAGGCCAAGGGCCATGCCCGCCGCCAGTATCGCCTTACGTCCCATCATACCCTCGCTTCGCTATGTTCCGCCTGTTGTTGCCAGATATGGTAGCAAGGCCAGTGGTCCTGTCAATTTCTTTGATGGGAAACAGGCTGTTGCGGGCCCGTCATGAGCCGTCATAGATCATTTTCGCCACAATCCACGTAAGTGGGATCGCCGCGAGAAACCCGATCAGCGCGCCCCAAACGATGGGCATCGGCCCCATATACCCCGCCGCGAGCACGGCAATCACCCCTGCCCCGGCCATGGATGACCCGATGAAAAGATGCAGGATAATGGCAAGACGCAGCATGAGAGGCCTCCTAGTGTCAGCGTTGCCATTCCATGCCCCACCCCCGACGGGCGCGCATTGATTTGGGTCAAGTTGGGGGTGACGCCAAGTGCGTTACCGGGGTTGCCCGCTGGGTTGATGGTTGATGGTTGATGCGGGGGGTGAGGTTTGTTTTAGGAAGGTTTGGAGGTGCTGAAGATTGGCAAAATCCACACTCCCTATACGCGCAGACTGCGCCCTAGTTACGCGTTAACTTTGCCTGTACACTTGTCAAAAAATCGCGTAACCGGGTAGTCAACACATGATTAAGAATTATGTGTGAGGTTGTTCCGAGCGGAGCAAAGAGGAGACTATGAATGGACTTCCATCAGCTAATAATGGATCTACTCCGGCGGCTGAAGAGACTGTCGAGAGCAGACAACTTCAATCAATTCTTCGAAGCGCAACGCGAGACCACAAGGTAATTTTTGGTGCACACCGCGGTGTGTTTGATCTGTCACTTTTAGATATTGAGAATTTCGTCCACCTTGTCGACCAACGGGTCGCTGAGCAAAATACCTGCGGCGCTTATGTCTGCGAAATTGCAGTATATTACAGCGATGGTACTTCGCGTCGATTCCCTGATTTGGCTGAATTCTCGAACTATTCTGAAACACGAAAACGGTTTCCGACGGTAGTAACAGTTCACACAAGCTATTTTATAGAGTTTCCAGACGCGCAAGAACCAGAAATACAAGAAATTGATATTGTCATTCGATCTTCTGAAAGTACGTCCGAAACTGTTGATATGGTTGCGGACGATGCGCGTGTCAGAATGTCTAGCGACAAGGTTCAGATGGGCGTTGGAAAAGATGAAAGCAAATTTGGGATCATCAACTACACAATCAATCACTCGCAAATTTCTTGGGGGCTTGATCTTGAAGGCCACATCCGAGGTCACATCGAGTCTTTGATGATCGAACCGAACAAGAGTGATCGTTTTTTAATGCGCGCGACGGGTCCTCTGAATTTATTTACAACACTTTTTGTAGGTCTTTACATTGTTAACTTAATTATCGATTCGTTTTTTTGGTTTTTGTACCGGACCGATGGCGCGAACGCTCCTGAAAAAATCATAGAGACTGCGGCAACCTATTTGGTCAATGGACACATCGCTAAGTATATTGTCGCGAGTTTAGTTGTATCGGTCGTATTTTTTGTGCTGTTCAGTGCTTTAGTTTCGGCTGTAACGAACTCGATTAAGCAGCCAAAACCGTCCTTCATTTCCCTTAATGAAGGAGACAATAGACGAAAAACAGAAAAGCTTAAGTCTTATGAAAAGAGGTGGCCTCGGTTTGTGGCTGTCATATTGCTAAATTTGTTTATTGCGATCCTAGTAACTTACCTTGAGGAACGTATTACGCCTTTGTTGAGTGGGTTTAGTTAACTTCACTCATCCATCTTTAACGCTGATATAAACGCCTCCTGCGGAATCTCCACTTTCCCGAACTGACGCATTTTCTTTTTGCCGGCCTTTTGCTTGTCCAGAAGCTTGCGCTTCCGGGACGCGTCGCCGCCGTAGCATTTGGCCGTCACGTCCTTACGCAGCGCCGAGAGGGTTTCGCGCGCGATGACCTTGCCGCCGATGGCCGCTTGAATCGGGATCTTGAACATGTGGCGCGGGATGAGATCCTTGAGCTTTTCGCACATGGCCCGCCCCCGCATCTCGGCGCGGTCGCGGTGTACCATCATCGAAAGCGCATCGACAGGCTCATCGTTCACGAGGATCTGCATCTTCACAAGGTTGTCGGTGCGATACCCTTCAAGCTGATAGTCGAAGCTGGCATAGCCCTTGGTTACGGATTTCAGCCGGTCGTAGAAGTCGAACACCACCTCGTTGAGCGGCAGGTCATAGACCACCATCGCCCGTGACCCCGCATAGGTCAGGTCCATCTGAATGCCCCGCCGGTCTTGGCAGAGCTTGAGCACGTCGCCCAGAAACTCGTCGGGAACAAGGATCGTCGCCTTGATCCGCGGCTCCTCCACATGGTCCACATGGGTCATGTCGGGCATGTCCGCCGGGTTGTGCAGGTGGATCATCTCACCGTCTTTCATATAGACGTGATAGATGACCGACGGCGCGGTTGTGATCAGCTCGATATCGTATTCACGCTCGATCCGGTCGCGGATGACCTCGAGGTGCAGAAGCCCGAGGAACCCACAGCGGAACCCGAACCCGAGCGCCGCCGAGCTTTCCATCTCATAGGTAAAGGACGCGTCATTGAGCGCAAGCTTGTCGATGGCGTCGCGCAGATCCTCGAACTCGGCCGAATCGACCGGGAAAAGACCGCAGAACACCACCGGCACGGACGGCTTGAACCCCGGCAAGGGTTTTTCGCACTTGCGTTTCTCATGGGTGATCGTGTCGCCCACGCGAGTGTCGCGCACCTGTTTGATCGACGCGGTGATGAACCCGATCTCGCCCGGCCCCAGCGCATCGACAACGGTCATGGCGGGACGGAAGACGCCGATACGCTCGACGTTATAGGTCGCGCCGGTCTGCATCATACGGATGCGGTCGCCCTTCTTCATCACCCCGTCCATGATCCGCACCAGAACGACCACGCCCAGATAGGGATCGTATTTGCTGTCGACCAGCATCGCCTTGAGCGGTGCATCTGCATCACCCGTCGGCGCGGGCAGATCGCGCACGATCGCCTCGAGTGTTTCGACAATGCCCTGCCCGGTCTTGGCGCTGACCGGTATGGCCCCGGACGCGTCGATGCCGATCACATCCTCGATCTGTTCGGCCACCCGGTCGACATCGCTCGCCGGAAGGTCGATCTTGTTGAGCACGGGGATCAACTCGTGATCCGCGTCGATGGCCTGATAGACATTGGCCAGCGTCTGCGCCTCAACGCCTTGGGTGCTGTCCACCACCAGCAGCGACCCTTCGACCGCCCGCATCGAGCGGCTGACCTCATAGGCAAAGTCCACGTGGCCGGGTGTGTCGATCAGGTTGAGCACGTATTGCTCACCGCTTCGGGCGGTGTAATCGATCCGCACGGTGTTGGCCTTGATGGTGATGCCGCGTTCCCGCTCAATGTCCATCGCGTCGAGAAGCTGCTCTTTCATATCACGCTCCGCCACAGTGTCTGTCATCTGGATCAGACGGTCTG
Source organism: Roseovarius sp. E0-M6 (assembly GCF_037083845.1). Taxonomy (NCBI): domain Bacteria; kingdom Pseudomonadati; phylum Pseudomonadota; class Alphaproteobacteria; order Rhodobacterales; family Roseobacteraceae; genus Roseovarius; species Roseovarius sp. E0-M6. The sequence goes on along the minus strand of NZ_JBAPLA010000001.1, from coordinate 386,701 downwards.
CGAGCGTGGATTTGCCGTGGTCGATATGCGCCACGATCGAGAAATTGCGAATGTGCGAGAGTGGTGTCATGCTGTTGGGATATGTCGAGGTTTTCGGGGGCGGTCAAGGTGATTGGAGCATTGCCAAGGCCCTGTTATGAGACATCAGCCTGATCAAGGTGACCAACTGCCCGGCGCAGTGTCTTGATTGACGCCAAAGCGCCCTGAGTGAAAGCCTTGGGGGACCGCGCCGGGAGGTTTCTGCCGGTCGATGACCGCGTGCCCCCTCCCCCGCAAAGCGCCCTGTTGGCGCGCACCCACGCGCGGCGGCAGGTCAGGCTTCGCGGCGGCACCCGGCAGCATTTCTCGCGCCAAGCCCCAAGGCAAGCGCGGGAAATCCCGCACCAAACGACCGGCGAAATATGATAGAATGAGGTCGAAGGAGAGAGCCAATGGCAGAGCAAAAAGCGATTCACACGCGCATCGAAGGACGTGTGCAGGGCGTGTCATTCCGGGCCTGGACTCAGCTCGAGGCCAAGAATCGGGGGCTGAAAGGCTGGGTCCGCAACGAAGAGGACGGCGCTGTGACCGCCGTGATCGCAGGAGAGCCCGAGGCCGTGGATGAAATGCTGAAGGCGCTGCATCAGGGCCCGCCCGCCGCCGTGGTGCGCAGCGTCGAAGCAAGTTCGACCGAGCCACCCGAGGACGACGGATTCGACATTCTGCGGTAATGCACATGGCACACACCCGCGAAAACGCCGGGACCGGTCTTTCGCTCCCCGAGGGGCGTGACATATGACGCAACGGTCTGTCGTGAGCTGAGCCACAGGCAAGCCGGGCATGACGGCATGGCCGGTCAATGGCCTACCCCAACGGAAGCTCGTCCTTTCGGATCATCGTTCGCAGCGCGAAACTCGATCGCATTGACCGGATGTTGCCCACCTGCATGAGCCCCTCCTCCAGAAACCGGTCAAAAGCTTTGAGGTCTGCGGCCACCGCCCGGATCAGGATATCGCGGCTGCCGGTCATCAGGTGACACTCCATCACCTCGTCAAAGCGCCGCAACTCAGCTTCGAACCGGTCAAGTGCCGCGCGCGTCTGTGTCTCAAGCTCCACGAGGATGAACGCCGTCAGGTCAAGGCCCAGCCGCTCGGCATCCACCCGCGCGGAGTACCCGGTGATCACCCCCTCACGCTCAAGCCGCGCGATCCGCCGCGCCAGCGGCGTCGCCGAAAGCCCCACCTCCTCGGACAGGTCCGACAGCGTGCGGCGACCGTCGCGCTGAAGCGCGGTTATGACCTGACGGTCGATCTTGTCGATTTTCGCCAACAATCCACCTTTCCACGCGATTTTTCACCAAAACCTCCCCAAAAGCATATCCACCTTTGCCGATTATCCGCAAGCCGGTTTGGCTATGCTCCGCGCGAATCGAATTCCCGTGATCGAAACAAGGAGGATCAGCCGTGCTCACACGTGTGGCAATCGAAGGTCACGAAGAGGTCTGGCGCGTCGAGGACGCGGAAACCGGGCTTCTGGGCTTCATCGCCCTGCATTCCACCCAACTGGGCCCGGCGGCCGGTGGCCTGCGGATGCGCAGCTATCCCGACAGTGACGCGGCGCTGGCCGACGTTCTGAACCTCTCACGCGGGATGAGCTTCAAGAACGCGGCGGCCAATCTGCCGCTCGGCGGGGGCAAAGCGGTGATCCTTGGCGATCCCGCCACCAAGACACCCGCGCTTCTGCGTGCCATGGGCCGGGCCATCCACACGCTTGGCGGGCGCTACTGGACCGCCGAGGACATGGGCATGTCACCCGAGGACATGGCGCAGATCGCCCGCGAAACACCTTATGTCGCCGGGCGTGACAGTGGCCCCTTCGCCAGTGGCGATCCCTCGCCGGTGACTGCGCGCGGCGTGCTCAACGCGATGTGCGTCGGGGCGCGGCACGCCTTCGGTGACGATTCTCTTGTCGGGCGTCGCATCGCTGTGCAGGGGCTCGGCCATGTCGGTTGGCATCTCTGCCGCCTTCTGCATCAGGTCGGCGCGGACCTCACCGTGGCCGACACCGACGCGGCGCGCGTCGCCCAAACCTGTGCCGATTTCGGGGCCGAAGCGGGCGATGTCGAGACGATCCACACCACCGACGCCGACATCTTCGCACCCTGCGCCATCGGCGGCACCCTGAACGCCGCGACGATCCCGGAGTTGCGCGCACGGCTTGTGGCCGGTGCGGCCAACAATCAGCTCGCCTCGCCGGACGCCGCAGACGCGCTGCGTGAGCGTGGCATCCTTTATCTGCCCGACTACGTGGCAAACGGCGGCGGCATCATCAACGTGGCCGCCGAAATCCTGCGCCTCGACGGGGGCGACCGCTGGGTCGCCGAGAAACTTTCGGCGCTCTCGGACACGATGGAACGGGTTCTCACCCGCGCCCGTGCCGAAGATCGCAGCCCCGCATATCTGGCTGATCTCATCGTCGGCGAACGCCTCCTGCGCCGCGCGGTCTGACACGGTCGGCATGGACAAACGGGTCCGCCCCGCATAAATCAGCCCGAACTTTAACGGTTCGGGCTGATATTTCATGGAACGCTCCCCCTTTTTCATCGGCGATACGCGCGTGGCGCCCGGCACTCGGTCAACGGTGAACATTCCTGTATCAACGCTTCCCGATCATACGCCTGTCACGCTTTCGGTCGACGTGATCCACGGCAAGAAGCCCGGCCCCGTGCTTTTCGTCTCGGCTGCAATCCACGGTGACGAGGTGATCGGCGTTGAAATCGTGCGCCGCCTGCTTCGCGCCGAAGGGCTTGATGAACTTTGCGGCACCCTCCTCGCGGTGCCGATCGTCAATACGTTCGGATTTCTCAACCACTCTCGTTACCTGCCCGACCGGCGCGATCTCAACCGGTGCTTTCCCGGTAGCGCCGAAGGCTCAATGGCGGCACGGCTTGCGGATGTCTTCTTGCGCGAGGTGGTGCTGCGCTCGGAGGTTGGGATCGACCTGCACTCGGCTGCCATTCACCGCAGCAACCTGCCCCAGATCCGCCTATCCCCCGAAAACAGCCGTCTGCGCCGGCTCGGTCGCATCTTCGGCGCGCCCGTCATGATGACGTCGAAACTGCGCGACGGCTCGCTGCGCATGGCCGCCGAAGCCGAGGGGATCGACGTTCTGCTTTATGAAGGCGGCGAAGGACTGCGCTTTGACGAGCTGAGCGCGCGGGCCGGGGTGTCGGGCGTCTTGCGGGTGATGAACTCTCTTGGGATGATCGAGGACGATTTCGCGCCCCTCCCCGAGATCGAACCGGTCCTATGCACCAGTTCGCACTGGTATCGCGCTCCCGCCGGCGGACTTTTCCGAGGATATGTCGGGGCCGGCGACACGGTCGAGCCGGGAACCGTGCTGGGCGCTGTGGCCGACCCCTTCGGCGAGGTCGAGATCGAAGTGAGCAGCGAAGAGGCCGGCATCGTGATCGGCCGCACCAACATGCCGGTGGTCTATGAGGGTGACGCGCTTTTTCACATCGCTTCGACACTGCGGGCGGAACACGCGGCCGAAGGCATGAATGCCCATATCGACGCCGCGCCGCTCTTTGACGAAGACGAAATCATCTGATCCTGCGACACCCTGTCATCTGTGATGATCGGCACATGCGCCCCCTTGGGCGGCGTGCGCTGGTCTGATTCGGACGCGTCTCACACCATTTTGAAATCCAATTCTGCGCCAAACAGGTCCAAATAAGACCAATTTATGGGATTAATTGAACCGGTTCCGTCAGAATTTCTTTGTATGCCGCAATTTTCTTGCTACGCTTCCCCTGAATTCGGAGCGCGCCGCCAATTGGTATGAAATTGGTATCCTACCGGGGGACAAACAATCCCGGACCGACACTCCGTTTCACTGTCAGCCATGCGCCGGGAGGTTCCGGCCGTGCCAACAAGGGAGTTACGACATGCTATCCAAATTCCGCGCCTCCGGCCTCACACGCCGCACGTTCCTCAAATCAACCGCCGCCACGGCCGCCGCCGCGGGCCTTCCCGGTGCCGCGCTGGCTGCGGGCGACCCGATCAAGATCGGCTTTCTCGCGCCATTGACCGGCGCTGTCGCGGCTTGGGGCAAGCCCGGCCTCGACGGCTGTGAAATCTGGGCCGAGCGGGTGAATGCCGCGGGCGGCATCGACCTGGGCGGCACCAAGCACATGGTTGAATTCGTGAGCTATGACAACGAATACGACCCCGCCAAGGCCCGCACCGGCGCGACCAAGCTCATCCGCGAGGACGGCGTCAGCTTCATCATGATGCTGGGCGGCGACACATGGCCGGGCGTTCAGCCGGTGGCCGACAAGACTGGCATGCTTTTCTCGACCCTCCTGCCTTCGGATCTCAGCCCCGACACCACCACGCTGATCGCGCCCGCCGAGGTGCATCCGATCTACAACGTCACCGGCGTCGAATGGCTGGCCGAGAACAAGCCCGAGCTCAAGACCGCCGTGATGTGCGCACAGGACGACGCGCTTGGCTTGCCATCGGTCGCCACCTACCTCGCCGCGTTCGAGGCCGCGGGCATCGAAATGCAGGGCGATCCGCTTCTCTTTGATCCGGCCACGACCGATTTCGCGCCTGTCGTCACCCGCCTCTTGTCGTCCAATCCCGATATCGTCTGCCTCGACACATGCTATTCGGATTATGTGCATCCCATCGCTGAACAGCTTTTCCAGCAGGGATACGAGGGCCAGATTATCTCCTGCACCGCCGATTTCTACGACCAGATGATCGACAAGACGTCGAAAGAGTTCATGGAAGGCTTCGTCTTCCAGTTCCCCGATTTCGACGACCCTGCACTCAACGGCGACAACATCAACTTCGACGATCCCAACGGGTTCTATGCCGAATACAACGAACGGCACCCCGGCCAATGGGGCGCGGTAAGCTGGGAATACGCCTCGATCATGGACCTTTGGAAAGCCGCTGCCGAAAAGGCCGGTTCGGCCGATCCCGACGCGGTGATCGCAGCGATGCAGGAAGACGGCACCGGCAAGCATGCCTTCGGCGACGCGAATTGGTGGGGCAAGGAGCTGTTCGGCATCGACAATGCCCTTGTGGGCGACTGGCCTGTCGTCGTGATCGAGGACGGGAAGGCCACGATCAAGGGCTTCCGCAATATCCCGGCATGGTATGACAAGCATGGCGATCTGCTGATCAAGCATATGCAGGCCTATGACCAGATGTGGGACCAGCGCGGCTAGAACGCCGCGCTTCCCGCCGAAACCACCTGTGGCGCGGGCCTCATGCCCGCGCCGCGCCTGACGCGCGCGATCCCACCATCAGAAAGAGCTTCGCCATGCTGGAACTACTGGCGCAAACCGGCCTCAACGCCGTCTACGCCGCAAGCTACATCTCCCTCGTCGCCGTGGGCCTTGTGCTCATCTTCGGTGTCATGGGTGTTGTCAATTTCGCCCACGGAGAGCTTTTCATGGCGGGGGCCTACGCTATCGTCGCGCTTTATGCCGACATGCACCTGCCCTTTTTCATGGCCGTGGCCGTGGGGCTGATCTTTGTGGGGCTTCTGGGCCTTTTGATGGAACGCGCGCTCTTTCGACCCTTACGGGACAATCCGCTGGGCGGGCTCGTGGCGTCGATCGGGTTCCTGATGATCCTTCAGGCCCTCGCCACCATGGGCTTCGGCGTGCGGATGGAACACATTCCCCCCGTCACCCAAGAGGTGCTCATCTTCTCCGATAAGGTCCGCCTGCCCGTCTCGCGGCTCTATGTCATCATCGCGGCGGTCGTGCTTCTCTCGGCGCTGTGGTTCTTTCTCAAGCGAACGCGCTTCGGCTGGGCCCTGCGCGCCTCGGCCCAAGACCCCGAGGCGGCCGAGCTTCAGGGCATTTCCATTGCCCGCACCGCCCAGATCGCGATGTTCATCGGCGCGGCACTCGCGGGTGTGGCCGGTGCGCTCACCGCGCCGCTCATTTCGGTCAATCCGCATATGGGCCACTCGGTCATCGTCACCGCCTTCATCGTCATCATCGTCGGCGGAGTCGGTAGCCTCGAGGGCGCGGTGCTCGCATCCATCGCCTATGCTTTCGTGCATACCTTCGTGACAACCTTCTTCGACGGGGTGATCGCCGACATTACCGGCCTGTCGCTTATGCTTCTGGTGCTGATCGTGAAACCGACCGGCCTTTTCGGGAGTGCGGACCGTGCATAAACTCCTCCTCTGGCCGCTTTTCGGCGCCGCCCTCATCGCCCTGCCTCACGGGCTGAGCTTTTCGCAGCAGGAAATCCTCGTATTTCTCACCATCAACGTGCTGGTCGTCTCCTCCTACCGGCTGCTGACCCTGACCGGCGAATGGTCGCTGGGCCATGTTGTGATCATGGGTGTCGGCGCCTACGCAAGCGCGCTCTACACCAAGGAACTGGGCATCTGGGTGCCCGTCTCGATGATCCTCGGCGGGGTGACGGCGGCGCTGCTTGCCGTCCTGCTCAGCTTTCCACTCTTTCGCATGAAAGGGTTCTACTTTCTCATCGGCTCGTTCGCGGCGGGCGAGATCATCCGGCTGCTCTGGAAACGCTTCCGCGATCCCTTCGGCGGGCCCAAGGGGATCAAGGGGATCGACCCGATGCCCGATTTCTCGATCGGCATCTACGATTTCGATTTCTTCGAACCGGTCAGCTATTACTACTTTGCCGGTGTCGTCGTGGCCGCCTGCCTCTGGATCCTGTGGCGGATCGAACGAAGCCCTGTGGGCCTGACTTTTCATGCCGTCCACTGGCAGGACAAGCTGGCCGAGGCATCGGGGGTCAACCTGCGGGCCTACCGGACACTCGCCTTTGCCATCGCCTCGGGCTTCGCCGGGATAGGCGGCGCATTGCTTGGGCATTATGTGGGCACGATCAACCCCAACTCCTTTGATATCGACCTGATGGTGTTCGTTCTGACATGGGCCATCGTCGGCGGCACCGGCACATTCTATGGTCCGATCCTCGGCTGTGTCGTTCTCACCATCCTCAACGAAATTGTCCTGCGTGAAATGGGCTTCGAACAGATGCGCCCGCTGATCTATGGTGCGGTGCTGATCCTGTCGATCCTGTTCCTGCCGAACGGGCTTGAAAGCCTTGTGCAAAAGGGCATGCGCGCGCTTCGCGGCAAATCACGCTCAAAGGAGGCCACACCATGACGTCCCTGCTCGAAGTTCGCGACCTGACCATGCGTTTTGGTGGCCTTGTCGCGGTGGACGCGCTTGGCTTTCGGGTCGAACATGGCACGATCCATGGCCTGATCGGACCCAACGGTGCGGGCAAAACCACGACTTTCAACATGATTTCCGGGTTCTACACCCCCACCAGCGGTCAGGTTCTTCTGCGCGGCGAAGACGTCTCAGGGTTGAAAATGCACGAGGTGGCGCGCCGCGGCGTGGTGCGCACCTTTCAGCATTCCACGTTGTTTGCCGAACTCACCGTTATGGAAAACGCGCTCGTCGGCACGCATATGCCGTTCCGGCCCAACGTCTTTGCCGCGATCATCGGCTGGGACCGTGAGGACCGGCGCGGCGCCGAGGCCCGCGCCCGCGAGTCACTCGAATTCTTCGGGCTTGATCATCTGGCAACCGAACGCGCGGGTGATCTCAGCCATGGTCATCAGCGGGCGCTCGGTATGGCCGTGGCCTATGCAAGCCATCCTGACGTGATCCTGCTCGATGAGCCCTTCACCGGCATGAATCCCGAAGAGACGCGGCAAATGATGGACCTCATGCGTCGGCTCAAGGCCGATGGCATGACCATCCTTCTGGTTGAACACGACATGCAGGCCATCATGGGGCTCTGCGACGCGATCACCTGCATGAGCTTCGGCAAATTTCTGGCCGAAGGCAATCCCGCAGAAATCCGCAACCACCCGGCCGTGATCGAAGCCTATCTCGGGGGCGCGCGCCATGTTGCTTGAGATGAAGGGCGTGGCCGTCAACTACGGTAAGATCAACGCCATCCGCGACATTTCCATAGCCGTGCCCGAGGGCAAGATCGTCACGATCATCGGCGGCAACGGCGCGGGCAAGACAACGACATTGCGGGCCATGTCCGGGATGCGCCCCATCGCCGCCGGTGAGATCACCTTCGAAGGTCAGCGCATCGACGGGCTCCCCGCCTCCAAGGTGGTGGCTCACGGCATTGCCCACGTGCCCGAAGGGCGCCGTATCTTTCCCAACATGACGGTCGAGGAGAACTTGCGCACGGGCGCCTTCCTGCGCCGTGACAAGGATGCGATTGCCGCCGATCTTGACGATGTCTACACCCGCTTTGCCCGCCTCAAGGAACGGCGCGGCCAGCGGGCCCAGACCATGTCGGGGGGCGAACAACAAATGCTCGCCATCGGGCGCGCGCTGATGTCGCGACCGCGCCTTTTGCTGATGGATGAACCGTCAATGGGCCTTGCCCCCGTCATCGTCGAGGAGATCGCCGCGATCATCGAAGAGATCAACGGACAGGGCCTGTCGGTCGTGCTCGTGGAACAGAATGCCGAACTGGCGCTGGAACTGGCCGATCACGCCTATGTTCTGGAATCCGGAAACCTTGCACTGGAGGGCCCCGCAGATGAGCTTCATGACAATGAACATGTTCGCGCCGCGTATCTGGGGGTTTGACCGCGCCGACGCCGAATGGCGCACCGCCCGCGAGGCGGGCTGGTCACGCGCCGATCTTGCGTGGGAACGCCTGATGGAAACTGGGTGCCGAAGGCTTGAAAAGACTTCGGATCGCAGTCTTTTCAAGGCTGCGTCGCGCTGCTTTCTCGCCGCCGATCTTTTGGCCCGCGCGCGCTTTGCCAAGGGCGATCCGCGCCGCGCCACCGGGCCCGCCGCACGCTGGCGTCTCAAGGGCACCGAACGGCTCCGCGACCGCGCCTTGCGCGAATGGGGCGGGGTCGCCGCCTATATCGAAACGCTCGAAATCCGCCCACGCGCGCGCTCGTCGCTTTTTCACCTTCGCATGGAGGCGCGCCACCGCGACACCTACCATGCCAATTTGCGCAAACGGCTCTCGGCTTTCGCGGCGGAAACAGGTGAAACGCTCAGGGGCGCAGGCGCGCACCGCCATGCCTCACGTTGGCGCGGGGAAAAGCCCACGGTCTTCGACGACACGCGCAAATTGCTCTCGGCCTGCCTTCTGATTCCTGACATTTCGCGCTGAAATCGCACCGACGCGATACTGACGTGACTACCGACGTTCCGTGCGCCGCGTTACCCCATCAGGGCCGGCCTCTCAGGAAACCTTCTCACGGTTCTGCGGGATGAGGAAAATCGACACCACCAGAAGCGAGAAAATCAACTCGTAGACCTCCCATTTCCGGTGAACGTCAATGAGGGCGATCACGATGCTCGCCAGAAGTGCGATCACCCCATGCTTGAGCCACGGCACCGGAACGGCCAATCGGTCGGCCCACCGCATCACCCATCCACCACGGGGATAAAGGAGCGGCAAAACAACCAGATAAAGCAGGATGACCACGGTCAGGACGCTTCCGAAAAGCGTCTTGGCAAGATGCAGATCGCCAACCACGAGATTGTGAAAATTGGTCTCGTACTGCTTGTTGTTTTCCATGAAAAACTCGCCCGAAGCCCACCCGAAAATGCGCTGACCCCAGCTAATTTCTTCGCCTGCGGCCATGAAAAAAATCAATGAATACAATAGCGTAAGACCGATAGCGATAGTTCTGGCACGCCCGCGCATACCCCAAGCATGCACCGCCAGAATGACACTCGCCACCAACAAAAACAGCGCCGTGCCATACTCGACAAGCCCGTCTTCGGCGGCAAACACCTCATAGAAATAAACCTTGTCGCGGACATAGACCCACACCGTCGCAATCAGCGTCAGGGCAATCAGCGCCATCGCGGCGCGTTCCATCGTCTGTGTCATGTCGGAGCCTCGGCTTTATTCCTCAAATCTGCGCCCAGTTAGGCCAGCGCCGCCCCCGGTGCAAGCCCCCTGCGCCAAACCTCGCGCATCGCCAATTGAAAAGCACCGGGATTTGCGGCAAACTACGCGCAAAACAAGGCGCAGCCGGGCCGGTCCCGGCATCAACGCGAATGAGGCAGAGCCATGAAAAAACCCATTATTCTGGGCCTCGCCCTGCTTTTGGCAGGGTGCGGCGGCTATCACAAAGCCAAGCGCGAGGTAGGCCGAAGCGCCGCACCGCGCACCATTTCAGCGCCAATTGCGATCACCCCCAACGCCAACACGTCGGCAGGTGCCACAGAGGCCAGCTACCAGGCTCCGGATGTGAAACCTTTTGCCAATGGCCCTATTCAACGGGCCTGCGCAAATTCCGACCGCAAGGCGCGCTCGCGTGAGCTTTGTGGCTGCATTCAGGCCGTCGCGGATGAAACCCTCAGCAACAGCGAACAATCCCGCGCCGTTGGCTTCTACAAAGACCCCCACAGCGCACAGGAAGTGCGCCAATCCGACGACCTGTCGGATGAACGGTTCTGGAAGACCTATACAAATTACGCGAAATCGGCCGAGCGTATCTGCCGCTGAGAGCTTGGGATGACAAAAGGCCCGCCTGATGCCGCGCGGCGCGCAGCCAGTGGCGGGACAATCATCGTTTCGCCAACGGCGTGCCGGGTCGCCCTATACGGCCCCGTATCGCGCAGGACATTTACCCGGCTTTCTCGATGGGTGTCGCGGCGGGCTGCACCCCCGGTAGGCCGTCGCCCATAAGATCGTCAATGAAAAGGCTCAAAAGCTGGGCCCTGCTGTTCACTCCAGCCTTGCGATAAACGGCCGTGCTCTGCGCCTTTACCGTGCCGCCGGACGTGCTGCGCAGCGCCGCGATTTCACCAAGGCTGAGCCCCTTGACCGAAAGCAACGCGACATCACGCTCGGCGGGCGTCAGACCCCACGCATCGAACCGTTCTTCCAGAACCTGCATGAAGGCCCCCGAAGCCAAGCGCAGGTTGGCCGCGGCCTTCCTCTCCCGGCGATGTGACAGAACAAGCATCCTCGCCGTGACCAGCACCCCGATGACAAGGCCAAGGGCGGCGCCGATTTCAATAAACTCATAGAGCCGCCAACTGATCGGCGCGGCGCGCAAGCCCAACAGGTTGACGAAAATCTCGTAGAGGAAGAAGAACGCGCAGGCGAATTGCACCGCGAAGAGCAGGATATAAACAACACGGCTTTTCACGCCGATATCCTGTCCGCATCAGTCATCATCTTTATCGTCATCATCATCGTCGTCGTTATCCAAAAGGCGCGCTTCGCCGTCGGTGTCGTCTTCCTCGTCATCGTCATCATCGCCACCACGACCGCGCCCCCGGCCTTTGTCGTCATCCTCCTCGATCTCGGACCAGTAGTCGCGCAGGATGGCGCCCGTCGCGGGGTTCAACACGATCTCGCGGATCGTATCGTCCTCTATGGCGACAATTCGAACCCGTCCCAACAAGGTTCGGCTCACTACGATCTCATCGAAGCCCTGATCGCGTAATTGCGCGATGATCCGGTCCTCACCGGTCTGCGCGCGCGCCGGCTGCGCCTCTGCCGCGAACAGGGCCACAAACAGCAAAACGGTCAAACGGCGCGGCATCTTCAGGCCTCCAGTGAAACGGCCCCGCATGCGGCGTGGCACGCGGGGCGCGACGTCAACAGCTTCGCCGCGTGCGAGGCCTTGGTCAATCGTCATAAAGGTCGTCGGAGTCGAGGAAGTCGCGATCCCGGCTGCGCACTCGCACGCCGGGGCGGATATCGTCGCTCCAATCCACCTGCTCAACCTCACGCTTGAGCACCGTGCCCGAGCGCGTATCATAGATCACTTCGAGCTTGCGCAGCCCGCGAATGGCTTCGATCTTGGTCTGGCTTGGGCCGGTTTTGATCTCGACCGTATCGTATCCTTCGGTTTGCAGCCTTGTGACATGGTCATCCATGATCGTGCCCGCCAGCGCCGAGACAGGTGCGATTGCCGTAATACCGGCCAATAGAAAATATTTCATAAGAGAGCCCTTCGTGATGAAACGCCCGATGTCATCACCGAGCGTTCCAACCCTGCCCTCGGGATTGCCCCAGAGCCATTGCACAGCGGCTTAAAACAGGCGCCCTAAACCGTGGTTTAGGATCACGCCCGCGCGGGCCTCGTGCACGGCTTCGCTTCAGTCGCCTTCGTCCATGTCAAAGCCCAGATGCTTGGCCACGGTGAAGATGTCCTTGTCGCCGCGTCCGCACATGTTCATCACCAGAAGATGATCGCGGGGCAGGTCGGGGGCGATTTTCATCACATGCGCCAACGCATGACAGGGTTCAAGCGCCGGAATGATCCCCTCTTTCTCACACGAAAGCTGAAACGCTTTCAGCGCCTCCTTGTCGGTGATCGACACATATTCGGCCCGCTTGGTATCATGCAGCCAGCTATGCTCAGGTCCGATACCGGGATAGTCGAGCCCTGCCGAGATCGAATACCCCTCAAGGATCTGACCGTCATCATCCTGCAAAAGGTAGGTCCGGTTGCCATGCAGCACGCCGGGGCGACCGCCGGTCAGCGAGGCGCAATGCTCCATCTTCTCATTGACACCCTTGCCACCGGCCTCGACCCCGATGATCCGCACATCCTTGTCGTCGAGAAACGGATAAAACAGGCCCATCGCGTTCGATCCACCCCCGATGGCGGCGATGATCGTGTCGGGCAGGCGCCCTTCGGCCGCCTGCATCTGTTTCTTGGTTTCCTTGCCGATGATCGACTGGAAATCGCGCACCATCGCCGGATAGGGATGCGGCCCCGCCACCGTGCCGATGCAGTAGAACGTGTCGCGCACATTGGTCACCCAGTCGCGCAGCGCGTCGTTCATCGCGTCCTTGAGCGTGCCGCGCCCGGATGTCACCGGCACCACCTCGGCGCCCAAAAGCTTCATGCGGAAGACGTTGGGGCGCTGGCGTTCGACGTCATGCGCGCCCATGTAGACCACGCATTTCAACCCGAACTTGGCACAGACCGTCGCCGTAGCCACGCCATGCTGGCCCGCACCGGTTTCGGCAATAATGCGCGTCTTGCCCATGCGCCGCGCCAGCAGGATTTGGCCCAGCACGTTGTTGATCTTGTGCGCGCCGGTGTGGTTCAGCTCATCGCGCTTGAGGTAAATCTTTGCCCCGCCCAGATGTTCTGTCAGACCGGCGGCATAATAAAGCGGGCTGGGGCGCCCCACGTAATGCGTCCAGAGATCCTGCATCTCGTCCCAGAAGGACTGATCGGTCTTGGCGTGCTCATACTGCTCCTCAAGCTCGAGGATCAGCGGCATGAGCGTCTCGCTTACGAAACGTCCGCCAAAATCACCGAAACGGCCCTTCTCGTCTGGTCCCGTCATGAAAGAATTGAAGAGATCGTTCATCGCGCCAGTGCCCCTTGATGTTTCTTCGTGTGAATATGGGACGTGGCACAGGATTTCCAGCGCAAACGCGGCCAAAGCTTTTTCCAGCCGGAGATTTTCGCCAGATTGCCCGGCAAAAGTGCCAAGCCGGGCGCGAAAATGCCGGGCGGTGGCCGCCCGGCATCGGTTTTCAATTTCGATTTCGATCAGGTGTATTTCTTGATTTCACCTGACTTGAGCCGCGAATTGTAGCTTTGCAATTCGCGCTTCACGATCGGCATCAGGCAATACAGCGCGACGATGTTGACCACCGCCATTGCAAAGATCGCCGCATCCGAGAAGTCGATCACCGGCCCGAGGCTCGCCGCCGCGCCGATCACCACGAAGACACAGAAGATCACCTTGAAGATAAGCTCCTTGGTCTCCCCCTCACCGAACAGGAATGTCCAGGCCTTGAGGCCGTAATAGGACCAGCTGATCATCGTGGAGAAGGCAAAGAGAACCACCGCAAGCGCCAGCACATACTGGAACCAGCCAAAGCTCGCCGAGAACGCCGCAGAAGTTAATGCCACGCCCGAGTTGCCATCCACCGTCTGAATCGCTGACCCGGCTTCGTTGAGGATGTAGAGCCCCGTTTCGGGATCGCTCACGAGTTGCCCGGTGATTATGATCACAAGCGCCGTCATGGTGCAGATCACCACCGTGTCGATGAACGGCTCAAGCAGTGACACATAACCTTCCGTGATCGGTTCCTTGGTGCGCACCGCCGAGTGGGCAATCGCAGCCGATCCGACGCCCGCCTCGTTCGAGAATGCAGCCCGCTTGAACCCTTGGATCAGCGCCCCGACCATGCCACCGGCAACGCCGAGACCGGTAAAGGCCCCTTCGAATATCTGCCCGAAAGCCCAGCCGATCTTGTCGAAGTTCAACAAAAGGATGACGAGCGCAGTTGCGACATAAAGGATCCCCATGAACGGAACGACCTTCTCCGTGACCTTGGCAATGGATTTGAGCCCACCCACGATCACCGCAAAGACAACGGCGGCGAACACAAGCCCGGTGATCCAGCCCGGATAATCGCCCACCACGTTCGATATCTGCGCATGTGCCTGGTTGGCCTGGAACATGTTGCCGCCGCCAAGTGCCCCGAGAATACAGAAAACCGAGAACAGGATCGCAAGGAACTTACCCGCTGGCAGGCCCCGCTCCTCGAACCCCTTGGTCATGTAATACATCGGTCCGCCCGAGACTTTGCCATCGGGATACTCGTTGCGATATTTCACGCCCAATGTGCATTCGGTGAACTTTGACGCCATGCCCATCAAACCCGCGAGGATCATCCAGAATGTCGCGCCCGGCCCGCCGATGCCCACGGCCACCGCCACACCGGCGATATTCCCAAGGCCCACCGTGCCCGAAAGCGCCGTGGCCAGCGCCTGAAAGTGGCTTACCTCGCCCGCGTCATCCGGGTCCGAATAATCCCCTTTCACCAATGCGATGGAATGCGGGAAGGCACGAAACTGCACCAGCCCGAAATAGACGGTAAAGATCGTTGCCGCGACCACCAGCCATGCCACGATCCACGGAAAAGTTGTGCCGGGGAACGGGCTGAAGATCAGGCTGACGAACCATCCGGTCGAGTTCGCGAAGATCTCGTTCACCCGGTCGTCAAGTGATTGCGCCATGACAGGTGCGGCGCATATGGCAATGGCGGTCGCCATCGCCGGAACTTTGATAAATTGTGTCATATGATGTCTCCGCAATCAGGGCACGATGGTGACGGGCACGGGGCTCGACTGTGCGAGTGACCCCGCCACCGAACCAAAAAGCCGCGAGGCAAGCCCGCTTTCGCCCTGTCGACCGGTCACGATCTGATTGGCCTTGGCCTCCTTGGCGATCGCGATCAGCGTGTCGGCGATATTGCCGTATTTGAGCGCGGTATCTATCTCGACACCACTGCCCTTGAGTTGATCCACCACCGGGGACAGCACGTGTTCCTCGGCGCGCGAAAGCTCTTCTCCGCGCCGCATGTGCCGCTCCTCAAGCTCGGTCGGCGTGAGAAAGGAATAGGGTGACCACTCCAGCACATGGGCGACGACAATGCTCCCCCCCTGTGCCTTGGCCTTCTCCACCGCGAAATCCAGCGCCCTCTTCGCTCCGTCACTGCCGTCATATCCGACGACGATTTTATCGGGCATTTTCTACCCTCCTTCTTGTTGGTTCACCCCTGGCCGGGGCTGCACGACTTTAGCAGGTTCGCGACAAAATGCCGCGATTCTTTGTGCTTCGATGTCGTTTGACCCTAAAAAACCGCGCATAGCGCCAGAAAGCCCAACGCGCCGCCGGGCCGAAAAGCCGGGTGTGACAGGCTATCCCGCGCGCAGGTCTTTCTTGAACCCGGTATGGCTCGCGGCAAATCCCAGCGACTCATAGAACCGGTGCGCGTCCTGCCGCGACGCATTCATCGTCAGTTGAATCAGGTGACAGCCCGCCGCGCGGGCGCGCCGCTCAACATCCGCGAACATCTCCTGTCCGATGCCCTGCCCCCTGCTGTCGCCCGTCACGCGCACCGTCTCGACCTGCGCACGCCGCGCGGCGCCAAGCGACAGGCCCGAGATGAAAGTGATCTGATAGGTGGCCACGATCCGCCCATCTGAACGCACACCCACAATGATATGGTTCTGCGGTTCCGAGGCGATATTGTCGAAGGCAACAAGATAGGCGTCTTCGTCGCGGGTCTCGCGCGTGCACCCCAAAACGTCATCCGACATAAGCGCGCAGATATCGGGCACGTCTTCGCGACATGCCTCACGAAAGAGGGTCACGCCGCGGTCGCGTCGATAAACGCCTTGATGAGGCCGGCATCTTTCTCGCCCGGGGCGGTTTCAACCCCCGACGCCACATCCACTTGGCGCGCGCCCGTTTGGGCGATGGCCCGCGCCACGTTGTCCGCGGTAAGCCCCCCGGCCAACATCCAAGGCACGGCCCAGCGCCGCCCAGCCACAAGGGACCAGTCGAAAGCCAAGGCATTGCCCCCCGGACGGTCCGCGCCCTTGGGCGGCTTCGTATCGACAAGAAGTTGATCGGCCGCCTCCGCGTGCCGGTCGATCTCGGCCAGATCGGCATCCTCGGCGATGCCGATCACCTTCATCACCGGCAGGCCGAACATGGCCTTCACCTCGGCCACGCGCGCGGGGCTTTCATGACCATGCAGTTGCAGCATATCAAGCGGCACGCGCTTGGTGATCGCCCGGATCGTATCGTCATCGGCATCCACCACAAGCGCCACCTTGGCCACACCAACAGGCACCCTCAGCGCCAAGGCGCGCGCGGCCTCGGGCGACGTGTATCGCGGCGATCTTTCAAAGAAATTGAACCCCAGATAAGCTGCGCCCGCCTGCACGGCCGCATCGACATCGCCGGGCCGGGTCAGCCCGCAAATCTTGGTTCGAATGTCCGAAGTCATTTGGGGGTCTCAGGCCGTCTCGTCAAAAAGTGTCAGGACATCATCCTGACTTTGCTTGCGCTCCCCCTTGAGGCGGCGCAACTCGGCCCGCATCCGCGCCATTTCACGCGCCTGCCGCGCCGCCGCCGCGCGCTCTTTGGCTTCGCGGATATACTCCCACAAAAATCCAAGGATCAGACCCGCCAGAATACCCCCGAAAATCACCACGAAAAGCGGGACCTGATATCCTGGATTGACGGCTGCCACGCCATCAAGTTCGGCAGGCAAAAGCTTGACCGACACCATCTGACGATTGGCGAGGGCGACAAGAATAAGCGCCACCGCGAAGATGGCGATACAGGCGTAACGAATATAACGCATCAGTTGTTCCCGTTCAGACGATCCCTGAGCAATTTGCCGGTCTTGAAGAACGGCACATGCTTTTCTTCGACTTCAACCGCCTCACCCGTCCTCGGGTTCCGGCCTGTTCGCGCATCGCGCTTCTTGACCGAGAATGCCCCGAACCCGCGAAGCTCCACACGGTGCCCCCGGGCCATGGCATCGGTGATCTCGTTGAAGATCGTGTTGACGATTTTTTCCACATCTCTCTGATAAAGATGTGGGTTCTCATCGGCGATCTTTTGAATCAGCTCCGATCGGATCATCGGTTCCCCCCGGCTTGTTCTCTATTTGCCCTAGACGGCTTGTCGGAAACTATAGGCATAAACGTCTCAAAACTAAAATGGAAACCGCAACCAGTGCGCCCACCATGCCCGCTTTTGCCGCCCCAACGGGCGCTTGTCGCTGCAAAATACCAGCGCAACCGCACATTGACCCCCTAGAATGCCGATATGGACAAAATGTCCCAGCAACGATTCGCACAGCCTTCGGGACCGTGTTCATGACGCAAGCCAAAGCCCGCGCACGACAAGAAAAAGCCCTGCCAGCAGCAACACGATATGGGTGAGTCGCTCGAACCCTTGCTGACCGAGCTTGTCCTGAATCCGGAATCCCGCATAAAGCCCGGCCAGCGCAGGCAGACATAAGAAAAGCGAGAGCGGCAGCGTCGCAGCATTGAGCACACCCGACACCGCGTGCGACGCCACGAGGGTGAGCGCCCCCAGCCCATAGACGACACCCTGAATGCGCACCTGCTCAACCTTGGGCGTGTGCATCGACGTCAGAAGCGCCACGGTCGGCGGCCCCCAGATACCGGTGATTCCACCAAAGAACCCCGCGACCGTGCCCACCATCACCTGCACCGGCGTGGTCGGCGGGCTGGGAATCGGCAGGATGCGCCCCACCAGCGCAAAACCCGAAACAAGACTGACCGGCACGCCGATCAGAAGAAGCATGAACCAAGCCGCAAGATACGGCACCATCTGCGCGGCACAGACCATCAGCACGAAGCCCGCGATCAGGAATGGCGCAAAGCGCCGGATCGCCGCGAGCGCCGCACCGCCGCCGCCCCTCAGTGCCTGCAAACCGTTTGAAACCAGGGCCGGAAACGCAAGCGCGGCAAGCGCCACATCAGGCGCCATGATCAGGCTCAGCCCGGCGATCATCACGGTCGGAAGACCGAACCCCACACTCCCCTTGAGAACCCCCGCAAGACAGGTAATCACCGAGGCGGCAAGAAGGAGCGTCAGACTGGCAATATCCATCTCCGGCCTCCTTCAGGGGGAACGAGTTCTGCTAGGGCAAGACGCCGCCAAGTCAACACGCAACTAAAGAACAAAAACTTTGCTGCCAAGGCAAAATAGTTGCGCTGCACGTGCGAAATAGCTACACCGTCTCCGACAGTTTCGAGCATAGCGAAAGGACCGCCACCATGGCACATGACGGACAGGATATCACGGCGGAATCGCCCGCCCTTCTGAACGATCTGACTGCCCTTACCCGCGCCGCCCTGCCAGCAGCGGAACAGGTGCTCAATCTGGCGACGGAACGCCTGCGCGATATCGTCACCAAGGACGGGCGCGTATCCGGTAGCGCGCTCGACACCAATCAGACCGCCGCCCATGGCCTTGCCTGGCTTGCGACCTATGTCGAAGCCCTCCGCCAAATGCAGGGCTGGGCTGACCGCCTGAGCGAAACGGGCGAGTTCTCCGAGGTCGAGGCGCTTATCCACCAGATCGCCTTTGGCGAGTATCTGCATCAGATCGCCGGCGGCATCCCGATGAACCAGACCGAGATTGTGCGCCTCGCCGATCTTGGCCTCGGCTGGGACGCGCTCTCTGGCTTTCAATGCGCCGAGGTTCAGACCCTCATGGCGCAGGGCAATTCCCAAGCTGCGCGCACCCGGCTTGTCACCCTCATGCAAGAGCGCAGCGCCGAGATCACGGTGGGCCGCACCGGTCTTGATGACGAGCTTGAGATGATCCGTGAGCAATTCCGGCGCTTCGCGATCGAAAAGGTCGAGCCGCACGCCCATGATTGGCATCTCAAGGATGAGCTTATCCCGATGGAGATCATCGAGGAACTGGCCGAAATGGGCGTTTTCGGTCTTACCATTCCCGAGGAATTCGGCGGGCTGGGCCTGACCAAGGCGTCGATGGTCGTGGTCTCCGAAGAACTCAGCCGTGGTTATATCGGCGTGGGTTCGCTTGGCACCCGCTCGGAAATTGCCGCCGAACTGATCCTCTGTGGCGGCACCGACGCACAAAAGGCCGATTGGCTGCCCAAACTCGCCAGCGCCGAAATCCTGCCCACCGCCGTCTTTACCGAACCCAACACAGGGTCCGATCTGGGCGCCCTGCGCACCCGCGCCGTCAAGGATGAAAACGGCGACTGGAAGATTACCGGCAACAAGACATGGATCACCCACGCCGCCCGCACCCATGTGATGACGCTTCTGGCGCGCACAGACCCCGAAACGACCGATCATCGCGGCCTGTCCATGTTCCTCGCCGAGAAGACACCGGGCACCGACGACGCCCCCTTTCCCACCCCCGGCATGACCGGCGGCGAGATCGAGGTGCTGGGCTATCGGGGCATGAAGGAATACGAGCTTGGCTTCGACAATTTCCACGTGGACGGGGCCAATCTGCTTGGTGGTGACGAAGGCAAGGGGTTCAAACAACTCATGCAGACCTTCGAGGCCGCCCGCATTCAGACCGCGGCCCGCGCCGTTGGCGTGGCACAGGCCGCGCTGGACGTGGCGATGCAATACGCCCAAGACCGCAAGCAATTCGGCAAGTCGCTGATCGAGTTTCCCCGCGTGTCGGGCAAGCTCGCGATGATGGCCGTCGAAATCATGGTCGCCCGGCAGCTCACGTATTTCAGCGCATGGGAAAAGGACAATGACCGCCGCTGCGACCTTGAGGCCGGCATGGCCAAGCTTCTTGGCGCGCGCGTGGCCTGGGCTGCTGCAGATAACGGCTTGCAAATCCACGGCGGCAACGGCTTTGCCACCGAATACAAGATTAGCCGCATCCTGTGTGACGCGCGCATCCTGAACATTTTCGAAGGGGCCGCTGAAATTCAGGCACAGGTCATCACCCGGCGGCTTCTGGGCTGAAATCGGTCTCCGGCCCCGCGCCATCGTCGCGGGGCCGGCATCGTCACCGGGCTTCGATCCGGGTTCAACCACCCGGATTCAAACCGTGATCGAACAGATGGCGCCCGATGCGTCAGGCGTTGGCAATCGTGACCTCTACCGGCTCAAGCCCGTCAATACGCCCCTCAAGCCGGGCCCCCGGATGAACCGGGCCGACGCCTGCGGGCGTGCCGGTCATGATCAGGTCTCCCGCTGTGAGGTGATAAAACCGCGACAGGTGCGACAGGATTTCGGGCACCGACCAGACCATTTCGTCAAGTGTCGCGCTTTGCACCTCCCGGTCATCCATAAACAGCTTAAGACGCTGATCCGCGATCTCTCCGAACGCATCGCGCCGCGTGATCGGCCCGAGGATGGCCGCATCCTCGAAATCCTTACCCAGATCCCATGGACGGCGTTTTTCCTTGGCCTGGCCCTGAAGGTCCCGCCGGGTCAGGTCGATCCCGCAGGCATATCCCAGAACGGCCTCCATCGCCTCTGCGCCCTCAGCCTGAAACAGGTCCCCCCCGAGCGCCACGACAAACTCCATTTCATAGTGACAATCCCGCGTGCCCGCCGGATAGGCGATCTCCGAACCGGAGGGGCAGACCGTATGGGCCGATTTGGTGAAATAAAACGTCGCCTCACGGTCCACTTCGTTGCCCATCTCGGCGGCATGGGCGGCATAGTTGCGCCCGACACAGAAAATCCGACGCACCGGGAACTTGGGGATCTCTCCAACAAGGGCAAGAGCGGGTTGCGCGGGCGGGTCGAACAGATAGGTTTCGGTCATGGTTGTCTCCTTTTTCCGGGGCTTTATGCGGCGCACCCAGCCAAAGGTCAAAACGATTGGCTCGCCATGCGGAACCGTGGCAAGAGACGCTCATGAAGTTTGACCGCTACGCCATATATCACAGCTTTGCGCCCGCCCCATGGTCCGATTGGGCTGTGGGTTGGCTGGGATGGGACATGTCGACAGGCCGGGCCGCACCGCCGCCGCATGACCTGCCGCTCGACCCCGAACCGCTCACCCGGACGCCGCGCCGCTATGGCCTTCACGCGACGCTCAAGCCGCCCTTCCGGCTGGCCTCGGGGCAAACCCCCGAAGCGCTTCGTATCGCCGTCGCCGCATTCTGCGCCGATCATGCACCTGTGCCCGTAGGGCGGCTTCGGCCGGTGGCGCTTGGTCGCTTCCTCGCGCTCATGCCTCAAACCCAGACCACGGAGCTGACCGATCTCGCCGCCCGGATCGTCCGTGGCTTCGACAGGTTCCGCGCACCGTTGACCGATGCGGAACTGACCCGCCGTCGCGCCGCAAGGCTCAGTTCGGCACAGCAGGACAACCTCTTCCGCTGGGGCTATCCGCATGTGATGGACGCGTTCCGCTACCATATCACCCTGACCGACCGGCTTGGGGATGACACCCGTGCAATGGCGCTTTCGGTGCTCGACGCTCAGCTTGCGCCGCGCCTGCCTCATTGTCTCATGCTCGACGCGCTGAGTCTCGTGGGTGAAGATACCGAGGGCCGCTTTCACTTGCTGGCGCGGCACCCGCTCACTGGTTGATCGTCATGTCCCTGTTACGCGGATCGGCTATCGCATTGGCATTTAGATGTCCCCGATTTCAGATTTTGGCAGGGCGGCCCGTCGCCGGGTCGCCCTTATTTTCCAAGGACTGACGCTTGTTGGACGCGCCATGTCAGCGTATCACCTATATCATGACCAAAGCTCGCCCCCCCCGACTGACCCGAGATGACTGGCTTGCCGCCGGGCATGCCGCTTTGGCGATCTCGGGCGCGCCCGCCCTCGCGGCAGAGCCGCTCGCCCGCAAGCTCAACACCACCAAGGGGTCGTTCTACTGGCACTTTCGTGATCTGCCCGCCTTTCACGATGCACTTATCGCCGGCTGGGAAGGGGCTGCACTCACCGCGCTGACACAGGTCGACGGCGATACGGCAACGGCCCGCCTCCGGGCGCTGGCCGATTGCATCGCCGCGCCGGACGCAACCGAAACCGCGATGCGGGGCTGGGCGCTCTCGCATGCCGGGGCCGCCGCCGCGCTTGGGCGCGTCGATGCGGCCCGGCTCGATCTTCTGACCGCGCATCTGCGCGTCATCGGCGTGACCAATCCGGCCATGGCGCGCTGCCTGCACGCGGCGGCCTCGGGGCTCAAGGCCCTCGGAAACGAGGATGCGGCGGCCGACGATATCGGCTCACTCGTGGACCTGATCCTTGCGCTGCGCTAACTGGCTTGCCCGGGCAACTTTAACCACGCTTGCCATGATCATCGCGCTTGCCGCCTGCCGCGGGGACGAAACTCTGACCGGCTATGGTGCCGCCGATCGCGACTGGCACCTTGACACGGCGCGTCTCACCCTGCGCTTTGGCACAGGTGGCAAGGTCTCGGGACGTGGTCCGTGCAACAGCTTCACAGCCACCCAGACGGCCCCCTATCCTTGGTTTGATCTGGACCGATTCGAGGCGACCGAACACTCCTGTCCCGGGCGTGCGACGGAAACCGCGCTCTTTGCGCGTCTCGCCACCATGACCCTCGCCGAGGTTGCGGACGACACGCTCATCCTGTCGGATGACGATGGCAACCGCATGGTGTTCAGCACCGCCCCCTGAGCCGACACCGCCCTATCCGCGCCGCGCCACCAAACCAACGAATCGTTGCCGCGCATCCGGCAGGGGTTTGCCAGCAATCTCGGGCGCCATGTGATGGGCAAGGAAATGGCCCGTGATGGCAAACCCCTTTGCTAGCTCTCCCGCGTCCGCCGCCCCGATCTCGATCAGGCAGCGTGGCAGCGGCAGAAGCTTGTCCGCCCATTCCCCCGCGCCCTTGCGCGACACGGCCCGCCCGCTCTTGGGCGAGACATAGCTCAGGTCGTTGGCCCCACGTCCCAGAACCGCGCATTCCCGAAGGTCAAGCCCGAAACCCAACTCTTCAAGCAAGGCCAACTCCCAGTGAAGATAGGCCAGAGGCCAATGCTCGGGGCGGTCAAGCATATCCAGCAACGCACGGCTTTTCTCGTATAGCGCCGGATGCGCCTCCCGCTCAGGCAAAGAGAACCGCAAAAGCGACGTCACCGCGTTCAACCCCGCAAGCATCAGGCGGTCCTCCATCGCCAGTGCGGCGCTTGTGCTCAGAGGCTCGACGGTGAAGCTGCCGATATGCGCCTCAAGCCGGGCCCGCCACGTCACATCAAGCTCGGCCCCTGGTTGCAGGATGGGCGTCATCCGGCGCGACACGCCGCCCCGCACAACCCCGGCATGACGCCCATGCGACCGGGTCAGCACGTCGATGATCGCCGATGTCTCGCCATGCGGCCGCACCGAAAGCAGTATCCCCTGATCACGCCAATCCATGCCTGTCTCCCTCCGGGTGCGATAGAGGCGCAATTCGCGCCAAATGCCAAGGGGGACGCCCATGAAAGGGGTGCGGTTTACATGACTTGGACAGGCGCCCCCGGCTGTGGTTAACTCAACGGCAACAACGCCGACACAGGGGATACTTTCATCATGTCCGCATTTCGCCATATGACAAGCTGCTTCGCTCTCATCGCCGCCACGGGCATGGCCCATGCACAGGCCACCGATCAAGAGGACGTAATGGTCGTCTTCGATGGGTCCAATTCGATGTGGGGCCAGATCGACGGCACCGCCAAGATCGAGATTGCACGCTCGGTCATGGGCAACCTGCTGGGCGACTGGACTGCGGATCGTCAGATCGGCCTCATGGCATATGGCCACCGCCGCCGCGGCGACTGTTCCGATATCGAAACGCTGATCACCCCGGCCTCGGGCACGGCCCCCGATATCCTCGAGCGGATCAACGCAATCACGCCAACGGGCAAGACACCTCTGACCGACGCGGTCGAACAGGCCGCAACGGCGTTGGCCTATACCGACCGGCCCGCGACAGTGGTGCTCATCTCCGACGGGCTGGAAAGCTGCGAACGTGACCCGTGCGAGCTTGCCCGCGCCCTCGAAAAGGGCGGTGTCGGCTTTACCGCGCATGTGGTGGGCTTCGGGCTTGCCAATGACGAAGACGCGGCTTCGCTCGCCTGTATCGCCGAAGAAACCGGCGGCCAGTATATTTCGGCCTCCAACGCCTCGGAACTGGGCGATGCGCTCAGCGACATCGGCACCGCAGTGGCCGAGCCCGAGCCGGAACCCGAACTCCCCGATGTCACGCTCACTGCCCCAGACAGCGTCGTGGCGGGCGGATCGCTCACCGCGGGATGGAGCACGGTCGTGGAACGCGGCGACTATGTCACTTTCGCCGCCCCCGACATGGACGCCGAAAACTACATCAGCCACGTCTCGACCAACGACAAATCCGAAGGCGAGCTGCGTGCCGCGACCACACCCGGCACCTATGAGTTGCGGTATGTCCATGCCGGGACCGGCGATATCCTCGGGCGCCGCGATATCGCCGTGACCGAGCATCAGATCACCCTCACGGCCCTCGAGAGCGTCGCAACCGGCGCTGAGTTCGAAGTCAGTTGGACCGACGCATCGCACCCGTCCGACTATATCACGATCGTCCCGCAAGGCGCGGATCAGGGCACCTATGGCGACTATCTCTCGGTCCGGGACAATTCATCCGGCACCCTCACGGCCCCTGCGGACGCCGGGCTCTACGAGGTGCGGTATCTCTTCAACATCGACGAAACCACGGCGCTTTCGCAACCCGTCGAAGTCACCGATGTCAACGTCACACTCACCGCGCCCGATACGGCGCTTGTCGGCTCTTCGGTTGTCGTGGAATGGAGCGATACGATCGCGCCCCAGGACTATATCACCGTGGTCTCGGTCGGGGCCGAGGACTCGCAATATACCAATTACATCCTGACCCGCGACAATTCGAAAGGCGCGCTTCAGATGCCCGCCGTCCCGGGAATGTATGAGCTTCGTTATGTGTTGCGCGAAGGCCGCCGTGTCATCGCGCGCCACGCGCTTGAACTGACCGAACCCGAGGTCACGCTCAGCGCGCCCGACACCGCGCTGGCAGGCTCCGACGTCAAGGTGAGTTGGACAGGCACTGTCGATGACCGCGACTATATCACCATCGTCCCCGCCGGCGCCGAAGAGGGCACCCACACCAACTATATCCTTGCCCGTGACAATACCGAGGGCGAGGTCAAGGCCCCCGCCGACCCCGGCCTGTATGAAATCCGCTATATCCTGCGCGAAGGCCGCCGCACCATGGCGCGCCGGACGCTTGAGATCACCGAACCCGAGGTGAGCCTCACGGCACCGGATAAAATCCGCGCGGGCGATACGATCAAGGTGGGGTGGAGCACGCCGGTCGATTCACGTGACTATATCGCACTTGCCCCGGTCGGGTCCGAACCGGGAAGCCAAGTGACCTATATCCTCGTGCGTGCCGAAACCGAGGGCAAGCTCGAGGCGCCGGATGAAGCTGGCATGTATGAAATCCGCTACATCCTGCGCGAAGGGGGGCGTGTCCTTGCCTCGAACATGATCGAAGTGCTGCCCGCCGATGCCCAGCTACAAAGCGGTGCCACGATCGAGGCCCCTGAGACCGCGGCTGCGGGAAGCACGATCGACGTGGGTTTTACCACCGCCAGCACCTCGACCGACCGGCGCATCACCCTCGCGCGCGCCGATCAGGCGATTTTCACTTGGGTCAATGCGGTCAAGATCGACGACGAAGCCTCGGTCAGGCTCACCCTGCCCGATACGCCCGGCACCTTCGAACTGCGCTTTCTCGATGTCACGGAACAGGAGGTTCTCGCGCGCAAGATCATCACCGTGGAGTGATCCGCACCTAGGCGTTTCGCGAACATCCGTGTCTCAGGTCTGTCTCGAACCGCCTTAACCGTCGAGCCCCGGCTCGTCCAGAAGATGCCGCCCGGCGCGATCCTCGACCTCGATCACCCAAAGATCGGGGTCGAACTCCTTCTGACGGGCGATGGCCGCGTCCACATCACGTTCCGCGCCCTTGGTCAGAATGTCCCATCGCCGGTGCCCGCTCATCAGGTCGAACATGCGTGTGTGCGCCACGGCCTCACCGTCGAGCGTGTTCAGCTTGACGATCACCGCGCCGCTCGTGTCATCGCCATGGGCGGTGACAAAGGCGGGAATATCTTGAAACCGCAGCCGCGCGAGATAGGCATCAACCCAGAATTTCGCGGTAAGGCGCGGTGTCACGGCTCAGTTTCCGTCCTTGATGTTGAGGCCCATCTCCGAATACCGTTCGGCTTCGTCAAGCCAGCCGGGGCGCACCTTCACCTGCGTGAAAAGATGCACGCGCCGCCCCAGAAACTCCTCAAGCTCTTCACGGGCGGCTCGCCCGACCGCCTTCATCGTCTCACCCTTCCGGCCCAGCACGATCCCCTTGTGCCCATCCCGGGTGACATAGATCACCTGATCGATGCGGGCCGAACCGTCCTTGCGCTCTTCCCAATTCTCGGTTTCGACGGTCAGCTGATAGGGCAGCTCCTGATGCAGCCGCAAAGTAAGCTTCTCTCGGGTGATCTCGGCGGCGATCATCCGAACCGGCAGGTCCGCGATCTGATCCTCGGGGTAAAGCCATGGTCCCTCGGGCATTTCCCCGGCCAGCCACCCACGCAAATCGTCAACGCCGTGCCCGCGTTCCGCCGAGATCATGAATGTCTTGGCAAAGCCGAACCGCGCGTTCATGTCCTGCGTCAGCGCCAGAAGCGTTTCGGATTTCACCCGGTCTATCTTGTTGATGGCCAAGGCCACGGGCGTCTTGCCGGCCACTTCGCCAAGGTTTTCAAGAATGCGTTCCACGCCCTCGGTGATGCCCCGGTGCGCCTCGATCAGCAAGACGATCACATCCGCATCCGCGGCCCCGCCCCATGCTGCCGCGACCATCGCCCGATCAAGCCTGCGACGCGGGAGGAAAAGCCCGGGTGTGTCCACAAAGACAAGCTGGCTGTCGCCCTCGATCGCGACCCCCCGGATGCGCGCGCGGGTGGTCTGAACCTTATGGGTGACAATGCTTACCTTCGCCCCCACCATCCGGTTGAGAAGCGTGGATTTACCCGCGTTGGGCTCTCCGATGAGGGCAATGAATCCGGCGCGTGTGGTCATGATCTGTCCTGCTTTGGCGTGGCACAGCCCCTACCCCATGCGCGCGCCCAAGGCCAGCCGAACCTGCGGCGCCGCGTCGCATCGGCCGACGCCGCACGCGGCCTAACTCGTATGTCACAAGACATCAAAGGGAGAAAACTCATGTTCAAGGGTCTCGGACTGTCCATATCGCTCATCCTTGCTGGCATGCTGGGCCTGCCCGCCGCCATTCTTGCCGTGCTCTGACCTGCCCCGGGGAAAGGCCGCGCGCTTGTCGGCTCAGCTCCGACCGCGTTCGACCCGTTCCAGAAGCGCGCGTGCGGCGGCCTGTTCCGCCTGACGCTTCGAGCCGGCCGTGGCCTTGGCTTCGTCTCCGCTGTCAAGGCGGGCCGCGATGGTGAACTGCGGCGCGTGGTCCGGCCCCGTGCGGGCCGTTTCAACATAGGCGGGCGGCTGCATGCCGCGCGCCTGCGCCCATTCCTGAAGCGCGGTCTTCGCGTCGCGGGCATCATCCTCCACGCGGCCCACCCGGTCGCCCCAAAGGTGCAGGACCATGTCGCGCGCGGCCTCGTATCCGGCATCAAGGTAAACGGCGGCAATCACCGCCTCCATCGCGTCGCCCAGAAGTGCCTGCTTGCGTCGCCCACCCGAGATCATCTCCGAGCGTCCCAGCTTGAGCACAGCCCCGAGATCCACTTCGCGGGCCACCTCGGCACAGGTTTCCTTGCGCACCAGCGCATTATAGCGCGGCGCCAGAAGGCCTTCGGCGGCATTCGGGTCCTGCCGCAAAAGCGCCTCGGCCATCACCAGCCCAAGCACCCGGTCACCCAGAAATTCCAGTCTTTGGTTATCGTCCCGATGCGGCGAAGACATCGACGAATGCGTCACTGCCTGCACCAGCAACGCAGGCTGCTCGAACTTGTGTCCAAGCCGTCCTGAAATCGCTTTCAACTCAGCAGAAAGTTTCACTCCAGCGCCTCGAAGAACCGATCCCCCCGCCACGTCCAGAACGCCAGCATCGAGCTCCCGGCAGAAGAGAAAATGACCCGGTCCGCCCGACCGATCAGGTTTTCGTAAGGCACGAAGCCCACACCGCCGACGGATTGCGGGAATCGCGAGTCGGTTGAATTGTCGCGATTGTCGCCCATGAAGAAGTAATGGCCTTCGGGCACCGTGAACACGTTGGTGTTGTCTGACCGCTGATCGTTGATGTTGAGGATGTTATGGGTGTGCCCGCCGGGCAAAGTCTCGCGGTAGCGCGATTTTATACAGGTTCCCCCCTGCCCCACGATGCCGTTCTCACAACGCGGGCGCGACCTCATCGGTCCCTGCGGTGCATATTCTTCCTTGAACTGACCCGCCTCTTCGATCTTCGCGGCGGTGCCGTTGATATGCAGCACACCGTCCTTGACCTGAATCTTGTCACCCGGAAGGCCAACCACGCGCTTGATGAAATCGGTCCCGGTCACCGGATGCCGGAAGACGACGATATCCCCGCGCACCGGTTCATCGCCCCAAAGCCGCGTGTTGTCACCGTCAAGAAAGCCGCAGATGTCCTTCGCGTCAATGTTGATGCCCAACCGCGCGATACGGATCGTCGGGCAGGACGCATAGGAATAGCCATAGGCCATCTTGTTTACGAAAAGGAAATCACCGACCAGCAGCGTATCCTTCATCGACCCTGAGGGAATCCAGAACGGTTGAAAAAATATCGTGCGGAACAGCCCCGCGATCAACAGCGCCCAGAACACGGTCTTCAGGGCCTCGAGAATGCCGTTCTTCTTCTTGGCCTCTGCCATCTGTCGCTCCGCGTTGCATGGGTTGCCGCTACATGCGGGCCAATACCCGCGGTGTCAAGACGCGCCTGCGGGTGCCCTTTCTTCTTGCGTCAAATATCCCGGGGAGTGTGAGGGGCAGGCCCCTCACTCCGACCCTCTTCTCCCGCGCCAAGCGGTCGCGCCTCGATCACGACGAAGGCCTGCGCCCAGGGATGATCATCGGTCAGCGTGACATGGATGATCGCCGTATGCCCCTCTGGCGTCATCTCGGCAAGACGATCGGCGGCCCAACCGGTCACCGCCATCACCGGCTGCCCGGTGCCGAGGTTGCTGACCCCCATGTCCTTCCATGCGATTCCCATCCGAAGCCCGGTGCCCAGCGCCTTGGAACAGGCCTCCTTCGCGGCCCATCTTTTGGCATAGGTCCCCGCCACGTCGGCGCGACGCTCGGCCTTGCGCTGTTCGATCTCGGTAAAGACACGGTTGCGAAACCGGTCCCCGAACCGCAAGAGCGTGCGCTCGATCCTCTCGATATTGGCCAGGTCGGTGCCGATCCCGAGTATCATGCCACCGTCACCGCAGCCTTCCACGTATCTGTCCCGTCGCCTGATTGAGCGTGAAGCGCAAGCGCGCAGGCAGGAATGATCCGCCATCATACCGTTTTGCGTCCATCGTGAAGATCAACCCTGTTTCAGGGTCGTATGCGGACTCCAGAGTGCTGAAATCGAGCCCCGCAAAACCGATATCCTCGCCCAGGCTAAGGGCCCGACATTGCCGGTCACCCAGTTCTCCGTAAGGCGGCGACAGGATCAGGATGTGATAGGCGCCGGACACAGGCTCGCCCGTGTCCAATAGCGCAAGCCGCACCTTCCCGTTCGCGAATGTGGCGGTGTTTTCGGACCAAGGCTCGGCCAGCGCGCTGGCACGCGCCCGCCAATCGCACGCCACAGCGGTTTGTGCGGCGGCCTGCCCCGCCGCCATCAGTGCGGACAATGCCAGGATCGTGGTTTTCATTCGATATCCCCCCGTTTGCGCATGGTATTGAGATGGTTGGCAGCTCCAAGTCCATAGAGGAACCGATTACACAGTAGGTATCCCCCCGCGCAGATGGCGATCAGGCGCGCGGCATCGCCGCTCTCGACCATGGCCAGCCCGGCAAAGGCCGGTGCGATACCGCCCGCCAGATGCCCAACCCCCAGCGCGAGGGCCACCGCGACGACCGTCGCAACCACCGCGAACCGCCAAAGCGCGGTCCGGGGGGGCACCGCTCCGCGTGCGCGTGCCGCCTGCATCCCCTCGATCAGCGCCGCGATCATCGCGGGCACCATAAGATGCAGCGTGACCATGATGCCGGTGCTGCCTTCGCTTCCCATTGCGCCCACAACAAATCCCACGCCCAACGCCGTGGCCAGAAAGATCAGTGCATAGCGTAGCGGCCAGATCATCATGCCCGCGCGGCGTCCATGAGCGCGCGCATTTCCTGTATCGCGGGTTCGAGGCCACGGAAAATGGCCTCGCCGATCAGGAAATGTCCGATGTTCAGCTCCATCACCTCGGGCAGGGCCGCAACCGGTGTCACCGTATCATAGGTCAGACCGTGCCCGGCATGCACCTCCAGATCGAGGTCATGGGCAAACCGCGCCATCTCGCGCAGCGCCTCTAACTCGCGGTCCCGATCCTCGAGCCGGCCCTCGGCATGGGCGTCACAATACGCCCCCGTATGCAATTCGATCACCTCGGCGCCTATGCGATGCGCGGCCTCGATCTGCCGCTTGTCGGCGGCAATGAAGATCGACACCCGGCACCCGGCCTCACGCAGCGGCGTGATGTAATGGGCCAACCGATTTTCCTCGCGGGCGACCTCGAGCCCGCCTTCGGTGGTGCGCTCCTCGCGTTTTTCCGGCACGATGCAAACGGCATGCGGCTTGTGACGCAGGGCGATCTCGCGCATCTCCTCGGTGGCGGCCATCTCGAAATTAAGCGGCACGTTCAGCGCCGCCATCAGCGCATCGATATCCGCATCCGCGATATGACGGCGGTCCTCGCGCAGATGCGCGGTGATCCCATCGGCCCCCGCCGCCTCGGCCAGTTTGGCGGCGCGCACCGGATCTGGCGTCTCGCCGCCGCGTGCGTTGCGCACCGTGGCCACATGGTCGATATTGATGCCAAGGCGCAGTTTTCCCAAAGGCTTCATTCTCCGCCCTCCCAATTCCGAGTCGGGCTCAGCCTAAAGCCTTTTGCCGCGCGACTGAATTGCGAAATTGACCCGCATCAATCGGTCTTCTTCGCGGCCTTTTTCGCCGCCGCCTTTTCCTTCAACTCGGCAAGCTTGGACTTGATCCGACCCTG
Organism: Roseovarius sp. E0-M6; assembly: GCF_037083845.1. Taxonomy (NCBI): domain Bacteria; kingdom Pseudomonadati; phylum Pseudomonadota; class Alphaproteobacteria; order Rhodobacterales; family Roseobacteraceae; genus Roseovarius; species Roseovarius sp. E0-M6. The sequence goes on along the minus strand of NZ_JBAPLA010000001.1, from coordinate 355,196 downwards.
CCGGCGATTCTGATACGCCTGAATGAACGGCAGCGAAAAGTAATAGGCCGCGAGCGCGCAAATGGCGCCGGGAATAAGGCCGCCGACCATATAGGGCAAAAACACCTCATGATAGAAAACCGGAAGCGATCCCCATTCCGGCTCGGTTCCGGTCAGAAGCGCATAGATGTTCCAGAAGAAGTCTCGGATCGCATGCCAGAAAAGCTCGAACATGCCCTCGTCCACCTCGGCGGGCGGTGGCCGCCCAAGAAGCCAATGGCCGGTTTCCAACGAAACCGCGGCGATCACCACAAAGGTGGGCGGATTGCCCACGAACGTCGCCAGAAGGGCGGCGATGATATTGCCCCGCATGATCCACGACAGAAGTACCGCAAGAAAAAAATGCAGCCCGAAGAACGGTGTGAAGGTCACGAACACGCCGGCGAAAATCCCCCGCGCGATCCGGTGTGGCGGATCGGGGAGTCGGAACAACCTGTGGTTCACATAGCGTATCGCCCGGCCCCAGCCCCCCTTGGGCCAGACAAGACCAGCCAGCCATTGCAGCCAACTTTGCTTATTGCGCCGCTTGAAAACCACCCCGGGGCTCCTGCCGTTCCATTGCCGCGGCACTGCCCGCCGCGCGGGCAGGATCACGATGCCGTTCAACCGCCGCGACGTCGCTCTCGGCCTCCAGTGTGGAAATCACGCTGTGCAGATGCTCGACGTCGCGAAGCTCGACATCCACCATCATCCGATAGAAGTCAGGTTTGCGGTCAAAGATTGTCAGGTTCGAGATATTTGCCTTACGTTCGCCGATCAAGGTGCAAATCCGCCCCAGAACGCCCGCATCGTTTCCGATCGTGACATCAAGCGCCACGGAATAGATCGGCGGGTGCGATCCGGAATGCCAATGCAGGTCAAGCCACCTGCCCGGCTGATCCTCGAAATCGGCCAGCGTCTCACAGTCAATGGAATGCACGACCACGCCCTTGCCGCGATAGGTGATGCCGACAATGCGCTCACCCGGAAGCGGCTGACAGCACAGCGCGCGGTCGAAATGCTGATCCGGGCTCAGACCGATGACCGCCGCCTCCGACCGGATATGGTCATGCTCCTCCGCAACAAGTTCGGGATAGACGGCGTTCAGAACTTCACGGGCTGTAAGTTCAGCACTCCCAAGCCGCGCGAGAATCGTGTCCGCCCCCCCAAGTCTGAGGGTCCGCGCCGCGGTTTCGAGCGCCTTGTCGGTGGCCTTCTTGCCCACATGTTCGAACGCGGCCCGCGCCAGTTCGCGACCAAGCTTGATGAACCGATCGCGATCCTGTTCGCGCAGCGCCCGCCGGATGGCCGACTTGGCCTTGCCCGTCGTGGCGATGTCCAGCCATGTCACCTGCGGCATCTGCCCTTCGGCGGTGATCACCTCGACCGATTGCCCGTTCTTGATCCGTGTCCAGAGCGGCACGCGCATGCCATCGACCTTGGACCCCACACAGGCATTGCCGATCCGCGTGTGGATGGCATAGGCAAAGTCGATGGGCGTCGCGCCGCGCGGGAGTTTGACAACATCCCCCTTCGGCGTGAAGCAAAAGACCTTGTCGGCATACATCTCGAGCTTCACCGCCTCGAGAAAATCCTCGTGATCCTCTTCCGCGTCAAATTGCTCGGTCAGGGTACTGATCCATTTGGCGGGATCGACGGCAAAGGGGTTCTCGCTCCGGACCCCATCGCGATAGGACCAATGCGCGGCGACCCCGCTTTCGGCCACGTCATGCATCGCCTGTGTGCGGATTTGCACCTCCACGCGCTTGCCGTCCCGGCCCGAAACGGTGGTGTGGATCGACCGGTATCCGTTCGATTTGGGCTGACTGATGTAATCCTTGAACCGCCCCGGCACCGCGCGCCACCGCTGATGGATGGCCCCCAGCACCGCATAGCAGTCGGCTTCGCTGCCGGTGATGATGCGAAATCCGTAAATATCGGAGAGACGGGAAAACCCCATCTCCTTTTCCTGCATCTTCCGCCAGATCGAATAGGGTTTCTTGGCGCGGCCAAACACCTCGGCCTCGATCCCCGCCGCGTCAAGTTCGTGACGCATGTCGCCGGTGATCCGCTCGATCACGTCGCCGGTTTCCTTGGTCAGCGTGATAAACCGCCGCATGATCGAGGCCCGCGCCTCGGGATTGATCACCCGGAACGCCAGATCCTCGAGTTCTTCGCGCATCCACTGCATGCCCATCCGGCCCGCCAGCGGGGCAAAGATGTCCATGGTCTCGCGCGCCTTCTGAACCTGTTTTTCGGGGCGCATCGCCTTGATGGTGCGCATGTTGTGCAACCGGTCGGCAAGCTTCACCAAAATGACCCGAAGGTCTTTGGACATCGCCATGAAAAGCTTGCGGAAATTCTCGGCCTGCTTGGTTTCGCTGCTCGACAGTTGCAGATTGGTCAGTTTCGTGACCCCATCCACCAAATCCGCGACCTGTCGGCCGAATTGCTTTTCCACCGTCGCATAGGACGCCGGGGTGTCCTCGATCGTGTCATGTAGCAGGGCTGTGATGATCGTCGCATCGTCAAGCCGCTGACTGGCCAGAATGGCCGCCACTGCGACAGGGTGGCTGAAATACGGCTCGCCTGAATGCCGGGTCTGGCCCTCGTGCATCTCGCGGCCATACTTATAGGCCGCGCGGATCAGCTTTTCGTCGGTCTTGGGGTTATAGTCGCGGACAAGCGTGATGAGGTCTTCGACGGGAATCATGACTGCTCACCCCGCGTGCGGCCCGGGCCGGATCAACCTTGGCCCTGAGCCTCCATCAGCGCCCTGAGCAACTTTTCCTCGGACATGTCGTCATCCTCGGGCTTGTCGCTTTCGCCACCCATCAGCAGAGCCATGGAATCGTCTTCCGGCTCGTCGACCTCGATCTCGGTCTGATTCGACTCGATCAGACGCTCGCGCAGATCGTCGGCGCTTTGGGTTTCCTCCGCGATCTCGCGCAGGGCCACGACCGGGTTCTTGTCATTGTCACGCTCCACCGTCAGCGGCGATCCGGCCGAAATTTCGCGCGCCCGATGGGCCGCGAGCATCACCAGTTCAAAGCGGTTCGGAACCTTGTCAACACAATCTTCTGTCGTAACGCGGGCCATGAGACCTCCGGTATGGGCATGTATCAGAGGCTTGTATCTACGCGCCCGTACGGTGATTTACAAGCGCCGAATCAGCGCGGGATCACCTCTTTGACGGCGCTTTCCGGCAGATTTTCGGCCATTTCCCGCACTGTGAGCATCTCAACCGGATGCCGCCAGCCGGGTGCAACGTCAAGAAGTGGAATCAGCACGAAGCCGCGCTCCTGAAGGCGAGGATGCGGCAGGATCAGTCGGTCGGGCGCCACGCGCCGCTGCTCCCCGGGATCAAGGTCGCGCCATCGCCGGTGCGTCGCCACATCCGGCAGCACCGTGTCACCCATCGCAATCAGGTCAAGATCGAGTGTGCGCCGCCCCCAGCGCGTTTCGCGCGCACGGCCGAACTCGGTCTCGACATCATGCATCCGCGTCAGAAGTTCGGCGGCCGATCCTGCGAAGCCGACACGCACCGCCGCGTTCACGTAATCCGGTCCGGCACCGGGTGGAAAGCATGGCGTGTCGTAAAACCGGCTCACCGCTTCGATGGCCACACCGCGCTCGGTCAGAAGATCAAGCGCCGCGCGCAACGTGGCCTCGGGGGGGCCGGCCTTGGACGGAAGGTTGCCGCCGAGCGCGATCAGGATCGGGGTTTGTAACATAACGTTCATATTTGCGCTATTTCCCGCCGGTCTACTTGCCGATCCCGAGAAGTGGAACTATTTCTAACCCTTCCGCGCCCCGAAAGCCACTCAGTTTACCAAGGGGCACAGTCAAGCGGGCATCCGGCATTCGAAAGGATTTTTAGATGTTTTACAAGGACGAACGGCTGGCGCTGTTCATCGACGGGTCGAATCTCTACGCAGCGGGCAAATCGCTGGGATTCGATATCGACTACAAGCTGCTACGTTCCGAATTCATGCGTCGGGGCAAGCTATTGCGCGCGTTTTACTACACCGCGCTTCTGGAGAACGACGAATATTCGCCGATCCGCCCTCTGGTGGACTGGTTGCATTATAACGGGTTCTCCATGGTCACCAAACCCGCCAAGGAATACACCGACAGTCAGGGCCGGCGTAAGGTCAAGGGCAACATGGACATCGAGCTTGCCGTTGACGCGATGGAACTTGCACCGCGCGTCGATCATATCGTGCTCTTCTCGGGTGACGGCGATTTCCGCCCCCTCGTCGAGTCGCTGCAACGGCAGGGCGTGCGCGTTTCCGTGGTCTCCACGATCCGCAGTCAGCCGCCGATGATCTCGGACGATCTGCGCAGGCAGGCCGACAACTTCATCGAGCTTGATGACCTCAAAGAGGTGATTGGCCGCCCCCCGCGTGAAACCGCGGCCGACGGCGCAAGAGCTTACGAGCGTCAGGACTGACAGACAGAAGGGCGTCCACCGGGGCGCCCTTCTGCTTTCAGCGCCACCCCACCACTGGACAGCTCCCGTCACGCGACTTACCTCTCTCCCAACAGGAGACATCATGACCGCCAAGCCCCCCCTTACCCTCTATCTCGCCGCGCCGCGCGGATTCTGCGCAGGCGTCGACCGTGCCATCAAGATCGTCGAGATCGCGCTCGAGAAATGGGGCGCTCCGGTCTATGTGCGCCACGAGATCGTGCACAACAAATACGTGGTCGACGATCTGCGCGCCAAGGGGGCCGTCTTCGTCGAAGAGCTTGAAGATTGCCCGGATGACCGCCCGGTCATTTTCTCCGCCCACGGCGTCGCCAAATCCGTTCCCGCCGAAGCCGCCCGGCGCGAGATGATCTATGTCGATGCCACCTGCCCGCTCGTCTCGAAGGTTCATATCGAGGCCGAGCGCCATCATCAGTCAGGGCTTCAGATCATCATGATCGGCCATGCCGGTCACCCCGAAACGGTGGGCACCATGGGTCAGCTCCCCCCCGGTGCGGTTCTTCTGGTCGAAACGGTCGAGGACGTCACGAAGGTCAAGGTCGAAGACCCTACAAAGCTCGCTTACGTCACCCAGACCACTCTGTCGATTGATGACACGGCCGACATCGTCACGGCACTCAAGGCGCGCTTCCCGGCCATCGTCGGCCCCCACAAGGAAGATATCTGCTATGCCACGACCAACCGGCAGGAGGCGGTGAAAGCCATCGGCGCCAAGGCGCAGGCGATGCTCGTCGTGGGCGCGCCCAACTCCTCGAACTCGCGCCGTCTGGTGGAAGTGGGCGCCAAGGCTGGCTGCGCCTATTCGCAGCTCGTGCAGCGCGCCACCGACATCGACTGGCGCGCCCTCGAAGGCGTCACATCAATCGGCGTCACCGCCGGAGCCTCCGCGCCCGAAGTGCTCGTGGACGAGGTGATCACGGCCCTCTCGGACCGGTACGACGTGACCATCGAACAGGTCGAAACCGCCACCGAGAACGTGCATTTCAAAGTGCCCCGCGTCCTGCGCGAGCCAGCCTGACCTTGGTGGCGGATGCGGTGTTTCGGGTGACGGCGAGGAGTCCCACGTTGCCAAATACCGCGGTAAGGTCGAAGGACGGCTATGCACAGGGAGTGGAGTTTGCAAAGCTTGAACTGTTTCCCCAGAGCGGTCGCTCGCATAGCTTGTGCCTAAGCTGGGTGAGAGCCCAGGGTGAAGGACTTTGCGCCTTGTAGGAATGAATGTCAGCTATTCTCAGAAGCGGGGCGGCTGTGGCACTTCGTCACGACGTGACCATTTTGCTTAACGTGGCCATCTTCGTAAATGAAGGAGTGGTCCCAATAGTGGAGAATTCGTGTGAATCTGGGGTCTTCAGGATGAAATAGTGCCTTTATATCAGCAACAGTTGTTGACTCGCCGTTCGCCCTCATAGCTGAGCTGATTTTGTAAGTAATTCTTGGGGGTAACCGCCCTCCAACTCGAAATGCAAGGTAGCCGTCCTGATCTATATCGAAGGCGCAAATGTTTGCTGGATCATTTTCATCACTGTCAATTAATCTTGAATGTTGGTTAACTCTTTTCACTAGATCGGCAAGCTCATCGTAGGAATCTTTTGACCATATTCTACTGGTTTGATTGTTTACCGCAGAGGCATGAGTTTCGTTTTCGCCGACCTCAACAGGATAGCGAGCGTCCACCAATACCATCTTCTTCAATCTCTCTAAGTTTTTTCTATCAGCTTCGGATAGGGGAAAGCACAATTCTTCCGCCATCAATGAGAAATGATGGCCAAAACGCTTTCTGATATCACGCGAAAACATGTTCTCTGCACAACCAACGTAAGCTTTCGCAATACCAGCCTTTAGATACATCTCGACAGCATAACCAAGGAGCAGCATCGATGCTCGAGGCAACCCCGTCAATAGAGTCATGTCGCCAGCCCTTTCTGGGAATCGTAGCTGTCCTTCGTCCGCAACCGTTTTGGAAAATTGACGGCGATGCTCTTCCCAAACCTCACGAGTTTTGCGAGAGGATGCAAAAAGTCCATCGCCTTCCTGAAGCCAATTTTTAGGCGAAAATTGACCAATGCTACGTGTCGAAAGTCGGTGTGAGTTCATTGTCTTCTCCCGTCTCGGATATTTATCTCTGTGAGAGGTCGGTTCTATCCTGACGCTCTGCTTAACGAACTTTGTGCATTTCGCAGAGACATACTTAACCCCGCAAGTTCCCAATTCACCACCAGCGCGGCGAAAGTCAGCTATCGCAGTTCCACACCAAGGTCAGTGGGTCCGCTTAGGGGCTGACTGCCGTCATCGGCGACAGTTAATGCACAGCCGCAAAGCCCCACACACCGGCCCCTCAACAAACTCCCTCATCCGCCCTTGCCAACGCCGCGCCAGCGCGCCAATTTGCAGGTCATGTCCCGGAGCATCCCCCGCGCCCCCCTGATCCTCGGCCTTGCCGGGCTCCTGCCCTTCCTCTGGGGGGTCGCGACGCTGCAATCCGACACGCTGTCGGCATGGACCACCGCCACCATCGGCCCGCGCTTCGTGGCCCCCTATGTCATGCTGTTCTACGGTGCCGTGATCCTCAGCTTCATGTCCGGCGTCCTTTGGGGCTTCGCGACGAAACTCGAAGGCAGGCAGGCGGCGTTGGGCTATACGCTCTCGGTGCTGCCCGCGCTCTGGGTGTTTTTCACCACCGGCGGCGGTGCGACACGGGCGGGCGTCGCGCTCATGGCGGGGTTTCTCGCGCTGCTGCTGCTCGACTGGTATTTCTCAAGGGCGGGCGTCACGCCGCCATGGTGGATGCACCTGCGCCTCATCCTCACCGCCGTGGTGCTGGCCTGTCTTTTCGTGACGGTCACGGCATGAGCATCGATCCGAAAACCATCGCGGTCTATGACGCGCGCGCCGACGATTACACCGCCATGGTTTCGGACACGGGCAAGGACACGGCACTTTCCGCCTTCATCGCCGCCCTGCCCGATGGCGCGCATGTGCTGGACCTCGGCTGTGGGCCGGGCAACGCCGCAGCGATCATGGCCCGCGCCGGGCATGTGGTCACCGCGACCGACGCCTCGTCCGAAATGGTCCGCCTTGCCGGCGCCCACCCCGGCGTCACCGCCCATGTCGCCACGTTCGACGACATCGCGGGCGACGCCCTTTATGACGGCATCTGGGCCAATTTCTCGCTGCTCCATGCGCCACGCGCCGACATGCCGCGCCATCTTGCGGCACTCGCACACGCTTTGAAGCCCGACGGCCGCTTTCATATCGGCTTGAAAACCGGCACCGGTGCGCGACGCGATTCCATCGGGCGGCTCTATACCTACTATACCGAGGACGAAATCTACGCCCTGCTGCGCGCAGCGGGCCTTACCCCGATTTCGTCACGCACCGGCGCCGACGCGGGGCTTGACGGCACCACCGCGCACTGGATCACGATCGCCGCTCATGGCTGATGCAAAGACGCGGTCACCGCTCTGTCCGCGCCCGCCTGCCCGAAACGCTCGTCTGGCCGGACCACATCTTGCGCCCGGCGGACAGGCTCAATATGGGCATGGCACCGGGCCCAGCACAGGGCATGACGGCCCGGCCCGCACCATCGCCCAAGACGACGAGGACGCATTGACCGAACCAAGAAACAAGACCGGCCTCACGACGGCCGCCCATGGCTGAGCTTGTGGCCTATACCGACGGGGCCTGCTCGGGCAATCCCGGCCCCGGCGGCTGGGGCGTGCTGCTTCAGGCCAAGCGCGGCCGAGCGGTCGTGAAAGAGCGCGAACTCAAGGGCGGCGAGGCCGAAACCACCAACAACCAGATGGAACTTATGGCCGCGATCACCGCGCTTGAGACGCTGGCCAAACCCTCCGCCATCACCATCATCACCGATAGCCAGTATGTGAAAAACGGCGTCACCGGCTGGATTCACGGCTGGAAACGGAACGGCTGGAAAACCTCGGCGAAAAAGCCGGTCAAGAACGCCGAACTCTGGCAACGTCTCGACACCGCGCAAGAGCGGCACAATGTGACATGGGAATGGGTCAAGGGCCACGCCGGCCACCCCGAGAACGAGCGCGCCGACGAACTCGCGCGCGCCGGGATGGCCCCCTTCAAACCGGGCAAGGGCACATGACCGCGCTCGATCTGCTTGATTACGGCGCGGTGCTCGTCTTCGCGCTCACCGGTGCGCTGGTGGCCAGCCGCGCCCAGCTCGACATCGTGGGCTTCGCCTTTCTCGCGGCGCTCACCGGGGTGGGCGGCGGTACGGTGCGCGACGTGCTGCTCGATCGCAACCCGGTCTTCTGGATCGGCAACCCCGATTACATCCTCATCGCCTGCGGCGCGGCGATCGTGATCTTCTTCACCGCGCACCTTGTCGAAAGCCGGTTCCGCTGGCTGCTCTGGCTTGATGCGCTGGCGCTCGCCGTGGCGGTGCCGGCAGGCGCGGGGCTTGCGCTTCAAATGCTTCAACCCGGCGTCATCGTAGTGCTGATGGGCGTCGCCACCGGCTGTTTCGGCGGCCTCATGCGCGATGTCGTGGTCGGGCAAGTGCCGCTCGTCCTGCGCGAAGGAGAGCTTTACGTCACCGCCGCTCTCGCCGGGTCGCTCGCGGCATGGTTCACGGCCCGGCACACTGATGATGCGATGCTGATCCTCGGCTCATGTGCGCTGGCCACCTTTGCCCTGCGCGCGGGGTCGCTCGCCTTCGGATGGCGGCTGCCGGTCTATCGCGCACGGCCCCCGCGCAGCTAAGGCGCTCGCTACCCGCGCGGTCCAAATCGCTGCCACAACCAAATGAGGACAAGCGCGCCCAGCACGGCGCCAACGAGCCCGCCCAGAAATCCCATCGCCGTCAGCACCAGTTCAAGAAGAAAACCACCCAGCAGCGCGCCTGCGATGCCAATGGCCACAGTAGGCAGCAATCCGGCTTCGATCTTCATCAGCCGGGTCGCCAGAAACCCGGCGGCAGCGCCGATGACAATCAAATAGACCACACCCAAGCCGCTCACCTCCGTCCGCGCCAATGGGTCGGCACGATGATCAGCGCCCCCACCGATGACAGGATCGCGTCGATGCCCGGCGCGCCGAACCGGATGCCGAACATGATCCGCACGAAATAGAAAAGGAACGCGCCGCCCACACAGATGATGATGCTCTGCAAGATGCCGTTATGGGTAAAGCCGGACTTCTCGCTGACATAGCCAACGATCCCCGCGATCACCACGGTCCCGATCAGCATGGGAAACATCGCACGCCCTCCCTCAGAGCCTTGTTCCGGGCAACAGCCGCATGCCGCGCTGGAAGTCCTCGGCATCCTGCACAGCGCCCCCGGCCCGTTGCAAGCGCAAAAGCTGAACCGCTCCCCTGCCACAGGCCACGCGCAAGGCACCGTCCAAAACCTCGCCCGGAACGCCCTCGCCCACGCTCACGCGCGACGCCAGAAGCTTGACCCGCGGACCTTCCATTTCGGTCCACGCCCCCGGAAACGGGCTCAGACCGCGGATCATCGCATCGACCTCCGGCGCGGGCCGGGTCCAGTCGATCCGCGCCTCGGCCTTGTCGATCTTCGCGGCATAGGTCACGCCCGCGGCGGGCTGCGGTTCAGGTGTCAGGCGGTCCAGCCGGGCCAATGCCTCGACAATAAGCCGCGCGCCCATCGCCGAAAGCCGGTCATGCAGTTCGCCCGTGGTCTCCTCCGCCCCGATCGGCGTCGCTTCGCACATGAGAACCGCACCTGTATCCAGCCCCTCATCCATCTGCATGATCGAAACGCCGGTCTCGGCATCCCCGGCCATGATCGCCCGATGAAGTGGCGCCGCCCCCCGCCAGCGCGGCAAAAGGCTCGCGTGGATGTTGAGACACCCATGCACCGGAGCCCGCAAGATGGCCTGCGGCAAGATCAACCCATAAGCCACCACCACCGCCACATCCGCTTCAAGCGCCGCAAAGGCCGCCTGCTCGTCCGCAGTCTTCAGGCTGACGGGATGGCGCAGCTCAAGGCCAAGGTCTTCGGCGCGCGCCTGAACCGGGCTCGGGCGCTCCTTCTTGCCCCGGCCTGCGGGACGCGGCGGTTGACAATAAACCGCCACCACCTCGTGACCGGCTTCGATCAGCGCATCCAGCGCCGGCACCGAGAAATCGGGCGTTCCCATGAAGATCACACGCATCGCGTCTTTGCCTCCGTTTTACGGCTCACCGCAAACTGCCGGGAAGAACCATCACGACCCGCACGGTCCTTCATCTTTCCCCAAATACTCAATATCCAGCCCCAGCCGCCCGCGCACGCCTATGCCAGTTTGCGCGCTTTGCGCAGCAGCATGTCCCGCTTCACGCGGCCCAGCCTGTCAAAATACATGCGCCCCGCCAGATGATCCATCTGATGCTGAACGCTGGTGGCCCAGAGCCCGACGAAATCACGCTCCTCCACCTCGCCCGCCTCGTTCAGAAATCTCACGGTAACGGCGCGCGGGCGGGTCACGGTGGCGCTCACGCCGGGCAGGCAGGGACTCGCCTCTTCGTGCTCGCGCGGCTCGATACTTGCATGTAGGATCTCGGGATTGGCCATGCGCACCGCCTGCCCGCGCGCCTCGCTCGCGTCAACGACGGCAAGGCGCCGCATCACGCCGATTTGCGGCGCGGCAAGCCCCACACCGGGCATCGCCTCCATCGTGTCGATCATGTCGTCCCAAACGGCACGCTCGCTGTCGGTGATGGCCTCAACCTCCGCTGCCGGCGTCCGAAGCCGCCTGTCGGGCCAGCGCAGGACCGGGCGCACGCTCACGCGCGGGCCTTCTCACGCTTGAGCTTGACCATCTTGCGCGTGATCATCTGCCGCTTCATCGCGCCCAGATAATCAATGAACAGCTTGCCATCCAGATGGTCGATCTCGTGCTGAACACAGGTCGCCCACAGCCCGTCATAGGCCGCCTTGTGCTCCTCGCCGTCCAGTCCGATCCATCGCACCTCGACCTCGCGGGGGCGCGTCACCTCGGCAAATTGCTCGGGAATTGAAAGGCAGCCTTCCTCATAGACATTCACCTCGTCCGAGGCGGCCACGATCTCGGGGTTGATCATGACCACCGGGGCGGGCTCGGTCTCCTCGTCCTTTTCACAATCCATCACGATAAGCCGGTTCAGCACACCGACCTGTGGCGCCGCCAGCCCGATGCCGGGGGCGTCATACATGGTTTCCAGCATATCGCCCGCCAGCGCCCGCAGATCGTCGGTGATCTCGGACACGGGGGCACAGGCCTTCTTCAGGCGCGGGTCGGGATGGATGAGAATGGGCCGTTTCATGGCGTCGATTTAGGCGATCGCGCGTCACTTCGCAACGTGTCTTGCGCCTGCGCGCAATTCGGCTAAATGGTTTTGCCATTAACCCGAGATATCAGCGAAAGGCAAAACGCGCGCAACGCCTGAATATCGCGCCGCGTTTCGCGAAAATTTGTGATTCAAGTTCTTCGCGAAACGCTTTAGCTTGCCGCCGCAGGCAAGAAGGAACCAACCCATGAATTTCGACGAGATCATCGACCGCCGCGGAACCCATTCCTCGAAATGGGACAGCATGGAGGCGCTCTACGGCGTCTCGCCCGATGACGGGCTGGCGATGTGGGTGGCCGACATGGATTTCCGCCCTCCCGCCTGCGTTCAGGCCGCGGTCGATGGCATGGCTGCACACGGCCTCTACGGCTATTACGGTGAAGATCAAGGGTATCGCGACGCGATCCGCTGGTGGATGGCCGAACGCCACGGCTGGGATGTCGCACGGAATGAGATCTTCTCGACCCACGGGTTGGTCAACGGCACCGGCCTTTGTGTCGATGCCTATACCGATCCGGGCGATGGCGTCGTCCTTTTCACGCCTGTCTACCACGCCTTCGCGCGGGTGATCAAAGCGGCGGACCGCCGGGTGATCGAATGCCAGTTGAGCAACAATGACGGCCGCTATGAAATGGATTTCGACGCGTGGGACGCACAGATGGACGGCACCGCGCGCATGGCCATCCTCTGTTCGCCGCACAATCCCGGTGGGCGCGTCTGGACGCGCGCGGAATTGCAGGGCGTCGCCGATTTTGCCCGCCGCCATGACCTGATCCTCGTCTCCGACGAAATTCACCACGATCTCGTGATGCCGGGGCACACGCACATCCCCATGCCACTCGTGGATGCGGGCATCATGGACCGCCTCGTGATGATGACGGCCACAACCAAGACGTTCAACATCGCCGGCAGCCATATCGGCAACGTGATCATCCCCGACGAAGCCCTGCGCGCGCGCTTCGCGACACGGATGGGTGGGCTGGGGATTTCGCCCAATTCCTTCGGGATTTTCATGGCCGAGGCCGCCTATTCCCCCGAGGGTGCCGCATGGGTCGATGCGCTCGTGCCCTATCTCGATGAAAACCGCCGCCTGTTCGAGGCCGGGATGGCCGCCATCCCCGGCGTCGCGCCCATGCCGCTCGAGTCGACCTATCTGACTTGGATCGACTTTTCCGGCACCGGCATGGAGATGTCGGAAATCCTGGATCGCGTCCAGAGCAAGGCGCGCGTGGCTCCGAACCACGGGCACACCTTCGGGCTGGGGGGCGAAAGCTTCCTGCGTTTCAACATCGCGACACCCCGCACGCGCGTCAAAGAGGCGGTCGCACGCCTTCAGGATGCTTTCGCCGATCTGCAATGACACGCTGGCTGATCCGGACGGCGGCGCTCGCCCTTTTGGTGCTGCTCGCCGTGGCGCTCTGGCAGCACTTCGCGCCGCGCCCCGCGCCGCCGCCGCCCGTGCCGCTCACCGGTGAGATTGACCTGATCGTGCTGGACAAATCCGACCGCCGCATGACCGTCTTTCGCGATGGCAAGGCGCTGCGCAGCTATAATGTCGCACTCGGCTTCGCGCCCGACGGCAGCAAGGAACGGCAAGGCGATGGCAAGACACCCGAGGGTGAATTCACCATCGACCGCCGCAATCCGCAAAGCGCCTTTCACCTCTCGCTCGGCATCGATTATTCCCGCGCGCAGGACCGCGCCCATGCTGCGGCGCTTGGTGTTTCACCGGGCGGCGACATCTTCTTTCATGGTCAGCCCAACCTCCTGCCCGACATTATCCGGCGCAAGGGCGACTGGACCGAAGGTTGCATCGCGCTCACCAACGCCGAGATCGAGGAACTATGGCGCGTCACACCCATCGGAACCCGCGTGATTATCACGCCCTGATCTGAGGGCGATATGGCAGGCGCGCGCGGCCCGCTTCACACGTCCGGCAGAAGTGCCACGGGCGCGTCCGGCGCGCGATAGAAATCAAGAGGTTGCTCGCCACTTGCGTCGGTCATGCGCTTGTATTCAAAGCATCGCTCGCCCTCTTCCTCGGACGAGGCGACGATCAGGCATTGCGAGAGGTGCCGCGCCCCATCATAGAGATCGACCAGCCCGCGCAACTGCGGCGCCGTTTCGGCGTCAAGCGCGAATCCGCCGTCCCAAACGCGCAGGACGCGATGGATGTCGGGGCCGTCATGCACCCGCAGACGCGATGCCTTGCGCATCGCCTGCTTGCGCGCGCGGTCCAGACCGGCCTGCACATCTTTTGGCAAAAATTCCGTCATGGCGACATCCTCCCGCGCCCAGCATTACCGCCACCATGTGAAAGTCAAGTTAAAGCCGGCCAAAATTTCCATGACAGATCAAGGCTGTGGGCTGCCTGCATCCGGCGCGCCAAACCAGACGCAGCACACCTTGCCGCCGCCGCCATGATCTCCGATAAATACTCCATCCGCATTGGCAAGATAGGCCGTGATCGCACAGAACTCCGCGACCTGCGCCTCGCTCGTGTCGCCGCCACGGGTCAGCAATTCCTCGATCCCCTGCCGCTCACCGAACCGCTGCGCGGCCCATGCCGCCTGCTGAAGCGGCGCGGGCACGGATGGATGGCCCCAGCCCCACATGAATGATCCCTCGTCCGACCACGTGCCCACGACCTGTGCCTCGACCCGGACCTCCGCGCGTCCCATGTCAAGGGTGAGGACACCCGTCTCAAGGTCAAGCGCAAAGCCCGTGACCGCCTCCCGATCAAACGCCGCGGCCTCCCGCAGATGCGCGCGCCCGGCCCGAACAAGCCGCTTGTAGTTGCGGGGCATGGCCGACGCCCCGGCATCCGCCATCCGGTTGGCATATTCCGTCAGAAAATCCCGCATTGGCGCGTCTCCCCCTCATGCTCGCGTCACCCGAGCAGAGCCGCGTCGCACAGTCAAGCGCGGGTGCTCGCCTGCGGTGCATCACCGCACATGGCCTGCGCGATGGCCCCACTGGCGCGCCCCGTCTGCCGCATTACGTTGAAAGGTGTCACACGACAAAGGAGAGACCGACATGGGCAAGCTTGTCGAAGGCACGTGGCGCGACGAATGGTATGATACAGAAAGCCATGGAGGCGCGTTTCAGCGTGACACATCACGCTTTCGCAACTGGATTACCACCGATGGCAGTCCCGGCCCCTCCGGCGAGGGCGGCTTCCCGGCTGAAAGCGGGCGCTACCACCTTTATGTCTCTCTCGCGTGCCCTTGGGCGCACCGCACCCTTGTGTTCCGCAGGCTCAAGGAGCTCGAAGACCACATCGACGTATCGGTCGTGCATCCCGACATGCTCAGCGAAGGCTGGGAGTTCCGCACCGATTATCCGGGGGCCACGGGTGACAAGCTCTATGATCTGCCCTTCCTGCGCGACATCTATATTCGCGCCGATCCCGACATCTCGGGGCGGGTCACGGTGCCGGTGCTCTGGGACAAATCGCGCGAAACCATCGTGTCCAACGAAAGCGCCGAAATCATCCGCATGTTCAACGGTGCCTTCGATGGCATCACCGGCAATTCCGACGATTACTGGCCGCAAGAGCTGCGCGACGCGATCGAGCCCGTCAATTCACGCATCTACGACACCGTCAACAACGGCGTCTACAAGGCGGGCTTCGCCACCTCGCAAGAGGCATATGACGACGCGGTGCATCCCCTCTTCGACAGTCTCGACTGGCTTGAAGATCGCCTTGCTTCGCGCCGCTATCTCATGGGCGGACGCATCACCGAAGCAGACTGGCGGCTTTTCACAACGCTGATCCGCTTCGATCTGGTGTATCACACCCATTTCAAATGCAACCGCGCCCGGATCGTCGACCTTCCCAACCTCTGGGGCTACCTGCGCGACCTCTATCAATGGCCCGGCGTGCGCGACACGGTCGATTTCGATCACATCGTGCGCCACTACCACGTCAGCCAGACCACGGTGAACCCGCATCAGATCATCCCGATCAACCCCGCGCCGGATTTCGATGCCCCACACGGGCGCGATCACCTGACGGCGGAGTAACAAGCGCGCAGGCGTTCAACCCCGCGCGCCGTAATGGGCCACCATCGCCGTCAGATCCTCGGGCGGCATGTCGGCTTGCAGAAACGCCTGCGCATTGGCACAGATCGAAAAGATCGACCCGTCGGAAAAGAAGCTGGTGTTGGTGACGAACACGATCCGCGCCTCCGGGCGGCGATAGCTCGCGAAATCCGCCACAGCCAACGCGCTGCCATCCCGCAACACGAGATCGAGAACAAGAACCTCGTAGTCCTGCGCACGCAGCGCCGCGATGGCGGCGTCCTGCCCGGCGGCAAGCGTGACAGCAAGGCCCTGCCGTTGCATGTGTCGCTGCCATATCCCGCCAAGCGCGGTATCGCTCTGAACGATCAGCACATTCATCGTAACTCCCCCGGATGCGGGTTCTGCGCCCGCGAATGGCCCTGCCTGCGCCCGACTCGGTTAACAAATGGTTAACGGCACCCGCCCCCACAGCCAAGCCGGCCACCGCGCGCGATTTTCAGCCACTCGGGCGCGCGTGGCGGCTTGTTTCCGCCGATGATTTACGGTTCAACGCGAAAGGCGAAATGCGTGCAACGCCTGAATGTCGCGCTGCGTTTCGCGAAAATCTGTGGGTCAGGTTTTTCGCGAAACGATATAGGTATCGGATGCCGGGGACCGCATGACCACCACACGGACCACAAAACCAAAGCAGCCCACCCGCGATCATGGCGGCGGTCTTGATGCCGCGATCCGCGCGCATGGCGGAATACGCGCCGAGTGGCTTGACCTCTCGACCGGGATCAATCCCGTGCCTTACCCGCGTCCCGACTTGTCCGGCGACGCGTGGACCGCCCTGCCCGACACGGCGGCCATGCAGGCACTCGACCTTGCCGCGCGCGCCTTCTGGGCGGTGCCCGACACGGCGGGGGTGGTGGCCGCGCCCGGCGCCTCGGCGCTTATCGCGCGCCTGCCCGCGCTCTGGCCGTCGGGTCGCGTCGACATCCCCGCACCCACCTATAACGAACACGCGGCAAGCTTTGCCGCCCATGGCTGGGACATCACCAAAGATCGCGCAGACACGCGCGTTTTGGTGCATCCCAACAATCCCACGGGGCATTTCGCACACGACGCACAGCTCGACATGCCCCGGCTTGTCCTCGACGAAAGCTTTTGCGACGTGGCCCCCGATCACAGCCTGATCGGGATGTCGACCCGCTCCGATACGCTCATCCTCAAAAGCTTTGGCAAGTTCTGGGGGCTGGCGGGGTTGCGTCTGGGCTTTGCCATCGGTCCGCGCGCCCTGACCGACAGGCTGTCCGAGATGCTGGGGCCGTGGCCCGTGTCCGGCCCGGCACTCGCCATCGCAACTCAGGCGCTTTCCGATGCCGACTGGGCCGCACGGACCCGTGAGCGTCTTGGACGCGATGCGCACCGCCTCGATGCGCTGATGACCGGCGCGGGGGCCGAAACCCTTGGCGGCACGCCGCTCTTTCGCCTCTACCGCGTGGATGACGCGGCGCGCTGGCAAGACCGGCTGGCCCACGCACAAATCTGGTCGCGTGTGTTTCCCTATGATCCACATTGGTTGCGCCTCGGGATACCCGGCCCCTCCGATTGGCCCCGGCTCGAGGAGGCGATATGAGCCTCGCCCTGACACTTGCGCTCCTGCTTGACGCCGCACTGGGCGAACCGCGCTGGCTCTGGTCCCGCCTGCCACATCCCGCGGTGCTGATGGGCCGCGCGGTGGGCTGGTGCGACACCCGGTTCAACGGGCCCCGAGCGCCACGCCTTGCAGGTCTGCTCTGCATGATGGGGCTCGGGGCGGGCGCAATCCTGCTTGGGCTCCTGCTCGCACAGCTCGGTTGGGGTGTCGCGGTGATCGTCGCGGCCATATTGCTTGCCCACAGATCCCTGATCGAGCATGTGCGCGCCGTCGCACAGGGCTTGGCCACTTCCACCGGCGATGGTAGGCGCGCCGTCGCGATGATCGTCGGGCGCGACACCGCCACGATGGACGACGCCGCCATCACCCGCGCCGCCATCGAATCCGGCGCCGAAAACTTCTCGGACGGGGTCATCGCACCGGCCTTCTGGTTTGCCGTCGCGGGGCTTCCGGGGCTCCTGCTCTACAAGATCACCAACACCGCCGACAGCATGATCGGCCACCGCACCCCCCGCCACGAGGCGTTCGGCTGGGCGGCGGCGCGGCTCGACGATGTGCTCAACGTGATCCCTGCGCGCCTGACCGCGCTGCTTATCGCGGCCACCCAAGGGGTTGCGCATGACTGGCGCGCCATCGCCCGCGATGCGCGGCGCCACCGCTCTCCAAACGCGGGCTGGCCCGAGGCGGCCATGGCCCGCGCCCTTGGCGTGGCCCTCTCCGGCCCGCGCTCATATAACGGTCGGATGCGCGACTTTCCCTTCGTCAATCCGGGCGGAAACCGCGCCCCCGGCACCAGCGACATCGAGGCCGCGATCCGTGTTCTCTGGCGGGCATGGGGCGTGACCCTCGCGGTCACGGTCCTTCTCGGGGTCGTGCTCTGACGCCTCTGGGCGCGCGCCGCGTTTCCTTCAAACTCGTGATTCACGTTTGTCGCGAAACGCACTAGAGTCGGATCAAATGAAAACAACAGGGCCTTTTCCATGCGATTTATCTCAGTTATGTCAGCCGCCTTTCTCGGCCTCGCCTCAGCCGCGACAGCCCAATCCTGTGGCGGCGCGTTTTCCACCTTCGTCGCCAACCTCAAGGATGAGGCGATCGCCCGCGGCCATGCCGAATCCAGCGTGGACGCGTTCTTCGCCCCGGTCCGGCAGGATAGCGCAGTGCTCAGGGCCGACCGCCAACAGGGCGTCTTTCAGAAACCCTTTACCGAGTTCGCCCGCCGCCTGATCTCGGCCAACAGGCTCAACACCGGGCGCGCCAAGGCCAAACAGCACGCCGCCACCTTCGACCGGATCGAAGCCACGTATGGCGTTGATCGCGGCGTCCTCCTCGCCTTCTGGGCGTTCGAGACGGATTTCGGCGGCTTTCAGGGGGATTTCAACACGCTCAACGCGCTTGTCACCCTCTCGCATGACTGCCGCCGACCCGAGCTTTTCCGCCCGCAAGTCTTTGCCGCGCTTGAACTTTACGAAATGGGCGATTTTGATCCCCGCCGCACAACCGGCGCATGGGCGGGCGAGATCGGCATGGTTCAGATGCTCCCCCGCGACATCATCGACAACGGTGTCGATGCCGATGGCGATGGCAAGGTCTCGCTCAAGACATCCGCCCCCGACGCGCTCATGTCAGGCGGCAAGATGCTCTCGCATCTGGGCTGGCGTGCGAACGAGCCTGGGCTTCAGGAGGTCACGGTGCCCGACACGCTCGACTGGTCCAAGACCGGTCTGCGCACCACGATGCCCGCCGCTGAATGGGTCGCCCGCGGCGTGACACCCCGCCACGGCGAGGTGGCGGGCGCGCTGCCCGCCTCGATCATCCTGCCCGAAGGGCGCAACGGGCCGGCCTTCATGGCCTACCCGAATTTCAGCGTCTATTTCGAATGGAACCAAAGCTTTACCTACGTCTTAACCGCGGCTTACTTCGCCAACCGCCTTCAGGGCGCACCGATTTTCAACGCCGGCACTCCCGAGCCGGGCCTCTCCGGCAATCAGCTCAAGGCGCTTCAGCGCAAGCTTCAGGCGCGCGGCTATGACGTGGGCGGCGCCGATGGCATTCTCGGGGCGGGCACCCGCGCCGCCGTACAGGACATCCAGCAGGAACTTGGCATGCCCGCGGACGCATGGCCGACACGCGCTTTGCTTGATCGTCTGTGATGGCCGGACCCGCGCCCGGCACCCCGCAAGAGATTTTTCTCACCGCACCGCCCGGCCTCGAAGGCGCGCTCGCCAACGAGGCGCGCGAAGCAGGCTTCAACGATGTCAAATCACAGCCCGGCGGCGTCGCCATTTCCGGCGGCTGGCCCGAGGTCTGGCGCGCCAACATCACCCTGCGTGGCGCGTCCCGCGTCCTGGTGCGCATCGGTTCTTTCCGCGCTTTCCACGTGGCCCAGCTTCACAAGCGCGCGCTCAAGTTCCCGTGGGGTGATTTCTTCGGCCCCGACACGCCGATCCGGGTCGAGGCCACATGCAAACGGTCCAAGATATATCATGCGGGCGCGGCCACCCAACGGATCGAACGGGCGATCACCGAAACCCTCGGCGCACCAATCGCCAAGGATGCGCCCCTGCGCGTCATGGTGCGGATCGAGGATGATCTCTGCACCCTCTCGCTCGACAGTTCCGGCGACCCACTCCACCGGCGCGGCCACAAGGAATTCGTCGGCAAGGCCCCTTTGCGCGAAACGATGGCGGCACTCTTCCTGCGTGAATGCGGCTATGACGGGGGCGAACCCGTGCTTGACCCGATGTGCGGCTCGGGCACGTTTCTGCTCGAGGCGGCCGATATGGCATGTGGCCTGCTGCCCGGTCGCTCACGCAACTTTGCCTTCGAACATCTGACGAATTTCGACGCCGAGGCGGTCGCGGGCCTGCGCAACTCGAACCCACGACCCACGGAGATGCGGTTTTTCGGCTCGGACCGCGATGCAGGCGCCGTGCGGGGCGCCGCCGCCAATGCCGCGCGCGCCGGCGTGGCGGATATGTGTCACTTTTCCTGCCACGCGATCAGCGACCTCACCCGCCCCGATGGGCCACCCGGCCTTGTCATCGTCAACCCGCCTTATGGCGGCCGCGTCGGCAACAAGCGGCTGATCTACGGCCTCTATGCCGCGCTCGGCAAGACGCTGCTGGCAAACTTCCAGGGCTGGCGCGTGGGTCTCATTACGACCGAAGGCGGCCTTGCCCGCGCGACAACGCTCCCCTTCGCGCCCCCCGGTCCGCCGGTCGCCCATGGCGGGCTCAAGGTGCGCCTCTGGCAAACCGCTCCCCTTCCCTGAGCGCGGGGCGATCTTTACTTTTCGGTAGGGAAAGCCTAGTATTACAGTATTGCGAAAAGAGCTGTTCACGCATCTCACCAAATAATCGACCCTGCCGAGCGGCTACTCGGCAGGGTCTTTTTTTGTCACGCGCCTAGGGCGCGATCCAAAGGCGGATGATGGTCGCGATCAGCGTCGCCGCCGCGATGGCCACCATCCAATTCCGAAAAGAACTTTCGTTCAAATATCTCACCTCCTTCCACTGCGACAGATCGCAGTGAACGAACCCAATCCGTGCAATTGTTTGCAAATCGTGAAGGTTTCGGCGGGCGGTCCATTAACCACGGCAACTTCGCCGTATCGCACCGACGTAATACCGACGTGAATGCCGACATGGATGCCGACGTTCGAAATCCGCCGATTTCCCTCGTTAACCGTGCGATTCCGCACCCGATTCGCGGCGCGAGGGCGCCAACATACAGCACCGCGCGTTAACCTTCTGGTCAGGCGACCATCGCCTCGGCCTTCTTGAGGTCCACCGACACAAGCTGGCTTACCCCCTGCTCGGCCATCGTAACCCCGAAAAGCCGGTCCATCCGGCTCATCGACACGGCATTGTGCGTGATGATCAGGAACCGCGTCTCGGTCCGGCGGCACATCTCGTCCAGAAGGTCACAGAACCGTCCCACATTGGCATCGTCAAGCGGCGCGTCCACCTCGTCGAGCACACAGATCGGCGCGGGGTTTGCAAGGAATACCGCAAAGATGAGCGCCAGCGCGGTCAGCGTCTGCTCACCGCCCGACAGAAGGCTCAGAGTGGCCAGCTTCTTGCCCGGTGGCTGGCACATGATCTCAAGACCGGCTTCCAGCGGATCATCGCTTTCAACCATCACGAGGTTCGCGTCACCTCCGCCAAACAGGTGCTTGAAAAGCAAAGAGAAATTCGAATTCACCTGCTCGAACGCGGTCAACAGTCGCTCGCGACCCTCCCGGTTAAGCGATGCAATCCCCGACCGAAGAGTCTTGATCGCCTCCTCAAGATCGGTCTTCTCACTGATCAGAGCGTCATGCTCGACCTCGACCTCGCGCGCGTCTTCCTCGGCCCGCAGGTTCACCGCACCCAGCGCATCGCGCTGCCGCTTGAGGCGGTTCACATCGGCCTCGATCGCGTCGGCCTGTGGCATCTCGTCGGGCAGGGTGTTCAGCTGTTCCAAAAGGCGCTCTGGCGTGCTGTCAAGCTCCTCCTCGATCCGATGCGCAGCTTGCGCCCGGGTCTCCGTGACGCCATCCCGGCGCGCCTCTGCGGCGGCACGCGCCTCGCGCGCCTCGCCGGCGCTCCGCTCGGCATTGCGCTCAGCCTCCGAGGCCCTGCGTGCCGCCCCTTCCCCGGAACTCAGCGCATCCGCCGCCCGCGCCCGGCGCGCCTCGGCGTCCGTAATCTTGCCGGCAAGCTCCTCGCGCGTCTTCGCGATCTCCTCGGGCTGCGCGCGCGCCTCGGTCAGTTCCGCCTCCGACGCCTCTTTGCGCTCGGCCAGTTCGGCACTTCTTTTCTCAGCGGTTTCAAGGCGATGCCGCCAACCGCTCAACTCTTTTGCCACCTCTTGGGCGCGCCGTGTTCGCGCCTCGCCCTCGCGGCGTAGCTCATCATGCGCCGAGCGTTTGGACATCATCGTGATCCGCGCCGCCTCGACGGTCATACGCACATCCTCGACCTCGGCGCGCGCCGCGTTCAGATCGCCCAGATACTTCAGCCCCTGCTCGGCTTCGGTCGCTTGCTGACGCGCCGCCATCGCCTCTTCCTCGTGGCGCGTCACCGCCAGCCCAAGCGCCTCGAGCCGTGACTGCGCGAGATTGCGGTCGGCCTCGGTCCGGCTCAGGGCGCGGCTTGCCTCGTTGAGCGCGGCATCCGCCGCCTTGCGGGCGCGCCGGGCCTCCGCATCGTCCTCATTGAGCGCCTTGAGCCGCGCAGTCAGCGTCTCATGCGCCTGCCGCGCGCCATCTGCTCGGGCGCTGGCATGGGCCAGCAATTGTTTCAACTCTTCCAGACGGTTGAGCTGTTCCAGCCTGAGCGCGGCCGCCGAAGGCGCCTCCTCGCCCCATGTCCGGTAGCCGTCCCAGCGCCACAGATCGCCCTGCGGGCTGACCAGCCTCTGACCGGGCTTCAATAGCGGCTGCAAATGCGCGGCGTCCTCGACCTCGATCACGCCCACCTGGCTCATCCGCCGGGCCAGCACGTCGGGCACTGAGACATGATGAGTGATGGCCTGCACCCCGCCCGGCAACGGCTGATGCGCGTCATAATCCGGTAATAGGGTCCAGCCCGATGGTCCGTCCGCCTCAACCTCGGGCGCGCGCAGATCGTCGGCCAACGCCGCACCCAGCGCCTTCTCAAAGCCCTGCTCGACCTGAAGCCGATCCAGGATCTGACCGCTTTCGCCTGTATCCCGGTCCACCAGCCGCGCCAAGGCCGTCACCTCGGCCGAAAGCGCGTTCACCTCACCCTCGGCCTCCGAGCGTTCGGCGCGCGCGTCGGCCTCGCGGGTTTGGCATTCGGCCCGCGCCTCGTCGGTCCGGTTCAACGCCTCGTCGGCCTCGCGGGCCTGCCGTTGCGCGGCATGCTCTGCCTCGGTGGCGGCCTCGAACTCACGGCCTGCCCGGTCCATGGCCTCGCGCGACGCGTTCACAGCGTCACGGGCGCGCTCGGCTTCGGCTTCACTTTTCGTTAATGTCTTGCGGCTATCATCCAAAAGCCTTTGCGCCGATTGGTGCCGCGCGGCCAGACGCGCAACATCCTCGGTCAGGGTCGAAAGCGCGCCCTCGCGCTCTTGCAACACGCCCGCCGCATCGCTTGCGGCCTCGCTGGCCTCGGCCAGCCTGTCGTCATGCCCCTCCCCGGCCTTGGCAAGTTCTCGCGCCTCCCAGTCCAGCCGCTCGATCGTCTCGCCCGCATCCCGGTTGAGCGCGGCCTCCCGCTCGATGTCATGGGCAAGCTGCCCGATCCGCTTTTCCAGCGTCTCGATCCGGTCGCGCGCGCCCTGTTCCTGATCGGCCAGCGTGTCATGCTGAACCTGAAGCCGCTGCACCACCGCCGAGGCGATGGCCTCTTCCTCGCGCAGCGCCGGCAGCGCCTCATCTGCGGCCTCGCGCGCCTTGCCCGCCTCGCGCGCTGTGGTCTCCGCGCGGGCCGCTTCCGTGGTGCGCTCGCGAAGCGCCGTCTCGGCCCGCGCCACCGCCTCGTCAGCCTCTTTCCAGCGCCGGTAAAGCAACATTCCCTCGGCCTGCCGAAGCTCCTCGCCGATGGCCCGATACCGGGCCGCCTGACGCGCCTGACGTGCCAATTGCGCCAGTTGCTGGGCCAGTTGCTCGATCACGTCATCCACCCGCGTGAGATTCGTCTCCGCCGATTTCAGCTTCAGTTCGGCCTCGTGCCGCCTCTGGTAAAGTCCTGAAATCCCTGCGGCTTCTTCCAGAATACGGCGCCGCGATTTGGGCTTGGCATTGATCAATTCGCTGATCTGCCCCTGCCGCACCAGCGCGGGCGAATGCGCACCCGTCGAGGCATCCGCAAACAGCATCTGAACGTCGCGCGCACGCACGTCCTTGCCGTTCACCTGATAGGCGCTGCCCACGTCGCGGGTGATGCGCCGCGTCACCTCAAGCGTGTCCTCGTCGTTGAACCCCGCCGGGGCCAGACGCTCGGAATTGTCGATATGAAGCGCCACCTCGGCAAAGTTGCGCGCAGGCCGCGACGCGGACCCCGCAAAGATCACATCCTCCATCCCGCCGCCACGCATCGCGGTCGGGCGGTTTTCGCCCATGACCCAGCGCAGCGCCTCCAGAAGGTTCGACTTGCCACAGCCATTCGGCCCAACAACCCCGGTCAGACCGTCATGGATGATCAGGTCCGTCGGGTCGACGAAGCTTTTGAAGCCGGTCAGTCTGAGCTTTGAAAAATGCACCACAAGGGCCTTTGGTGATTTCGACGTCCCGCCCCGGTGATTCCGGTGCTTGACCCGCAATGTGACGAGGCGCGCGCGGCCCTGTCAACGCAAAACCCCACGATATGGCGCCAAAGATGTAGTTATCCACAAGATATTGCGCATTTCCAAGGGGGCGCTTCGTCCATCTCCACCCTAGGCTCGCGCCTGTCGATACGCTAGGCTCAGATCGAGTCACATATCGGAAAACGAACCTCACACATGTCAAAATCGGTCGCTTTTCTGCTCATCGGCCTGTTCTTCGGCGCGGGCGCGGGCTTTCTGGCCGGGCAGGCATTGATGCCCGCCACCGAGGCCCCCGCCATGGTGCATGATCACACCGCGCACGATCACGGCGCCGGTGAAACAGGTATGGATCACGATCAACGGGTCGAGGCCACATCCCCGGCCCCGACTTTGCGCCTCGTGCTGCGTCCTGATGGCCCCCAAAGCCGCAATCTGCACATTGAGACCACCAATTTCACCTTCGATCCGCTCGGAGTGAATGGCCCGCATCAGCCCGGCCACGGCCACGCCCATGTCTATGTGAACGACGTCAAGGTCATGCGCGCCTATAGCCCCCATGTTCAGCTTCAGGCCCTGCCCGAGGGCGATCACATGATCCGTGTCACGCTCAACACCAACGACCATGCGCAACTGGCAAAGGATGGCGTGCCCATCACCGCCTCCGTGCCTCTGACCATCGAGTGATCCCATGCTCATAATCGAAGACGCGGACCCCTGCGCACCCGGCCCGCGCGCCCTGCTCGAAGCGAGCCACGCATTGATGCAGGCCAGCTTTCCGGCGGACGACATCTATGCCCTGAACCTCGCGGAGCTGTCACGGCCCGGCATCCATTTCTTTTCCGCCCGCGAAGGCGACACCGTGCTCGGCACCGGCGCACTGGCCGAGAAAGAAGGCTACGGCGAGGTGAAATCCATGTTCACCGCATCTCAGGCGCGCGGTCGCGGCGTGGCTGCCGCCCTGCTGCGCCGGATCGAGGATCGTGCCCGCGAACGCGGCTTGTCTCTGCTCCGCCTCGAAACCGGTGCGTCCCTTGCCGCCGCCATTCGTCTATATGAGCGCCACGGCTTTGCGCCTTGCGCGATATTCGGCGACTATGCACCGAACGAAACAAGCCTTTACATGGAAAAAACCCTCACCGGCTAAGGCGCGCGGTGTTCAGTGTCGTTCAAACACTCGATCCGGCCCATCAGACCCGACTATTCCGCTCATTTTCGAGGCCTTACATGACCATCACAGGACGATGTCTTTGCGGCGCCATCACCTTCACTCTCGACGCCCCGCCCGATTGGGCCGGCTACTGCCATTGCGAAAGCTGTCGGCGCAACTGCTCCGCGCCTGTGACCGCCTTCCTGACGGGGCCGGCATCCGGCTTTCGCTGGACCGGCGCCATACCCGCCTCCTATGAAAGCAGCCCCGGCGCCCGGCGGCACTTCTGCGCCACCTGTGGCACACCCATGGCATTCGAGGCCGATCACTACCCCGGTGAGGTTCACCTCTATATCGCCTCCCTCGACGATCCCGCCGCGATAAGACCACGCGAACATGTGCATCACGAAGAGCGTCTGCCGTGGTTCGAAATCGCCGATGACCTGCCCCGCACCGAAGGCTTTGGCGGCGAAGGATAATCTTGGGCCTAGCCCGGCATGCGCCGACAGATCGCCTCGCCAAACCCCTCATCGTCCAGATAAAGATCGCAATCAAGATAGTGCGGCGGGGGCACCGGTGGCGGCGCGCCCTGTCCACAATCAAGCCGCGCGGTGATCATCGCTTGATCCCCGCCAAGCCCGGCCACGCGACAACCGCTCACCGCCATGATCGCGCGGGTGGCGGCATCGGCCACGCTCAGCCGGTTCGGGGCCCAGCGCGCATTGATCCGGATCGCTTCGGCACGCCGCCCCCTTATCCGAATATCAAAAAGGTTGCCGTCGATGGCGACGCGCGTCACGGGCTGCCCGCGAAACGCCTCGCTCGGGGTGTCACAGGCCACAAGGCCAAGGAAAATCGGCAAGATGAGTCGCCACATGCCCGCCACCCTGCGCAGGAACCGGTTAACACTTCCTTTCGCGTGCCCGTCCCTGCCCCGACGGACACTTCAACATCACGGCACAAACCGCCCCCTGCAAAGGCAATTGTCATCAAGTGGTCCTCCCGACCGGTCACGCTAGCGCGCGGATACGCGCGAATTCATTTGTCAGACAATTTATTCTGTGCCACCATTTCCGACATGCGAGACCCGGACAGCCGCATGATCCGGCCCGCCGAATGGGAGGATATATTTCATGAATCTTAGACCAGACCCCACATTTCACGCGACGCCGAAACTGGCCATGAAGGCCCCGGCAGAAACCTTGGCTTTCACCCTTCTGCTCAGCCCCGATGGCTCTCAGCCCGACGGGCTTGCCGTTGTGGATGTCGATCCCAAATCCAAGACCTATGGCGAGATTGTTCACAGTCTCTTCATGCCCAACAAAGGTGACGAGTTTCACCATTTCGGCTGGAACGCCTGCTCGTCGTCATTGTCGCCGTTGACCGGGCACGCCTTCCTTGAGCGGCGCTACCTGATCATCCCTGGCATCCGGTCCAGCCGCATCTATGTGATCGACGTGAAAGACCCGCTCGACGCGAAGATCCACAAGATCATTGAACCCGAGGAACTCTTTGAGAAGACGGGATATTCCCGTCCGCACACCATCCACTGCGGCCCCGAGGGCATCTATGTCAGCACCTTGGGCGGCGGCGGCGAGGACGGCACAGACGGACCTCCGGGTATTTTCCTCATGGATTGCGAGACCTTCGAAATCCTCGGCCGCTACGAGATGGATCGCGGCAAGCAGGACAAGCATTACGATTTCTGGTGGAACCTGCCCCGCGACTACATGGTCAGCTCGGAATGGGGCCTGCCGCCGCAATTCGAGAACGGGATCGTCCCCGAGGATCTGCTGGGCAACAAGTACGGCCACTCGATCCACTTCTGGAACCTGCGCGAACGCAAGAATGTTCAGACCATCGATTTTGGCGAAAACTACCAGATGGCGCTGGAAATCCGCCCCGCCCATGATCCGTCCAAGGATTACGGCTTCTGCGGCGTCGTCGTCGATACCTCCAACCTTCAGGGTGCGATCTTCACGTGGTGGCAGAAAGACGACGGCGCGTTCGAGGCCAAGAAAACCATCACCATCGACCCGCGCCCCGAAAAGGCGGACAACCTGCCGCCGCTCCTGCAAGGGTTCGAGGCCGTGCCGCCGCTCGTGACGGATATCGACCTGAGCCTTGACGACCGCTTCCTCTACGTCGCCTGCTGGGGGCTGGGCGAGATGCATCAATACGATGTCTCCGACCCGATGAACCCCAAGCTGGCAGGCAAGGTCGAACTCGGCGGCATCGCGCGCAACACCGACCACCCCAATGGCAAGCCCTTCGCCTTCGGGCCCCAGATGGTCGAGATAAGCCGGGATGGCAAACGCGTCTACTGGACCAACTCGCTCTATTCCACTTGGGACGATCAGTTCTATCCCGGTGACGAAGGTGGCCAGATGGTCATGGCCGATGTCGGCGCCGATGGCGGGCTCACCCTGAACAAGGACTTCTATGTAGACGCCCCAAAAGGCTATCGCGCCCACCAGATTCGGCTCGAGGGCGGCGATTGCTCGACCGACAGCTTCTGCTACCCCTCCGTCTGAGACAGGGACATAACCCCGCTCCGGCTTTGGCCCGGGGCGGGGTGTTTCCGCCGCGATGATCGACGCAACCCCTCATGTCGCGGCCCTGTGGTGGGCCGTTGTCGCCTCGGGCCTTTACCATGGCGTCAATCCCGGCATGGGCTGGCCCCTGGCCGTGTCCTCCGCCCTGATGGAGCGGGAATATTCCAGCCTTTACAAGGCGCTGCTCGCGCTGGCCGGGGGGCATCTTCTGGCCATGGCGCTGGTGCTTCTGCCGTTCTCGGCACTGTTGTGGCTTGCCGACTGGCAGCGCGAGATTCAGATCGGCGCGGCCTGTCTGGTGATCGCCCTCGGGGTCTATCTTCTCATCAACCGGCGCCACCCGAGATTTCTCTCGCGGGTGCCACCCTCGCGACTGGCGCTCTGGTCCTTTTTGGCCGCCATGGCGCATGGTGCCGGGTTGATGCTGGTGCCGATCTATCTCGGGATTTGCGGCACGCTCGAAACGGACGCGGGTCATGCGGCGGCTTACGACCTGATGCAAACCCACGGCGGCACCGCCATCGTCGTGGCGCTTCTGCATACGCTGGCGATGACGGTGGCCGGCGGCGCGCTGGCGCTTGGCGTCTATCACTGGCTCGGCCTCGCCTTCCTGTCCAAGGGCTGGTTCAACCTCGATATCGTCTGGGCGCTCAGCCTCATTCTCGTGGGCGGCCTGTCGCTTTTTGCCCTGCATTGACGTGACGTCTCGAACAGGCCAGAAACATCCCGAGTTTCTTCTTGCCCTAAATATCTCGGGGGAGGCCGAAGGCCGGGGGCGGAGCCCCCTCAAACCGACCAGAGGCCGAGCCCCCTCAAACCAACCAGAGGCAGCGCCCCACTGACCAAAGGACATCCAACATGCCCAAGACCCGCGTCCTCACCGAATTCGGCATGGGCACCTCCTTGCGTCGGCAGGACTATACCGAAGCCGCGCGCCGCGCCCTGAGGGATGCGCTCTGGCGCAATTCGATCAACATGGCCGAGCTTTTCGGGCTCGACAAATCCGAGATGCTCATCGACGTGGAAATCGCGGTGCAACAGCCCGACGCCGTCGATTGCGCAACGCTCGAATCAACCTTCCCCTACGGACGGGTGCGGATCACCGCAACGCATGGCGGGCTCGATGTGCCGCGCCCCGATGGCGCGCCGACTGTCATCGCCAATGCCGCCATCTCCGTCAGCTTCGACATGGAGCCCTCCCAATGAATGATCAGCGTTTCATCATCGAAATGGGCATGGGCAACGACCTTCACGGCATGGATTATCAGAAGGCCGCAATCCGCGCGATCGAGGACGCGATCCGCCACTCCACCCTGCCGATCTTTGCCGCAACGGGCATCCCACACACCGACATGCGTGTCGCTGTCACCATCGGCGTGCAGGAACCGGACAAGCTTGACACCGACGCGCTCGCCGCGCGCCTGCCACGCGGACGCGCCACCGTCACGGCCGTTCGCGGCGGCCAGAACGTGACCAACCCGGACACTGGCGAAACGCTCGTCATCGCCACGGCCGCGGTTGAGGCGTTCCTGCCCGATCAATCCGCAAGGTGGCGGGCGGGCTGAACGCAAGGCGGGGGGTGTCCGCCGGGGCGGCATAGCCTCGCCACGATATTGCTTTGTGAAAACGGGCTTTCGGTCTATAATCTCGTCGCGGCACTGGCTGGCCTAAACGCCGGTCAGGACCGGGATTTTATCAGACCAAGTGCATTTTCATGAGCGATCCCTTTCAGGATGTAGACGCGGCCGGGCCGGAGTTCATCGCGATGTTCGCCGACGCGATGGACGCCAGACAGTCCGACCCTACGATGGAACGGATCGTCGCCGCATATCTCGGCATGCTGGAATTCCGGGCCGATGGTCTTACCGTCGAAATCGGCGCGGGGGCCGGAGCGGTCACACGGCGCATCGCCGACGCCGCCGCGCCTGGCCGTGTGATCGGCCATGATCCATCCGCCGGTTTCATCGCTGAGGCGCGCGCCCGCGCCGGAAACCGCCCCAACCTCGACTTCGAGGTGGCCGATGGCACCGCGCTCCCGCACGACGATGCAAGCGCCGACAATACCGTCCTGCATACCGTTCTGACCCATGTCACCGATCCCTCCGCCCTTCTGGCCGAAGCCGCACGCATTCTGCGCCCCGGCGGTCGCGTGGTCGTGTGCGACATGGATTTTTCCAAGGCATCGCTGGCCGGGTTCCGAAACGATCCGCTACAGGCCTGCGCCGGTGCCTTCATCGACACCTGCGTCACCGACCCATACGTGGTGTCCAAGCTGAAGCGGCTCGCACAAGACGCCGGTCTTGTCACAGAGGCTTTTCACATCTCAAATCGTCTCGTGACCGATGGGCCGGGGATGCTCCCATGGGTGCAGGTCACAACCCAGAAGATGGTCGAGCGCGACGAGATCGGCAGCGCGCTGGCCGACGCACTTGTCGAAGAATACGACCGGCGCTCAGCACATGGCCTGCTTCAGGGATTTCAGCCCGTGGCAACACTCGTGGCCCGCAAACCGGCCTGATCCCCGCATCACGCACCAAGCCCACGCTTGCCAGCAAGGGCCCCGCGGTCATATCATCTGACCAGTGTGTTAAAGGTGCCCCATGCCATTCGAAAAGATCACCTCCGAAAAGCTGTCCTCAGCCGTCACCCGCCAGATCGAGTTGCTGATCCTGCGCGGCATCCTGCGCCCCGGGGAACGGCTCCCGTCCGAGCGCGACCTTGCCGAGCGGATGGGCGTGTCGCGCCCCTCCCTCCGCGAAGCTATCGCCGAGCTGCGCGAAAAGGGCCTTCTGGCCAGCCGCGCAGGTGCGGGTATCTTCGTGGCCGACGTCTTGGGCAGCGCCTTTTCCGAGGCGCTTGTCCGGCTTTTCTCGGATCATGACGAAGCGGTGTTCGATTATGTCTCGTTCCGCCGTGACCTCGAAGGGCTTGCCGCCGAACGCGCGGCCACACTGGCCTCCGACACCGATTTGCGCGTCATCGGCTCGATCTTCGCCAAGATGGAAGCGGCCCACACCAAACCGAACTCCGAAACCGAGGCCCGACTGGATGCCGAGTTTCACCTTTCCATCATCGAGGCGAGCCATAATGTCGTGATGTTGCACATGATGCGCTCGATGTTTCAGATGCTGCGCGAGGGTGTGTTCTATAATCGGCAACAGATGTTCCGACAACGCACCACCCGCACCACCATCCTCGATCAGCACCGCGCCATCAACACGGCACTACAGGCGCGCGACGCTCCCGCCGCGCGCGCCGCGGTCGACGCGCATCTGACTTTCGTCGAGGACACCCTGCGCGATCTGCGCACCTCCGAAAGGAACGAAGCGATTGCACGGCAACGCCTCGACCACGAAAGCGCGCGCTGATCCGGCATTGACCGGGATTTCGTGCAGACCAACGGCAAGGAATATTTCGAAGGTCACCGGGGCTCTCGGGTAGTGATTAAAGCGTTTCGCGAAAAACCTGAATCACAGATTTGCGCGAAACGCAGCGCAACATTCAGGCGTTGCACGCGTTTCGCCTTTCGCTGATGTCTCAGGTTAAAGGCGAAACGCTTTAATTGGACGGCACGAGGACAATGGCCGCACGCGCCGTTAACGTCTTGCGTGACGGCCCCTGCACCGACGTGAATACCGACATGGGTGCCGACGCGATACCGACCCGGGATCAACGCCATTAACACATTGCGAGACGACCCTGTAACACCGATGGTCGCACAACGCGGCGCAGGGCTCGAACGCTTTAAACAAATAGGGGGTAGACCGGAAAAAAACTGACATCCTCTTTATTTTACCAATTGATAAAATTTTTGAATGTGCTTTACTGTCGGCCAGCCTGTCAGCCAATGGAGACCCCCATGAGCCACAGCCCTCTGACCCCCGGCATCACCGCCGATCGACTGGAACCCTCTGAATACGCGGATAATTTTGCCGATTTGCATGCGCCGCTGGATGCGCATGAGGCGACCGTGGCGGCGGATCGGTGCTATTTCTGCCATGATGCACCCTGCGTCACGGCCTGCCCGACGGATATCGACATCCCGCTCTTTATCCGCCAGATCGCCACCGGCACACCCGAAGCGGCGGCCAAGACGATCCTGACCCAGAACATACTCGGCGGCATGTGCGCCCGCGTCTGCCCCACCGAGACACTCTGCGAAGAGGTCTGCGTCCGCGAGATCGCCGAGGGCAAGCCGGTGATCATCGGTCAGCTTCAGCGATACGCGACCGATATCCTTATGGAGAAGAACGAACACCCCTTCACCCGCGCCGATCCCACGGGCAAGCGCATCGCGGTGGTGGGGGCCGGGCCCGCCGGCCTTGCCTGTGCCCACCGCCTTGCCATGCTGGGGCACGACGTGACGCTCATGGATGCGCGGCCCAAGCCCGGTGGTCTCAACGAATACGGCATCGCCGCCTATAAGACCGTCGATGACTTCGCCCTGCGCGAGGTGAACTGGCTCATGCAAATCGGCGGCATCACACTTGAGAATGGCGTGGCACTGGGCCGGGACGTAACGCTCGACAGTCTTCAGTCGGATTACGACGCGGTCTTTCTCGGGCTCGGGCTTGGCGCGGTCAATGCCTTGGGGCTTGGCGGCGAAGACAAGGATGGCATGCGAGATGCCGTTGATTTCATTGCTGAACTTCGTCAGGCCGAGGATGTATCAAAACTGCCTATCGGGCGCGACGTGGTGGTGATCGGAGGCGGCATGACCGCCATAGACGCCGCGGTTCAGGCCAAGGCGCTTGGCGCGCTCAACGTGACGCTCGTCTACCGCCGTGGCCGCGAACGCATGAATGCAAGCGTGTTCGAACAGGATCTCGCGGCGGCGCGCGGTGTGCATATCATCACCCGCGCGCAACCCGTCGCGATCCACGGCAATGGCGCGGTGCGCGAGATCGAATTCGAATACACCGACGACACGCTCACCCCCACGGGTGAAACCGTGCGCATCCCCGCCGATCAGGTGTTCAAAGCCATCGGTCAGGCGCTTGCAGGGGACACCCTTCCCGATCTCGATGGCCGCAAGATCACCGTGACGGACACGGGGCGCACCTCGGTGTCCGGCGTCTGGGCCGGGGGCGATTGTGCCGCCGGTGGCGACGATCTGACCGTGACCGCCGTGGCCGAAGGCCGCGATGCGGCGATGGATATTCATGCCGCGCTGACCGGCGCAAAGGAGGCATAAATGGCTGACTTAACAACAAATTTCATTGGTATCACGTCCCCTAATCCGTTCTGGCTCGCCTCGGCACCGCCGACCGACAAGGAATATAACGTCCGCCGCGCCTTTGAGGCCGGATGGGGCGGTGTGGTCTGGAAAACTCTCGGAGAAGATCCGCCGGTCGTGAACGTGAACGGCCCCCGCTATGGCGCGATCTGGGGGGCCGACCGGCGCCTGCTCGGGCTCAACAATATCGAGTTGATCACCGATCGACCGCTCGAGACCAATCTCGAGGAAATGACTCGCGTCAAGAAGGACTATCCCGATCGCGCGATCATCGCCTCGCTCATGGTCCCGGTGAACGAAGACAGCTGGAAACATATCCTCTCGCGCGTCGCCGAAACCGGCTGTGACGGGGTCGAACTCAACTTCGGCTGCCCCCACGGCATGAGTGAACGCGGCATGGGCTCGGCCGTGGGCCAAGTGCCCGACTACATCCATCAGATCGCCGAATGGTGCAAGAAACACACCGACCTGCCGGTTATCGTCAAGCTGACGCCGAACATCACCGATGTTCGCAAACCCGCACAGGCCGCGAAAGATGGCGGCGCTGACGCGGTGAGCCTCATCAACACGATCAACTCGATCACATCCGTCAATCTCGACAGCTTTTCTCCCGAGCCGATGATTGACGGCAAGGGCGCGCATGGGGGCTATTGCGGCCCCGCCGTGAAACCCATCGCGCTCAACATGGTGGCCGAGATCGCACGCGATCCGGCCACCCAAGGCATGCCCATATCCGGGATCGGAGGCGTGACCACATGGCGCGACGCGGCCGAGTTCATGGCCCTCGGCGCCGGCAACGTGCAGGTTTGCACCGCCGCCATGACCTATGGCTTCAAGATCGTGCAGGAGATGATTTCCGGCCTGTCGCAATACATGGACGAGAAAGGCTTCACCTCAACCGACGAGCTCGTGGGACGCGCCGTCCCCAACGTTAGCGACTGGAAGCATCTGAACCTCAACTACGTCACCAAGGCGCGCATCGATCAGGACGCCTGTATCAAATGCGGCCGCTGCTATGCAGCCTGCGAAGACACCTCTCATCAGGCGATCTCGATGTCCGAAGACCGCACCTTCGAAGTGATCGACGCCGAGTGCGTGGCCTGTAACCTGTGCGTCAATGTCTGCCCCGTGGAAGATTGTATCACCATGGTAGAGCTTGAACCCGGAGCCATGGACGAACGCACCGGCAAGGTGGTCGAAAAAGAGTATGCAAACTGGACGACGCACCCCAACAACCCGGGGGCCTGCGCGGCGGAATAAGCTTTAAAGCGTTTCGCGAAAAACCTTACGCACAGCCTTTCGCGAAACGCAGCGCGACAGTCAGGCGTTGCACGCGTTTCGCCTTTCGCTGACGTCTCAGGTTAAAGGCGAAACGCTTTAGCGCGACAGCTGTCCTTCGTGCCGATCGGCCGCGTCGGCACGGCCCTTGGCGCGCAGGAGTTGCGCGGCTGTCGCGCGCACCTTCTGCGCATCGGGTTCCAATTCAAGCGTATTGAGATAGGCCCGGATCGCCAGTTCCTGATCCCCGCCTTGCATGGCGAGCGTACCTAGTAATCGCCAAGTCTGCATATGATTTGGCCGATACTGCAAAAGCGTTTCGGCCTCGGTCATGGCATCATCCGCGTGCCCGGCTATGGCCAGAAGACGCACCAGCTTGAACCGCAGTTCGACCAGTTCGGGATCACGCGAAAGCCGTTCGCGGATCGCGTCAATTCCTTCGGCATGCTCTCCCATCGCGAAGCTGGCCATTGCCGTATTGCCCAGAAGCGACGGATTGTCAGGGTCGATAGACAGAGCGCGATTCGACACTGCATGGGCTTCGGTCCAGCGATCCTGCCGAACATAGGCTTCCATCAAGCGCACCCAGGGCGCCAGATCACGGTTGCCACTTCGAGCGAGGACTTCGCCAAGGTCGGTCGCCGCATATCCGGCACGGTCGCCACTATATTGGAGGATCGAAACAAGCTTGAGAATCAACGCCTCGTCAGTCGCGACATCCGCCTCAGGATCATGCAGGTAAATATCGGACACCTCTGCGTTGACACTCGGGATCGGGGCCAGTCGTTCCGCTAAAGGGTCGGCGCGGCGTGTGATCTTGTGATCGGTCATCCAAACCTCGACCACGTCTTGTGTGCGGCGCTCGGGCATGTGGCATGCGGTGCAATCATCCTCTTGCGTGATGGTCGGATGCGCCGCCCCGGCCGTTGTCATGCGCGGCAGTCCCCGGTCGTCGGTTTCATGACAACTCAGACAGGCCTTGCGGTAATGCGCCGCGCGTGCCTTGGGCTTGATCTTCACATGCGGATCATGACAGCTCAGGCAGCCCAGTTCGCCCTCGCCCTGAGTATAACATGCGCTTTGCTTCATCCGGTAAGGATGGTGATTGATCTCGAACCGTTCGGGTTTGGGCATATTGGGGTCCGTGATGTCCAATTGCATCACGAACGCCTCGATGTCCTCCCCCGGTCGAAACGAAAAATGCCCACGTCCCAGCCTGAGCGGTGAGTTGACCGTCACGGTGGGCTGCATGTGGCACCCATAGCAGATTCCATAGAGCTTTTCGTCCTCAAGCTTCCCGGGCTGAACGATCGCCGCGCGCAGATCGGCAACCCCGCCCTCACCGCTGAACCCCCGGCGCACATGTTCGGCCCCGGGTCCATGACACCGCTGACAGCCTATCCCCTCGGGCAAGTCAGTGGGATAGGTCCAGGGATAGCCGGGCAGCCCGCTTTTCTGGGGATAGTCTGCAAAGCCATTGTGGCAGGCCATACAGCGCGGCGGGACCGCGCGCAGAACGCCGAAATGCTGCTTGAACTCATAGCCCGGCGCCATCGCCCAAGTTTGGCTTTGCGTATACCACGAGATCGGAAGCTGAAAGAGAGCGCCATCAGGGGTCTGGTAAAGATAGATGCGTGAATGGTTCCCCGATCCGAGAATCCAGTCCACCTTGACCGAAAAACCGTCGATCCGTGCGCCCTCAGCGGTCAGCCCGTAACGCTGAAACCAATAGTCGCCGTCGCGCAACTCCATTTCGTAGTAGCGGTCGCTTGGCTCGTGATGAAAGGGCATAGCGCCGAAATCTTCGATGACCTTCTCGCGCGATGGGCGGTAAAAACTGCGCGCCATGCCCATCTCGGCAAATGTTTCCGCCTTGTCGGCATGGCAATCGGCGCAGACCGCGTCAGGAACATATCCTGCCGCCGCGCCGAATGTTACGGGTATACCCATTTCAGCCAGAAGGGGATGCGTGTCCTTGGATGCCTCAAGCGCATCCGCGCCGTGCCCCCATAGACCCAGAAGCGCAGCCATGCAGGCAAGCAGCCAGCGCCGATTAAAACTGATGAATGACCGCAAAGCACCCTGACCCGGATCACGCCACGGGCCGACGACCATGGCGATTGATCGCAATGAATGACGGCACCCAACGGGTTCGGGTGCCTCACTCCGCGCATCTCACCGAAAGATGACAGCGGGCCAACGGGCCTATGAAGATTTCATGTAGTCCAAGGCCTCACGGCATCAGCATCCGCCGATACAGGCGATCAAGATAGCGTGCCGCGCCTTCGAAGCCGTCCTCGCCGTCCATCAACACCGAAACCTGAGCTTCGAAATCCGCGTAATGCTGCGTCGTGGCCCAGATTGAAAAAATCAGGTGCCGCGGGTCTGTCCGCGCCAGTAAGCCCGCGGCCATCCAACCCTCGATCATGGCCGCCGTTCGGTCCACCAGAGGCTTGAGTCCGGTTTCCAGATGCGGCCGCATGCGCGGCGCACCTTGCAGGATTTCATTGGCGAAAAGGCGGCTTTCACGCGGGAATTCCCGACTCATCTCAAGTTTGCGATGCACATAGCGCAGAATTTCATCAAGCGGATCGCCAGCCGGATCAATTTCGCGCATGGGGGCGAGCCACGTGTCCATCAGATGATTGAGCAGCGAGACGTGAATCGCTTCTTTGCCGTCAAAATAATAGAGAATATTGGGCTTGCTCAGACCGGCCTGCGCGGCGATCTGATCAAGCGTCGCCCCGCGATAGCCATGCCGGGCAAAGACATCGAGAGCCGCCTCGAGAATTCGGGCGCGATTGCGCTGCTGAATTCGACTTGTCCGGGGGGTGGCATCGTCTTGGTCCTGGGGGGCGGTGTCGGGCATGCGTCTTGCATCGCCTCCTCGATCATGGCAGGGCAAACTACGGATGAGACTAGCGATCCCCCCCGATTTTCCCAACACGAAACTTGACTCGCGCAGCCGTTGGCCTGATCGTGCTTTTACCAAATGGTAAAATTGCGACAGGTGAACAACAGCACGGGGGCCCAGCATGTCAGCGCCAGGCGAAAATCTGAAAATCGACGGAGACCGGCTCTGGGACAGCCTGATGGAAATGGCCCGCATCGGGCCGGGCGTTGCCGGGGGCAACAACCGTCAGACCCTGACCGACGAAGATGCCGAAGGCCGCGCGCTTTTTCAGAAATGGTGCGAAGATGCGGGCCTGACCATGGGGCTCGACACGCTTGGCAACATGTTCGCCCGGCGCGAAGGCACCGATCCCGATGCCCTGCCCGTCTATGTGGGCAGCCACCTCGACACGCAGCCGACGGGTGGCAAATACGACGGGGTTCTCGGCGTGCTGGCGGGGCTTGAACTGGTCCGCACCCTGAACGACCTTGATATCAAGACCAAACACCCCATCGTGGTCACCAACTGGACCAACGAAGAAGGCACGCGGTTTGCGCCTGCCATGCTCGCCTCCGGCGTCTTCGCCGGGATGCATGAACAAGACTGGGCCGAAGATCGCCGCGACACCGAGGGTAAACGCTTCGGCGACGAGCTTGACCGCATCGGTTGGCGCGGGGACGAGCCCGTGGGCGAACGCAAGATGCACGCCTTCTTTGAGCTGCATATCGAACAGGGCCCCATCCTCGAAGCCGAAGGCAAGGATATCGGCGTCGTCACACATGGTCAGGGCCTGAGCTGGACACAACTGACGATCACCGGCAAGGACAGCCACACCGGCTCCACCCCCATGCCCATGCGCCGCGACGCCGGCCTCGGCATGGCGCGGGTGCTGGAGAAGGTGAACGAAATCGCCCTCGACAACGCCCCGAACGCGGTCGGCGCCGCAGGCCATATCGAGGTCTATCCCAACTCACGCAACGTGATCCCGGGCAAGACCGTCTTCACCGTGGATCAGCGATCACCCGACAAGGCCGTGCTCGAGGATATGGTGGCGCGGATGAAGAAAGAATCGCAAAAGATATGTGATGACATGGGCTTGCAGGTCGAATTTGAAGTGGCCGGCGGCTTTGACCCCGTCACCTTCGACGAAGGCTGTGTCACCGCCATCCGCAACGCCGCCGAACGCCTCGGCTATTCCCACCGCGACCTCGTCTCGGGCGCAGGCCACGACGCCTGCTGGATCAACCGCGTGGCGCCAACGGCGATGGTGATGTGCCCCTGCGTCGACGGCCTCAGCCATAACGAGGCCGAGGAGATTTCCAAGGACTGGGCCACGGCAGGAGCCGATGTGCTGATGCACGCCGTGGTGGAAACGGCGGAGATTGTGGAGTGATGCCTAGGATAGAGCAATCTCCTATCTACGTCGTCTCCCGAAACGGCAAAGAAATGCACGCCAAAACGATCTATCGTTCGTTAGGATATCGCACCACAGATGGAACGAAAGTGGTTCGCTATCGTCGTTTGTGGTATCCCGTCTACGAGAAGAAGGAATTTCGGACTTTGGTCCGGTCAAAAACTAGCAATCCAGGCCATTGGTTTGTGATTGACGGCAAACCGTCGCGCTTAGGTTACGATCCGAAACCGTTTATCAAAGATTGGGACACCAGCGTCGGTCCCTACAAAACGTTTGGGCCACTCGGAATTTAGTCAGCCAGTTAGAAGATAAGTCGAATGGCGCTCAAATGGCGCGTCACAGGGAGAAAACCAATGACCACCAAAGTCATCAAGAACGGCACCGTCTGCACGGCGGATCGCACGTGGAAGGCCGATGTCCTCATCGAGGACGAAAAGATCAGCCGGATCGGCGAAAACCTCACGGGCGACGAGGTGATCGACGCCGAGGGCGCCTATGTCATCCCCGGCGGCATCGATCCGCACACGCATATGGAAATGCCCTTCATGGGCACCACGGCGGCCGAAACCTTCGAGACCGGGACATGGGCCGCGGCCTGTGGCGGCACAACGATGCTGGTGGATTTCTGCCTGCCCGGTGAGGATGGCAGCATCAAGAACGCCATCAACGAATGGCACCGCAAATCCGCACCGCAGATTTGCACCGATATCGGCTATCACATGGCCGTCACCGGCTGGAACGAGAACGTTTTCAACGAGATGAAGGACGCCGTCGAGATGGGCGTCAACTCGTTCAAGCACTTCATGGCCTACAAGGGCGCGCTGATGATCGAGGATGACGAGATGTTCGCCTCGTTCAAACGCTGTGCCGAGTTGGGCGCGCTGCCCATGGTCCATGCCGAAAACGGTGATCTTGTCGCCGAGATGCAGCAGAAATATTTCGATCAGGGCATCACCGGCCCCGAAGGCCATGCCTATTCGCGCCCGCCCGAGTTCGAGGGCGAGGCCGCCAATCGCGCGATCACCATCGCGGACGCGGCGGGCGTGCCGCTCTATATCGTGCATGTCTCCTGCGAACAGGCGCACGAAGCCATCCGGCGCGCGCGCCAAAAGGGCATGCGCGTCTATGGTGAGCCGCTGATCCAGTTCCTGACGCTGGACGAGTCCGAGTATTTCAACACCGATTGGGACCACGCCGCACGCCGCGTCATGTCGCCCCCCTTCCGCTCGAAGGAGCATCAGGACGGGCTCTGGGCGGGGCTTCAGGCGGGCTCTCTTCAGGTTGTCGCGACCGACCACGCGGCCTTCTCGACCGAGCAGAAACGGCGCGGTCGCGACGATTTCCGCATCATCCCCAACGGCTCGAACGGGCTTGAGGAACGGCTCCCCGTGCTCTGGACCCGTGGGGTTGAAACCGGTCGCCTCACCCCCAACGAATTTGTCGCCATGACATCCACGAACGTGGCCAAGATCCTCAACATCTACCCCAAGAAAGGTGCGATCGTCGAAGGTGCGGATGCCGATATCGTCGTTTGGGATCCCAATATCACCAAGACGATCAGCCCGGCAAACCATCATTCGATCCTTGATTACAACGTGTTCGAAGGGTTCACCGTGACGGCCAACTCGCGCTACACGATCTCGCGCGGCGAGGTGATCTGGGCTTGGGGTCAGAATTCTCAGCCTCAGCCCGGTCGAGGCCGTTTCGTGCCGCGCCCGGCCTTCCCCTCGGCGCATAAAGCCCTGAGCAAATGGAAGGCACTCAACTCACCCAAAATGATCGAGCGTGATCCAATGAACATCCCGGCGGGCATCTGACCCGATGGCCGCGCCGACCGCCCCTGCGGCTATACTGGAAACCGCGCTCTACGTTAGCGATCTCGACGCGGCGGCCCGGTTCTATACCGATATCGTGGGCCTGACCGAGCATGTCCGGGTCGAAGGCCGGCATGTGTTCCTGCGCTGTGAGACATCCATGCTCATGCTTTTCAACCCCGAAGCCACCGCAGAGGCTTCGGGCGGCAAGTTTCCCGTTCCGCCTCATGGCGCGCACGGGCCGGGGCATGTGTGTTTCCGTGTCGGCAAGGGCGAAACGCAGGACTGGGCCGACCACCTGACCGCCCATGGCATCGGGATCGAGGCCGATTTCCACTGGCCGAACGGCGTCCGATCGCTCTATGTTCGTGATCCGGCGCAAAACTCGGTGGAGTTCGCCGAAGCTAAACTATGGGATTTTGACACGTGAACGACACCGTCATATCGGCCCGCGACCTGAGCCTGACCTTTGAAACCAATGACGGCCCCGTCCATGCCCTCAAGGACATCAACCTAGAGGTCGACCGCGGCGAATTCGTCAGCTTCATCGGTCCCTCGGGCTGTGGCAAGACCACCTTTCTGCGCTGCATGGCAGACCTTGAGCATCCCACCGGCGGCAGCATTACCGTCAACGGCGTGAGCGCGGAAGAGGCGCGCCGCGCGCGTGCTTATGGCTATGTCTTTCAGGCGGCGGGGCTTTACCCGTGGCGCACCATCGGGGGCAATATCCGCCTGCCGCTTCAGATCATGGGCTATTCCAAGGCCGAACAGGCCGAGCGTGTCGCCCGGGTGCTCGAACTGGTTGATCTCGCCGGGTTCGAAAAGAAGTTCCCATGGCAGCTTTCGGGTGGGATGCAGCAACGCGCCTCCATCGCCCGCGCGCTTGCCTTCGATGCCGATATCCTGTTGATGGACGAACCCTTCGGCGCGCTGGACGAGATCGTGCGTGACCATTTGAACGAACAGCTTCTCAAGCTTTGGGAGCGGACAAACAAGACGATCTGCTTTGTCACCCACTCGATCCCCGAGGCGGTCTATCTTTCGACCAAGATCGTCGTCATGTCACCGCGCCCCGGCCGGATCACCGACGTGATCGAAAGCCCGCTGCCGCGCGAACGCCCGCTCGATATCCGCGACACGCCCGAATTCATCGAGATCGCCCACCGCGTCCGCGATGGCCTTCGCGCGGGGCATGGCGATGGGTAAGCGCATCATCATCGGAACTGCCCCTGCCGGCCATGTCGGACGGGGCGTTTCCACCTTTTGCGGTCATCGGCTCTCCAGCCTGTACGGGGCGTCCAGCGAACCGACAAATCCCTTCATCTTTCTAAAAATACTCAGCGTCGCCGCGCGCAACCGGGACCGGCGAATGAGTATTTGGGGAAAGATGAAAACAAGGGGGGCGTGATGCGCAACATTCTGCCAGTCCTGACCGTCGTGCTCGCCATCTTCGCGATCTGGTATGCCGCGGCCATCGGGCTCAACAAGGCGTGGGCCTATGACAAGGCCGAGCGCGCGGGGATCGAGCTTAACGCGTCAGACCTCGTGGCCGACACATGGAGCCAGGACAAGCCCCGCCTGCCCGTCCCGCATCAGGTTGCGGCAGAGCTGTGGAAGACGACCGGCGCGATGGTGCAGCGCGGTCGCGCGTTCTCGAAACGGTCGCTTCTCTGGCATGGATGGATCACGCTCAGTTCGACATTGCTGGGCTTCGTGTTCGGAACCGGTCTTGGTATCCTGTTGGCCGTGGGGATCGTCCACAGCCGGGCGATGGACATGTCGGTGATGCCATGGGTCATCGCGAGCCAGACGGTGCCTATCCTTGCCATCGCGCCGATGATCGTGGTCGTTCTGGCATCGATGCAAGTGGATGACCTGATCGCGAAGGGCGTCATTTCGATGTATCTGAGCTTTTTCCCGGTGGTTGTGGGCATGGTCAAGGGCCTGCGCAGCCCATCGACGATGCAAATGGACCAGATGAAAACCTGGAACGCCAGCCGCACCCAAACCTTCTGGAAACTGCGGCTTCCGTCCTCGACGCCCTATCTCTTCGCCTCGCTCAAGGTCGGCATCGCGGCCAGCCTGATCGGCGCGGTGGTGGCGGAGCTCTCGCTCAGTCAGGACGGCGGGCTGGGCGCGCGCATGCTGGTGGGAAGCTACTATGGCCAGACCATTCAAATCTGGAGCGCGCTCATCGGGGCGGCGATTCTGGCGGCGCTTCTGGTCATGACCATAGGGGTCATGCAGCGCATGACGCTCACACGGATGGGGATGACGGCATGATCTGGATTCTGGGATCGCTCGCCTTTTGGGCCGTCGCCTGGTGGATCAACGTCCGCCTCAGCCGCAGCGGATCGCCTGTTGCGCCCTTCGTCGTGCCGGCGCTTTTTGGCATCACGATACTGGTTTTGTGGGAAGGCATGGTGCGTGGCCTTGGGATCAATCCCGTCCTCCTGCCTGCCCCCACTGCAATCGCGGAGACCTTTTCAAACAACCTCGGGCTGCTTTGGGGCGACCTCGTCCAAACCGTGTTCAAGGGGGCCTTTTCGGGCTATGCCATCGGCTGTGGCGCCGCGATCCTTATGGGAATCGCAGTCGACCGCTCACCTTTCCTGCAACGCGGGCTTTTGCCGGTGGGCAATTTCGTGGCCGCGCTGCCGATCGTCGGGATGGCGCCCATCCTTGTCATGTGGTTCGGTTTCGATTGGGAATCCAAGGCGGCGGTGGTGGTGGTGATGGTGTTTTTTCCCGTCCTCGTGAACACCGTGGCAGGCTTGCGCGACACCGACACGATGCAGCGCGATCTCATGCGCACCTACGGGGCAAGCTATACCCAGACACTTCTCAAACTACGGCTGCCCGCGGCGATGCCGTTCATCTTCAACGGCCTCAAGATCGCCACGACGCTCGCGCTCATCGGGGCCATCGTGGCCGAATTCTTCGGCTCGCCCACCCGCGGCATGGGGTTCCGCATCTCGACGTCGGTCGGCCAACTCGCGATGGATTTGGTCTGGGCGGAAATCGTCGTCGCTGCCATCGTCGGCTCCGCCCTCTACGGCGGGGTTGCATTTCTCGAAGCGCGGGTGACATTCTGGCACCCATCACAGCGCCGCAGGGCGTAAGATAAAGATAACCAAAAAAGGAGAGGAAGATGATCAAGCTAGCCAAAACAGTCAGCCTGGCCGCTGCCGGCTTATGGGCCGGAATG
This sequence comes from Roseovarius sp. E0-M6, assembly GCF_037083845.1. Lineage (NCBI taxonomy): Bacteria > Pseudomonadati > Pseudomonadota > Alphaproteobacteria > Rhodobacterales > Roseobacteraceae > Roseovarius > Roseovarius sp. E0-M6. Next base: position 310,914 of record NZ_JBAPLA010000001.1, on the reverse strand, counting down.
GCCCAGGCCGCGGACGACGTGACCTTGCAACTCAAATGGGTGACGCAGGCACAGTTCGCCGGGTATTACGTGGCCCAGGACAAGGGCTTTTACGACGAAGAGAACCTCGACGTCACGATCAAGCCGGGTGGCCCCGATATCGCCCCCGCGCAGGTGATCGCCGGCGGTGGGGCGGATGTGGTCATCGACTGGATGCCGTCGGCCCTCGCCTCGCGCGAGAAGGGATTGCCGCTCGTGAATATCGCGCAACCCTTCAAACGGTCGGGCATGATGCTCACCTGCCGCAACGACAGCGGCGTCACCAGCCCCGAGGACTTTCCCGGCGAAACACTGGGCGTATGGTTCTTCGGAAACGAATATCCTTTCCTCAGCTGGATGAGCAAACTCGAAATCCCGACCGATGGCGGCGAGGACGGCGTGACCGTGCTCAAGCAGGGCTTCAACGTCGATCCGCTTCTGCAAAAACAGGCGGCCTGTATTTCGACAATGACTTACAACGAATACTGGCAGGTTCTGAATGCTGGCCTCACCGAGGACGATCTGACCGTCTTCAAGTATGAAGATCAGGGTGTCGCCACCCTCGAGGACGGAATGTATGTGCTCGAGGACAACCTTGACGATCCCGCCTTCGTGGACAAGATTGCGCGGTTTGTCCGGGCCTCCATGAAGGGCTGGAAATGGGCCGAGGAGAACCCCGAGGACGCCGCGATGATCGTGCTCGACAATGACTCGACCGGGGCCCAGACAGAGGCGCATCAGCTTCACATGATGCGCGAGATCGCCAAATTGACCGAGGGGTCCAACGGCGCGCTCGATCCGGCCGATTTCGAACGCACGGTCGACTCGCTGCTCTCGGGCGGCTCGGACCCGGTGATCACCGAACATCCCGGCGACGCCGCTTGGACGCATGAGATCACGGACAAGGCGCTGAACTGATCCCGACGCCTTTTGCACTTTTGCGCCGCGGCTCTTTCAAGGGTCGCGGCGTTTTCTTGTCCGGGGTCGGTGGCCGTCTGATGCGGAGGAATGTCGACAAACATGCGCGTCCCGTGTCATCCTGGTGCAAGGGGGGTGATATGACATACATGATTTCTACAAAGATCAAAGCGACCGCCGGGCGTATTCTCTCGCGCGTCGGGCTCTGCGTCTGGGCGATCCTGATCAGCACCGGCCCAAGTGCCGCACAATCAAATCACGCCGACAGGCCTGTTGTGCTGTGCGGCACGGATGCGGGCTTCGATCTGCACTCATTGCGCCTTCTGAGCGGGACAGGAACCCCCTCGATCGACCGTGCTCTTATCGAAGAGCTCCAAGCGCAGTCGGCGTTCTTCGGTGTCCGGCCCGCTTTTTATGTCTATGCGCAGGGTATTCAGAATGCCATGGCGACGCAGCAAACATTTCCCTCGACGCCCGGCACGGACGGAACCATCCTCTACCAACTCGACCTTCTCGAAGCGCATCTCACATCGGCGAGGTTTGGCGGCTCAATCGTGTCGGGCGTGATCGCACATGAATTTTCCCACATTCTCCAGATGCAGGATCAAGGCATCTTTGACCGGCTTCAGAACCGCCATGACACGGTGAAATTCCTTGAGTTGCACGCCGATTTCATGGCCGGCTACTATATGGGAACGAAATTCTCTCAACAGCCTGACGACCTCGACACGCTGTCACGCAAGATTTTCGAGCTGGGTGATAACAATTTCACGAATATCGGCCATCATGGCACCCCGCAGGAACGGCACGTCGCGCTTCGCGCCGGGTTTCGCTATTATCTTGAAAATCCGACACGCGACATCGCCGCAGCCCTGACCGAGGGCGAAGCCTTCGTCACGGACGTCTTTCCAAATTACTAGAGCATGTTGCCCAGAATGACCTCTGTTTTCGGACTTCTCGGACAAGCGAAATCTACGGGGTGTCGACTTTGATCCGGGCAATCGAACACACGGCACAGGGGTGCGATGGTTGACCACTCTGCCGCCTTTCGCGACAGTCTGGGTGTCAGGATTTTCTCAAAACGCTTTAGGCGATGATCACCATGAAATGTATTCTCGCACTCTCCATCGCCTTGCTTACCGCTGGCGCAGGCACTGCCCAAACCACGCAGGAGTGCTATCCCGGCCTCGGCACCTGTGACGAGGCGGGCGATACCGGCGAACAACCCCAGATGAAAATTGACATCGGCACCCCCGATGACCCTGCTGAACCCCAAGAGGAGAGCAGCGCCCCAGAGGCCCCTGCCCCGCCGGCCAATCGCGTTTGCCATGTCCATGACGTGCGGCCACCGGACGACTGGTTGGCCATCCGCACCGAACCCAGCACACGCACGGGAACCCGGCTGGCCAAGCTGCCCTCGGGCACGGCGCTCGAGATGCTGGGCTCACAGCAAGGCAACTGGCACCTTGTTCGGTTGACGAACGGGACGATAGGCTGGGTTTCGTGGGCGACAAACCGCTGGATCGCCTGCTAGAGCGTTTCGCGAAAACCCCGGACCACAGATTTTCGCGAAACGCTTTAAGCGGGCGCCTCCGACATGACCGAAGGCGCCGGAAGCTTTTGGTGATCTCTTACCGCGGGCCGTCTGTGCGGCTGTTGACGGCGGCGGTGATCATGAATTCGACCTTGAGTTCGGGATGCGCGAGCTTCGCTTCTCCGCAGGCGCGTGCAGGCGCGTGCCCTTCGGGCACCCAAGCATCCCAGACCGCGTTCATTTCGGCGAAATCGGCCATGTCAGCCAGCCAGATCGTCGCCTGAAGGATGCGCGTGGTATCCGACCCCGCCTGCGCCAGAAGCTTCTCGATGCCCTGAAGGCAGGTTTTGGTCTGGTCGGCCACGCTGTCGCCAACATTGCCGACCTGCCCCGCCAAATAGGCGGTGTTGTCGTGAATGACGATCTGGCTCATGCGCTGGCCGGTGCCCATACGGGTAATGTCGTTCATGTCCTGCTCCTCTGTTTCAGGCTGTGTCTCGGGTTTGTGCGTCGCGCTGACCAAGGGACAGCGTATGTTCGCGCAGCCACATCATGAAGCCGCGCGGATCACTTTCAAGAAGCTGCATCTGCTCATCAGTGATGGGGGCGCCGACCACCGGGGCTTGTGGCGTGTTACAGCTTCGCACCACCTCGTGAAGCAGCAGGCTCTGGCGCATCGTGGCGGAAATGCAGTTGGCCATCTGATACCACCGCGAATTCGCACCGGGGAAATAGATCGGCACCACGCGCGCGCCCGACCGGCGGATCATCTGTGCCGTGAACACGTTCCATTCGCGTTCTTTCACCGGGCCGAAAAGCGTATCCGAAGACGCCACCACACCGGAGGGAAACACGCTGATCACGCCACCATCCTTGAGGTGCGACATCGCCTTGGCGCGCATCTCGACCGATTTGCGCTGCGCGTCCGGCTCGTGTGGGAACGGCACCGATATCATGTAGGACGCCGCCACCTCGTCGATCCCCGTGAGAAGCGCGCGGGTCAGTATCTTGTAATCCGTGCGCCGACGGCCAATCAGATCGGCTAGGATCATGCCATCGACAAGCCCATGGGGATGATTGGCAACCACCACCACCGGCCCGTCGCGCGGAATGTTCTCGATCTGCTCGGCAGGCGTCAGAAGACTGACCCCCATCGTATCAAGCGCGGCCCGCCAGAAAGGCTGTCCTGTCGGGGCGCCCCGCTTCTCGAACTCACGGATCATGCGGATGATGCTGATCTTGCCGGTCACCCACTCGACGGTGCGGATGATCCGCGCGGTGAGCGGGCTGTCAAAGGAATTGGCATAGGTCAGGCTGCGGCGGTCATACTTGGTAAAGGTGACTACCTCGGGCGTGTCGACACGCGCCTGTTCCGCAAACTTGTCCGTCACCCGCTCCTGTCCCATCTACATTCCGGCGCCCGGTTGCCCGGCCACTCACCCTCACATCTCTTCGCCAAATCGGTTCGCTACCAGTTTCTCGATGGCATCCGCCAACGCCTCGGCATCTGGTCCACGCGTTTGCACGTCAATAGTTGTTCCGCGCGAGGCTGCCAACATCAAAAGGCCCATGATGCTGTCACCGCTGGCCGATTGACCATCCCGCGATACCTCCGCATTCGCGTCGAACCCCTCGACCACCTCGACAAGGCGGGCGGAGGCGCGGGCGTGCAGCCCCTTTTCGTTCACGATCTCAACCGTGCGCGTTGCCGAATGCGTCATAACCGTTCCTATTCCGCCGAGATGTTCTGGCTGTCGATATACTTGCGTCCGGCGTCAAGCGCATGTGCCACCGCGTCGGGAACGGCCTTGTGGCGGGATTTCGCAAGCTTGATGAGCATCGGCAAGTTCGCTCCGTACAGGATACGGCGGTCCTCGGGGCGGCAGGCCATCAGCGACAGGTTCGAGGGGGAGCCGCCGAACATGTCGGTGACGATCACCACACCCGCCCCGGTATCGACCGCATCCGCGGCCCGGCAAATCTCAGCCTGTTTCTCGGCACGGTCGTGATCGCGATCGATGCTGATGGCGCGGATACCCGGCTGATCTCCCACCACGTGCTCGATGGCCGCGAGATACTCGCGCGCCAAGCCGCCATGCGCCACGATCACTATTCCGATCACTGCGTTCCGTCCCCTTCGTCCCGGCTTGCGGTGTTGGGTCCGCCCGGTGCGGACCGGTCAGCATGCCGTTCCAGTTCCCGATGCCTTATTGACACTGGCCAGCCCTCTTTCGCAAGGGCCCTTGCAAGGGTTTCTGCCATCGCCACCGACCGATGCTGGCCTCCGGTACACCCAAAAGCGACCGTAAGATAGGATTTGCCCTCGTTCTTGTAGGCCGGAAGCAGGAACCGCACGAGCGACAGGATGCGGTCGCGAAACTCCTCGGCCCGCTCATCGGCAGCGATATAGGCGTCAACCGCCGGGTCGCGGCCATCAAGGGCGCGAAGATCGGCATCCCAGTGCGGATTGCGCAGAAACCGGCAATCCAGCACCAGATCGGCATTGCGCGGCAGGCCGCGCTTATAGGAAAACGATTGCACCAGAACAGACAGTGACGCGTCATCGGGGGCCGCGAACCATCGGCTCAGCTCGGCACGCAGGTCATGCGGACTCAGTTCAGAGGTATCTATCAGCACATCCGCCCGCGCGCGGATCGGCCCCAGAAGGTCAAGCTCGCGGGTGATCCCCATCGCCGCACTCTCCTCAGGTGCGAGAGGATGCCGCCGCCGCGTTTCGGAGTAGCGGCGCACCAGCGTGTCGGCCTCCGCGTCCAGATAAAGCACCTGCATCGGATTTCCCGCCAGCGCTCCAAGCCCGTCGATCGCCTCGATCAGCGCTTGGGTCGAGAAATCGCGATTGCGCACATCTATCCCAAGAGCGAGCGGTCGCTCCGGTCTCGGCCCGGCCAAGAGACGCGGCAGCAGACTCAGTGGGAGGTTATCAATCGCCTCATATCCGAAATCTTCGAGCGCATGAATCGCGGTGGTGCGGCCCGCCCCCGAAGGACCGGTGATCAAAACCAGCGGCGTAAGCGCGTTAAACCGTTCAGGTACGGTTGAGGGATCAGGCAAATCGTCCATGCGTGACATATAGGATAAGAGCCGCGGGAAAACAGGTCATCTCACTATTTCGCACAAGTGGTAAGGTGACGCCAAGAAGCTTGGTTGATCGCTCCGGCGGCAGGCGTTCGGTTTCAGGCGTATCAAGGTCGACGATGGCCACAAGCGGTGCCGGTTCGGCGGCGGAAACATGCAGGATGCCCACGCCCCGCGCTTCGATCCGACCGGCGATCGCTTCGGGTGCGGCGGCGATGATTTGGGCCTTCTTCCGGCGCAGGATCGTCCGGTCATCGGAAATCAGCATCGCGCCACGGCTAAGAAGATCGAGCGCCAGCGCGCTTTTGCCCTGTCCCGAGGCTCCCCGGATCAGAAGCGCCCGGCCCGCCAGAGCCACACAGGAGCCATGCACGGTTTCCATGTCAGGCTGCACGGCGGGGTCGTCCATCCGCTTGGCATCCTCAGATAGGCAGACCCACGACAAAGCGCGCACCAAGCGGATCCGACGTCACATCGGCCTCGGTCGGGCGGATGTTCTCGGCCCAGATCACACCGCCATGCGCCTCCACGATCTGCTTTGAAATGGCAAGCCCGAGGCCGGAGTTATTGCCGAAATCCTTTTCGGCGCGTTGCGAATAGAAACGCTGGAAAATCTTGGCGAGCGCCTGTTCAGGCACGCCGGGGCCGGTATCCTCGACCACCACCAGCACTCTGTTCTCACGGGTGCGCGCCCAAATTCGGATCGCGTCGCCTTCTTCGCAGAAGCTTATGGCGTTTGTGATGAGATTGACAAAGACCTGTGCCAACCGCGCCTCAAGCCCGTTGATCACGATCGGATCTTTCGGGAAGTCGACAATGAAATCTATGCCCTTGCCCTTGGCGTCCTCACCCAGATACTGGCCCAGATTGCCCAGCATGGTCAAAAGGTCGAACGGCTCTTCTTCTTCCTTGACCAATTCGCTGTCCAGCCGCGACGCGTTGGAGATATCGCTCACCAGCCGGTCAAGCCGGCGCACATCGTGGTCGATCACATCGAGAAGTTGGTCGCGCTGATCTTCGCGCTTGGCCACGCGCAGCGTGCCGACCGCTGAGCGCAGCGACGCCAACGGGTTCTTGATCTCGTGCGCGACGTCAGCGGCGAACTGTTCGTTGCCATCAATCCGGTTGTAAAGCGCGCCCACCATGCCCCGAAGCGCACCCGAAAGGCGGCCAATCTCGTCGGGCCGCGAGGTGAGATCGGGAATGCGGATGCGCGATGACCCGCCCCGCCCGCGATTGCGCGCGCCACCTACCTCGGCCGCCGCGGCAAGATCGGCCAGCGGATGCGCGATTGTCGACGCAAGGATAAGGCTCAGACCGATGGACACGAGCGTGGCGATGATGAACATCTGAAGAACTCGCTCGCGCTCGGACTTGACGAGGCTGTCAATCTCGCCTGCCGCGCTGGTCATGGTGACGACGCCTACCGGCGTGCCGCTCTGCATGATCGGTGCAGCCACGGCAAAGACACTGCCAGTCGCGGTTTGGCCAGTCTTTACCTGAGTGCCCTCCGCCACCGCGGGGTCGACCATGCCGCGCAAGAGGGTCTCTGTATCGGGGAGGTCGGCCTTGGGTGTGCGCCGGAAAGGCCCGGCAAGCTTGTCCCAAATCCAGTTGAGCGCATCGGTAATCACCGTCGGCCCGGTCGCGGCCCCGATCTCGGCGTCGCTTCGGGTTCCGGTCACATTCCCGACCGGCACACCCTCGGTGTCGAAGACGAAAACCTCCGCCCCGCGCCGCAGGTCCAGCCCATCAAGCGTTTCGCTTACGTCGATGCCATCCCCGGTCACCATGTTGACGGGGCCCCCAACCGGGAGCTGCGCCTCGAACACGTTGGCGACAAGTTGGGCTTCGCTCAGCAGCCCGTCGATACGCTGTACCGCAAGCCCATCGCGCGAAGAGTTGAGGTAAAGGATGCCCGCGACAAGGATATTGAGCGCGATGAGGTTGAAGATGATGATCTTCCGCGTGAGCGGCGAAGACCGCAGCGAGGAAAGCCCGCGCCTTTGGCGGCGCTGGCGCACCTCGTCCTCAACCACCCTGTCGGGCGCGACGAAGTCGTCGCCTAGAACGACGTCCCCTCTTCGCCCCGGTGCCGCGTCACGCACATGCGCCCCCTCGACCAGTGCCATACTCAGTCGTCGTTATATCTGTAGCCGATACCGTAGAGCGTCTCAATCGCCGAGAAATCCGGATCGACATTGCGCAGCTTCTTCCTCAGCCGCTTGATATGGCTGTCGATCGTCCGGTCATCCACGTAAACCTGGTCGTCATAGGCCACATCCATAAGCTGATCGCGGCTCTTGACGAAACCGGGACGCTGGGCAAGTGCCTGCAAAAGCAGGAATTCGGTCACGGTGAGCGACACGTCCTTGCTTTTCCATGCCACCGCGTGGCGCAACGGATCCATGCGCAGCTCGCCACGTTCGATCACCTTTCCGTCTTCGACATCGGCGGCCGTTATCTTGCCATCAACCGCATCCTGCCGGCGCAGAAGCGCGCGAATACGCTCCACCAGAAGTCTCTGCGAAAACGGCTTTTTCACATAGTCGTCCGCTCCCATACGCAGCCCCAGCACCTCGTCGATCTCGTCATCCTTGGATGTGAGAAAGATCACCGGCATTGCCGATTTCTGGCGCAGCCGCTGCAACAGGTCCATTCCGTCCATCCGTGGCATCTTGATGTCCAGAACGGCCATGTCAGGAAGCTTTTTGCTAAACGCGTCAAAGGCTTGCTGACCATCATTGTAAGTTTCGACTTCGAACCCTTCTGCCTCAAGAGTCATCGACACCGATGTCAGGATATTCCTGTCATCGTCCACAAGGGCGATTTTCGACATTTTTGAATTCCTTGTACTGCTCTTTGTTGCCTGCTTTTTTCGCCAATATGCGCGTATTTACCGGACGCAATCAATCCAATTTTCCGAATCGCCGGATATCTGCGGCCCATTTGACGCAGAATTTCCTTAGGAATGGCTAAATTGACTCACTTCACGCGCCGCACCTCGGGCTCCACATGGCCACCACCCCGCTGATTGCGCTAACTTGGCCTTGGTTGCGCTAACTGCCTGCAAGCGCCCTGTTCTTTTCTTCCGAGCCCATGTTAAGAGGGCGCTGTCCGGGCCGGTGGGCCGTCGCATACCACCCTTGGCCCTTGCTATCAGGCCGCCAACGCCGGCCCTACCAAGTGGAGAACGAAGCCAATGACAGTCGGACGGGTGAACCCGCAATTCCGTGTTGAGGATCAAGGCATCACCGGACTGGGAGAAGTCCACTACAACCTGATCGAACCGGCGCTGATCGAAGCCGCGTTGAAGAACGGCGAAGGAGAACTTGGCCGCGGCGGTGCATTCCTCGTGTCCACCGGCAAGTTCACGGGGCGCTCTCCCAAGGACAAGCATGTCGTCAAGACCGATGACGTGGCCGAAAACATCTGGTGGGACAACAACGCCGAGATGTCGCCCGAAGGGTTCGATGCGCTCTACACCGACATGGTCGCGCATATGGAAGGTGGGCGTTACTACGTTCAGGATCTCACCGGCGGCGCCGATCCGGCCCATTCGATCAAGGTGCGGATGATCACCGAGCTGGCTTGGCACGGCCTGTTCATCCGGCATCTTCTGCGGCGCCCCGGGCGCGATGCCCTGGATCATTTCGTGGCCGATTTCACCGTGATCAACTGCCCGAGCTTTCAGGCGGACCCCAAAAAGCACGATTGCCGTTCAGAAACCGTGATCGCGATGAATTTCGACCGCAAGATCATCCTGATCGGCGGCACCGAATACGCGGGCGAGAACAAGAAATCCGTTTTCACCCTGCTCAACTACCTGCTGCCCGAGAAGAACATCATGCCGATGCACTGTTCGGCCAATCATGCCAAGGGCAACCCGGTGGATACCGCCGTATTCTTCGGCTTGTCGGGCACAGGTAAGACGACGCTCTCGGCCGATCCCGATCGCGTGCTGATCGGTGACGATGAACACGGCTGGTCGGATCGCGGCACCTTCAATTTCGAAGGCGGCTGTTATGCCAAAACGATCAACCTCAACGCCGAGGCCGAGCCCGAGATCTACGCCACCACGTCCAAATTCGGCACCGTGATCGAGAACATGGTCTACGACCCCGAGACCAAGGAGCTGGATTTCGACGATGATTCGCTTACCGCGAACATGCGCTGCGCCTATCCGCTCGACTATATCTCGAACGCATCGCCGACGTCGATCGGCGGGCACCCCAAGAACATCATCATGCTGACTTGTGACGCCTTCGGTGTGCTGCCGCCCATCGCGCGCCTGACACCGGCGCAAGCGATGTATCATTTCCTGTCAGGCTTTACCGCCAAGGTGGCGGGAACCGAGCGCGGCGTGACAGAACCGCAACCGACCTTCTCGACCTGCTTTGGCGCGCCCTTCATGCCGCGCCGGCCCGAAGCCTATGGCAACCTCCTGCGCGAAAAGATCGCCAAGCATGGTGCGACTTGCTGGCTTGTGAACACCGGCTGGACAGGTGGCGCCTATGGCACCGGCTCGCGGATGCCGATCCGCGCAACCCGTGCGCTCCTCACCGCGGCGCTTGACGGCTCTCTGTCGAAGGTGTCGTTCCGCAAGGATCCGAATTTCGGTTTTGACGTCCCCGTCGACGCCCCCGGCGTGCCCGAGGTGCTTCTTGATCCGCGCCGCACATGGGACAACCCCGAGGCATATGGCCGGCAGGCCGCGAAACTCGTCAACATGTTCTCGAAGAATTTCGAGCAATACCTGCCTTACATCGACGAGGATGTCCGCGCAGCCGCCATAGGCTAACCCGAACAAGGATCATGTCGCCAAACGAAACGGGGGCCCGCGTAGCAACGCGGGCCCTGTCGTTTTGAGGCATACCGTGGCGGCCTTGGCTTGGGGTGGCCGCATCGTCGCGGGAGGTTACAGGAAACTGGAGAACGGGATGTAGTGAACCGGATCGCCCAGAGTGATCTCTTGCGCCTCGTCGGGCAACTCAACCAGACCTTCGGCCCAGCTCAGCCCGCTGATGCGGCCCGATCCTTCGGAGGCGAACGCCTCGGCCTGACCATCGCGGATACGCGCGCGCAGATATTCGCGGCGCCCCGGTTTCTTGGATTTCGTGAAGGCGGCAGGCACCTTGAACCCCTGCGGTGCCTGCCACGCCTCTCCGGCCAGCGACCGCAGGGCGGGCCGCGCAAAGATCAACGTGCAGACCAACGCCGCCACCGGATTGCCCGGCAGCCCGAAAACCGGCGCGCCCTGCCAGAGGCCGAGCGCCAGAGGGCGCCCCGGTTTAAGTGCGATGCGCCACTCGGTCATCGCCCCGGCCTCACGCAGGAGTGCTGAAACGTGGTCCTCGTCACCTGCCGACGCGCCACCCGAGGTCAGGATCGCGTCCGCCTCTCGCGCCGCCCGGTCAAGCGTGTCCCGCAGCGCCGCACGCTCATCCCGCACTCGGCCAAGGTCGATGGCCTCATATCCAAAACGCCGGAGCAGCCCAAGCAACATGGGCCGGTTGGCATCGAATATCTGCCCCGACAAAGCGGTACCCCCCGCCTCGATCAATTCGTCCCCGGTCGAGATCACGGCCACTCGAAGCCGATCACGCACGCTGACGCTCCGCACGCCGGTGGCCGACATGAGCGCCATATCCGCAGGGGTCACAACGCGGCCCGCCTCAAGGATCGTCTCTCCCTCCTCGACATCCTCCCCGGCGCGGCGGGCATTGGCGCGGGGCTTGATCCCGGCGCGAAAGGCGATGGCCCCCTCGCCCAGCCGCACGTCTTCCTCAAGAATGACGGTATCGACACCGGGCGGAAGCGCCGCACCGGTGAGGATGCGAATGGCATGGCCCGCGGGCACTGTCCCGTCAAACGGCACGCCCGCAGCGGCGCGCCCCGCGATCAGCGGCAAAACCGGATCGTCGGGAGGTAGGCTGTCATGGGCAAACCCATAGCCATCAACGGCGGAATTCGCGCTTGGGGGATTGGCGCGGCGTGCCTCCACCCGCGCGGCGAGCACAAGGCCCAGCGTCTCCGCGACGGGGGCCTCCCGCACGGGCGCGACGGGGGTCAGACGATTGCGCAACGCAGTCAGCGCTTCGTCCACCGGGGTCCAATCCACGCCGGCGGGCATCGCGAAACAATCGTCACGCAGCGGCGGCGGTTTCAGCGTGTCGTCGCAGCCGGCCATTAGTTCTTCTTCATGTTCAGCACCCAGCACCCAGGCCTCCTCTGCCGCCTCAGGCGGCAGGTCTGTCATCATGCGGTCAAGCCGGGACGCCGGCAGCCGGGACAGGGCGAGGGACAGCAAGCGCACCTGATGGGCGTCACGAATCCCCCCCGCCGCCTCGGCGCGCTTGACGGCACGGTTAATGACGCCCGGCCAGATTTCTGCCAGCACGACGCGCGCATCCTGCCACTCCTCGAACGGCCAGACGGAAACCCCATCCATCCGCCGCAGGCGTGACAGCATCGGCAATCCCATCAGCACCTGACTGCCAACGGTGGGATTGTAGCAGAGCTGAAAGCAGCTGCTCGACGTGCGCGCGATGCGGTCGCAGGTCCGCTTCTCCGGCACCTCGCCGTAAAGGATGGCCTGCTTATCATAGGGGATACCCGGCCAGCGGTCCGGGTGCGTTTTGCCCCAGAGCGGGCCGGGGCCGTCGAAGGCCGCGTTCATCTCCTCTGCCACATCGAAGCGATTATTCGCGCCTCGCTCGGAATCCTCTATTCGCGATGCAAGCCAGTCCCATAGCCGCAAGGGGTCATCCGATCCGGTGATAGCCCGTGCAAAACCACGCGGATAGCCGAATGGAAAATCAAAGGCGGCCAGCACGCGCCGCCCGGCCTGCATTTCCTGTTCGAATATCGCGGCGATGCGGGCCTCCGCCTCGATCCGGGTGCGGCAATAGATCGGCGCCTGCGGCTCACCCTCTCTGACAAGCCCCATCCAGATGGCATTCTTGGAGGGCCTTTGAGGAGCGCGCGTGTTCGCGGCCGACCAATCCACAATCAGGATTGTGTCAAACCCGCTCAAAGCTCGACCTCCGACAGGATGAAATCGGCAATGGCCGCCGTGTCGTTCAGGTCAAAGACAGGCCGGTCCGTCTCGGGCGGCGTGTCGGCGGCCAGCGCCCGGATCGTCGCATCACCCGGCGCGATCAGGGGATGGCCCGTTTCGGCGCGCCACGCCTCGATCTTGGGGTGTCCTTCACGCTTGAACCCTTCGATCAGCACCAGATCGACTGGCGACAAGCGGGCAAGAAGATCCCCGAGCGACAACTCCTCCGCCCCCCGCAATTCATGCATGAGCGCCCAGCGGGCACCCGATGACAACATCACCTCCTGCGCCCCGGCCTCGCGGTGGCGGTGGCTGTCCCGTCCCGGCTGATCAACGTCGAAACTGTGATGCGCATGCTTCACGGTCGAAACACTGAAACCGCGCGCCGTGATTTCTGTGACAAGCCGTTCGACAAGGCCCGTCTTGCCCGCGTTCTTCCACCCCGTGACCCCGAATACCTTCATTCACAAAGCCCTGCCATGGCCCGCGCCTCGGTCAGGTCCTCGGGGGTATTCACATTGAAAAACGGATCACCCGGCCCGTCAAACAGCGCCTCGCGCCCGCCATGCCGCTCGGTCCAGAGCACGACCTTGCGCAAACCACCGTTCAGGGCCTCGCGCAGATCGTCGCGCAGGGCAACAGGCCAAAGCCCGAATGTCGGATGCCGGATAAGGCCCGTCCGGGTCTTGGAGCGCGTCACCTCGGTATCGTCCCGCGGCGTCGCCGCCAGAACAAGCGGGTGCGCCATCCCTTCCGCCGCACGTTGAAGCACCGGCACCAGATCGCAGGGAAAGAACGGCGTGTCTCCCGCGACGCTCACCACCGTGTCCGCGCCTTGCGCCGCGGCCCAGTCGAGCCCCGCCAGAACCCCCGCCAAAGGGCCGGGAAACTCCGCGATACTGTCCGGCAAGACGGGCAGACCAAACGCGGCGAACCTGTCGGCCGGGCCATTCGCATTGAGCGCCACCTGCGCCACCTGCGGCGCGAGCCGGTCGATGACATGGCTCAGGATGGGCCGCCCGCCCAGCGTCAGCAGCGCCTTGTCGCCGCCCCCCATGCGCGTGGCCAGCCCGCCGGCCAGAATGATACCAAATGGCTGTTTCATCATTCGCCCCTCAGTCTGGCGCGCTCTTGCGGCGGTGCTTGCGCTCTTCCTCGGGAAGCGTGGCGGGATCGACATCCCTGATCAGCCGCTCATTGCCCGAGAGGCACACGAACCGCTTGCCGCGCATCCGCCCGATAAGTGTCAGCCCGACCTGCCGCGCGATCTCGACCCCCCATGCGGTAAAGCCCGAGCGCGAGGCCAGCACCGGTATACCCATAAGTGCCGTCTTGATCACCATCTCCGACGTGAGGCGCCCCGTGGTGTAAAGCAGCTTGTCCTCGGGGCCGACACGCTCCGAGAGCATCCAGCCCGCGATCTTGTCCACCGCGTTGTGACGGCCCACATCCTCCATGTAGACAAGCGGTCGGTCATCTTTGCACAGAACCGTTCCGTGGATCGCCCCCGCCTCGAGATAGAGCGATGGCGTCCGGTTGATCACGTTGGCAAGCGCATAGAGGTCCGAGGCGCGCACCTGCGCTTCCGGCAGGCGCAATCCTTCGAGCCCCTCCATCATGTCACCAAAGACCGTGCCCACCGCACACCCGGATGTGCGCGTCTTCTTGCGCAGCTTGTCCTCATAGGTGGTCTGCCCATCGGTGCGGACCACCACGGTCTCAAGCTCTTCGTCATAGTCGACACCGGTCACGGATTCGTCGTCGCGCAACATGCCCTGATTGCGCAGAAACCCAAGCGCGAGATAATCGGGATAATCCCCGATGGTCATCGCGGTCACGATCTCCTGTCCATTGAGAAAGATCGTCAGGGGACGTTCCTCGACCACCGGGATGCGGATCGGCGCGCCGTCATGGTCCACGCCGTCGACCGCGCGCGTCAGGTCCGCGCGCGCCGGATCGGGGGCGATGATATAGCTGTCAGTCGGGTCGCTCGGGGGCAATTGCGTCTCCTCGGACTTCGCGCTAGGCCAATGGTGAATTCGGGACAAGGCACACTCCATGCAAAGCATCAAATCCATCTACTGGCAAGGCATGCGCGCGGGCGCGCCCTTTATACTGATCCTTGTCCCGTTCAGCACGCTTTTCGGCGTCATCGCGACCGAGGCCGGGCTGAACGTGACCGAGGCGCTGGTGATGTCGGCGCTGGTGGTGGCGGGCGCGGCCCAGTTCACCGCCGTGCAGCTCATGACCGAACAGGTGCCGGTCCTGATCGTGCTCGCAGCGGCCCTGACGGTCAATCTGCGCATGGCGATGTATTCCGCCGCTCTCACGCCCTACCTGGGTCAGCTTTCGCTGCCCAAACGCGCCCTTGCCGCCTATTTCACGGTCGATCAGACCTATGCCTGTTCGGTCGCGGCCTACGAAGCGCATCCCGAGTGGGATCTTTCGCGCAAGCTGGGATATTTTCTTGGCGTGGCCACGCCGATCATGCCTTGCTGGCTGGGCTTTACGGTGGTCGGCGCCTTGCTTGGTGGCTCGGTTCCCGACAGCATGGCGCTCGACTTCGCGATTCCCATCACCTTCATTGCGATCGTGACACCAATGTTGCGCACCGGGGCGCACCGGGCGGCGGCACTGGCCGGGATCGCGGCGTCGCTCTGCCTGACTTGGCTGCCCTACAGCCTCGGGGTGATCTTCGCCGGCTTCATCGGCATGACCGTCGGCGCCGAGATCGAGCGCCGCATGGTGCTCAGGGGGACATGGACATGATCGACAAGACAACGCTCTGGACCGTCATCGCAGGTATCGGCATCGGAAGCTTCGCGCTGCGCTTCGCATTTCTCGGGCTGGTCGGGGATCGTCCCTTGCCGGGCTGGCTTCTGCGGCACCTGCGCTACACTGCGGTCGCGGTTCTGCCCGCGCTCATCGCGCCGCTTGTGCTCTGGCCGCCCGCCACCGGCGGGGAACCCGATCCCGCGCGGCTTCTCGCGGCACTGGTGGCATTGGGTGTGGGGCTTCTGACACGCAGCGTGCTTGGCGCGATCCTGGCCGGTGGAATCACGCTTTACGCCGGGCTGACCCTGTTCGGCTAAGGGGGAAGACGCTCAGTCGAACGTGCCCGCAACACGGCCCAGAAGCATGAAGGCCCGGGCGGTGCGTGTATTCGAAAGCTCGGTCAGTTCACCGTCGTCGGCGGTCTCGGCAAAGCGCGCGATCATCCGGTCAAAGAGCCGCAGGAAATGATGCGCTGCGTCGCGAAAGATCGTGTCGTTCTTCATCCGTGCCGCTGTCAGCGCCAATGACGAACGGTCGCGTATTCCGCCAAGCGCCGCGAGTTCGCGCCCGCGCTCGCCCGCCGCGAACCTACGCCACAATTCAGGACGCGCCAGATCTGGGCGCAGATCGTCCATATATATGCCGTCCTGGCTCATCAGGGTCAGAATGTCCTGCGCCGCCCGCACCAATTGGGCCGTGGGCCGGTCCTTGAGGGCGCGGCGCAGCGCATCGAACCCGGCCTTGTCTTGCGGATTTTCCGGAAAATTGAGCGCCCGGATGAAATCCGCGGTGGCCAGCGGCGGGGTCATGTCCTCTGCCGAGGTTCCAAGGGGCAACGCACCCTGCTCATCGCTGCTGGCGGGGTGCTGCAACGGGGCTGACACGCGGGTGATCGCAGGTGCCGCCTGCCGGACGGTGGAAAACGTCGCCAACGCGGTTTCGGTCTTGCGCTGCGCGGCGGCGATCTCCTCGAGTTTCTTGCTCACGCTCTGATCGCCCGAGCCCTGATCGCTTTGACGCGCCTGCGTGACATAGGCCTTGCGGATCGCGTCGATCGCAGCCTGCAACCTGCGGCTTTCCTCACGCATCACGCGGGTCGTGCGCGCCGACATGGCCGCGATCCAGATCATCGCAACCGGCATGAAAATCGCCAGCATGGTCATGACAAACCGGAAGAGACCGGTGCCGCCGCCTGCTCCGCTGTCGATCAACAGAAAAAACGCCGCAGCAGCCACCAGCCACAAGACAGAAAGGACCACCGCGACCAGTTCGATACCGGTCATCGGCTCCTTCTCATGAGTGTCGTCGCGCCCGTTGCCGGGCTGGGTCGGGTCGGCCATGGGCTCGTGCCTGTCAGGTATATTCGATCTTGACCACTTCGTAAGACCGCTCGCCGCCGGGCGTGCGCACCTCGACGCTGTCGCCTTCGTCCTTGCCGATCAAAGCGCGGGCAATGGGTGACTTGATATTGAGAAGGCCAGTTTCGATATTGGCCTCATGTTCACCCACGATTTGCCAGGTCTTCTCTTCCTCGGTGTCCTCATCGACCAGAGTGACGGTCGCGCCAAACTTGATCGGACCGGAAAGCTTGGCTGTGTCGATCACGTCGGCCAGACCGATCACACTCTCAAGCTCCTTGATCCGGCCCTCGATAAAGCTCTGCTTTTCCTTGGCCGAATGATACTCGGCATTCTCGGACAGGTCACCATGCTCACGCGCCTCCGAGATGGCGCGGATGATGGCCGGGCGTTCCTCGGATTTGAGGTGCTTCAGTTCCGCCTCGAGCGCCGCGTGGCCCCTGCGGGTCATCGGGATTTTGTCCATTTGTCCGGTTTCCGTAATTCATGTCTTGGTCTGCGCGTCGCAGTCAAAGGGCGAGGCGCGGATGTCACGGCAAACTGCCCCGAAGGCAGGGGTCTTTGCAATGAAGAACTGCGTTTGCACGCGCTTTCGCGCCCTGTCAGAGAAAATTTGCCGCATTAGACAGGCAATGACGTCGTGTTTGAATTGACCTTTACGCGCCCCGCACGATAACCACGTGCGAAACTTTATGACCCAGAACGCCACGCCTCGGGAAAGGATCGACACACATGTCCGAGATTGAACGCGAAGCCATGGAATACGATGTCGTGATCGTCGGCGCGGGGCCTGCGGGCCTGAGCGCCGCGATCCGCCTTAAACAGCTGGATGCCGACCTGAACGTCGTCGTGCTGGAAAAAGGCTCGGAAGTGGGGGCACATATCCTGTCCGGCGCGGTTCTCGATCCGGTCGGCCTGAACCGGCTCATCCCCGACTGGAAGGATAAGGGCGCGCCGGTCAACGTGCCGGTAAAAGACGATAATTTCTATATGTTGGGCGAGGCAGGCAAGGTGCGCGTGCCCAACTTTCCGATGCCCCCCCTGATGAACAACCACGGCAATTACATCGTGTCGATGGGCAATGTCTGTCGCTGGATGGCCGAGCAGGCCGAGGAATTGGGCGTCGAGATTTTCCCCGGCATGGCCTGTTCCGAACTGGTCTATGGCGAGAATGGCGAGGTCAAGGGCGTCGTTGCGGGGGTCTTCGGGCTCGAAGCTGACGGCTCCATCGGCCCCGACACCGAGCCAGGAATGGAACTGCATGGCAAATACGTCTTCCTCTGCGAGGGGGTGCGCGGCTCTCTCTCCAAGGAGGTGATCGCCAAATACGATCTTTCTGCCGGCAAGGAGCCACAGAAATTCGGCCTCGGTATGAAGGAAATCTGGGAAATAGACCCCGACAAGCATCGCGAAGGCAGCGTCACGCACACCATGGGCTGGCCGCTGGGCAAGAATGCGGGCGGCGGATCGTTCATCTACCATCTCGACAACAATCAGGTCTATGTGGGCTTCGTGGTCCACCTGAACTACAAGAACCCGCACCTCTACCCCTACATGGAGTTCCAGCGGTTCAAGCATCACCCGATGGTGGCCGAGCTTCTCAAGGGCGGCAAGCGCGTGGCCTATGGCGCGCGCGCCATTTCCGAGGGCGGATATCAGTCGATGCCCAAGATGGTCGCGCCCGGCGTGGCGCTTCTGGGGTGCACTGTGGGCATGGTCAACGTGCCGCGCATCAAGGGCAACCATAACGCGATGCTGTCGGGCATGGCCGCCGCCGAAGCCGCACACGAGGCGATCAAGGCCGACCGCGCCGGCGACGAACTCAACGATTATGAAAAGAACGTCCGCGAAGGCGACATCGGTGCCGATCTCAAGAAGGTTCGCAACGTCAAACCGCTCTGGTCGAAATACGGCCTGATGGCCTCGCTCGGTCTTGGCGGTTTCGATATGTGGACCAATACGCTGGGCTTTTCGCTTCTGGGCACGCTCAAGCACGGCAAATCCGATGCCGAAGCCACCGAGGAAGCCTCAAAGCACAAGCCGATCGACTATCCCAAGCCCGATGGCAAGCTCAGCTTCGACAGGCTCACCAATGTCAGCTTCTCGATGACCAACCACGAGGAAAGTCAGCCGTCCCACCTCAAGCTCAAGGATCCCAGCATCCCGGTCGAGGTCAATCTGCCGAAATACGCGGGCCTCTCGGCGCGTTATTGCCCGGCGGGCGTCTATGAATTCGTGCATGAAGAGAGCAAAGAGCCGCGCTTCGTCATCAACTTCCAGAACTGCGTGCACTGCAAGACATGCGACATCAAGGATCCGCCCCAGAACATCAAATGGACGGCTCCGCAGGGCGGAGATGGGCCGAATTATCCCAACATGTAACACGTGCATGAATAGTTCGTGTTCCGGGGCGGTCAAAGGACCGCCCCGCATTGCGTTACGGCCCGGGGCGCATTACGTTGCCGGAAACGAGCATGAGACCCGAGGCACCGAATACCCGTGATTTCCAGATTGATCTCTTCACTAGTGGCGGCCGCCGCCATCACCGGGCCAATGGCCCTTCCCGCCCTGTCCGATGCGGCGCCGGGCGCCTATCTGGCGGCACGGCAGGCCCGCTACAATAGCGATTATTCCGCCGCGGCAGAATATCTCACACAGGCGCTTGCGCGCGATCCGGCAAATCCCGAATTGCTCGAACATTCCGCCGCCGCCTTCGTTTCGCTCGGACGTGTCAATCAGGCGCTTCCCGTCGCCCGCCGGATCGAAGAGATCGGCGTGAGAAGCCAAATCGCCAGCATGACGCTGGTGTCGGAGCTTGTGAAAGAGGGTGATTACGACGCCGTTCTTGAACGCGTCGGTCAGGATCGCGCCATCAGCCCTCTGGCCGACGGCCTGCTCGCGGCTTGGGCCAGCCTCGGCAAGGGCGACATGTCAACCGCTCTCGATCTTTTCGACCGGGTCATGAAAGAGCCGGGCATGAGCGATTTTGCCGCCTATCACAAGGCGCTCGCCCTCGCCACCGTCGGAGACTTCGAAGGCACGGTCGCCATCTTCGCCGGTGACGCGGTTGGCGCGGTTCAGACGACACGCCGTGGCGCCATCGCATGGGCCGAGGCCCTGAGCCAGCTTGAGCGCAACGAGGACGCGATCAATGTGATCGACGACACGTTCGGCAAGGGGCTCGACCCTGAACTGAGCGATCTGCGCTCCCGCCTCGCGACCGGTGAGCGCGTGCCCTTCAGCCGGATCTCCAGCGCACGGGACGGCGTCGCCGAAATGCTCTATTCGCTGGGTCGCGCGCTGCTTCAGGAAACCAGCCCTGAATACGTGCTCGTCTATTCGCGCTTTGCCGAATACCTCAGCCCTGATCATGTCGATGCCCAGATCATGAGCGCCGAACTGCTCGAAGAGCAGGGGCGCTACGATCTCGCGACCGAAGCCTATTCGCGCGTGCCGCGCGATCACCCCTCCTTTCACATGGCCGAACTCGGCCGCGCCGAGGCCCTGCGCCAGAGCGGTCGCCTCGACGCCGCGGTCGAAGTGCTCAAACAGCTTGGCAAAAGCCATCCTCAGTTGCCTGTTGTCCACGCCTCGGCCGGCGATCTCTTTCGGCAACTCGAAGAGTTCGGCAAAGCCGTTGAAGCCTATGACCGCGCCATCGCCATCTATGAAGAGCGCGAAGACCCCCTTTGGTTCGTCTATTACACCCGCGCCATCTCGTATGAGCGGCTGGGCGAATGGCCCGAGGCCGAGTCCGATTTCCGCCGCGCGCTCGATCTCAGCCCCGAACAACCGGAAGTCCTCAATTATCTCGGTTATTCGCTCGTGGAACAGCGCAAACATCTGGACGAAGCACTCGACATGATCGAACGCGCCGTTCAACAGCGCCCCGAAAGCGGTGCCATTCAGGACAGCTTCGGCTGGGCCCTCTATCGCCTTGGCCGCTATGAGGAGGCCGTGGATCCAATGGAACGCGCCGCCTCGCTTTCCCCTGTCGATCCGGTCGTGAACGACCATCTCGGTGATGTGCTCTGGGCCGTTGGCCGCGAAACCGAGGCCGAGTTTCAGTGGAAGCGCGCCCTGAGCTTCATCACCGAAGACACGCCCGAACAGGATATCGACCCCGAACGCATCCGGCGCAAGCTTGAGGTCGGGTTGGATCAGGTGCTTGCCAGCGAAGGCGCGCCCCCGATCAAAGTGGCCAAAGACGATGGTTGAGGTCTTCGCCCCGGCCAAGGTCAATCTGACACTGCATGTGACCGGACGCCGCGATGACGGCTATCACCTGCTCGACAGTCTGGTGATGTTCGCCGATGTGGGCGACACGATCACCGCGAAATCAGCGTCCGAAACGTCTCTCAACGTCACTGGCCCCATGGCCTCCGGCGTGCCCGAAGACACAAGCAACCTCGTGATGCGGGCTGCGGCCATGATGGGCGCAACCGGGGCCATCACACTCGACAAACGCCTCCCTCGCGCGGCCGGACTGGGCGGCGGGTCATCCGACGCGGCGGCCACGTTCCGCGCGCTCTCGATGCTGACCGGCAAGCCTATCCCGGACGAAACGACACGCCTTGGCGCGGATGTCCCTGTCTGTCTGGGCGGTGTTTCGGCCCGGATGCGCGGCATTGGCGAAGACGTGACCCCCCTGCACGACCTGCCACAGTTGCACGCGCTGCTGGTGAATCCAAACATCCCGGTCCTGACCGACACGGTCTTTGCAAACCTCGCCAGCCCCGACAACACCCCGATGCCCGAGGAAATACCCGCCGGGCTTGACGCGAGCGAAATGATCGACTGGCTCAAGACCATGCGCAATGACCTGCAAGAAGCGGCCATCGCCGCCGAGCCGGTGGTCGAACAGGCCTTCTCGGCGCTCGAAGTCACGCCCGGCTGTCTTCTGACCCGCATGTCAGGGTCCGGCGGCACCTGCTTTGGCCTTTATGCCGATATGGAGACCGCCCGTTCGGCCGCTGGCCGCCTCGCCGAGACACATCCGGGCTGGTGGACACAGGCGGTGGTGCTGGGAGCGGCATCGTAGTAACGCGCGTGGGAGACCCCCGTAGGCCGGGCTTCAGCCCGGCACATCGATCACACGGTCTCGCCCAACATTCCCTGAAATTCCCGCCATTCGCCCTTGGACATGCCGGAATTCTCCTGCGTGACCTCTTCGCCCTTCAACATCCGGCGCACACAGTCGAGCGCGGTTGACGACAGGGTCGCACCCCCCATGCGGTAATCCTCGAACGCGCGATAGGCGGCAGGCACCCAATCCGCCACGATCTTGCAGATTTCGTCGGCGTAAACGCGGATTTCATACTGCGCATGCGCATCCGCCCTGAGCCGCAGGAAATGCAGAAGATTGTGAAGATCAACCTTCCAGTACCATTGCGTATAGACATTGGCGGGCAGGTTCATCCGCGCCAGTTCGCGCGCCAGACCCTGCTGCCCCTCTTGGCTGATCATCTCTTCGTAATGGTCATAGGCCCGCATTGCATCATCGCGCAGATACCGCAGCACGCGGTCTGCCTCCTCACCCTCAAGTGCCGCGCCCCGGCCTTGGTTGTTGATCACAGATTGCGCCGCCAGATGCTCCGGTGCGGGCACGTAAAATTCCCGGTCAAGGATCGAATACCGCGCGGAATACTCGTTCACATTGGCGGTGCGGTGCCGGATCCACTGCCGCGCCACAAAGACCGGAAGTTTTACATGCAGCTTAACCTCGCACATCTCGAACGGGGTCGAGTGCCAGTGCCGCATGAGATAGCGGATAAGCCCTTCGTCGTTCTGAACGCTCTTGGTGCCCTTGCCATAGCTCACCCGCGCGGCCTGACAGATCGCCGCGTCGTCGCCCATGTAGTCGATCACCCGCACGAACCCGTGATCGAGCACCGGGTAGGCGGTGTAAAGATGGCTTTCCATCCCCTCCGAGACTGTGCGGGCGGTGGGCCGGGTCTCGGCACGCTGGGCGTCGATTTCGGCCTGCTGGTCGGGGCTGAGCGGCATGAGGGGCGTCCTTTCTTCTACACGGGAGGGCCGAGTCGCTTTCCACTATATCTTGGGCGGCCACGCGAGAGAACGGCAATATGGGCCTGAATTCCACTCTCGACACCGTGGCGCGGACCACTATCTTTGACACTGACCCAAATCACAGGAGACCCCGCATGGCGATCAAGTATCTGCACACCATGGTCCGCGTAAAGGATCTTGAAGCTTCCATGGCCTTCTATCGCCTCCTCGGGCTCGAGGAAACGCGACGCTGGGACAATGATGGAGGCCGCTTCACATTGGTGTTCATGGCCCCTCCCGGCCAAGAGGAATGCCCGGTTGAACTGACCTGGAACTGGGACGGCGATGATGCCTTGCCCTCCGACAGCCGCCATTTCGGGCATCTCGCCTATCAGGTGGACGATATCTATGCCACCTGCCAGCACCTTATGGACAACGGCGTGACCATCAACCGTCCCCCGCGCGACGGCCACATGGCCTTTGTGCGCTCGCCCGACAATATCTCGATCGAGCTGTTGCAGGCGGGCGATTCACTCGCCCCGCGCGAGCCTTGGGCCAGCATGGAGAATACCGGCCATTGGTAAGGTGGGCGTTGACACTCTGGCTTGCCCTGCTGACAGGGGGCGCTCAGGCACAGGCGGCCCCCTGCCGGCTGGCCCTCGCGCTGGCGCTGGATGTGTCATCGTCGGTCAATGCCGATGAATACGAGCTTCAGCGCCTCGGCCTTGCTGCGGCGCTGAATGCGCTCGAGGTGCGCCATGCCATCCTGTCGGGCGCCCCCGGCGACGTGGCGCTTGCGGTCTATGAATGGAGTGGCTTCAACCAACAGACCCTGCATCTTGACTGGACGCGCCTGCGAAGCGAAGCCGACATTGATCGTGCGGTTCTGGCGCTTGGCCGCATGGAACGTAGCCACGATGATTTTCCCACAGCAATCGGTCAGGCCTTGGGCTTTGGGGCCACCACCCTGCGCCGGGCGCCCAATTGCGCGCGCAAGGTGCTTGACGTGTCTGGCGACGGGATCAACAATTTCGGCTTCGGCCCCCTCGCCGCTTATCGCAATTTTCCCTTCGACGGTGTGACCGTCAATGCGCTGGTGATCAGCCGCGATGTGAAAAAGGTCGTGAGCTATTATCGTGAAACGGTGATGCGGGGCCCAAGCGCCTTCATGATCGTCACCCCGGATTTCCAAGGGTTTCAGGAGGCGATGTCCCGTAAACTTTACCGCGAAATCAACGACCTTGTCTTTGGCGACGCGCGACCTGAGGTGCGCCCCCGCCGCACCGCGCTGGCCGGGGATCCGAGGTAATGCGACACCGCGGGATCAAAGCCCTGAACGTCGGGCTTCTCAGGGCGATCAGCCGGGCGACGGGGCTTGCTCTCGGCTTTCTTCTGTCGGCGGCCCCGGCCGCCACGGCCCAGAGCCAGTGTCGTCTTGCGCTCATCCTCGCCTTCGATGTTTCGGGGTCCGTGGACGCCCGCGAATATCGCCAACAGCTTGATGGCACGGCGGCGGCATTGGACGACCCCGAGATGCAAGCGGCCTTTCTCGCCCTGCCCGGCACCCATGTTGAGCTTGCGGCCTTTCAATGGGGCGCCAAGTCTCAGCAGAGCATGCTTCTGGACTGGACCCCGATCCACCGCGCCGAGGCGCTGAGCGCCGCTGCCGCGCGGCTGCGCGACACGGCGGCGCCTTTCGAAAACCCGCAGACAGCCATCGGGGCCGCGATGCTTTATGGTCTTGACCGGCTGCAAGATCGCGATGCGTGCTGGACGCATGTGATGGATATCTCGGGCGACGGCCCGTCGAACAACGGCCCCTTCCCCGAAACCATCGGGTCGGACGGCCCCCCGGGCCTGACCATCAACGCGCTTGTCATCGGGCCTGACGCGCGTGACAACATCACCAAGAACCTCGCCAATGCCGGAACGCTCCTGACATATTACCGCGATCGCGTCTTGCGTGGGCCCGGCGCGTTTGTCATCACCGCCACCGGCTATGACGATTATCGCCGCGCCATGACAGCCAAGCTCCTGCGAGAATTGCGGCCGGTGGCGGTGTCGTCACGGCGCACCCCTCAACCGATTCAATAGATATAGCGGATTTGATCGGTCCAATACCGTTCGACCCGGCGGAGCGAGGCGGCGATCACATCGATTCCGTCGGCCCCGAGAACACCGTTGCCCTGCAACCCATCGGCATGCCGTTCAAAAAGCTTGGCGACAAGATCACGGATGTCGCGCCCCTTCTGCGTCAGGCGCACCCGCACCGACCTGCGGTCGATCTCGCACCGCTGATGGTGCATATAACCCATCTCGACCAGTTTCTTGAGGTTGTAACTGACATTGCTGCCTTGGTAATATCCGCGCGTCTTCAGTTCGCCCGCCGTCACCTCGTTATCGCCGATGTTGAACAGCAAAAGCGCCTGAACCGCGTTGATTTCGATCACGCCGACGCGCTCGAACTCATCCTTGATCACGTCCAGAAGAAGACGGTGCAACCGCTCAACCAGTGACAGCGCATCCAGATAACCCGACATGAAGCCATGGTCTGACGCCGTCGGCGCCGGGGGGTGGTGAAAACTCATGATACTCTCCATGCAATACTGCTCGCACAGAGCATTGGCCCAAATTGCCCAACATTCGGTAAACCCGGCCAGAAACGGGTAAAATCCGATCTATTTCACGTGATGCGCCAACCCTGCGATCTCATCCATCAGCGGTGCGTAGGGGACAGGAGGTTGCGCCTGTCCCGTCACCCACTGATAGAGATCCTGATCGTTCTCTTCGAGAAGGCGGTCATAAAGATCGAGCATCGAGTCGCTCAGAGCGTCCAGACGCGCCTCGGCAAAGCGCATCAGGATGATGTCCATCTCCTTGGTGCCCCGACGCATCGAGCGCATCCTCAGACGCCGCAGCCGCGTGTCGCGCGCCTCAGGCACGGTCGATCGCAGACTCCAGCCGCGTTTCGAGCCGGGTCATGCGCTCGGCGGCGGCATCCATCAGCCCCCGAAGCGCGCTCACCTCGCGCAGGAGATCATTGAGGTTGGCTTGCGGGTCCACCACCTCGGCGGGTGCGCTCGGTCCCGGACCTTCGCCCGACAGCAGCCAGAGAATCGACACGTTCAAAAGCCCGGCGAGCATCGAAAGATGGTTGGCGCGCGGGAAGGTGTGGTCATTCTCCCACCGCTCAAGCGATTTGATCTTTACACCGAGTCGCCGCGCGAGCTGATCTTGCGTCATACCCGCATCCTCTCGCGCACCGGCCAGTCGGTCCCCGAAGGTTGTGCTGGAGGGGTCGAACCATTTCTCATCGGTCTGCGAGCTCATGGGTATCCTTTCTGCCTTGCCGGCTTGATCAATGCTTGGCACAAACTTAAGACATCCTTATCCAGCTTACAAACCGGAGTTTCACATGTCCTTCCTCTCCGCGACACTTTCACGCGTCAAGCCCTCGCCCACGGTTGCCGTGACCACTCTGGCGAACGAGTTGAAAGCGGCAGGCAAGGACGTGATCGGCCTTGGCGCGGGCGAACCCGACTTCGACACGCCCGAGCATATCCGCGACGCCGGCAAGCGCGCCATCGACGACGGCAAGACGCGCTATACCGCGCCCGATGGCATCGCTGAACTGAAACAGGCGATCTGCGCCAAGTTCAAACGCGACAACGACCTTGATTACACCCCCTCGCAGGTCAGCGTCGGCACCGGGGGCAAACAGATCCTCTACAATGCGCTGATGGCCACGCTCAATCCGGGCGACGAGGTGATCATCCCCGCCCCCTACTGGGTCAGCTATCCCGACATGGCGCTTCTTGCCGGGGGTGAACCCGTCTTCGTCGAAGCGTCGCTTGAGCATGATTTCAAGATCACCCCGGATCAACTCGAGGCGGCGATCACGCCTAAAACCAAGTGGTTCATCTTCAATTCACCTTCGAATCCCACCGGCGCGGGCTATACCCGTGACGAACTCAAGGCGCTGACGGATGTGTTGCTCCGGCATGATCATGTCTGGGTGATGACCGACGACATGTATGAACACCTCACCTATGACGGGTTCGCCTTCTGCACCCCGGCACAGGTCGAGCCCGCGCTCTATGACCGCACCCTGACCTGTAATGGGGTCTCCAAGGCCTATTGCATGACCGGCTGGCGGATCGGCTTCGCGGCGGGGCCCGAGAACCTCATCGCCGCCATGCGCAAGATTCAGTCGCAATCCACCTCGAACCCCTGCACGATCTCACAATGGGCCGCGGTCGAGGCGCTTAACGGGCCGCATGATTTCATCGCCGACAACAACGCCGTGTTCAAACGCCGGCGCGATCTTGTGGTGCGCGCGATGAATGCCATCGACGGGATCACCTGCCCGATCCCTGACGGGGCCTTCTATGTCTATCCCTCCATCGCCGGGTTGATTGGAAAAACCTCGCAAGGTGGTGCCAGCATCGATACGGACGAGGATTTCGCCAAGGCGCTGCTCGAGGAAATGGGCGTCGCCGTCGTCTTCGGCGCGGCCTTCGGGCTTTCGCCAAATTTCCGCATCAGTTACGCTACGTCGGATGACGCCCTTGAAAAGGCATGCACCCGCATTCAGGAGTTCTGCGAAGGATTGACATGACCGACGGCCGGATCACCGCCAATCTGCCCAGCCGCGATTTCGACGTGACCGAGGCGTTCTATCGGCGTCTCGGCTTCGGGACGCGCTATCGCGGTGATGGCTGGATGGCGCTGGAGCGTGACGGCATGGTGATCGAATTCTTTCCGCATCCCGATCTCGATCCGGCACAAAGCTGGTTTTCGGCCTGCATGTGGCTTGGTGATATCGACGCGAGGCACGCCGAATGGTCGGCAAAGGGCGTCGCCACCGGAGGCTCTGACCTGCCCTGCATGGCGGCCCACCCGTTCGAACTGGGCGGCGATGCTCCGCGCATGTTCACGGTGCATGACCCCGACGGCTCTCTCTGGCGCGTCCTCGAAACCGGTGACCGGGCATGAGCGGCGACCTGCCCGACTACTATTTCCGCGTCCGTGAAAACGGCGCCTTTGCCTACCGCGTGGACACCCAGAACCGTCAGCGGCGCATCGAAATGGATCAGATCGCGGTCATCAATATCCGCAACGGTCAGATCAAGCCTCACGGCGACCGCGACCTCAGCGAAGAGGACATGGCCGCCATCCAGCAATGGATGGACGACCGGGCCGAGCTTCTGGCGTGGCGTGACATCGACGACATTCACCGGGCCGTGGATTACCTCAACACCACCGCCCACTGGGCTCAGTCCAAGGCCAGCGATGAACAACTCGAGGCGGTGACTGACGCGCTTCTGCTGGCGATGCACGACCTGCGCACCGTGCTTGTGCGCAAGAAGACCGACAGGCTTCTCAAAGACGACTGAGCCCATCTCAGGCGTGCGGATGCGGCCGCGTGGCCGGCTCAGGCGGCCACCGCCAGATGCCGGTTCGACCACCGCGCAAAGCGCAGCATCAGAAAGATCGCCGCAAGGGCAAGCCCCAGGGCC
This sequence comes from Roseovarius sp. E0-M6, assembly GCF_037083845.1. NCBI lineage: Bacteria > Pseudomonadati > Pseudomonadota > Alphaproteobacteria > Rhodobacterales > Roseobacteraceae > Roseovarius > Roseovarius sp. E0-M6. The sequence continues at coordinate 282,627 of NZ_JBAPLA010000001.1, read as the reverse complement.
AGACCGAGCCACACGCCGATCCCCCCGTATCCGAGAGAGAAACCAAGGACATAGCTCGCCGTGATGCCCACGCCCCAGTAACAGATGATCGCGATGACAAGCGGGACCACCGTGTCCTCCACCCCGCGCAACAGACCCAGCGCCATGACTTGCGCGCCATCGGCCAGCTGAAAGAGTGCCGCGCCCAGAACAAGCACCATCCCCACTTCCAGAACCTCCGCACGTGCGGGCACATGACTCCCCATGAACAGCCCGACAAGCAGGCCGGGCATCGTCAGGAACACGACAACCGCCATCAGCGCGACCCCGACCGAGATTGCCGTCGCCACCAATGCCCCCCGCCTGAGCTCGATCCCGTCGCGCCGGCCCATGGCCTGCCCGACGCGGATCGTGGCGGCATTCGACAGGCCCAGATGGATCATGAACGTGATTGATGACAGTTCCATCACGATGCCATGCGCAGCCAGCGGCACAGTGCCAAGCCACCCCATCATCACCGTCGACGCCGCGAAAAGACCGGATTCGGCAAGATTGGTAAGACCGATGGGCGCCCCGACACGCACCAGCCCCGATAACGCCTGCCCGTCCATCCGCCAAAGCCGCGCAAAAAGGTCATGCCCTTCCCGCATCGCCGCCGCATAGATGGCCAGCGCGATGAAACTCGCGATATTGACCGCCAAGGAAGCAAGCGCCGCACCCCTCACGCCCAGTTCGGGAAAGCCCAGATTGCCGAAGATCAAAAGCCAGTTGACCGCGATATTGAGAAGCACCGCCGCCACCGTCACCCAAAGCACGATCTGCGTCCGCTCAAGCGCGGAAAGATAGGATTTCAGCACCATCACCAGAAGCGCCGGAACAAGCGCCAAGCCCGCGATGCGCAGATAGGCGCCCGCCACGCTCGCGACAGCATCGGTTTGCCCCATCGCCCGGAAAAGCGGTTCCGACCACCAGAGCGGCGCAACCATGATCACACCATAGACCACCGAAATCCACAGCCCCATGCGCGTGACCCGGCGGACCTGCGTCGCATCGTTGCCCGCTTCGGCCCGTGCCACCATCGGCATCACCGCCAGCGCGAAACCCGATCCCACGATGAATATGACAAAAAAGAACGTCGCGCCCAGCACCTGCCCCGCCAGAGCCTCGACGCTGTAGCGGCCCAGCATGACGGTATCGCTCAGGTGAATGGCGATCTGCGCAAGGTGGCTGCCCACCAGTGGCACCCCCAGCCGAAGCACGCGCGCTCCGTGCGCCCTGTATCCCATCACCCCGTCCATACCTGTCCCCTACGCAACGGGTATGACTTGGGCAAGGGCGGAGGGCTAAGCGTGTGGCTATTTGGCCTTGCGGTGTTCGGGATGCATCGACACGCCCAGAATGTGACCGGATTTATGGATCACATGCGCGGCCGATCCCACGATCAAAGGATCGGGTGGCGTCACCACCGAATGATCCTTGCCCGGATAATCGAGCGAGTTGAGGAAATGCTGCATACAGCCAAGCCGCGCGCGCTTCTTGTCGTTCGACTTGATCACAACCCACGGCGCATCGGCGGTGTCGGTGTAAAAGAACATCGCCTCCTTGGCCTCGGTATATTCATCCCATTTGCCAAGGCTCTGCTTGTCGATCGGGCTTAGTTTCCATTGCTTGAGAGGGTCCGTCGCGCGGCTGTCGAAACGGCGTTTCTGTTCTTCCTGCGTGACCGAAAACCAGTATTTGTAAAGCTGAATTCCCGACCGGACCAGCATCCGCTCAAGCTCGGGGGTCTGCCGCATGAATTCCAGGTATTCGGCCGGGTCGCAAAACCCCATGACCCGCTCGACACCCGCCCGGTTATACCAGGAGCGGTCATAAAACACCATTTCGCCGCAGGTCGGGAGGTGCTCGACATAACGCTGAAAAAACCACTGGCCGCGCGCCTCTTCGGTTGGCTTGTTAAGCGCCACGACACGCGACTGCCGGGGGTTCAGATGCTCGGTGAACCGTTTGATCGTGCCGCCCTTGCCCGCCGCGTCGCGCCCCTCGAACAAAAGCACACATTTCTGGTCCGTCTCCGCGAACCAATGCTGCACTTTCAAAAGCTCGGCTTGCAACTTGGCTTTTTTGGCGTCGTATTCCTTGCGCCCCATCCGGTCGGCATAAGGATAGGCCCCGGCCTCGAACGAAAGCGATGCCTCCTCCCGGGTTTCAGGCTCGATGCGCGCTGTATCGGCGGGTGCCTTTGCCGTCGGTTGTTTCGGCTTGGCTTTTACTGAGCTCGCGGCTGTGCCTGTCATGTTGCTATCCCTTCCCTTGAAAAGGTCAAAGTAACGGGATTACGCAGGTCAGTCCTTGACTTGGCTCAAATCACGCCCCGGGCGCTTGGCGGCTCAGGCTCAGTGGGTCCAGGTGCCGCGCCGGTTGGTGGCGAAATTCTCGCCATAGCCGCCGGGGCGGATATTGGTTTTGCGCCGTGTCGGCTCCTGCACGACGGCATCAATCCCATGCTCTTTGGCGTATTCAAGCGCCGCTTCTTTCGTGGGAAAGGTCATGCGCACCTGCGCCTGCGTATCGGCGGACGATGTCCACCCCATCAGCGGATCAACCTCGCGCGAACTCTCGGCCACATGTTCGAGAACCCAGACCTTGGTCTTTGCGGTGCCCGAGGACATGGCGGTCCGGGCGGGGCTGTAGATACGTGCTGGCATAGGTCACTCCTTGGCTTGGTCGCGGTTATCCCAAATTCAACCGCGCCGGGCAAGATGCGAAATCGCCGCGCGACACCTCGGCGTAGGTTATGGCAAAATAAACCAAACTCAAGTATCTCGAGCCGAGTAAAGGGGGATTGAAGCTGGCTATCAAGATCGAAATGCTTCGCTGCTTTCGTGCGGTCGCCGAACATGGCAGCCTCGCCGACGCGGCCGAAACACTGGGCCGCACACCCTCCGCGGTCTCGATGATGCTGCGTCAGTTCGAGGATCACATCGGCGCGCCCCTGTTCGAATCCGCCCGCAAATCCCATCTGACACCCCTTGGCATGATGATCCGGGCCGAGGTCGAGCGCGAGCTTGCGCATTTCGAACGCACGGTCACCAATATCGAAGGGCTGTCCCGGGCCGAGCATGGCAACGTGCGCATTTCGGCAACCCCATCGGTCGCGCAAGTGATCATGCCGCCGATCCTGCGCCGTTTCATGGCCGATCATCCCGGTGTCCGCATCGAGATGAGCGACACCGACAGCGCCACGATCGAGCGTGACCTCGAAGCGGGCCGCGCCGATATCGGCATGGCCTCGATCGGTCCGCTCTCCGGGTTCGAGCGTGAGTTGGTTTTCTCGGATGCCTTTGGTGTGGTCTGCCCTGTTGACCATCCCCTTGCGCGCGACTGGTCACACCTGACATGGGCCGATATGACCGGCTACACCCTCATCGCCAACGGGCTTTGCAAACAGATCACCGATGACGGCTTTCGCCCGATCCTCGACGCCTCGACGCTCATGGTGCGCAACACCGCCTCGATCCTAAGCCTTGTGCGCTCAGGCGTGGGCGTAACGATCCTGCCCGAAATGGCCGTCCTGCCGGAATTTCTGGATCTGGAGTTTCTGCCGCTCACCGACTGCTCGATACGGCGTGAAGTCTGGATGCTGACACCGCCCGACAAGCTGATGACGCCGGCGACCCGCGCACTCGTGCGCACCATTCGGACCGCTGAATTTCCCCGCAACCGCTAGGTGACGCCGAAACTTCAGTAAATCTGAATTATTTTCAATTACTTTGCGTTTGCCTTAATATTGCAAAACTGTCTTGATGGTGGCCAACGCCTTTTGAAACGAGATGCAGAGCCAAGGATCGTCATGACGGATATTCGGAAAAACTACATCGCAGGTGGCTGGATCACGGGCACCGCCGAGGTCGAGAACCGCAACCCCTCCGATCTGTCCGACCTTGTCGGAACGTTCGCACAGGCCAGCGCCGATCAACTTGATCAGGCCCTTGACGCCGCCGCCCGCGCCCAGACGGAATGGGCCGGTTACGCGCTTGAGCGCAAGCAGGCCGTGCTCATGGCCATCGGCAACGAGATGAAGGCCCGCGCAGAAGAACTTGGCACCCTGCTCAGCCGCGAAGAGGGCAAGCCCCTCGCCGAAGGCAAAGGCGAAGTGTTCCGCGCCGGTCAGTTCTTCACTTACTATGCCCACGAAATCCTGCGCCAGATCGGTGAAAACGCGGATTCCGTTCGTGCCGGCGTTGAAATCGACGTGCGCCGCGAACCGGTGGGCACCGTCGCTGTCATCAGCCCGTGGAACTTCCCCACCGCGACCGCCAGCTGGAAGATCGCGCCCGCGCTCGCCTATGGCAACGCCGTGCTGTGGAAACCGGCCAACATGACACCCGCCTCGGCCCACGCCCTGACCGAGATCATCGCCAAACAGGACATCCCCGAAGGACTGTTCAACCTCGTGATGGGCTCGGGCCGCGATGTGGGTCAGCGTCTTGTCGAATCGCCCAAGGTGGATGCCATTTCCTTTACCGGTTCGGTCCCCGTGGGCCGCGGTATCGCGCAGGCCGCGATCGGGAACTTCACCCGCGTGCAAATGGAAATGGGCTCCAAGAACGCGCTGGCCGTGATGGACGACGCCGATCTTGATCTTGCCGTATCGCTCGCTCTTGGGGGCGCCTTCGGCGGCACCGGCCAGAAATGCACCGCGTCCTCGCGGATCGTCGTGCAGGAAGGTATCCACGACGCCTTTGTCAAAAAACTGGTGCAGGGCGCTAAGGACATGAAGGTTGGCCACGCGCTTGAGGCGGGCACACAGATGGGCCCCGTCGTTTCCGAAGACCAACTGCGCGAGAACCTGTCTTGGGTGGACACTGGCAAATCCGAAGGCGCGGAGCTGGCCTGCGGCGGCACCCGCCTCGAGATGCCACATGAGGGCTATTACATGTCTCCCGGTGTGTTCCTCAACACCACCAACGACATGAAAATCAACCGCGAAGAGATGTTCGCGCCGCTCACCTCGGTCATCAAGGTAGGCAGCTATGACGAGGCACTTGCCACCGTCAACGACACCAATTTTGGCCTCACCTCGGGGATTGTGACCACCAGTCTGGCGCGCGCCACCCATTTCCGGCGCAATGCCCGCACCGGCGTCGTGACGGTCAACCTGCCCACCGCCGGCACCGACTATCACGTGCCCTTCGGCGGCCGCGGCGACAGTTCCTACGGCCCCCGTGAACAGGGCATCCACGCCCGTGAATTCTATACCGTCGTGAAAACCGCCTATATCGCTGCGGGCACGCCCGCGTGACCTATCGCATCGACTGCCTTCAATACGCCAACTGGTCGGAAAAGATCTTTCGCGAAATGCGCGAGGGGGGTGTCGATGCCGTGCATGTCACCATTTCCTATCACGAGAATTTTCGCGAAACCGTGCTCAACATGGAGCAATGGAACCGCTGGTTCGAACAATACCCCGACCTGATCATGAAGGGCCGTTGGGCCGAGGATGTGCGCACCGCGCGTGAAACCGGGCGCACGGCCATCTTCTTCGGCTTTCAGAACCCGGCCCCGATCGAGGATGATATCGGCCTTGTCGAAATCCTCCACGACCTTGGCGCCCGTTTCATGCAGCTGACTTACAACAATCAGTCGCTTCTCGCGACCGGCTGTTACGAAGACGAGGATCCCGGCATCACCCGGATGGGCAAACAGGTCATCAAGGAGATGAACCGCGTCGGACTCGTGATCGACATGTCACATTCCGCCGACCGCTCCACCATCGAGGCGGCGGACCTGTCGGAACGGCCCATCGCCATCACTCACGCCAACCTTCACAGCTGGCAACCCGCACTCAGGAACAAGCGTGATGACGTGGTTCGCGCGGTCACCGGGAATGGCGGCATGATGGGCTTTTCCATGTATCCCCATCACCTCAAGGACAAGTCCGCCTGCACGCTGCAAAGCTTCTGTGAAATGATCGCAACCGCCGCAGACCGCTTCGGGGTCGAGCATTTCGGCCTTGGCTCGGACCTGTGTCAGGACCAACCCGACAGCATCGTCCAATGGATGCGCGTCGGGCGCTGGTCCAAGGAAATCGACTATGGCGAAGGTTCGGCCTCAAACCCCGGTTTCCCGCCACAGCCCGACTGGTTCCGCGACAATCGCGACTTCACCAACGTCGAAGACGGGCTGCGCGCCGTGGGCTTTTCCGACACGGAAGTCGCCGGTCTGATGGGCGACAATTGGCATCGCTTCTTCGACGAAAATTTCACACCGGCAAACACGCAACCGGAAACCTAGGGGCCACCGCGCCCGTCCTCGGGATACTCACAGGGAGGAAAGAATGTCCGAAACCACCGAAACGCAAGGCGGCCAAGGCCACTTGCACCACATCAACAAACCGCTCTTCGCCATCACAGGCGGCTTTATCGCCCTCTTCTGTCTGGTGGCGCTCTATGACCTCGACCTGCTGTCCGGCATGGTCGACTCCAGCTTTGCCTTCTCGGCCAAATACTTCGGCCTCTACTGGCAACTCTTGCTTCTGGCGACCTTCCTGATCGGTATCGTGCTGATCTTTTTGCCCGGTGGGAAGGCGATCATGGGCAATCTGGCGACCCCGGAATTCCCGATCTTTCAGTGGGGGTCCATGATCATGTGTACCCTGCTGGCCGGCGGCGGCGTTTTCTGGGCCGCGGGCGAGCCGATGGCGCATTTCCTGTCCTCACCGCCCTATTTCGGCGACGAAAGCGGCACCATGGATGCGGTCAGTTCCGCACTTGCGCAAAGCTTCATGCACTGGGGGTTTCTGGCCTGGGCCATCTTGGGGGCCCTGACCACCGTCATGCTGATGCATTATCACTATGAAAAGGGCTTGCCACTGGCCCCGCGCACCCTGCTTTATCCGCTCTTTGGCGACAAGGCGATCAAGGGCCCCATCGGCCTGATCGCGGATGCAAGCTGCATCATCGCTGTCGTGGCGGGCACCGTTGGCCCCATCGGCTTCCTTGGCTTGCAGGTCAGCTATGGGCTTAACGCGCTGTTCGGCATCCCCGATACATTCGGCACACAGGCCGCGGTGATCCTCGGACTGGTGGCGATCTACACCACATCGGCGGCCACCGGCCTGTCGAAAGGCATCCAGATCCTCAGCCGCTTCAACATCATCCTCGGGGCCCTGCTGCTCCTGTTCATTCTGGTGGCGGGCCCCACGGTCTTTATCTTCACAGGCTTTTTCAGCGGCTTGACGACATACTTCACCGATTTCTTCGGGATGGCCCTCTTCCGCGGTGACGCCGGCGTCTTTGGCGAGCCGGGCTGGCTGGGCTGGTGGACCGTGTTCTTCTGGGGCTGGTTCCTGGGATATGGCCCGCTGATGGCGATTTTCATCGCCCGCATCTCGCGGGGCCGGTCGATCCGCTCGATCGTGATCATGCTGTCGATCGTGGCACCCATCGTCACCGCCTTCTGGTTCACCATCGTCGGCGGCACCGGCATCAACGCCGAACTGACCAATCCCGGCACGATCTCCACCGCATTCGAAGGCTTCAACCTGCCCGCCGCCCTGCTGGCCATCACGCAATCCTTGCCGATGGGCTTTATCGTGTCGGTGCTGTTCCTGATCCTGACCACGGTCTTCGTGGCCACCACCGGCGACTCGATGTCCTATGTCATCTCCGTGTCCATGTCGAACGAGGATCGTCCGGCGCTGCCCGTTCGCATCTTCTGGGGGATTGCCATGGGGGTCATGGCGCTGATCCTGATCTACACCGGGTCCGGCGGCATCGGAAAACTGCAAAGCTTCATCGTGGTGACCGCCGTGCCGGTCTCGCTCATCCTGCTGCCTTCGCTCTGGGATGCGCTGCGCATCACCATCGCGAAGGGGCGCGGCACCGCATAGATCGAAACCAACCGGGCGGCCCTGACGGGCCGCCCTATTTGTCTTGAAACCCGTTACGACACATGGATCACTGACCCGCGCCAATCCTGCGACAGACACCCGCCTGACGGAGACCGCCCGATGACCACACCCATCCCGCCCCGCGATCCCCGCACCGTGATGCGCCTTGCACGCATGGGCTCACTGCATCAATGCAGACTCAGCTTCATGCGAACCCTGCTGCGACGTCTGCAATCCCAGCACTGGCGCTTTGAAACCCACGCGTTCGAGATTGACGCCAAAGGGGTCGGGCACGCGGTCTATACCGCCCATGGCCCCGATCACAGCTATTCACTCGTGGCCTTCGCCCACGACCTGCCGCCGGACATGCGCTCGGATCGGGTGATCGCCACCGCATGGGACGCGACCTTCACACTTTTCGACGGGGTGCCAACCAAAACCGATATCGCCCGGCTGCGCGACAATGTCCCCAAACAGGAGGCCGGCCGCGTCTCGGACCGCGAATTGTCACTCAGCCGCGCCAACCGCTCCGTGCGCCTTTGGGACCACGTGGTCGACAGCCTCGCAGCCGGACATCAGCCGGACGAGGCCAAGGTCCGCGACGTGGGCTACCTCATGCGGACCACCGCCGTCTACGGCTCGGGCAAGTTCGGCGCGGCCGATCGCGAACAATCGGCCCACCGCGACGAATGCCGCGGCCCCTTTCAGGTGGAAATGCTGTCGGTCTACCTCACCCGTGCCTTCGTGATGGACCTCGTGGAACATGTCGCCCGGATGCGCGCACCCGACACCGCGGTGCCCCTTGATCCCGCGCTTCGGCGCAAGTTCGGCATCGGCAATTCCACGGGCCTTGGCATGGCGCCCTTCCTCATGACGCACCCGGTTCTCATCAATCACTGGATGGCCGCCCGAGAAGAGGCGATCGCCCGTGTGCGCTCTCTCCCGTCCGCCACGCAGGATGAGGCCGACGCCTTCCGCGCATATGCTGCGCGCGCGCGCCTCCATGCCGAAGACTGGAATTCCGACCATCCCGTTCAGATCGCCAAGCTCGCCGATCTGCGCTCGGACATGGCGCATCTCGCGGGGCATCTCGACACTGCCGACCTGACCGGAAATCAACCTTGGAACCGCCTCTGGCGCTGGGCCGAGGACAATTGCTCCCTCGAAGGTCAGGAACAGGTCGCGTCGCTCCTGCTCGAACCCTATGGCGACCTCGTGGATGGCCTCAGCTCCTGCATGTATGCCAACGAACAGGAGGTCATGCGCATCGACGGGGCCATGCCGGTCTCCGAACTGCGTGCGCTCACGCGGGACATCTATGCATGGGCCCTCGCCATCGACTGGGATCAGCGCGACTCGCAGGCTCGCGTCTGGTATGTCTCAGAGGCCAAGCTTGAGCCCCGCATGGGCGAACGCTTCGAAGAGCCGATAGAACCCTATGAGCAACCGCTCTGTCCGGGCCGGGACGCGGCCCGCATGTATGCCGATCTGCGCGATTTCCCCGACGGGCCTGTGGCGGGCTTCCTTCTCAAACACCCCGAGCACCGCCATGTGGTGCGCCGCGCACAGGTTGCGGGGCAATTCCCCTATGCCGAAATCCGCGACAACACGATTGATGCGGGCATGATGCCCATCGACCTGCTGCGCGCCAAGCTAAGCTTCTTCGGCGCCTGTCATTTTGATCCACGCTCCGACCGCTGGCTCCGCATCAACATGTTTCAACACGCCCCCTACCCGGCGGAACTGGCCTCCGGAAATGCCGATGACTGGACCTACCCTTACCTGAGGAAGGCCGCGGAATGAGTTGGTCACTGAACGAGATCGAGGGGCTGGCCAGAAAGGCGACACGCGGCGCGGGGCTTAGTTGGGGGCTGGCCGAGGACGCGGGTCGCGCAACCCGCTGGCTCTGTGCGATGGGGCTTCCCGGCGCCGATGAACTGGCCAGTGTGCTGACCGAAATCGACGGCGTCGCCTACACCGAAATCGCACCGCAATCGCTTGGCAACCCATGGCGCGCACCCGGCGGCACGCTTTGTCCTCTCGTGGCCGGGGCCTGTCTGACCGACATGGCCGGCGTGTTGGCGGACGGTGAGCCGATCACGCTCGGGCGTACGGCACATCCGCTGCTTCTCTATCCATACCTTGCCGCCGCCGCCGACATGACCGGCACGTCCCTCGCGCTTGAATGGGACGGGACGACGATCACCCGCGCCGATGCAACCTCCTTCCTCGACAGCGATGGGCCCGATACGCCAATGGCCGAAAAGGTTCGAGCCGGCATCGCGGGCGCACCAACGGGCCGCCCCGCACGCCGGGCGTGGCGGGGCGAGATTTCGGCGGACACGGCGCAAATCCTGCAAGGTCTGGCGCACCGCACCTATGCGCCCGAAACCGAGCAAAGCCGCCTTGCCGGGGCGGGGGCCGGTCTGACCGACAACGACTGAAGCGCTGACCTGACATCGCGCCGTCGCGCAGCTAAGGCGTTTTGCCTTTGACCTGAGACATCAGCGAACGCCGAAACGCTTTAACGAAACCTGACCGCGCCGCGCAAACGCACCGACGTGATACCGACGTGAATGCCGACGTGGATACCGACGCTGCAATCTGGGTCTGTTGACGTCTCTCTGTCCCATAGCACCCCCGGGGCGACATCATCGGCGACGTCCACATCGGTGCCTCCCCGGCCAGTGTGGCCACCCTCGCCGGTCAGGGCTGGCTCTATGGCCGCGCGGAATACACGCTTGACCCGACCGATCCGTTTCAGGAGGGCTTCACCATCGGTGACATTTGGGCCTGAGAACCACCCAAAAGGTCTGAAATCGCCCCATAATCGTCCCATTTCGCGGCAAATATCCGGGTCATTAACTGGAGGCTGAGCCGATGACGATGCACGCAGAACCCTATGTCCAGATCCCCCAACATGCGGCGGCGCGACCACTCGCTCTTCTGCAACCGCTGGGTCGGGCCCTTTATCATGCCCGCATTCTCGTGCTGATCGCCGCGTGTCACCTCGCCGCGGGCATCGGCATTTCGATCTGGGCCGAAACGCCCTTCGCCTCGACAACGACGGGCATATTGCTCACCGCGCTCAAGCTGCTTTTCCCGACATTCCTGCTCATGCTGTTCCTGATGCGTTTTGTCTGGATGGCCTGCACGGTGCGCCCTGCTCAGCCCACAAAATGGTTCATCAATGACATCCGCACGATCATCTTCGACCCCGACAGGCTGGCCTTTGGCGCCGTGACCTTCGGCTGCGTCGCCGTCATGTTCGGCACCTTTTCCTACCTCAAGGAAATGATCCCCGTCCTCAATTACTTTGCCTGGGACACCACCTTCGCCCTTTGGGACCGGACCTTGCACGGCGGCGTCGACCCATGGCGCATCCTTCAGCCACTGACCGGCACACCACTCATCACCTTTGTGCTGAATGTATTCTATAACGTGTGGTTCCTGCTGCTCTACTTCGTGGCCTTCTACGCCTGCTTCGACATCAACAATCGCGCGCGCTCTCTGACGTTCCTCATCGCCTTCGCCCTGTGCTGGATCGTCGGTGGCAATCTCCTTGCGACGGTGCTCTCCTCCGTCGGGCCCGCCTTCTACGCCGATTTCGGCTATGGCGACCTCTTTGCGCCACAGATGGCCATGCTCCGTGACTTCTCCGACATCTACCCCGTTTGGGCGCTCAGCACGCAGGCCGCACTTCTTGATGGATTTCAGAACGACGGTGCGCTGCGCGGGATCTCCGCCATGCCCTCGATGCATGTGACCATCGCCGTCGTTATCGCGCTCTATGCCTTCACGATCCGCCGCTGGCTCGGGTGGATCATGGCGGCCTATGCGGCAATGATCATGATCGGCTCGGTGCATCTGGCATGGCACTATGCGATCGACGGGTATCTTGGCGCCGCAATCGCTGTGGCCGCATGGTGGGTGGCGCGCACGCTCACCCGCCGCTTCTCCGTCTGACGGGTCAGCCCCACTCGCGCAGGCGCGCGACGTAGCGCGCCAGCGTGTCGATCTCAAGGTTCACACGGTCACCCAGTGCCACCCGACCCCAAGTTGTGACCTCTTTGGTGTGCGGGATGAAGTTGATGCCGAAATCGCACCCGTCCACCTCGTTCACGGTCAGCGACACACCATTGAGCGCGACCGACCCTTTGGGCGCCACATAGCGCGCCAGCGCATCGGGTGCGCGCAATGTGACACGGGTGCTATCCCCTTCATCTTTCACGGCAATCACCTCGGCCACGCCATCCACATGCCCCGAGACGATATGCCCGCCCAACTCATCCCCGACCTTGAGCGCACGCTCCAGATTGACGACGCGGCCCGCCTCCCAAAGATCGAGGTTTGACTTCGACACGGTCTCGGCGCTCACATCCACCTCGAACCAGTCGGGGCCGATGCCCACAACCGTCAGGCACACGCCATCGCACGCGATCGACGCGCCCATGTCCACGCCGGCCATGTCATAGCCACAGCCGATCCGCGCCCGCAGATCGCCGCGCTGGTCCAGCGTGCGGATATTGCCTTGGTCGGTGATGATGCCGGTGAACATTGGGCCTCTCCTCTTCATCACTTATTTGGACTATATGCCCCATTCTCGCAAGCCGTGCGGGCCAAGTCTTAATTTTGCCCAATTTTAGGTTTAATTGCAGCGAAAAGAGCTGGGGAAAGACGAGGTATGGTGCATCCTACAGGCACATCACGCGTGTTCCTGTTCCTACAGGGGCCACACGGACCGTTCTTCGCCCGCCTTGGCCGGATGCTCGGCCGGGCCGGAGCCGAGGTCTGGCGCGTCGGCTTCAATGCCGGCGACCGCGTCTTTTGGCCAGATCGCTCCAGCTATATCCCCTATCGCGACGGTCTTGAGAACTGGCAGGCGACCTTTGCCCGCATCGTCGCCGAGAAGGGGGTGACCGACATTGTTCTTTATGGCGATACACGGCCCATCCACACCACGGCGGTCCGGCACGCCCGCGCGCAAGGGCTGACCGTGCATGTCTTCGAAGAAGGGTATCTGCGCCCCTACTGGGTCACGTATGAACGCGGCGGTTCGAACGGGCATTCGCGCCTCATGGAGATGAGCGTCGAGGATATGCGCCGCGATCTCGAGCTTTCGGACATGGACACCGCCCTGCCGCCGGCAAGTTGGGGCGACATGCGTCATCATATCTTCTATGGCGCACTCTATCATTGGTTCGTGATGCTGTTCAATCGGCCCTATCGCGGGTTTCGCCCACATCGCGCGCTCACCGTCAGCGCGGAATTCCGTCTCTATCTCAAACGTCTGGCCTTCATGCCGTTTCTGGCGATCGAACGGCGCATCGCCACATGGCGCGTCCGGCACGGCGGCTTTCCCTATCACCTTGCGCTTTTGCAGCTGGAACATGACAGTTCGTTCCAGATGCACTCGCCTTTCGACACCATGGCCGAATTTCTCGAAACCATCATCACCGGCTTTGCCAAGGGAGCGCCCGGGCATCATCACCTCGTGGTCAAGGCTCACCCGCTCGAGGATGGGCGCGTGCCGGTGCGCCGCACCCTGAGGCAACTGGCGCAGGATCACGGCGTGGCCGACCGGGTGCATTACGTGCGGGGCGGCAAACTGGCCCAGCTTCTCGACGAGGCGCGCAGCGCCGTCACCGTGAATTCCACCGCGGCCCAGCAGGTGCTCTGGCGCGGTATCCCGCTCAAGACCTTCGGAGAAGCGGTCTATGCCAAGCCCGAATTCGTCTCGACCAAACCCCTGCGCGATTTCTTTGCAGGGGCGGATCGTCCTGACCGCAAGGCCTATGGCGATTATCGCCGTTATCTCCTTGAAACCAGCCAAATTGCGGGCGGGTTCTACTCGGCTCGCGGACGCCGGCAACTCCTGCGGCAGGCGGTCGACATGATGCTCAGTGGCGATGATCCCTATGACGCGCTTCGTCGCGGCACCGCGGCCCCGAGGCAACAGTTGCGCATCGTGACATGACAGGCACAATCTCTGGGACTGGATTTATCAAACGGATTCAGCTACGTTACACAAAAAACCTGAGGCAGTAAAAATAACAAGGTCGAGGAGACCGGGCAGTGAAAATCAAGACAACCCGATGGGCGAGGTCCGTCGCCCTTTTGGCCATGGTGGCGGTGGTGTCGTCCTGTGGCCTGCCGCGCGTAGGCCCCAACAAACGGGAGCTTTACGAAGGATCCGTGCAGCGGTCGGGTGACGCCTTCGTCGTGTCGGTCAATGACCGCGTGACACGCGCCACCTCCGTTCAACCCGCTCTGGGCTTTTCCGAAAGTTTCAAGAACGCGGGTCAGCTTGGGTCGGACACGATCCGACCAGGCGACACGCTTGGTCTGACCATCTGGGAAAACGTCGATGACGGGCTTCTGGCCGGTGAAGGCGCGAACCAGACCGTGCTCGAAGAGGTGCAGGTCGATGGCGCGGGCTTCATATTCGTGCCCTATGCGGGCCGTATCCGCGCCTCCGGCAACACGCCCGAGCGTATTCGTCAGATCATCACCTCCAAGCTCGATGAACAGACACCCGATCCACAGGTGCAGGTGCGCCGCCTTGCGGGTGATGGCGCGACCGTCTCGCTGGTCGGTGCGGTCGGCGGTCAGGGCGTCTACCCGATTGAGCGGCCCACGCGAACGCTCTCGACCATGCTGTCAGCGGCGGGGGGCATCGCGATTCCGCCTGAGGTGGCTCAGATCACGGTCATGCGGGGCACGGAGCGGTCCAAGATCTGGTTTCAGGATCTCTACAAGACGCCCGAGTTTGACATCGCCTTGCGCGGTGGCGACCGCATTCTTGTCGAAGAGGACAGCCGCGCCTTCACGGCGCTCGGGGCGACCGCCGGTCAGGCGCGCGTGCCCTTCGAAACCCAGACCCTCAGCGCGGTCGAGGCCATCGCTCAGGTTGGCGGGCTCAGTTCGGCCACTGCGGATCCCACCGGCGTCTTCATCCTCCGCAACGAGCCTGCCGAGATCGCCAATCAGGTGCTTGGCCGCAACGACCTCGTCGGCGCGCAGCGCATGGTCTACGTGCTCGATCTGACCAAACCCAACGGGATGTTCATGGCGCGTGATTTCTCCGTGCGCGACGATGACACGCTCTATGTGACCGAAGCACCGTTCACCCAGTGGACCAAGGTGATCGCGGCCCTCACCGGCACGCTCAGTGCCGTGGGCTCGGTTTCCACCGCAAGCAGCACGCTCAGCGGCGATATATGATCTCAGGATCACGTCATGATGAACCCGCCGATCTCCCCCCGGATCGGCGGGTTCGTTATTTCAACGCGGGCTTTCTGAGACAGGCGCGCGTGCGCCGGATCATGGAGCTTGCGGGCTACCCCCTCGCGCTCGGCACACCGCGCGAGGGCGATCTGGTCGGGGTTTGGGGCCATTCCCCCTATGCCCATCGCGGCGAAGCGGTCGCCGCGAAGACCGGCGCACCGCTCCTCCGTGTCGAAGACACCTTCCTGCGGTCTCTCTTTCCCGGCCGCGACGGAGAGCCGCCCATCGGCCTCGTCATCGACCACAGCGGCGCGCATTTCGCAGGCGGCGCGCCCTCGGACCTCGAAATGCTTCTCGCCACGCATTCGCTGGACGACACGGCACTTCTTGACCGGGCGCGCGCGGCCATCACCCGGCTGCAAGAGGCACATCTGACAAAATACACCGCCTTCGATCCCGAAACCCCCTGCCCCGATCCGGGCTATGTGCTGGTGATCGACCAGACCCGCGGCGACGCTTCGGTCACCCATGGTGGCGCCGACGCCAACAGCTTCCGCGAGGCGCTTTATTACGCGCAGGAGGAAAACCCCGGCGCACGCATCCTGATCAAGAGCCATCCAGAAACCCTCGCCGGTCATCGCAGCGGGTATTACAGCGATGCCGACACCGGTGACCGCGTCTCGCTTTTCACCGATCGGGTAAGTCCGTGGCATCTGATGGAAGGCGCTGTCGGCGTTTATACTGTCAGCTCTCAACTGGGCTTCGAGGCGATTCTCGCGGGCCATCGCCCCCGGGTCTTCGGTCAGCCCTTCTATGCCGGATGGGGCCTCACCGAAGACCGCCACCCGATCGGCCTGCCGCGCCGGGGCCGCAGCCTTACACGCGCACAGCTTTTCGCGGCGGCGATGATCCTCTACCCCGTCTGGTATGATCCCCACCGCAACCGGCTGTGCGAAATCGAAGACGCCATCGCCGCGCTCGAGGCCGCCACCCGCGCATGGCGCGAGGATCACCGAGGCTGGTCCGGTCACGCGATGCGGCTCTGGAAACGGCGGCCGCTACAGGGGTTTTTCAGCGCGCATCGGCGCATGGTCTTTGACCGCACGGCCCCGGGGCGGCGGCATATGGTCTGGGCGGCCCATGCCGAACGCGCGCCCGATGCGGTGCGGCTCGAGGACGGGTTTCTCCGCTCACGCGGTCTCGGGGCCGAGCTGGTGCCGCCGCTGTCGCTGGTCGCGGACGATCTGGGCATCTATTACGATCCGACCCGCCCATCGCGGCTCGAGCATTGGATCACCCGGCGCTCTGCCCTGCGCGCCGACGAAACCCGCCGCGCCGAGGCGTTGCAAAAGCGGCTGATTGCGCTTGGCCTGTCGAAATACAATCTCGGCCTCGGGGCGCCGGACCTGCCCAAGGGGCACCGCATCCTCGTGCCCGGCCAAGTCGAGGATGACGCCTCGATCCGGCTTGGCGCGGGCGCGATCAACACCAATCTCGCGCTGCTTCGCGCGGCGCGCGCCGCCAACCCCGACGCGGTGATCCTCTACAAACCCCACCCGGATGTGGAGGCAGGGCTCCGCACCGGCGCCGTCCCGCCCGATGCCCTTACCGAGCTTGCCGACATGGTCCTCCCCCGAAGCGATCCCGCCGCGCTTCTGGCACAGGTCGATGAGGTTTGGACCATGACCTCACTCATGGGCTTCGAGGCGCTCTTGCGCGGCGTGAGTGTGACCGCCACAGGCGCGCCTTTTTATGCGGGCTGGGGCCTGACCACGGATCGCGGCACCGTGCCCGCCCGGCGTGTGGCCCGGCCCACGCTACCCGGACTGATCCATGCGACATTGATCGACTATCCGCGCTATCGCGATCCGGTCACAGGCACGCCCTGCCCGGTCGAGGTGATCGTGGACCGGCTGGCCACCGGCGCGATCCCCCGCGCAGGCGCAGGCAACCGACTTCTGGCCAAGCTTCAGGGGGTGTTCGCCTCCCACGCCGGTCTCTGGCGCTAGAGCGTATCGCGAAAGGCGTCACGCAGCGACGGTCGCGACGCGCAGCGGTCTGTTGCGCACTCTTGGCCGAAAATGCACATTCATGTCGAAACGCCTCAATCCTTACGGCGCCACCGATGCATGATGTCACCGCCCACCGCCTCGGCCTCGACCAGTTCGAAACGCGGCGCGTCATCAAGCCGCGCCAGACCCAGCGCGCCCACAGCCGGAAGGCCCTCGGCGCCGATGATCGTGCCCGCAGTGAACCCGACCAGATCGTCAACAAGCCCCGCACCAAGCAGCGACGCCGCCAGCGCACCACCACCTTCACAGAGCACCCGTGTCAGCCCCGCATCGCCCAACGCGGACAGAACCGAGTTCATATCCAACTGCCGACCATTTAGCTGTGCGGGCACCAAGCGCGCGCCCACACCGTCCCACGCGTCACAAAGCGCCGGATCCGCGTCCGGCCCATGGCACAGCCATACCGGGACATCCCGCGCCGTGCGCGCCAGATGCGACATGAGCGGCACATCAAGCCTGCGCGACACCACCACGCGCACCGGCTGGCGCGGCACGTCGCGGTCACGCACGGTCAATTGCGGATCATCGGCACGCGCAGTGCCCGCCCCGACCATCACGGCATCATGGCTTGCGCGCATCTCCTGAACCCGCGCCCGCGCATCGGGGCCGGTGATCCACTGACTATGGCCCGTGGCGGTCGCGATCCGCCCATCGAATGACGCCGCAAGCTTCAGCGTGACCCGGGGGCGCCCTTGGGAAACCCGCATGAAAAAGCCCGCATGATCCCCCGCCGCCACATCGCGCAACACACCCTGTGTCACCTCGATGCCCGCTGTCTCCAGCATGGCGATGCCTTTGCCGTCGACCCGCGGATCGTTGTCGGAAAGCGGGACGACCACGCGCGCCACACCCGCCGCGATCAGAGCGCGCGCGCAGGGCGGCGTCTCTCCCTCGTGGGCGCAAGGCTCAAGCGTGACATAGGCCACGGCGCCCTCTGCGGCCTCACCCGCCTCGCTCAGCGCCACGACCTCGGCATGGGGCCGGCCGCCCGGCTGGGTCCGGCCACGTCCCACGACCCGCCCGTCGCGCACGATGACACACCCCACGGCAGGGTTGGGCCAGGTATTGCCCTGCCCCTTTCGGCCCAGCTCTAGGGCCTCGTGCATATATCGGATGTCGTCCTCGCTCACGCGTCGGTCGTGTCGTCCGTGGCCGCGTCCTTGGGGCGCAGTTCGCTGACGAACTTATCGAAATCATCCGCGGCCTGAAAGTTCTTGTAGACACTGGCAAAGCGCACATAGGCCACCGTGTCGATCCGCGCGAGGCTTTCCATCACGATTTCGCCCACGGTCTTGGAGGGGATATCCGTCTCGCCCATGCTTTCGAGCCGCCGCACGATGCCCGAAATCATCTGCTCGACGCGTTCGGGCTCCACCGGCCGCTTCTGAAGCGCGATACGGATCGAGCGTTCCAACTTGTCACGGTCGAAATCCTCGCGCCGGCCATTTGTCTTGACCACCACCAGATCGCGTAACTGCACACGCTCATAGGTGGTGAACCGTCCGCCACACGCCGGACAGAACCGTCGCCTGCGGATCGAGACATGCTCCTCCGCGGGCCGGGAATCCTTCACTTGGGTTTCGATATTTCCGCAAAACGGACAGCGCATGGGCTTGTCCCCTTTTCTTCTCTGCCTCTGGTGTTGTGGGTCTTGGGCCCACTTATCCACAGCGACTATAGGGACTCCGCAAGGTTTTGGGTAGTAGGGAAATTCGCCCCCCATATGATGGAGACGGACCTTTTTTCGATCCGTTGCGTTTCGACACCACGGATCAGGAGATTTTCATGACGACAAAGACAGTTTTCATCACCGGCGCGTCCTCGGGGATCGGTGCCGAAACCGCGCGACACGCCGTCGCGTCAGGCTGGAACGTCGCGCTGTTTGCCCGTAGCGGCGGCAAACTGCGCGCGCTCGCGAATGAGTTGGGCAGCGACCGCGCCCTGCCGCTCGAAGGCGATGTGACCGACCTCGACAGTCTCAGCGGCGCCGTCGGCAAAACGGTTCAGCACTTCGGCGCACTCCACGCGGCCTTCGCCAATGCTGGCACCGGTCTCGATATCGCCGGCATCGAGGAGGGTGATCCAAAGGCGTGGCGCAAGCTTGTGGATGTGAATATCAACGGCGTGCTTCTCACCACCAAGGCCGTTTACGGCGCGCTCAAGGACACCGGCGGGCATCTTGTTCTGACAGGATCGGTTGCCGGGCGCATCCATATCCCCGGCTCGGTCTACAGCGCCTCCAAATGGTTCGTGCATGGCTTTGCCGGGAATATGGCACAGGATATGCGCGAATGGGGCGGACGCTGCACAGTGATCGCGCCGGGCATGGTCGACACACCCTTTTTCGACGACCCAAAGCCGGATAAGCTTCAGCCTGCGGATGTGGCCGAGGCGGTGATCCACGCGCTTGACCGTCCGGAACGGGCCAACGTGCAAGAGATTGTGCTCATGCCCACGGGCTGACGTCCCGGCTTGCTTTCGACACGCTAGCGTAGATGCGCCACCACCTCTCTTCGGTGGGGGGCATCACGGTGCTCGAACACATAGATGCCCTGCCACCGGCCCAACATCATTCGCCCGGATGCAACCGGAATCGAAAGGCTGACAGGCGTCATCGCCGCCTTTATATGGGCGGGCATGTCGTCCGGGCCTTCGCTTGTGTGGGTGATATAACCCATCGCCTCATGAGAGGTCGGCGGAACCAGCCTGCCGAAGAAGGCGCGCAGGTCGCTCTGCACATCCGGGTCCGCATTCTCCTGTATGAGCAGACTGGCCGAAGTGTGCCGGATGAAAAGCGTGAGCATACCTTCATCCGCGCCCGCACCGGTCACCCACGCGGCCACATCCTTTGTGATTTCATAAAGACCCTGCCCACGGGTCGCGACATCAATGATTGTCTGCATGTGCAGATGCTCCCGCAGGGGGCCGCCGGGGTCAAGCGCCCCGTCGCCATCCCGTCACCATCCCGTCGGCGTTTTGCCCATCCCGGTCATATCCGGCAGGCCCGGCATTTCCCGCTTGCACCCTTTGCGCAATTGCCCAAGAACGCTCTCATGTTCTGGCCGATCCTCATGGGGCTTTTGCCCAGTTTCCTTCTGGTGATCCTTGGCGGCGGCGTCAGAAACCGTTTGTCCGAAACCGCTTGGCACGGGCTCGATCGGCTGAACTTCGAAATTCTTTTTCCCGCACTTATCTTTACCGCCGCCGCAAGCCGCCCCATCGCCCCGTCAAGCCTGCTTGTCGTCGGACCGCTCGTCTGGGCGATCCTTGGCGCGGGCCTGGCCCTTGGCTGGCTCGCACGACCGCATGGGCCCGCGCGCTTTCTGGACTTTGCCGGCGGCTGGCAGACGGCGTGGCGTTTCAATACCGCACTTGGCTTCGTGGTGGTGGGCGCCTTGCCCGGTGCCGATCTCGGGCTTTTCTCGGTGATCATCGGGATGGCCATCCCGATGGCCAACATTTTCGCGGTCTCGGCGCTGTCGCGCGGCACCGGCCTCACGCTTCGCGCGGCGCTCAAACGCATCGCGCTCAACCCGTTCCTTCTGGCAAGTCTCTCGGGCGTGGCGGTGGGGCTCTCCGGTCTTACCATCCCCGAGCCGGTGCTGGCCCCGGTCACCATGCTCGCAGGTGCGGCGATCCCGGTTGCGCTCATCTCCATCGGGGCGACGCTGGACTGGCGCGCGCTGGCGCGGCTCGACCGGTTTTCCGCGCATATCACGGCGACCAAGCTGATCGCTCTGCCCCTCTTGGTCAGCGGCATCGCCTGGGGGTTCGGATTTCACGATCCGCTGGTGCCCGCGCTGATCGCCTTCGCCGCCCTGCCCACCGCGTCGGCCGCGCATGTGCTGGCGGCGGGCTTTGGGGCCGACCGGCGGCTCGTGGCCACGCTCATCGCGCAATCTACCCTGCTCAGCGCGGTCACGCTGCCCGTCTGGATGTTCGTCGCGATAGCGCTGACGCCGTAAAAACGACACATCTGGAACAACGGCCCCGCCATTTCGTTGTCATGTCACCTAAACCAAAAGGAGGACATGATGACAGTTGCACGCGTAACCGAAATTTCCGCCACATCCACCCAAAGCTTTGATGACGCCGTGAAGCAGGGCCTTGAACGTGCGTCCAAAACCTTGCGCGGGATGACAAGCGCATGGGTCAAGGATCAGAACGTCGATGTCGAAAACGGCACTGTCAAACATTACCGCGTGAACCTCGCGGTGACCTTCGTTCTCGATGATTGAGATATTAAAACGCCGGGTCAATGACCCGGCGTTATCATTTGGGTAGGCCGGGCTTCAGCCCGGCACCCGCTCACTGATCCAGGAACGACCGCAACTTCCGGCTCCGGCTCGGGTGCTTGAGCTTGCGCAGCGCCTTTGCCTCGATCTGCCGGATACGCTCGCGTGTCACGCTGAATTGCTGGCCCACTTCCTCAAGCGTGTGATCGGTGTTCATACCGATGCCAAAGCGCATCCGGAGCACACGCTCCTCGCGCGGCGTAAGGCTTGAAAGAACCCGCGTGGTGGTTTCCTTGAGGTTGTCCTGAATAGCTGAATCAAGCGGCAGAACGGCATTCTTGTCCTCGATGAAATCGCCAAGTTGGCTGTCTTCCTCGTCGCCGATCGGCGTCTCGAGGCTGATCGGCTCCTTGGCGATCTTCATCACCTTGCGGACTTTTTCCAGCGGCATCTGAAGCTTTTCCGCCAGTTCTTCCGGCGTCGGTTCGCGACCGATCTCGTGCAGCATCTGACGCCCGGTGCGCACCAGTTTGTTGATCGTCTCTATCATGTGGACAGGAATACGGATCGTGCGCGCCTGATCAGCGATCGAACGGGTGATCGCCTGCCGGATCCACCATGTCGCATAAGTCGAGAACTTGTAACCGCGGCGATACTCGAACTTGTCGACGGCCTTCATCAGGCCGATATTGCCTTCCTGAATAAGGTCAAGAAATTGCAATCCGCGGTTGGTGTATTTCTTGGCGATCGAGATCACGAGACGCAGGTTCGCCTCGACCATCTCCTTCTTGGCCATCCGCGCCTCTTGTTCGCCCTTCTGGACCTGACCGACGATGCGACGGAATTCGCTGATGTCGAGACCGACATACTGCCCGACCTGCGCCATGTCAGCGCGCAGTTCATTGACCTTCTCGGGCGAGCGTTCCATGAACATCTGCCAACCACGGCCCGATTTCTGGGCCATATCCTCAAGCCAGTTGGGATCGAGCTCGCGACCGCGATAGGCATCGATGAACTCACGCCGGTTGATGCGCGCCTGATCGGCAAGCTTCACCATGGCCGAGTCGATGGACATGATCCGCTGATTGATACCGTAAAGCTGATCTATGAGGGCTTCGATACGGTTGTTGTGCAGGTGAAGCTCGTTCACCAGTTCAACAATCTCCGAACGCAGCGTCTGATAGGTCTCTTCCTGCTTTGTCGAGAATGACCCATCCTCGTTCAACGTGGCCGAGATGCGGCTGTCCTGCATCTCGCTGAGCTTGATGTAGTCATCGGCGATGCGGTCCAGCGTCTCAAGAACGCGAGGCTTGAGCGCGGCTTCCATCGCCGCGAGGCTCATATTGGCCTGTTCGTCCTCGTCATCTTCGTCGTCATTGTCGCTGGAAATCGGGTTTCCGTCGGCATCAAGCTCTTGGGTTTCTTCGGTCTTCTTGCCCGGCGCCTGCGTGACGTTCGCCGCGACGACCGGCGCTTCGACACCTTCCTCGACGTCGCCCAGTTGATTGCCAAACGTGGTCTCAAGGTCGATCACATCGCGCAGAAGAATGTCTTCACTCAGAAGTTCGTCGCGCCAGATCGTGATCGCCTGAAAGGTCAACGGGCTTTCGCAAAGCCCCGCGATCATCGTGTTCCGACCCGCTTCGATCCGCTTGGCGATGGCGATTTCGCCCTCGCGGCTCAGAAGTTCGACCGACCCCATTTCGCGCAGATACATCCGCACCGGATCATCCGTCCGGTCGAGCTTTTCTTCCTTGCCCGCGCCAAGCGCCAGTTCACCCTTCTTGCCGATTTCGGCAATCGCGGTGACTTTCTGCTCTTCTTCCTCGACGTCGTCGGCTTCGATGATGTTGATGCCCATTTCGCTCAGCATCGACATCACGTCCTCGATCTGCTCCGAGGATACCTGATCAGGCGGCAAAACCTGATTGAGCTGATCGTAGGTGATATATCCCTTTTCGCGCGCATCTCCGATCATCTTCTTGATCGCGGCCTGGCTCATATCCAGCGAGATCTCTGCATCCTGATCTTCGGATTTTTGCTCGTCGGTGTCCTTGGCGGCCATGTATAGCTCCTCAGCTGGGGGCGCGACGGGTGATTCGAATAAACCGAATCATCCGCGCGGGGAAGTGATTCGCAACCTGTTTACGTTGATTCGTTTACCTTTTCCTCATCAGAGAGGCACGAAGGTCGCTATCGCTTCCTCTTGGAAAAGGTAATCTTGTGCAATAGCGCGTCAAACGCCTCGCGTTCATCCCGGCTCACCCGGGCACCATTATCTGCGGTGTCGTACTCCGTCTTGTCTTCTTGCTGGCTGCGCAAGGCGCGGTTGCGGGCCTCAGCCGCCTGTCCCAGCCGCCAGGTCAATGCCTCGTCCGCGACGCCACCCATATCCTCGACCGCGTCCGATATCTCGGCGGCGATTCCCTTCAGGGCGTTGATCTTGGCCAATTCCTCGGCCACCGTCATGCGCGCAAGCTCGGCATCCCCGGCGCGGCGCACGGCCGGGATAAGCGCGACATGGGGCAGGCGCAGGAGGTTTTCAAGGGCTTCGGCACCAAGTGCCGCCTCCGCCTCTTTGACAAGCGCACCCGGCCCTTCCTCGGCATGGCGCAGGATTACGTCCCGCAGGCGCGCGTGAACCGCGTCGCGACACTCTAGTCGCTCAAGTGGGCCGTCGAATTCCGCCGCCACCTCGGGGGTCCGAATCAGCGCCGCGAGAATCACCGCCTCGCGCAGCCGTTCCTGCGTGGCCGCATCCGCCGCGGCAAGGGCCGAGCTTTTGGTGCCGGGGCGCGGCGCGTGATCGGGTGCGCGCCACGGGCCGGGCCGGCCGCCGCCCGACGCCCGTTTCGGTGCGAAAAGCTGCCAGCGCATGTCCTTGATGGCTTGGCCGTAGTGGCGCCGGATGTGCGGGTCACGGATACGCCCGATCACCTCGCGCAGCGCCTTGTCGAGCGCGGCCTTCCGCTCGGGGCTGTCAAAATCACGTCCCTCGGTCTCGCGCCGCCACAACAGCACCACCATCGGCACAGCCTCGGCCAGCCGCTCGCGCAGCGCCGCCACCCCGGAGGTGCGAATCAGGTCGTCCGGGTCCTGTCCCTCCGGCATCAGCGCGAAACGCAGGCTCTTGCCCGCCTCCAGAAGCGGCAATGCATGATCAATGACACGGTAAGCCGCCTGAACCCCCGCCCGATCGCCATCAAGCGCGATCACCGGCTCATCGGCCACCCGCCAGAGCATCGAAAGCTGCGTGTCGGTGACCGCGGTTCCCAGCGGCGCCACTGCGGCCCCGATCCCGGCCTGCGCCATGGCGATCACATCCATGTATCCTTCCGCCACGACAAGCGGTTCACCCTTGCCCGCCGCCTCACGCGCCTGACCAAGGTTGAAAAGCGTGCGTGACTTGTCGAACAGAACCGTTTCGGGCGAATTCAGGTATTTCGCGTTATCGGTCGGGTCCATCGCCCGCCCGCCAAAGGCGATACAGCGCCCGCGCGTGTCACGAATGGGAAACATGATCCGGTTTCGGAACACATCATACGGCTTGCCGCCTTTCTGGCTTTCCCGTGCAAGCCCGCAGTCAAGGATCATCCCGGGCGCAACGCCCTGCCCTGTGAGATGATCCCACAACCCCTGCCAGCCCTCGGGCGCAAAGCCGATCTCGAACCGGTCAAGCGTCGCCTCGCTCAGACCGCGCCGCTCAAGATAGGCGCGCGCCTCGCGCCCGCCGCCCGCGCGCAGCGCCATGCGGAAATGCCGCACCGCCTGCTCCATGACCTGCGCAAGCTCCGACATCCGGTCGGCCTTCTGCTGGGCCTCCGGGTCGCGCTCTGGCACCGGCATGCCCGCCTCCTGCGCCAGAATGCGCACCGCCTCCATGAACTCCACGTTCTCGGTCTCGCGCACGAAACTGATCGCGTCACCCTTGGCGTGGCAGCCGAAGCAGTAATAATACCCCTTCTTGTCATCGACATGGAAACTGGCGGTCTTCTCCTGATGGAACGGGCACGGGGCCCACATGTCGCCCTTGCCCTGATTGGATTTGCGCGTATCCCACATGACCTTGCGCCCGACCACCTGTGCGATGGACGTTCGTGTGCGCAACTCATCAAGGAAGCCGGGTGGCAGACTCATACTATCCTATATGGCCAACCGCATCGCCATCGCCAAGCCCTTGGGGCACACGCCGCTTTCTTCTTGCTAAAAATATCCTGCCCCGCAGGCCACCCGCACCTCTCTCTGCCACGAAGCGAGAGAGCCGGCACCGCCCCCCGCATCAGGAGGCATAATCGAGGCATTGTGCGCGAAACGCTGTCACCGCACTTTCATTCAGGTGCTGTGCCTCGAGCGTGTAGATCCAGCCGACCATCGCCGGCACAACCTGATGATAAAGCGCATCGATCTGGGCCGCATCCGACATCAGGAAGGCCGTTGCCTCGTCCTGATTTTGGCCCTTCTTGCGTTCAAGCATGGCCATGCGGGCGATATCGGCGGTGGCCTCGCAATTGGCCACTTTCGGATCGTCGCTGGCGAGGGCAGGTTGGGCAAGCGCGATGAGCGCGACGGCCATGGCGGATCGCAGGTTCATAAGGGGCAAACTCCTCGGACTGACAGGGGCGGATATGCTCATGGCCTCTCGCGCGCCGCAACGCCGCGCATCGCGTCCCTCAGATCATGCGCGAATGTCCGCGCAAATGATCGGAACACGAGTAACAGATAGGCATCGCGCCCAACCCGCGTCACCGACCCGGCCATATGCGCCAGCTCTGAGCGCGCCGTATGGCCGCGTTTGAATTCCGTGTCCCGCAGATCAATCGGCGTGAGCCGCGCCAGAACGTCGCGCGCGCCCGCGCCCTCAAGACGCACGGCACACCATGCGTCCGAATGTGTCACCACCGCCGCGTGCCGCCTTAGCGCCGCATCGGGCGCGGGCCCCATCAGCATCACCGTATCGCGCCCGAACCAGACGGCACGCCCCCCCGCCTTGCCGGTGGCACGGTTCGGCGCGGGCCACGCCATGCCATGCACGGCGCGCAACGCCTCCGCCAAGGCTGACTGCGATCCCGCATAGGGCTGAAGCGCCGTAACATGGCCCAGATCCTCTTCCACGGCGCGTAAGCCGCCCACCTCAAGCGGGAAAACATCCGCGCCGGGGGGCCTTGCAATCAGGTCAACCACGCATCCGCCCTCCCTCTGGATCGAACGGGCCGGGCGGCGTCACCTCACACAACGTCACCACGCCCCGCAAATGATCAACCACGCGCACCCGCTCCCCGTGCCGGGCAAGGCCCCGCCGCAGAAACCCCAGCGCCAGAACACTGTCGCAACTGGGCGAATAGCATGTGCTCGTCACATACCCCTGATCGTTTTCGCTGATCGCCTCGGCCCCCTCGTCAAAAATATGCGCACCGGCGGGAATTTCCTTCACGGCTCCCACGGGCCGCAAGCCGATCAATTGTTCGCGCTCTTCATCCATGAGGCCCGGACGCTCGGACATCGTCTTGCCCACGCAATCCTTCTTGCGGCTGACCATGCCTTGCATGCCGATATCGAAGGCGGTCACCCGACCATGGATTTCCGCATGGGTGATGAACCCCTTCTCGATGCGCAGCACATTGAGCGCCTCCATCCCGTAAGCACCACCCCCAAGCGCCTCGGCCCGCGTGACCAGCGCCTCGAACAGGCTCGCGCCATACCGCGCGGGCACGGCGATCTCATACCCTTCCTCACCCGAAAACGAGATCCGGAAAAGCCGCGCGGCAACCCCGCTCAATGTGATCTCGCCACAGGCCATGAAGGGCCACGCCTCGCCTTCCAGAGGCGTATCGAGCATCTCATCAAGCAAGACCCGCGCCTTTGGCCCCGCCACCGTGAACTGCGCCCATTGCTCGGTGACCGAGATGAACCGCACGTCCATCCCGGGACACAGGCATTGATGCACGAAATCCAGATGCCGCATCACCTGCCCGGCGGCGGCGGTGGTCGTGGTCATCACGAAATGCGTCTCTCCCAGCCGCGCGGTGGTGCCGTCATCCATGACGTGCCCATCCTCGCGCAGCATCAGCCCATAGCGCACGCGCCCCACCTTCAGGGTCGAAAACATGTTGGTATAGACGAAATCGAGGAACCGGGCGGCATCCGGCCCCTGAATGTCGATCTTGCCCAGCGTGCTTACATCCGCAACGCCCACGGCACCACGGACCAGCCCAACCTCACGATCACAGGACTGCCGCCAATGGGTCTCCCCGGCCCACGGGAAATAGCTTGGCCTGTACCACAGCCCCGCCTCGATCATCGGAGCCTTGCGGCGCGTGCTGTCTTCATGGCTCGTGGTCAGGCGCTCGGGGGCAAATCCCTTGCCCTGTGCGCCCGCGCCCAGCGCCGCGATACTGACGGGCACGAAGGGCGGCCGGAATGTCGTGACACCCGTCTCCTCGATGCTGCGCCCCGTGACATCGGCCAGCACGGCCAGAGCGACGACATTGGAATTCTTTCCCTGATCGGTGGCCATGCCCTGCGTCGTGTAACGCTTCATATGCTCGACCGAGCGGAAATTCTCGGTGGCCGCCTGTTTCACGTCCTTGACCGTGACGTCATTCTGGAAATCGAGCCACGCGCGCCCCCGGCCCGGCAAGGACCAGACCGGCCAGATGTCATAGCGCGCGCTTTCGGCTTCGGGACAGGTCACATCGGGCACCTTGCGCCCAAGCGCCCGAAGCGCCTCCGCAGCGGCCTCGGCTCCGCTCTCAAGACAGCCCTCGGTCGAAAAGACACCCCGCGCCGCGCCCGCCACATGCAGCCCCGGCACCGCGCCCTCTCGCGGCACAAAGCCCGCGATGCCGCCGTCCCAAACCGGCCTTGCCCCGGTGTGACAGGTCAGATGCACCGAAGGGTTCCAGCCGCCCGACATGGCAAGGCAATCGGCCCGCACCCGCGTTTCACCGCGCGCCGTGCGGATGGTCACCGCCTCAAGCGCGCAGCGCCCCTGCGCGTCACAAACCTGTGCGCCCGGATGGAACGGCACATCCAGATCACAGGTCGCGTGCGGCCGCGCATCGACAAGCGCGCTCACATGCACACCCGCCGCAATCAGGTCGCGGGCTGTTCGGTGGGCGTCATCGGTGTTTCCGAACACCGCCACCCTCTCACCCGCAGCCACGCGCCAGCGGTTGAGATAGGCGCGCACCGCGCCCGCCATCAAGATGCCGGGCCTGTCGTTGTTGGCAAAGGCCACCGGCCGCTCGATCGCACCCGCCGCCAGTACCGCCCGCTTGGCCACGATCCGCCAGAAACATTCTCGCGGCGCGCCATGTCGCATCGCCACATCATGCGGCACCCGCTCAAGCGCGCCATAGGTGCCCTGATCATAGGCCCCGACCACGGCGGTGCGGGTCATGATGCGCACATTGTCCATGGTCTGCAGATCACGGGTCACCGCAGCGGCCCAGTCGCGCCCCGGCTGCCCCGCGATCTCGTCGCGCTCGGCGTTGAGCCGCCCCCCCGTCACGACATCCTCGTCGCACAGGATCACATCCGCCCCGGCCTCCGCCGCGCGTTTCGCCGCCATCAGGCCCGCGGGCCCGGCCCCGATGATCAACAGATCACACTGGGCGAACGCCTTCTCATAGCGGTCGGTATTGGCCTCACCCGAGAGCGCGCCCAGCCCGGCGGCCCGCCGGATGATCGGCTCATAGACCCGCTCCCAGAAGGATTTGGGCCACATGAATGTCTTGTAGTAGAACCCCGCGCCCAGAAACCGCGCGCCAAGATCGTTGACCGCAAGCGCATCAAGCCCAAGCGAGGGCCAGCGGTTCTGACTGCGCGCCTCAAGCCCCTCGTGCAACTCAAGCACCGTGGCGCGGACATTGGGCTCCTGCGCGGGACCAAGCCCGACAGTCACCAGCGCATTGGGCTCCTCGCTCCCGGCGCTTAGAACGCCGCGCGGCCGATGATACTTGAACGACCGCCCCATCAGGCGCACACCATTCGCCAGCAGCGCCGAGGCAAGCGTGTCACCCTCGACCCCCTCATAGCGCGCGCCATCAAAGCGGAACCCGACGCGCCGCCCCCGGTCGATCAGCCCCTTGCCCGAAATCCTCATGCGCCCCGCCCCGTCACATCGCGGGCAAGCGCCGTCTCATGGATCGCATGGTCGCGCGTGTCCCGCGTCACGACAATCCACGCCCCGCACCCCGTCTCGTGATACCAAAGATCGCGCGTCACGCCCGCCGGGTTGTCGCGGTTGTGTACATAATCGTCCCACGCCTCGGCCCCGGCCTCGGGCGCGGGACGCTCAAGCGCCACCGCCGCGCCCTGATAATAAAACTCGCGCCGGTCGCGATCTCCGCATAGCGGACAGGTGATCCTCATCGCGCCCCACCCTGCTTCATCTTTCCGAAAATACTCAAAATTCCATCCTCTCCGTTCGCGCTCAGTGCAGGTTGTGCTGCGCGCCCGTGCCTTCTTCGTCCATAAGCCCCAGGCCGGTGCGGAACCGGTCAAGCCTGAGCCGCGCAGCAGGGGCATGCGGCGTGCCCGTCGCCACCAGATGCGCCGTGGAATACCCCGATCCCGGCACCGCCTTGAACCCGCCATAGCACCACCCGCAATTGAGATAGAGACCCTCGACATGGGTCTTGTCGATGATCGGGCTGCCATCGGGGCTCATGTCCATGATCCCGCCCCAACTGCGCAGCACCCGCGCCTTGCCGATCATCGGCATGAGCGTCATGCCCGCCTCCATCACATGCTCGACCAACGGCAGATTGCCCCGCTGCGCATAGGAGGCATACATATCGAGGTCGCCACCAAAAACGAGGCCACCCTTGTCCGACTGGCTGATATAGAAATGCCCCATGCCGAAACTCACCACATGATCGATACAAGGCTTGATCCCCTCGGTCACGAACGCCTGCAAAACATGGCTTTCAATAGGCAGGCGCATCCCCGCCATCGCCGCCACCTGGCTCGAGCGTCCGGCAACGACCATCGCAACCTTCTTGGCGCGAATTGCGCCCCGGTTCGTCTGCACGCCGGTCACCCGGCCATCCTTGGTATCGATCCCCGTGACCTCACAGTTCTGCACGATATCGACACCCCGCTCACTGGCCCCCCGCGCATAGCCCCACGCCACGGCATCGTGACGCGCCGTGCCCGCGCGGCGCTGTAACAGGCCGCCATAGATCGGAAACCGCGCCTGATCATAGTTCAGATAGGGCAGAACACGCTTCAGGTCGCTCACCGACAGAAGCTCGGCATCGTCGCCCTGATTGCGCATCGCGTTGCCCCGGCGCGCGGCGGCATCGCGCTGCCCGTCGGAATGAAACAGCACGATCTGCCCGCGCTGCGACAGCATCACGTTATAGTTCAGCTCCTGTTCCAGCCCTTCCCAAAGCTTCAGCGAATGGCTGTAAAATTCCGAATTGCCCGGCAGGAAATAGTTAGCCCTCACGATCGTGGTGTTGCGGCCGACATTGCCGCCGCCGATCCAGCCTTTTTCCAGCACGGCCACATTGGTGATCCCATGCTCACGCGCGAGGTAATACGCGGTGGCAAGCCCATGACCACCACCGCCGATGATCACCACGTCATAGTCGGATTTCGGCTCGGCATCTTGCCAATGCGGGCCCCAGCCCCTGTTGCCGGTCAGCCCTTCCTTGAGGATACGCCAGCCTGAAAATCCCATCCCGTTCTCCACGCCGAGTCACATTTGCGCAACTCAACCAACTCGGGGCGGAAATGGCAATGGGGTTGCCCGGTGCGGTCCCGCTTCGGGGACCATCACACCGCTCAGTCGGCAAGCTCAGGCCGCGCGGCGATCCGCTCCTCCAACGAAATGATCCGCACCGGCGCGATGGGCGCACCATCGGCGCGGCGCAACGGATTGTGCCGCGCGCGCCCGCTGATCCACGCGGCGGCCATCCGGGTCATGACCCGTGCCACAGCGCCGTTAAAGCCGCGATCGCGTAGCGGCGCGCCCGCGTCGGGCCGGGCCGTTGCGGTGAAGGCGCAACAGGTCACCGGACCCAGCACCTTGTCGGCCTCCGGCAGTTCGGACTGGCGTAGCGGAATGCCCACAAAGGGCAGGCCCAGCCTCGGGGTGGTGTTGGCCATCGGCGTGCCGCAACAGGCGGCATGCCAGCGATATGTGCCCCGTGGCGACAGACGCAGCACCTCGAGGTGATCCTCACCCGCCACGATGCCAAGCCGGTCTGGCGTGGTCTGCCAGATATCGGTGCCACCCGCCCGGGTAAGCATGTCCGCCCCATCCTCGTGCAGGCGCGCGGCAGTCTGGCAATCCCGGCAGAAGCAGCGCACGCGCGACCCCGCTCTGCGGCCCGGCACGTTGATTTCGAACCGGGCCGTCCCACAGCGGCACCTATGAGTGACGATGCTCACGTCACGGTGTCCGAGCCCTAGAGCCCGGCGGCCTGATAGCTTGCCGCGACCTTGTCGATCGACACCAGATAGGCTGCGGTCCTCAGGTCGGTGACATCTTCGCGGCCATGCCACACTTCGCGCATCGATTGATACGCCGCGCGCATCGTGTCATCGAGGCCCGAACGCACAAGTTCAAGCTCGCCTGCGCCACGCAGATATTGCTGTTTGAATCCGGGCGTGAGCGACCAGCCCAGATTCCGGTCCGCACTCAGTTGCTCAAGCTCGTCCACGATAAGCTGATGGCGCGCTTCCTCCTGCCTGCGGCCCATCCGGCCAAAGCGGATATGGCTGAGGTTCTTGACCCATTCGAAATAGCTGACCGTCACACCGCCGGCGTTGGCATACATGTCGGGGATGATGACACAGCCCTTTTCACGCAGGATTTCATCCGCGCCAGCCGTGACAGGACCATTCGCCGCCTCGATGATCAGCGGCGCTTTGATCTTGTCGGCGTTGCTCAGGTTGATCACACCCTCAAGGGCCGCCGGGATGAGGATGTCACACTCATGTTCAAGGTATTTCGATCCGTCGCTGACATATTTGCCCTTGGGATAGCCATCGACCCCGCCGTGTTTCGCGATCCAGTTGCGCACCGCCTCGACATCGAGACCGTCCTCGTCAAGCAGGCCGCCATCGCGCTCGATCACTGCGGTCACCTTGCAGCCATCCTCCTCGCTCAGGAACTTGGCGGCATGATATCCCACGTTGCCAAGGCCCTGAACAATCACACGCTTGCCATCCAGCGAGCCGCTAAGGCCGGCGGCCTTGATATCCTCGGGATGGCGAAAGAATTCCTGAAGCGCGTATTGCACTCCGCGGCCCGTGGCCTCGGTCCGGCCCTGAATGCCGCCCGCGTTGATCGGTTTGCCCGTCACACAGGCGCGCGCGTTGATATCGGTGGTGTTCATCCGCTTGTACTGATCCGCGATCCACGCCATCTCGCGCTCGCTGGTGCCCATGTCCGGGGCCGGAACGTTCTGGCTGGGGTGGATCAGGTCGCGCTTGGCCAGCTCATAGGCGAAGCGCCGCGTGATCCGCTCAAGCTCGTGCTCGTCCCATTCGCGCGGGTCGATGCGCAGCCCGCCCTTTGAGCCGCCGAACGGCGCCTCGACCAAGGCACATTTATACGTCATCAGCGCCGCCAGCGCCTCGACCTCGTCCTGGTTCACGCCCATCGCATACCGGATACCGCCCTTCACGGGCTCCATGTGTTCGGAATGGACGCTGCGATAGCCAGTGAAGGTGTGTATCTGCCCCCTGAGCCGCACACCAAACCGCACCGTATACGTGGCATTGCAGACGCGGATTTTCTCTTCAAGTCCCGGCGGCAGGTCCATGAGTGATACTGCGCGATTGAACATCAGATCCACGCTCTCGCGGAATGTCGGCTCTTTGGCTGTGGTCATCATGGTCCTCCCTATAGTGTCCCGGATCGCGCTTTGACGTCGAGTTATTCGCAATCTCTTTGTGCATGGTTAAAGTAAGACTGCTATTTGTCCAGCAATTGAATGGCCCGGGGCCACTGGCGCAGCCGCCCCGGAACACTCTGCACCCTGATTGTACACGGCTGGATAACAATCCCGTGCAGCCGGGCCTATCGTCTCCAAACTTGTTGTTTTTCCTTAAAATTAAGCTGGTTTCGGCCCTAATTCCGCCACACTGCAAGGTGAAAAAGCTTCTTGCCGAAGTCCGACTCGGCCTGACCAATTCCGGTCTAGCGAGGTAGAAAAATGACATTGAGCCCCCATTCAAAGCTGTTTCCGGCCGACACTCTGACCGAGCGCAGCCGCTCCCGGTTTGATCGTATCAAGCGTCACGCGCGGACCTTCCGACGCGACGAAGACGGCACGGTCACGATCTTGTCGCTCTTTTTCTTCCTCATCATGATCGCCGCGGGCGGCATTGCCATCGACATGATGCGCTACGAGATGGAACGCGCCCGTATCCAGACGACACTCGATTCCGCCGTGTTGGCCGCCGCGGGTTCGCCCTTCGGATCGGACAGCCGCACGATCGTCGAGGATTACTTCGAAACCGCCGGCATGTCGGACTACCTCAATGCCGAGGAAGCGGGCGACATCACCTCAACGGTGACCGCCTCCAAGGTCAAGGCAAGCGCCTCGATGACAATGAACACCTACCTGATGAAGCTCAGCGGCGTAAAAACACTCTCCACGAGCGGCTCATCCGTGGCCGAGCGCCGTGTGCCCAAGCTTGAGGTCGTTCTCGTCCTCGACGTGTCCGGGTCGATGGGCCGCAACAGCAAGCTCACGAACCTCAAAAGCGCGGCGAAAGACTTCGTTTCCACCGTGCTGTCCAGCTCCGAGCAGGGCAATACCGTGATCTCGCTCGTGCCCTTCAGTTGGTCGGTGACACCCACAAATGCGATGTATAGCGCCCTCGCCATCGAAGAAACCCATCAATATTCGACCTGCCTCCGGTTCAAGGACAACGACTACAATCATGCCTCGCTAGCCAGTGGCAGCTCCGGCTTCTCAAGCGGCGTGCCCATAGATCAGATGGTCTATACCTCAGTCTATGGCGGGTTCGAGAATTTCGACTCCTCGGGCTGGCGCTCGTGCTATGCCGAAGATTACATGGAAATCCTGCCCTACTCGGCCAGCGAAACCGCTCTGCACAACAAGATTGACGCGTTTCAGGCAAGCGGCAACACTTCGGGCCATCAAGGTATGAACTGGGGCGCGGCATTGCTTGACCCGACGTTCCGTGACATCACCGACGATCTGATCACCGCAGGTGAGGTTGACGCCTCCCTGTCCGACATTCCCTCGAACTATGATCAGGGGGAAACACTCAAGATCATCGTCATGATGGGCGACGGTCAGAACACCTCGTCATATTTTTTCCGCACCGGCGGCCATTGGCGCGGTCAGAATTCCGACCTCTACCTCGTCAAGACCCAAGAGCGCGTCTTCGAATACGCCTATCACAAGTACAAGAAGAACAAGACCAGCAACAATGAGAGCAGGTGCTCGCATCATCGTTGGGAATGCGTCTATTCCAACACCGGCACGATCGAGAGCACGTATTATCTCGAATACAACAACGAGTATTACAACATCGACGATCGGTATTGGATCACCAGCGGTGACTTCTCGGATATCCAGAACGATACCAGCTTCGTCAGCCTTGAGCGGTTGAGCTGGGAACAGGCCTGGGGCCTGATGACACCGGAATTCTATCGCGACGTGACCGGTGATTGGTCGGCATTCAATGACTACACCGGCAATCCTCTCACAGGGTCGACCAAGAACACGCACATGTTGAATTCCTGCGCGGCGACCAAGCGCGAAGGCGTGGTGGTCTATTCCATCGGCTTCGAAATCAGCCGGGGCGGCACCGCCGAGACCACGCTCAAGGACTGCGCCTCCTCCTATGCCCACTATTACCGGGCCGAGGGCATAAGCATCAATGACGCGTTCAGTTCGATCGCCTCGAACGTCGTGAACCTGAGGTTGACCCAATGATTGATCGCATCCGCACAACTTTCGCCCGGATCTGGCGCGATGAGGACGGCAACTCGTCCGTCGAATTCATCATCGCCTTCCCGCTCTACTTCGCGCTTCTGGTCATGTCTCTCGAACTCAGCATGATCACCCTGCGTCACACCATGCTGGAACGGGGTCTTGACATCGCGGTACGCGAATTGCGCCTCGGCACCGGCTCGGCGCCGCAGCATGACGATATCAAGCAGATCATCTGCGACAACGCGCTCGTGATCTCCAAATGTGAAACCAGCCTCCGGCTCGAAATGGTGCCCACCAACATCCGAAGCTTTACCGCGCTGGATGACAGCGTGGACTGCACCGACAAATCGGCCGAAAGCAATCCGGTCAAGGCCTTCGTGCCCGGTCAGCAGAACGAACTCATGCTTCTGCGCGCCTGCCTGAAATACGATCCGATCTTTCCGAAATGGGATCTGGCGCGTGCTCTGTCCACGGATGCCGCGGGTCAGATTTCCATCGCGTCCAAAACCGCGTTCGTTCAGGAGCCGCTCTGATGCCCATGTTTCAATCCCTCAAAAACCGCCTGAGCCGGTTCTCGCGTGATGAATGTGGCACCGTCATGGTCGAGGTGGTGCTGACCCTTCCGATCCTCTTCCTCGTGGTCGCCTTGACCTATGAATTCTACGAAATCCACCGCTACAACAGCGCGCGCGACAAGGCGACCTATACCGTCGCCGACATGATCTCGCGGGAAATGGCGCCTGTGGACGACACCTATATCGACAACACCAAGGCGCTTTTCGATAGTGTGGCCAATGACAGCGCCCCAACACAAATCCGCGTGACGGTGATCAAGTATGACGCCGATCAGGATCAGTATTCCGTCGCTTGGTCGGCGGTGCGCGGCACAGGCAACATGCCCGTTCTCACGACTGATCTGGTCAGGGACCGCCATTCCGAACTGCCCAATATGGGAGATGGTGAGGAGATTATTCTTGTCGAGTCAGAATCCGACTATCAACCGATGTTCGACGTGGGCTTCGGCGATGGTGTCTCGGTTGTGACCCGGATGATCACCAGCCCGCGTTTCGCGCCACAGGTCGTCTGGGACAGTTGATCGCGCCTTAACCACTGCTTACACCTGATCCATCGAACGCCCCGTTTACGCGGGGCGTTTCCGCGTCATGCACCGACGTGATACCGACGTGAATGCCGACGTGGATACCGACAGTCGGAATCGCGCCCAAAACCCTTTTAACCTTGGGGTTCGTGCCTGAGTCGCATGATGGCGCGCCACCGCGGCACGCGTGGCTTCAATCTTCCCGCACGGCGATCTTTGCGGCGATGATCTCGGCCATCGCCTTGGCCTGCCCGGCCGAGGTCACGCCCCCGACCCCCACACGGCGGTTCACGCGCCACCACATCCCCGGCCGCCAGCGCGCCGACCGCGACTTGCGAAGCACCAGGATAAAGCCGTTCGACGGCTTGAAGGCGAACGTGCCCCGGTCAAGCCGCGCAATCTCGGCCATCCGCGCGACCTCTTCGCCATCACTCGTCCGAAGCGCATTCTCCGTAAGTTCGAGAACCGCACCGGTGGCCTGCCACATGCGTTGTGCGACATAGAGAGAAAAGAACCCAATAAGAACAATAAATGCCTTCAAACCAAGGGATTGATCAGCACTCTTGATCCCAAGATAAAGAAGCAGGAACGCCAATGCCACCAACACGAACAGGCCGAAGGCCCGCCGTGGGGCGGACGCCCGTATCGTGATCAGAACCTCGTCATTCATGCGCCATCCCCCTTGCCCGGTTTCCCTCTAGCGTGAAACCGGGCCGGGGCAAAGCCGCGTCGCTCAATATCTGGGATGGACTTCGGTGCCCGGCTCTTCTGGCTCATCATCCGTTAGCTCGGCGGGGAAGCCGGGGGCAGTAATATCGAGTCCCGTCGCATCCTCGAGCCGCCGGATGATATTCGGCGAAAACTCACGCGGACCATAGCGCGAGATTCCGTCCTGAAAGATCGAAATCAGCAGCGGATTGAGTTCAAGCGCAATGCCCGCCCGGTCCGCAACTTCCTGAAACAGGCCGATATCCTTTGCCACAAGGTCCATGGTAAAGCTGATGTCACGGCTCCCGTTCAGGATCACCTGACTTTCGGTTTCATGCACAAACGATGTCCCAGACGAGATGCGCATCGCCTCGAAGGCCACACCAAGATCCATGTTGGCGCCCTTGGCCACGGTCAGCGCCTCAATGCAACTGACAAGGTTCGCAGTCGCAAGGTAATTGGTCAACACTTTGAGAATGCTTGCACTTCCGATATCACCCGTGTGCAAAACCCGCCGCCCCATGATCGTCAGAAGCGGCAGCACACGCTCAAATGTGGGCCGGTCGCAGCCCGCGAAAATGCTGATATTGCCCGTGTCGGCGCGATGACACCCGCCTGAAACGGGACAATCCACCGCCGCGCCGCCCTGCGCGATGACCATCGCGCCCAGTCTCTTGACCTCGGCCTCGTCGGTCGTGGACATCTCAAGCCAAACCTTGTCTTTCGTCACCTCTGGCAACATCTCCTGAACGACAGCTTCACTTGCCGCAGGGCTGGGCAAACAGGTGATCACGGCATCGCATTCGCGCATCATAGCCGCCGGGCCACCGCCCAACTTTGCCCCTTTGGTCACAAAAGTATCGACGAATTCAGGATTCAAATCGTGAACCCGCACGTCCATTCCGTTTCGAACAAGGCTGCCCGACAGTTTGCCGCCGACATTGCCCAGCCCGATAAATCCGATTTTCTTCATATGGATATCTCCCCGCGTTTCGCCGCAGTTTGGAAGTCATGCGCAACCTTTGCGCCTCGATTTGCGACACCAAAACCGATGGTTTCCGCCAACCACGGCGCGAAATCCGACAGCGCCGCCCCACAGGGATCAGGCCGTGACCGACCGGCGCACCATGTCCCAGTAAATTTCCTCGACAGCGTCTAGGCTTAGACGTCCTTCTTCACGGAACCACGTGTTCACCCCGGTGAGCATGGCAATCACCGCCATGGTCGCGACCTTGGGTTCGGCCACGCGAAAGACACCCTCCTCAACACCCCGGCGCAGGATCGCCTCAAGCTGGCCTTCATACGTCCGGCGCATCTCCTCGATGCGGGCGAAATTTTCCGGAGTGAGATTGCGCAGCTCCATGTAGGCGATGAAAACCTCGGCGGGCCGTCGCGAATGAAACCGGATATGGAACCGGGTGAATTGTTCAAGCGCGCGCACCGCGTCCGCCGCATCCGGCAATGAGGCGCGGGCCGTTAACAAATCCTGCATATGCGCCTGCATAATCTCGAACAGCAGGCTTTGCTTGTCCGGTGTGTAATTATATAGCGCGCCGGCCTGAACACCGACCTCCGCCGCGATCTTGCGCATCGACACGGCGGCATACCCGTGCTGCGCGATCAGACGCAGCGCGGCATCGCGCACGCGCGGCCCCGTGATATCGGAATGCGAGCCTTGGGTTCTTGCCATGAGTGAGGTTTAACTGAACAAGCGTTCAAATCAATACCCCGCTTGCTCATACCCGCCCAAAGGTGGCATGGTCACATCGTTCCGCCCAGACCGAGGCCCCGCCATGCGCGCCCTGCCCCTTGCCCTTGCCGCCCTTCTCGCTGTCACCGGGTGCAGCCAGTTCCCCGAGGTCGACGCCTCGGTCTCGGATGCCACGCGCGATGCCGCCTATCCCGAACTTGTGCCTCTTGAAACGCTCAGGGCCCGGATGGACGCACCCACCCTGTCGCCCACCGCCGCCGCCTCCTTCGATGCCCGCGTCGCGCGGCTCAAGGCCCGTGCCGCCGGGCTCAAACGGCAAAGCGTGGTCGATGATGCCACCCACGGCCGGATGCGCGACGGCGTGCAGTGATCCCCTTGAAAACCCGCGTTGCACGGCCTTGCGATACCCGCTACATCGCCTCCTGAATACCAAATGGGGAGATGTCACATGGGTCAGCCTTTGCGCCTTGGAATCGCCGGTCTGGGCACGGTTGGCACAGGTGTCGTCAAGATCGTGCGCCAGAAGGCCAATCTTCTGGCCGCCCGCGCCGGTCGGCCCGTCGAGATCACCGCCGTCTGCGCCCGGTCGCGCGACAAGGACCGCGGCGTCAACCTGTCGCAATATGCATGGGAAGACGATCCATCGACACTTGCCGCGCGTGACGATGTGGATGTTTTCATTGAACTCATGGGCGGAAGCGACGGCCCCGCCAAGGCCGCGACCGAGGCCGCAATCGCCGCCGGCAAGGATGTTGTCACCGCGAACAAGGCGCTGCTGGCGCATCACGGGCATGCCCTCGCGCT
Organism: Roseovarius sp. E0-M6; assembly: GCF_037083845.1. Taxonomy (NCBI): domain Bacteria; kingdom Pseudomonadati; phylum Pseudomonadota; class Alphaproteobacteria; order Rhodobacterales; family Roseobacteraceae; genus Roseovarius; species Roseovarius sp. E0-M6. Next base: position 242,967 of record NZ_JBAPLA010000001.1, on the reverse strand, counting down.
TGCCGCCGAAAAGGCCGGTGCCGTGATCCGTTTCGAAGCGGCCGTGGCCGGTGGCATCCCGGTGATCAAGGCTCTGACCGAGGGGCTTGCCGGTAACGATATCACCCGTGTCATGGGCGTGATGAACGGCACCTGCAACTATATCCTGACACGCATGCAATCTGCCGGTCTGCCCTATGTCGAGGTATTCGAAGAGGCCAACACCCTTGGCTTTCTCGAGGCTGATCCGACGCTCGATGTCGGAGGAATCGACGCGGGTCACAAGCTGGCGCTGCTGGCCTCGATCGCCTTTGGAACGCAAGTGGATTTCGACGCGGTCGAGCTTGAAGGCATCGAGCAGATCACCATCGACGACATTCATCACGCCGCCGGAATGGGCTTCAGAATCAAGCTTCTGGGGGTTTGCCAAATGACGGGCCGCGGCCTTGAACAACGCATGTCGCCTTGCCTCGTGCCTGATGACAGCCCGCTTGGACAGCTTGAGGGCGGCACCAACATGTGCGTGCTCGAAGGCGACGCAATCGAACAGATCGTGCTGCGCGGCCCCGGCGCGGGCGAAGGCCCCACCGCAAGCGCGGTGATGGGCGACGTGATGGACATCGCGCGCGGCATGCGTATCCCCACATTCGGCGTGCCCGCCGCCACGCTTAGCCGCGCCAAACCGGCCAAGGCCGTGACACCCGCCCCCTATTACCTGCGGCTCGCTCTCGATGACAAACCCGGCGCCTTGGCCAAGGTTGCCACGGCCTTGGGTGAGGCGGGCGTGTCCATCGACCGCATGCGCCAGACCCGCCATGACGAAACCACCGCGCCCGTCCTCATTGTCACGCACAAGACGACGCGCGCCGCGCTTGATGAGGCGCTCGCACATATTGCCGGGCTCGACGTTATGGCGCAAAGCCCGGTCGTGCTCAGGATCGAGAAGGTCTGAGGCGGCTCTTGTGCCGTAACCGGCCCCTCGCTAAACCTGTCAAAGATCCATAGTTTCAAGGAATACCGCCCATGTCCGCCTCGCCCGATTTCGACGACCGCATGCTCTCTCTGGGCCTTGCCCGCGTCTCGGAACAGGCCGCGCTCGCCTGTGCGCACCTCATTGGGCGCGGTGACGAGAAAGCCGCCGATCAGGCCGCCGTCAACGCGATGCGCGATGAGCTGAACAAACTGGGTATCGCCGGCACCGTGGTCATCGGCGAAGGGGAACGCGACGAAGCGCCGATGCTTTATATCGGCGAAGAAGTCGGCACCGGACAAGGGCCCGGCGTGGATATCGCGCTTGATCCGCTCGAAGGCACAACACTCACCGCCAAGGCCATGCCCAACGCCCTGACCGTCATCGCGATGGCCCCGCGCGGCAGCCTGCTGCACGCGCCCGACACCTATATGGACAAGCTGGCCATCGGGCCGGGCTATGATCGTGACGTGATCAGCCTTGAGATGTCCCCACGCGAACGGGTCGAGGCACTGGCCCGTGGAAAAGGGGTGAAACCCTCCGAGATCACCGTGTGCGTCCTTGAACGTCCCCGGCACGAAGACATGATCGCCGAAATCCGTGAAACCGGTGCCGCCGTGTTTCTCATTCCGGATGGCGATGTCGCGGGCGTGATCCATTGCGCCGAGGCGCGACTGACCGGCATCGACATGTATATGGGCACCGGCGGTGCGCCCGAAGGGGTGCTCGCGGCCTCCGCGCTCAAATGCATGGGTGGCCAGATCTGGGGCCGGCTTCTGTTCCGCAACGACGATGAAAAGGGGCGCGCGGCCAAGGCCGGGATCACCGATCTCGACCGCATCTATGCGCGGGACGAGATGGTCACGTCCGATGTCATCTTTGCCGCCACCGGCGTCACCGACGGCTCGCTCGCGGCGGGCATCAAGATGCGCCCCACCTATGTGGAAACCGAAACCGTTCTGATGCGGTCGAAATCAGGCTCGCTGCGCCGGATGGTCTATCGCAACCCGATGTGATGGTCGCAGGCGCGCTCATACTCGTGGATTTTCAGACCGGGTTCGAGAGCCCCGTCTGGGGCGCGCGCAACAATCCCGATGCCGAGGCGAATGCCGCGCATTTGCTGGGCGCATGGCGGGGGGCAGATGCGCCTGTTTGCCACGTCCGCCACATCAGCACCGAATCCGGGAGTCCGCTTGGCCCCGACACGGGCGGCACCATGTTCAAGGCAGGGTTAACCCCGCAGGGCGATGAGCCCAACTTTGATAAATCTGTGAACTCCGCCTTTATCGGCACGGGGTTAGAGGCGCACCTTCATGCATTGGGTGAAGACAAGGTCACGATCTGCGGCCTGACCACACCGCATTGCGTGTCCACCACCGTGCGCATGGCGGCCAATCTCGGATTCGCTGTCACGCTCGCTCATGACGCCTGCGCCGCCTTCGCGGCCAACGCAGATACAGGCTGGGCGCGGGACCTGCCCACGATGACCCCCGAGGCGCTCCACCGCGCAGCGATCTCGCATCTGCATGGCGAATTCGCGATCGCCCGCGCCACCGCCGACATCCTTGCCCGCTCATGAGCTTTCTCGACGTCGCTCAATCTCTGTCGGGCCGCCGTTGGGTCGGACCGGACACCGAGATCGACCGCCTGTCCGAGGCGATGGCCCAGCAAACCGGCCTGCCCCGGCCCCTGTGCCAGATACTGGCCCGGCGCGGCGTAGAGCCGCAGGCCGCCGAAAGTTTCCTGACCCCGCAGATACGCGACCTTCTTCCCGACCCCCGAAGCCTGCGCGACATGGAAACGGCGGCGCACCGGGTTCTGGCCGCGGTGAACGCGCGTCAGCGAATCGCGATCTTCGCGGACTACGATGTTGACGGCGGTGCCTCGGCGGCGCTTCTCATCGACTGGTTCCGCCAGTTGGGCCACGAGACCACGCTCTATATTCCTGACCGCATAGACGAAGGCTATGGGCCCAACGATGCGGCGATGGCCATGCTCGCGCAGGATCACGATCTTATCGTATGCGTCGATTGCGGCACGCTCAGCCATGGACCCGTGGCCGCCGCCAAGGGCGCGGACGTGGTGATCCTCGATCATCACCTCGGGGGCGAAACACTCCCCCCCGCGGTGGCCGTGGTGAATCCCAACCGTCAGGACGAGGAAGGCACTCTGGCACATCTCTGCGCCGCCGGTGTGGTCTTTTTGATGCTGGTCGAGGCCGGGCGACAGATGCGCGAGGCCGGGCAACAGGGCCCTGACCTTCTGAACATGCTCGATCTCGTGGCTCTGGCCACCGTCGCCGATGTGGCGCCGTTGATCGGGGTGAACCGTGCCTTCGTGCGGCAGGGGCTCCGTGTCATGGCGCGGCGCGCGCGCCCCGGCCTCGCCGCGTTGGCCGATATGGCCCGGCTCGACCGCCCCCCCGAGGCGTATCATCTTGGCTACGTGCTCGGGCCCCGCGTCAATGCGGGCGGACGGATCGGCCGTGCCGATCTCGGGGCCCGGCTTCTGGCCACACAGGACCCCTCCGAGGCCCGCGCGCTGGCAGAACGTCTCGAAACGCTCAACTCCGAACGTCGCGAGGTCGAGGCGGCCGTCCGCGCAAGCGCCCTAGAACAAGCCGAATCGCGAGGACTGGACAGACCTTTGGTCTGGGCGGCGGGCGATGGATGGCACCCCGGCGTCGTCGGAATCGTCGCAAGCCGCCTCAAGGAACAAGCAAACCGCCCCGCCATCGTGATCGGCTTTGAGGGCGACGAAGGCAAGGGATCGGGGCGCTCGATCTCGGGCGTGGACCTTGGCGCCTGTATTCAACGTCTCACGGCGGAGGGCCTGCTGATCAAGGGGGGGGGTCACCGCATGGCCGCCGGTCTGACCGTGGCGCGCGACAAGCTGGACCCGGCGATGACCCGCCTTGCCGAGCTTCTGGACAAACAGGGCGCGGGTGCGGCCGGTGCCGCGGATCTTCGCCTTGATGGCCTGCTCATGCCGGGCGCGGCAAACCCCGAATTGATTGATCAGATCGACGCGGCTGGCCCTTTTGGCGCGGGCGCGCCGGGGCCGCGCTATGCGTTTGCCGACATGCAGATCACCTTTGTAAAACAAGTGGGCGACGGCCACCTTAAACTGCGCTTCGGAGACGGCACCGGGCCACAGCTTGATGCGATTGCCTTCGGGGCCTTCGACGGCCCTCTTGGGGCCGCGCTACGGGATCATGGCGGCGCGCGGTTTCATCTCGCCGGGCGGCTCGACATCAATCACTGGGGAGGCCGACAAACCGTGCAGCTTCGCCTTGAAGACGCCGCAAGGGCATGACGGAGAGCCCTGAGAGAAAATTCGTCCCGGCGTTTCTTTTTGGTGTAAAACCCTCTTGCGCGCGCCCCCGCTTTTGCCTACTACGCCGTCACGCCACGGTATGGCCCGTTCGTCTATCGGTTAGGACGCCAGGTTTTCAACCTGGAAAGAGGGGTTCGATTCCCCTACGGGCTACCACTTGCTCCATACAAGACATTGATATTCCATGGAAAATGGTGCGCCAAGCCGACAGCATCCCCCTATTTATCCCCCAGCGCGACAGGGACTGCTTCGGAACTCGCTGGATTTTCAAGAGCGTCTTTCAGTAAGCTGAATGCAGAGCTTGGGTGACGGAGAGGCATTCACTATGTTTGGGAGTAAGGAAAAAATCCGCACCCTAGCTTTGCTCTTGGCAATGATGGTTTGCCTGTCCAGTCAAGCTGCTCAAGCGGATAGCCCTTGCGCAGATGCCACTCACCCCCGCGTCGCTACAGCTTGTTCTTGCGAACAGTATCTCTCTTCCCTCGCTGCTGTCGTTGCCTCCGCGAAACTGTATTGGGTGGCAAGAGAGGGCGACATGTTTCGAACTGCTTTAGCTCATTTCGAACGCGATAAAAGGCTGTTTGGTATCGTCGCGGAGTTTCATGGTCACTCCTTCTTGACCGAGGGTAGCGTTGGCGACGAGGGCATAGTCATGCTCGCTAGGGAACTCATGGCTGCGGTAGATCAGGGGCCCGTTCAGAGAGGACTTGTTCAACTAAATAGCGTTGAAGGTCCAATTTCCCGAAGTCTTGAAAGCTACCATGAGGCGTTCGCCGCAAGAATGGCTGAAGCCTGTCGCCAGGACTTCATCGCCGATTGAGCAATGGCATTTCCTTTTTTCCGGAGACACGCTATGCGACCTTTCGACTTAGAACGTGCCATCGAAATAGCCACCGCCGCCCATCGCGGACAGACTGACAAGGCGGGCAAGCCCTACATTCTACACCCACTTCGCGTGATGTTGGCCTGCGAGGGAGAGACGACCCAAATCGTTGCGGTCCTGCACGATGTGATCGAGGATACGGACTGGACGCCAGATGCGTTGCGCGCGGCAGGCGCCTCGGATGCGATCCTCGCCGCACTGGACACGGTGACGCGCCGCGATCACGAGACCTATTCGGAGTTCATTGAGCGCGCGGCCCGAAACGAGATCGGTCGCACGGTGAAGATCGCAGACCTTCACGACAATCTTGACCTTTCACGGATCGCCAACCCGAGAGCACGGGATTTTGCGCGCTTCGACCGCTACCGCGATGCGCTCGAAAGGTTGGGCGTTGAGATTCCTACGTAGGCGGGCGACTAATCCAACCGGCCCATCCGCCACTTCGCCCAGCGCTGCCGTTGCGCCTCTGCTATTCGTGCGCGGCCCTCTGGCGTCTTTGGTCCGGTCGACGCCCCGCCGTAAAACCTGCATCGCGCGTTGCCGTGTAGCGCTTTCGCTTTGCAGAGCGTTCCCTTTCGAGTGCGTGCACCGCTAAGGATAGGCGACGACTGCCGCAATGACTGCCCAGCGGCACCTAAGACCTCACCCCGCGCGCGCGAAGTCGGCTGAAATATGGTGGCCCCATTTTCTTCTATCACTCATCGCTGCCCTCTCCATTTTCCATGAGAATCGTCCGTGCGCGTTTCCGTCTGAGCTTCGCCGCCATTCATCTAGTCTTCACCTGACACAAGTGCCCTTGTGAAAGCAGGCGTGATGTCATGAGGCAAGTTTTCCGAGCAAAAATGTCAGATGGCGGCAGCCAGCCCGGAGCTGGACTCTCATGCAAGGTGCAGGACAACTCTGACCACCGAAAAGGAGGGCGGACTCCGATCATTCGCCGCAACCCTGAGCCAACGTGGCCGAAATGATCAAAGCCGCCATTCAGTCGGTGAGATTCCCGGGCTCTGCTTTGCGCCGCCGCAAGGCGGCTTCGAGCCCATTCTGTAAATTCGGATTTCCCGCTGCGCGCGCTCGCGGCGTGGGAACTGCCGCATGAGCGAGAATCTCGGTGTTACTATGCTGCTATGAAACCTGCCATTCGTACAGACCGTCTACGGCCGGTTGGCGGGCCAGGAGGACGTCACCTATGTCGACCGACTGGCCCTCGATCCGGTCATGCGTACTTGGATCGGCAAATGGCTGACCTACTACAACTCCGAGCCCCAAACTCGACCCATGGCATATTGATCCCAATCGAAGCCTATGCCAACAACAAGGAGCCAATGAAATCAGCAGCCTGACATGAAACCTTGATCCATCTTAACAAGGCTGCAAACTGGTCGAAATTCTGGGACCAACTCTCTTGATTGGACCCGCTGTAATCATCAGGCGATTTTGCGATCAAACGGCAGGTCACTTGGGAACGTCGGCTTAGATCCAGCCGCGTCGCCCTTGACCCTAGGGCAACAATATCGTCAACTTGGCCCATACTATATAAATTTGAGAGAAGACTTTGGATGGCAGCCCAATGAGCCAGCAAGGCATATTGGACACAGCCTCGCTGCCACAAGGCGGTGGAGGGCTTCGCGGGCTTGGCGAAAAATTTTCCAGCAATCCAGCGACTGGGACGGTCGGGTTTTCTCTGCCATTGCCGCAAAGCAGTCCGCGCGCGCTGCCGCCAAATCTGCAACTCAGCTACGATTCCGGTAACAGTGCGTCCTTTTTTGGCTTGGGCTGGGGGGTGCCGATCCGGTCCATCCAACGTCGTGTCTCGCAATCGATCCCGACCTATTCCGACGCCGAGGATGTCTTCACCTTCGTGACCGGCGAAGAATTTGTTCCGCACCGCGACGACGCTCGCACGGTTATTACCGATGATCGCATTAATTACGCCGTCTACCGCTACCGCACACGCGTCGAACGCGGCCACTCTCGGATCGAACATTGGCGCCCTTTGGACGGCAGCCCCAGCCATTGGCGGGTGTGGGACAGTGACAATGTCGTCTCGCTGTTCGGGCTTGACCCCGACAGCCGCGTCGCACAGCCGGACACCCCCGAGCACGTGTTCGAATGGAAGCTACAGCGGCGGTTCGATACACTCGGCAATGTCATCGAGTTTCACTACAAATCGGAATCGGGAGGAACCTCTGTCCTTTACCCGAAACGGGTTTTTTACGGGAACACCCTTCCCTATCGCGGCTCCGGCCTGGCGCCCGAAGCCTTCGCCTTTTCGCTGGTCTTCGACTATGGCGAGCATACGGGAGAGATTCCTGGACACACAGAAGCACAAACCTGGTCGACCCGCCCCGACCCGTTCCGCCGCGGCCGCGCGGGATTCGAGCAGGTCTGGCGGCGCCGTTGCGACAGGGTGATCGCCTTTCACAATTTCGCCGAGTTGGGTGCCGAGCCCGTTGCGGTACGCGCCTTGGAGTTCGGCTATCAAACCAATGATGCCGGGCTTTCAGAATTGATCACCGCGCGTCAGGTTGGCTTCGATCCCGCGGTACCGGTGCTGGCGGACCGGATCAAGGCGACACCGGAGTTGCGCTTCACCTATCAGCGTACGGATTGGGGGGGGAGCGTCCAAAGCCTGCGCAACACAACCGGCGATCCGATGCGGGTCCCGACATCCGAAGCGCAGGAGACTTGGATCGATCTTTGGGCCGAAGGCATCCCCGGACTTCTCACACAGTCAGGCAGCGCGCTTCATTTCCAACGCAACCTTGGCGGTGGTGTCTTGGCCGACGCCCAAGCAATGCCGAAGTCGGGCAATGTGGGCACGCTTGGCCAAACGCTCACCCCCGCTTCGGTGGATGGATCGCAGCGCCGATACCTCCGGGCTGCCTTTGACGGGATCGACAGCGTCTATAACGCGACGGACATCCTGGACAGCGAGACCGCCGTTGTCTTGTCGCGGCGCGCGCGCGTTTCAGGAGATTTTGGCGCGTGGCGGCCCATAGACATCACTGGTGATGGGCTTCCCGACAAGCTTGCCTCCGACGGGGAGCGGCTAACATGGGTGCCGTCGGATGGGTTATCCGGCGACAAGGCACCACGTACCACCAAGCTGGCAATCGGCGCGGGCACCAGATGGCTCAGTTATACGGACCAAGCGACTGTTTTCCTGTCGGATATGAGCGGTGATGGGCTGAGCGATATCGTGCGAATTCGACGCGGATCCGTCAGTTACTGGCCCAATCTCGGCTATGGCCGGTTCGGTGCCGAGGTCGCCATGGCTGATGCGCCAAGCTTCGACCGCCCTGATCAGTTCGATCTGTCGCGGATCTACCTTGCCGATTTCGATGGCAGCGGGACCAGTGATATCGCCTACTACACCCGCGGCAAGTTGACGATCTGGCTGAACAGAGGCGGCGCCGGGTGGACCGCGCCGGTAGAGCTTGACGTGGCCCTGCCGGCAATGCCCGCGCCCGAAGAGGTCCAATTCGCCGATATCCTTGGCAAGGGCGTGGCGCAGTTAGTTTGGCTGGGGCCCGACGGCGTTACCAAGTACGCCGAGATCGTGGGCGCTAAGAAGCCCTATCTTTTGGCCGAGGTGGACAATGCGATGGGCGGCATCAACCGCTTTTCCTATTTACCATCTACCTATTACTACCTTCAGGACCGCGATGCGGGCCGCCCCTGGCTGACCCGTCTGCCGTTTCCGGTACACTGCCTTTCGAGTGCCGAGACCGAGGATCGGATTACCGGGCTGAAAGCCACGCAAACCTACAGCTATCATCACGGGTGGTTCGACCCAGATGATCGAGAGTTCCGGGGCTTTGCGCGGGTTGACCGCTATGATCTCGAGACCGTGGATGACGCGACGAACCGGGTTTACACACAGCCGCAACACCTAACGCGGACTTGGTATCACACCGGGGCCGAGAAGGAGGGGCGCGATCTGTTGCAGGGACTCGATGCCGAGTTTTATTCAACCGACGCGCTGAAGATGCCCTCGGCTTGGTCGGCCCTGCCCGGTGGCCTTTCGGCGCTTGAGCGACGCGACGCAATCCACGCTCTCAGGGGAAGCGTGTTGCGAAGCGAGACCTATGCGCTCGACGGAACCGAGGCCCAGAACCACCCCTATAGCGTGGCGATCACCCACCATAGCTTGATCAAACGACAGGCGCGCGGGGCGTCCGACCGGTCGCGGCTGCGCGATTGGGCGGTGTTCCAGATGCTGGAGGAGGAAAGCTTCAGTATCACCTTGGATCGCAACCCCGACGACCCGCGCCTGTCCCATGACCTTGTGCTGGCCCGCGATGCGTTCGGGCAGCCGGTCTCGACGGCCTCGCTAGCCTATGGTCGCGGGTTGGTCGACGCCAACGCCCCCGCCGCGGTTGTCGCCGCGCAAACCGCCACCCGAATGATCGTGACCGAAGTGACGATGACGCAGGATCAACTCACCCCCTCGGGGCCGGTGCCGCTGTCGCTGCTGAGTGAAGATCGGGTGCATCGTCTCCCCAAGGTTTGTGAGAGCCGCGTCAGCGAGGTGACCGGCCTGCAGACCTCCGGCGATTGGATCGAGGTCGCTGAGCTGGCGGATTTCCTGAGCACCCTGCCAAGCCGGGATTACGCCGTCCCTGCGGATCTGGACACGCCCGCCAAGCGGTTGATCTCGCACAGCCGCAGCTTCTTTTGGAACGACACGCTGACCGACGCCCTGCCCCTTGGCGAAGCCGGTCTGCTCCGCCTGTCGCATCACACCGAGCAGCTGGCCTTCACCTCGGCTCTGCTCACCTCGCTTTATGGCGATAAGGTCAGCGCGGCGGATCTGGCCCGCGCCGGCTATGTCGAAGGGGACGACGGCACCTATTGGGTTGCCTCGGGCACAGCCATTTTCCCCGCCGACACCGCCGATCGCTTTTTCATACCCGTAGGCGCGCGCGATGTATTCGGTTTTGAAAGCTGGCAAAAAACGGACGCTTACGGGTTGCTGCCTATCTCCTCCACCGACGCGCTTGGCCATCAGGTCTTGGCCAAGAACGACTACCGGGTGATGGCCCCAAAGCTGGTCCGCGACGCCAACCATAATTGGAGCGCGGTGGCCCATGACGCCTTGGGCTATGTCGTGGCCACGGCGGCGATGGGCAAGGTCGACGGCGGTGATCCCGAAACTGGCCGCGAAAGTGCCGAGGCCGACAATCTTGACCATCCAAGCGCATTCATGAGCTACGATCTGTTCGCATGGTCGCGCGATGGCGCGTCGGTTCGGGTGACCCAGACCACCTATGAAGAGTTCTTTTTCAGCACCCCTGAGCGCACGAAAACCCAAGTCTCGCACAGCTATTTCAACGGCTTTGGCGAAACCGTCCTGACCAAGGCCCAGGCCAAGCCCGGCCCGGCCCTGCGGTTGGAGCCTTCCGGTCTGGTGGAGACGGTCGACGCGGCGGAGCGATGGGTCGCGACGGGTCGCACGGTGTTCAACAACAAGGGCGCGCCGCTGCGCCAGTTCGAGCCCTATTTCTCGGACAATGATGGGTATGAAACCGGCGATGGGCTGGACGACCTCGGCGCCAGCGGCTGGCAATTCTACGATGCCGCCGATCGGGCCATCGGCGCGCTGGCCGCCGACAAGTCCTGGCAGAAGGTGCAGATCACGCCCTGGAAGACAGTCACCTGGGACGCGGGCGATTTGGCCGATATCGCGGACCCGGCCTTAGATGAGGATCTTGGGGCGCATTTCTCCTCGCTGAGCCTAAACAGCCATGCCCCGAGTTGGGCCGCCGAGCGCGTGGACCAGCAGCTAGGCGAAGACGCAAGGCGCGCGGCGGAGCTGTCGCTTGATTATGCCGGAACGCCGTCGACTCAATTCAGCGACGTCTTGGGCCGCACGATCTGCGAGGTCGGTGACAACGGCGCATTCGGCAAAATTACCTCTCTCACCGCGCTGGATATCGAGGGCAATTTGGTTTCGGTCACCGATGGCCGTGGCAATCTGGCGGTGCGCAACCACCACAACCTTCTGCCGCCACCCGATGAAGAGACCCCCAAGCCCGTGCTGCACGCCGAGAGCATGGATAGCGGGGAGAATTGGGTGTTCCAGGATGCGCTTGGGCGGCTGATGCTGGCCTGGGACGCGCGCGGGTTTCGCAGTGAAACAACCTATGACGGGCTTGGGCGGCCCGTCACGGTTGAGGTCACCTACCCCACCTGGGCCGCCCCTAAACGGGTGGCGGTCACCGAATATGGCGACGCGCATGAGGATGCCATCGCGCGCAATCTGATCGGTCGTGTCTGGCGATCTTGGGATCAATCGGGGCTCAGCGAAACCCGGCGTGTCAGCCTGACGGGGCAACCTTTGGAAACCCGTCGGCAGCTTGTCCGGCCCGATCTTGACCCAGTGGATTGGCCGGAGGATGCCGTTGACCGGACCGCCTTGCTCGAACCGGAGGCGTTTCTCGCTGAAACCTCCTATGATGCGCTGGATCGGGTGATCCATGCCATAGCCCCCTATCCAGAACCCGCCACACCCGGGGCTGCGCCGCCCCTCAACCAAACCCGCCTGCATTACGATACGGGCGGCGTGCTGGCCCGCATCGAAGTATCCGTGCGTGGTGTGCCCTATTCCGATTTCGTCGAAGAATTGGATTACGACGCCAAAGGCCAGCGAACATGGATCCGCTACGGCAATCAGGTCACAACGAGTTATGAGCATGACCCACTCAGCTATCGGCTGACGCGTATGACCGCGATCTCGGATAGCGATGTGCTGCAGGACATCGTCTATACCTATGATATCACAGGACAAATCACCACCAAACGCGACCACGCGCAGCAAGCGGTGTATTTCCGCAATGACGTTGTCGAGCCCTTGGCCGAATACCGCTACGACCCGCTTGGGCGCCTGCGAGAGGCCAATGGCCGCGAGCATATCGACCAAAACGGCGCGCCCGATTGGCAGATCGCCGGTCTAATCCGCAGCCATCCCGAAGACGGTCAGCGCATGCGGCGCTACTCTCAGATTTACGATTATGACGCGGGCGGCAACCTCATCCTGATGCGCCATATCGCGCCGGGCGGGCAATGGACGCGCCATTTCGAATATGATCAGGCCAGCAACCGCCTTAAGGCCACTCGGCTTGGCGCGGCGGATGCGCCCGTGGAAAGCCGGTTCGAGCACAACGCCAACGGCAGTTTGACCGAACTAGGCCACCTGAGCGCCTTGGGTTGGAACTTTGCCGAGCAGCTTGTCTCGCTCGACACGGGCGCGGGAGAGACGGCGCTCTATACCTATGGTTCAGACGGGCAGCGCGTGCGCAAACTGCGCCGCTTCCCCGGCGGGCGCGAGACGGAGCGGCTTTATCTCGGCGGGGTGGAGATTTACCGCGAGCGGATCAACGGGGTGCTTCAGAAAGAACGAGAGAGCCTGCATGTGATGGAGGGCGAGAGCCGCATCGCCTTGGTCGAAACGCTGACTGTCGAAAACGGCGCACCGGTCGCATCGCCCGAGCCCTTGGTGCGTTACCAGATGGGGGACCATCTGGGATCGGCAACATTGGAACTGGATGATGGCGCCCAAGTCATCTCCTACGATGAGTATCACCCCTATGGCACGCTCGCCTACCGCGCGGTCAATGGCCAGCGCGCCCCGCCGGCCAAACGCTATGGCTACACCGGCAAGGAACGCGACGAGGAAAGCGGCTTTTCCTACCACGGCGCGCGCTATTACATGCCGTGGCTTGCGCGTTGGACCAGTGCCGACCCGGCGGGAATGGTCGATGGCCCAAACCTCTATGCCTATGTACGCGGCAATCCGATTAGCTATGTCGATCAAACTGGGAAGTGGGCCCAGCTATTGTTGGCCCCTTTGCTGCTTTTGCCCAACGTCGCGGAAGCGCCAACAAAACCCGATTATCAAGGTTTCCAATCTCACTTGCTTGAATTCTCCCCAAAGACCGTAACAAGAAGCGAAGATGGCCTGAATTATACAATAGAGATTGACCTGGTAATAATTGAAAACAAAAAGCTGGATGCGCGACTAAAGTCTCTCGGATACACGTATAGTGACCTTGAACAAACAGTCAAAGATGAACTCTATCAAGCATATACAGGGAGTTCATTTGACTACGAGACAAACCAGAAAACACAGTGGACCATTGAAACGCAAACGCGTGTGACATCTGATGAAATGGATGTAGGGCCCGGCGAAATTCAAGTTGTTTTTGGAACTATTGACATTGAGAGCAGTCACGGAGTGGTGGTAGGTGTTGCCAGCCAAGGCGGCCGGCAAGTCACAATAGATGTTGATAAAATTGAAAATAGGCCCCTGCCAGGTGGTGGAAAGGCCTTAAGTGTCAAGCGAACGCTTGAACACAAATCGGGCATTCTCTTGGCTTGGACCACCCCTTTTCGGAAATGACAACACTAATGTTGCCCTTGGGTTTTTCCGAGGCCGATGAACTCTTTAAGGGCGACGTGATGGGGTATTATTCCTGCTCCAACGAAGAAACTCTTAAAGAGCGCGCAGCTTGCAGCACTGCAAAAGAGAACTGGGATTTCTCGAAAGAGCAAATTGAAGAAATATACGATTATAACAACGGTGCGATTTATCTCGGTAGCCCGTTTGAATTCGGCGTCAACATGGTTTGGCCAGAGGAGTGGTAATGAAACTCGAAATCAGGTTGATCACATCCCCAGAGGAACGCGCCCTGGCGCATGGGGAACTGACGCTCTTTCTGGTGTTGAAGGACGGCAAACCGATGACCCTTGGGCCGCGTGAGGCGAACAACCGGGGGGAGCTTGTCCAAGAGGATCTGCCATCGCGGATCATGCAGCAGATCGATTTCGAGGCGAGCCAATATCAAATTACTCATGAGGGGAAATCGACCCCGAAACTGCCCCTGGGCAAACCCCAACGCGTCGACAAAGGGCATTTTCGCTACATCCTTCCCGCAAAAGGGCTGAGCGGACGCAAACCGCGGGCCGAGACCTTTCTGGAGGTCGTGCTGGTGATGACAGGCGCAAATGGGCAGCCGCTCAACGGGCTGGTGCCGACCTTGACCTATGCCGATGCCAAGGGCGGCCGGTTCATCACGAGGGGAGAGGCTTCTGAACGGGGCCAAGCGGTGGTCAGGCTGGAGCATCTCGAACCCACCGATGTCGCGCCGGAGACCTTTGAGGTGATCGCCGAGCGCGCGGAGCACACCTATCAGAGCCGGGGCGATGGCAAGATCGAGCGATCGGACACCGGCTGGATCATCAACGTGGCCATGGAGCCACTTGGATCGACAAATCCCCGGCCCCCGCAACCACCGGAGCCCCCCGAGCCGCCGAGACCCCCCCGGCCCCCAAGCACGGGCATGCCGGACCCGCTGTATCGCGATGGCCCCTATTCGGTCTCAGGCGGTGTGACCGATGCCGAAGGCACGCCGCTGCCGGATTATTACGTCGAAGTCGTGGATCGCGCCTTAAAGAAGGAACGGCGCCTTGGCGCGCAACCGACGGCAAAGAACGGCCGCTACCACATCATGTATGCCGATGATCATCTGATCACGCCGCGGGAGCGGAACCTTCTGGTGCGGCTGTCCGGCCCGCCGAAGTACAACACGGTCCTGTCGAAATCCGGCCTGATCATGGATGCCGGCAAATCCGAAAAGGTCGATTTCGTCCTGGCGGAAGGGGCGACACGCGAATTGTCGCTCTATTTCCGGCTTTTCCAAGCGGTGGAGCCGTTTGTAGAAGGGGACAACCCCTCTGCGTTTGACGCGGAAGACGTGGCCTGGCTGGCGTCGAAAACCGGTGAGAACGCCGTGGCGCTGGCGCATTTCGTCCGGGCCTGGGATATGGTCGAGGAGTTTGGCTTACCGGCTTTGTCCGACAAGGTTGCGGCGGCCCCCTTTGGCTGGGCCCTTGGCGGCTTGGCTTTGAGCGTCGATACCATCATCACCACCGCCAATTTGCGGCTACGCAAACTGCTGGAAGATGCGCGCGCGGCAAATTGGATCCCCGCGATCGATTTCGACACGATATTTGCGACCCTGTCAGAGTTGCGCAAAGCCCACGCTGCCGACAGCCAGGGCGATCTGGTGCGCCTCATGCGGGCCTGCTCGGTCAGGCAGCGTGATCTGGGGACGGTGCTCGATGTGGCGTTGTCCGAACGACCGCAGCCCGAGAAGTGGGATGTGATCTCGGAGATTATCAGCAACCGAAATGCGGCGCAGCTTCGGGCGGCAGTGGACAGTTGGCGGGTGCTTGGCCATGACGCCACCCTCACAATCACCTTGGTGAAGTCGATCGGCCTGAAAAGCGCGGAAAACCTGGTCAGCATCGATCGGGCCGCGATGATCGGCTATTTGCGCGAAGGGCATGAGATGCCCGCCGAGATCGAAGGGGCTACGGAAAACGCCCGGCTTGGAAATTACGCCACCGCTTTGTTGGAGCGGATCGAAGCGGCCTTCCCCACGGCGGCCTTCGTCACCTATTTGCAGAAATCCGATGTGAAGATCGCGCAAGAACGCGCCGATGAGATGGCCCGGCGGCCGAATATCGATCTGACGCGTCCGGCCGATCTGCGGATGCTGGCCCACGAAGATATGCTCGACAGCACCGACGCCTCGAACGGGCTGGCCGATCTGGCGACGCTATTCGTGATCGCCCCTGCCAGCGGCCGTGGTCGGATCGCTGAGATCGTCATGGATGTGGGGCTGTATTCCAGCAATGCGGTGCGCGATCAGGGGCTTGAGCGGTTCATCGATTTGGTTGAGACGAAGATCGGCGATAACGGGCGCGAAATCGCCAGCGATGTCTACCTCAAGGCCGCTCATCTGGGCAGCATGTCCACCGCCCTTGGGCTGCGCGATGAGGATCGCGATAACGATCCGCCGAGCACCATGGTCGGACAACTCTTCGACGGCGCCTTGGAAGGCGGCTGTTCTGAGTGCCGGTCCATATTCAGTCCGTCCGCCTATTATGTCGATCTGCTGAAATACCTCGACGAAGCGGCGTTGAACGGCGTGCAAGACACGGGGCTCGCGTTGTTAAGCGACCGCCGACCCGATCTGTTGAAGCTGCGTCTGGATTGCGCCAACAGTCACACCTTGATGCCCTATATCGACCTGACGCTAGAAGTGCTGGAAGGCGTGGTCGGCAACCGCCAAAGCGACCACGAAGACCTGCAAACCACTTGGGAGGCGGACCAACTCGCCGCCGAGCCTCAGCATCGGTTCGACGCCGCCTATGATGTGATTGCCACCGCGCGGTTTCCCTGGGTCCTGCCCTACAATATTGACCTGGATCGAACCCGCGCCTATCTGCACCATCTCGGCTTGGGGCATGGCCAGCTTCGCCGCGCGACACGCCTGAACACCGTGGTCGCGGCCGCGCAGTTGGCAGACGCCGCCGCAGTCCTTGGGATTGCCGATGCTGGGAAAATCACGCTTGGCCAAGCGCCGAAATGGCAAGGCAATTGGGGTGTCCAGAACCAGGGGCAGTTCGAAACCCATGGCGACCTCAACGCATTGGCGCGCTTGCTACAACTGCCCGCAGAAACGACGCTTGCGCTTCTGAACAGCGCCTTTGTCAACCCGCAAGCCACCACGCTTGTCCTTCAGGATGGCAGCCTAAGCTGGCCAAACAATCAAACCAATCTCGCGGCCATGCTGGACAGGATGCAGTATCTTGGACGGCTTCTTCAGCAAACCGACCTGCCGCTTGACGATCTGGACCAGTTCTTGAAGCTGCCCCAGGTGGCCAATGTGGGGCACCGCGATCAGATCATCCGGCTTGCAATGCTGCAGGAGTTAAGTGGCACCGTGGGCTGCAGCTTTTCTGACCTCACCACCGCGCTGACGGGCACGGCGCGCGATGTGGCAACTCTGCTGGCCATGGGTAGCGATGCCGATGCCGATGCGATCATCACGTTGGCAGATGAAATTGGGTTTGATCCGACAGTACTGGAAGAGCTGCGCCTTATCGTCGATGCGCTTGTGGTTTTGGACTTCCACAACCTCACGGTCGACACGGCGATCGCGCTGATCCAGATGCCGGCCGATGACAGCCCATTCCATCCGACACAGGCAGCGGCGCTGTTGGCCGACCTTGTCGATGCGATCAGCCGGATCGGGCTCCCCGAGGCCACGCCAACCGGCGAAATTCTTGTTGAGGACGCGGAGGTGTCGGAGACGCTCTCGGCGGCCCTGGAAGCCGCGACCGAGGTTCTGAGCCAAGGCTGGGACATCGCCGAGGACGTGCTGAACGATCTGCTCAACACGCCAGAGAAACTCGCCTCGATCCTTCGAACGGCGGGCGTTACCCTATCGACGATGGCAGCCCAGTCCATCACCGCGGACGAGCTTGCGCGGTTCGGCAAACAGGCCCAGATCGCCGACGCCGCGGGGCTGACGCATTTGGACATCGCGGTCAGTGCCCAGCTTGCCAATACGATGAACTGGCAGGATGTGACCGGATTACCAGTGGCCCCGACCGATGGTCACCATGGCCTTAGCGGGCTATTGCGGCTGCTCGACTATCAGCGCGTCAATGTGCTTTGGTTCTCCACCCAGACCTCGGACTCCGACCTCGGGTTGTTTGAGCGGCTGAAGATCGGTCAAAGCGATCTTGCCGCGATGCAAGCGGCCCTTGGCGCGGCACCGGGCGGATGGGACGCATCGGACCTGAGCTTCGCGTTCGGGGCTGACGGGTTCAACTTCTCAACCATGGCCCAGTTTCGCAATCAAGACGGCCTTCTGGCCGTGGAGCGGCTGATGGCAGTAGCCAGCGCATTGGGCAGCTCCGCGGCAACGGTTTGGTCCCTGGCCCGGACGCCCGAAGGCGATCTTGCCCAATCCACCCTGCAAGACCAGATCGCCGAAGACGATTACTTCGCGGCCCTCAAACAGATCAACGATCCGTTGCGGGAACGGCAACGAGACGCGCTTCTTGCCAAAATCCTCAACGACAATCGCGGCTTCCGCAACACAGCCGATGTCTATGAGCACTACTTGATCGACCCCGAGATGGGCGCGTGTTTCGACACCTCGCGCACCAAACAGGCGATCGCCTCGGCGCAACAACTGGTGCAGCGCATTCAATTGAACCTTGAAGCGGGTAACGGCTTTGCGCCGGAGGCTCAACGGCAGTGGGTTTGGCGCAAAAACTACCGCGTGTGGGAAGCCAACCGAAAGGTGTTTCTCTACCCCGAGAATTGGATCGAACCCGAATTGCGCGACAACAAGACCCCCCTCTTTAAAGAGTTGGAGGATTTACTGCTGGAGGGCGAAGTAACCAAAGACAGCGCCGAGGTTGCCCTGATGAACTACGCGCGCGGTTTGCACGCGCTATCGCGGCTGGAGATGGTGGCGACGGTCAAGGACTCCGACAAAGGCGCGCAATGGGTTTTTGCCCGCACCAGCGGCCATCCGCGCAAATTCTACATGGCCATGCGTTGCAAGAATGGGCTTTGGAGCGGATGGGAGCCGCTTGATTTCGAGATCGAAAGCAACCACGTGCTGCCTGTGTTCCACGGAGGACGGTTGTTCCTTTTCTGGGCCCATCTCACGCCGAAAGTGGACAACCGAAATCAGGCCTACCGCACCGAGTTGTCGGGGATTGAGGCTGATGAAGAGGTCCTGCGCACCGAATTGAATGAGGTGAAGCGTCGGATCGACGATTATGACAAGAAACAGCAAGAATATCAGGAGCAAGCCAACGAACAATATGCCGGGATGCGCCCGCTTTGGCAGGCGCTCGCCAATGCGTTCGGCATACACAAAAACAACGCCGAGGCCGATCTGATCACCATCACCGAGGATCTAACGGCGGTAAAGTCGAGCAAAGGCTATCTCGACATCAAATACACCTATTTCGAGGTCCACCTAAGTTGGAGCTATTATCACCCAGTCATAGGCTGGCGTGCGCCCGTGCGCGCGACCGAACATATCGACACCATCTATATCGACGAAAATGCGGACCAAGTGCATCTGCGCCACGAACGAAGCGTTTGGCTACGCGCCCGCGTCTCGGGCGACAGCATCTGCGTCGAATTGCGCCGCTCAGCGGGGTATGAAGATGGCGATCTGCTCGACTATCGCTTGGGCACCTTCACGTTCGACCCCCTGCTTGAAGGATTGACCGTGGAGGATGAGCGTGAGGCAGAAAAACTGCGCCGCACCAACCACTTCCCTACATTGGTTCGCTACGGCCAGAAACTCTCTTCCCTTCACGCGTTGCCGCGCTTTGAGATCGAGGTCGACGAGCTTCCCGTTGAACTGATGCGATGGGATCCGAATGAGCAGCATATCCGGGTCTATGCCGAAGAGATTGTCGGTTACGCGCCGACCCGACGTCCGTTCCTAATGGCTAGCCACAACAGGGCCTATATCGTCGAGCCCTCTCAGGGCTTTGTTGGCGGACCCGTGGCCTCACTCGGTGTATCCGAGGCGGCACAGCGCAATGTCGCCCCAACACTCTCATTGTCAGCGGTCGCTGGTGCGTCGCTCCAGGTGCAGCCATTGCCTGCCAGTTTCGGGGCACAGCCCATTCGACCCGCCGCCTTTGCCGTCGGCACATCGAACAAACGCCTGTTCGACGGCGCGCTTAGCTCCACCGCGACCCTGAACCAATCGCCGGTCGCGGTCGGCCAATGGGCCGCGGTCGAGAAGGTGCTGACGCCCCCGACAACGCCCGCGCGTGCCACAGGCAGCCTGACGACCGGGCAGCATTGGACCACAACGCTGTTTTATCACCCGTTCTCGGATGTCGTGGTAACCGAGTTGTTCGCCCGCGGATTGACCGGTCTTTATGCGCCCCGCACACAGGCTGGTGGCAATGCGGCAAAGTTATTTCGGCAAAGCCATACCGATACCGTCTTTGCCGAGAGTTACACGCTGCTCGACGGGTTAGAAATCGCCGAAGGCCCGGATGAGAAATTCGTGTTCAACCGCGCCTATCCCTACAGCATCTACAATTGGGAATTGTTCTTCCACGCGCCCTTTGCGATTGCCCGGCAACTGACCCGCAACCGGCAATATGAAGAGGCTCGGCGTTGGCTGCATTTCGTCTTTGACCCGGTGAACAAGGATGGTCCGCTCAATGCCTCGGCCTGGCGCTTTGGTCCGTTCCATGAGACCCATCGCGCCCTGCAACAGGGCGACAGCGCCGATCTGATCGACAGCGCCGAAGAGGACTTCGCTGAGTTCGAGGCAAATGTCGAAGAATGGGAGCGCAATCCGTTCAACCCCCATGCGGTTGCGCGACTGCGCAACGTGTCCTACATGCGGGCAACGTTTATCGCTTATATAGAGAACCTCTTGGCCTGGGCCGACGACCTGTTTCGCCGCGACACGATGGAAAGCGTCGCGGAAGCCGCGCAGCTTTATATCCACGCAGCCCAGCTTATGGGTCCGGCACCGTTCATCATGCCGGCCTATGACGAACCCGGGCGCGCGGTCAGTGCCGAAGAACATCTTGCTGGCGCGCGCGCGGTCCATCCGCTGATCGCGGCAAGTTCCGTCACCAACATCGCCCCGCCCGAAGAGCCGCCAAACGACTTCTTCAAACTCTTTGGGGAGTTCTGCGTCCCACAAAGCGACAAGATGCTTGGCTATTGGGATCAGATCGCCGACAGGCTGTTCAAGATCCGCCATTGTATGAACATCGAAGGGGTCGAACGCACGCTGGCGCTGTACCAGCCGCCGATCGATCCGGCCCTGTTGGTCCGCGCTGCGGCGGCGGGCGTCGATATCGGCGCGGCGGTCGCGGGGCTAAGCGCACCAAGACCGCATTACCGTTTTAGCTTCATGATCCAAAAGGCGCTGGAATTTACCGCCGATGTCCGGGCGCTTGGCGCGGGCCTGCTTGCCGCGCTTGAAAAAAAGGACGCCGAGACGTTGGCACATCTGCGCGCCTCTCATGAGGTTGCAATGAATGTCCGCATGCTGGAGATCCGCGCAGAGCGTCTTACCGAAGCGCAGACGGCTCATGAGGCCCTCATGCAATCGCTCTTTTCGGCCATGGACCGGCGCGACCATTATCAGAACCTGATCGACGAAGACATCCTGCCGCAGGAAGAAAAAGAACGCGCCAACCTGAACAAGGCCAACCTGCTCAACCACGCAAGCGGGTCCATCCTAGCGGTCTCCTCAGCGCTGAATTATGTGCCGGATTCCGGTGCGACCGGGGTACAGCCGACCTTCAAATTCGGCGGTATCCATCTGGGCAGCGGCCTACGGGCCGCCGGCGAAGCGGTCCGCCTGTTTGCCAATCAGGCAAGCCACGCCGCCGCCATGAACGCGCGTGATGCCGCCAACATCCGCCGCGGGCAAGACTGGACCCTGCAACGCAACCTCGCCGCGCGCGATGTGGATCGGCTTGAAAAAGATCAGATCGCCAGCGAAATCCGTATTGCCATCGCCGAGAAGGAAATCGCGGATCAAGAGCTTCGGATCGCGCAAAGCAAGGAGGCCGAAACCTTCCTTGCCGACAAATTCACCAATGCCGAGCTTTATGGCTGGATGGTCAGTGAGATGTCGACGCTGCACTACCAAGCCTTTCAGCTGGCGCTTGATCTGGCGCGCCAGGCTGAGGCATGTATGAATTTCGAATTGGATGAGGACGGCGACAGCATCCTTGGCTTTGGGCATTGGGACAGCCTGCGCAAAGGGCTGCTTTCCGGCGAAAAACTCACCCTTGATCTGCGCCGCCTCGAAGCGCATTACCTGGCCAAGAACGGGCGTCGGCATGAGTTGGTAAAGCATGTCTCCCTGGCCAGGTTGGACCCCGCGCAACTGATCGCCTTGCGCGCCACAGGGGCCTGCGAATTCGCACTGCCAGAGGTGATTTTCGACCTCGACCATCCCGGGCACTATCGGCGCCGCATCAAGTCGGTGGCGGTGACCTTGCCTGCGCTTGCGGGACCACAAACAACCATCGGCTGCGATCTGCAGATCGACGGAAGCTGGATCCGAAACGATACCACCGGCGTCACTCCCGAGGGGTTGACCGCGCAACCGGCGGTGCACGCAATAGCTACCAGTAGCGGACAGAATGACAGCGGGCTATTCCACTTCGACTTCCGCGACGAACGCTACTTGCCCTTTGAAGGGGCCGGTGTCGTCAGCCACTGGAAACTGACCTTGCCGAAACCGACAATCGCGCAGTTCGATTATCGCAGCATTTCAGATGTGGTGCTGCATATCCATTACACTTCGGTATCTGATGGCACCCAACGGATTGATGTCGAAAATGCCCTGACCTCGGCCAGCTTCGGCCGCCCCGAAGATCGCTATGATCTGCTTCTGAGCCTGCGATTTGATTTCGCGGATCACTGGGCGGCCTGGACCAATGCCAATCAGGGCGCGCTCGACATGTCTGCGCCGGACCGGACCCTCGACCTGAAGGCAGAGCTGTTCCCCTATCTGGCGGGGCTGCGCCGGGTAGGGCTGCATGCGGTCAAGCTCATCGGGGTGCCAAAGGCGCCGAATACCGCGGGCGCTGAGCACACACTCGAGCTCGACGATCTGGAGCCCGGTCCGATCACGCTCGATGCCGACGCCGATGCGATTCTGTCAGAGATCGGCTCAACGCTCGAGGATGTCTATATTGTGATCAGCTATGCACTGACCTAAGGGGCGAAGGCGGGAGTGGCCGCTTTAGCCCCTGAGCCGGGACCAGAGCCTCAGTCTGCATGGCGGGCCAAGCGCGGTGCCTTTCCGGATCAGGGTGGGGTTTCGTCATTAGACTGCCATTGGGTAGTTCTTTAGGGCCACGGTCAGGGCACAATACCAAACCAAATCGAGGTGTGCGGCATCCCACTAACAAACATTGGAGCGGCTGTAGCGAAGGCCAGTAGAAACCACGCCTTTCGTATCAAAACACCATGCCGCGAAAGCGCGATTTAGATCAGGCCTGTGAAACCAGCGGGCAATGATCGCTTCCGCGATTTGAGCCGCAACGCACAAGGAAGCTCGGTGCATCTGCAAAGCGATGCTGCTTAAGCGCAGGTGAAAAACCCAAGGTCGGGTCTATCGCGTACACTACCAGTTCGGCAACGGTTCTATTTTACCCCCACAGCGAATGGCCGGAATGCGGGAGGCAACCGCAGCATCTTTTTGGTAGGGCAAAGCTCCGCTAATGGGATGTGTCGGCTGCTTCCCCGCCGTTGGGTTATCCTGAACCGGGATCAACCGCGCAACAAGGAGAAGTAGCCATGTGTGCAAAGAAGACAGGAAGCATCGAAGACCTCGCCGTCGTCGGGATCGACATCGGGAAGGATACGTTTCACCTGGTCGGGTTCGACCGGTCCGGCCAGTTGGTCATACGCAAACAGATCTAGCGCTTGGCCCTGAACGCCACGTTCGAGCAACTCCCACGCTGCATCGTGGGACTGGAGGCTTGCCTCAGCGCCCATTTTGTCAGCCGAACGCTGCGAGGCATGGGGTTCGAGCCGCGGATCATTCCGGCGATTTACGTGAAGCCGTTCAACAAGGGCCAGAAGAACGATTACAATGACGCCGAGGCGATCGCAGAAGCCGCGTTGCGGCCCAACCTTCGGACCGTTTCAGAGAAGGACCAAGATCAGCTCGATCTTCAGGCCCTTCACCGGGTCCGGGCACGGCTGGTTTCGCGGCGCACCGCTACCATCAACCAGATCCGGGCCTTCCTGATCGAACAGGGCATCACTGTCAGGTCGGGACTGCGGGCGCTCAAGAATTCCTTCGAGACGATCCTCGAACAGCGACGGGATGAGATATCGCCCCGGATGCGCGGCATTCTGATTGGGCTCTATGGCGACTGGCTCTGGCTGGACAAACGGATCGAGGATGTCTCGGGCGAGATCGAAGAGATCAGCCGCACCGAAGAGAACTGCGCCAACATCATGACAATCCCCGGCATCGGGCCGATGATATCGACGGCGATGGTCGCGGCCGTCGGCAAAGGTGAGGCCTTCGAGCGAGGGCGCGATTTTGCAGCCTGGGTCGGCTTGGTGCCCCGACAATTCAGCACCGGCGGGCGAACGATCCTCGGCCGGATCACCAAGCGCGGCAGTCGCTACTTGAGGATGCTGTTCGTGCAGGCGGCGAAAGTGATCATGATGCGGCCACACCGATGGGCCGACTTCAGCTTTGGCCCGTGGCTGACCGAAGCGGTGGCACGCATGCCTCGAAACAAGGCGGCCATCGCGCTTGCCAACAAGCTCGCTCGAACCGCCTGGAGCATTCTGCGCAATGGCACCCGGTTCGACGCGCCAAAAGACGCGGCCATGGAAGAGATCTGAAGCCTTCCACGGCCACCAAGGAGTTCGCGATAGAGAGGACAGCATGGAACGGAAAATATACGCCCCCAAAGTCTGACGGCCCATTGGGTCATAATAGACCTTGCCGCTATTGAGACCACGGCGCGTGCGTAACCCCATCGAGGCCACGGCCCGCGAGCCGATCAACAGGCCGGATACATATGAGCGATTTCCGAAATCGTGCCAAATTCTCGATTGCGAACAGCAGCCGACACATACATATGGGCCGTCCGCGCAGGACGGCCCGATCGTTCATATCTCCACCGCCTCTGATATTGCCAGGGCGCCCTCGAGTTCGACCCCAAGATAACGGACGGTGCTGCCCATCTTCGTGTGACCCAGCAGCAGTTGCACGGCTCGAAGGTTCACAGTCTTCCGGTAAATCTGGGCGACTTTGGTGCGGCGCATCGAATGCGTACCGTAGGAGTTCGGCTCCAGGCCGATTGAGGTCACCCATTCCCGGACCAAGCGGGCGTATTGCCGCGTCGAGATGTGGCGTCTTTCATGGAAACGCCCGGGCCAGAGGTGCTCGGACCCGACCATGAGCGGATCGTCGAGCAGTAAACCAGCGACTTCCGCGTTTCTTCTGTAATCTCGAAGCGACCGGGCTGGCGGGTCTTGCTCTGTGTGATCGACGCCCGTTCCTTGACCAGGCCAGCGGCGTAGATGTCCGCGACTTTCAGCCTGGCGAGGTCACAGCCGCGGAGCATGCTGTCGATGGCGAGGTTGAAAAGCGCAAGATCGCGGGTGCGTCCTGCAATTTCGAGACGCACACGGATCGCCCAGACGTGCTTTGGCATGAGCGGTCGTTTCTGGCCGATGATGCGGCCCTTGTTCCAGGCTGGGCGGCAGGCACGGATGGCGGGAAGATTGGCAGCGGGCATGACGTTTCCTCCGTTCCGCCGCATGCCACCCCATCTCCGACCCGGAGTCGGCGCTACATCATACCATGCCGCGCTGCCACAGGTCCGCTTTGAGCCCATACTTTTGAATTGCTGGATCGCAGCGAAAGTCCGCTTTAAAGAAGCGGTTTTTTGCTGCTGGCAATACCGACCATTTCAGACATCAGGCGGACACTCACGATGTGGCGGAGGCAGCCCGCTTTGCGTACATTCGCCATTCCCGATCTGAGACGTTGCATGCTCTGGATTAGTGTTTTGCCCCGATACGGCGATCAGCTAAGAGTCACATTCGCTTCAGCCATACTACCCATTTGTGCCCTGATCTGTTTGATCAGTTCTTGGCTTGATCTGATTGCAAACGCTCTTGGAAGATCCCGTAACTCTGCCTTTCGAGCCACAACCGTCAAAGTGCGCGATAGGCCCGACACCGGCAGCTCCTTCAATTGCAGGTTCATATTCTCGACCATTCCATCGATCAGCAACGTTGGTGTCAGCATGCTGAAACCCTGTCCAGCGGATACGCAGGATGTTACCATGCTGGACCTGTCTGCAAGGATGACTTTCCTCGGCTCGAACCTCAGACGCCGCAAGTGTTGGGCAATCTGACGGCCTGCATTTGTCGTGTCGCCAAATCTGACAAGTGGCAAGTTCGCCTGAATGGCATCTAGTTTGTCAGTTGGACCATTATAGGATCCTGGCAAAACGAGAAGGTACTTTTCGGTCAAGACATGGTGCCGCTCCAGCCCGTCCATGTCGAGGAATGGGTTGGACGTGATCGCCAAATCCGCGCGTTTTGTCCGCAGCAGATGTTCATGGTTGCCGCTTTGCCCGGCGTACAGGGTGATGTCCTCGACACCGAAGGTCTGTTGGGCCAAATCGATCAGTGAGGGCGTCAAGGTCGTTGCAATGGAGGCTTGCAGTCCGACCCGCAACAGAGACAGCGACTTTTCACCGATATGGCGTAGTTCGGTTTCCATGTCCGAAATTGCATCCAAAATCTTCTGAGCTTTGCCCAGCAAACGCGCACCCGCGTGAGTCAGCCGAGCTGGGCGCGTACCGCGATCAAGCAGCGCGGTGTCGAATGCCTTTTCCAATGCTAAGATGTGCTGTGACGCTGCGGGTTGTGTCAGGTTGAGCAGTTTTGCACCGGCTCGCATCTGTCCGGTTTCAGCCACTGCGATGAACACTTCCAACGAGCGTATAAGCGCGGGCGTTAGTTTTTGTTGGTCCAACATTTCGCATCCATAGTATAATAATTTCTTATACTGTTTAGATTTTCTTTGTTTTGATCAAGCGGAAGCGCAGTGTTTCTAAATGACAAGAACTCGATCCAACCGACGCCGACACGGGGCCGCAAGTCGCACAGCGCCAGCGCCTCGGTCTCCTTTCATCCTGCGCAAGCTGGGCACATTCAACGTGCTGAGTGAAGCAGGCCTTGAGCAGATCGAGGCAAATGCTGACACGATCCTTGCCGAAACGGGGATGGAATTTCAGGACGACCCAGAGATCTTGCAGATATTTGCCGAGGCTGGCTGCGACGTAGAAGGCTCCCGGGTCCGGTTCGCGCGCGGATTTTGCCGAAAGACCATCACCGCAACCGCGCCAGCACAATTTGTCCAACACGCCCGCAATCGGTTGAGTAACGTGCAACTTGGCGGTGACGCGAGCGTTCTGTGTCCATCTTGGGGCCCGCCTTTTGTGCATGATCTGCAGCGCGGGCGTCGTTATGCTTCGCATGAGGATTTCATCAATCTCATCAAACTGCACCATACATTGCCTTGGCTGCACCATTCAGGCGGTGTGGTGTGCGAGCCGATGGATTTGCCCGCCAACAAACGGCATCTCGACATGCTTTACGGCCATATCCGGTACTCGGACCGCGCATTTATGGGGGCTTTCATTGGGGCCGAACGGGCTGGGCATGCGATTGATATGGCGCGGATCGTTTTTGGTGAAGCCTTCGTTGCGGAAAACGCGGTTTTGTACTGTGTATCCAACACCAACGCCCCGCTGGTGATGGACAGCCATATGTCTGGCGCGCTGAAGACCTATGCGCGTGCCGGGCAACCGGTGGCTTGCACACCTTGGGTTCTCACCGGGGCCATGTCACCGTCAACGGTGGCAGGCACGCTGGCCCAAGTTTTGGCCGAAACCATGGCCACCATGACCCTAACCCAACTTGTTAATCCCGGCGCGCCCTGCCTGATGGGCAGCTTTGCATCTACCATGTCGATGAAATCGGGTGCGCCCACGTTTGGCACTCCTGAAGCCGGGCTTATGGTTTTGGCTGCCGGTCAATTGGCCCGCAGGCTCGGCGTGCCTCTTCATACCGTCGGCACGCTAAGCGCGTCAAAAGTACCAGACGCGCAAAGCCAGCAAGAAGCTGCCTGGGGTTTGATGATGTCCATGTTTGCTGGCGCCAACCTTATCAACCATGCCACAGGTTGGCTTGAAGGCGGGTTAGTGACCTCGTTTGAAAAAACCATTCTAGATCATGATCTTTGCGGTAAGATCGGGCGCTTCTTCGACGGGATCGATATGAGCGAAAATGCCCAAGCGATGGAAGCAATCGCCACCACGGGCCCCGGCCAACACTTCCTTGGCTCTGAACACACGCAGGCCAACTTCATGTCTGCCTTGTTCCGGCCTTGGACGCCAGACGACAACTCGTTTGAACAATGGCATGCCGCCGGGGAAAAGGATGCAGCGACCCGAGCAAATGCGCTTTGGAAGCAACAGCTTGAGGCGTACCAAGATCCAGGCCTTGATCCGGATATCGATAATGCTCTGCAGGATTACATCGCGGCGCGCAAGTCCGAGAAACCGGATCAGGACTATTTCTAATGGGCCGTATTCTGATCATAGGCGGTGGGGCTATCGGGTTAAGCGTGGCCTATCATTTGGCGAAACGCGGTGCGGATGATGTCACGCTAGTCGAACGCAACCAGCTGACCTCAGGCACATCTTGGCATGCTGCTGGGATCGTGGGCCCCTTGCGCGCAACGCCCAACATGACGACGCTGGCCTCTGCCGCTTTGGAAGTGTTTCCGGCCTTAGAGGCGGAGACTGGCATGTCGACCGGTTACAAAAGGACTGGCGGCTATTGGCTTGCGCGAGAGCCTGAGCGAATGGATGAACTGTACCGCATCGCAGATCTCGGTGCCACCCAAGGTCTTTCACCGCAGGTGATTTCGGCGCAGGATGTGCAACTGCCTATGTTGGATCTGGCTGGTCACGTTGGCGCGCTGCATGTGCCTGAGGACGCCAACGTGAACCCTGTTGATCTGTGTATGGCCTACGCCCGCGCGGCCAAGGACCGGGGTGTGACGATCCGCGAAAGCGTCGAGGTCGCGCGGTTGCTGAAACGTGGCACCCAAATTTCGGGTTTGGAGTTGGCGGATGGTACAAAAATGCAGGCCGATCAGGTGGTCATCGCCACCGGGGCCTGGTCACGCGAACTTGCTGCGACCGCTGGCGTAGCCCTGCCGCTGCAGGCCGTGGAACACATGTATGTGGTGACCGAACCGATGGCCGATTTGCCGGAGCCATTCCCGGTCATTCGCGATCTGGATCGCGGCATCTACATCAAGGGCGACGCGGGGAAGTTGGTGATCGGCGGATTTGAGCCGGATGCCAAATGTTGGAACCCTTACGGGCCCGAAGGCAATCGCGCTTTCCTTGAAATGGCCGAAGACTGGGACCAATTTGCGCCTTTCATGGAGGCAGCCCTTGAGTTGTGCCCCACCCTTGAAGCTGTAGGCATCCAGCACTTCATGAATGGGCCTGAGAGCTTCACTTGCGATACCCGTCCCTTGGTTGGAGAGACATCAGTCGACGGGCTATTCGTCGCCGCAGGCATGAACTCGGTTGGGGTTATGTCCTCGGCAGGTATCGGTCGCGCGCTGGCCGATTGGATGGTGGATGGCCGCCCGCCCATGAATATGTGGGAGGTCGACGTGGCCCGCGTCGATCCTGTAACAGCCACGCCAGCGCACATGGCCGCGCGCATGCAAGAGGCGGTCGCCGATCTCTTTGCGCTGCATTGGCCATACAAACAGCCGCAAGCGGGGCGCGATTTGCGCAGGTCCGCGCTGCATAACAATTGGGCCGCCGCCGGGGCGCATTTTGGTCAAACCGCCGGGTGGGAACGCGGCCTCTGGTATGGCGAGGCGCAGCCTTATGCCGTCAGTAGGCAAGGCTGGTGGCCCATTGCTGAAGCTGAGGCCAAAGTCATGGCCGAAGGTGCGGCTTTGATCGACCTTAGCCCATTCACGAAAATTGATGTGCAAGGTCCAGGCGCTGCCAATGCACTCAACCGGCTTTGTACGGCGCAGATGGACGTCGCTGTCGGGCGGGCGGTTTACGCGCAGGTTCTCAATGCGCAAGGTGGGATCGAGATGGATGTCACCATCTCACGTCTTGCAACTGACCATTTCCACATCACGTCAGGCGCGGCGACCAGAGCACGGGATATTGCATTCCTGCGTCGAAACCTTCCCGATACTTTGACCCAGACCGATATAACCGAAGACTTCTGTACGCTCGGTGTCATGGGCGCGGGCTTGGACCAGGTCATGAAGGGACTTGTCTCCGATATGAATTGGACCAACGCAGTCATGGGCGATGTGCGTGACACCACCATTGAAGGTCTGTGCATACGCGGAACTCGGATTAGCTTTGTGGGGGAATACGGCTGGGAACTGACCCTGCCCAACAGTATTGCGCCGCGCGTTTTTGATAAGCTTGTCGCTGCGGGTGCCAAACCCTTGGGGCATTTCGCGGTGGATGGCTGCCGGATTGAGAAAGGCTTCAAGCATTGGGGCCATGATCTTGACCCAACGATTACCCCCCTAGAAGCGGGCTTGGGCTTTACCATCGATTGGAGCAAGGATTTCGTCGGAAAGCCGGTGCTCGAGGCCCAAAAGGCAGAGGGTGTCCAACGTCGGCTTATCCTGATGCAGATCGACGGCGACGCCCTAATGCTGCATGACGAACCGGTGTTCGAAGACACGGCTCATGTCGGATTTACCACCTCTGGGGCGCGCGGGCCCCGCACGGGGCTGAACTTGTGCTATGCAATGGTTGCGGTACGGCCCGGCGAAACACTGGCCGAAACCTGCCAGCGGCACTTCACTGTTCGGGTCGCCGGACAGGACTATACGGCGATGCCCTTAAGGCGCGCGCCCTTTGACCCCAAGAACGAAAGGATGCGCGGATGACCAAAGCGCAGGTTGTCATCATTGGCGGCGGGGCCATGGGCGTTTCGCTGATGTATCATCTGGTAAAGGCCGGCTGGTCGGACGTGCTTTTGGTTGAGAAAAACGATCTAACGCACGGGTCAACATGGCATGCTGCGGGGCTTTGCACCCACTTTGCCCACAACCCAACCATACAAGAGTTGCGCGCAACATCCGTGCGGCTCTACCGAGATATTCTTCCCCAAGAAACGGGTCGCGATTGTGGCTTTCATCGCTCCGGCGCGATGCGGATTACAAGCAATCCTGACCGGATGGACGAGTTTCGTCATGTTGCAGGATTGTCGGATTTCACCGGCTACCCGTTGGAAATTCTAACCCCCGAACGCATTGCAGAGCTGCACCCACTGGCCAAGTTGGATGGGCTGATCGGCGGCATCTATGAGCCTGACGATGGCCACGTTGACCCAACACTTGCCACACAAGCGATGGCAGAGGTTGCCCGTAAAGGTGGCGCACAAATTTGGCGCAACTGCCCGGTGACGGCCATCAGGCGTGAAGGCGCTGCTTGGTTATTGGACACACCCAAGGGTGCAGTTGAAACGATACATGTTGTAAATGCGGCAGGCACTTGGGGGTGGGAAATTGGACATATGATGGGGCTCAACATCCCTTCAGTGCCGGTCCTGCATCAGTATCTGGTCACTGATACCGTTGAAGTGGTTGCGGATCGGATCGCGCAAGGGCTGCCTGAACTGCCAATGATCCGCGACCCCGAAGAAAGCTGGTATGTCCGCCAGGAACGGGACGGGCTGATCCTTGGACCCTATGAGAAAGACGCCAAGGTCTGGTCGGTCGACGGGGTTCCGCCCGACTTTGGTGCGGACCTGATGCCGCCCGATCTGGACAGTGTCGAACACATCATAATGGCTGCGATGGACCGCATCCCGGCGTTAGAAACAGGCGGGGTAAAGTCCGTGATCAACGGACCGATCACCTTCACGCCCGATGCAAACCCATTGATCGGGCCCGCACATGGGTTGCAGAATGCATGGCTGCTGACGGGCTCGTCGATGGGCGTGATGGAAGGTGGCGGCGCTGGATGGTTCCTGGCCCATTGGATGACACATGGCGCGCCACCCATGGATGCGCTTGCAGTCGATAGCCGCCGCTTTGGCTCTTGGGCCGACCGGAATTACCGCGTGGCAAAAGCAATTGAATGTTTTGGCCTGCAATTCGGGGTCCACTATCCACACGAAGAACGCCCCGCCGGGCGCGGCCTGCGCTTGTCGCCCTTGCATGATCTCATGGTGGAACGCGGCGCGGTGATGGGCGCGGCATATGGTTGGGAGCGGCCCAATTGGTTCGCAGATGCACCCGGAGCGAAAGCGGATGAAACATTCCGCCGGGCCAATTGGTTCGAACCGGTTGCGCGAGAGGTTGAGGCCGCATCCGCTTGTGTCGCGATGGCGGACCTTTCGGTCTTTTCGAAGTTCGATGTGATAGGACCAGACGTAGGCGCTTTCCTTGAGGCCTTGGGTGCCAATCGCGCGCCCCCGCCCGGACGCATCGGTCTCACGCATGCACTGACCCCGGCAGGAGGGGTTTTGTCCGAATTCACCGTGACAAGGTTAGCAGAAGATCACGCCTATCTGACGTCCGCCGCAGCGGCCGAAGAGATCGACGTCAATCTGCTTATCCGCACGGCCAAACGATTTGACGTTACGGTCAAGAATGTTTGCAACGAGCTGGCCGTGATCGGTGTCATGGGGCCAAAGTCGCCCGATGTATTGCCTGAACTGGCAAATATGCCTTGGCTTTCAGCGCAACTAACTGTGCTGGCAGGTGTGCCCGTGCGCGCCTTGCGGGTCTCATACATCGGCGAATGCGGCTGGGAACTGCATGTTGCCAAGGCGCAGGCTGTCGCTTTGTTCACGCAGCTTGAAGGCATCGCCAAACCGCATGGCCTTGGCTACTATGGGGCCTACGCGGCGAATTCTATGCGGCTTGAAAAGGGGTATCGCGGATGGGGCAGCGATTTGACTACGGAACGCAGCCCGCTTGAGGCCGGACTGCAACCCTTTGTCCGCAAAGAACTGCGACCGGACCTGACCGGAGAAAACGCATGGGACATGGTATTGCTTGAGATCGAGGCCGGAGAGATCGACCCTTTTTATGCCCACGGGCTGTGGCAGGGTGACAAGACAGTCGGAATCGTGACCTCAGGCGCTTATGGCCACCGCACAGGCAAGGTGTTGGCGTTAGCCTATCTGCGGGAAGTCACTGCACGCGACAACCTGACCATTTCCATCCTTGGGCAGCATCGCAAGGCCGTGATCCTGCCGCGCCCGCCCTATGACCCCGACAACGCTCGTATGAAATCTGGAGTATCCACATGACCGAACACCCTCTGCACACCGATTGGAACTTTGACAGCACAGCGGCGCGGCGCGATCAATTCTATGCGGCCTCACTGACACGCTTTACCCCTTTCCGGGAACCTATCGTCTTTCAGAAAGGCCGGGGCCAATACCTTTGGGACACAGAGGGACGGCAGTACACGGACCTGCTTGGCATGAATGTTTGCATCTCAGTCGGTCACTCTCATCCTCGTGTGGTGGCCGCCGCGACCGCCCAGGCGCAAGAACTGACCCATTGCACCACCATGTTCTATCATCCGACCCCAGCACATCTGGCGGAAGAACTGGCCGCGACCATGCCCAAAGGCCACGATTGGGTGGTGCATCTGACCAATTCGGGGGCTGAGGCGATTGACCTGGCCATGACCATGGCGCGCACCTACACAGGCAATCTTGATTTACTGGCGTTACGCACGGCTTACCACGGCCCCACCGCAGCGGCGCAATCGATCACCGGCATTTCCGGTTGGCGACATCCCGGCATGCCCGGAAACGTGGCGTTCGTCGCTGATCCCAACCAATACCGCGGCATCTTTGGCGCTGTCACGCAGCCCTATCTGGATGAGATCACCAACACGATCAACGCGGCCACATCAGGCCAGGTCGCGGGGATCTTTGTCGAAAGCGTGCAGGGCTATGGAGGCATACACCAAATGCCCAAGGGCTATATGTCGGGCGCGGCGGAACGTGTACGTGCAGCGGGCGGGCTCTATATTGCTGATGAGGTGCAATCGGGCTTCGGTCGGACCGGCGAGCATTTCTGGGGGTTTGAGGCTGATGAAGTTGTCCCTGACATTGTTGTCATGGCCAAAGGCCTTGGCAACGGGTTCCCCATTGGCGCGGTTGTGGCCAAGAAACACATCGCCGGCCCGATGGCCGAGAAGTTCATGTTCCACACCTACGGCGCCAATCCGACCTCCGCCGCTGCAGCTCGCGCTGTGCTTGAGGTATTGCGAGACGAGGGCTTGCAAGAGAACGCCAAGACCGTCGGCGGTAAGCTCTTGGAGCGTTTGCATGACCTCAAGGACAAACACCAGGCCATAGGCGATGTGCGCGGCCATGGGCTAATGCTGGCCCTTGAGTTCGTGACCGACCGTGACAGCAAAACACCTGATAAGGAAATGACGACTGAGGTATTCGAAGCTTGCCGTACGCAAGGCATTATCCTCTCGAAGTCCGGCCCGTTTCAGCAATGCCTGCGCATGGTTCCGCCCTTATGCTTTGCTATGACGGATGTCGACCAAGTGACAAACAGCCTCGATCAGGCCTTGGCGGACGCGGCCAAATTAAAGCACTAAAAAGAAACAGAGCTTGAAGGGACACTCAGAAATCTCAGCATCACTCGGCGCAAGATACCGGGTCCAGCTGACTGCCATGAACTGCGTTTGTAGGACGCACCAAATTCGAAGGTCCCTTGAGGGTCCGGACACCGCCGCATATTTTTAGAAAGTGGTGGCACGTTGTTCCATTTGAATGTCGGTATACACATAAGCAAAGAGTTTGCCTTGCACAGGCGGCAAAGGACGACATCTCGCACTTGGAAACTTTCGCGCAGCCACGAACCGCACAAAGCGGACCTTGATGGCATTTCGCTGAATGGCCAGTTTGTCCCGCTCACCTGACGTTGAGCGGGCCGCGCATGCCGCGGGGTGTGCGAACGGCAGCTTTGATGAAGCCGCATCGCGGCGGCGGCGACCCGAGCGAAGGTCAGCTTCGGGCCGTTCGTGACGGTCCGGCAGTCAGCGGGCGGACTCAGGTCATTCGCTGCGCAAACCGCGAACGTCCGCTATCCATCACCGTCGGCGTGGCGAGCGGCCCGGCCATCTGCACGAGCCGCCAGATTTTCTGGTTGCCTGGATCAGAGGTCGCGCACAGGCGTATTCACAATACCTAGCCACTTGGCGTTGGCGCCCGCGATAACCGCCTCCGGATCTTCGCGGTATTTCGCCAGAATCGCGGCGTTCACGAAAAGGTAGAGCTTCCCCTCGACGATATCGGCATATCGAACATCACCATCGAGTTTCTTTCCGACGAAGACGCCAAAGGCGCAGAAGCCGCCGAATTGAGGCAGGTAGCGTGTCGGGCTCGCTTCGAACGCCTGCTTTGCCGCCGCAGAGGCAAAGTAGTAGTCGATGCCGTCATGGCTCGCGGTGAGTGAGGCGTCGCCGGTCAACGGCCCCTGGTCGCCGAACATCGACACCGGGTCGACCCCGTGCAGGCCCAGCGGTTGCCCCGCGAGGGTAGTGCCGTTGACGACGTTGTATTCGTCGGCGGCATAAGCCCATGTCGCAAGGGTGAGCATGGCCGCCGAGGCGACCGTGAGGATGGTTGCCCAGTTCGCGATATCCTTGATGAGTTGGGGTTTCATTGGACGTCTCCTTCTTGGTTGATTGTATGATTGGGATTGGGAAGAAAGCTCAGCCTGCGGCGGCGATGCGTTTCACGGCGTCGTCCGTCCACCACACGCCGTTGGCGACCATGCGGAAATTGATGACGGCGGCGAGGTAGCCATCGCCCTCAGGCACCTTGGCCCCCGCCGTGGCATCGCGCACCACTGCCACTTCGTAGCCAAGCTCCAGCAACTCGTAGAGATGCGCCTGCGTGCAGAGGTTGGCGGACATCCCCGCGAGGATCACCTTGTCGATGCCGCGCTTGCGCATTTGCAGGTTCAGGTCGTTCTGCGCGGGGCCGTAGACCTTGCGCGGCGAACAGACGATGGTTTTTCCGTCCTCGATGTACTTCTTGTATTGCGGCATCCAGTCGGCGCCGGAGCCTTCAAAGTTGTCGAGGTTGAGCGGGCCGAGACGGTCGAACATGCCGATCGAGTGCATGGTTTTTTCCAGCGTGCCCTCGAAGTGCCACTTGTGGTCGTGCGGATAGTAGTAGTGGGGCGATATGAAGACCGGCATACCGGCCGCCTTGGCGGCGGCGAAGAGACGCTCGATATTGTCCACTGTGCCCTGCTCGGTCACGCTTTCACCGACGACGCCCCAGGTCACGCCATCCTCGGACAGAAAGTCGATCTGCGGGTCGGTGACGACAAGCGCGGTGCGCCCGGGGTCGATCTCCATGTCGATCTGCGGCAGGCCCGGTGTCTCGGGGTCTGCGTAATAGGCGCGGGCCTCGTCGGTGGCCGCCGTGGCGGCCCCGCCGGTCAGAGCCGCGGCCCCGGCGGCGGCCCCGGCCGCAGCCCCGGCAAGAACCCGGCGGCGGGCGAGGTCGACATGCTCGTGCGTGATTCCGCAGCCGCAGTCGTGGTCATGGTCGTGTGTCATGGTCAGTCTCCTGTTCAGGGGTGAGGACAGCGCGGCGGCCTTGCCGCGATGCCAGGTTGGGGGGATCACACCGACCGCATCAGGAGACAGCCGTCACCTGGTCGCGGTCGTGGGTCACGCCGCGGGCGAGAGGGAGCGATGTCCGCTTTCCTTTGGGATCGGCACCGTCGACGGGGTGCCGAAATCGGGATCAGTCCGCCGGTACTTCGGTCAATGCGAGGGCGCAGGCGGCTGTTTTCGTGGGCGCGTGGCGGTCGGGTGCGGCTTTGGCGGCCACCTCTATCCGGGCTTGATCGGGCTCCGTCATGGCCGACGGTATCGCGATGTTGCCGACGGTAATCGCCATGGCGAGGGCCGAGATGAGAAGCGAGTTTCTGTCTTTCATTTTAATGATCCACTTCGTGGCTTGAAATCCGGGCCTGCGCCCTTGGGTTTGATCCTTCCGGTCAGGTCGGGGAAATCCCGGCCTTGGTCAGTCTGTCTTCCAATGCGTCGATACGGGCCTGAAGCCTGGCAATCTCGTCGCCATGCTCGGCATCGGTACGGCGCACCGGGATGTGCTGGGGGCAGTTCCAGTCATAGGCCGCGATGCGGATGATGATCGCGCGTTCGGCCGGCGGGGCATCCGCAGATGACAGCAACTCGATGATCCTGGCATCCTCCGAGATTTCAACCTCACCCCACAGCTTGAGCCGCTTGCGCGCCGGGTAATCGACCGCGATGATCGCGATGCGGGGATTGGTGCGCAGGTTTCCGGTGCTGATATATTGCCGGTTGCCGCGATAATCGGCATAGGCGACGGTCTGCGGGTCGATCACCCTGAGAAACCCGGGCGCGCCGCCGCGGAACTGCACCTAGGGCCAGCCGGTTTCCGAGACGGTGGCCTGGAACACCCCGTCGCGGGCCTCGAGAAAGCTGGCCTCGCGCTCGGTCAGGCTGCGCCCGCCATCGCGGTCGGGCGAGAGGGCACTGGCGTAGAGCGCGGCAGAGCCAAGACGCTCCTGCTCGGCGCGGACGGTCGGGGTGAAGGCGATATCGGCAACTCCGAGAGGCATGGCTCAACTCCTTAGAGGCCAAGGGCCGACAGGCCGGGATGATCGTCCGGGCGACGCCCGAGCGGCCAGTGAAACAGACGCTGATCCTCGCTGATCGGCAGGTCGTTGATCGAGGCGATGCGCTGCCGCATCAGGCCGTGTTCGGCAAACTCCCAGTTCTCGTTGCCATAGGCGCGGAACCACGCGCCGCTGTCGTCGCGATATTCATAGGCGAACCGCACGGCGATCCGGTTGCCGTGGGAGGCCCACAGTTCCTTGATCAGGCGATAATCGAGTTCGCGCGCCCATTTGCGGGTGAGGAAATCGACGATCCGGTCGCGGCCCTGAAAGATCTCCGCACGATTGCGCCACTGGCAGTCGGGCGTATAGGCGAGCGAGACTTTCTCGGGGTCACGGCTGTTCCAGCCATCCTCGGCCATGCGGACCTTGGTGACGGCGGCGGTTTCGTCAAAGGGCGGCAGCGGGGGGCGTGTCATCGGGCGGTCTCCTGTGTGGTGGAATTATGGCGCCCCGGCCGGGACAGGGAGCGATCCGCTTGGGGGATGCCGGGGCGCCGCCGGGATCAGGCCACCTTGGCGCTGACCACCGGGAAGTCGACCGGCGTCTCGAACGCCGAATTGATGTAGTTGGTCAGCGTGTTGAGCGCGACATGCGCCACGATCTCGACGAGCTCGGCCTCGGTATAGCCCGCAGACTTAAGCGCGGTGATATCGGCGTCACCGATATGGCCGCGCTCGCTGACGAGCTTGACCGCTAAACCGACGGCGACATCGGCCTTGGGGTCAAAAGAGGAGGCGTTGCGGTTGGCGGCGATTTCCGCCGCGTCGAGCTTGGCCACATGGGTGCCGAGATAGGTGTGCGCGGCAAGGCAATACTCGCAGCCATTCACTTGCGCCACGGCGAGTGCGATGCGCTCGCGGGTCTTGGCGTCGAGGCTGCCCTTGGCGAGCGCCCCGTTGAGCCCGAGATAGCCTTCGAGTGCGGCGGGGCTGTTCGCGGTGATACGAAACAGGTTCGGCACGCTGCCGAGCATTTGACGCACGCCGTTAAGCAGCGGTTGTGCCGCAGTAGGGGCGGCGTCGATCGAGGGGGGAAGAGAAATACGTGTCATGAGGGTTCTCGCTTTGGATAAGTTAGTGGAGTGATATATACAGATCGGTCTGTATTTCTGTCAATTCTTCAACACCCTGTTTCTTCCCGCAGACTATGAAACCAGCCCTTGAATCCCAGTGATATTTCTGCGAGAAGTATACAGAACTGTCTGGTAAGGTTTATAAATATGCCGAAATCCCGCCGTGACGATCTGGTGGATACCGCCCTGAAACTTTTTTATGCGGGCGGCTTCAACGCCACCGGGATCGACAAGATTCTGGCCGAATCCGGCGTCGCGAAGATGACGCTCTACAAGCACTTCCGGTCCAAGGACGAACTGATTCTCGCCGTGCTGCATCGACGTGACGAGCAGTTCCGCAACTGGCTGATGGGCGAGATGGAAAAGGCCGCGCCCGATCCGCGTGGGCGGCTGCTGGCGATGTTCGACGCGTTGGGCGTGTGGTTCAGCGGACGCGCGTTCAAGGGCATGGGGTTCCACGGCTGCGCCTTCATAAACGC
Organism: Roseovarius sp. E0-M6; assembly: GCF_037083845.1. Classification (NCBI taxonomy): domain Bacteria; kingdom Pseudomonadati; phylum Pseudomonadota; class Alphaproteobacteria; order Rhodobacterales; family Roseobacteraceae; genus Roseovarius; species Roseovarius sp. E0-M6. The sequence goes on along the minus strand of NZ_JBAPLA010000001.1, from coordinate 204,071 downwards.
CGCCGGTGAATTCGGCGACCACGCCCACCCCGCGCACCGCGCCGCCGCTGAACACAAGCACAGCATCGTGACCTATCTCGAAAGACTGTGTTCCGAAGCAGGCGCGCCGGCGCCACGGCACCTGGCCGAGCAACTGGCCCTGCTCAAGGAGGGGGCCATCGCCACCGCCCATGTGCGCGGTATGCCCGAAGCGGCGCAGATCGCCAAGGAGATGGCTGCCCTGATGATCGATGGGGCCCTCACCGAGGTGTAGTTGCCTGCCCGGCATAGCCTCCGAAACTCATCATGCCGCGAATGACGGCAATGAGCGCTACGAAAGAAACATCTCGGTTTGTGGTCCAATGTCCGCCCCGGGCTGGGCGTGTTTTGAAAGACGACCACAATTCGCAACTTTGCAGTGTCCACTCGCTGCGCCTAGCCGACGCTCGGACCTTCGCCGAACGGGCCATGTCTGGTCCTTTCGTGTAATGGTCTCTGCCATGCGCCCGGGTTGTGCGGATCGTCTTCGGCTGCGCGCCAGTCATCAAGCGGCGTGATTATTGCCGCACACCGGGCCTCTGCCCAGGCTTCGCGCTCTGCAGTATCTCGACCCTGCCCCGCCAACGAATTCGCGGATCGCCGCCCTTTCCTCGAATATGTCGCGGGCGAGTTGTTCGGTCGTCATTTCAGGATCAGAAACGGGCACCGTTCCTAATGCTCCTATTCCTCCCAATCCTGCCCCACCAGATGCACTCCGATTAGAACGATTAGGAAGGGTCTGGCATTTCTGCGCGGCTTCCAATGCGGCCTTGGCGTCGAAGGTAAAGCCGGTCATGCCTGCCCGCGCGCACACGATCCGCCACGCTTCCTTGCGCGACTTGCCTGCCACCTCCGCGCCGTTAGCCTCGATCAACCAGCCATGCCCTTGAAGCCGTTGCAGCGCCTTGCGTGCTCGATCCGTGACCTTCAAGGGTCCGCGCTGCGCGGCGATGCCTGCCGAGATACACGACTCGCCCCATGAGCGCAGAAGCCAAAGGCGCATCCGCTCCGCGTCGGCCACCTCGGGCGGCACGATCGCAGCATCCGCGAGGCGCGCGGCCTCGTTTGCGTAGAAGGTCGCAATCTCCGTTGCCCCGGCCATTGTCTCGCCTGTCACCTCGGGGGCGTCCGGGTTCGCGTAGATCGTCAGCACCGCTGAGAGGCGTGCGGCGTGTTCGGCGGTTTTCGACGCGAAGGCGCGCGCATCCTTGAAAGGTCCGCCGCTTGCCTGCGCCTTCTCCACCTCACGGGCGAAGGCGGTCAGCACGTCCCGCGCGCCCGGCGACAAGGACAGGACCGTCGGCAACAGTTCGTTGCGGTTGGCATCCGCCAAAGGCAGATCGCGAGACAGAAGCAACCGGATGCGCGCGGCAAAGCGGGCAATCCCGGTTTCGGCCTCCGCGTCCCTTTCCATTCGCAAGCGGGTGCCGGTGCGCGAGGCGGGGCGGCATGTCAGGAAGCCGGCGAGAAGCCCTTGCCCGCTCGCCATCGGATCGGATAGCAGCGCCTCAGCTGCGACCGGCTGCACAAGAGTATGCGCCGAGAAGCGCCGTCCGGTGTAGCTTTCGACGCCATCGCCTGCGCGCCACCTGTCGAGCGGCTGGCCATCCCACATTGCCGAAAAGCTGGCGCAGGTGGCGAGGCGGTTCTCCGCCTTCATGCTATGCTGGCCGATCAGCGCGCCGCCTTCCTCGGTCATGATCCCGAGGCTTGCGCGCAGTTCGGGCAGGTGCTTCGCGATCCCTTCAATCGTCGGCGCGCTGATCGGCGGGCACTACCTTCACGCTGTCACCCCCTTTCACGCACAAGAGAAGGTATGAAAGCGCCTATTTTTATGGACATATAGGGCTCACATCGGAAAACGCCAGTATGTATCATGGCGGCCCTACGGGCTACCACTTATATCCAAAATTCACGTCCATGCCTTGCGTCACTCTCTGTGCCTGGGATCGGCATTTACGTGACTTAGTGTTCATTTTATTCTGAACGAATTTGACATCTTGGCTTGCGCACCTATCTAGCCGTCAAGCTCATTGGCGATGGAGGCGAAATTTTGGCCGAAACAGACGACATCAGGCAGGATTTCATTGAACGGGTCGGGCAGATTGCCCAAGCCGAGGGTATGCCGCGCAGCGCGGGGCGCATTTTCGGGCTCCTGATGTTCGACGGAACGGCCGTTTCCTTTGGCGATCTGGCCAATCAACTCGGGATCAGCCGCGGCAGCGTCAGCTCGTCGGTCCGGCTGCTTGAGGATCGCAATGTGATCCGGCGGGTCGGCAAACCGGGCGACCGTCAGGATTATTTCGAGTTCGCGTCGCAGCCCTTCACCGGCCTGCTCGAAGATGCGGTGCGCCGGACAGAGCGCGCCCGCGACGATATCGGGCAAAGTCTGGCCTCGCTCCCGGATGACGCGACGGGACCGCGCGAACGGCTGACCGCCTATTACAATTTCTACGAAGCCATCAACGGCGGCCTGACACAGGCACGCACCGCACTGCCCGGCCAACACGGCAGGCAGGATCATTCAAAAGGCAAGAAACATGGCTGATCAGGACACCAAGTCATCCGGGCACACGACGCTTGAATTCAAGGACGACAAAGGCGCGTCACGATCCACGTGGGTTGCCGCGGCTATTCTCGTGGCGATCATTGCGTGGATGGGAAGCGGCTTCATCTTTCCTTCAGAGGACCCCTCTCAGGAGACCGCAGACAGGTCAGACCCTGCCCCGGTTTCGGTCGCCGTAACGCAATCGCGCGCCGAGGTCGTGACGCTTTATTTTCAAGCCGAGGGTCAGGCTATGCCAGACCGTGACACGACGATCCGTGCCGAAGCTTCAGGCGACGTGGCCGAGGTTCTGGTGGAAAAGGGCGACGACATTGAAGCCGGGGGCCTGATTGCCCGGCTCACGACCGACCGGGTCGAGGCGAACCTGCGCAGCGCACAGCAAGAGCGCGCCCGCGCCCAGCGGGAATTCGACAACGCCACCGAGCTTCTTCAACGCGGGGTCGCGACCAAGGATCGCGTGGCACAGGCCCGCGCCGCCCTCGCCGCTGCGAAATCACAGGTGGCCACCGCACAGGAAGCCCTTGAAAACGCACAGATCGTGGCCCCCTTCGCCGGGCGGATCGAAACCCTCATTCTTGATGAGGGCGAATTTGTTCAGGCCGGCAGCGATGTCGGCCGGATCGTGGACAACCACCCCCTGACCGTCGAAATCCGGGTGCCCCAGCAGATGTTGAACCGTATCAAAAGCGGACAGATGGCGAGGGTGACCTTCATCACCGGCGAGAAGCGTCAAGGCAGAGTGACCTTCGTTGGCACGTCGGCGGCCTCGGCAACGCGGACGTTTCTTGCGGAAATCACCGTGGCCAATGAGGACGGAACGATCCCGGCGGGCATTTCGGCCAATGTCCGGATACCGACAGGCGAGGAAGCCGCGCATTTCATCTCGCCCTCCATCGTCTCACTCAGCCCAGAAGGTGAGACAGGCGTGAAAACGGTTCAGGACGGCAAGGTCGCCTTTCACGAGATCGAAGTCGTGCGCGCCGAAGTTGACGGGGTGTGGGTCAAGGGCCTCCCTCAGGAGGCGGCGCTTATCACTGTGGGCCAGGGCTTTGTCCGGGATGGCGAAGCCGTCCGCGCCCGCCCTAAAGAGGTGGATCAGAGCGCCGAACAACTTGCCGAGGACAAGAAACAATGAACCGGATCATCGACGCCGCATTCTCCCGCTCGCGCGTGGTGATCATGGCATTGGTCATGATCCTGACCGTGGGTGCCTCGGCTTATGTCTTCATCCCCAAGGAGGCCAATCCCGAAGTGCCTCTGCCGCTTGTCTATGTGTCAACGGGCCTTGACGGAATCAGTCCTGCAGACGCCGAACGCCTTCTGATCGAACCCATGGAAACCGAGTTCGGGGCCATCGAGGGGTTGGAGAAAATGACAAGCGAGGCCGCCGAAGGCTTTGCCAGCGTCCAGCTTGAGTTCACGGCCGGGGGCGACATCGACGAGGCCCTCGACAAGGTTCGGGAAGCCGCGGACCGGGCCGAGAATGAAGTGCCCGAAGACGCCTATGACCTCACGATCACCGAGATCAACACCGCGCTTTTCCCCATCATCACCGCCGTTCTGTCCGGCCCTGTGCCCGAACGCACGTTGAATTCGCTGGCCGAGGATATGCAGGACAAGCTCGAAGGGCTTTCCGGTGTGCTCGAGGTGGATATCGGCGGGGCGCGCGATGAGTTTCTCGAAGTGTTGATCGACCCCACGATCTTTCAGACCTACAACCTGAGCTTTGACGAAGTCATAGGTCAGCTTCAGCGCAATAACCGCCTGATCGCGGCGGGCGCCATCGAGACCGGCGGCGGCCGGATCGTGCTCAAGGTGCCGGGGCTGATCGAAGGGGTCGGCGATGTGATGTCCATGCCCATCAAGGTGGATGGCAACGCGGTTGTCACCTTCGGGGACGTGGCCACCGTGCGCCGCAGTTTCGAAGACCCCACAGGCTTTGCCCGCATCGACGGACAGCCGGCACTGGCGCTCGAAATCAAAAAGCGATCGGGTGCCAACATCATCGACACCGTGTCCGAATCCCGCGCATTGATCGAGGAGATGCGCAAGGACTGGCCCGAAAGCCTTGAAGTGACCTATCTTCAGGACCAGAGCGATCAGGTGAAAACCCTGCTTTCCGATCTTGAGGCGAATGTCATCGCCGCGATCATACTCGTGATGATCGTGATCGTCTTTGCGCTTGGGTTTCGCTCGGCGATCCTTGTCGGACTGGCCATTCCCGGTGCGTTTCTTGCGGGTGTCGCCATGCTTTGGGTGCTCGATTACACGATGAATATCGTTGTGCTGTTCTCGCTCATTCTCGTGGTCGGGATGCTGGTGGACGGGGCCATCGTAACCGTTGAACTGGCCGACCGGCGATTGCAGGAAGGGGACGACCCGCGCACCGCCTACGCGTTCGCGGCCAAGCGCATGGCCTGGCCGATCATCGCGTCCACGGCCACCACGCTCAGTGTGTTCTTTCCACTGTTGTTCTGGACCGGCCTTACCGGCGAATTCATGAAGTTTCTGCCCACGACAGTGATCTTCACCCTTTTCGCCTCCCTCTTCATGGCGCTCATCTTCATTCCGGTCACCGGCGGCATGATCGGCAAACGTCAGCCGCAGACAGCCACGGCCAAACGCGCTCTGCACGCCGCGGAAACGGGCGACCCGCGCGAGATTTCCGGCCTGACAGGGGCCTATGTCCGCCTGTTGGAACGTGCCATCCTGCGCCCCGGCGCCACGCTGCTCTTCGCAATCGCGCTGCTTCTGGGCGGGGCCGCGCTCTATGCTGATTTCGGTCGCGGGGTTAGCTTCTTTCCCTCTGTCGAGCCCGAGTTCATGCAGGTTCAGGTGCGCGCCCGCGATAATTTCTCGATCTGGGAGCGGGACGCGCTGGTGCGTGAGGTCGAAAGCCGGCTGATCGGGTATGAGGCCATCGAGAGCATCTATGCCCGCTCAACCATGAGCGCGGGTCAGGGCGATGAGGAAACCATCGGGACACTGCAACTCGACCTGATCGAATGGGATGAACGCCCCCCCGCCCAAGAGATCGGTAAGGACATCCGGCAAGACGTGGCGGACATCGCCGGTATCGACGTTCAGGTGCAAACCGAAAGCGGCGGCCCGAATTCCGGAAAACCGGTCAAGCTTCAAATTCAGGCGCGCACCCCCGAAACACAGGCCGATGTGGTCGAAAACGTGCGCGAGATCATGGAACGCATTGGCGGGTTCACCGATGTCACAGACACACGCCCCCTTCCCGGAGTGGAGGTTTCAATCCTCGTGAACCGGGCCGAGGCCGCGCGCTATGGCGCGGATGTGAGCCTGCTTGGACAGGCGGTCCAACTTCTGACTCAGGGGATCACGGTGGCCGATTACCGGCCCGATGACACGGATGGCGAAATGGACATCCGCGTGCGGTTTCCGCGTGACGAACGGTCCCTGTCCCAGTTGGGCAATCTTCGGGTGCCGACACAGGCGGGCCTCGTGCCGATTTCGAATTTCGTGACGTTCGAGCCGTCCGAGCGCGTCGGCACACTGCGCCGGGTGGACGAACGCCGCGTGGTCACGATCGAAGCGAACGTGGCTCCGGGCGTTCTGGTCAACGATCAGATCACCGCCCTGCGCACCGCGCTGGAGGCCGCCGACCTTCCCGAAGACGTCAGCTATGAATTCGCGGGCGAAGCCGAGGATCAGCAGGAGGCCATGACCTTCCTTATCGGCGCGTTCATCGCGGCGATCTTTCTCATGCTCGTGATGCTCGTGATGCAATTCAACAGCTTCTACCAAGCCTTCGTGGTCATGAGTGCGATCATCTTTTCGATCGCCGGTGTCCTGCTTGGGCTGATCGTCACCGGGCGGCCCTTCGGGATCGTGATGGGGGGCGTCGGTGTAATCGCTCTTGCCGGGATCGTGGTCAACAACAACATCGTCCTGATCGACACCTACAACGACCTTCGGGCCAATGGTCAGTCCGCGCTGGAGGCGGCACTGCGCACCGGGGCACAGCGCCTCAGGCCAGTCGTTCTGACCTCGGTGACAACCGCATTGGGGCTGATGCCGATGGTGATCGGTCTCAACCTCAACTTCTTCACCCGCGAGGTGGTCTACGGCGCGCCCTCGACACAATGGTGGACCGAACTTTCCAGCGCGATCGCGGGCGGGCTGGTCGTGGCGACAATTCTCACGCTCGTCGTGACGCCGGCGATGCTCATGTTGGGTGAAAATCTCAAAGACTGGCGCGAAGCGAGACGCGCCAAGCGCCACGGCGCAGACGTCACATCGTCGCCCGCCTGACACCGGGGGAAGCAACGCGTTTCGTGAGAGCTTGATGGCTGGTATCGCCCTTCTGGACGTGCGCAAGTCATCAGCAGGAGAAACGCGCGCAGGCGGCCCAGCGCGCGACGCTTCAGGACCTGAGCCGCTCAGGCGACAGCGCCTGAACAAGGTCGGGCTTCGCGGCCCCGGACCCACCGCCGGTGCAAAGCGCCCGCACGATCGCGGCAAGCGCGGGGGCGGTCTGCACGCCGTATCCTCCCTGACCGGCAAGCCAGAAAAACCCGCTTGCATCGGGGTCGAACCCCACGACAGGCGTGCGGTCTGGCGCGAAACTTCGCAGCCCAGCCCAGCTATGCGAGGGTTTGACAATAGGCAGATCCACCATCTGCTCAAACCGGTAAAGCCCTTCGGCAAGCACCATGTCATCGGGCCACGCATCCCCGGGATCGACCGGGTCTTCATCGGCGGGTGAGATCATCAGGCGATTGCCATCGGGCTTGGCATACCATCCCTCCCCCTCGACGACGGACCCAAAGAGGGGCCAGTGGGCAATCGGCCCGACATCTTCGGGCACCGCCATCAGAACGGCGGACCGGCGCATCGGCTGAATGCCCATGGGCGCCAGACCGGCAAGCTTCGCAACCGGATCGGCCCATGCGCCTGCCGCGTTGATCACGATCTTCGCGGAATACACGTCATCGCCGGTTTCGACCCGCCAGCCATCGCCATCCTTGGAAATGGCTGTGATGGTCTGGCCCGTGCGCACGGTGCCCGCGCGGGCCCGCAAAAGGCGCGCACACCCCTGAAGAAGCCGGTCTACGTCGATATCCTGCGCATCGCGTTCGATCACAGCCGCCGCTATCTTGTCGCGCCGTAGAATGGGCACAAGCGCGACCGCTTCGGCGGCGCTGAGACGTTCGACATTTGCCGTGCCCTCAAGATACGAGGCGAGCGTATCCAACTCGTGGTCCTGCACGACAAGCATCTCGCCCCGCGGGCTCAGAACGCTTTCCCCCAGAAGATCACCTGACAAGGCCGGGTGCGACAGGTCATTCAGTCCGCGCAAGGTATCATTGCCATAATTGCGGATGAAGATCGCCGCCGACCGTCCCGTGGAATGATAGCCAAGCTGCGCCTCGGACTCGAGCACCGTGACAGAAGCATCCTGAGCAAGTTCGGCTGCCGCGCTGATCCCGGCGATGCCCCCGCCGATAACAAGAATATCCGTGGTCTCGGTCATTTGCCCTTAAACCCCGTTAGCACACTTGTCAGGTTCTCGCTCAGCGCGTCGGACAGATAGCCGCCCTCCTGCACCAGAAGTGTTGGAAGGCCAGCCTCGGCAATGGCCGCTCCGATCCGGGCAAATCCCGGCGTCGTGATCGCCAGCCCCTTGAACGGATCGTCGATATGCGCATCAAGCCCCAGAGCAACGACAAGCGCATCACAGCCAAAGGCGCTGATGCGCCGAAACGCCGCCCGAAGCGTCTCGAGATAGTCGTCATCCCCGGTGCCGCGCGGCAATGGCAGGTTTAGATTGGCCCCCAAACCGGCGCCCTCTCCCCGCTCTTGGGCATGGCCCCAAAAGAACGGGTAGAACCGTGCCGGATCGGCATGAATCGAGACGGTCAAAATATCATCGCGCCCATAGAACATGCCTTGCGTGCCGTTGCCGTGATGCACATCCACGTCAAGAATGGCGGGCCGGTAGCCCGCCGCGCGCAGCCGCTGGGCGGCGATGCCCGAGTTGTTCAAAAAGCAGAACCCACCGGCAAGGTCTCCAAAGGCGTGATGCCCCGGGGGACGCGACAGGACATAGGCCGCGCGCGTGCCGCCTATCAGTGCATCGGCACCCGCCACAGCCGATTGAGCCGACCAATAGGCGGCATCCCATGTATGCTCGGCGATGGGACAGGCTGTGTCCGCCTGATGATAGCCGGCCTGCCCCACGGCGGATTTCGGATAGCTGTCGCTGCGGTTGGCGGGGTGAATGTTCGGTATGACTTCGGCGCCCGCGCCCTCGATCCGCTGCCAGCGCGTGTAGATGTTTTGCAGAAATGTCAGGTATTCCGAAGAATGCACCGCCGCGATGGGACCAAGCCCCGCATCTACGGGGGCCTCGAACGCACAGCCCGCCGCCTCGGCACCGGACTTGAGCCGCGCAATGCGCTCGGGCTGTTCCGGGCTCGGCTGTAGGGTGCCGTTGGCCATGAAATGCTTGGGGTCATGTGTCCACTGACGCTCGTCGAAAAAAGCTTTCATTCAACTGCTCCTGATCTTGTCGAAGGCCGCACCGCTGAGGCGGAGGCCGGTTTCGCCGCGGACCACGTCGAACCCCATGCTGTCATAAGCCGCGAGCGCGCCGTGATTGTCGTCATACGCCGCCAGACGGATATATCCAGCCTGCCACAGCCGTGCGCCGTCATCCGCCACCCGTGCCAGAAGCTGCCGACCCAAGGCTTGGCCGCGCGCCCGCTCGGCCACCCATAGGTCCGACACGTAGACACCCGCCGCGCCGCCCACGGTTGAAAAGACCGGAGAATAGAGCGCAACACCCAGCGGGGCATCCTCGGAGGAGAGATGGGCAACAAGTCCGTGACACGCCGGAGCGTCACCGAACAGTGCCGCCGAAAGCGTTTTCGCATCCGCATGGAACGGATCGCCGATATCCGTGGCCAGCGCGCGCAGGCCACGCTCCAGAAGTCCCAATGTCTCGGGCGTGACAGGGTCGATCACCGGTTTCATGCGCCGACCGCTATCTTGTCGGCACCCTTGAGCGCAAGCATCGCCCGCGCCTCTTCGGGGCTGGCCACCTCGCGGCCCATATCTTCGATGATGCGACGTATCTGCGTGACCTGCTGCGCGTTTGAGCGCGCAAGTTCGCCCCGCGCGATCATCAAATTATCCTCAAGGCCCACGCGCACATGCCCCCCCCGCTCAAGGCTGCGTGTCGCCATCGGTATCTGGTGACGCCCTGCCGCCAGAACCGAGAACATGTAATCGTCACCAAAAAGCTTGCCCGCGAGATCGACCATATGATCAAGCGTATCGGCATCCGGCCCCATACCGCCCAGAACGCCAAAGACGAACTGGATGAAATAAGGCGGCTCCACGAGGCCCCGATCCGCGAAATGCCGCAACATATAGAGATGGCCGATATCATAGCATTCGAATTCAAAGCGCGCGCCGCGCTCACGCCCCATGAGGTTCAGCACACCCGCGATGTCACGCGGCGTGTTCTTGAAAACCAGATCGTCGGACGCGCGCAGGAACGGCTCTTCCCACTCAAAGCGCCAGTCGCGCGGCTTCTCGGCCATGGGATACAAGGCGAAATTCATCGTGCCCATGTTGAGCGAACACATCTCGGGACAGAACCGCACCGCCGCGCGCAACCGGTCCTCAAGTGTCATGATCGCGCTGCCCCCAGTGGTCAGGTTCACCACGGCGTCACACGCTTGGGTGATCTTCGGCAGAAAGGCCGCATAATGATCGGGGTCGCCCGAAGGGCGCCCGTCCTCCGGGTCGCGGGCATGAAGATGCAGGATCGTGGCCCCCGCCACCGCCGCGTCGATTGCCTGATCCGCGATATCGTCGGACCGGTAAGGCAGGTAGGGCGACATGGACGGCGTATGGATCGAGCCGGTGATCGCGCAGGTGATGATCGTCTTCTTCATGCGCCCGCCTCAGGTTTCCGAGAGGGCCGACGCCGGAAGCGTCTCCACGAATTCACCCAATGACCGGTCCAGAAGCTCGGTTATTTCCTCAAGCTGCTCATCGGTTGTGATCATCGGCGGACACACCATGAAATGATCCCCGCTCAGGCCGCCCCGCGTGCGCCGTGAATAGATGATCAGCCCATTGGCATATGCGATATCCACCAGCCGGTTGTAAGCGTTCAACTCGGGCGGCAGCGGTGCCTTGCTCTGCCGGTCCTGCATGAGTTCGAATGCCATCAAAAGGCCCTTGCCGCGCACATCGCCAATCACCGGGTATTTCTGCATCATGTCGCGCAACCGCTCGGCCAGAATCGCACCCACCCGCGCGGCATTGGCGGTCAGGTCACCGCGCTCGATCTCATCAAGCACCGCAAGGCCTGCGGCACAGGCCAGCGGGTTGCCCGCATATGTATGGCCATGCGCAAACCCGCCCGCATCAAGCACGGCGTCAACGATCCCGTCCTTGGCGATCACGGCACCAAGCGGCACATAGCCGCCACCGAACCCCTTGGAAAGGCAGATCAAATCAGGCGTCACCTGCCAGTGGTCCGCCCCGAAAAAGAGGCCTGTGCGCCCGCCGCCGCTCATCACCTCATCGTGGATCAAAAGCACGCCATAGCGGTCGCAAATCTTCCGGATACGCGTGAGGTATCCCGCCGGTGGCACAAGCGCGCCGGTGGATGCCCCGCCAATGGGCTCCACGATGAAGGCCAGCACGGTCTGCGGTCCTTCTTCGAGAATACGGTCCTCCAGCATCTGCGCGTAATATGCGCCGGTGGCCGGATCCTCGGGATCAAGCCCGTCAAGATAGGCGCGCGGCGCAGGGATCTTGGGCATCGCCCGCATCATCGGATCAAAAGGCGCGGAAAGCGGCGCATAGCCAGTGACCGAAAGCGCGCCAAGCGTGGACCCGTGATAACCGGGATGCCGCGCAATGACCTTGGACCTTTGTGCCTCGCCACGGGCCAGCGCGTATTGCCGCGCCAGCTTCATCGCACTTTCCGTGGCCTCGGAACCACCCGACACAAAGAACACGCGGTTCAGGCCCTCAGGCGCCAGCGCCGCCGCACGGCTGGCCAACGCTTCGGACGCCTCGGTCTGAAAATGCAGGCGATAGCCGAATGTGGATTGATCCATCTGGCGGCGCATCGCCTCGAGAACGCGGGGGTTCGAATGGCCTATGTTGCTGACCATCGCTCCGCTTGATCCGTCGATATAGCGCTTGCCGCTTTTGTCCCACATGTAGATGCCGTCAGCCCGGTCAAGATGCGGTCGCTCAAGCCGGGACTGATAGAAAAGGTGATCAGACATCCCGGTCCTCGTCTGGCGGAAGCGCGCTGCACGCATTGGGATTAAGCGCGAGAGACACGGTGTCGCCAGCGCGATATGGCGCCTCGTCGATCATGTTCATCGCCTGAAGCTGCGTGTCACCCACCCGCAGGAAATAGCGCGCAAGCTGACCCTGATAATCGACCGCCTCGACCACGGCCTCGGCACCCTCCTGCCCCGTCGGGCCCAGCGTGAGCTTTTCGGCGCGCACCATGAGCTTGGCATCCGCACGTTCACCCAGCGTGGCGGCATGCGACATCGGGACCGGGGTCTTGCCGAACTCGGTGGTCTCAAGCACGACGTGGTCCGCCTCGCGCGCCACGACCCGCGCATCAAGAAGGTTTGACGCCCCGAGAAACCGCGCGACAAACTCGGATGCCGGCGTGTTGTAAACCTCAGAAGGAGAGCCGACCTGCTCGACCCGACCCGAGCTCATCACGATGATCTTGTCGGACATGGCAAGCGCCTCGGATTGATCATGCGTCACGAAAATCGAAGTCACCCCGATCCGGTCCTGAATGGCCTTCAACTCCACGCGCATATCCTCGCGCAGGTTGGCATCAAGCGCCGAAAGCGGCTCATCGAGCAAAAGCACGTCCGGCTCGATCACGATGGCCCGCGCCAGCGCGATACGTTGTTGCTGCCCCCCCGAAAGCTGGCTGGGATAACGATCCTCGACACCGGGCAGGCGCACGATCTCAAGCGCCTCGGTCACCTTGCGCGCCACGTCAGACTTGGACACGTCGCGATATTTCAGGCCAAAGGCGATATTCTCACCGATGGTGCGATGCGGAAACAACGCATAGTTCTGAAAGACGAGCCCCAGGTTGCGCTTGTGGATGGGCACATCATTCACCCTTTGTCCCGCAACCAGGATGTCACCGCTCGTCGGTGACTCGAGGCCCGAAATCATGCGCAGGATCGTCGTCTTGCCACAGCCCGACGGGCCCAGCAGCGTGGTGAACGAGCCTTCCTCGAAAACGATATTGGCATCCCTGACCGCCTGCACGGCGCCAAAGGACTTGCGGATATCGTTCAGTTCGACACGTGCCATGAATAGTTTCCAAATTCTGTTCTGGGAAACGGGCCGCCCCACCTAGGGAACGGCCCGTCCGGGAGAATGGATCAGGCGCCCTTCTGGACCCTGTTCCACATCTTGCTTTGCTCTTTCTCGACCGTGTTCCACTTGGCCGGATCGCGGAACACGAGCCCCTCGAGTTCACCGGTCGGATCGAAGGCCGGCAGGTTCTTGACCTCCTCGGGCATGTCGACCTTGGTCGGATCAAGCGATGGCGGATATTTCTGACCCACGGCCACGGCGATGGCGGTCTCGGGTTCAAGCATGAAGTTCAGAAGCTCCTCCGCGGCCTCCATCGGCGACCCTTCGAGCACGAACATCGTTTCCATCCAGGCAAGGCCGTTGGGCGGATCGATATAGCCGATCGGATGCCCCTGTGCCTGAAGCGCGGCCACACGACCGGACCAGGCTTCGGTCACATAGATCTCTTCCTTGGCCAGCAGATCCATAAGCTCGGCACCCGAAGACCAGTATTTCAGCACAAGGTCGCGATGCTCTCGTGCCTTGTCCCAGACAGCATCCCAATCCTGAATGTTGTTGGGGTCTTGCCCGGTCTGAAGCGCCCCGTACCATGCCCGGTTGGCCCAGTCGCCACCCCAGCCGCCGATCTTGCCCTTGAGCTCCTTGTCGAGCAGAAGGTCGGCGCCCAGTTCGCGGGCTTTCTCTTCGGAGACGTATTTCTTGTTATACGCGATCCCCGTCGTGCCATAGTCATAAGGCACCGCCGAAAGCCCATCGGGCGTAATCGCGCGGAAGGGCTCGATCATCGCCTCCATGACGTATTGCATGTTCGGAATATTATCGAGGTTCAGCTTGACGTTGTAGCCGCTATCGACCCAGCGCTTGTACCATGTGACCCCGGAACTATGCAGAATGTTATGCCCACTGGTATTGCCTGCGGCCTTTACCTTGGTCAGAACTTCGCTTTCGCCACCGAAGGTCGCATCAATAACCTCATTGCCGGTCGCTTCCTCGTAGGGGTTGAAGGCGTGTTCGCGCAACGCCTCGGAGACGACACCGCCCCACCCTTCGAAGTGAAGCTCTTTGCCCATGGCACGCGCCTGCGTGGTCATGGCCGTCATCATGCCGCCGGACACACCCGCGGTGATCCCCGCAGCCCCCAGCAACCCAAAGAACGAACGGCGGTCAATGTCGCCATTGCCCATCCTTTCGCGCAGCCGCTCATAGCGGGTGGTATTGTCTATCTTTTTCATTGTCAGTCTCCCTTGTTGACTTGGTTTCATACTTTCTTGCGTGAGAAATACCGTGCCACCGCGCCCGCCAGAAGCGGCAGGCCGACGGTGATACAGATCATCACGAAGCCCAATGCGTTGATCTCGGGGCTGACCGAGTTGCGCAGCATGCCGAAGATTTGTGTCGGCACGGTTTCCATGCCTGATGGCCGCCAGAAGATCGTCGCGGTGATATTGTCGAACGAAATGGTGAAGGCGAAAAGCGCACCCGCAAAAACCGCAGGAAGCAGGAGCGGAAGCGTCACCTGAAAAAATGTCTGAAGCGGGCTTGCCCCCAGCGACCGCGCCGCCTCTTCGTAATCCTTGCGAATACCGACAAGCCGGGCCTGCACGACAAGCACGACAAACGGCAATGCAATGATCGAATGCCCGATCAAAAGCAGGCCGAAACTGCGCGGCATGTGCAGCCATCTCAGGAAAATGAGAAGACCCACGGCCAGCACCGTTTCAGGCACCAGCACAGGGGTGATGAGAAACGTGGTGATCCACTGCTTTCCACGGAATTTATAGCGCACCAGCGCCACACTGGCGAGCACGCCAAGCGTCGTGGCAATGAGCGCGGTCAGCAGGCCCAAAAGGATCGATGTGCGCAGCGCGCGAATGATCGCATCGTTCTCGGCTAGCTCGCGGAACCACCGTAGCGAAAACCCTTCGATCGGAAAGCCGCCGAATTGCGACGAGTTGAACGCGAGGATCAGCACCACGGCGATCGGCGCGAACATGAACGCATAGACAAGGAACGTATAGAATTTCAGAAGCGACCAGACCCGCATATCCGCCCCCTTACCCGAATGCCTTGGACAGCTGGTTCATACCCATGAGCCGGCTGTAAAGAACAACGACACTCCCCAGCAGGATCAGCAGGGTGAACGACAGCGTGGCACCCATCGGCCAGTTCAACTCGGTCACGATCGCATCGTAGACAAGGTTGCCGAACAGATAATCACCCGGCCCCCCGAGGATCAGCGGCGTCACATAGCTTCCGCCGGTCAGAACAAAGACCAGAAGGCTTCCCGCCGCCAGCCCCGGCATCGACAGCGGCAAAGTCACCTCGCGAAAGGCTTGCCATGGTGTCGCCCCAAGGGTGCGCGCGGCTGGCTCAAGGTTGGTGTCGATCCCCTCAAGGCTGACATATATGTTCAGGATCATGTAGGGCAGGAACACGTGGATGAAGCCGACGATCACGGTGAACTCGGTATACATCACCTGAAGCGGCACATCGATCAGACCCAGCCATGTCAAAAGACCGTTGAGCGCGCCCTGATTGCCGAAAATATGAATCCAGCTCAGCGTTCTGATGATGAAGCTGATCCAGAACGGCAGGATCAGAAGAAGCAGCAAAAGCCATTTGTGCCGGTATCGCGTCATCGCGATCACATAGGCCGGAATATATCCCATCACGGCGGCCAGAACCGTCACGATCACCGAAAGCCGCAAGGTTTTCCAGATCGCGGTGTGATAGTATCCATCGGTTAAAATCTCTTGCCAGTTGCCGAACTGAAAGGCCGGGCGATCCACCGCGAGGTCGATGTTTTCATAGAAAGAATAGACAAGGATGAACCCCATCGGGATCACCACCAGAGCCGTGATAAACACAAGCGCAGGCGACAAAAGTATCCATGGGCGGCGATCCGCGATCAGACTTTGTTGAGACAAGTTTCAAACACTCCCTGATTCACCATTGCATGATGACTGCAAATTGCCAAAATTGATACTGGGAATACACAAGATTGATTTTGTTAATGTCATTCGACCTCGACACCAAATTCGCGTTTCAGCTTGATTGGAACCTGCTCCGCACCTTTCTCGTGATTGCCGAAGAAGGCAGCATCACCGGCGCCGCGCACCGTCTGTTGCGGGGACAGCCCTCTGTCAGTCTCGCCTTGCAGCGCCTCGAAACCGATCTTGGCTGCCGTCTCATTGATCGCGGTCACGGCACCTTTCGCCTCACCGCCGCAGGTCGACAGCTTCACACCGAATGCACCGAGCTTTTCTCCGGTGTCGCCCGCATCCCCGAGTTGACGCATGCCGCCTCGAACGAAGTGTCGGGCGAGGTGAACATCTTGCTTGCCAGCCACGTGGTCACCCCGCTTCTTGATGCGGAGTTGAGCGCGATGAGCGCCGCGCATCCCAAGATGCGCTTCAGCATCCGCATCGACACCAGCGCGCGCGTCATCCATTCGGTGCGCGAACGCATGGCGAGCTTCGGCATCTGCCTCGTGAACCGCCGGTTCTCTGACCTGACATACACGCATATGTATCGCGAATTTTTCGGCTTCTATTGTGGTCCGACGCACCCTCTCTTCGGTCGAAAGGGGCTATCGCTGCACGATCTGCGGCAATACCCGGCCGTGTCCTTCGACACCGACGACCTCAACGACGCGCTGCGCCCGGTGGCCTTGTTGCGAAGCAAATGGGGACTGGATTACGACATTGTCGGACGCTCTTCCCAGCTTGAGGAGGTGCGCCGGATGATACAATGCGGCATGGGCATCGGCTCACTGCCGATCCATGTGGTGGAACAGGACGTGGCGCGCGGCCTGTTGTGGCGCCTGCCGCCCTATGACGACCCCCCCGAGGTGGACATTTTCCTGATCCGCAGTCCGCGCAAACGCCTCAATCGCGCCGAGGCGCTCTTTGTCGACAACTTGGAGGCGCGCATCGCCCGCACGCCGCTTGATGCCCGCATCTATCGCGATCATCCCTCCGAAGCACCATAGCCACCACCACCGGGGGTCTCCATCACAAAGACGTCGCCCTCGGCGACCTCGGCCATGTCATTGCCGCCCAATTCCTCGCGCGTGCCATCCTTGCGGATGATCGCATTCCGCCCAAGCGCGCCGGGCGCACCGCCCTCCATGCCCCGTGGCGGCACAACGCGATGCGAGGTCAGAACAGTGGTGGTCATCGGTTCCAGAAACCTGAGCTTGCGCGTGATTCCGTTGCCCCCGCGATGACGGCCCTCACCGCCCGAACCCTGCCGTATGGTGAATTCCTCGATCCGCACAGGGAACCGCCATTCAAGAACCTCGGGGTCCGTCATCCGCGTGTTGGTCATGTGCGAATGCACAGCATCCGTGCCATCGAAATCGGGGCCCGCCCCAGTGCCGCCGCAAATCGTCTCATAGTTCTGAAACGTGTCATTTCCCCAGATGTGATTGTTCATCGTGCCCTGCGACCCGGCGATCACACCAAGCGCGCCATAAAGCGCATCCGCAATCGACTGGCTGACTTCGGTATTCCCGGCGATCACCGCCGCAGGGTATTGGGGATTGATGAAACACCCCTCCGGCACGATCAGGTTGAGCGGCTTGAGACATCCTTCGTTCAGGGGGATGTCACTACCCACGAGTGTGCGGAACACATAAAGCGCGACCGCGCGACAGATCGAGAGCGGCGCGTTGTAATTGCCGTCATCCTGCGGACTTGTCCCCGTGAAATCGAGCATCGCGGTTCGCGCCTCGCGATCCACCGAGATATCGACCTCGATGGTCGCCCCGCTATCGAGTTCATAGACGTTGTGCCCCGCCTTCAACTTGTCGATGACCCGGCGCACGCTTTCCTCTGCGTTGTCCTGTACGTGGTGCATATAGGCCTGAACCACATCCACCCCGAACTGATCCAGCGTCTTGCGCACCTCGCGCGCGCCGGTCTCGTTCGCGGCCATCTGCGCCAGAAGGTCGGCAACATTGTCGTCGATGTTGCGGCACGGATAGGCTCCCGACGCCAGAAGCGCGCGGGTTTTCTCCTCAAGGAATCGCCCGCGATCGACCATCTTGAAATTGTCGATCAACACGCCCTCTTCATCGATATGCGTGCTATCCGGCGGGGCCGATCCGGGCGTGCGGCCACCGATATCCGCATGATGCCCGCGCGAGCCCACGTAGAACAGCACCGTTTCTTCGTCGGTATCAAAGACAGGCGTGATCACCGTCACATCCGGCAAATGCGTCCCGCCGTTGAACGGCGCGTTCAGCATAAAGACATCGCCCGCCTGCATATCGGGGTTCTCGCGGATCACGGTGCGCACCGCCTCGCCCATTGAGCCCAGATGCACGGGCACATGCGGCGCATTGGCCACAAGGCCCCCTTCGGGATCAAAGAGCGCACAGGAAAAATCGAGCCGCTCCTTGATGTTGACCGAATAGGCCGTCTTGGCCAGTGTCGCACCCATCTGCTCGGCGATGGACATGAACAGGTTGTTGAACACCTCAAGCATGACCGGATCGGCGGTCTTGCCAATGTTTTCAGACCCTTTGCGCGGCACCGCCCGCTCAAGAACCAGATTGGCGAAAGCATCGACACGGGCGCGCCATTCCGGCTCGACGATGACGGTGCCGGTCTCCTCGCGGATGATTGCGGGGCCGTCGATCGCATGGCCGTGGCGCAGGGTCTCGCGATCATAAAGCGGCGTTTGCGTGGCCGCGCCATCGGCCACCATGTCCACGCGGTCAATCGGGTCGGGTGTGCTGTCCGATGTCTCGGTCTTGTCCTCGGGAAGCGCGGATTGCGCGCCGATCGCCTCCAGTGTCAGCGCCTCAAAATAGACATCCCGCGCGCTGTCGGCAAAGCCATAAAGCTGTTTGTGGGCACTCTCGAACGCCTCGCGCATGCCGGCTTCGGCACCGAAATCCACGGCAAGCGTCTGATGCGACCCGGAATACCGCAAAAGCGCCTGCGCCACAGTCGTCATGTCGTTTTCCGCGTTGCCCTGAGCCCTGAGTTCCGACTTGGCCTCATCGGCCATATCGCCAAGCAGGCCCTCGGCCTCATCGTGGCTGTCTGGGCTCAGCGTCCTGTCGAACTGCACCTGCCTCAGGCCCCGCACTTCGGCCAGCCCCATGCCATAGGCCGACAAGACACCCGAAAACGGATGCAGGAAGACCCGCTTCATCCCCAGCGAATCCGCCACAAGGCAGGCGTGTTGCCCCCCCGCGCCGCCAAAACAATTGAGCGTGTAGCCAGTCACGTCATAGCCGCGCTCGACGCTGATCTTCTTGATGGCGCGCGCCATGTTCTCGACCGCGATTCGCAGGAACCCTTCGGCCACCTCCTCGACGGGTTTGGGCGCTTCCCCGGTGTCATCCGCGATCACCTGCGCCATCTCGGCGAACTTCTCGCGCACTGCATCTGTATCAAGCGCCTCGTCCGCGCCGGGGCCAAAGACATGAGGAAAATGCTGTGGCTGAAGCTTGCCCAGAAGAACATTGCAATCCGTAACCGTAAGCGGCCCACCCCGGCGATAGCAGGCCGGACCGGGATCGGCGCCCGCGCTTTCCGGTCCCACCTGAAAACGGCCATCCCGAAAACTCAGGATCGAGCCACCCCCGGCTGCAACCGTGTGGATGTTCATCATCGGCGCGCGCATCCGAACGCCCGCGATCTCTGTCTCAAGGCTGCGCTCGAACTGTCCGGCATAGTGACACACATCCGTCGAGGTGCCGCCCATATCGAACCCGATCAGCTTCTCATGGCCCGCATGTTCCGCCGTCTTGACCATCCCCACGACGCCCCCCGCTGGCCCCGAAAGGATGGCATCCTTGCCCTGAAAGAGATCGGCATCGGTCAATCCACCGCTCGACTGCATGAACAAGAGGCGCTTGCGGTCCTCAGTCTCGGTTCCGTTATCAAGCGCATCACGCACCTGCCCCACATAGCGCCGCAGGATCGGGCTGAGATAGGCATCCACCACGGTCGTATCGCCGCGCCCCACCAGTTTCATCAAAGGGGATGTGCCATGGCTGGTCGATATCTGGGTGAACCCGATATCCTCCGCGATCCCGGCGGCCTGCTTTTCGTGATCGGGCATCTTGTAGCCATGCATGAAGGCAATCGCGACAGCGCGAATACCGTCGTCATAGGCCTTCTGCAAAACCTCGCGCGTGCCGGTTTCGTCAAAGGGGCGCACCACATCGCCCTGTGCATCGACCCGCTCGTCGATCTCTCCCACACGCTCAAACAGCATTTCGGGCAGCCGGATGTTCAGATCGAAAATCCGGGGCCTATTCTGATACCCGATCCGCAGTAGATCGCCAAACCCCTTGGTAATCAACAAAAGCGTCCGGTCGCCCTTGCGCTCAAGAAGCGCGTTGGTGGCAACGGTCGTGCCCATCTTGACCGCGTCTATCACCCCATCAGGAACCGGCTCTCCTGCTGTCAACTCAAGACAATCCCGAATGCCCTGCACAGCGGCATCGCGATATTGCTCAGGGTTTTCGGACAAAAGCTTGCGCGTCTCGAGGCTGCCATCGGGCCTGCGGGCCACGATATCGGTAAATGTGCCGCCACGATCCACCCAAAATTGCCACATCACCAAAGCCTCCGTTTTTGTCTGTGCCCCGGGAAGCAAACCCATTTTAGGACCCGCACCGCGCGCCGCCACGCAGACGCTTGCAAGTCTCGCGCGGCATCGCAATACCGAAAACGCCCCGGTCATACGGAAAAGACCGTGATCAGTGGGATCACGGTCTCTTGCAAGAAGGTCATGTGGGTCAGCGACTACAGGGTGGCCGGCAAGCGCCCTTAACGGTCGCGCCGCGTCAACGGCCCTGTGCTTTGGCGAGCCGCTCGTTTTCGGACGCACGTGTGTCTTTTCCGCGCGACTTCAGCGGGGTGACATTCGCCCGACCTCGGTCGCGCTGCTCCACGCGCGCCACCGCGGCCTTGCAGGCGCGCTTGAAATTGAGCTTGGGCGTCGTGGTCAGCGTGAGTGGCTCGCCCACGATCACCTCGGGCGGGATGTCTTTCTGACAGATCACAGGCAGTTTCGCCTTGGCCAGAAGAGCGTGCAACGACTGTTCAGTTCTCAAACTGCCCTGCCCGTCCTCAGGCGCCGCCGCCCAAAGAAAGATTCCGTTGCCGAAATGTGTCACGAACGCCTTTTCGGGGGCGGTGTGCTCGATCATCGCGTCCGCCGTGGCCTTCAGAAACGCCACGAACTCGACGGGGTCGGATTTGGCGAATATCTCGGCGATCCTGCGAACCTTTACCGCGAGGAGGTTGATCGCGCAATCCTCGGTCCGCGTGACCTGCTCGAGATAGTTCTGGAAGGTCGCGAGCGACATGATTTCCTCGCTCGTGATCTCCTGCTGCGGCACGACCTGCGCGCGCCCGGCCCTGTATGCGGCGGCTGCGGGCTCCTGCCGGTTTTCCTGCCGCGTCGCCGATTGCACGGCGACATAGCTGTCCATCGCCGCCTGCCGCTCCTGCACGAGACGCTCGGCGACGCGCATACGGGTCAACACCTCGAAAAACTCGAAGGGTTTGGTCACGTAATCCGTGGCGCCATTCTTGAACGCCTGCTCCACCGCGACACGATCCTTGTGTTTCGTGATCATGATGATCGGCGTGTTCCGATAACGCGCCAACTCTCGTATCTCGGCACAAAGGTCTATGCCGTTCTTGCCGGGCATCTCCACATCCAGAAGGATGCAGTCATAGGCAATCGCCGTGTCCGTGATCTTTCGAATGACCTTGCAGGACGAATCCATCAACGTCACATGCTCATAGCCGCCCTGCGTCAGACATTCATTCAGCAAGTCCAGTGCAACCTTGTCATCATCGACAACCATAATTTTCATGGGTTTTTCGCTCCTTACGTGTCACCGTTATTTGTTTTTATGGTGCGTTGCCCTTCCGAATGCGCTGTCGCGCTTATAACTTTGATATCCGCTCAGTTTGACCAAATTAAGGAAGAAGTCACTTAGGTGTATCGAAGGCAAAAAACCCTTATTTGCATGGCGATTAGGCCCCTCAACGCGCCGCCCGCCGGCGCCCCCCGCGGCAAAGAAAGGCGACATTTGGGCTCGAATCTTCGCCAAGTTTTCTCGAATTCGAAAGTTTTCTTTGCATTTCATAAGGTTACACGAATATTAACATTTTTTGCGGTTTTCACCTGTCACCCATAAAATGCCAATATTTCTCTGTATTCACTCTAAAGAATAGCGAACTCATCCATTCCCTTGGGGGGAGGTCTTCAACATGCGGATTCTCTTGGTCGACGATGATCCGATATTCCGGGAACTGGCCGCGGGCAAGCTGACGGCTCAGAACCTGACCCAGATCACCTTTGCCTGCTCGGCCGAGGAGGCGCTCGAGATCGTCGAAGCGCAGCGGATACCATTCGATTGTTATCTGCTCGACATCATGCTGGGCGAAATGGACGGGATCGAGCTTTGCCGCCGCCTGCGTGACCGCGTCGATGCGCGTCTGGCGCCCATCATCATGATCACGTCCAACAAGGCGACGCACCTGATGGACCGCGCATTCGCGGCAGGAGCCACCGATTTCCTGCGCAAGCCGCTCGATGAAATCGAGATCGCGGGCCGCATCAAGATGGCGATGCTTCTTGTCCAGACGGCCAAACAAGAGAAGCGCGGCCGCAGCGCCTTGCGCGCACTCATTTCCTACGGGTCCAATTTCAACCTGATCGACCTTGGGGAACGGGTCTGTTTTCCCGATGTCGATGGCATGCTCGACTACTATCAGCTCGAAAACCAGCTTCTCACGATGCAGCGGGGGCAATATCATCTGGCCGTGTTCCGCATCAGGATAAAGAATTTCAACAAGCGGAACCGGCGGACGGACCGTGCAAAACTTCTCAAGGAGTTGCACGCCGTCAGCACCCGCATCTCCGAAGAGGTTCCTGCCCGGCACATGCTGCTCAGCTATATTGGGCACGGCCATTTCGTCTGTTGCATCGTGGGGCGCGGGGCCAATGTTTCAGGCATCTTCGCAAATTCACAGCAGGCTTCGGCATGCGATGCGCTTCAAGGTCTAGCGACCGACGCCAACAACGAACCGCCGCTCGAGGTGACCGCGCTGTCCCGTCAGAACGTTCTGCAAAGGGATGTCGCGCTGTCGCTTGTGCGCGAAGAATTCAAAGCCGTCGGCGACGCATCTCCGACGGGCCTGCCCGAGGTCAATCTCATCGAAGACCGGATCTTTGCCAAGATCGAAGAATTCGAAGGAGCGAGCTTTGACAGTGACTGAAGCGGTTCGCGAATGTCCTGATGCGCCGCTTTGTGCGCAATGGCGCATCAGGTCCGGGTCAAAGGCGAAACACTTTGATGTATGCCCCCGCCGCATCCCGAAGCAGGGGTCAGCGTTCCTCTCGCTTGGCCACGATCATAAGCGCGGCCTGAATTTTGTCTCCGTCGATGGTCATCGCGGGGCCCACAGGGGTCGCACTCATCCGAATACGCTTCATCCAGCGGTGAAAGACCGCCGGAACGATCCCTATCACCGCGCTCGCGCCCATCTCTCTGGCGGCGGCGGCCATATGTTCAAGAAGTATGGTCTGAATGATCAGCCGCCGCTTCGCTCCGACAGACGGAGCGAGGAAAAGCCGCGTCGCCTCCCATATGTCGGGCCGCACAGGTGCATCGAAAAACAGGATATCGCGCGGAATGTTGTCCAGCAGCCCTTCCTGCGCATCCTTCAGCATGTAGGTATATTGGCCACACCTGGCCGTGGTCGGCAACAGCCGCATACCGGCAAGAACCCGCCCGTATTCATGGATCACGACCCAACGGCTCTGTGGTGTGTCGTATTGGTCGAATTCCATTCCCTCGGTCTGCGGCAGGTCCCATCCCTTGTCGTCGATGAACACCTTGCGGCGGGCCTTGAGGTAATTGGCACAGAGGGTGCCATATCGGTGCATGTTGCCGAAAGACAACGTCGTCCCCTGAACTTCGCCCGTCATCTCGGGCGCCAAGCGCGAGAACTGGTTTTCCTGATGTTCGACTTTTCGAACGGCTACAGGCGGTGAGATACTTGCCTGAGGAAGGATATCCGGAAAAGCCTCGTAGGTTTCGTGGTTGCGCTGTAGTTGGCTCTGCATCGTTGTGCATTCCCTATGGTTGCTCGACCTCCTAATTCAAAAACCAATAGTTGCATCAAATAACCATAGTCCTGCCACTTTCAAGAACTATCTATGGAGACAACTAAGTAAAGCGGAAAAAAGAAAAATATCCGCAACGTTGCGGATTACGTCTTTGGAACGACTGCCGCGAATATGAGGCGAAAGGCATAAGCGGGTAACGATGACACTTTCCGATTTTTATCAGATCAACGTCCGAAGCTCTCGGCATCTCTTTCTCCTGAATGCCGAGCTCAAGGACTACGCACGCGCAGGATTCGGGCTCTTGGCCCAGCGGATCGTCATCTACGTCGCGGCCCTGGTGCTTGTGGCGTTCTATTACAGCACCGTCCTCGCCGCGATCGCCGCACTGATCCTGACCGTGTCCGAATGGTTCGACCGACGGACATATCACCGCATCATGCGCCTGAAAAAACGCGACGTCGAAGACACACGCAAGTGCTTTCGGATGGTGCTTTTGTCAACGGTTTTGAGTGCGGCGAACATCGCCGGGCTCGCGGTATCGGTTGCGCTTATCCAAGGGCATACAACTCATTTCTTGCCGCTCTTCTTCCTCTTCGCGGCAGGCCTCTTTGCCACTATGAATAACAATCAGATCAGGCCGGTATTGCATCTCCGCCTCGCGATCTACCTTGCGGCCTTCCTCTTTATTCCGATCTACGACATCGTCG
The DNA here is from genome assembly GCF_037083845.1 of Roseovarius sp. E0-M6. Taxonomy (NCBI): domain Bacteria; kingdom Pseudomonadati; phylum Pseudomonadota; class Alphaproteobacteria; order Rhodobacterales; family Roseobacteraceae; genus Roseovarius; species Roseovarius sp. E0-M6. Next base: position 179,300 of record NZ_JBAPLA010000001.1, on the reverse strand, counting down.
CCACAAGCGCGCCCCTCTCATCCGAGCTTTGGGCACAGTTCTTCACGAGCATTTTCGTGATGTTCTTCATCGTCGACTCCTCACGCGTCTCGACGGGGCTCTATGCAAAAACGCTCGAGCATATGGAAGAGATCAAGCGCGAGCATGAAAAGACCAAAGCGGCCTACACCGCCAAATCCCAGTTCCTCGCCACGGTCAGCCACGAACTGCGAACACCGCTCACCTCGATAAAGGGATCGCTCGATCTGATCGGGCATGGCGCATTCGGCAAAATCCCCGATCAGATGGACAAGACGCTGAATATCGCACAACGGAACGCCAACCGCCTGAACACGCTGATCAATGACCTGCTTGATCTGCAAAAGCTTGACGCGGGGCGGATGACTTTTGATTGCGACACCCTGTCGATGGCCCCCTTCCTCTCACAGGTCGTCTCCTCCAATCAGCCATTCGCGACAAACCTCGAGGTTGAGCTTGTGCTCGGATCTGTGCCGGACGACCTTTATGTCTATGGCGATGAGAAGAGGCTGGAACAGGTCGTGGCCAACATCCTGTCCAACGCCGCCAAATTCTCAAGCGCGGGTGACACCGTGACCATCAATGCCAAACCGCTCGGTGACAAATGGGTCCGGATCGAAGTCAGCGATCATGGTATCGGGTTGGATGATGACGATCGTGAAACCGTGTTCGAGAGGTTCAGTCAGCTTGACTCATCGGATCGCCGCAAGATTGGCGGAACCGGCCTTGGGATGAACATCTCCAAACGTATCGTCGATGCCCATTGCGGCAATCTCGATTATTACAAGAACGAGGGCGAAGGCACGACTTTCTACATCGACCTGCCCAGGATTGCCGGCGCGACCAATACCCCGGCCCGCGATCTTGCCGCCCGAAGCGACGTCAGAGCCCCGCAAAGCCCGCTGAGAAGCGTCATAAATAAGGCGTCCTGAGAGCGGCGGGCGCCAGCGGGATCACCCGACCCAATATAAAACATTTATTATCAATTCATTACAGGATGCCCGCCACCTCCTGCATATCTGCCAATTCTCCTCTGATGACCCTAGTTTCGTCCAATTCTGCTGCGATTATGGGGTATCCGTTGCGGGCGCCACTTGTTCAGGCCCCGCACAGACGAGATGGAGGCCAAAATGAAAATTCTTGCTGTCGACGACGATCCCCTCATTCTCCAACTGCTCACCGAGGTGCTGCGGGTGGTGGGCTTCACCAATCTGACGACATGTGAGTCAGCACATGATGCACTTGGCGAAATCGAACGCGCCGATGTGCCGTTCGACTGTTTTCTGCTCGACATCCAGATGCCCGGCATGGACGGGATTGAGCTTACGCGGGCCATTCGCAAACTCCCCGCGCACAAGGTCAGCCCCATCGTGATGATCACCGCGATGTCCGATCGCTCCTATATCGACAACGCCTTCGCTGCGGGTGCCAGCGATTATGTGACCAAACCCTTTGAAATCGGCGAGGTTCACGCGCGGCTGGGTCAAATCCACGAACGCGTGCTCGCCCACAAACAACGCGAAGACCGCAATCCGGTCTCGGCCCCGCGCGATGCCACGTCGATCGTCACCGCATCCGACTTTCAATCGCGGCTGCCGCTTTCGGATATCGACGCCTTCGTCGAATACCTTGCGCTTGAAAATTACCTTTTTCAGGTGTCCCGCGTTTCGCTCTTTGGCATGCGCGCCTTCGGCATCGTGGTTCCGGGGCTGGAGCGCGCCTTTCAGGCCAGCAGCGTCTACGAATACCAATCCACGGTTTCAGACTTCGCCGAGGCGATCTCGGATTGCCTGAAACCCCGAAGCTTTCTGGCGGCTCATGCCGGGTCGGGCGAATTTGTCTGCGTGCTCACAGATGGTGACACGATTGATCCGGTCGCATTCGAAACCACGCTGTGCGAAACGATCCGGGATATGGATCTGCACTTCTGCGATGGTCGCGCCATGACCCTTGAGCCGGTGGTCGGCAACCCGATTTCTTTACAGTTGAAATCGTCGCGCGGCGTTGCGAATGTGTTGGTGCAGGCGCTGGCCGATGCCGAGGCGGTCGCACGCGCGCCACGCACCCAACGGGAAACGGCCCCCACCAGCGCCCTCAAGCAGCTCTTTGGGTGGTAGTGAGAATGAAGGGTTCGATGCAGCACACGACAGATCATGCACGCATATCCGCCGGTCTTGCCCGCATCCAGCAAAGCTTCCTGACAGAAGCGAACCTTCGCTGTGCGCGGCTCAGAGTGTTGAGACAGCAACTCTCGGAAATGACGCAAGACCAGGCGGCGTTAAAGGAAATCGGGCAAATCACCCACAAGATCGCGGGCACGGCGGCCACACTCGGATATCCCGAACTGGGGGCCCAAGCGTCCGAGATTGACGACGCCATAGATCAGCGCGACCCGGCAACCGGCGCCCCCTCGCCCGACCTTCTGGCCAAGATCGACAGCGTGATCTCGGCCTTGGCCATGCTGAAACCGTCCACCCAAGTGTAAGGGCCCCGGCCCTGACAGAGCGGCGCACGCAAACGCCTTACCGCACAGGTGTCTTACAGAAGCGACAGGACCGCGCGGGCGGCGACATGCGTGCCGGGGGTGTCCTGCATCTGCCGCGAAATGCCCGACAGACGGGCATGCATGGGGTGATCGTTCAAAAGCCCGAGGATCGCATAGCGCAGGTCATCTTCGTCCCAATTCGCCCGGTCAAGACGCCGGCCCGTGCCCGTGGCCTCGGCCCGCTGTGCATTGTCATGACCATCCCAGCAATAGGGCATCACCAATGACGGCACACCGTAATACAGCGCCTCGCAAAAGCTGTTATTGCCACCGTGATGGATGAATAACGCCGATTGGGCCACCACCGAAGGCTGCGGAAACCAACTGGCAAGGCTGACATTGTCTGGCACCGCGTCATAGGCCTCAAGAAACCCGCCCGCATTCACCAGAAACCGCGCATCCATTCCGGCGAATACATTCAGCATGCGCCGCGTCAGGGCCGTGTCGATGGCTCCAAGGCTCCCGAAACTCATATAGATCAGAGGCCCCTCCCCGACCGCGAATGGCGGCGGATCAAAGCGCGTTTCCTCGCGGACACAACCCTCAAGAAAGACGAAACTGTCCTCGCGTAGCGGCACATCGCGGTCATACCGCACCGCCGAAGGCGCCAGAAGCAGGTTGAGCGACGGCGACGGCTCAAGAAACTCACCGTCGGGCAGGGTCGTCAGGCCGTTGCGCGCACGAAACTGGTTATAGCGCATATGCGCCGATGCGGTGGCCGCGCGATAGGCTCTGTCGAAGGTGGCACAGGCCGCCGTCTCCTCCGGCGCGAGCCCCGACAGATAGGGCGGCACAGCCGGGTCGGGGATTTCGGTTTCAGCACAGGACACGATGCGCACCCAAGGACATCCCGCGTTGGCGATGGCGGGAAACATGATCACATTGTCAAGAAGTATGGCATCCGGGCGAATCCGGTCGAGAAGGGCCCGAAGCCCGGGCTCGGCTGTTTCCGCGGTATCGACGATCGCCTCCCAAGTGGGGGCCACATAGGCCGGCAATTGCGCCAGCGGGTCCAGATCGAAATGCGGCAGGTGGGTGTTTATGAACCCTTGCCAATAATCTTCGGCATCCTCGCTTTGCTCACTCGGTGGGTCGGGCAGGTGATATTCCCTGAACCCGTATTCCGCGAATACGCCGGTGAACCCCGGATGGCAGATGAATACGGGCCGCGCGCCCATCCGCTGAAGCTGTTGCGCGATCCCCACGCAATTCAAAGCGGCGCCAAAGCTCGCCTCGGGAAAGAGGGCGATGGTCGGTGCGGTCATCGGCGCGGGCCTCTCATCATGGGTGCAAAGCCCCGGGTTGCGGCCTCGGACCGGCGGTTGCGTGACCTGCGCAGGTGCAGCGTCATCTGATCTGCGGCAAGGTCGAATTGCCCCCGCTCCAGGCTGTCGAGGATATCGAGATGTTCCTCAAGCGCCTGTCGCAAACGGAAATCGGGGATGGCCGTATCCTTTTGCGTGGCTTGGCGCAATCTATGATGGGTGAGCAACGTGCCGCGCAGAAAGCGGTTCCGGCAGCATTCGGCAATCAGCCCGTGGAAATCCGTGTCCACACGCAGAAACCCGGCAGCGGTGATCGCGCCCTCACGGCTGCGCAGAAGTTCATCCATCTGCCCGCGCATGAGGCCCGCCCGCTTGGGATCAAGCGCGAAACCGGGCGCCGTGATCGCCTGCGGTTCAAGCGTAAGCCGCATGGCAAAGCTGTCATCAATGGCCTTGGGGGAATCGAACATCGGCTGAAATGCCCATGCACGTCCGGGAAGTTGGGTCAAAACGCCGTCACGAGAAAGTATTTTTAATGCATTTAATACCATGTGGCGCGACGCATTGTATCGCCGCACAAGCCCGCTTACCGACTGCACATCGCCAATCCGCCGGTCCGCCCGGTCCGAAAGAATACGCGCCGCAAGCGAGCCGTCCATATCCTCAAGCCCCCTCGCCGCCTCGGCCAGGGCATCGGGTTCGGCCACCGTCAGAAAAAATCCCTCTTCCTCCCGCCACTCAAGAATTTCCTTGCTTTCAAGAAGCTTGAAGGCAGCGCGCATAGGCGTCCGCGACACGCCGCATACCTTTGAGAACCTCTGCTCGGGAAGATGATCACCCGCCCGCAGACCATGCTCTAGCACCGCATCCAGTACCTGCTTGGCCAGCGCGATGTGGTTCTGCCGCGCATTGCGCCGCACCTCTGCCATGATCTCGCCCTCCGTGCCGTGACCCCTATCCGCCGCCGGGCATTCCACAAAAGAACACCGAATACACATTGACGTATTTTTTCGGTCAAGAATACTCTCTGCATAGCGGTCAAAAAGAACCGTGCCAAACATTTTCAGCGCCCGACCACCGGGCGCATGTCCGACAGAATGGAGGTTCGGAATGATCCGACAGAAATTCATCACCCCCGCCCTGCTGACCACCGGCCTTGCCTTGGGTGCCGGCACAGCAATGGCCGAAGACCTCGTCGTCTCGAACTGGGACGGCTACATGGCCCCCGACGCGATCGACGCATTCAATCAGGAAACCGGCCACGACGCCGAGCTTGTCCTGCACGCCACCAACGAAGAGATCATGGGCAAGCTCATCGCCTCCAAGGGCAAGGGATATGACGTGGTCTTCGTCTCGTCGCCCTTCGCCGAAGTGCTGCACAACCTCGGCCTCGCAGAAGAGCTCGACCATTCCAGGCTCCCCAATCTCGATAACCTCTACGACGCCGCGACCCAGCTTGAGCACGACACCGGCAATCAGTTCTCGGTCCCCTATGCATGGGGCACGACGGGCCTGTGCTATCGTTCCGACCTTACCGACGCGCCGCAAAGCTGGATGGCGCTGCTGCAACCGTCCGATGAGCTTGCCGGCAAAACAACGATGCTGGCCACCGACCGCTGGCTTCTGGCGGCGGGGCAACTGGCCAAGGGGTATTCGGTCAACGAAACCGACCCCGAGAAGATGGCCGAGGTGCGCGACCTCCTGATCGAGGCCAAGGACACGCTACTGGCCTATGACGACACGACCTTCTACGCCAAGCTCGTCTCGGGCGAGGCCGAGATGGTCCACGCATGGGACGGTTGGTGCAACTACGGCATCGCCGAGAACAGCGACATCAAATACGTGATCCCCGAAGAAGGATCGGACCTTTGGGTGGACACGATGGTCATCCTCAAGGCGTCCGAAAACAAAGACGCGGCCTATGATTTCGTGAACTACATCCTTGGTGCCGAGACCCATCGCTGGGCGGCGGAAAACATCCTTTACAAGGTGCCCAACAAGGCCGCGATGGACGGACTCGACCCGAGCCTGATCGAGACATTCCCCAACATGGGTCTCTCCCCCGACGAGATGATGCAATACGAACAGCTTCGCGACGTGGGCGAGGCACAGCGCGCCTATTCGCGCACCGTGTCCGAGATCAAGGCCGCCGACTGACCGGAACGCCTTGAACGACCGGGCCGGCGTGCGCTCTCCCTCGCGCCGGCCCATAGCCTTCCTCTCTCCTCATTCCGATTGCGACCGCCCCGATGAATGACCGCAAGCCGCTTTACCTGATGTCGCCAGCCCTCATGTGGCTCAGCGCCTTCATGGTCGTGCCCTGCGTGCTGATCCTCGCGCTCGCATTCTTCCGGCGGGGGCTTTACGGCGGGATCGAATACACCCTGACGCTTGAAAACCTCGCGCTCGTGGTCGATCCGCTCTATGCGTCGATCTTCCTCAAATCGGCATGGATCGCCGGGCTTTCGGCCCTCATCGCGGTGGTGATCGGCTATGCAGCGGCCTACGCCATCTCCGCAATGCCACGCAAGCATCAGCCCAAGCTGCTGTTTCTGGCGGTGTTGCCCTTCTGGTCAAACTACCTCGTGCGGACCTACGCGTGGATTGTCCTTCTCAACCGCGAGGGGTTGATCACCGCGCTGGCCCGCTGGTTCGGGTTCGAAGGCGAATTGCCCAAGATGCTTTATACCGAACCCGCCGTCGTGGTGGGGCTTGTCTACAACTACCTGCCCTTCGTGATCCTTGCCTGCTATGCGCCCCTCTCGCGCCTCAACCCCGAGATCGAAGAGGCATCGCGCGACCTTGGCGGATCGGGCTGGACCACCTTCCGCCGTGTGACCCTGCCGATGACGGTGCCGGGGATCGCCACGGGCTTTGTCTTCGTCTTTGTCCTCTCCATCGGCAATTTCGTCACCCCCGCGCTTCTGGGGGGCGGGCAGTTTCAGATGATCGGCAATCTCATCTATGCCCAGTTCCTCACCGCGAATGATTGGCCTTTCGGCGCGGCGCTGTCGATGGTGCTCATCGCGATCATGATGATGCTGCTCACCGCCCAGACCTTTGCCGCCGAGCGCGGCTCTGGCGGCCGGACCGAGGAGCGCTGACATGAAATCGGCGCCCCTGCCTCTCATGCTGCTCATCCTCGGGCTGACTTACGCGTTTCTCTACGTGCCGATTTCGGTGCTTGTCGCGCTTTCGTTCAACGAAAGCGGCCTGCCCACCGCGTGGACCGGCTTCTCGGTGAAATGGTACGGGGAACTGGCGCGCAATGGTGACATCCTCAAGGCTGCAGGCAACACGCTTATTGTCGCGCTTGCCTCGACCGTGGTGGCGACGACGCTTGGCACCCTGCTCGCTGTCGGGGTCGAAATCCGCCGCCGCAAGGGCCGCTTCCTCGAAACCATCATCTTTGCGCCAATGATCATCCCCGACATCGTGCTGGCCATTGCACTTCTCAGTTTCTTTTCCCTGCTTAACGTGACGATGGGTCTGCACACCATCATCGTGAGCCATGTGGTCTTCAACCTCGCTTTCGTCTGCGCTGTTGTGCGCGCACGGCTCAAGACCTTCGACTGGTCCGTGGTCGAAGCCTCACAGGATCTTGGCGCATCCACCCTGACAACGCTCCGCCGCGTGGTCTTGCCGGTCCTCAGCCCGGCGGTAGTCGCGGGGGCGCTTCTGGCCTTCACCCTCTCGGTCGATGAGTTCATCATCGCCTTTTTCACGGCGGGCGCGGGCCGGGATTCAATCACCCTGCCAATGCAGATTTTCGCAATGATCCGCTTTGGCGTAACACCCGAGATCAACGCGCTCTCGACCATCGTCATGGGGCTGTCGGTCCTCATGCTCACCTTGTCGCAACGTCTCAACCGGGGGAGGCTTCCGGGCCAATGAGTGAACCTCTTCTATCGCTGTCGAATGTCACGAAGGAATTTGGATCGGTCCGCGCCGTCGATGGCGTGAACCTCGACATCGCCGAGAATGAATTCTTCGCGCTGCTGGGCGCATCCGGTTCAGGCAAGACGACTCTGCTGCGAATGCTGGCCGGGTTCGAAACACCGACAAGCGGCGAAGTCCGGCTCGATGGGCGCGACATATCCCATGTTTCACCCAACCACCGGCCCGTGAATCTGATGTTTCAGTCCTACGCGCTTTTCCCGCATATGAGTGTCGCCCGAAACATCGCCTACGGCCTTGAGATGGAGCGCCTGCCACGCTCCGAGATCAACGCCCGTGTCGATGAAATACTCGAGATGATCCAGCTTTCGGATCTGGCCGGGCGCAAACCGGATCAGCTTTCGGGCGGTCAGCGTCAGCGCGTGGCGCTGGCCCGCGCATTGGTCAAACGCCCCCGCCTGCTCTTGCTCGATGAACCTCTCGGCGCCCTCGACAAGAAGTTGCGCGGCGCCATGCAGCTTGAGTTGAAGCGCATTCAGGATCAGTTCGGCATCACCTTCATCGTCGTGACCCACGATCAGGAAGAGGCGCTCGTGATGGCCGACCGCGTCGCGATCCTCAAGGATGGCGGACTTCTGCAATGCGGCACCCCGCGCGAGATTTACGAACACCCGCAAAGTCGGTTTGCCGCCGATTTCATCGGGCTGATGAACTTCATGCCGGCAACCGTTGCCGATGGGGCGCTGCTCGCCCGTGACGGAAGCCGCATTGTCGCCCCCCTGCCCGACGACGCGCATAACGGCGACCGGATGATCGCCGCCGTTCGCCCCGAGCGCCTGCATCTCGGCGAAGGCACACATGAAAACCGATTGCACGGGCGCCTCATCGCCAAAGCCTATCACGGCCTCGATCTGCAACTGCACCTTGAGACGGGTTTGTCTCAGGAGCCCATTCTCGTCCGCCTCACCGCCTCCGAGGCCGAGGGCCAGACCCTTGAAACCGGCACCGCGATTACCTTGGGCTGGACCGCGCGGGATACGCGGGTCTTTAACGCCTGATTAACCAATGCACCGACGCAATACCGACGTGAATACCGACGTGAATGCCGACACTGAAAACTGACAGGAGAGAGACCATGGCACAGAAAACATTCGCATTCTTCCCCGAGGCCGCATTCGGTCCCGCGCTGAACTCCGTCGGCATCGCTCAGGCCGTCGAGCGCATGGGCCACAAGGCAGTATTCCTCAGCGATCCGGGCTTTGTGGAGATCTACGAAGGCTACGGTTTCGAGGCCCATCCCGTCGCCCTGTCCGAGCCGATGCCACCCGAGAAGATGGCAAAATTCTGGGAGGATTTCATCAACTCGCACATTCCCAACTTCCGCAAGAAACCGATCGACCAGATCGACAATTACGTCAAGGAATGCTGGGAAGCGATCGTCGACAGCGCCAAGTGGGCCGAGCAGGATCTCCCCGGTATTCTGGCCAAGATCAAACCCGATGTGATCTCGGTGGATAATGTCATTCTCTTCCCCGCGATCAAGCAGCATGGCGTGCCTTGGGTGCGGATCATTTCCTGCTCAGAGAACGAAATCGAAGACGCCGCCATCCCGCCCCACCTGTCGGGTATGTCCGAGAACGACACCGAGGGACACGCCGAATTTCGCAGTAAATTCAACGAGGTAATCAAGCCCATCCATGACGATTTCAACGAATTCCTGAAATCAACCGGAGAAGACCCGTATCCGGTGGGCGAATTCTTCGAAGCCTCCCCCTATCTCAATCTTTTGCTCTATCCCGAACAGGTGAAATACGACCGCGAGGAGCCACTTGACCCCAAGCGCTTTCAGTATCTTGAGGGCTGCGTGCGTCAGGACGAACCCTACGAGGTGCCACAGTTCGACAAGAACAACGACGGCCCTCTGCTCTACATCTCGTTCGGCTCACTCGGGGCGGGTGACACCGATCTGATCAAGCGCCTTATCGAGCTGATCGGCAAGACACGATACCGCGCTCTGGTCAATGTGGGCGACTACATGGAGGAGTATGGCGAGGTTCCGGGAAATGTTCATCTGGCCGGCTGGTATCCACAACCGTCTGTCATTCCGCAGGTCGATCTGGTGATCCACCACGGCGGCAACAATTCGTTCACCGAGTGCCTGTATTTCGGCAAACCCGCGATCATCATGTCCTATGTCTGGGACGGCCACGACAACGCCATGCGCGTGCAGGAAACCGGCCATGGCTTCCGGTCCGATCGCTATGAGTGGACCGAAGACGAGATGATCGAAAAGATCGAAAAGTGCCTTAATGACAAGGAGATGGCAGCGCGCCTTGAAAAAACGTCACGCCATATGCAGGCCGAGAACGGTCAGGAAAAAGCCGCGCGACTCCTGATCGACGTGGCGGAGAAACAGGCGTGACGGATCTTGCCTCAAGCGCCCCGCATATCCACGGGGCGACCACTTTTGATGATCTCGCGGATTGGGGGCCTCAGCCCGACATGACCGAGGGGCAATCACAGTCGACAGGCCGGCTCCTCTACAAGGGGCCGGGAAACTCGCCCGAGACCGGCATCTGGGTCTGCACCCCCGGACGCTGGCGGCTCAGCCTGCCGCGCGATGAGTTTTGCCATTTCGTCTCGGGCCGCGCGACCTACCAGCCCGACACAGGTGAGAAAATCGAGGTAAGCCCCGGAACCTGCGTTCTTTTTCCGCAGGGTTGGACAGGCGAGTGCGACGTTCACGAGACGATCCGAAACATCTACATGCTGACCTGAAGGAACCGTGAGAATGAAAACACCCGTAATGCACAACCCGTGCGACATCACGGATGTCGTGGATTGGGGCGTGATCCCGACCATGATCGAAGGCGAAAGCCGGACAAGCGGCAAGGTTCTTCACAAGGGCCCCGATGGCCAAAGCGAATGCGGCCTCTGGATCTGTACGCCCGGCAAGTGGACCTGCCACGTGACCTCGGACGAGTTCTGCCATTTCCTTGAAGGACGCTGCACCTACGAGCACGACTCGGGCAACGTGATCGAGATCACACCCGACACCGCCGCCTTCTTTCCCAAAGACTGGAAAGGCGTGTGCACCGTGCACGAGACCGTCAAGAAGGTTTACATGATCCGCTAAGCGAAAGGACAGCCCATGACCGGCATGACCGAGGCACGCTACTATATTTGCCCGGACCATCACGCGAGCGAAGGCGCCACGCGCGATGTCATAGACCCCGCCACGCTTGACCGCGTTGGCGCCCGCGCCACCGTGACCAAGGCCGAGTTGGCACAGGTGCTGGACCGGTTGAACGCTGCTCAGAAAGAATGGGCCGCGCTGGATGCCAAAAGCCGCGCGCAGGCGCTGCACCGGCTTGCCAATCGGATCGAAGCCACGGACATGACCGACTGCGCCATCCTGATGAGCCGCGAGATGGGCAAGCCCTATCCCGAAGCGATTGGTGAGGTGGCCAATTGCGCACCGGTCTTCCGGTATTTCGCGGAAATGGCGCGCGACGAGGCGGGCAAGCTCGCCGGAACCACACAGGCCGGATCGCTGCAATATGCCCGCTATGAACCGCTGGGCGTGTCGGCCCATATCATGCCGTTCAACTTTCCCATCCTGCTCATGTGCTGGACCGTGGCGGCATCATTGGCGGCTGGAAATGCCTGTGTGATCAAGCCCGCCGAGGCCACGACGCTTTCGACGCTCAAGTTTATGGAGGTCTTCAACGACCTTCCCTCAGATCTGGTGGCCTGTCTGCCGGGCGGGGCCGATCTTGGCCGCGCTCTTGTCGAAAGCGACCACACGCATGCGGTGGCGTTCACCGGCTCGGTGGCCGCAGGCCGCGCTGTGGCCGAAGCGGCGGGGGCGCGACTGAAACCTGCCGTGATCGAGGCGGGCGGATCAGACCCGATGATCATAAGCGCACACGCGCCCGTCGAGATTGCCGCCGCCGGGGCCGTGACCGGCGCCTTTCACATGTCAGGGCAGGTCTGCACCTCGACCGAGCGGATTTATGCGGTGGATGCCGTGCATGACGCCTTTGTCGAAGCTTTCGTGGCCGAAACCCGGCGCCTGCGGATCGGCAACGGCCTCGACAAGTCCGAGATCGGCCCGCTTGTCAGCGAAGCCGCGCGCGACAAGGTCGAAAGGCTTGTCGCCGACGCCACCGCGAAGGGCGCGACGATCGCGTGCGGCGGCAAGCGGCCCGAGGACAGAAACACAGGTTGGTTCTATGAGCCCACGATTCTGACCGGATGCACGCCCAAGATGGATATCCTCAACGAAGAGGCCTTCGGACCGGTGGTGGCCATTGTGCGCGTGCCGGATTTCGAGGCCGCGCTCAACGGTGCGAATGCCACGCGCTTCGGGCTGGGTGCGTCGATTTTCACGACCGATCTGGCCGAAACGCATGAGGCCTCCGAACGGCTGGAGTCGGGGATGGTCTGGATCAACAACCCCTTGATCGACAACGACGCCCTGCCCTTTGGCGGCTGGAAGGCAAGCGGCCTTGGGCGCGAATTGGGGCGGATGGGCCTTGATACCTTCCGCCGTTCCAAGATGGTGATCCTCGATCACAAGCCGGTACGTCATGACTGGTGGTATCCCTATCCCGATGACTGGTTTCTGGAATCCGGTGGTCGCAAACATGCCTGAGCCCGCCTCGCGCGCGGCCCGCTTTGACGGGGCCGCGCGGCATCCGGTCTGGTTCGATGACATGGCCACGGGGCCAAACCTCTCTCCGCTGACAGGAGAGGTGCGAGCCGACCTCGCCATCGTGGGCGGCGGCTTCACCGGGCTTTGGACTGCGATCAAGGCGCGCGAGCGATGGCCCGAGGCCCGGATCGTGGTGATCGAGGCCGCAGCATGCGGGCACGCGGCAAGCGGGCGCAATGGCGGATTTTGCGCGCCCAGCATCTCGCACGGAGTGGGCAACGCGCTACAACGCTGGCCAAACGAGGCCGAGAGTTTGATCCGTCTGGGGCGTGAAAACCTCGACGGTCTGGAACGTGATCTCGACCACCATGGTATCGACGGAGGGTTTGCGAGACCCGGCAAGCTCAGCGTGGCCGCGACCCCTTGGCAAGTGGCAGGCCTGCGGTCCATGCACGACACCTATACCCGCCTTGGCATCGACAGCACGTTCCTTGAGGGAGACGCACTGCGAGAACGGTTCGACAGTCCGGTCTATTCCGCGGGCCTGTTCGAGCCGAATTATGCGCTGGTTCACCCCGGCAAGCTTGTTTACGGGCTTCGGGCCGCAGCGCTGGCAGCTAGGGTGCTCATCCACGAAAGCACCGAGGCCACCGCACTGATGCGCGACGGGGACACGCTTGTTCTGCGCACACCCACGGGACGGGTGCACGCCGGGCGGGTCGTGCTCGCGTCAAACGCATCTGTGCCGCTTCTCCGGCGGTTGCGTCAGACGGTTGTTCCGATCTTCGACTATACGCTGGTAACCGCCCCCTTGACCGATGCACAACTGGCGCAGATCGGCTGGACGGGGGCGCATGGCATCGCCGACAGCGGCAATCAGTTTCACTATTTTCGCAAAACCGATGACAACCGCATACTCTGGGGCGGCTTCGACGCGATCTACCAAAAAGGGAGCCGACGCGATGCGGCACTGCTGCATCGGCCCGAAAGCCTTGAGCGTCTGGCCGCGAATTTCGACGCGGCATTCCCGAGCCTTGAGACCATTCATTTCAGTCATTCCTGGGGCGGGGTCATCGACACATCGGCACGCACCACATTCTTTGCCGGATCCGCTCATGGCGGGCGGCTGGCCTATGCGATGGGCTTCACCGGGCAGGGGGTATCGGCGTCGCGCTTTGCCGCGCTGACCATGCTTGACCTGATCGAGGGAAAGACGACCGAGCGCACGGCACTCAGGATGGTGCGCAGCCGTGCCGTCCCCTTCCCCCCCGAGCCTTTCAGGGCGCTGGCCATTGGCCGTGCACAGCGCGATCTGGCCCATGAGGATCAGACCGGGAAACGCTCAACTTTTCTGAAGCTGATGGACAGGTTCGGTGTCGGTTTCGATTCCTGATACGCCACTCTTTTGCGGGATCGGTATGGTCATGTCCTGCATCGCCGCAAGTTCGCCTGGCGTCACGGGTTTGAGCGATGAGCGCATGCGAACGTAGCCCATTGCATCAGGGCTTTGCTCGTTTTCTTGCGCAAGGGTCGCGGAACATGGCCTCAGAGAATAACAAATTTCCGTGTGTCACGGCGCGTCAAGAGGTCCGCTGGGCCCCGTTTCTCGAACCATGAGACGTGGTGCTTGGTGACAGAGAAAAGCACCGAATTGCCATACGCAACCTACGCCCGCGCGGCTTCCCAAAGAGACTGAGGGAGAACAGCAGGTTATGACTTAAAGTGGTGCCCGGGGGCGGAATCGAACCACCGACACGAGGATTTTCAATCCACTGCTCTACCCCTGAGCTACCCGGGCACGGGGAACGGAAGACCGTTCGGGTGCAGGCGTTCTAGGGCAGCGCAGATAGGGTGTCCAGAGGATTTGTGTAAAAAATCAATGCGGTTTTGGCGGAAGGTTTTCCACCGCCTCGATGGCCGCCTCGATGTCCTCGGGCTCGCGCGAGGGAACAGCGTAATCCCCCGACAGCCACTTGGCCAGATCGACGTCTGCGCACCGTCGTGAACAGAATGGGCGCGTCTTGGGGTCGGTGGGTTTTGCGCAGATGGGACAACTCATGACAGGATCTCCGATATCGGAATGCGATCGCGTTTGCGCTGAAGCTCGAAATGGCCAAGGGGCGTCCAGCCGACGAGCGCAGTTTCAATCTGATCGGTTCGGAAGGCGACGCGGAGCGTACTCTCGAACGCTTTGCGATCTTTCTTGGTCATGGGCGCAAGGTCAACCGTCACCTGCCCCCCGAGGCCGCGCAGGCGCAGTTGGCGTGGAAGTTCGCGGGCCGCTGCTAGATTGGCTTTGAGGCCGGCGGCGGGCGATGTATCGCCGCCAGTATTGACGTCCACGGCAATGAGCGCGCGCGTCGGCTCGATCCAGAGCGATCCGGCACCGGGCAGATCCGCACAGGCGACCTCAAGGTTCTCAAGTTGATCCAAAACTCCTTCGCGCGCAAAGCCGCCAGCTTGGGTGATCACATCGGCCGGCATGGCCCATTCACGCCAAGCCAGAGCATGCGGCCCGTCCCCTTCAAGAAGGGTCGCCTCCGTGCCCTCATTCTCTGGCATGATCCGGCCCGCGGTTGCGGCCATGGCCTCGATATCCTCGGCGATCTCGGCATCCCCTGCCTCAAGACAGGAGGATCGCAGGATCAGCCCCATTCCATCGGCCTCCATCATCTCGTGCGCCAGTTCGAGAAGCGCGTCTCTCCGCGCCTCGTCCTTGATGCTGCGCGAAATATTGAGTCCCGGCGCCTCGGGCGTGACAATTGCATAGCGGCTTTTGAACAGCACTTTGGACGTCACGGGGATCGCCTTGCCGGGTTCCGCGCGGCCTGTGACTTGCACCAGAACAGTTTGACCAGGGGACAGCCCCTTGACCTGACGCAGGAACGCAGGGCCATCAGGCGTCGAGACGAACATCCCCCCCTGCCCTTTGACCGGCCTCTGTGCCACGGCCCTATAGATCGTGCCTACGGCTGGTGTGGCATCCATCGCCAACAGCAGATCGTCAAGACGTCCATTCTCGAGCAGGGCCGCCGCCTCACGGCCATCGATATGATCAAGAATGATGGTGTGGCGTCTCATGATTAAACTTTCCAGATAGGATACCCTGCAGTTTGCAGGAGGTTGGCGGTCTCGGCCAGGGGCAGGCCGACAACGGCCGAAAACGAGCCGCTGATCCACGGCACGAATGCCCCGGCGGGGCCCTGAATGCCATACCCGCCGGCCTTGCCGTGCCAGTCGCCAGTGGCGAGATAGCCAGAGATTTCGGGCTCGGAAAGACGTTTCATCCGGACCGCAGTGACGACATCGGTTTGCCAGAGGGTGTTGCCCCGGCGCAGGGCCACAGCGGTGATCACCCGGTGCCTGCGCCCCGACAAAGCACGAAGAAACGCCCGCGCCTCGGCCGCGTTCTCGGGCTTACCCAGAATGCGGCGCCCCAAAGCGACGGTCGTGTCCGCCGACTAATCCAGGTCGTCCTCAGCGGTTGCGATGGCATGCGCCTTCTCGGTGGCCATGCGCAGGCACTAGGGCCGAGGAAGCTCGGTTTTCAAGGGAGTTTCGTCGATATCCGCAGGGCGAATATCATCAGGTGTCACACCGATCTGCGCCAGCAGATCGCGACGGCGCGGGCTTGCGGATCCGAGGATCAGTCGCATGGGTCGGGCCGCGCCGTTTCGTACTTATTTAAAGCGATAGTTGATCCGACCCTTGGTCAAATCATAGGGGGTCATCTCGACTTGCACTTTGTCGCCAGCCAGAACACGGATGCGGTTCTTGCGCATCTTGCCTGCCGTGTGTGCGATGATCTCATGGCCGTTCTCAAGCTCGACCCGAAATGTCGCATTGGGCAGGAGTTCCTTCACGACACCGGGAAATTCGAGCGTATCTTCCTTGGCCATGTTGTCTCCTCATTGACATGAATTCCGCCTTCTCGCGGATCGACCCTTAAATGGTGCGGTTCTCAGCCTTTTTCAAGCACATTGTTACCTCAGGGCCTCAGGTGTGACATGCCCGTCGCGTGCCGGCTGTTCATCCCAGTGCGCGCGGTTGAGAACACCACCGTCACGGCGGACATGTTCGATGGCCCCAAGGTCGATATCTGCGATGGTCCAGCCCGGCGCATCAAGCGTTCCCTCGGCGAACACCCCCGTCGACGGAAACCCGGTATCGGGCGGGCCAAACACGCCGCCCATGCCGGTATTTTCGTCCACCGCCTCGCACCAGGGAGCAGGGCCTACAATCGACGACATGACCGTTACGCATTGCTGCTCGAGCGCCCGGGCCATCGCCCCGACACGCACCCGCCAGTAGCCCGCCAGCGCCTCGGTGCAGGACGGAACAAGGATGACCTCCGCATCGCTCAGGGCGCGGCCAAAAAGCGGATACTCGGCATCATAGCATATCAGCACGCCGATCCTGCCCAAGGCAGTGTCAAAAAGGCGGAGTGGCCCACCCGGAACCACACCCCATGGATCACGCTCGAACCGGGTCATGATCTGCTTGTCCTGAATGCCCATTGCGCCGGTTGGTGTGAAAAGACGCGCGCGATTCACCGGCCGTTCGCCATATTGCGCATCAAAGACCGGAGCCGAGGCGGCAAGGATGTGAACCTTGTACTTTGTCGCAAGGTCGGAATGCAGCGAATCGGCGTCTGGGATACGGTCCGAAACAGCATGCAGACAACCTTCGAGATCATTGGCCACCTTCGCCCCTGCCAGCATGGCAAGCTCCATGATGCCATACTCGGGGAAAACCAGAAGCTCAGCCCCGGTTTTGGCGCCGCTGGCCACCCAGCGTTCAAGCTTTTCGGCGTAAGCGTCCCAGCTTTCAACGGGGTCAAGCGGATATGCAGCGGTAGCAACTCTCATGTCGGGCTCTCTTTCAAAGGCACATAGCGTTTCGCGAAACGCTTTGCCCTACGGGTAGCGTGCGCAGAATGCAGGCGCAATGGTCAGCCGTCTCAGGCCGCCTCACCATCGGTGAACTGAAGGCGCGCAAGCCGTGCATAGAGCCCACCTTCGGCCACGAGACTGTCGTGGGACCCGGTTGCGACGATGCGGCCCTCGTCCATGACGACGATCCGATCGGCCTTTTTCACAGTGGCAAGCCTATGCGCCACGATCACCGTGGTCCGGGTGCGCGCCATGGCATCGACAGCTTGCTGAACCGCCCGTTCGCTTTCAGCATCCAGTGCGCTTGTGGCCTCGTCCAGAAGCAACACGGGGGCATCGCGCAGGATGGCACGCGCAATGGCGATGCGCTGTTTCTGACCACCCGAGAGCATCACGCCCCGCTCACCGACATAGGTATTATACCCTTCGGGCAGAGCGGCGATGAAATCATGCGCAGCAGCGGCGCGGGCGGCATCCTCCACCTCTTCGTCACTGGCATCAAGGCGGCCGAAACGAATGTTTTCACGCGCGGACGTGGCGAAGATCACAGGATCTTGGGGGACAAGCGCCATGTGCGCGCGGAACTCACGGCGCGCCATGTCACGCAACGCCACCCCATCAAGCGTGACCGTGCCTTCGTCCGGATCATAAAAGCGCTGAAGCAGTTGGATGATCGTGGTCTTGCCCGCACCCGAAGGGCCCACGAGCGCCACCGTTTCGCCCGGTGCGATATCAAGATCAAGGTCGTTCAGAGCGGGCAAATCACGGCGCGCAGGATAGGAAAACTGTACATTCTCAAAGCGCAGCGCGCCCGCCACTGGTGACGGCACCTGAACCGGATTTTCGGGGTCTTGCACCGCGTCATCGGTTCCCAGAAGTTCGACCAGCCGTTCGGTCGCCCCGGCGGCACGCTGAAGCTCACCCCAAATTTCCGACAAGGCCGCAACCGAGCCCGCGACCATGATCGCGTAAATCACGAATTGCACCAACATTCCGGCCGTCATTGTCCCCTCGCGCACATCGCGCGCGCCGATCCAGAGCACGGAAACCACGCCCGCAAAGACAAGAAAGATCACGATCACCGTCATAAGCGCGCGTGTGAAAATACGGCGGCGCGCGGCATCAAAACTTTGTTCGGTCAGCACCGCAAAGAGCTTTCGGCTCGCCCGTTCATGGGTGAAGGCCTGCACCGTCTGCACGCTCAGCAGCGCCTCGGACGCATTGCCCGAGCTTTGCGCGATCCAATCCTGATTCTCACGGCTCAGGCCGCGAAGACGCCGCCCCAAGGTGAGGATGGGCACGATGATCAGCGGCACGATCAGCAACACCAGACCGGTCAGCTTGGCCGAGGTGAAGACCATGAGGACAAGGCCGCCCAAGAAGATCAGGAAATTGCGTAGGGCGATCGACACGGACGATCCGATGACGCTCAGAATGAGCGTGGTGTCGGTGGTGATGCGGCTAAGCACCTCTCCGGTCATGATCCGCTCGAAGAACGCCGGGCTCATCTCGATGACACGATCGAAAACACCCTTGCGGATATCCGCGACGACCCGCTCGCCAAGTCGGGTGACCAATGCGTAACGCAGGCCGGTTCCCAACGCGAGAAGCGCCGCCACCGCGAGTGCGGCGGTAAAATACTGATCTAGGATTTCACCGCTCTGCGCATTGAAATTATCGACAACGCGCCGCACCGCCATGGGCAGGATCAACGAGATGCAGGCCGTTAGAACAAGCGCAAGGACTGCTGCGCCCATCAGAAGTTTGTAAGGCCTCAGGAACGGCCAGAGCGCGGACAGAGACCCAACGCGCTTCGACGTTTCGCGGTCGGCGATTTTTGCGTCGCTTGCGGCGCGCCGTGGCATTGCAGTCCCCTTTTTTCTGCCCGTTCTTGAAGCGGGCCCGCCGCTGGGTCAAGCGCCAAGATGCCGCGCTTGAGAACCCGATACGGCACGGATTACTGGTTGTTGCGCTCCGCCTCGATCTGACGCCAGCGCGCAACATTCTCGTTATGCTCGGCCAGCGTTTCCGCGAAAGCGTGCCCGCCGGACCCGTCCGCCACGAAGAAGATAAAGTCGGTGCTTGCGGGCTGGGCCGCTGCTTCGATGCTGGCACGACCGGGGTTTGCGATAGGCGTCGCAGGCAGCCCATTGATCACATAGGTGTTCCAAGGCGTTTCCTTGCGCAATTCCGACTGACGAAGCCCGCGTCCCAGCGTGCCCTGCCCCTCGGTGATCCCGTAGATCACCGTTGGGTCGGTCTGAAGCCGCATGCCCTGATTCAGCCGGTTCACGAACACGCTGGCCACCTGCTCGCGCTCCTCGGCTAGGCCGGTTTCTTTTTCCACAATCGACGCAAGCTTGAGCAAATCTTCAGGCGTCTCAAGCGGCAGATCGGGATCGCGATCCTCCCATACGGCGGCGAGAATGGCCTCCTGAGCCGCTCGCATCCGGTCAAGCAGGGCGGTCCGCTCGTCACCTTCGCTCACCTCGTAGCTGTCGGGCGCAAGCATGCCTTCCGCCGGCACCTCCTCGACGTCACCGCTCAGGGCATCGACCGATTGCAACGCATTTACGATCTGCCAGCTTGTCGTGCCTTCGGCGATCGCGACACGGTAACGCGTATCCGCCTGATCACGCACTTTGACGTATTCCGCCGGTGGCTCACCCTCACCCGGCGTAAATTCCGCCTTTTCGACGAAGCGATTCGTCGTGGGATCAAGTTCGCGCACTTCGATTTCCGAACTCGTAACACCGATCCGGTAAATGACTTCGGTGCCACAGGTGCTGGCGCCACCACGGGTGATGATATCGACAATCTCGCTCATGCTCGCGTTTTCGGGAATGAGCCAGCTCCCGGCCTTCAGCAACTGGGTCTTGTCAGTGTAATCCGCGCCAACCCGAAGGATCGAAGGATGAGAGATCGCCCCCTCTACGGCAAGTTGCTGCGACACGCCACGCATGTTCGCGCCACTCTTCACCCGGAGGCACATGGCTTCGTCCAACGATCCTTCCGCGTGATAAGTGCTTTGCCCCCAGAGGATTACGCCTCCCAGAAGGAAGGCGATGACCACTAAGAAAGTAAGCGCGTTCGAGGCGATATGCCGCCACATCAGCGGAGAGCTCCGATACACAAGCTTGCGTTCGTGCCCCCAAAGCCGAAGCTGTTGGACATGACCACGCGCACCTGACGCTCTTTCTTGGTGTTCGGCACAAGATCCAGTGGTGTTTCAACCGCCGGATTGTCGAGGTTGATCGTTGGCGGCACGACCTGATCGCGGA
The DNA here is from genome assembly GCF_037083845.1 of Roseovarius sp. E0-M6. Lineage (NCBI taxonomy): Bacteria > Pseudomonadati > Pseudomonadota > Alphaproteobacteria > Rhodobacterales > Roseobacteraceae > Roseovarius > Roseovarius sp. E0-M6. The sequence goes on along the minus strand of NZ_JBAPLA010000001.1, from coordinate 158,745 downwards.
CCGCGAGAATCGTGAAGATCGCTTCGATCGCGCCCGCAGCACCAAGCAGATGGCCGGTGGCGGATTTGGTCGAACTCATGGCCGCGCCCGAGGCCGCATCCCCAAGCAGACGCTCGACCGCCTTCAGTTCAATGGTATCGGCCATCGTCGATGTGCCGTGAGCATTGATGTAATCGACTTCCGAAGGCTCTATGCCTGCGTGGCCCAAAGCCATTTTCATGGCCCGGAACCCACCGTCGCCATCTTCGCTGGGCGCGGTGATATGGTAGGCGTCGCCAGAGAGGCCATATCCCAAAATTTCAGCATAGATCTTGGCTCCACGGGCCTTGGCATGTTCGTATTCCTCAAGCACGACCACGCCTGCACCCTCGCCCATCACGAATCCGTCGCGATCGGCATCATAGGGGCGGCTCGCGGCTTTGGGATCGTCCGCGCGCTTGGTCGACAGCGCCTTGCAGGCGTTGAAGCCCGCGATGCCGATTTCACAGATCGCCGCCTCAGCCCCGCCTGCCACCATCACTTCAGCATCCCCGAACATGATCAGCCGCGCGGCATCACCAATCGCATGTGCGCCCGTTGAACAGGCCGTCACGACCGAGTGGTTCGGGCCCTTGAAGCCAAAGCGGATACCCACCTGTCCCGAGATCAGGTTGATAAGCGCCCCAGGAATAAAGAACGGCGAGACACGGCGGGGCCCTTTTTCATTGATAATAAGCGTTGTTTCTTCGATCGACCGCAATCCGCCGATGCCCGACCCGAGCATGACACCCGTACGCAGTCGATCTTCTTCGTCTTCGGGAAGCCAGCCGGCGTCGCGCACCGCCTGATCCGCAGCGGCAATGCCGTAAAGAATGAAATCATCGACCTTGCGCCGTTCTTTCGGCTCCATGTAGGCGTCGGCGTTGAATGTGCCGTCGCTGCCATCGCCAAGCGGCACCTCGCAGGCGTAGGTCGTTGCGACGCGGGAGGGATCGAACCGCGTAATCGTGCCCGCCCCTGATTGCCCTTCCAGAAGACGGCTCCAGCTATCTTCCACGCCATCCGCGAGAGGCGTGACCAATCCCAGACCCGTTACGACGACACGACGCATGATGCTGCCCTTTTTTCAGTCAAGTTCTGCGCCTCATACCCCGGCTTGCCCCCAATGGGCAAGACCGGCTGCAGGCCGGAACGTATCTGCCCCGCAAATCGGCGGAGCCTTGCGGGCCTCAGGTGAATTCAGCCGTGGGCTCGGAAGAGGGCTGAGCAATGGCCAGCGCCTCTTTCAGATCGACATCACGCGACAGAAGCGCGCGACCGATCAGCGTGCCGGCCACGTTCTGCACATATCTCAGGCGTGCCACGTCATCGACGTTACGGACCGTACCGCGGGCGATCACCGGATGGCGAGTCTGCCCCGCAAGGCTGGTGATCAGACCAAGGCTGGAATCGGCATCTGCGATATTGGCGTCGATGTCGGTCACGATCACCCCCGCGAGAGGCGCCTCTTCGAATGATCTGATGAAGTCGGCCGGGTCAAAGGCGCTTTTGCTGCGCCAACCCTCGGTCATCACCGATCCTTCGAATACGTCCACGGCAAGAACAATCTGATCGGGATGGAATTTGGCCATCTCCTTGAGAAGATCAGGGTCATGAGCGGCCATGGTCCCGATGACGATCCGGCCCGCGCCCTTGTCGATCCATTGCTCGACCTGTTCACGCGTGCGAAAACCGCCACCCAGTTGAACGGGAATTCCCACGCTGCGAATGATGTTCTCGATCAAATCGTGATTGCCGTTTTCACCGGAAAGACCGTCCATGTCGGTGATATGCATCCACTCGGCGCCGGCTTCCACAAAGCTGCGCGCGGTTTCAACCGGATCGACATGCCACAATACGGGCTCGTCGATACGCCCCCGCACAAGCGAAACGCATTTGCCGTTCAGAAGTTCAAGGGTGGGATAGATGATCATGAGTCTTTGGCCCTTTTAATGACAGCTCCGCGACCGGGCGGTCGGCATCGCATGTATGTGGGGATTTTGACGGTTCAGATGTTCTCAAATCGGCATCGACACGTCAATTCGCGGCGGAACAGAAATTATCCTTCGGCAGAGAAATTCAGGAACCTGTGCCACAGGGCTCCGTTGGTAACGCAGTGGAAACAAAACCAAGCACACGGAGCACTACGCAATGAAATTCCTTACGACGACAGCAATCGCCATGACTATGACCGCCACTGGCCTTATGGCAGATGAGTACGGTGACATGACGGATCTTGGTTCGAAAAAGGGTGAACTTATCCGTAGCCGTGACATAACCGATGCAGAAATCTATACCACAGATGCCGCCGATGATGAAGGATGGACCGACGAGGCCACCTACGAAAATGTCGGCGCGGACTGGAACGAAGTGGGTGAAGTCGAGGATCTGGTCCTGTCGAAGGACGGACAACTCGTGGGCGTTGTCGCCGAAGTCGGCGGATTTCTTGACGTCGGTGACAAGCATGTGGCCATTGCGATCGACGACATGAAACTCGTGCCGGTCGACGACAGGTCTTATGCCTATGTCACGCGCCTGAGCGAGGAAGAGCTCGAAGCATTGACCAGCGTTGATGAAGGTTTTTGGGATTGACTGTCCACCCGACAGCAAACCTGCATTGAAACGAAAAAAGGCGCGGGGAGCACCCGCGCCTCTTTTCAATCTTTCGTCCGGCGGCTTGGACGCCAGCCAGTCAAAGTCGCCTTACGAGGCTTCTTTGATGAACTTCACCGCATCACCGAAGGTCTGGATGTTCTCGGCGGCATCATCCGGGATTTCGATACCGAACTCTTCTTCGAACGCCATGACCAGTTCGACCGTGTCTAGGCTGTCTGCGCCCAGATCGTCGATGAAAGATGCGTTTTCGGTGACCTTGTCTTCGTCAACGCCCAGATGTTCCACAACGATCTTTTTCACGCGGTCTGCGATATCGCTCATGCCAAAATCCTTTTCGTTTCTCTCGGGCTCTTGGCCCATTCGCCGGTCCCGGTTTTGTCCGGCTCCGGGTTTCGGTTTTGCCCTACGGGCAGCGTTCGCGGCCCGGCTCCCTCAGAACCGCCCCGGCCAATCAGCGCCGCCTATAGCACATGCCACGCCGTTGGCAAATGATTTGTCCAGTGTGGGCACTCGGAGCCGGAATGGCAAGAGGGCGCCCTCCGCAGACGCATTTCAGAGCATTGCCATACCGCCGTTCACATGCAGTGTGGCACCTGTGACATAGCCTGCCTCGTTGCTGGCCAAATAGACGACGGCCGCGGCAATTTCATCGGGCTCGCCCATGCGCGCAGCCGGGATCTTCTCGTTGATGGCGGCTTTCTGCTCATCCGTCAGCTTCTGGGTCATGGCCGTGGCGATGAAACCCGGCGCAACCGCATTCGCCGTGATGCCCCGGCTGGCCACCTCGTAGGCGATGGATTTGGTCATCCCTACCATGCCGGCCTTTGACGCGGCATAGTTCACCTGACCGGGGTTGCCCGTGGCGCCCACGATCGAGCTTATGTTGACGATCCGGCCCCAGCGCGCCTTCATCATCGGCCGCATCACGGCGCGGCAAAGCCGCATCGTGCTGGTGAGGTTGACGTCGATGACCGACTGCCATTCCTCATCCGACATGCGCATGAAAATCTGATCCTTGGTGATCCCGGCGTTGTTCACAAGAATATCGAGCCCGCCCATCGCCTCAATCGCTTGTTTCGGCAAGGCGTCGACCGCCTCGGCATCGCCAAGATTGCAGGGCAGCACATGCGCCCGCTCGCCCAGCTCTGCGGCCAGCGCCTCAAGCGGCTCGACCCGCGTGCCACTCAGGCTGACAGTTGCGCCAGCCCCGTGCAAAGCCCGCGCGATAGCGCCGCCAATTCCCCCGGATGCACCTGTGACAAGCGCCCGCTTTCCCGTCAGATCAAACATGGTTCTTCCTTTCTGCCCAGCCGGACCGTGTGTTGGCACACGGTATATTCCTCTCCTTTGCGAGCGCCGGTTTACTCTGCGTTCGCAGCCTCGACCGCCGCCGTGACATCGTCCGGGGCACCCACCGTGCGGCAGGTCACGTCACGCGCGATGCGCCGGATCATGCCGCTCAGGGCTTTGCCCGCACCGATCTCCCAGATTTCCGTGACACCTTGCGCCACCATGAACTTCACCGACTCGCGCCAGCGTACCGCACCGGTGACCTGCCGAACCAAGAGCGCGCGGATCTTATCCGGGTCTTCAACCTCGCTGGCCTCCACATTCGCCACGAGTGGCACACGTGGCGTCTTGATCTCGACACTTTCAAGCGCCTCGGCCATCACCTTGGCGGCAGGCGCCATCAACTCGCAATGGAAGGGCGCACTGACAGGCAAAAGCATGGCTCTCTTCGCGCCCTTCTCCTTGGCGAGCGTCACGGCACGCTCGACCGCGGCCTTGTCGCCCGACACAACAACTTGTCCGGGATCGTTGTCGTTTGCGGCCTGACAGACATCATCATCAGCGGCCTCGGCCGCGATCGCACGGACATCGTCAAGGCCAAGACCCAGAATAGCTGCCATTGCCCCTACTCCGACCGGCACCGCCTCCTGCATGGCCGCGCCTCGCGTGCGCAGAAGCCGCGCCGTATCGGCCACCGAGAGCGACCCGGCCGCCGCCAATGCCGAATACTCACCCAACGAGTGCCCAGCCACGAAACGCGCCGCCTCGACGTTCACGCCCTCCGATTCGAGCGCCGCCATCGCAGCCAAGGAGGTCGCCATCAGCGCAGGCTGTGCGTTCCGGGTGAGGGTGAGTGCATCTTGATCGCCTTCCCAGATCAGGTGCGATAACTTCTCGCCCAGAGCATCGTCCACCTCTTCAAAAATAGCGCGGGACGCCGAATATGTTTCGGTCAGGGCACGCCCCATCCCGATGGTTTGTGCCCCCTGCCCCGGAAAAACAAATGCTCGGCTCATCCTGCGCGCTCCCTTGCGTGTTCTGCCCGTCGGATAGCGTGCCACGCAGGCCACGGCAACGCAATCATCCTCGCACCTGCGATGTGCGGAGGCGCGGATTGCGGCAGTGCGACAGTAAGCTATGTTGAAACAGGACCTTTTGACTCAAAGCGTGGCGACAAGGAAAACAGATGCAACTGACCAATTCCCACACCACCTACGGGGCAGTCTCCAAGACATTTCACTGGCTGACCGCCTTGCTGATCCTGAGCAATCTGGGTCTGGGCTTATGGGCCACCAATATTGCCGAAGCCATCGAGGATCCGGCCATAACCTCGACCGATGCGATGGTCGCGCGTGCCACATTTCTCTTTTCCCTGCACAAGACGATTGGCGTGACCATCTTCTTCGTCGCACTTGCGCGTATCCTGTGGGCGGTGACACATGTCAAACCCGGCCTTCTGAACGGTGACAACCGGCCCGAGGCGTGGCTGGCGGAGACCGTTCACTGGTTACTCTATGGCTCGCTCGTCCTCGTGCCGCTTACCGGCTGGGTCCATCACGCGGCGGCCACGGGTTTCGCTCCGATCTGGTGGCCCTTTGGTCAAGGCCTGCCATTCGTCCCCAAAAGCGCGTTCGTCTCGGAAACGGCTTCGACCCTGCACTATATCCTGCAATGGGTTCTGATCGGCGCGATCGCCGCCCACGTCGCGGGCGCGATCAAGCACCATGTCCTTGATGGCGACGCAACATTGCGGCGTATGCTGCCGGGGCATGGCGGCGCTGAGCCAACACGCGAACAACCCGGCCATGCCCTTCCCGCTGTGGCGGCTTTGATCATCTGGATGGCGGCGCTCGGCGGTGGGGCCTGGCTTGGCTGGTTTCCACAACACCACGCCGCAACTCAGGCTTCAGGAGCCAGCGCAGTCAACAGCCAGTGGCAGGTTCAATCCGGCACGCTCGCCATCGAGATCACTCAGATGGGCTCTACTGTTCGGGGGCAGTTTTCGGACTGGAGCGCGGATATCTCGTATGAGGAAACTGCCGATGCCGAAGGGCGTCACGGCTCTGTGGATGTCACGGTCGCCACGCCGACGCTCTCACTCGGATCAGTAACGGATCAGGCGATGGGTAGCGATTTTCTGGCAACCGAGGAACACCCCACGGCCCGCTACGAAGCAGACCTTGTTGAAACGCCCGAGGGGCTGATGGCAGACGGCACTCTGACCATTCGCGACATGACACAACCGCTCGACATTCCTGTCGACCTCGCGATCGAGAACGGCACGGCGACAGCCTCGGGTCGCGTCACCGTTGACCGGCGTGAGTTCAATATCGGGCAAAGCGTCAATGATGCAGACTCCCTTGCCTATGAGGTGGTCATCATGTTCGATCTGACCGCCACACGGCAGGAGTGATGCACAAAAAAGCCGCCCCGTCGACATGACGGGGCGGCTATAACACTTATCGCGCGTGCCTTATTCGGCTTTCTGCGCCTCGATCGAGATCATGACCTCCAACTCATCGCTGACCGGCGGGGCAAATTTGCCCAGACCATAATCAGACCGGTTGATCGTGGTCGTAGCATCAAACCCCGCGGTCATCTTGCCGCTCATCGGATGTTCAGCCGATTTGTTCAGCGACGCATCAAGCGTCACGGATTTTGTTTCACCGTTGATTGTCAGATCGCCGGTGATCTTGGCGGTCTCATCGCCCGTCACCTCAATCCCAGTGGACGTGAAAGTGATCAAGTCGCCTTCGCTCGCCCCGAAAAAGTCATCCGACATGAGGTGCTTGAACCGCTCCTCCCAGCCGGTAAAAAGTGACATCACAGGGATCGACACGTTCACAGAAGAATTTGCCGGGTCCTCCTGATCGAACATGATCTCGCCGTTAAAGCCCGAAAAAATATTGTAAGTCGTGGAATAGCCAAGATGGTTGTAGGTAAATAGGACTTGGCTGTGGCTCGCATCCAGCGTGTATTTTTCAGGCCCGGCCAACGCCGTCCCCGCCGTCAGTGTCAACGCGGCGGCGGCTGCCATTACTAAAGATTTCATTAGGTATCTCCCGGATATGTTTTACGCATGACAAGGAGTGTAATCGCGATTGGGCTTTGGACAATCCCTCAGGTGGTCACAAAACCTGTGTGCTGGCGAACATTCGCGCCGTTGACTTGCATGTCAGCACTCAGGCGCGCGTCGGAGCGAACGCCTCACGTAGTGCCGCGACCGCCGCGGGATCACGCACCGGGAGCGAAAGAACCCTGCGCCCGTCGACATCCTGCGCCGTCAGCCACCCATCGCGCAGCACGACATCGCTCAACATATCGAAATCGTGGACGATTTCTTTGCTGCGGGCTCCCTTGGCATCGTATTCACACATGCTGATCCGGCGGTTCCGGGGGTCGATGGTGATCTCTGGCGTCGTCTCTTGGGGCGTCGCCGTGATAAAATACAAGGCGCCGCCGGCGAACCCTACGGAAAAAACAAGCTTGATAAGCGGCATCAGCGTATCTTGCGGTGCGCTTGGCACGATCCATACACCAATCGCGGCAAGCAGCGAGACAACACTGAGAAAGCGCCAGACCACCACCTTGATAAGGTGCGTCGCGTCCATCCCGTCAGGTAGCGTTATCTCCATCATCGGAGGTCGTGCTCGTTCCGGCATGATCGTATCGGGCAAAGCTGTCATGGTGCGTCCTTCGTTCAGATCGTGTTAACCATGAGGGGCAAATGCGACCTGATTTGGGCGCGGGCTTGGCCATTGTCGGACGGCCTTGCGCGGTGCTGGTCCCCGGCTCTTGTGCGCCTGCCGGATTCGCGGTAACAGCGCGCGTCCGGTCGCAGAAAAGTTGAACCGCGCAGTCTCTCGTGGATGGGTCGCGATCCGGATGTAACAGACCCGTCCTTTGAAATGCGCCTTGATAAAAATGGAGCTGACATGCCGCTTTATGAGCATGTGTTTATCTCGCGTCAGGACCTGTCGAACACGCAGGCCGAGGGCCTCGTGGAGCACTTCAGCGGGGTCGTGACCGACAATGATGGCAAAGTCGTTGATACCGAATACTGGGGTATCAAGACAATGGCCTACAAGATCAACAAGAACCGCAAGGGCCATTACGCGTTCATGCGTACCGACGCGCCCGCAGGGGCCGTGCAGGAAATGGAACGCCTGATGCGTCTGCATGACGATGTCATGCGCGTTCTGACGATCAAGGTGGACGAGCACGCCGAAGGCCCCTCGGTCCAGATGCAAAAACGCGAAGAACGTGGCGAACGCCGCGAACGCCGCGCCTAAGAGAAGGAGACTAACTCATGGCTGCAAAACCATTTTTCCGCCGTCGCAAGGTCTGCCCCTTCTCTGGTGAGAATGCACCCAAGATCGACTACAAGGACACCAAGCTGCTGCAACGCTACGTCAGCGAACGCGGCAAGATCGTGCCCTCGCGCATCACCGCGGTATCAGCCAAGAAGCAACGCGAACTGGCCCGCGCCATCAAGCGCGCACGCTTCCTCGCCCTTCTGCCCTACGCCGTGAAGTAAGGAGAGAGACATGCAAGTTATTCTTCTTGAACGCGTCGCCAAGCTTGGCCAAATGGGCGAAGTCGTGGACGTGAAACCCGGTTATGCCCGCAACTACCTCCTGCTTCAGGGCAAGGCGCTGAGTGCTTCCGAAGCCAACATCGCCGCTTTCGAAGAGCAGAAGGCACAGCTTGAGGCGCGCAACCTCGAAACCAAGAAAGAGGCCGAGAAGCTGGCCTCCGATCTCGACGGCAAACAGTTCACCGTGATTCGTCAGGCGGCGGACTCGGGTGCTCTCTACGGGTCGGTCACGACGCGCGACGCGGCACAGACCGCAACCGCCGAAGGTTTCTCGCTAGACCGCAAGCAAGTGCTCATCCGGCAGCCGATCAAGGAACTGGGTCTGCACGAAGTGCATGTGACGCTTCACCCCGAAGTGGAAGCCACGATCATTCTGAATGTCGCACGCTCGCCCGAAGAAGCCGAACTTCAGGCATCTGGCAAGTCGATCCAGGAACTCGCAGCCGAAGAAGAAGCGGCGGCGGATTACGAAATCGCCGAACTCTTCGACGATATCGGTGCTGCGGCATCCGACGACGAAGACCTTGCCGAGACTGTCGAAGAGGCCCTTCCCGAAGATGGGGACGAAGACCGGTCGAACGACTGATCTTCAATCGACACGCCTCTGAAATGCAGAAAGCCGCGCATCCTTTGCGCGGCTTTCTCTTTTCAGGTATCGGCGACCGGTTTCAAGCGCCAACCGAAATCAGCTCATGCCCAGAGCTTCCTTATACATCTCCAGCACCGCCTCTTCTTCGGCGATATCGTCCTTGTCGCGCTTGCGCAGCGAAATCACCTTGCGCATTACCTTGGTGTCATAGCCGCGTGCCTTAGCTTCGGCCATCACCTCTTTCTGCTGATCCGCGAGATCCTTTTTCTCGGCCTCGAGGCGTTCGAAGCGTTCGATAAACTGTCGAAGTTCGTCGGCGGTCACGCGATAGGTGCTGTCGGCTGCATCCTGCATGGGGCATCTCCTCTGATATATCTTGGCCGGCAAGGCGTTCGGGTCATGACGCGCCAACACGTGGGTTCGCGGCATCTATTCATCGCACGCTTTAGTGCGTTTCGGGGCGCGCGCGCAACCTGACATTCGCAAAGGCATCAAAGAACCCTACGCCCGCAGTCTCCCCCGCCTCTTGTCAGACAGCGAAACCTCGGATACCGGTCACGCGCGCACCAAAGGAGAGATGCCGTTATGGAGACGCTGATCTGGCTTGGAGCCGCCGTATCACTGGTCGGGCTACTCGGGCTTTTGTGGTGCATCTTCCGCATATGGAAGGCACGCAAAGCGGGCCTTTCCGATGAAGCCTTGCGCGCCGAGGTTCAGAAGGTCGTCCCGGTCAACACCGCGGCTCTTCTGCTCTCGATGTCGGGGCTGATGCTTGTCGTGCTCGGGATCATTCTGACGTCCTGACCTGCGCTTCAAAGCTGTAGGGCCGGGAATAGAAGTCCTGCCCCTCGCGGATCATCAAACTCCAGGCGTCCACAGGCGATAGCGTGCTGTGCTGCGGCGCATTCACCTTTTCGAGCGTCCGCAACAGGGGCAGCAACCCCACTTCGTCCGCCTCGAAAAGTGGCCCGCCACGAGAAACGTCATGCCCGAGCGCAACAACATGGATAAGATCAATGTCGGATGGGCGCATCACCGCCCCGCGCGCCAAACCATGCAGCGCGACATTGACCATCGCGGCATGCAACGCCTGCGTCAATGGCACCTCTGATGGCGGGTCTTGGGGTGCGGCCTCGGGAATTGGCCAGCCCGTCAAATCCGAAAACCGCGTGACCGCCTGAGCAAGTCGGGTCTGTCCCATCGCGTTCATGGCCGCGAAAGGCCTCTGCGAACAGCCCAGATCACGGGCCGCCGCATCAATCTGTGCTTCCTGCCAACCGGCCACCCGCAAATCGAGGGCCGAGGCGTAGAGCCCGTATTCGATCCATGCCGTCGCATTTCCGGCCCCAAGATCGGACCGCAGAAGCAGTTTCCCTGCTCCACGCGCAAAGGCGACAGCCTTGGACAGCACGCTGTCATTGGTGCCGCTTGGGGCCGAAATCTCTGCGATACCGGTCCCCTGCGCGAGTGTCCTGAACCAGATCGCGGGCGTTGCCAGATCAGGTGGCGGGCCAAGCCGCATCACAGCATCCCCTTGGGAAAGCGGCGCGGTGCCCGTATGTATCGTGAGCGCCGCTTGATCGCCACCTTCATCCTGCAACGACAGACGCGACAGGCGTGCCGCACGGGTCTCGGGCGGCAAGGCCCCTTTGGCCTCTGCCTGTCTATACATCTGCTCGACTCTCTGGGACGCGGCCCGCGCTTCGGGGCCCTTTACGGCCACCGCCCAACCGGTATCAAGCGCAAGCCGGATCAGATCCGGCAACTCGGCGCCATTCCCACCAAGGCAAAGGTGCCGCGCGTTATTCGGAACCGGCCTCAAGCCGGGTAAGCTTCGGGCGCGTTGCCGTGCCTTGGCAAGGTGACGGGCCGTCTGCGCCGCTTTGGACATTGCGCAGTCTTCGCCGAGACAGGTTTCCAATGCGACACCCTGATCAAAGGGAAGCAAAAGTGCGGTCTCTACCGCCCGCACGATTGCGGCGGCGGCCCCGCCTGACTGCTGGGTGATCTGATTTTCGATGTCACGCATCGACAGGAGATACGCACCGGGGTCCGAGAAGCCCGCAGTTTGGAGCCGTGTTTGCAGCGGTTGCGCCATCTTACGCGCATGGGCGACCGATTGTGCGACAACGTCACCGCCCGCAATGCCGTTGATCACCCGCTTTAGGATCGGATCCGATGCCGCCGTCGGCTGTCCCGACAACATAAGCTGCAAGGCCCTCTGCGCACCGATCAGCCGGGGTAAGCGCTGTGTCGCACCGCCACATGGGATCAGGTGCATCTTCACCTCGGGCCAGGCCAACCGAGCCGTTGGCGCGGCAATGCGCGCATGAGCGGCAAGCGCGAGCGAGGCCCCGGCTCCGCTCACCAGACCCGAAAGGGCCGCAACGACCGGAACCTCCGAAGCTTCGATCATGTCGCAAAGATTTGCCACATCCGACAGGGCTTCGGGACGGGCCAGCGACTCGATGTCGAGCCCGGCCGAGAAATTCCCGTTCGCGCCGCACAGCACCACGCCCGCCACACCCGGCATCGCGATCGCCTTGGAGAAGGCATCTTCCAAGTCCCGCCGAACGCCCTCGGTCAGGCCGTTTGCCGGCGGGTGCAGTATCGTCAGGACGGCGATATCGCCTTCTTGGCGCGCTTCAACACTCACACTTTTGTGCCCTTGCATAACCCGGTTTCATTTGACCGATCCGGAGCAGCTTGGGCAAGTGTGATTAAAGCGTTTCGCGAAGCGCAGCCCGACATTCAGGCGTTGCAGGCGTTTCGCCCTTCGCTGATGGCTCAGGTTAAAGGCGAAACGTCTCAATAACGAAGTGTCAAATCGGCATGTTATCGAACAGCGATTCGATCGCCTCTTCCTCAAGTGATTTGAGCATGTGGCGCGCGCCTTGTGGGGGCGTATCGCCATGGGCTTCACGCTGTGCGATCATGCGGCGCAACTTGGGTATATGCGTATAGCGCGCGTTTGGCGGGCATGTTTCAATGGTCCGCATCAGGCTCGTCAGGCTTTCTTGGTGCTGAGTCGACATGTGTGATCCCCCCGATCTTGCAACGTGCGGTCTGCACGTTCGCCTATTCTACCCAAGAGTGTAACACAGGAATGTCGCCAACAGTTTGACTGGTATCAAATACGCGCCGTTCCTGCGAAACTCCGCCTGTTCACTCTCCTCATCTTGTCAGGGGTCCGTCGGAAGCGGCGCTTGGTCAGGCTGTTGCGCATCCTGTGCTTCGATGTAACTGGTGCTTTCATGCTTGGATTTGTCAGCGGCGTGCTCTGGCGCCTTACCGATGTCAGTGGTCGCGGCAGGGTTGCCCTTCACCTCTTTCCCGGGCCTATCCGGCGTGGTCATTGCATTGGTCAATGCCTGCATTCCGTCGTCTTGCGCGGGGGCATCACGCTTCGGCATCGAGTCTTCGGGCCCGCGCACATCCGAAAGCAACCGCACCGCGCGCGCGCCGTTCAACTGGCCCAATCGCGCCTCAGAGACCAGATGCCCCCGCGTCCCTTCAAGTCGCAAGCTTAGCGCCGAGCCACCCTGCACCTGGACACTATCGCCCACAGTGAGGCCAAGCGCCTGTTCAAGAGGCATTGTGACCCGTCCCAGCACCGCCTGAAGTGCCACGGGCGCCTCCATGACGATTGCGCCCAACGCCTCGGCGAGGGCCGTGTCAGACGGGGGGCCTTCGGTTTCTGTTCGGACCGCAGCACAATTCGGAATTATAAAATCCAACACGCCCGCACGCCTCCCATTGGCGAGTGAAACCGACACACGGAAGTGTTGAAAAGTTTCTCCATCAAGGGACAGCTCCAGTGCGTGCACATCTTCAAGCATGGCGCCAAAGCGATATCCCACCCAAGCTTCGGCCTCAGGCAACTCGGCAAGACGTGCATCGAACTCCTTGAATGTCGCGTCGATCAGCGGCGCGATCAGGGCCGCATCCGTCCTTGTCAAGGCGCGCTCAGTCACCTGTCTTTCGGTCACATGACCGATGGTCAGTTGCTCGATCACCGAGGTCAGAGCGGCGAAATCGATCCGAACGGCCCCTCGGCGGCCTGCCTCCCCCTCAACCAGAAGGAGCAAGCCGGATTCGCCACAAGCGGGAGAGAGGTCCGCACGCGCGACCATCGTCTGTTCCAGCGTCGTCACGGAAAGCGCAAGGTCCATTTCGACATCAGCGGCCTTGGCAAGACCAAGCCGCAACGCTTTGGCAGGGGACATCGCGCGCGCATCGAACTCTTCGCGCGCGACGCGGGCCTTTCTGTGAATGACAGTATCGGCAGCAGCCGTTTCCATGAAGCGTCCAACCTTGCCGGGTGTTTTTCGTTTTGACGAGCCTACCGCAACCGGGGTTACCAAAACCCTTACAGCCGTGAAATCCCGCCTCACTCTGGTGCGGAAGGTGTCATGCTTTCCCCAAGCGGGAGCCTCACGCGGAAGCCCGCACCGCCACGCCCCGGCAGATAGGTGATGTCGCCTCCGAGCCGCACCATGATCTCGCGGCAAATCGCCAGACCGAGACCGGCGCCCCCGGCCTTGGTTTCACCCACCCGCGAAAACTTTTCGAAAATGACGCTTTGGTGATCATCCGGCACCCCCGATCCGTTGTCCAGAAAGTCGATGGTCAATGCGTGATCCGTCTTTCGAACCTCGATCCTGAGTTCCGGGGCTTCCGCGTCGCAATATTTCCGCGCATTGGCGATAAGGTTGATGAAAACCTGCGCCAGCCTGTCCTGATCGGTGTTCAGCATGACGTCTTCCTCAGGTCGGTCACGCCGGATGATCATACCGGGCCCTGACCCACCCGTGACAGCAATCGCCCGATCCAGAAGGTCCGCAAGCGCGCCCTCACGGCGATGCAAGACCACCTCGCCGCTTTCCAGCACGCTGAGGTCCAGAAGATCATCCAGCAACCGGGTCAGTCGCAACGCCTCGTCATGAATGATGCCGGAATACTTCGCCTGCTCCTCGTCGCTGAGGCCAGCGGTGTCACGCATGATCTCGGAAAACGCGCGGATCGAAGTCATCGGGGTTCGAAGCTCATGGCTGATCTGCGATAGGAAGGCGTCTTTTTGCACCGAAATCTGAGTCAACTTGGTGTTCACAACCCTGAGCTGCCGGGCCGTATCGGCAAGCTCGGCCGATTTCGCCTCAAGTTGCGATGAATACTGCATGATCTGGGCTGTTTCATCCGCCACCGCCAAAAGATCCTCGACAGACACATTCGCCCCGCCGATGATCTGTGAAATCATCGCGTGCGCGGTCGCCGACCCGACCGAGCCCGACAGTTCCCGCTCAAGCAGTTCGATGAAATCCGTCGTCGGCTCCGGCAGGAACCCGGGCAGACCCTGAACCGTGGCGGCACGCGAAAAGAGCTTGCGGGCTTCTTCAGGGCCCATGATACGCTGCGCCATGATCAGCAGATCTTCGCTCTGCGCCATACCGGCGCTCCAGCCACCGGTGGTGCGTGAATGATCGAACACATTCACGAATTGCGCGCCCTGCAATCGCTCCTGCGGTGATGGAAAGCTGAGCAGCGATACCAGCACAAATGCCAGCAGATTGAACGACAGGCTCCAGAGCATTGCGTGCAACACGACATCGAGACCCTCGGCCCCGAACATGGCGTAAGGTCGCAACCAGCCTACCCCGAACAGGCCCGTATCGAACACCGATTGCGGCAACACGACGCCGGGCCCCAACCCCGGCAGGAACAGACAATAAAGCCAAAGCACAAAACCGGCGGCAAGCCCGGCCATCGCGCCGTTACGGGAGGCGCCCCGCCAGACAAGTCCGCCAACCAGCGCCGGAAGAAACTGAGCCACACCGACAAAGGCGATCAGGCCGATGGCCGCAAGCGCCGCGCCCCCGCCCGAGACGCGGAAGTAAAGATACCCCAGCAACACCACAGCCGCGATTGAAAACCGGCGGGCCAGAAGGGCCACGCTCCGCACGTCGCCCGACATCATCGCCGTTCCCCCCGTAAGCCGAAGCCAGACCGGCATCACGATATGGTTCGATACCATCGTCGACAGCGCGATCGCGGCCACGATCACCATCGACGTGGCCGAAGAGAAGCCTCCGAGAAAGCTGAAGATCGCCAACCCGTCCTGTCCCGCAGTCAGCGGTAGCGTCAGCACGAAAAGGTCTGGGTTCGAGCCCGGCGGCAAAAGATCAAGGCCCGTGACCGCGATCGGCACCACAAAAAGGCTCATGAGCATGAGATAAGCCGGAAACGCCCAGGATGCGGTGCGCAGGTGGCCTTCGTCCTGATTTTCCACGATCATCACCTGAAACATGCGCGGCAGACACAGGAACGCGGCCGCCGACAGCATTGTAAGCCCCACCCAACGTCCGCCGGAGACCTCCCACATCGCGATTTTCGAGGCGTCGATCCGCGCCATCACGTCGCCGGGCCCCTGCCCCAGTCCCCAGACCACGAACACGCCGACAGCAAGAAGGGCACACAACTTGACCACCGCTTCGAGCGCAATAGCCATGACGACGCCGTGATGGCGCTCGTTCACGTCGAGATTGCGGGTGCCGAAAAGCACAGTGAATACCGCAAGCCCCGCCGCGATCCAAAGCGCCGTTGTGGCCGTGTCGGGAGCAGCACCGCCCGCCGGGTCCATTTGCGCAAAGGCGTTGATCGACAGCGTCACCGATTGCAATTGCAGGGCGATATAAGGCGTGGTGCCGATGACCGCTATGATCGTCACGAACACCGCCAGCAGGTTGGACTTGCCATAGCGCGACGACATCATGTCGGCGATCGAGGTGATCCTTTGCGATCGTCCGATACGGACCATCTTGCGCAGAAGAGTCCACCAGCCGATCATCACGAGCGTCGGCCCAAGATAGATCGTCACGAATTCGAGGCCTGAACGCGCGGCAAAGCCCACGGCGCCGTAAAACGTCCATGCCGTGCAGTAGATCGACAAGGACAGCGTGTAGACCACCGGCGATCGCAGCCACCCACCGCGGCCAAGCCGGGCCGCGCGATCCGCGGCAAATGCCACCGAGAAAAGCAGCACCACATAGGCCAGCGCCACGACAAGAAGCAGGTTGAGAACGCTCATTCCTGCGGGTCTTCGTCAGCCGGACCTTGGGGCGAGGCATCGCTCGCGTCGGCCTCGTCCGCGTCGCCGCGCGCAAGGTCACGCGACAGAACGACCGACAGCACACTCAAGCCCGCCCAGACCGGAAAAAGATAGATCATCACCGAACTGGTCAACACAGCCGGGCCAGTCCAGATCACCGGCAACAAGAACAACGCGCCACCAAGGAAGGGAACGAAGGTTGCGGCATCCGCCATGCGACGGCGCCGGTAGGTGCGCCGCTCTGTATAAAAGGCGGTGTCGTGGTCCCCGTTCATTGCCCAAGCAACTCCCGCACAGCCTCGAGGACGGCGGCATTTGCAAAAGGCTTGGTCATATATCGGCTCGCTCCGGCGCGTTCTGCCATCTCGCGATCGCGCGCCTGCCCGCGTGCCGTCAGCATCAGAACAGGTATGTCGCCGATCTGGGCATCGTCGCGCAACTCTTCTAGAATTTCGTATCCGCTGCGCCCGGGCAGCATCACATCGAGTATAACCAAATCCGGGCTTTCGCGGCGGACGGCCTCGATCGCGTCGACGCCGTTGGAATGCGTCCGCACGTTCAGGCCGTCACGCTTGAGAACGAACCCTATAGCCTCGATGATGTTGGGCTCATCCTCGATGAGAAGGACCTTGGCGGCCATTCAATCGGCCTCCCCTCCGATCAGATACTGGTGATGCACTATCACCAAAGCGAACGGCCCTGTCAAAAGGCCTCTCGAAGGATCGACGGCTCGCGCCGGGCGGGGCACGCCGATCGTGAACAGACCCGGCAGGTGATACCGACCTCTTCGGCCGCCTCGGGCACGCTCTCGCTCGGTTGTCGTTCAGGAATGAGCAGCATATGCGCGCGGCGCGGAGCAGGGCTTCCATATGTGCTTGGCCCCGTCACCTCGCACACCGCATATGCGGTCATGGGCCGGGCGTCCCGCGTTGCCTGCATGACGGTTGCTTTCAACGGCGTGCTTGCCTGGCCCAGCGCATGGAACACTGGCCACAACGGGCAAGCACCGGTGCCGCGCGGGGTGGCAAAACCGGCGACGGCCCGGCGCCGGACAAGTGCCCCCGCCCCGTCACAAAGCACATAGCCGATCTCCCCCACCATATCCTGTGGCAATGCGGCAAGCCTTCGGCACACCATGACAGCATCCGCTTTAAGATGCGCAGCAATCGCCAACGGGTCCGGCCCGAGATCGGCCACGGCGCGCGCCATCGCATCAAGAGGCAGATCGCGCGCATCACGCCGATATTGGTTCAACCACTCAAGCGCCATCATGCGCGCCGCATCCGATCTCAACTCCTCGGCACCGTCAAGAATGCGTGCCACCGTACCGCCATCGCGGCGCTCAAGCGGGGGAAAATGATGGCCATGCACATCAAGAAACGCGTCAAGCTCCTCCTGCGGGCTGACCGCGCCAAGCGCCTCGCCCGGCGCGGCATCCAGATAGCTGACAAGCGCCTCGGCCCCTTCGGCAAGCCTGCGACTGTCCTGATGGATATTGCGATGGAAGCGATCGCGCCATTGTGGTTCGATCTCGGGTGTCTCGACAAGGATCGAGGCCGTGGAGCGGATGGCGGTCACCACGCTCAAAACTTCGTGAAGACGCCCGGCAAGGTCCGGGTCATGTGTCAGACGATCGGTCAGCGCGTCCACCGACTGTTCCAGCCGAGCGATCTCGGCCTGGCTCTGGATCAATCGTCCTGCCCACACCGGAAACCGCTCCGCGAACTCTTCAACGGTTTCCGCCTCATCGGCGCGCTCGGGCGCACGGGCGGCAATTTCTCGCAATCCACTCACGAGTGCCGCTGCGGGGCCTTGGGTAAGAACCGCGGGTTCCACGCCCAAAGCCTCGGCAAGACGCAGTAGAACGCTCCCGCCGATTCTACGCCGGTTGTGCTCGATCAGGTTAAGATAGGATGGTGAGATTTCCGCACGAACGGCCAGTTCCGCCTGCTTGATCCCCGCCAGAAGCCGCCGTTCGCGGATTCGCGTGCCGGCAAGACCGCTTGCCGCTACGTCATTTTTTGCCATGTTTCAAAAGCCCTAGCCGGGAATAAGAGAAGTTATTTACAGTTTACAACATCCAAATGTGGATTTCTTTACAAAATAATCGTTACCCCATAACTACTTGTTGAGTAATTTTCCTACCTCGTGTCATATTCTCTTTGCATTAAATTGCTGCTTGGGCGCTTCATGGAGGAGTGCAGCTCCCAAGCTTTCAACTCACTGGGAGGACTACATGTCACAATCCAATTTCACGCGTCGTGGCCTGCTCAAGACCGGCACCATCGCCGGTGTTGGTCTCGCGATGCCGACCATCTTCACGGCATCTTCGGCCCACGCCTTCACCAATGAACCCACTGGCAGCACTGTCACGCTGGGCTTCAACGTGCCCCAAACGGGCGCTTATGCAGATGAAGGCGCGGATGAGCTGCGTGCCTACAAGCTCGCGGTCGAACACCTCAATGGTGGTGGTGACGGCGGCATGATGAACACGTTCTCGTCCAAGGCTCTTCAGGGCAACGGTATTCTGGGCAAGAAGGTCGAATACGTCACCGGCGACACACAGACCAAGTCGGACGCCGCGCGCGCCTCGGCCAAGTCGATGATCGAAAAAGACGGCGCCATCATGATCACCGGCGGCTCGTCCTCGGGCGTGGCCGTGGCCGTTCAGGCCCTCTGCCAAGAGGCCGGTGTCATCTTCATGGCGGGTCTCACCCACTCGAACGACACGACCGGCAAGGACCGCAAGGCCAATGGCTTCCGCCACTTCTTCAACTCCTACATGTCGGGCGCGGCGCTCGCGCCGGTTCTGGCGGCCAACTACGGCACCGACCGCAAGGCGTATCACCTGACCGCGGACTACAACTGGGGCTACACAACCGAAGAAGCCGTGCGCGCCTCGACCGAGGCGATGGGCTGGGAGACGGTCAACGCGGTCAAGACACCGCTGACGGCGACAGACTTCTCTGCCTACATCACACCCGTCCTGCAGTCGGGTGCGGATACGCTCGTGCTCAACCACTACGGCGGCAACATGGTCAACTCGCTGACCAACGCCGTGCAGTTCGGCCTGCGCGACAAGCAAGTCAACGGCAAGGACTTCCAGATCGTCGTCCCGCTCTACTCGCGCCTAATGGCACGCGGTGCCGGCGAGAACGTCAAGGGCATCTTCGGCTCGACCAACTGGCACTGGTCGCTCAGCGATGAGGGCTCCAAGACCTTCGTCAAATCCTTCGGTGAGAAATACGGCTTCCCGCCGAGCCAGGCCGCGCACACCACCTATGTGCAGACCCTGCTTTATGCGGATGCGGTCGAACGTGCCGGCTCCTTCGCGCCCTGCGCCGTGGCCGAAGCTCTCGAAGGTTACGAATTCGACGGGCTTGGCAACGGCAAGACGCTTTATCGCGCCGAAGATCACCAGTGCTTCAAGGACGTGCTGGTCGTGAAAGGGAAAGAGAACCCGACTTCGGAGTTCGACCTTCTCGAAGTGGTCGAAGTCACCCCGGTGGAACAGGTCATGTATCCCCCCGATCACCCGCAAATGGGTGGCGCGGACGCAAGCCTCGGCACCTGCAATAACGGCGCATAAGCGCCGCCCGGCCGCCCCCTCACCGGGGCGGCCTACCCCTGACACAGGTCATACGCGGCAACGTGGCGCGACACGACCCAAGCATCCCGCGACAACGATGTCTCGGGCCAAAACCTGACATGGTGGGACGGACGACATGGACGCAATCATCCTGCAAATTCTGAACGGACTGGACAAAGGTTCGGCCTATGCGCTGATCGCCCTTGGCCTGACCCTCATTTTCGGCACCCTTGGCGTGGTCAACTTCGCGCATGGGGCGCTTTTCATGATCGGTGCATTCTGCTCCGTCACCCTCAGCCGCATCCTCACGCTCAGTCGGACCGTCATAGATGAGACACAGACCGACTTTCTCGGCAATCCGCTCAAAGTTCAGGTGCCTTACCTGCACGATTGGCTGGGCAAGGAAACGGGCGACGCGATCATAGATTGGGCGGTCCCCCTGTCGATACTTTTCGCCATTCCCGTCATGATCGGGATTGGTGTGCTGATGGAACGCGGCCTGATCAAGCACTTCTACAAGCGCCCCCATGCCGATCAGATTCTCGTGACCTTCGGCCTTGCGATCGTGTTGCAAGAGATCATCAAGTATTTCTACGGCGCCAACCCGATCCCGACACCTGCGCCCGACGCCTTCCGGGGGTCGTTCGATTTCGGCGCGATGCTGGGTTTTGACATCAACACGATCATCTATCCCTACTGGCGCCTTGTCTATTTCGCCTTCGCGGTGCTGATCATCGGAGCCGTCTTCGCCTTCCTGCAATTCACCACTTTCGGCATGGTGGTGCGCGCCG
Organism: Roseovarius sp. E0-M6; assembly: GCF_037083845.1. Classification (NCBI taxonomy): domain Bacteria; kingdom Pseudomonadati; phylum Pseudomonadota; class Alphaproteobacteria; order Rhodobacterales; family Roseobacteraceae; genus Roseovarius; species Roseovarius sp. E0-M6. Next base: position 138,150 of record NZ_JBAPLA010000001.1, on the reverse strand, counting down.
GCATGGCCGACCGCGAGACGGTGCAACTTCTGGGCATCAATATCGACAAGCGGTTCACCATTATGTTCGGCATCGCCGCCGCGGTGGCCGGGCTCGCCGGGGTTATGTACACGCCCATCAACTCACCAAACTATCACATGGGCATGGACTTTCTGGTCCTCAGCTTCGTGGTGGTCGTGGTGGGCGGCATGGGATCGCTGCCCGGTGCGGTTCTGGCCGGGTTCCTGCTTGGCATCCTCGAAAGTTTCGCATCCATGTCGATCGTTCTCGAGACCCTGCCGGGCCTGAACCAGATCATCATCTATCTCGTGGCAATCATCATTCTGCTCACACGTCCGCGTGGCCTCATGGGTCGCAAGGGCGTGATGGAGGACTAACCCATGCTCGGACTTTCAAAGAAAGATTTCACCCTTCTCGCACTGGTGGCGGTGATAACGATCCTCGCACCGTTCATCCTGAACCCTTTCCCCGAAGGCTCCGGCATGGCACAGTTCAACGCGGGCTATCCCGACCTGATGCAGCGGTTCGTGATCTTCGGCATCTTCGCCATCGGTTTCAACATCCTCTTCGGGCTTACCGGATACCTCTCCTTCGGCCATGCAGCCTTCCTCGGGGTGGGTTCATACGCCGCGATCTGGATGATGAAACTGCTGACGATGAACGTTCTGCCCGCAATGATCATGGCGATCGTGGTGGCCGGCATTTTCTCTCTCCTCGTGGGCTGGATTTCACTGCGCAGATCGGGCATCTACTTTTCGATCCTGACACTGGCCTTCGCCCAGATGTCCTATGCGCTGGCCTATTCGGTTCTGACGCCGATCACCGGCGGCGAAACCGGGCTTCAACCCAAATACTCAGATCCGCGTATCCTCGACGGGGCGATTCCCACAGGGACCACGCCGCAGGCCAACCTCTTCGGCCTAGACATGGGCGCAAGCTATGAGATGTCGGCGGGCAGCTGGCTCTTCACCTTCAACGCGGGATATTACATCGCCGCGCTGATCATGCTGCTTAGCTTCTACCTCTCGATCCGCATCTTCCGGTCGCCTTTCGGGATGATGCTCCGGGCGGTCAAATCGAACCAGCAGCGGATGAATTATACCGGCCTCAACACCCGGCCCTATACGCTGGCGGCGTTCGTGATTTCGGGCATGTATGCGGGGCTTGCCGGTGGGCTTCTCGTCGCGATGGACACACAGGTCGGTCCCGAGCGGATGTTCTGGACGGCCTCCGGCGAGGTTGTTCTGATGACCATCCTTGGCGGTGCCGGATCACTTATCGGGCCGGTTCTGGGCGCTGGTATGATCCGCTACATGGAAAACATCGTCTCCAAGATCAACAGCGAAATCCTGCACCAGTGGGTCTACTGGATGCCTGACGGACTTGAGGACGTGGTCGTCGCAATCATCTACCCCTTTGTCGGCAAAGGCTGGCACCTGACGCTTGGCCTTATGTTCATGCTGGTGGTGATCTTCCTGCCGGGCGGCCTTGTCGAGGGGGGGCAACGCATCGGTGGTATGTTCCGCCGTCGTGACAAGAACGCTGGCGACGCCGAAGGCGACGCCGCCAAAAAACGCAACCCCGCCGAATAAGGAGACCGACAGATGGGAATTCTCGAAGTCAAGAACGTGAACAAACGCTTCGGCGGGCTACAGGCCCTGGGTGACGTGAACCTCAGCATCGAAGAAAACTCGGTCCATGCAATTATCGGACCGAACGGCGCGGGCAAATCCACCTTGCTCAACTGCCTCATCGGAAAGCTTATCCCCGACACCGGAAGCGTCATGTTCGACGGTCAATCGGTGCTGGGGCGCAAACCCTATGAGATTTGCCAGATGGGAATCTCCCGCGTGTTTCAAACGCCCGAGATATTTGCCGACCTGAGTGTGCTGGAAAACATGATGATCCCGATCTTCGCCAAGCGTGACGGGGCCTTCCGCATGCACGCGATCGAAATGACCGGAAGCGAGCGCGAGATCATCGAACAGGCCGAGCATATCCTCGAAAGCCTCAACATGGCAGACAAGCGCCACATGCACTCCGCCTCCATGAGCCGGGGTGACAAGCGACGCCTCGAAATCGGGATGTGCCTGTCGCAAAACCCCCGCCTTCTGCTTCTCGATGAGCCGACAGCAGGCATGGCGCGGGCGGACACCAACAACACGATCGACCTGCTCAAGCAGATCCGGGACGAGCGCGACATCACCATCGCGGTGATCGAGCATGACATGCACGTGGTCTTCTCTTTGGCGGAACGGATCACCGTTCTGGCGCAGGGCAGTCCGCTGGTCGAGGATACGCCGGAAAAAATCAAGGGCCACCCCAAGGTGCGCGAAGCCTATCTTGGCGAAACCGCTTGAGCGCGGCATGAGGGATGAATGACATGAACGCGAAAACCGACTATTCCAAGAACCGCAACATGGCCTCGACGGCACCTGCCTTCCTTTCGGTCTGGGGGCTTCAGTCCTATTACGGCGAAAGCTATATCGTTCAGGACATCAGCTTTAACGTCCACGAAGGTGAGATCCTCGCACTTCTGGGCCGCAATGGCGCCGGCAAGACCACCACGCTGCGCTCTATCGCACGCATGGACAATCCGCAGGTCTTGCATGGAGAAATCTGGCTGGACCATCAGCCGCTTCACAACATGAGATCGCATGAGGCCTCGATCGCGGGGATCGGCCTCGTGCCCGAAGATCGGTCCATCATCCCCGGCCTCACCGTCGAGGAAAATCTGCAACTGGCCCAGATCGCCCCCCCGGTGGGCTGGTCAATCGAGCGTCTTTACGACCTGTTCCCCCGGCTTGCCGAACGGCGCAGGCAGGAAGGCGTGACTCTATCTGGCGGCGAACAGCAGATGCTTGCCGTGGCCCGCGCGCTTGCCCGTGACATCAAGGTTCTGCTTCTGGACGAACCTTATGAAGGGCTCGCACCCGTGATCGTGGATGAAATCGAAAAGACCCTGTCGATCATCAAGGATCAGGGTATCACCACCGTGCTGGTTGAACAGAACGCGGTGCGTGCGCTCAACCTCGCGGATCGTGCGATCATTCTCGATACCGGGGGCATCGTATTTGACGGTAGTGCCGCCGAAGTGCTCGAGAACGAAGAGCTTCGCTCCGAATACCTTGCGATCTGAGGCGCCGATGAAGGGCGGGTTGCAAGCCCGCCTTTCCCGCGCCAGTATCGCTTCCCATAGCGTCACCCAGAGACAAAGGGGACACAATGTCCGATAAAACCTACCCGCCCTCCGACGATTTCGCAGCAAACGCGCATGTCGATGCCGCGACCTACGACAAGATGTATGCGGCATCCATCAGCGACCCCGATACCTTCTGGTCCGAGCACGCCCAGCGCATCGATTGGACCAAACCCTTCACCAAGGTGAAAGACGTCAACTTTGATCTCGGCAACGTGTCGATCAAATGGTTCGAGGATGGAAAGCTCAACGTCGCGGCAAACTGTGTTGATCGCCACCTCAAGGATCGCGGAACGCAAACCGCGATCATCTGGGAACCCGATGACCCCGATGCCGACGCCCTGCACATCACCTATAACGAGTTGGCCGAACAGGTCGGCACAATGGCCAATGTCCTCAAGGCGCTTGGCGTGGGCCGTGGCGACCGGGTCGTCATCTACATGCCGATGATCCCCGAGGCCGCCTATGCCATGCTGGCCTGCGCCCGTATTGGCGCCATTCATTCTGTCGTTTTCGCGGGCTTCTCGCCCGATGCGCTCTCCGCGCGGGTAAACGGCTGTGACGCCAAGCTGGTGATCACGGCTGATCATGCTCCGCGCGGCGGTCGCAGTACCAAGCTCAAGGACAACGTAAACCAAGCGCTGCTGCATGACACCGACGACGTCAAATGCCTCGTGGTTCAGCGCACCGGCGATCAGGTGGCCTGGCGTCCAGACTTGGATTTCTGGTGGCATGAAGAGGCCGAGAACGTCAGCGCAGATTGCCCGCCCGAAGACATGAACGCCGAAGATCCGCTCTTCATCCTTTACACATCGGGCTCAACCGGCCAACCCAAGGGCGTGGTCCACAGCTCAGGCGGCTATCTTGCCTGGGCCGCGATGACCCACGAGATCACCTTCGATTATCATCAAGGCGACGTTTATTGGTGCACCGCGGATGTGGGCTGGGTCACGGGCCACAGCTATATCGTCTACGGGCCGCTGGCCAATGGAGCCACGACGCTCATGTTCGAGGGTGTGCCGACCTACCCGGACGCTTCGCGCTTTTGGCAGGTCTGTGAGAAGCACAAGGTCAACCAGTTCTATACCGCCCCTACCGCGATCCGCGCCCTGATGGGACAGGGCGACGACTACGTCACCAAATGCGATCTGTCCTCGCTCAAGGTGCTGGGCACCGTGGGCGAGCCGATCAACCCGGAGGCTTGGAACTGGTATAACGAGGTGGTGGGCAAAGGCACCTGCCCCATCGTCGACACCTGGTGGCAGACCGAGACCGGTGGTCACATGATGACCCCGCTGCCCGGCGCCCATGCGACCAAGCCGGGCGCGGCAATGAAGCCGTTCTTCGGCGTTCAGCCGGTCGTGCTCGATCCGCAATCGGGCAAGGAAATCGACGAAAGCCCGACCGAAGGCGTGCTTTGCATCAAGGACAGCTGGCCTGGCCAGATGCGCACGATATGGGGCGATCATCAAAGGTTCGAGAAGACCTATTTCTCGGACTACAAAGGCTACTATTTTGCTGGCGACGGGTGTCGCCGTGACGCCGATGGCGATTATTGGATCACCGGGCGCGTGGATGACGTGATCAACGTCTCCGGGCACCGGATGGGCACCGCCGAAGTCGAAAGCGCGCTGGTGGCTCATCCCAAGGTCTCAGAGGCCGCGGTCGTCGGCTACCCCCACGAGATCAAGGGCCAAGGCATCTACTGCTATGTCACGCTCATGGGCGGCGAGACCTACAGCGACGAGCTCAAGACAGAATTGCGCAACTGGGTGCGTCAGGAAATCGGCCCCATAGCCAGCCCCGATCTCATCCAATGGGCCCCCGGCCTTCCCAAAACGCGCTCGGGCAAGATCATGCGCCGCATCCTGCGCAAGATCGCCGAAAATGACTACGGCAGCCTTGGCGACACCTCGACCTTGGCAGATCCGTCCGTGGTCGAAGATCTGATCGAAAACCGGATGAATCGCGGACAGTAAAAGCGCTATAATTCAAAGCATTACCCCGCATTCCTTAGGTGTGCGGGGTTTTTTGCGACTCGGCTGTCGGAAACCAGCAAGACATGGTCGCTTTGGCGCTCCATTCAAGGCGCATGACGGCCATCACACACAGCACAGGTCTTCGATTCAGCGAAGGAATGACATGCCTCATCGTCGGTATGTTCTTCTTTGTGGGTCAAGACGCCATGATGAAATGGCTGTTGGGCGATTATTCGGTTTGGATGCTGATCGGTGCGCGCGCCTTGGTCAGCGTGTCGATTCTCTTGCCGCTCATCGCCTTTCTTGGCGGTCCGCACCGCCTGCTTACACCGCTCTGGCCCTTGCACCTGATCCGCGCGACCTTGTTCGCCTTGGGATTCAGCCTGTTCTACACCGCCTTTCCCTTCATGGGGCTGGCCGAAGTCACCACGATCTTCTTTTCCGCGCCGCTCATAACCGCTATCTTCGCCGCGCTGTTTTTGCGTGAAAGCATCGGTTTCTTGCGCGGGGCCGCATTGATCATCGGCTTTGTGGGCGTATTGATCGCGATGAAGCCGGGCGGAGATACGTTCACATGGGTGGCGACCCTGCCACTTTTCTGTGCGGTCTCCTACGCGGCCAGCCAAATTGTCGCGCGCAAGATCGGTGATCGGGAAAGCACTCTGACTGTGGGGCTCTATACGCTTGCTCCATCGGCACCGATCGTGGCGCTTGTGGGCTGGGGGCTAAATCAACTGGTCGATATCGAACCCGAATTTTCGCATCTGCGCTTTGCCTTTCCCATGCCCGATGCCGAAGGTGCGATCTGGCTGATCGGCATCGGCGTGACCGGGATGATCGGTTACCTTCTCAATTCCCGCGCCTATCAGGTGGCCCCGGCAAGTCTCATGGCGCCGTTCGATTATTCCTATCTTCCCATCGCCGCGGTGCTGGGCTTCGTGCTTTGGGGCGAGGTGCCGCCATGGAACACGCTGGCGGGGATGACCCTCATCGTCGGCAGCGGCGTGTTCATCGGCTACCGCGAGATCGTGACCGCCCGACGCGCCAAAGCGGTGCATATCGCGCCCACCGCACCATTCGTCACAGACAGCCCCCATACATGAGCACCCATGCCGACATATCCATCGCACCTGAGGCCGGGCGCGGCCGTGGTATGGCGCTTGTGTTCATGGCCGGTGTACTCTGGTCCACCGTGGGGCTCGGCATCCGTATGATCGAAGACGGCGCGGCGTGGCAAATCCTGCTCGTCCGGTCGGTGGGGCTGTGCGTGCTTCTTTATGTTGTCATTCGCCTGCGCACCGGGCGCGACCCGTTCGGGCTTGCCCGTGCGACAGGGTGGTCGGGCCTGTTGGGTGGCCTTTCGCTTGTCGGGGCCTACGGCGGCGGCATCTATGCGATTCAGACGACTTCCGTCGCCAACGCGATGCTGCTGTTTGCCAGCGCACCGTTCATGGCCGCAGTTTTGGGGCAAATCTTTCTGGCCGAACGTGTGCGCCCGCACACTTGGATCGCCATCGGGGTGGCAATGCTTGGCATTGCGATGATGGTGCGCGACCAAACCGCCGCCGCCTCGCTTACGGGCAACCTTGCCGCGCTTGGTGCGGCTGTCGGATTTGCGGTGTTCACCGTGATCATCCGCAAGGGGCGCATGGGCGACATGCTGCCGCTGGTGTTCATCTCGGGCCTTGCTGGCATCGTGCTCATGGTGGCTGTTTGCCTTGCTCTCGGACTGCCCTTGGTCATGGCCGCGCGGGACACCGGCATCGCGCTGACGATGGGTGTCTTTCAGGTAGGCGCAGGGCTTGTGCTTTATACGATCGGATCAAAATCCGTACCCGCTGCGGAATTGACGCTTCTGTCGCTGGCCGAGGTCGTGCTCGGGCCTGTGTGGGTCTGGCTCGCCCTAGGTGAGCAAGTTTCCCGTAACACGCTGATAGGCGGCGCGGTTCTTCTGGCCGCGATCGCCGGAAACGCAATGCTGGGGGCTCGGCGCAAACGCCCACCGCCACATGTCTGACCCAAGGCAATATCCGCACGTCCCACCCTCTGAAATCGATCAGACTCGTTATCGGTATTCACGTCGGTAGTCACGTCGGTATCACGTCGGTGCGCGCAGCCCCGACATCATGCGCGCGACCCGCCCCCTATCTCACGACGTTTCAGGCGGCCAAATTGGCCGAACCGGTGGCGAAACTTTCGGGTATGGCCTTCTGATGCTGACGCAAGGGCAGTTTTTTACCTAAACCTCTCGCAATTTCCCCCCGATTACCCCATTTTGAACCTCACAACCCCGCTTTCATCGGCCCCGCGCTTGGCCTATAAGCGGCAAATAAGCTGCATATAGGCGGCAGAAAACAAAAGGCAGGGTCCGGGGACGAGACAGGGCCGCTGCATTGGTCGAGGAACCTGATGGCACAGAACAAGCACGAAGACGATGTCGCCTTCATCAAGGCGCTGGCGGAGCTCCTGAACGAAAACGACCTGACCGAACTTCAGGTCAAACGCGACTATGGCGAGGATGACAGCCTCAACGTGCGTGTCAGCCGCCGCCAGGAGATCGTGAACCACGTCTCCGCCGCTCCCGCAGCAGCACCGCACGCTGCCCCGTCGGCACCACAGCCAACGGGAGGCACCACTCCCTCCGCCCCGACCGAGGTTGCCGAGGATCCGGCAAGCCATCCGGGTGCCGTCACGTCACCGATGGTGGGCACAATCTACATGCAGGCCGAGCCGGGCGCGCCCAGCTTCGTCAAGGTGGGCGACAAGGTCAGCGAAGGAGACACCCTCCTTATCGTCGAGGCGATGAAGACGATGAACCACATCCCCGCCCCGCGTGCCGGTACCGTCAACCGTATCCTTGTCGAGGATGGCGCGGCGGTCGAATATGGCGCGCCCCTGATGATCATCGAATAAGGCCCGCCGCGTCATGTTTGACAAGATCCTTGTGGCCAACCGGGGCGAGATCGCCCTCCGAGTCATCCGCGCCGCCCGCGAGATGGGCATCAGATCCGTCGCCGTACACTCCACCGCCGACACCGACGCGATGCATGTGCGCATGGCCGATGAATCCGTCTGTATCGGCCCCCCGCCGAGCACCGACAGCTATTTGTCGATACCGTCAATCATCGCGGCCTGCGAGGTGACGGGCGCACAGGCGATCCATCCCGGCTATGGCTTTCTAAGCGAGAATGCCAATTTCGTGCAGATTGTCGAAGACCACGATCTCACGTTTATCGGCCCCACCGCCGAGCATATCCGCGTTATGGGCGACAAGATCGCCGCCAAGGAGACCATGAAAGAACTTGGCGTGCCCTGCGTGCCCGGTTCGGAAGGTGGTATCACCGACGTGGCCGCCGCCAAGGCGCTGTGTGACGAGATCGGCTATCCGGTGATCGTCAAGGCCACTGCGGGTGGCGGCGGGCGCGGCATGAAAGTGGCGCAATCGGCCTCCGAGATCGAGCGCGCCTTCCTGACCGCGCGCTCCGAGGCCAAGGCGGCATTCGGCAATGACGAAGTCTATATCGAGAAATACCTCACCACGCCGCGTCATATCGAAATACAGGTCTTCGGTGACGGCAAAGGCCGCGCTGTTCATCTGGGCGAGCGTGACTGCTCGCTTCAGCGGCGTCACCAAAAGGTTTTCGAAGAGGCCCCCGGCCCCTGCATCACCGAAGAAGAGCGTGCGCGCATCGGCAAGGTCTGTGCCGACGCGGTGGCGCGGATCAACTATGCTGGCGCGGGCACGGTCGAATTTCTGTATGAAAAAGGTGAGTTCTATTTCATCGAGATGAACACCCGCCTACAGGTTGAGCATCCGGTGACCGAAGCCATCTTTGGTGTCGATCTCGTTCAGGAGCAGATTCGCGTGGCCGAGGGACTTCCCATGTCGTTCACGCAAGAAGACCTAAGCATCAACGGGCACGCGATCGAAGTTCGCATCAATGCCGAGAAGGTGCCGGAGTTTTCACCTCGCCCCGGGCGCATCACTCAGTTTCACGCCCCCGGCGGGCTTGGTGTGCGCATGGATTCGGCACTCTATGACGGCTATTCGATTCCACCTTATTACGACAGCCTGATCGCCAAGCTGATCGTGCATGGCCCGAACCGCAAGGCGGCGCTCGCCCGTCTACACCGGGCACTGGGCGAGTTGATCGTTGATGGCGTGGATACCACCGTGCCGCTCTTCCATGCGCTGCTTCAGGAAGAAGCCGTGCTTGAGGGGGATTATAACATTCACTGGCTGGAACAATGGTTGGAGACCAACCCGCTATCGTGAGCGCGCGTGTCGTTCGCGTGCAGGGGTAGGCCTGAATGTCCGGCCTGCCCGACCTGACCCCCGGCCTTGTGCTCAGGGCCTATGCGGCTGGTATCTTTCCGATGGCCGAAGGCCGCGACGATCCCGAGCTTTTCTGGGTCGATCCCGAAATGCGCGGGATCATCCCCCTCAATGGCTTTCACGTGTCGCGGAGCCTTGCCCGGCGGGTGCGGCGCGGGGCCTATCGCGCCGCCCTCAACAGCGATTTCGCGGGCGTGATGGATGCCTGCGCGGATCGCGAAAACACATGGATCAACGCGACGATCCGGGCGCTTTACCTTGATTTGCATCGCGCCGGTCACGCCCACAGCCTTGAAATATACGAGGGTGGCGTGCTTTGCGGTGGCGTTTATGGAGTGAGTCTCGGAGCCGCATTTTTCGGCGAGTCGATGTTCTCACTCAGGACCGACGGGTCAAAGCGCGCCTTGCTGCACCTTGTCGATCACTTGGGACGCTGTGGATTTCGCCTCTTCGACACGCAGTTTTTGACCGATCATCTCGCGTCATTGGGCGCGGTGGAGATAAGCCGCGCGGCATATCACCTCGCGCTGGCGGATGCGCTGGCCCATGATGCGGATATCACCGCCCTACCGCTGGACCCTGATCACGCGTTGGTGTTGCAGCGCATGACCCAAACGTCGTAGCGCGGATGATCCAGCGCGTTCAGAGCGGGCGCCGAGGCCACCATCCAGCCCGAGAAACGAGGCTCGGCACGGCCGTCTTCCTGGATCGTGAGAAAGGCATAGGCATCGCCCGCCGGATCGCCTACCGGATAGCGGCATTCGCCCAGATTGATCGTGAGCCGCCCGAACCGGGCTGAACTGGCGTTGCGCATTTTGATATCGCGGACAGAGCCATTGACCTTGTCCAGCGCGCGCAATGTCGCGCCTGCGCCGGTCTCGACCTCTTCTTGCGCCGCCAGCGGGCCCGCAACAGCAAGCCCGGCACAGAGCACAAGCGACATCAGTCGTTTCATCCGTCGCTCTCCGATGACCCATCACCCGAGACGAACTTCATCAAAAGCGAGATCAGGCTGACCGACCCTTGGGTGAACTCGACCGTGTCGCCCGGTTCGAAAGCGAAGGGCGATCCGCCCGGCAGAAGCTCGACGAAATTGCCGCCCAAAAGACCTTCGGACGCGACGGCGACGGCGCTGTCATCCGGAAGCTCGATATCGTTCTGAACGGTGAAGGTCGCACTTGCGCGGAAGGTCTGTGGATCAAGATCGAGACCGGTCACACGCCCCACCTTGACGCCCGCCATGCGCACATCCGTTCCGATGCTCACCCCGTCCGCAGACCGGAAACTGGCATGCAGTTCATAGCCTTCGGGTGCGCGGCTCAGGCCGGTAAGCTGTCCTGCATAGACAAGAAAGCCGATGGCCACCGCAAGGACGACACCGCCGACCGCGACTTCGGTCTTGTTTTCCGACATTGTGTTACTCCGGGCTCCAAGCCTCGTAATCCGACCGTTTGGCAGGTTCGGCCCGCCGGATCGACCCGGCCGGCGCATACGCCAGCGCGGTGCCTGTCAGATTTTCCTGATGTGGTTTTTCCCACGCCTTGCGCGGCAGCGGGCGGTCAGTCGGCGGTTCCCGATAGGTGTGATGCAGCCAGCCATGCCAATCAGGGCTCACCCGGCTCGCCTCGGCCTCGCCGTTGAACATGACCCACCGTCGGGTATCGTCAGCGTTGCGATAAAAGATATTGCCCTCGTTATCCTCGCCCACCTTGACGCCCTTGCGCCAAGTATAGAACTGGGTATTGAGCGTGCCGCCGTGCCACCATGTGGCCGCGCGCAATAGCGACTTGAGAATGCCCATCGGGTCCTCCGGATTTGATTGCCCCAGATATGGCGCATTGGTGGCCAAAGGTCCAGTGGCTGAGGCAGCGCGGCGGCGCTCTTTGCCGGGTGTCGCCGCCCGAACCGGTCCGAGAGGCAAGGCCAATGCGGGCTTAGCCCGCGCTGGCGCTCGCCTCTTCCTTCTTGGCATCGGCATAGATCATCAGGGGGGCCGCTTCTGACGTCACGGCCTCCTCATTCACGACAACCTCTTCCACGCTTTCCATGCCCGGCAGTTCGAACATCGTATCAAGCAGGATATCTTCGAGGATCGACCGCAGACCCCGAGCGCCGGTTTTGCGCGCGATCGCGCGCTTGGCAATGGCCTTGAGGGCGTCGTCGGTGAAGTTGAGTTCCGCACTCTCAAGTTCGAAGAGGCGCTGATACTGTTTGACAAGCGCGTTCTTGGGCTCGGTCAGAATGGTGACAAGCGCGTCCTCATCAAGGTCTTCGAGCGTCGCGATCACCGGCAAACGACCCACGAATTCGGGGATAAGACCGAACTTCAAAAGGTCCTCAGGTTCCAGATCGCGGAAGATTTCGCCTACGCCGCGTTCGTCATCGCCCCGCACATCGGCGCCAAAGCCCATCGCGCTCCCCTTGCCGCGCTGTGCAATGATCTTGTCGAGCCCGGCAAAGGCACCACCGCAAATGAAGAGGATGTTCGTGGTGTCCACCTGCAGGAATTCCTGCTGTGGATGCTTGCGCCCGCCCTGCGGCGGCACCGCGGCCACGGTCCCTTCCATCAGTTTCAGAAGCGCCTGCTGCACGCCCTCGCCCGACACGTCGCGGGTGATCGAGGGGTTTTCCGACTTGCGGGTGATCTTGTCGACCTCGTCGATATAGACGATGCCGCGCTGCGCGCGTTCGACATTATACTCCGAGGATTGGAGAAGCTTGAGAATGATATTCTCGACATCCTCGCCCACATACCCGGCCTCGGTCAGCGTGGTCGCATCGGCCATGGTGAAGGGCACATCGAGGATTCGCGCCAACGTCTGCGCCAGAAGCGTCTTGCCGCAGCCGGTAGGCCCGATGAGCAGGATATTCGACTTCTGAAGCTCGATGTCGCTTTTGCCCGCGTGATTGAGCCGCTTGTAGTGGTTGTGCACCGCGACCGACAGCACACGCTTGGCCATCGCCTGCCCAATCACATAGTCATCGAGCACATCGCAGATTTCCCGCGGGCTTGGCACGCCTTCGCCGGATTTGAGGCCAGCCGTGCGCGTTTCCTCGCGGATGATGTCCATGCACAGCTCGACGCATTCGTCGCAGATGAACACCGTCGGGCCCGCGATAAGCTTTCGCACCTCATGCTGGCTCTTTCCGCAAAAGCTGCAATAGAGGGTGTTCTTGCTGTCATTGCCTGAGCTTTGGGACATTTCTTACCTTTCGGTCTCTCACCTTTTGGGGCGCGGGTCGGTGTCATGTCGTGGCAGCTTAGGACAGGTGCCTTGCCGCCACAATCCGAAAATCCGCACCCGCACGCTCCTATGACTTGTCGTCGCCTTCCGGCTTCTCGCGGCTTTCTACGATGTCGTCGATGAGGCCCCATTCCTTGGCTTCCTCTGGGGACATGAAATTGTCGCGCTCAAGCGCCTCCTCGACTTTCTTGAGGCCTTGACCCGTGTGCTTCACGTAAATTTCATTGAGCCGCCGCTTGAGCTTGAGCGTTTCTTCGGCGTGAATCATGATATCCGTCGCCTGACCCTGATAGCCGCCGGAGGGCTGGTGGACCATGATCCGGCTGTTGGGAAGCGAATAGCGCATGCCGGACTGACCGGCCGTAAGAAGGAGCGATCCCATCGAGGCCGCCTGCCCAATCACCAGCGTCGAAACGGCGGGCCGGATATACTGCATCGTGTCGTAAATCGACAGGCCGGACGTCACGACGCCGCCGGGGCTGTTGATATACATGCTGATCTCTTTCGAGGGATTCTCGGCCTCGAGATGGAGAAGCTGCGCCACGATGAGCGAGGACATGCCATCATGAACCGGGCCGTTGAGAAAGATGATCCGCTCCTTGAGCAGGCGCGAGAAAATATCATAGGCGCGTTCACCCCGGCTGGTCTGTTCGACCACCATGGGCACGAGTGTGTTCATATACGTCTCAAAAGGATCTTTCATATTCGCCTGCCTGCTGATGTTGTCGCCGGACCATACGTCCGATGTGCTAAGGGAGTCTTAGTATTGCGCCCATGGACCCGCAAGGGGCGGAATCGCGGTGGCACCTGCGGCAAAGCAGCAAAGTCGCCGCAAATCTTGGTCATACAGGCATAGTGATGACATGAGTTGAAATGTCGCTCTCACCCCGGTTTGACCGCAACCCCCATGCGCGCCGCCCGGCGACCCGGCTCCTCACGTCCGATGGACCGGCAGAGGATGAGCACGGGGATCAGCCCGAACGCCATGAGCGCGAGCGATGGCACCGCCGCCTCGGCCAGACGCTCGTCGGCGGCGAGCCTGTGGGCCTGAACCGCGAGGGTCTGAAAGTTGAAAGGATGTAGAATCAGCGTCGCGGGCAACTCCTTCATCACGTCCACGAACACGATCAGAAGTGCTGTCAGAACACTCGTCCGCGCCACCGGCAGATGCACCCGCATCAACAGGCGCGGCCCGCTTTGGCCAAGCGACCGGCCAATCGCGTCGAAATGCGCGGGCACGGTGGCCATCCCGCTGTCATAGGCGTTGAGTGCGGCGGCCATGAACCGCGCCATATAGGCCAACACCATGAGCCAGATGGACCCGGTGATCAGGAGACCGGTATCGATTCCGAACCGCGCCTCCATCACCGCGTCGATGGCATTATCAAGCGCCGCAAAGGGCACCATGAGACCCACCGCGATCACGCCGCCCGGCACCGCATATCCAAGTCCCGCACCGATCACGAGACCCTTTGACGCGCGTGTGGGCCGGGTGCGCGCCCGAAAGCCGATGATAATCGCACCCGCCACGGTCAGCACCGCCGCAAGCCCCGCAAGCGTCACCGAGTTGATCATCAGGTCACGATAGCGCGCGGTCAGAAGGCTTTGCCCGGAATCAATCGCCATCGAGCCCAGCATAACAACGGGGATCACGAAGCCGACCACAACGGGCGCGGCGCAAAGCGCCGTCACGAGCCAGCCGCGAAGCCCTGTCAGGTGCCCGCGCTCCATCGCGTCGAATCGCGCGCCCCGCCCCGCCGTGCGCACGCGGCCGCGTTGCGCGCGCTCAAGCCCTGCGAGAAGCAGCGCGAAACTCAGCAGGCAGAGCGCCAGTTGCGCCGCCGCCGCGCGATCACCAAGGCTGAACCATGCCTGATAGATGCCGGTGGCGAAGGTATCCACGTTGAAGAACGCCACGGTGCCAAAATCCGCGATGGTTTCCATGATCGCCAGAAGCACACCGCCCACAATGGCGGGCCGGGCCATGGGCAAGGCCACCCGCCAGAACGCCGCCATCGGGCTGTGACCCAGCGTGCGCGCCACGAGATATGCGTTAGAGGATTGCTGCCGGAACGAGGCCCGCGCCAGAAGATAGACATAGGGGTATAGAACGACGGTCAACATCGCCGCCGCACCGCCGAGGCTCCGGATTTCGGGGAACCAGTAGCCACGCGGACCCCACCCCATCACCTCACGCAAGAGGCTTTGAACCGGGCCGGAATGATCAAGGAACGACGTATACGCATAGGCGAGCACATAGGCCGGAAAGGCAAGAGGCAGCGCCAAAGCGATTTCAAGCAGACGGGCACCGGGGAACCGGTAGACCGTCACGAGCCACGCAGCGCCGGTTCCGATGGCCGCCGTCGCCACCCCCACGATCGCCACAAGAACGAGAGTCGTCGCGGTATATCGCGGCAGCACCGGCGCGAGGATATCGCGCCAGACACTCATATCGCCGGTCACAGCGGCGAGTGCGGCCGCCACGATAGGCGCCACGCACAAAAGCGCCACGATCCAGGCCAGGCCATGCAAAAGACGTTCGGTCATGGGTCCTTTCCAATGGCGCATCCTGCTGACACGCCCTTAATTCCGAGCTTTTCGATCAATATTCGCCCCCGCCCGCCGGGTCAATCGCACGCCGCACACAGGAGGCCGGGTGATTCCCTCAACGCACAGGCCGCGCGCAACTGGCACGGGAAATTTTGCCAAATCCGGACAAGCCGTTGGGAACACAAGATTCCAACCATCCGGTCAAAAATGACCTAAAGTTACCTTTGCTCCATGAACCTTTACAGTCCCTTACAATTGCGACACCTTGGCGCACATGACTGGCTGGAACAGGTCTTTCAGGGCTGTTTCCGACCATCCATTCAGGGAGATACTTCATGAAAACAATCCGTAACCTTGCCGCTGCGACGGCGCTGATGCTTGGTGCCGCAGGGCTTGCGTCGGCGCAGACTCTTACCTTCGCGTACGACGCCGATCCGGTCTCGCTCGATCCGCATGAGCAGCTTTCCGGCGGCACATTGCAACTGTCTCACATGGTGTTTGACCCGCTGGTCCGCTGGAACAAGGATCTGGGCTTTGACCCGCGCCTTGCGAAAAGCTGGGAGCGCGTGGACGAGACCACGATGCGTTTCAATCTGCGTGAAGGCGTCAAGTTCCACTCCGGCGACGAGATGACAGCCGAAGACGTGGTCTATACCATCGAACGCCTGAAATCCTCGCCCGACTTCAAAGGCATCTTCTCGGGCTGGACATCGGCCACCGCGGTTGATGACTACACCGTTGAAATCAAAACGGCCGGCCCCTCGCCGCTCGTGCTGCACACGGCGACCTATGTCTTTCCAATGGACAAGGATTTCTACACCGAGGGTGGCGACGAGATCGTGAAGCATGGCGACAGCTTCGCCAGCCAGAACATCTCGGGCACCGGCCCTTTCACCATCTCCGAGCGTGAGCAGGGTGTGAAAGTCGTTTTCGAACGCAATCCCGACTATTGGGATGAAAACAGCCCGGGCAACGTCGAGACCGCCGTTCTGACGCCGATCAAGGAAGCGCCGACACGCGTCGCCGCCCTCTTGGCCGGGGACGTCGATTTCATCGCGCCGGTGCCGCCGACAGACCTTGAGCGTATCGAGAACAACGAAGACGTGAACCTCGTGACCATGACCGGCACGCG
Source organism: Roseovarius sp. E0-M6 (assembly GCF_037083845.1). NCBI lineage: Bacteria > Pseudomonadati > Pseudomonadota > Alphaproteobacteria > Rhodobacterales > Roseobacteraceae > Roseovarius > Roseovarius sp. E0-M6. The sequence continues at coordinate 121,709 of NZ_JBAPLA010000001.1, read as the reverse complement.
GATCATCACGCTTCAGCTCAACCAGAAGCGCAGCGAGGCCCTTGCCAATCCCAAGGTGCGTCAGGCCATCGCCTATGCCATCAACAACGAAGGCATCGTGCAGAAGATCATGAAAGGCTTCGGCACCGTGGCGGCACAACAGTCGCCCGAGGGCTATGTCGGCCATAACCCCAACCTCGAGCCCCGCTTCGACGTGGCCAAAGCCAAGTCGTTGATGGAAGAAGCCGGTTACGCCGATGGGTTCTCGGCCACGATGATGTGCCCGAACAACCGCTACGTGAACGATTTCAAAATCTGCGAAGCGGCGGCGGCGATGCTGGCCAAGATCAACATCGACGTTGACCTGACCACCATGCCCAAGGCGCAATACTGGCCCAAATTCGACGAGCGCGCAGCTGACATCATGATGATCGGCTGGCATTCGGACACCGAGGACAGCGCCAACTTCAACGAGTTCCTGACCATGACGCCCAACGAAGACACGGGCCGTGGCCAGTATAACTCGGGCAACTACTCGAACCCGCGCGTGGACGAACTCACCGAGGCATCGCTTACCGAGACGGACCCGGAAAAGCGTGCCGAGATGCTTCAGGAGGTCGAGAAGATCCTCTATGAGGAAGCAGCCTTTATCCCGCTGCATTGGCAGGATCTTGCTTGGGCCGCACGCAATGGCGTGAAAATCGAGCCGGTCCTCAATGTGATGAACTTCCCCTATCTGGGCGATCTGGTCATCGAGGAATAATAGCATTCGGGTGGGGCGGCCCAGGCCGCCCGACCCAACTCTATCCCTTCCGGGCGCATCCCGGGACATCATGATCGGCAGGCGGCCCCAAGATACCGAATGGGGCCGGTTTTCCCGAACAACTATCCGCCACATCCTCAAGCCCCCACGCCAGAGACGCCATGCATATTCTCGCCTTCCTCATCCGACGCACGCTTCAGGCGGTGATCGTGATGTTCGTCATCTCGATTATCGGGTTCTCAATTCAAGGCAACCTTGGCGATCCACTGCGCGAATTGGTGGGTCAATCCGTATCCGAAGCCGAACGGCAGGCGCTCCGCGAGCAGTTGGGCCTGAACGATCCGTTCTTCGTGCAATATTTCCGTTTTCTCGGTAATGCCGTTCAGGGCGACCTTGGCACCTCCTATTTCTTCAAGCGCCCGGCGCTCGAGGTGATCATGGACAAGTTTCCGGCCACCTTCGAACTTGTCATTGGCGCGGTCTTCATCTTCCTCAGCTTGTCGATCCCCGCAGGCATCTATTGTGCGATCCACCGCGATTCGTGGCTGACGCGGATCATCATGACCGGCTCGATCATCGGTATTTCGGTGCCTGTGTTCCTGACTGCGATCCTCTTGGTCTGGCTTTTCGGGGTGGAACTCGGCTGGCTCCCGGCTTTCGGGCGCGGCGACACCTATGAGTTGCCATGGGGCTGGGAAACCGGGTTCCTGACGCTGGATGGGCTGTCGCATCTGATCCTGCCCTCGGTCGCGCTCAGCTCGATCATGCTACCGCTTTTCATCCGGCTTATCCGGGCCGAGATGATGGAGACCATGGGCACCGATTATGTGCGCTTCGCTAGGGCCAAGGGCCTCAGCACCGCGCGCGTGCGCTATGTCCACGCCTTCCGCAATACGCTCCTGCCGGTCGTAACCGTGGGTGGCCTGATGATCGGGACGCTCATCGCCTATACGATCCTGACCGAAACCGTGTTTCAGTGGCCGGGCATGGGCTTTCTCTTTCTTGAGGCCGTGAACCGTGTCGATACACCGCTCATCATTGCCTATATCATCGTCGTGGGTCTGATCTTTGTGGTCGTGAACACCATTGTCGATTTCATCTACACACTCATCAATCCGATGGTGAAACTGCCGGGGGCCAAGGCATGATCAACTGGCGCACCCTTTTCAAACGCTTCATGTCGGACCCTGTGGCGGTCGCCGCCGGCGGTGTCCTTCTCATCCTCGTGCTGATGGCCGTGTTCGCGCCGCTTCTTGCGCCGCAGAATCCCTATGACCTGATGCAGCTCGACATCATGGACAGTGAACTGCCGCCGGTGTGGACCGGCGAAGGCGATCCGCGCTACCTGCTTGGCACCGACACGCAAGGGCGCGGTGTTCTGTCGACCATCATGTATGGCACTGGCATCTCGCTTATCATCGGGATCGGCGCCGTGGTGGTTCAGGGTATTCTCGGCGTCACGCTGGGCCTGATTGCTGGCTACAAGGGTGGCTGGATCGACAGCTTCCTGATGCGGCTTGCAGATATTCAGATGTCGCTCTCGACGCTTATGATCGCAATCATCGTGCTCGCGCTGTTTCAGGCGGCGTTCGACGCGAATATCTATGCCGACTACGCGATCTTCATGCTGATCCTGATCATCGGCATGGCCGAATGGCCCAAATTCGCCCGCACCGTGCGCTCGTCGGTTCTGGGCGAGCGGAAGAAGGAATATGTCGACGCTGCCCGCGTTATCGGACTGCCCCCGCGCAAGGTCATGTGGGGCCATATCCTGCCCAACACTCTGACCCCGGTGCTGGTGATCTCGACGATTCAGGTGGCCGAAGCGATCATGACCGAGGCCGCTCTCAGCTTTCTCGGGCTCGGTATGCCAGTGGACCGGCCCTCGCTCGGCTCGCTCATCCGGTCGGGTTTCGAATTCGTGTTCTCGGGACAGTATTGGATCACGCTCTATCCCGCGCTCGTTCTGATCGCGCTGGTGTTGGCATTGAACCTGCTGGGGGACTGGCTGCGTGACGTGCTTAATCCCAAACTTCGCAGGGGGGACGACTGATGGCGATGCTGGAAATCGACGATCTTCGCGTGGCCTTCCCGCGTGGCAAGACGGACGAGATCGAGGCCCTTCGCGGCGTCTCTCTCAGGCTTGAAAAAGGCGAGCGGCTGGGCGTCGTGGGCGAGAGCGGCGCGGGCAAATCCATGCTGGCCTTCGCGATCCTCAACCTGATCGCCGAACCGGGCCGCGTAAGCCATGGTGAGGTGCGGTTCGAGGGCGAGAACCTTCTCGACTTGTCGGACCGCCAGATTCGGTCGATCCGGGGTAATCGCATCTCGATGATCTTTCAGGATCCGATGGTCACACTGAATCCCGTGCTGACGATCGGCCAACAGATGATCGAAACCCTGAAGGCGCATCGCCGCATCTCGCGCCGCGAGGCGCACCGCCTTTCTGTCGAAAAGCTCAAGATGGTGGCCATCCCCTCGGCCGAAAGCCGCATGGACGCCTATCCGCACGAACTCAGTGGCGGTCTGCGTCAGCGGGTGGTGATCGCCATCGCGTTGCTGACAGATCCCGAGTTGATCATCGCCGACGAACCCACGACCGCGCTCGACGTGACGATTCAGGCCGAAATCATGGCCCTCATCCTCAAGCTTTGCCGCGAAAATGACGTGGCGCTCATCCTGATCACCCATGATCTTGGTGTCGTGGCCGAGGTGACGCAGAAACTCATGATCATGTATGCCGGAAAATGTGTCGAGGCGGGCGACACCCAGACGATCATCGGAAATCCCAAGCACCCCTACACCTCGGGGTTGCTGCAAGCTCTGCCGCAGAAAGCAGAACGCGGCACGAAACTCTATCAGATTCCCGGCTCCATGCCGCCGATCACCGCCCTGCCGAACGGCTGTCCCTATCATCCGCGCTGTCCGCGCGCGACCGAGGAATGCCGCGCCTTCATGCCTGACATGAAACAGGGCGTTGCCTGCTATCACCCGCTGCTCAGCGCGGAGGAAACCGTATGACCGAGGTCAAGACCGCCCCCGAACCAATGGCCGCGACCGGCGGCGAAACCGATCAGCCCATCGTCGAGACGCGCGGCCTTGAGGTGCGTTTCGCCCTGCCCACGCATTTTCTCAGCCGTGAAAAGCCCGTGCTGCACGCGCTCAACACCGTGGACGTGGCGATCAAACCCGGTGAAACCTTCTGTGTCGTAGGCGAATCCGGCTGTGGCAAGACAACGCTCGGCCGCGCGATCATCGGCCTCCAAGAGCCATCGGCAGGCGAGATCTATTTCAACGGTCAGCGCATCGACCAGATGGACGAGCGCACCCGCAAACCCATCCGCCGCGATATGCAGATGGTGTTTCAGAACCCCTACGCATCGCTCAACCCGCGCCGCAACGTATTTGACACGCTGGCCGAGCCGGTGCGCCACCTGATGCCCGAAAAATCCTCGAGCGAGGTGCGCGCACAGGTTGAAGACGTGCTGAGCGCGACGGGATGCGACCCCTCATGGCAGCGCCGCCTGCCGCACGAGTTTTCCGGCGGTCAGCGCCAGCGTATCGCGATCGCCCGCGCGCTGGTGACGAACCCGGCCTTTATTGTCGCGGACGAGCCTATTTCGGCGCTCGACGTGTCGATTCAGGCGCAGATTCTCAACTTGCTGACCGATTTGCAGACCGAGCGCGGCCTGACCTACCTGTTTATCACCCACGATCTTAGCGTGGTTGAGCATTTCGGCACCCGCGTCGCCGTGATGTATCTCGGTCAGGTGATGGAGCTTGCGGATACCACAACACTTTTCGCCACGCCCAAGCACCCTTACACGCGCCTCCTACTTGACGCCATTCCACAGCTTGAGGGCGGATCGTTCGACAAACCTCGCACACCGGGTGAACTTCCCGATCCGGTGAACCTGCCCAAGGGCTGCCCCTTCGCAGCGCGCTGCCCGCTGGCCACAGATCTGTGCCGGAAGGAACGCCCGCGCCTCCGCCAGCTTGAGACTACGGCCACGCAGGTTGCCTGTCATCATACGGAATAACGCGCGCTATGCACAACTGCGCCTAAAGTTGCCTTTGGACAAATCGACCGGTGAATCTGTGGATAACTCAGTCGTTCCGAACGCTTGAGATATCTCCTCGTGGCACGGCGGTGGCCTTCAGGATCGCGAAAACCTCGCGTCCGGGCCGCAAATCTAGCTCCTCCGCCGCCCGGGCCGTAATCCGCGCGAGGATCAGGTCGCGCCCAAGCGCAAGCTGAACGGCAACGCCCGGTCCCACCCCCTTGTGCAGCGACCGGACGACCGCCCGCAGAACGTTGCGCGACGAAAGGCCCTCGGGCCGACCAAGGGAAATGAGCACGTCGCTTGCCATGATGCGCACGCGCACCGAGGTTCCGGGCGCCGCACCGATATGCGGCAAAAGAAGCTCGCCTGTCTCAAGCCCAAGCCGCGTCAGCCCATCATGGTCATGCGCGATCACCCGCGCCTCAAGCACCGCGCCTGCCTCGCGCACACCTACGAAGGGCAGCGCCGCAGGATCGCTTAGCACCTCGCGCACCGGTCCGTTCAGCATGACGCGCCCCTCGTTCATCACGACAATCCGGTCCGCCAGCCGCGTCACCTCCGAGAGCGCATGACTCACGTAAAGGATAGGAATGTCGAACCGGTCGCGAAGCCCTTCGAGGTAGGGAAGGATATCTTCCTTCCGCCGGGCGTCGAGTGCCGCAAGCGGTTCATCCATAAGAAGAATATCAGGTCGCGACAGCAACGCCCGCGCCAATGCGACACGCTGAGTTTCACCGCCTGAAAGCGTCTGGGTGCGTCGCTCCATCAAGGGGCCAAGCCCCAGCATGTCGATGATCCCGCGTTCGTCCTCGGGCGGCGTCACGCCCCGCGCGAATCGCTGACCGAAGCGAATATTGCGCGCAACGCTCATGTGCGGGAAAAGGCGGCTGTCCTGAAAAACATATCCCACGCGCCTGCGCGCGACCGGCACCGACCGGCCCGCCTGCGCATCAAAGAGCACCCTGTCACGCAGTGTGATCCGCCCCCCTTGTGGCCGCAAAAGCCCCGCAACGGCGTTCACGACCGTGGTCTTGCCCGAGCCGGAGGGTCCGAAAATCGCCGTGACCCCCGGTCCGGCGTCGAACCGGGCTTCGATGTCAAAGCCCGCGAAGGCATGGCGAATATCGACCGAGAGTATCATGGCCGACCGATCCTGCGCGCGACCCGCCGCGCCAGCCATTCGGAGACAAGGACGGCGCCGACCGCCACAACCACCGAGAGCACGAGAAGGCGAATTGCCCCTTCCTCGCCGCCCGGCACCTGAAGAAAGGTGTAGATTGCCGATGGCAGGGTGCGCGTCTCACCGGGAATGTTCGCGACGAAGGTAATGGTCGCGCCGAATTCGCCCATGGCCTTCGCGAAACCAAGTAACGCGCCCGCAAGGATCCCCGGTGCGATCAGCGGCAATGTGATCAGCCCGAAAACCTGCGCCCGCCCCGCGCCCAGCGTCTCGGCCGCCGCCTCAAGCCGTGGATCCACAGCTTCAAAAGCGAGACGTATCGCCCTTACCATCAACGGAAATCCCATAACCCCCGCAGCAAGCGCGGCGCCGGTCCAGCGGAACGCCAGCACGATCCCGATCTCTTCGAGAAACCCGCCGATGGCCCCTTGCCGCCCGAATGTCAGCAAGAGAAGATAACCAACCACCACCGGCGGGAGCACCAGCGGCAAATGCACCAGCGCGCTCAGCACCGACTTGCCCGGAAATTCACGCCGCGCCAGAAGCCACGCCACGGCGAGAGCCAACGGCAAGGTAAGCACCGTCGCCCAGAAAGAGACCTTTAACGACAGAATAAGCGCCTGCCATTCGTCCGGGCGCAACGTCATCCGTCCGCCACGGGCAAAAATCCGTATTTTTTGAGAATCACCTGACCGTCGCTCAGGATAAATCTCAGGAAATCAGCGGCTTCGGGGTGTGAGCTCGAGTCGACAACCGCAGCACCATAGCGGATGGGACCGTGCAGACCGGGGTCAATCTCATGCAGCACACGCACATGGCCGGCTTGTGCATCGCTCGCATAGACCACACCGAGCGGCGTTTCCGCGCGTTCGACAAGGGCCAGCGCCGCGCGGACATTCTCGGTTTCGGCCAGATGGGGCACAAGCGCCTCCCACAGGTCCGCCGCTTGCATCCATTCCTTCGCGTAAATACCTGCGGGAACGGATAAAACCTGCCCCAGGGCCATACGCCGTCCAGCCAATCGCCCGATCAGCCCCGGGGCATCTGCTCGGTCAAGGTCGGGTGCATTCGCCGGACCGATCAGCACGAGCCGGTTGGCCGCTACTGCGGTCATGCTTCCCGCGCGCAGCACGCCCTGTTCGGCCAGCCAGTCAAGCCAGTCGGTATTGGCGAGAATCACCACATCCGCTGGGGCGCCCAGCGCGATCTGCCGGGCGATGCCCCCGGAGCCACCGTAGGAGGCAACAACCTCGCCGGACCATCCTTCGGCGACATCCTCCAGCGCATCACTCAGCGAGGCAGCCGCGAACACCCTGAGAGGCTCACCTATTGCGGCCCCCGCGATGAGGGTCCAAACACCTGTCAGAAGAGCGAAAATTCGTATCATAGCTAAAGTTTCTCTCAAACGTAACGCCGGCACAAGACGCCCTCTGTGGCGATTTTACCGTCAGGCGACGCCGGGGCAAGAAGCCTCTGGTCAGAATCCCCCTGACCACAATATATTGTGGTCATACCTTTATTGCGCAGACACCCGTGCGGACTGCTCCGGGATGAAAAAAGCGATGATCAGACAGGCCCCTCTCGCACTCGACATAGGCGACAAGCGCGACATGCGTTCGCAGTTCGCCGCGCTATGTTTTCGGATGCGCAAGAACAAACCCGAGGTGCTGTTGATCACCACGCGCGGCACCGGGCGCTGGATCGTGCCAAAGGGCTGGCCCATGCAGGGCAAAACCCCCGCCGAGGCCGCGCTGACCGAAGCGTGGGAAGAAGCTGGCGTCAAGGGAAGGGTTTATGATCAATGCCTTGGCGTCTTTTCCTATCACAAGGAACTGACTCCGATTCACGAGGCGCCATGCCTCGCGCTTGTTTACCCGGTAAAAGTTGATTCCATATCGCGGAAATACCCCGAAATGGGACAGCGCAGGCGCAAATGGTTCCGCCTCAAGGCCGCGGCCGAGAAGGTCAGCGAACCCGAGCTATCCCAGATCCTACGCGGTTTCGATCCAAGCGCCCTTCGCAAATCCGCACGCGTCCAAGGTTGATCTTGGGCGCCGGATGGCTATTTAAACCTTAGGGTTTTCTGCGGATGCAAGATGATCAAGTTCACGTTGAAATGCGATAACGACCACCGGTTCGAAAGCTGGTTCCAGTCGACCGACGCCTACGAGACGCTGCACAAGGCGGGGCACGTGACTTGCGCCGTTTGCGGATCCTCCGATGTCGACAAGGCGCTGATGGCGCCGCGCGTTCACGAAGCCCGAGGCGCGCCGCCGGCTCCAACCGAAGCATCCGCGCCGGATATCAGGACTCAGGCACTGGCCGAGCTGCGCAAGCATGTCGAGGCCAATTCCGATTATGTCGGCGGCAATTTCGCACGCGAAGCGCGTGACATGCATGACGGGGTGATCCCCACACGCGCGATTTACGGCGAAGCGCGCCCCGACGAGGCCAAACGCTTGATCGAGGAGGGGGTGCCAGTTGCGCCCCTGCCCTTCATCCCGAACCGCAAAACCAATTGAGAGAAGGAGCCGCCATGCATGTGGTGATCACGGGGGCCAACCGGGGCATCGGGCGCGCGCTGGCCCAAGGGTATGCTCAGGCCGGAGAGGACGTAACCGGCACGGCCCGAAGCGGCGATGATGGCCCCCGCCTTGACGTCACCGACCCCGAAAGCTGCGCGGCGTTCGCCCGGGGGCTCGGGGACCGGGCCGTTGATCTTCTGGTGTGCAACGCGGGCGTCTATCCGGACAAGGGCCAGAACCTCGACACAGGATATCCGCCCGAAATGTGGGCCGAAGCGTTCGCGACAAATGTCACGGGCGTTTTCCTCACGGTTCAGGCACTTCTGCCGCATCTGGCCCGGGCGACCGCGCCCAAGATCGCCATCATCTCGAGCCAGATGGCCAGTGACAGCCGCGCCCCAGGCGGCAGTTACATCTACCGCGCCTCCAAGGCGGCGGCGCTCAATCTCGGGCGCAACCTTGCGGTGGATCTCGGGCCACGCGGCATTGCCGTGGGCATTTATCATCCCGGCTGGGTGCGCACCGACATGGGCGGTGACGCCGCCGATATCGGTGCTGCCGAGGCCGCCAAGGGGCTGATGTCTGAATTCACCGCCCTGTCGCTTGCAAGCACGGGCGCGTTTCGGACATGGGACGGACAGGATCATCCGTTCTGACGCGAACACCATCAAAGGGGGCCCCGCATGCAGGGTGAAACGAAGCTTGATACGTTGCTTGCCGGCATGTCGCCCGCGCTGGCCCCCGAGATTTATGTCTTCGCGACACGGCCCGATGGCACATGGCCCAAAGATCTGACCCCGCGCATGATCTTCCACGAGAGCGAGGGCACAACCCTTATCTTGACGCAAAGCCAAGCCCGCGCCGCCAGTATCGCGCATCATTTCCCCTGCCGCATGATCACGCTCAACGTGCATTCCGCGCTTGAGGCCGTGGGGTTCATCGCGCGCATCGCCTCTGAGCTTGCCGCGCAGGGGATGGGCGTCAATCCCGTGGCGGGTTTCTTTCATGACCACCTTTTCGTGCCGGCGGACCGGGCCGACGAGGCAATGGCGATTCTCATATCGCTCACGTCCCGGGGCTGATGGCGCGACAGCCCTCTTGCCCGGATAAGGGGCTGGAAAGCCGACGCGAACATGCGATCCATTTTGCGAGCCCGCCCTCGGCCACGCTTGCTCTTGCGCGCAACCACGGCTAAACCCCGCGCGACCGCAAGGCCAAGGACCCGGACCATGCCCGTTCTCGTGATGAAATTCGGCGGCACCTCAGTTGCCAATCCCGACCGCATCCGCCGTGCCGCCAAACGCGTGGGCGTGGAGGTGGCCAAAGGCTATGACGTGATCGTTATCGTATCGGCCATGTCCGGCAAGACGAACGAGCTGGTCGGCTGGGTCAACGAGACGTCACCGCTTTATGATGCGCGCGAATACGACGCGGTGGTGAGTTCGGGCGAAAACGTAACGGCGGGCCTCATGGCACTGACCCTTCAGGAAATGGATGTTCCCGCCCGCTCGTGGCAGGGCTGGCAGGTGCCACTGCGCACCACATCGGCGCATTCGGCAGCGCGGATCGAAGACATCCCCCCCGACAACATCAACGCCAAGTTCGGCGAAGGCATGCGCGTGGCCGTTGTCGCGGGCTTTCAGGGAATTAGCCCCGAAGGCCGGATCACCACGCTTGGCCGGGGCGGATCAGACACCACGGCTGTGGCCTTCGCTGCCGCGTTCGAGGCTGAACGCTGCGACATATATACCGATGTGGACGGCGTCTATACCACCGATCCGCGCATCACGTCGAAGGCCCGCAAGCTTGACCGGATCGCCTTCGAGGAGATGCTCGAACTGGCCTCGCTCGGGGCCAAGGTTCTGCAAACCCGCTCGGTCGAGCTGGCGATGCGCTACAATGTGAAGCTGCGGGTGCTGAGCAGTTTCGAAGAACAGTCGGACGAGGCGGGCACGCTGGTCTGCGCCGAGGAGGAAATCATGGAATCAAACGTCGTGAACGGGATCGCCTACAGCCGCGACGAGGCGAAGATGACGCTCATTTCGGTCGCCGACCGACCCGGTATCGCCGCTGCGATCTTCGGACCGCTCTCGGATGCCGGCGTCAACGTGGATATGATCATTCAGAACATTTCCGAAGAAGGGCGCACCGACATGACTTTTTCGTGTCCCACCGATCAGGTGATGCGCGCGGAAAAGGCGATTCAGGCGGCCAAGACACGCGGTGAGATCAACTATCACGATTTCGTGGCAGATACCGATGTATCCAAGGTCTCGGCGGTGGGCATCGGCATGCGCAGCCAGTCGGGCGTCGCCGCCAAGATGTTCAAGACACTCTCGGATGAAGGCGTCAACATCAAGGTCATCGCCACCTCCGAGATCAAGATTTCCGTGCTGATCGACAGGAAATACATGGAGTTGGCCGTGCAGGCGCTGCATGATGCATTCGAACTGGACAAGGCGGGATAAACCACTCCGCAGCAAGCCCAGATCAGACATGACCCGCGCGCCAGCAAGAGCTACGAAACAGCCAACCATATGCGCGCGGCGTTGAAAAAACGCGCGATACGGCGAATATTGCCGATTCAACTGCAAGGTGATGCCGCTTTTTTGAGCGCTTGCACGCTCGGCCTTGAATTCACATGGAAAGCCATGGAATTCACTGCCAAAAAACGGCATGGTGGCCCGAGCCGCGCCTGACGGAGGCCGGCACCACCGGGGGAGGTGCATCACATGTCCAGCACCGCACAGGGCGATGCTGTCACCGACAGCAGGCAGATGCTTGGCCGTCTCCGCGAGGCTCTTTCGGCCGACACGGGCGGTCAGGATCGGCTTGACGCGATCACCGCGCTCATCTCTCAGGAGATGCATACCGAGGTCTGCTCAATCTACCTTTTTCGGGACGAGGACACGCTTGAGCTATGCGCGACCGAAGGTCTCAACCCGGACGCGGTGCACCAGACGCGAATGCGCCTCGGCGAAGGGCTGGTGGGTCAGGTCGCCCGCACAGGCAAACTCATCAATACCGATGACGCACCCGGCACGCGCGGCTTTCGCTACATGCCCGAAACCGGGGAAGAGGCCTATAGCTCGTTTCTGGGTGTCCCGATCCAGCGGCTCGGAGAACGTCTGGGCGTGCTCATCGTGCAATCCAAGGATTCACGCATCTTCTCGGATGAAGAAGTCTACGCCGTCGAAGTCGTGGCCATGGTCATCGCCGAGATGGCCGAACTTGGCGCCTTCGTGGGCGAAGGCGCCGCGATGTCCGCACGTCACCAGCAGGCTGTGCTCTTTCGCGGCCACGCGGCACAGGAAGGCGTGGCGCAGGGCCATGTCTGGCTGCACGAACCGCGTGTCGTCGTCACCAACCCCATCGCCGAGGATCCGGTTCGTGAAACCGAGCGACTGACCGAGGCTGTGGACGAGCTTCGCATCGGCGTTGACCGAATGCTGACGGGCGCGCGCTCGGGCGATAGCGAACAGCTTCAAGTGCTCGAAACATATCGCATGTTCGCCAACTCCAAGGGCTGGATGCGGCGCATGGAAGAGGACATCGAGCGCGGTCTTTCGGCCGAGGCTGCCGTGGAAAAAGAGCAATCCACCGCACGGGCGCGTATGGAAAAGGCCACAGACCCTTACCTTCGCGACCGGCTTCATGATCTCGACGATCTGTCGAACCGCCTTTTGCGCATCCTGACAGGGCAAGGCAAGGAAACCGGAGCGGAAATGCCTGCCGATCCGATCCTCATCGCACGCAATATCGGGCCTGCGGAACTGCTGGATTATGGTCGCTCCCTCAAGGGGATCGTGCTCGAAGAGGGTGCGGTGGGCAGTCACGCGACCATCGTGGCGCGCGCGCTGGCCATTCCGCTCGTCATTCATGCCGAACGGATCACGACCGAGGCGCTTAACGGTGACACAATTCTTGTGGATGGCGAACAGGGGATCGTGCATCTACGCCCCGATGACAGCGTGCAGACCGCGTTCCGCGACAAGATGGCGATGCAGGCCAAAGCACAGGAACGCTACGCCTCGATTCGCGAGAAACCGGCCAAAACGCTTTGCGGGGCGCGTATCGCGCTTCACATGAACGCGGGGCTTATGGCCGATCTTCCCAGCCTTGCCGGGTCAGGGGCAGAGGGTGTCGGGCTATTTCGCACCGAGCTTCAGTTCCTGATCCGCAACCACATGCCCAAACGCGCCGAACTGAGCGAGCTTTATGCGCGGGTGATGGATGCGGCGATGGGCAAGCACGTGGTGTTCCGAACACTCGATATCGGCTCGGACAAGGTGCTGCCTTACATGAAGGCGGTCGATGAGCCCAACCCCGCTCTGGGATGGCGGGCGATCCGCATCGGCCTCGACCGACCGGGCGTCATGCGCATGCAGCTTCAGGCGCTGGTGCGCGCGGCCGCCGGACGACCGCTTTCGGTGATGTTTCCCTTCGTCGCCCAGCGCGAGGAATACGACGCCGCGCGCGCCGAAATGGACAAGGCGCTGGATCGTGAGCGCAGGTTGGGACACCCCCTGCCCTCCGAGCTGAAGGTCGGGGCAATGCTCGAGACGCCCTCGCTCGCCTATGCGCCTGACGCGTTCTACGCCAAGGTCGATTTCCTTTCGATCGGGGGCAACGATCTCAAGCAGTTCTTCTTCGCCGCCGACCGTGAGAACGAACTGGTGCGCCGTCGCTATGACACGCTCAACGTCTCTTTCCTGACCTTTCTTGAAACCATTGTCGCGCGCTGCAAGGCCAGCAACACCCCCCTCAGCTTCTGTGGCGAGGATGCGGGCCGCCCGATCGAGGCCGCCTGCCTTGCCGCCATAGGAATGCGCACACTCTCAATGCGGCCCGCTTCGATCGGCCCTGTGAAGTCGATCCTGCGCCGCACCGATCTGACCGAACTCTACGATATCATCGTCGAGGCCCGTGCGCGTGGCGATCAATCGGTGCGCCCGGCGGTCATGGACTATTTGCGCGGCAAACTCTGACCCGGTTTCAAGGGCCCCCGGCGGAGGGCATCAGGCACCAAGACCAAAAAGATCAGGCGCGCGCGACCGGCGTTTTGACAATGAGTTTGCGAAACTCCGCAACCAATTCTGCATGATCGCGGTCGGCTTCAATGGCAAGTTGACGCAGGCCGAAATGGACATGCGCCATCTGGCTGTAATAGCCGGTAAAGGCATAATTGGTGGCCGCCCCCGCCGCGGCGCCCAGCACCGGAATCGTCTGAGCGGCGAGTTTCTGACCCAGCACCATAGCAAGGCGCGGCGCGACGCGCGCAATCACCGCCTGAACCGCGGCCCCCGAGACAGCCACCCGTGTGCTGAGAAAAGCGAGATCAGCATCGTCATCATCCTCAAGCGGACCCGCCGCCGCGAAGACCTGAACACAGTCGAACCGCACGCTTTCCTCTTCGGGATCAAAGCCATATTCCTCGGCGACGTCCTGAATCGTACGCAGCAGGATCGCGGTGGTAACCGGAAGCTCGGCCATCGCGCTTGGCAAACCGCCAAAGCCGCCCGCCGCGCCCATTGCGGTGGTCACCGCGCGGTTAAGCCAACCGGGCTGACCTTTGACGACGCCGCGCGACCGGTGCGCCGCCTCCATCGCGAGGCGGAGCGCCTCGGCTGTGGCCCCGTCAAGGCGCCCACGCACCTCACGCGGAAGCCGGTCGAGAAGGTTCGAGGCCGACCCGCCAATGGCATTAAGGAGTTGCATCCCGAGATTTTCCGCCCGCGCATGACGGTCGGCGAGGGCGCGCAGCCGGGCGTCAATCTCTTCTTCGGCGGGCGGCGGCCCAAGAACCTGCATATGCGCCTCCTGTGTCGGGCAATAGATCGGCGTGCGGGCCGCGAAATTCAAGCCGCCCGCGTGACTTTACCCCTTATCCCGGTCCAGGCGCCGGGCTCGATAGCCACGCCCAGAACGCGCGCCGGGTTTGTCGGCGGCGGCATCTCGACCCCCGGCAACCGCTCAAAGCCGAAGCGCGAGTAGTAAGGCGCGTCACCCACCAGCATCACCCGCGACCAGCCCTGCGCCCCCGCGCGCCCAAGGCTGTCACGGATCAGCCATCCGCCCAGCCCCTCGCCCTGCCGCGTCGGGTGTACGGCCACAGGGCCCAGCAGAAGCGCGCGATGGTCCCCAAGCCGCACCGGCCAATATCTGATCGCCCCGCCCAGAATACCGTCCGGGTCGCGCGCCACAAGGCTCAACCCGGCGACCGGCGGCACACCATCGCGCAGCCGGTAAGACGACAGCGCCTCGCGACCGGGGGCAAAGCACAGATCGTAAAGTGCTTCGACCTCCCACCAGTCGTCATCGGTTTCCGGGGTCAGTTCCATCGCGTCTCGGGCAAGTGTTTCTGGCTGGCCAAGCGGTTAGCACGCGCGTAAGCCTTGCACAAACCCTGTTGCAAGGAAGCGTATCACCGATGTTTTATCGCCCCGAGGACGGCCACGGCCTGCCGCACAACCCCTTCAATGCCATCGTCACGCCACGGCCCATCGGCTGGATATCCAGCCAAGAGGCTGATGGCAGGTTCAACCTCGCGCCCTACTCCTTCTTCAACGCCGTGGCCTATGTTCCACCACAGGTGATGTTCGCCTCCACCGGCGAGAAGCCGGACGCAGATGGCACCAAGGACAGCGTGGCCAACATTCGTGACACCGGCGTTTTCTGTGTCAACGTGGTGGGCGAGGCGATGCTGACCGCCATGAACGAAAGCTCGGCCACCATGCCGCGTGACGCGGACGAATTTCAGCGCGCGGGCCTCACCCCGGTCGCCTGCGACACGGTGGCCTGTCCGCGTGTCGCGGATGCCCCCGCCGCTCTCGAATGCCGCCTGACACAGATGGTGACTCTTCCGGGCGTTGCCAATATCGTGGTCTTTGGTGAGGTCACGGGCGTGCATATCCGCGACGATATCCTAAAGGACGGTCGGATCGACCCGGCGGCCTATGTGCCCATCGCGCGGCTAGGTTACATGGATTACACCGCCGTGCGCGAGATATTCACGCTCCCCCGTCCCGAGTCGTAGCCGAGGCCGCCGCGTCCCGGCGCAACCCCCGGGGGGTGACACCCCAAACCTCGGTAAAGGCGCGGGTAAATGCGCTGCGGCTGGCAAACCCGACTTTCCGCGCGATACGCTCCACCGGCTCTTGCCCTTGGGTGAGAAGTTGCGCCGCACGCGCCAGCCGTAATGCACGCAGAAACCCCATCGGGCCCTGCCCATAGGCGGTCTGAAACCGGGCCGCGAACCGGGACCGGCTCATGCCGGCCTCAATCGCGAGCGTTTCCAGAGAATGGGGCGCGCCGGGATCATCCAGCATCACGCGCAAGGCCTGCCACAACCCCGGATCCACCAGACCCCGCATCCATGTCACTGCCGTATCTCTCGCCTCAAGCCGGCTGCGCAGCATCTCGATCATGCATTGCAGAAGCAGGGCGCGGATCATCGCCCGGCGTCCGGGGCGCGGATGCGTCATTTCCATGATCAGACCCTCCATCGCACGATCAGCAAGCGGTGAGGCGGCAAGGTCAAGGCTAAGCGGCGTTCGCAACAAATCAATGAGGCCGTGCGTATTGCGCAACCCCAGCGATATGGTCGAACACAGCACCAGCATGTTGCCGTCTTTGGCCCCCTTCGCAACATGACTGGCAAGGTTCAGACCCGCAGGCTCACATGTCGACAACCCCGTTTGCGGCCCCCCGGCATTCAGAAGGCTATGGCGCATGCTCGACGGAACCAGAACAAGGCGCCCCGGCATCAACGGGATAGGAGCCCAAGACTGAAGCCGCAGGTCTCCACGCCCGCCAAGCACGTAATGCAACGTCGCCCCCGGATTTCGACCAAGCCCCAAGCTACAGGCGCCCTCAAGCGCACAGACCGCGAAGGGGTCCGCGCTGATCTCGAGTTCACCGAGCAGTCGTTCATGATCGTCCGAGGCTGTCATCCCCGCCACGATGCCACGTGAAAGCGGGAAAGGCATATTCACAACCCCGTGTGCCACGTATCCGGGACGCAAAGGCACATTGGCCCTGCCACCCTTTGTCTGGATGACACCACACGAACCAAGGAGACCACAATGTGCAATTGTCACGATAACGACGACTCCCCCAGATTTACCCGCCGGGCGGCCCTGACAGGGACGGCCGCGCTCGCCGCTGGCGCGGGGCTCACCGCCGGAGCCGCGGAGGCGCAGGAAAACCCCTACGCCGCCCCGGCCGAACCGGCACTGCCGCCCAGCACCATGAAGCTTGATCCGTCGCGCGCCGCGCTGGTGGTGACCGACCCGCAGATCGACTTTCTAAGCCCCGATGGCGTGACCTGGGGCGTGGTCGGCGCATCGGTCGAACGCAACAACACGGTCGCCAACATCGAAAATCTGTTCAAGGCTGCCAAGGCCGCCGACATAACCGTCGCCGTCTCGCCGCACTACTACTATCCCACCGACAAGGGATGGCGCTTTGAGGGTGCGCTGGAAAAGTTGATGCACAAGATCGGCATGTTCGACCGGAAAGGCCCGCTGACGACCGACGGGTTCGAAGGGTCTGGTGCCGATTTCATGCCGCAATACAAACCCTATATCGAGGACGGCAAGACCATCATCACCTCACCGCACAAGCTTTATGGCAACGAAAGCAACGACCTGACCTTGCAACTGCGCAAGAATGGTGTGGATCAGGTAATTTTGGCCGGTATGTCCGCCAACCTTTGCACCGAAAGCCACATGCGCGAATTGCTGGAACAGGGCTTTGAGGTGGCCGTGGTCAAGGATGCCACCGCCGCGGCCATGTTGCCCGAGGGGGATGGCTATCTCGCCGCTTTGACCAATTTCCGCTATATGGCCAACGCTGTCTGGACCACCGATGAGGTGGCCGACATGCTGGCCTGACCAAAGCCCCCGGCGCGGCGGTCCGCGCCGGGGTGCATGCCGCATTCCACGAGAACGCCACGCGACCTGTCCACGTCCGCACATCTTGGAACGTGGTTGAATTCCCCTGCGCACCCGGCCACGATCCGGCAGGGTGCAGGAGGCAGGCATATGACACAGACAAAACTCGGCATTATCGGCGGCTCGGGCGTTTACGACATGGACGGACTTGAGGCCACAGAGTGGCAAACGGTCGAGACGCCATGGGGTCCGCCCTCGGATGCGCTGCTCACCGGGCGGCTCTCGGGCCTCGATGTTGTCTTCCTGCCCCGGCACGGGCGCGGACATGTGCACACCCCCGGCTCTGTCCCCTATCGCGCCAATATCGACGCGCTCAAACGGCTGGGCGTGACCGATGTGATCTCGGTCTCGGCCTGCGGCTCATTCCGCGACGAGATGGCGCCGGGGGATTTCGTCATCGTGGATCAGTATATCGACCGCACCTTTGACCGTGCGAAATCCTTCTTCGGGCCGGGCTGTGTGGGGCATGTTTCGGTGGCCCATCCGACCTGCCCCCGTCTCTCTGGGGTCTGTGCAGACGCCGCCCGCGCCAGCGGTGTCACCGTGCATGACAGTGGCACATACCTTGCCATGGAAGGTCCACAATTCTCGACTCTGGCCGAAAGCCGGATGTATCGCGACCATTGGGGCGCGGATGTCATCGGCATGACCGGCATGCCCGAAGCCAAGCTCGCCCGCGAGGCCGAGCTTTGCTACGCCTCCGCCGCCATGGTCACGGATTACGACAGTTGGCATCCCGATCACGGAGAGGTGGACGTGGCCCAAATCATCGCCACGCTAAGCGGCAATGCCGAAAAGGCCCGCAACATGGTCCGCCGGATCGCGACAACGCTCGCGCCTGACCGCGCGCCTTGCCCGCATGGTTGTGACCGCGCCCTCGATTTCGCCGTGCTCACAGCACCCGAATCGCGCGATCCGGGCCTTGTCGCCCGGCTCGATGCGGTGGCGGGGCGCGTGCTCTGAGATGCGGCGCCAGAGGCATAGGGGCAGAGGGTTCGCCGCGGGCCGGACCCATGCAATCAGGCGTTTCGCCGGCGCATGACCCGGACTTAGTGTGAATCCACCTTGATCGAGGCACATCTCTTGGGGCTTTATCACCCAAGCTGCAAGGAGTTACGCAATGCCCCTCGATCTTTGGCTGACCTTCTGCGCCGCGACCACGGCGCTTCTGCTTATCCCCGGCCCGACCGTCCTTCTGGTGCTGAGTTACGCGCTTTCCAAGGGGCGCAGTGTCGCAGTGGCCAGCGCCGCAGGGGTGGCACTTGGCGATTTCGTCGCGATGACGGCATCACTTGCCGGGCTTGGCGCGCTTGTTCTTGCCTCGGCGGCGCTCTTTACGATGCTCAAATGGATTGGCGCGATCTATCTCGTCTGGCTCGGGATCAGGCTTCTGCGAAGCGCACCCTCCACGAGGCTTGCCGTGTCTGGACCCCGTGACATTACAGGGCGTAGCATCTTCTGGCACGCGGCGGCGGTGACCGCGCTCAATCCCAAATCCATCGCATTTTTCATCGCCTTCGTGCCGCAATTCGTAACACTCGATGCGCCGCTGCTGCCACAGTTCACGATCCTTGTCGGCACCTTCGTGACCCTCGCGGCGCTCAACGCGCTGGCCTACGCGCTTCTGGCCGACAGGCTGCGCGCAGTGATCCGCCGCCCCGGAGTGATCACATGGATCACCCGCGCAGGCGGGGCCGCGCTCGTCGCCATGGGGCTTCTCACCGCCACCATGCGGCGCGCCGGATGACCTCACCCGGCACAATCCTCGTTCTCGGAGCCGACGGGTTCATCGGGCGGCACCTCGCCTTCGGGCTGCGCACCAAGGGATGGCGGGTGATCGCCTCGGCGCGACGTAGTGCGCGGCTTGCGCGTATGGGGTTTGAAACACTGACCGCGGACCTGACGGATCCGGCCACGCATGACCCGGCCTTCTGGGCCCCGCATCTGCAGGATGTGACACATGTGGTGAATGCCGCGGGCGTCCTGTCGGCCCCGGATGCGGCGGCCCGCACGGTCCATGTTACCGCACCATCCGCGCTCTACGCCGCATTGCCCGAGGGTGCGGCGGGCCTGCTCATCTCGGCCGTGGGCATCGACTGGAGCGAGACCGGCTTTGCCCGCATCCGCCGCGAGGCCGAAGCCGTGGCAGCCGCACAGGATATCACCATCCTGCGCGCCGGGCTTGTGCTGGGCGAGACGTCCTACGGCGGATCATCCCTTGCGCGGGCGCTGGCCGCACTGCCTCTGGTCACGCCGGTCGTCGGGGACGGAACACAGCCCTTCAACCCGGTCCACGCCGCCGACCTGACCCAAGCTGTCGACCACCTTCTGCGTCACCCGCCCGGTCCGGGCGTGCATGAGATCGGCGGCCCCGAAACGGTGACACAGGCCGAAATGGCGCGCGGTCTGCGCCGCTGGCTGGGCCTGCGGCCCGCGTGGCTCATACGCCTGCCCGTGCCTCTGGCCCGCGCCATGGGCCGAATTGGCGATGCGCTGCGCATGGGGCCCATCTCGGCCACGGCGGTCACACAGCTTCAGTCCGGCGTTTTGGCCAATCCCGGCCCCGCCATCAGCACCTTGCCCCGGCCACCGCGCGCCTTCTCGGACTTCATCGCGTCGCGCCCCGCAGGCACACAAGACCTGTGGCATGCCCGCCTCTATTTGATGCGACCGCTTTTGCGCATCGCGCTGGCGCTCTTGTGGCTGGCCTCGGGCCTTGTGGGCCTGCTGTTGCCTGCCGCGGATTTCCTGCCGCTTCTGCCCGAAGCACCTTTGTCTGACGGCACCCTCATCGCGATGGCGCGGCTGGGGGGTGTGCTTGACCTCGGTATCGCGGTGGCCCTCCTGCGCGGCTGGCGGCCCCGGCTCATGGCCTGGGGGCAAGCGGCGGTCGTTCTGGGCTATACCGTGGCTTTCACAATGCTCAACCCGGCGCTCTGGCTGCTGCCACTCGGTGGCCTGCTCAAGAATCCCTTGCTGCTTGTGCTCATATGGGTTCATGGCATTCTCGAGGATGAAAGATGAGCGACCCCTATCTCATCGCCAAATGGCTTCACATCCTGTCTGCGACCGTCCTCTTCGGCACCGGGATCGGCACCGCGTTTCAGATGGTCTGGGCCATGCGCGGCGCGCGGGCCGAGACGGTGCGCTCCGTGGCCTCCGGCGTTGTCGTGGCCGACTGGCTATTCACCACTCCCGCAGGGATCGTGCAGCCTCTCACCGGGGTATGGCTCGTCCATCTCGCGGGATATTCACTGACCGAGCCGTGGCTGCTTACCAGTTATGCGCTTTATGCCTTGGCGTTCGCCTGCTGGGTGCCGGTGGTCCACCTGCAAATGCGCATCCGCGACCTTGCAGGCGCGGCATCGGCGGCGAACGCGCCCCTTCCCGACGCGGCGCACCGTGCCTATCGGGTCTGGTTCGCGCTGGGCTGGCCTGCTTTCGCTGCCCTTCTCGTGGTGTTCTGGCTCATGGTCACGAAACCCGCACTTTGGTAAGGACGCTCCCATGACCGACAAAACAGTTCGCGACTATATTCGCACCATCCCGGATTTCCCCAAGCCGGGCATCATGTTCCGCGACGTGACCACGCTGTTCAGCAACGCCGCGGGCTTTCGCATGGCGATCGAACAACTGGTCGAGCGGCTGGACGGGCACACGGTGGATGCCGTGGCCGGGCTCGAGGCGCGCGGCTTCATCCTCGGCGGTGCGGTGGCCGACCGGCTGGGCACCGCCTTTGTCCCTGTCCGCAAGGCGGGCAAGCTTCCGGGTGCCACGATTTCCGAACGCTATTCCCTTGAATATGGCGAAGCCGAACTGGAGCTGCACGAGGATGCCATCGAGCCCGGTGCGCGAATCCTTGTCATGGACGATTTGCTGGCGACCGGCGGCACCGCAGCGGCGGGCGTGCGCCTGATCGAGCGTCTGGGCGGTCAAATCGTCGCCTGTAGCTTTCTTGTCGATCTGCCGGACCTTGGCGGACATGCCCGGCTTGAGGCGATGGGCCTCGATGTGCAGGTGCTTTGCGCCTTCGAGGGCGACTGAACCGCGGCGCCGCGCATTTCGTCGCGCCCGCGCGATTTTCCCTTTCGCTTTTTGTGCGGGGCGGACTACATGGGCCTCAGAAACGCACGGAAAGGACCGGTCCATGGCCAATGATCCCCTCTTCTGGGTGGTGGCAATCGCCTGCCTTGGCGTCGGTGCCATCCTGATCTTCGGGATCGGCACGTTCGGACGTGGCGGCGAATTCAACCGCAAACATGCAAACCGGATCATGCGTTGGCGAATCGGGGCGCAATTCATCGCCGTGATCGTGATTCTCGCATTTGTCTGGCTGCGCTCTGGGGGGCAATGACATGATCGTTCTCAACAAGATTTACACGAAAACCGGCGACGCAGGGGAAACCGCGCTGGGCAACGGCATTCGCGTGGCCAAGCATTCGATGCGCGTTACGGCCTATGGCACCGTGGATGAAACCAACGCCGCCGTCGGGCTTGCCAGCCTCGAAGCCGAGGGCGACATGCACACGGCACTCGGGCGCATCCAGAACGACCTTTTCGATCTGGGCGCAGATCTCTGCCGCCCGGACATGGCCAGCGACGCCGAGGCCGAATACACCCCACTGCGTGTCACCGACGCTCAGGTTGCGCGCCTCGAAGCCGAGATCGACAAGATGAATGCCGACCTCGAACCGCTGCGAAGCTTCGTGCTGCCGGGCGGTTCACGCCTCGCGGCGCAGTTGCATCTCTGCCGCACCGTCTCGCGCCGCGCCGAGCGGATGTCGGTCGAACTCGCCACCATGGAAGAGGTGAACCCCGCTGCGGTCAAATACCTCAACCGTCTGAGCGACTGGTTCTTTGTGGCCTCGCGCATCGCCAACGACAATGGCCGCGCCGATGTGCTGTGGGAGCCGGGGGCGAACGGCTGAGACCCGGGGCTTAGGCCCAACCGAAACCCGGTGCCGAAAGCAACGCAGTTTCCGATACGCACCGCAACACGACGTCACAGGGCCCAAACGTGACGATTTTGCACTGTCCCGCATGGGACTGAGCCTGTAGAACCACGCCGGAGACTGCGCTCCCGACTCTACGGGGCGCGGTGGCAAAATGAGGAGACCATGCCAATGAAGGTGCTCGTGCCTGTCAAGCGCGTGATCGACTACAACGTGAAAGTCCGCGTCAAGGCGGACGGATCGGGTGTCGATCTCGCCAATGTGAAAATGTCGATGAACCCCTTTGACGAGATTGCCGTCGAAGAGGCCATCCGCCTCAAGGAAGCCGGCAAGGCGGACGAAGTCATCGCCGTCTCAATCGGCGTCAAACAGGCGCAGGAAACGCTGCGCACGGCACTTGCGATGGGCGCGGACCGCGCGATCCTTGTCGTCGCCGCCGATGATGTCCACACCGATATCGAGCCGCTCGCCGTGGCCAAAATCCTCGCCAAGATCGTCGAGGAAGAGCAGCCCGGCCTTGTTCTCGCGGGCAAACAGGCGATCGACAACGACATGAACGCCACCGGTCAGATGCTCTCCGCGCTGCTCGGCTGGAGCCAAGGCACCTTTGCCTCCGGTCTCGACATCGACGGCGACAGTGCCAAGGTGACACGCGAAGTGGATGGCGGCCTTCAGACGATCAGCGTCAAGATGCCGGCGATCATCACCGTTGACTTGCGCCTCAACGATCCGCGCTACGCGTCGCTTCCCAACATCATGAAAGCCAAGAAAAAGCCGCTCGACGAAAAGACCGCCGATGATTACGGCGTCGATGTCAGCCCGCGTCTCGAAATCGTCAAGACCGACGAACCCGAGGCCCGGAAGGCCGGCGAAATCGTGGGCTCGGTCGATGAGCTTGTGTCGAAACTCAAGGAAGCGGGGGCTGTATAATGGCTGTTCTTCTTCTCGCAGAAGTCACCGATGGCGAACTCAACATGGACGCGACCGCCAAGGCCGTGACCGCCGCCACCAAGATGGGCGATGTGACCGTCCTGTGTGCCGGGGCGTCCGCGGCTGCGGCCGGTGAGGCCGCCGCCAAGATCGACGGCGTGGCCAAGGTTCTCGTGGCCGAGGACGCGTCGCTGGGGCATCGCCTCGCCGAACCGACGGCCGCGCTGATGGTCAGCCTCGCCGGCGATTACGAGCATATCGTCGCGCCCGCCACCACCGACGCCAAGAACGTCCTGCCCCGCGTTGCGGCGCTTCTGGACGCGATGGTCATCTCGGATGTGTCCGGCGTTGTCGACGGCAACACGTTTGAACGTCCGATCTATGCCGGTAACGCGGTCCAGACGGTCAAATCCTCGGACGCCAAGAAAGTCGTCTCGATCCGCACATCGACCTTCGATGCCGCGGGCGAAGGTGGCTCGGCTTCGGTCGAAACCATTTCGGCGGCCGACAACCCCGGCCTGTCCGAATGGGTCGAGGACAAGGTCGCCGAAAGCGACCGCCCCGACCTCACCTCGGCGGGGATCGTCGTCTCGGGCGGCCGCGGTGTCGGCTCGGAAGAAGACTTCAAGATGATCGAGGGCCTCGCCGACAAGCTTGGCGCCGCTGTCGGGGCTTCGCGTGCCGCTGTCGATTCGGGCTATGCACCCAATGACTGGCAGGTTGGTCAAACCGGCAAGGTCGTGGCACCGGACCTCTATATCGCGGTTGGCATCTCGGGCGCTATTCAGCACCTTGCCGGCATGAAGGACTCCAAGGTCATCGTCGCGATCAACAAGGACGAAGAGGCGCCGATCTTCCAGGTGGCCGATTATGGCCTCGTGGCCGACCTTTTCGAAGCTGTCCCGGAACTGACCGAGAAACTCTGAAGCCGTGACGGCTGCGACACAAGATCAAAGGCCCGCCCTTACCGGCGGGCCTTTTCATTTGGGCCTGCCCGGTCCGCCAGCACGGCGGCAAGCTTCGCCGCCGCCTCGTCATGCGCCGCAGGGCCCAGAAGCTCACCTGCCGCGACCGTCTCAAACTCGGAAAATACCATGCCATGCGTGCCTGCGCGGATCGCGTTCACGCTGGCCGTGGCATCCACCACCGTCAACGCGACGCGTGCAAGATCGTCAATCATCTCGCGCGTGACAAAGGCCGGATCGGCGCAGATATCCGGCACCTCCGCCGCCCCTTCCATCGGGTGGCGCGACATCCACAGAAGGATGACCGGGGCCGCGATCTGCTCAATCAGAAGGCGCATCCGGGCGCGCCATGCCGTCTGCAACTCCTCGCGCAGCAGGCAAAACCGCTCGGGTGAAGTCTCCTGTAACCGCGCGAGCATGTGCCGGTTAAAGTGAAATTCGGTGAAATCCACCTCGGGATAGATCGCACGCAGCATGGCCGACGCTTCGAGAAAACGATCATTGCGTCGCGGATGCACCCGGTAAAACCGGTTCGACATGTTCTGCGCAGGCGGAACCTGAAGAACACTGACCGCACTGTTTGCCGCCGCGGCCAGCACGTCGGCGTCGTTCAGAAACACGTCGATCCCCGCATTCGGCCAGCCGAAATTCACACATTTTAACCCGGTTCGCGCCTCAACCAGTGCCGGATAGGGGCGCGGCACAAATTTCCCATATGTTTCGGTCCCGCCAAGGAACGCGGCGTATCGCCCGCTCAGGCTTCTTCGTGGACCACGAAAGAGTAATTTTGACGCACCATACCGGCACGGCATGTAATCAAGCGAGGTTTCCCCCGGACGTTCATAAGCCATGTCACCCACCAAATTTTCCCGAGGAGAGATTCGGCCAATCCCGTTGAGAAAAGGCTAATGCGTGCATTCGTCTCAATCTTTCCACATTGCCGCCCCTTGCGGCCACTCGCCGGGCATGCCTATCCTGCGGCCAACTCAAGAACGCGGAGCGCAGCAGTATGGACATCCGGAAAATAGGCGTCGTAGGCGCGGGCCAGATGGGCAACGGCATTGCTCATGTCATGGCACTGGCCGGCTATGACGTGCTGATGACCGATATCAGCCAGGAGGCGCTAGACCGCGCCATCGAGACGATCACCGCCAATATGGACAGGCAGGTGAGCCGCGGCAAAGCCGAGCAAAGCGACCGTGACGCGGCACTCGCGCGTATCTCGACCACCCTCACGCTTGCCGATCTGGGCAAATCCGATCTGGTGATCGAGGCCGCGACCGAAAAAGAGACCCTCAAGCAGGCGATCTTCGAGGATCTCGTGCCGCATCTGGCCGACCATACGATTCTGACCTCCAACACCTCGTCCATATCGATCACCCGGCTGGCGAGCCGGACCGACCGGCCCGAGAAATTCATGGGGTTTCACTTCATGAACCCGGTCCCGGTAATGAGCTTGGTTGAGCTTATCCGGGGCATCGCCACCGACAAGGAAACCTTCGACGCCTGTCACGAAGTCGTTCAGAAGCTTGGCAAGACCGCCGCCTCTGCCGAAGATTTCCCGGCGTTCATCGTGAACCGCATTCTTATGCCCATGATCAACGAGGCGGTCTATACGCTCTACGAAGGCGTCGGCAATGTCTCGTCCATCGACAAGGCGATGAAGCTTGGCACCAATCACCCGATGGGGCCGCTCGAACTGGCCGATTTCATCGGGCTCGACACCTGCCTTGCGATCATGAACGTGCTGCATGACGGGCTGGCCGACACCAAGTATCGCCCCTGCCCCCTCCTGACGAAATATGTCGAGGCCGGCTGGCTTGGCCGCAAAACGGGGCGCGGGTTCTACGACTATCGCGGAGACGAGCCGGTGCCGACGCGATAAGGCGGGTCGTTCCGACAGGCCAGCGTGATTGCGATTGCCGAAACCCTGCGGCCCGCTACATTCCCGTCAAGCGCCAGCCAACAGATCGGACCTGCCATGCCTGACACCCCGGACCAGAAGACGCTGCTCCTGACTGGTGCCAGTCGCGGCATCGGCCATGCCACGGTACGCAAGTTCGCGGCCGAAGGGTGGCGCGTGCTCACCTGTTCACGGCAGCCGTTCTCGTCCGACTGCCCGTGGCCCGGCGGCGAGCGCAACCACATTCAGCTTGACCTGAGCGACCCCGAGGCGACCATCGCGGCGGTCGAAGACATACGCGCACGGCTGGATGGCGGGCGGCTGCACGCGCTGGTCAACAACGCGGGCATATCACCCAAATCAGACGATGGCGGGCGGCTCAACACGCTCGACACCGACCTGCGCACATGGGGACATGTGTTCCACGTCAACTTCTTCGCCTCCGTCGTCCTCGCGCGGGGGCTCAAGGAGGAACTGGCGGCAGCGCGTGGCGCGGTGGTGAACGTCACCTCCATCGCGGGCGCGCGGGTGCATCCTTTCGCCGGTGCGGCCTATGCCACCTCCAAGGCCGCGCTGGCCGCCCTCACCCGCGAAATGGCGCATGATTTCGGCCCCTTGGGCGTGCGCGTCAATGCCATCGCCCCGGGCGAGGTCGAAACCTCGATCCTCAGCGACGGCACCGACAAGATCGTCGAGGGCCTGCCTCTGCGCCGCCTCGGACAACCCTCCGAAGTGGCCGATGTCATCTATTTTCTTTGCGCCGACGCCAGCGCCTACGTCTCGGGGACCGAGATCGAGGTGAACGGCGGACAGCACGTGTGACCCACAGCCTGAAATCCTGAAAAGATTTCGCACCGCTTTCTTTTCAAGAAAGCGCCGCCTCGTCATCGCCCCGCGCAAAGACCGTGATCCCCGTCACAAGGCAATCCAGGCTGTCGGTCCAGCCTTCCGCCGGGCCAAGCGCCTGTGTCAGAAGTGATAGCTCGGTGCAGGCCACAAGCAGATGATCCGCGCCGTCGCGCAGCATTCCCTGCGCCAGCGCCGCAAGCCGCGGCTCAAGCGGACCGGTCTGCGCGCCCGCCTTTACGCTGCGGATAATGGCCAGCATCTCGGCCTCGTCTTGTGTCCATACCGGCACAAGCCCCGCGCTCTCAAAATGCGGGGCAAAGATCCCCACCTGCCGCACCGCCGGCGAGGCAAGCATTCCGATCCGTCGCGCGCCCTTCGCACTCAGCGCGGCAGTGGTCAGCGCCAGCATGTCGAGAAACGGCAGATCGCTCGCCGCACGCACGGCCCCCGCATAATGATGCGCGGTGTTGCACGGCATCGCCAGCGCTTGAGCCCCGGCGCGCTCTAGATCGTGCGTCATTCGCTCTAGCACCGGGCCGGGATCGTCGCCCGCCCCGTCGATCAGCGCGGAAATCCGGCTCGGCACTTGTGGGTTCTGATGCACGATCAACGGTATGTGATCCGCGTCATCCCGTGCCGGCACGGCCTCCAGAACCTTCTGCATCAGCAGGATGGTGGCCTCAGGCCCCATCCCGCCAAGGATGCCCACCGGTCTCATTTCGGAACGTCAAAACAATGCGTATAGCCCGTAAGGCCGATCGCGCCCCCGGTATGCAGAAAGACGATACGCTCACCCTTCTTGAACTGCCCCTTGCGAATGAGGTCGATGAGGCCCGCGGCCCCCTTGGCCGAATAGACCGGATCAAGCAGGATCGCCTCGGTCCTCGCAAAAATATCAATCGCCTCAAGCGTATCTTCGGCGGGCATGCCATAGCCCGGTCCGACATAATCGGTGTTGGCCACCACATCCTCGCGCGTGACGACACCCGGACAGCCAAGCTTTTCGGCGGTCTTCTCGGCCAGGGCAAAGACATTCGCCTCCTGCTTGTCCTTCGGTGCCCGCACCCCGATCCCCAGAAGCGGGATCTGCGCGTTCATCGCCTTAAGCCCGGTGATCAGCCCTGCCTGCGTGCCAGCACTGCCGGTGGCATGCACAATGTGATCCACATTCAGTTCCATCTCGACAAACTGATGCAAAAGCTCGAACGCACAGTTCACATACCCCAGCGCGCCCGTCGCATTCGACCCGCCGCCGGGAATTGTGTAAACGTTGCGCCCCTGCGCGCGCGCCTTTTCGGCGGCCGCTTCCATCTCGGCATTCATATCAAGGTCGGGGCCGCGATGCTCCATCGTCGCACCATGCAGGTGATCCAGAAGGACATTACCGTTATACTTGTAGTTCTCGTGATTATAGCCGGTCCGGTCCTCAAGCAGGATATGACACTCCATGCCAAGCTTGGCCGCCGCCGCCGCCGTTTGCCGCGCGTGGTTTGATTGCGTGGCCCCTTGCGTCATCACAAGGTCGGCCTCCTGCGCCTGCGCCTCGGCCATCAGGAATTCCAGCTTTCGGGTCTTGTTGCCCCCGGTCGAAAGCCCCGTGCAGTCGTCGCGCTTGATCCAGATTTCAGGGCCCCCCAGTGCCTCGGTCAGGCGCGGCATGTATTCAAGCGGCGTGGCCAGATGCGCCAGACGGACACGGGGAAACTTGGCGAGATTCATGAGACTGTCTCTTTCTGATTGGCTGAGACGCGGCGCGCTCAGGTGTTGACGGCCCGCACCGCGGGCGTTGTGAATTTTTCAAGCCGGATATCCGCCGACCGTGCATGGCCTTCCATGCGTTCGGCGCGGCTGATCTCTCCGCTGACCCGCACGAGGTCGGGAAGAACCCGCGCGTCGACACGCTGCCATGTCACGGTCTTGAGGAACTTATGCACCGACAGACCCCCGGTATAGCGTGCCGCGCCACTGGTGGGTAGCACGTGATTGGGGCCAGATGCCTTGTCCCCGAACGCCACCGTGGTCTCTTCTCCAAGAAAGAGCGACCCGTAACAGGCCAACCGGTCCAGCCACCAAACAAGATCGCGCGCCTGCACATGCAGGTGCTCGGCCCCCTTGTCATCGGCATAAGCGGCCATCGTCTCGCGGGTGTCGCACAGGACAACCTCGCCAAGATCGGCCCAGGCGGTATGCGCAACGCTTCGGTTGGGTTCGGGTAACTCGTTGATGAGGTTCGGAATACGCGCCATCACCGCCTCGGCCAATGGCCGGTGCGTCGTCGCCATCCAAACCGGGCTTGTCGCGCCGTGTTCGGCCTGTCCCACAAGGTCGATGGCAACCACGTCTGGATCCGCCGTTTCATCAGCCAGAACAAGGCTGTCGGTGGGGCCTGCGAACATGTCGATCCCCAAGGGCCCGAAAAGCTGTCGCTTTGCCTCGGCCACATAGGCATTGCCCGGACCGACAAGGATGTCCGCCTCGGGGGCCTCGAACAGGCCAAAGGCCATGGCGGCAATGCCTTGCACACCCCCCAGACACAGGATGCGTGTGGCCCCCGCAACATCCATCGCATAGAGCATTTCATCCGGTATGCCCCGCCCCCCGCTTGGCGGTGAGACGGCGGTGATGTCGGCCACCCCGGCAACCTGCGCGGTCGCGATGCTCATCAGCGCGCTGGCGACATGGGTATACCGCCCCCCGGGCACGTAACATCCCGCAGCCCTTACCGGAATCTGCTTCTGTCCCGCCACAAGGCCGGGGCGAAGCTCGATCTCCATGTCCTGCGCCGTGGCGCGTTGGGCCTCGGCAAAACGACGGATATTGCCATGCGCCCAGTCTATATCAGCCCTGAGCGCCTCCGGAACGCGGGCCTTGGCGGCCTCGATCTCGGCCCGCGTGACAACGATCTCCGCGGTCCAGCCATCCAGCTCCCGGGCATAGTCGAGCGCCACCTGAGCGCCCCCGGCCTTCAACCGCGCGAGCATCACCTGAACCGTGTCGGCCACGTCGGTCCCGCTCGCGGGCGCGTTGCCATCCGCATGCTTGAGATAGGTCACTGTCATCGGCATTCTCCTCACCCAGAGGAATGGGCCTCTCGGCCTGTGATGGGCAACCCCTCTGCCGACTTGCGCACAGTCATTTTTCGCGTGCGGAAGCACAGTTTCAGAAAACCCGAAGCTCCGTCCGCCAACACGCATCCCCAACCAAAAAGGTGAGCCGGGCGTTTGCGCATATCGCACAGCGCCTTATGCTATACGTTGCAGCAGCGATTTTCGGGGGCGCGACATGGGACAGGGCAATATCGTCATCCTCACCGGCGCAGGCATCTCGGCCGAAAGCGGGCTTGGCACCTTTCGCGACGAAGACGGGCTCTGGGCCCGCCATGCGATCGAAGATGTCGCCACACCCGAAGGCTTCGCCCGCGACCCCGGCCTCGTCCATGCCTTCTACAATGCGCGCCGCGCGCAGGCCGCCGCCGCCACACCGAACCCCGCACATGCGGCGCTGGCCCGGCTTGAGGCCGGCTATCCCGGTGAGGTGCTGATCATCACCCAGAATATCGACGACCTGCATAAACGCGCGGGGTCACGCAACGTTCTGCACATGCACGGCACGCTTGCCGGCGCGCTCTGCCATGCCTGCGATCACCGCTGGACGGCCCCGCCCGAGATGACTGCGGAGGCCCCCTGTCCGGCCTGTAGCGCCGCCGCCACCCGGCCCGATGTCGTCTGGTTCGGGGAAATCCCCTATGGCGCCGAGGTGATCGACGCGGCCCTGGCCACGGCCTCGACCTTCGTTTCCATCGGCACCTCGGGTCAGGTCTATCCCGCCGCCGCCTACGCCCAGCATTGCCACCGCCTCGGCGCGCATACGGTCGAACTCAACCTTGAACCGTCGCGCGGCGCACGCGACTTCAATGAGCGCGCCTACGGACCGGCAAGCGAGGTTGTGCCGGCGTGGGTCGATCGCCTGTTGGGTGCGTAGGCTGGGGCTTCTGCCCACCTCACCACAGTTCGGCTCACAGCGAAGCGATCGCCTGCACAATCCGCCCGCGCGGCGCTAGGGTCAGGCGGCAACAACAAGGACTCCGCCCATGACCCGCACCCTCCCCGCCTCGCCCAGGTACGAGACCGAGCGCGGCCTGCGCCTTGCCGTGCAGATACCCGAGGCCCACCTCGACGAGGTGACCGCCGCGATCCTGTCGGTCTGCCCGCTCAAGCATGGTGATTATGATCGCGTTACCTACGTCACGGCACCCGGTCGGCAACGCTTCCGCTCGCTCGGCACGGGCCGCAACAGCGCCACGGCTGAAACGGTCGAGGTGCCCTGCACCGAGCTTGCCGTTTTCCTGCCCGAGGATACGGCACTCGCGCGCCGCTGCATCGAGGCGATCTATGCCGCGCACCCCTACGAAGAACCCGTGATCCATGTGTCCGACTGCCTGCGCACGCTGCATATTCGCGGCATGGACGAGGACAATCCGAATCGCTTCTGGAACAGACCGGCCCAAGACTGGATCCCGCCCGACCACCGCTGAGGCCAATCGCGGCGGCCCGGTCTCGGCGATTGCGCGCCTTTGGTCTGCGCGGCAACCGGGGCAACTGTCGGTTAAGGGTCTTAGCCCGCAAACCACAGCATCGGCTCATCCCGAGCGACCCCACCCCTCACACTTCAAGCCGCGCCCGGGCGCAAGGTGCAGTGTCCCGCCATGCTGCCCCCCAAAATGCAAAGACCCCGCCCAATGGGGCGAGGTCTCAATACCGATAGGGTCGCTGTGGCTTACGCCTCGGCGGTCAGCGCCTTGGCGATTTCTTTCTTCACCTTCAGGGCGGCAGCCGACAGGTCGGTGTCCTTCGCCTTGGCGAGATAGGCGTCAAGCCCGCCACGGTGATCGACAGAGCGCAGCGCATGCGCCGAGATCCGCAGCTTGATGCCGCGCTTCAGCGATTCCGACTGCAACGTCACATCATTCAGGTTCGGCAGATACCGACGCTTGGTCTTGTTGTTGGCATGGCTGGAATTATTGCCAACCATCGGGCCTTTTCCGGTTAGTTCGCAGCGGCGCGACATGGGGTCATCCTCGTAGCTAGTCCATGCAGGCCGGGGCCTGCCGGGAAATGAAACGGGCACCGCCACAGGCAGCGCCCTTAAATCCGTTGCGGGTTATTAGGCGGAATCGCCCGCCCCGTCAAGACCCGCCTCCCCCGCTTCTTGCAGTTACGCGCGTCTTTCTTCTTGCCGGAAATATCCCGGGGGTGAGGCCGCAGGCCGAGGGGGCAGCGCCCCCTCCCTGCATCACCCATCGCCAGCGCCAAGGAACCCGCCCGATTGCCGCGCCCAGAGCCCCGCATATACCCCGCCCCGTGCCAGCAGCGCGTCATGCGTGCCCTCTTCGACGGTCCGGCCCCGATCCAGAACAACGATCCGGTCCATCTGCGCGATGGTCGACAGACGGTGCGCAATGGCGATCACGGTCTTGCCCTCCATCAGTCCGAAAAGCGTGCCCTGAATGGCGGCCTCGACCTCGCTGTCAAGCGCGCTCGTCGCTTCATCCAGCACAAGGATCGGCGCATCCTTCAGGATCACCCGCGCGATCGCGATACGCTGACGCTGACCCCCCGAAAGCTTGACACCCCGTTCGCCCACATGGGCGGCATACCCCCGGCGTCCCTCCGCATCGGCCAGTTCGCGGATGAACGTGTCGGCCTCGGCCCGGCGCGCGGCGGCGATCATCGCGTCGTCGCCCGCATCCGGGTTGCCGATCAGGATGTTCGCCCGGATCGACCGATGCAGAAGCGAGCTGTCCTGACTGACCATCCCGATCGCCTGCCTGAGCGAACTTTGAGTGACGCGGCTCACATCCTGCCCGTCGATCTCGATCCGCCCGGCCTCGGCGTCGCGGAACCGCAAGAGAAGATTGACAAGGCTCGATTTACCGGCGCCTGACCGGCCCACAAGGCCGACCTTCTCGCCCGGCGCGATCCGCAGGGTGACATCGTCCAGACCGCCATGCCCCTTGCCGTAGTGATGCGTCACCCCCTCAAACGCGATGGCCGTGTCCCGCACCTGCAGGGGCCGGGCATCCTCGGCATCCACCACCGCATGCGGCACCGAAAGCGACCGAAGCGCCTCGCGGATGACGCCCGCATGCTCAAAGAGGCGGATCACGACCCACATGATCCAGCCGCTCATCCCGTTCAGCCGGATCGTCAGCGCCGCCGCCGCCGAGACCTCGCCCACCGTGATCGCACCCGTTGACCACAGCCACAGCGCCGGGCCC
Source organism: Roseovarius sp. E0-M6 (assembly GCF_037083845.1). Taxonomy (NCBI): domain Bacteria; kingdom Pseudomonadati; phylum Pseudomonadota; class Alphaproteobacteria; order Rhodobacterales; family Roseobacteraceae; genus Roseovarius; species Roseovarius sp. E0-M6. Next base: position 88,368 of record NZ_JBAPLA010000001.1, on the reverse strand, counting down.
AGCACCCCCAGGATCAGCACCCCGTTGATCAGGTTCAGCCCAAGCGTCAGCTCGGTCATCAGCCGCAGGAACCGCTGAAACCTCAGCCGCAGCCGCCGCATCGCGCTCAGAACATAGCGTTCCTCGGCCCCGTCCCGCGCGAAAAGCTTGATGGTCTCGATATTGGCATAGGCATCCACGATCCGCGCCGTCACCATTGACCGCGCATCCGACCATTTTTCCGACGCGATCCCGACCCGCCGCGCGACATAGCGCACATAGCCGGAATAGAGCACGACCCACCCCAAAAGCGGCAGCGCCAGCACAGGATCGACCCCGCCCAGAATGACCGCCGCGCTCAGCACATAGGTCAGGGCATACCAGATACCCTCGAACGCCATATAGGTGCCGTCCTCGACGGCCTCGCCCACCTGCATCACCCGGTTGGTGAGCCGCCCGGCGAACTCGTTCTGAAAGAACCCCGAGGATTGGCCCAGCAAGTGCTTATGCGCCCGCCAGCGCACCTGCTCTTGCATGTTCGAAGCCAGCATCTGCTCGAGCAGCAGGTGATTGAGGACAATGAACACCGGCCGCAGAAGCAGGATGAACAGCCCGGCCAGCAAAAGCTCGGCGCCATGCCGGCTCCAGAAGGTTTCGGGCCGGCCCTCGCTGATCAGGTCGATGACCCGGCCGGAATAGAAAATGAGCCCGGTCTCAATCAGCGCCACAAGCACGCCGGAGGCGGCAAGCGCCACCATCCATTTACGAAACGGCGCATATTGCGTGCGCAGATAGGCCCAGAGGCTATCCGGCGGTGTGCGCGCAGCAAAGGTCGCAAAAGGATTGATGAGGGATTCGAAGAAACGATAAAGCGGGGACATGTCGAACGCCTTTCACGGGCGATTACTCAGGGAAAATGCGATGCGGTGGCAGCGGTGTGAAATCACCCGGCCATCAGACGGACTCCGGGTGTCTCAGCTAAAGCTGTTCGAGATCCCTCTGTACATCGCGCACCCTCCTTGCATGTCTGGACATACTCCTAGCGCAAGCCCGCGCGCCTGTCACGCCGCTTTGCGCTCAAGGGGCCGGGCATGTGGCCGATGGGTTTCTGTTCCGGCCATGTCCACGGCGCGATGCGCGCATCAACCGGTCGGATAAGGGCGACCCGTCATTCCCCGCGACACGCCACAGCGTCAGCTGTGCGGACAAAGCTGACGTCAGATTCCACTGATCCGCTCGTGTGTTTGCTACAAAGGTGACTGCATCTACGAAGTGATGGTCGCGTGCCCTTTTTGAACAAAGCGACAGGGCGCGCGACCACGGGGAGAACGGCTTAGTTAATCTCGGTTGCGCCGCTGCCGGTAATACTTTCAGGGGCCTCAGTATCGACAGCAGGCGGAGCGTCTGCCGGCGGCCCGCTCAGGCTGCTGTAGGCGATCAGACTGCCGACGAACACTACAATGACTAGCATCGTGATAAGACCGCCGCGCCCCGACGTGCTGGTAACCGGTGAATTGTAAGGGTCCGTCCCGTGTCGAGGATAGCGTTGCAGTTCTTCATTGGGTGGATACATGACGTCCTCCTTTCATATGCATGAAGGTAGGCACGCGCTTCGGCTCGCGGAACAACCATCGACTATTATGCTGGTTTCTGAGCATGAAGGTGCCGCTACTGGTAAATTGATCGGCAATAAAATACCGGTTCGTTCAACGCATCAACGAATTCGCGATCCGGCCAGTCAGCTACTCAAGCGTTGCATCAAAGGTGATCACCACGCGGTCACCGTCACTCGCGACCTCGGTCGCGATCTTGGCATTCAGGATGTTTCGTCCCGAGAACTCGATCGCCGTTTCTTCGAGATCGGCCTGTTGTGGACGGATATTATAGCCGTGATTCTCAAGAGCCGCAGACCAGTCTCCGAAGAGTTCATTCACATCAGCAGCGGTGCTGAATGAAAACATCCGGATGCTGGACCCGATTGCCCGATCCATTTGCACCTCGGCGTCACCGGGCAGCGTCAGCACCTCTGGCACCCAGCCTTGGGGCATCTCATCGGCATAGACGATCACCGTCGCGAAGAGAGACAGCACAAGGCCGAAGAGCATGTCCCTGACGTGACCGCGAAGTCGACGAAATGAAAAACCGTCTATCACGGTGCGGGGCGGGGCCACGGCGCAGACTGCGCCGATAGGGCTGGGTGCAGTGATCATGGAACCGAAAGTATCGTCGCCCTTCGGATGTTCAACACGGTTTCATGCGCGCCGAGGGTGCAGTGGCGGATTTCCGCGAACCGTTCGCGTAGGTCTCTATGTTCGCGTCGGCAAATTCCCGCACGGTCGATTTGTGTCCATATTCAGGGCGATTAGGTTGTCTGTCGAACGCAACGTTGAAGGAGATTATTGAAATGCTCAAGGCCAAGACGGTCACCACCGCTATCGCCGCCCTGATGATTGCAGGCGCACCTGTTACCACGATGCCCGCCATGGCTCAGCAAAGCAGCACACAAGCTGAGGTTTCGGAGTCAGAGCTTGATGCTTTCGTCATCGCTTTTGAAAATGTCCTCGCCATCGAACAGGACTACAACAGCCGACTGCAGACCGTTTCGGACGAAGCCGAAAAGCAGGCGCTGATCAAAGAGGCGCAGACCAAGATGACGCAGGCCGTCGAAGACGCTCCGGATATCGAGGTTGATCGCTATATCGAAATCGTGGAGCTCGCGCAGGCTGATCCCGATCTGCAGGCCGAGTTGACCTCCAAGCTCCAAAACTAACCTCGTCTGGCTTGATGTTATGGCGCGTCCGCAGGAGGTTGTCCATCTGCGGGCGTGCTGACTGTAGCGCCGTCTAGCGCGTTCGGTGTTCCTGACGGAAATTATCGGTCCAAGATAGTCAGTCACAAAGCGACAACGCAACGCATAGACTAGCGATCCTGACCATTGCACAGCACGCGAGTAGCGACCCCGCATGGATCATTCCAATTCAGATCATCTCGCTACCAATTCTTCTATCTGACCGTCATCTAAAGCGTTTCACGAAAAGCCTGACTCACAGTTTTTCGTGAAACGCTTTAGCCGCCCCGGTTCATTTTTTGGTTCAAAAATCGACCATGTGAAGCCAACTCGGCTGACAGACCACTCGGGCTTCACTCATCAGACTAAAGACAGAACACTTGGCGAACTAGACTACTGTGCGCCGCGTTGGATTGTATCGCGCAAACACATTCCATCAACTCAACAACCAACAAAATGTCCCGATGGGGCTCTCTTTGTGATCGGTCTACGAGGGTCGGCTTTCTGCTCCTAATATTTATCAGCTCGCGAATGCACCTATCACCCCCTCCCCCCACAGCCACAAACGCTACGCTTTGCATTCGGGTCCGAACCGGGCTCAGAACCTGCCTCCCGTCACACCGGCCATCAAAGCCTGCTCAGCGCCGCCCCGGTCCGCGCGGTTCACTCTCGTCCGAGCGTCTCCACCATCTCGCGGGCGGCGAGGCCGATGGCGATCTCACCCTCGGCCACCGCTTCGGCCAGCCGCGCCATTTCGGCCCGCGCCGCGCCGGTTTCAAGCTGCGCCAGAAGCGCGTGGCGCACTTCCTCCCCGAACCAGTAGCGCGCCTGCTCGGCCCGGCGGGCATCGAAGAATCCGTTCTCGCGGCGCCAGTCGGTCAGGGCCTGCATCTCGTGCCACGCCGGTTCGAACCCGTCCTCCTCGAGCGCCGAGACCGTCATCGCCTTGGGAAACCCCTTGGGGTCCTGCGGTCGCTTGCGCAACAGGCGCAGCGCCCCGGCATAGTCGGCACAGGTGCGCACGGCGGCGGCTTTCAGATCGCCATCGGCCTTGTTGATGAGGATCATGTCGGCGATCTCCATGATCCCGCGCTTCACGCCCTGCAACTCGTCCCCGCCCGCCGGCGCGAGCAAGAGCACGAACAGATCGGCCATCTCGGCCACCATGGTTTCCGACTGACCCACCCCCACGGTCTCGATCAGCACCACGTCGAACCCCGCCGCCTCGCACAGGCTCACCGCTTCGCGCGTGCGCCGGGCCACACCGCCCAACTGGCTCTGGCTGGGCGAGGGGCGGATGAACGCGCGGGGATCCCGGCTCAGCCGCTCCATCCGCGTTTTATCCCCAAGGATCGACCCGCCCGAGCGCGCGCTCGACGGATCGACCGCCAGCACCGCCACCTTGAGGCCCTGCCCGGTCAGATACATGCCGAACCCTTCGATGAAGGTCGATTTTCCCACACCGGGCGTGCCCGAAAGCCCGACGCGCATCGCCTGACGCCCTGTGCCGCGCAGACTGTCCAGAAGTTCGGTCGCCGTCTCGCGGTGATCCGGCCTGCGGCTCTCGATCAACGTGATGGCACGGGCCAGCGCACGCCGGTCCCCTTTGACAATCCGCTCGCTCAGTTGTGCAATGTCCATGGGCGGGTCCGTTTGTTAATTTCGCGCGGACCATGCCCCGGCGCCCGCGCCGTTGTCCAGCCTCGAAGAGGAACCTTGATGCGACATGCCCTGACCCTCATCCTCGCGCTTTGCCTTACGCCGCCCGAGGCGCAGGCACAGGACACCCGCGCCACCTTCGATCTGCGCCTTCTGGGGCTCAAGCTGGGCGAGATGCAGATCGTCGGGCGCGTTGCGCGTGGGCACTACACCGCCGCCTCATCCTTTCGGTCGACAGGCGTGGCCGGGGCGCTTGCCCGCGCGCGCTTTACCACGCGGTCCTCCGGGCGCGCCGCGGCATCTGGCCTTGCCCCGCGCCGCTATTCCGAGGATGTGGACACGGGCCGCCGGCAATCGTCGGCGCGCATGACTTACCAAGGGGGCACCCCGCGCGTTATCGGCGGCACGCTCGCCTCCAAGACCGACCGCCTCGACCCAAAGGACGAGCGCGGCTCGCTCGATCCGATGACCGCGCTCTTTTCCGCCTTGCGCACCCAGCCGCGCGAGGGGCTCTGCGATCTTCGTGCGACCATCTTCGACGGCGCGCGCCGCTCGGGCTTTGCCTTCACGGACCGTCGGGCCGGGGCGCAGGGCCGGATCACCTGTTCAGGAACCTACCGACGGCTCAAGGGGTTTTCCGACAAAGAACTCAGGCGTCAGACGGTCTTTCCCTTCGCGATCACCTATGCGCCGCGCGGCGGGCTGATGCGGGCGGAAACGATGGAAATGCAATCCTCCTATGGCAAAGTCACCCTGTCCCGGCAATAACCCCTGCATGACACGCCTGCCCATCCATGACTGCATTCCCGATCTCGTGGCCGCGCTGCGGCGCCACCGCCGTGCTGTGCTTCAGGCCCCTCCCGGCGCAGGCAAAACGACCGTGGTGCCGCTCGCACTGCTCGATGCGGGCCTGACCGAAGGGCGCATCCTCATGCTTGAGCCGCGCCGCCTCGCCGCCCGCGCCGCAGCCGAGCGGATGGCCGAAACGCTGGGCGAGCGGACGGGCGAAACCGTGGGCTACCGCATTCGGGGCGAACGCGTGACCTCCGCCGCCACACGGATCGAGGTCGTGACCGAAGGCATCCTCACCCGCATGATCCAGTCCGAACCGGACCTGCCCGGCATCGGCGCCGTCCTCTTTGACGAATTTCACGAACGCTCTCTCAATGCCGATCTGGGGCTTGCCCTGTGCCTTGAGATCGCCGAGGCGCTGCGCGACGATCTGATCGTGCTGCCCATGTCCGCCACGCTTGACGCAGCCCCGGTCGCCGACCTGATGGGCGGCGCGCCGGTTGTCACCTCCGAAGGGCGCACATACCCGGTAGACATCCACTGGCGCGACCGGCCACTCGGGCCACGCGTCCGGATCGAAGAGGCCACGGCCGAGCTTGTCCTGACCGCATTGACCGAAACGCGGGGTGGCGCGCTCGTCTTTCTGCCGGGTGAGGGGGAAATCCGCCGCACCGAGGCGCTTTTGAAGGGACGCCTGCCACCGGACTGCCACCTGCGCCCGCTTTACGGGGCGATGCCCTTCGCGGATCAGCGCGCGGCGATCGCCCCCGCGCCCTCGGGTCGCAAGATCGTGCTGGCCACAGCCATCGCCGAAACCTCGCTCACCATCGAGGATATCCGCGTGGTGATCGACGCGGGTCGCGCCCGGCGCGCCCGCTTCGATCCCGGCTCAGGCATGTCCCGCCTCGTGACCGAGCGCGTCACCCGCGCCGAGGCGACCCAGCGGGCGGGCCGGGCGGGCCGCGTTGCGCCGGGGGCGGCCTACCGGCTCTGGACGCGCGGCGAAGAGGGCGCGCTCGCCGCCTTCCCACCCGCCGAGATCGAGGCCGCGGACCTTGCCGGTCTCGCCCTCGACCTCGCGCTCTGGGGGGCATCCCCGGCTGACATGCCCTTTCTCACCCAGCCCAACGCCAAAAGCTTCTCCGAAGCTCAATCGCTCCTGAGATTGCTCGGCGCGCTCGATCCCGGTGGCCTGATCACCGAACACGGCCGCGCACTGGCGGCGCTGCCGCTGCATCCGCGCCTTGGACATATGCTGACCATCGCCGGACGTGATGCTGCCCCGCTCGCCGCGCTCATGGCTGACCGCGATCCGCTACCGCGAGGCGCACCCGTGGACCTGACCCTGAGGCTTGCCGCGCTTGAGGATCCCAAGGGCTTTGCGAACCGGTATCCCTTTACGCCCAACCGCGCCGCCCTTGCGCGTGTCCGCACCGAGGCCGGTCGCCTTGCCCGGGCGGCGGGGCGCACCCCTGCCGCCCCCGCCCTCAGCGCGGCCCAGATGGTCGCACTCGCCTATCCCGACCGCGTCGGCCTGCGCCGGCCCGGCGATGTCCCCCGCTACGTGCTCTCGGGCGGCAAGGGGGCCGTGCTGCCCGAGGACGACACACTCGCCGCAACCCGCCTGCTCGTCGCCACCGATCTCGATGGCGACCGGCGCGAGGCCCGTATTCGCGCAGCGGTCGCCCTGTCCGAAAGCGACCTGCGCGATCTTTTTGCGGGTGAAATCTCGTGGCATGACATCTGCCGGTGGGACAGCCGCGAAAGGCGCGTCACCGCCCGGCGGCAGGAATGCTTCGTCGCGCTCGTCCTCGATGATCGCATCTGGAAGGACGCGCCCCCCGATGCCCTTGCGCGCGCCATGCTCGATGGTGTGCGCGAACTCGGTCTTGCATGGTCGGACGCGCCCCGACGCTTCGTCGCGCGCGTCACACTGGCGCGGTCCTCCGGGCTCGACCTGCCCGACATGTCCGAGACCGCCCTGATGGACACGCTCGAACACTGGCTCTTGCCGCATCTTGCGGGCATCCGCACCGCGCAGGACTGGAAGCGGTTCGATATGCTGCCGGCGCTGCGCGCCATGCTCGACTGGAACGCGATGCGGGCGCTTGACCGGGCCGTGCCCGCCGCCTTCACCACGCCGCTGGGGCGCGATATCCCCATCGACTATTCGGGCGAACACCCCGAAATTTCGCTCCGCCTGCAAGAGATGTTCGGCCAGACCACCCATCCCAGCGTGGGCGGCACACCGCTGCGCGTGACGCTGCTGTCGCCCGCAGGGCGGCCGGTGCAGACGACAATGGACCTGCCCGGCTTCTGGGCATCGTCCTACGCCGATGTCCGCCGCGACATGCGCGGACGCTACCCCAAACACCCTTGGCCCGAGGACCCCACGCAGGCCGATCCGACGCTCAGAACGAAGCGGTGATAGGCCAATCTGTGCTGCGTCCCGAGCCATCGGTTTGAAATCTGCCGCGTGACGCCCTAAGTTACCTCAATAATAAAGAAAAAGAGCAGCCGAACGGACCCAGACGCTATGAACGATGGATTAAGACGTGCCTTGACCGAAGTTGTTGCCCCCCTCCTGCGCCGCCCGCCGGAATTGCAGGTGGCGGCCCTTTGTCTGCGCAAGGGTGAGAACGGCCAGACCGAGGTTCTCATGATCACGAGCCGCGACACCGGGCGCTGGATCGTCCCGAAGGGATGGCCCATCGAAGGGATGGCCGCATATGAGGCCGCATTGCAGGAAGCATGGGAAGAGGCCGGTGTGCAGCCGCCCAAATCCGCGCCCGTCCATATCGGCCACTACCATTACGACAAGCAACTTGACGGTGGATATTCCGCCCCGGTCCGGGTCGAGCTTTATCAGGTCGATGCCCCCGAGCTTTCCGACAGCTATCCCGAAGCGGATGAACGGGCCCGCCTGTGGCTCAGCCCCGAACAGGCCGCCAGTCGCGTTGACGAACCCGAGCTTGCCGCGATCCTGCGCAATCTCTGATCCGGCCCCTGCTGTTGTTCGGCAACATGGTTGAACTTCGCGCCCGCGCCCGGTAGCCCCCGACACCGAACCAAAGCGTGAGGCCCGCGTGAGCGAGACCCCAGACACCAACCAGTGGAAAACCCTCGACACCGATCTCGGGCGCATTTCCCATGTCGAATATGCGACCGCCTATGTCTCGCGGCCCTTGGTGGGCATGGGTATCGCGCTGATATTCATCGTGCTGACCGGGCTCGCGGCGGGCTTTTTCTTCGACACGTCCTCCTCCAGCATCGTGGTGATCGCCGCAGCGGTCTTCGGCGCCTACATGGCGCTCAATATCGGCGCGAACGATGTCGCCAACAACATGGGCCCCGCCGTGGGCGCCAATGCGCTTTCGATGGGCGGGGCCATCATTATCGCGGCCATCTGCGAAAGCGCGGGGGCGCTGCTGGCGGGCGGTGACGTGGTCTCGACCATCTCCAAGGACATCATCGACCCCCGGAGCGTCGCCGAGGCACACATTTTCATCTGGGCGATGATGGCGGCGCTGCTGTCGGCCGCGCTCTGGGTCAATCTCGCAACGCGCGTCGGCGCACCCGTCTCGACCACCCACTCGGTGGTGGGCGGCGTCATGGGCGCCGGGATTGCGGCGGCGGGCTTCGCGGCGGTCAACTGGGCCACCATGACCATGATCGCGGCTTCGTGGGTGATCAGCCCGGTGCTGGGCGGTGCCATCGCGGCGGCGTTCCTCGCACTGATCAAGTCGCGCATCATCTACCGCGAGGACAAGATCGCGGCGGCGCGCCGCTGGGTGCCGATCCTCGTCGGCATCATGGCCGGGGCCTTTGCCGCCTATCTCGCGCTCAAGGGGCTCAAACGTGTGATCAACATCGACCTGCCAATGGCGCTCGCCATCGGGGTCGCGCTCGGGGTGGCGTCATGGCTCGTCACGATCCCGCTCATCCGCCGCCAATCGCGCGGCCTCGAAAACCGCAACCGCTCGCTCAAGACGCTGTTTGGCCTGCCGCTCATCCTGTCGGCGGCACTGCTGTCCTTTGCTCACGGCGCCAATGACGTGGCCAACGCGGTCGGGCCACTTGCGGCGATCGTTCACGCCTCCGAAGCGGGCGGGTTCGCCGGTCAGGTCTCGATCCCGCTCTGGGTCATGGTGATCGGCGCGCTCGGCATTTCCTTCGGGCTCTTTCTCTTCGGGCCCAAACTGATCCGCATGGTGGGCAGCCAGATCACCAAGCTGAACCCGATGCGCGCCTATTGCGTGGCGCTCTCGGCGGCGATCACCGTCATCGTGGCAAGTTGGCTGGGCCTCCCGGTCAGCTCGACCCATATCGCCGTGGGCGGTGTTTTTGGCGTTGGGTTCTTCCGCGAATGGTATATGGAACGGCGCCTCAAGAAGGGCCTCACCGGGCAGGGCAACCTGCGCCGCCTGCCAGCCGAGGAACGCGCCCGGCGCAAGCTCGTGCGGCGCAGCCACTTTCTGACCATCGTCGCGGCCTGGGTCATCACAGTGCCGGCGGCGGCGCTCATGTCGGCGGTGATCTTTTATCTTCTGAACATGCTCGCCATTTGATCCGGCCCGCCATCAGGCCCGCCGCCCCCGCCGCGACTTAAGCCGCTCATGCGCTTCGGCCGTGCCGTCATGGAACGATCCGAACCACTTGTCCCACGGCACCTCCAGATTGCCGTAATTCACCTCGAAGAAACGGTGGTGCATCTGGTGATGGAACGTGCCCAGCGCCAGCGCCTTGCGATCCCGAACCAGAAGACTTTCATATCCGGTATGCGACGTGGCGGCGGTCAACGCCTGATGCTGCATGTGAAAGAGGATATGCAACGGATTTGCAGGCACGACGAAATGAATGAGGACCGCACTGAAAAAGATCGCGTGCTCGACGGGATGCATCGACAGGCCAGACCACGGGCCAACATTGACATTCCGGTGATGCAGCGCGTGGGCCATCCGGTAAAGCGGCCCCCAATGCAGCGCACGGTGTATCCAGTAGAAATGGAATGAAATCCACACCGGCGTGAGAAGGAACAGCGCCAAGAACCAGACCGGGCTGTCCGACCACACCAGAGCCGGCGCCCAGCCATTGCCCATGGCCCAGAACATCAGCACTTCATACGCGGTCCAGAAGCCCACGCCGCTTGTCAGGCTCCAGAACATGTTGTCCCGCACCTGTCCGCCAAGGTTGAACTGCCGCCCCTTTATCATCAGTGGCCGCGCGTCGTATCGCAGGTCTTTGCCCTGCGCCTTGCGCATGTAGAAAAACCAGTGCAATCCGCCCGCAATCAGGATCATCAGCACCATATTGCGTAGCCAGATGCCGGCGATCCAGCCAAAGCCAAGCGTCTTCGTCGTCTCAAGCGATGGCTGAAACCATGTCCAGGCAATGAGCGCGATGCCCGCGATGATCACGTTTTCCGCCACCGCGAACCAGCGCAGGCGCAGCCACCGAAGCATCCGGCCCGGATCGGGCGGCCATGAGAAGAAAGGCGAAACCTCGATCGGCACATCCGGCACGTGGTTCCACCCCGGTAGCTCGTTGTCCCGTTTCGCGGTTTCGTCGGTCATGCCCGGCCCTCCTGTGCTGACCTGCATAAGATGGCACAACACCCATACCTTGAAAAAATAGAATTTATCGCAACACTACCTCTGATTTTCCGAGGTTATGCCATGCTCCCCGATCTCCGCCTGTCCCTGCGTGCCCTCCGCGCTTTCGTCGCCGTGGTCGAGGAAGGGTCGATCACCGGCGCAGCATCGCGGCTCAACATCGCGCCCTCGGCGGTCGCCGCCGCCCTCACCCAGGTCGAAGAAGAACTGGGCGCGCAACTTCTGGTGCGCACCCGGGCGCGGGGCATTTCCGCCACCCCCGAGGCGCATCAGCTCGCCGCGCGGTTCCGCGACGTGTTCGAAACCTACACCGGCGCGCTCGCGGCAGGGCGCGACACGGCGCAAGGTCTGACCGGAACCTTGCGGATCGGCTATTACGCGCCTGTCGCACCGGCCTTCCTGCCCGGATTGCTCGCCCCGCTGATGCGCGACCATCCGGCGCTCGACGTGGCCCTGCATGAACATGACAATGACAGCGTGCAGGAGGCTCTGCTCGCCGGTCAACTTGATGTCATCCTCTTTGCCGGCAACGACGTGCGGCCGGGGATCACCGCACACCCGCTGTTCGATCTGCCACCCTATGTTCTGGCCCCGGACGGGCATCCGGTCTGCGACGGATCGCCGGTCGCGCTCGACACGGTGGCGCGATATCCCATGGTGCTGCTTGACCGTCCGCTTGCCCGGCCCTTCACCGATGCGCTCTTTGCCCAGGCCGCGCTCTCACCGCGTATCGTGGCACGGGCTGGTTCGACCGAAATGGTGCGGAGCCTTGTGGGCGCGGGCTTGGGTCTTGCGGTTCTGGCCATGCGTCCGGCGACGGACCTGTCATATGCGGGGGATACGCTGCGCGCCATCCCGCTCGAACCGGCGCTGCCGCGCCTGCGTCTTTCCTGCGGCACCGCCGTCAAACACCCCCGCCGGGCCGCAGCCGCCATGCTGGACGCGCTGCGTGACTGGGCGTCCACCCCCGCCGCGCAGGCGCTCATCGTCGGGTAACGCCCCGCCCTTCTTCTTGCTCAAAATATCCCCGCCAGAGGCGTCGCGATCCACAGGATAACGCGGCGGATGGGCACCGCACCGTCCGGTCACTTCACGATTGCCCAGACTCACCCGGGACCGACGCGATACAGACATGATACCGACGCAATACCGACGTGGCGGGCACCCTGTTAACCTTTGGGTATCAGTCCCACCAAGGGCCGTGATGTTTGCCGTCTTCGCCCAGCCGTTCAAACCCGTGATGACCGAAGAAATCCCGCTGCGCCTGTATGATGTTCGCGGTGCCGTATCCCTGCCGCATACTGTCATAAAAGCTCAGCGCAGAAGCCAGCACCGGCACCGCGTGCCCCGCATGCACCGCCTGCCCCACCACCTGCCGCAGCGCCGGCACACACTGCGCCAGCATCGCCGCGAAGGCGGGGGCTAGGATAAGCTCGCCCTCGGGCGCACCTTCTTGAAAAGCCTCGGAAATATCGTCCAGAAGGGCCGAGCGGATGATACATCCCGCACGCCAGATTTCCGCGATCCGCGCATGATCCAGCTCCCAGTCATAGTCTCGCGATGCCGCCTCGAGAATGCGGAACCCTTGTGCATGGCACAGGATACGCACGGCCAAAAAGGCCTCGGCCAATGTCTCCTCGTCACAGTGGACCGCACCGCGGGCGCCGCCCAGAATATCCTGTGATTTCAGGCGGGTCGCCTTTTCCGAAGACCAGCTTCGCGCCCCCACGGCGGCCTCGATCGTGCTGGCCGCCTGCCCCATCTTCACCGCTTCGACCACGGTCCAGCGCCCGGTCCCCTTCTGCCCCGCCGCATCCTTGATCACATCGACCATCGGGTGACCGGTCACAGGGTCGGTATAGGACAGGATTTTACCGGTTATTTCAATAAGGTAGGATCGCAGTCGCCCGGCATTCCAACGCTCGAACATCTCGCCGATCTCGGCCGGGGACCGGGCCGCGCCATAGCGTTCCAAGCCGTAGATTTCCGCGATCGCCTGCATGTCGGCATATTCGATTCCGTTATGCACGGTCTTGACGAAATGCCCTGCGCCGTCAGGCCCCAGATGCGCCACACACGGCGCGCCCTCATAGCGCGCGGCGATGGCCTCCAACACCGGTCTAAGCTGTGTCCAGCTGTGATCACTTCCCCCCACCATCATCGACGGCCCACGCCGCGCCCCGGCCTCGCCACCCGAGACGCCCATGCCGACAAAATGCAAATCCTGTTCCGCCAGCATGGCGGCGCGCCTGCGCGTGTCGTGGAAATCGGCATTGCCGCCGTCGATGATCGTGTCACCGGCGGTCAGCATCGGGGCCACCGCGTCTATCATCGCGTCCATCGGGGCGCCCGACGGGATCATGAACAAGATCACCCGCGGCACATCCAGCGCCGCAACGAAAGCGTCAAGCGTTTTTGTTCCGACAAAGTTGTCGGACAACTCCCCGGATTCGTTCAGGAAATCATCGACCCACTCAGTCTCGCGGTTGGTCACCGCGACGCGGAAACCGTGCCCGGCGATGTTGAGGGCCAGGGCGCTGCCCATGGTGCCCAGACCGTAAACACCGATTTGCGCCTTGCCCATGTGGCCCCCGTGATTTGCCTGCGCTCAGGCTAGGCTGTCGCACGGGATTTGCAAGAGGCGCAGAATGTGCTTTGGTGATGGACGATCATCCATTCCAAAGGAGAACCGCAATGAGTGAGCAAGGATTTCTGATTTCACCGGCCCCCGCAGGCGGGCTCGATCCCTCGGACATGACCGACAAAAGCGCCTTCACCACGGACGACACAACCGAACTCAACCACACCCATTTCGCCACCGGGGACGAGTCGATCCTGACCGGCACGTGGGAATGCGCCCCGTGCCGAGAAAAGATCGACGGCTACCCGGTGCATGAAATGATGACCGTCCTGTCCGGAAAGCTGAGGCTCACCCACGCCGATGGCCGGGTCGAAGAGTTCGGCCCCGGCGATACGTTCTTCATCGCCAAGGGCACGCCTGTTCTCTGGGAAATCACCGAGACGCTGCGCAAGATCTACATGATCGCCGCGTAACGCGCACGATATCCCAAGTCAGACACCAAGGCACCAGCGCATGATCGCCTTTTGCGCATGCAACCGGTTTTCGGCCTCGTCCCAGATGACTGAATTGGGCCCGTCCATGACCGAGCTTGTGACCTCATCCTCGCGGTGGGCGGGCAGGCAGTGCATGAAAAGCGCATCGGGTTTCGCATGCGCCATCAGCGCGTCGTTCACTTGATAGGGACGCAACGTGTTGTGACGCCGCTCCTTGGTGGACTGGCTGTCATGCATGCTCACCCATGTGTCGGTGACAATCAGGTCCGCGTCCTCGACGGCCTTGACCGGGTCGCGCTCGATGGTGACCTTTGATCCCGCGCGGCGCGCCTCGCCCACAAACGCATCTTCGGGGTCGAATTGGTGCGGGCCGGTAAAGGTGAAATCGAACCCGAACCGGCCTGCCGCATGCAGGAACGACGCGCAGACGTTGTTTCCGTCACCCGACCATACGACCTTCTTGCCTGCGATCGGCCCGCGATGCTCTTCGTAGGTCATGACGTCGGCCATGATCTGACAGGGGTGGGTGCGGTCCGTCAGGCCGTTGATCACCGGCACCTCGGCATATTCGGATAGCTCGAGCAGAACGGATTCGTCGAATGTGCGGATCATGATCAGGTCGACGTAACGGCTCAGAACACGGGCGGTATCGGCGATCGTCTCACCATGGCCCAGCTGAAGTTCGGCCCCCGAAAGGGTCATGGTCTGACCGCCCATCTGGCGCACGCCGACATCAAAACTGACCCGGGTTCGCGTCGACGGTTTTTCGAAGATGAGCGCGACCATGTGGTCCGACAAGGGTTGCTCGGCATCAAAGGTGCCGCGTTTTGCGCCCTGACGCGCGATTTTCATCGCCTGCGCAGTGTCGATAATCGCCCGCAAATCTTCGGGAGAGGTTTTGTTGATGTCGAGAAAATCAGCCATATTTGCGGTCCTTTCGTTCGACCGGATCATGTTCGTGTGTTCAAGGAAAAGACAAGCGGATCATGCCGCCCCTTCAAGTTGCGTTGCCGCATGATCAAGGCGCTTTACGGCCTCCGCGATCTCGTCATCCGAAATCGTGAGAGGCGGCAAAAGGCGCACCACGTTGTCGGCCGCCGGCACCGTCACGACAAGCGCATCATACCCGGCCTGCACCACATCGGTGTTGGTTGCTTTGCAGATCAGACCCAGCATGAGACCACTGCCGCGCACGTCTTCGAAGATGTCGGGATGGGCCGCCACCAGCCCTTCCAACTTTTGCCGCAAAAGGCCCGACTTGCGCCGCACCTCCTCAAGGAATTCGGGGGCGGTCACATGCTGCATCACCGCATAACCAACCGCACACCCCAGCGGATTACCCCCATAGGTCGAACCGTGGGTGCCCGCGACCATACCCCGTGCGGCGCGCTCTGTGGCCAGCACCGCACCCAAAGGAAAACCACCGCCGATCCCCTTCGCGACCATCATGATATCGGGGTCGACCCCGGCCCACTCATGGGCGAAAAGCCGCCCGGTCCGGCCCACACCGCATTGCACCTCGTCAAGGACAAGCAGGATACCATGCTCATCACACAGATCGCGCAACCCCTTGAGGCACTGATCGGGTAGCGGTCGGATGCCGCCTTCGCCCTGCACCGGCTCGATCAGGATCGCGGCGGTGTTCTTGTCGATCGCGGCATGGAGCGCATCGTGATCCCCCCACGCCACATGCTTGAAACCGGGCAAAAGGGGGCCAAACCCCTTGGTCATCTTCTCGGAGCCTGCGGCGGCGATGCCCGCGCTTGACCGGCCATGGAACGAGGCCTCGAAAGCGATGATCTCGGTCCGCTCCGGCGAACCTGCGTCGTGAAAGAACTTGCGCACCATCTTGACCGCCAACTCGCAGGACTCGGTGCCGGAATTGGTGAAAAAGACCGTGTCGGCGAACGTGGCCTCGACCAGCGCATCGGCCAGCGCCTCCTGCGCCGGTATGTGATACAGGTTCGAGGTGTGCCACAGCGCCTGTGCCTGAGTGGTCAGCGCCTCGACAAGCGCCGGATGCGCGTGACCCATCGCATTCACGGCAATGCCCGCGCCAAGGTCCAGAAACCGTCGCCCATCCGCCTCGATGAGCCAGCTGCCCTCGCCTTTGACAAAGCTGAGGGGGGCGCGGTTATAGGTCGGCAGAATAGACGGGATCATCGGACATATCCTTTGCTGAACGAGAGGGGGTGCGGCATGCACCGGCGATGATTTGAAGGATAGGCACCTAACACGGTGCGACGCGACAGGCGACGTGGACGTCAGGCGCTAAGGCGTCGGCGTCGGGCGGGGAGATGAGGGCGTCGCAATGTCATGAGACGTCTTTAGCTTCCGCATGACGTTGGGGGAAGCAAAAAATCCACGTCCGCGCGACTTCGTGGTGCCTCGTGGGATCAGTTTGGCAAAGCTTCCCCGGCGCCGCCCGTCAGAACCCGCCACTCGCCAATTTCAATGACGAACGATGTGGCCCTCTTGTGCGCGGTCCGGCCAAGACTGTCGCATCAGGATTTGAGCCTATAGCCGCGCGCGAACATCGCCCAGCCAGCCCCGACAATGGCGAAAGATGATCCAACAGCGATCGCAAGGCCCAGCCACGGGCTGGCGTCCGACACCCCGATTACGCCAAATCGCACACCGTCGATCACGTAGAAGATCGGATTCACATTGGTGATATCACGCAGCACCGGCGGCAACGCCTCGACCGAGTAGAACGTGCCCGACAGAAATGCGAGCGGCGTCACCACGAAATTCGTGATCGCGGCCATCTGATCGAACTTGTTGGCGAAAATGCCGGCCACGATACCGAGGCCGCCCACGAAGATCGCGCCCAGCATGACAAAAACAAAGGCCCAGACCGGATGCGCCGGGACGATGCCAAGCACGGCCCAAAGGCCAAGCGCGATGGCAAGCGCCACGATCACGCCGCGCGCGACAGAACCGGCAAGATATCCCAGCACCATTTCGAAGGCGCTGAGCGGCGGCATGAGCGTGTCGACGATATTGCCCTGCACCTTCGAGATCACGATCGAGGACGAAGTGTTGGCGAATGCGTTCTGTATCACCGTCATCATCAGGATGCCGGGCGCGATGAATGTGGTGAAACTCACCCCCATCACCTCGCCCCGGCGCGGTCCGATCGCGATGGTAAAGATCAAAAGGAAAAGCGCCGACGTCACCAGCGGCGCGAGAACCGTTTGGGTCCAGACCGCAAGGAAGCGCAGGACTTCACGCTCGGCCAGCGTCGCGAGGCCAAGCCAGTTCATGCGCCCGAAACGCCGTTCACCCATCTGTTGATATGCCATCGCAATCCCCCGCCGAATCCGCTGCTCTTGCCTTGTATCTCGGCACTCAGTGATTAGAATAGGGCCTCATACGAATTTTTCAGGGTGGCCCGAGCGGATCGCGCCGCCCCATTGGAGCGAAAGCTATGTCCTGGAACGATGAGCGCGTCGAGATACTCAAGAAAATGTGGGGAGAAGGCCAGTCCGCCAGCCAGATCGCCAAGGAACTGGGGGGCGTCACGCGCAACGCCGTCATAGGCAAGGTTCACCGCCTCGGTCTTTCGAACCGTAACGGCGGGGGCGGTGCAGCAGCAGCGGCAAGCCCCGCCGCCGAGGCCAAGCCGAAACCAGCGAAGGCCGCGCCAAAGCCCGCCCCCAAGGCCAAGAAACCCGCTCAGCCAGAGCCGACGCCGGAAACCGAGGAGACGCCGGCGGCCGCGCCCGCCCCGGTCAGCCGCATGAAACCGATCATCCCTGCTGGTCAGCCGCTTCCGCCGCAGCCTTCGGCGAACGAGATTGATCCCAAGGCGCTGGCAAAGGTGTCCGAGATCGAAAAGAAGGCCAAGAAGCTGACCCTGATGGAACTGACCTCGCGGACCTGCAAATGGCCCGTTGGCGACCCCGCCACCGAGGAGTTCTGGTTCTGCGGACTACCAGTGCAATCCGGCAAACCCTACTGCGAGGCACATGTGGGCGTCGCGTTTCAACCGATGAGCTCGCGCCGCGACCGCCGCCGCTAACTCGGTTCAGCCGCCTGAAACAGCGAAGGGTGTGCGTTCGGCGCGCACCCTTTGTTTTTGGTCATGCACACCAAGGCACCGGGCGCCAAAATACAATGCGCCACCCGATCACTCGAACAATTTCAGCAACTCTTTCTTGAGCGCGCCTTCAGCCTCGTCGCGGATCGCATCTTCGACCGACTGTCCCTCCTCGACAGTAACGCCAAGCTCTTTCTCGACAAGCTTGTTGATCTCCTTGTCGACCTCCTCGCGCGCCTTCTTCTCAAGCTCCTCCTTCTCTTCCTTGAAATTGAGGTCTATGGCGGCCTCGATATCGGGATAGATTTTCGGATCGGCCCATGGCCCCTTGATCCGAACCGGAATGGCAAGCCCCTTGCGGTTTTCGCCTTCAAGAAGGCTGGGCGTGAAAGTATAATTCAGGTCGCGGGCCCCAAGGCCGATGCGCCCCTCACCCGTGGCCTTGGCAAGCGGCATCGACATGCTAAGGTCGTCGCCCCGCATATTGCCGTCCTCGATATCAAAGCTTGCCGACATTTCATCAAATACCGTCGTGCCACCGCTCACATCTCCTGATCGCATCAGCCGATCAAGGTCGATCCCGGAAATGACGCCCTTGCCGGTCGAAAGCGAGACGCTGCCCCGCAGGCTGTTCATGATCGCATCGACAGATTGCCCAACCCCAAGAAAATCCAGTGTGACATTGCCATCGGTCGCGAACCGCGTAATGCCCGCCGCGTCCGTCAAAAGCGCCTCCATGTCGATATTCCGCGCAGTCATGTCCCCACCCACAGACAGGCCGTTGCGATTATTCGCCACGAACTCTCCGGAAACACGCCCGCCATAGCCGCTGAGGTCGTTCAGCGCGAAGACGGCGCGCGAGCGGTCAACGGTGGTCAGAACACGCGCCCTGCCGAACTTGAATGTCCCAAGGTCCAGACTTTCGGCGGACAGCGCGATTTCCGCGTCTGCAAGACCAAGCGCGCTGGCATCTATGGGGGCCTTTGACCAACCTGTATCAACCGCCGTGCCGCTTGCCGCCGCATCGCTTTCGCCGCCGCTTTTCGGGTCAAGCGCACTCAGATCGAGCGCGCCTGCATTCAATTGCGCCGTGACGCGCGGGCGATCCCCTCCGAGCGTAATATCCATGCCGCCGGTCAATGTATTCTGATCCAGCGTTGCGGTCATATTCCTCAGCGCGATGACCGGCCCTTCGGTGACGGTCAACTCTCCGCGCATCTCTGCGGTGCGGCCCAACCCTTCGGGCAGTTCCACCGCTCCAAGTCCAAGCGAGGCCAGAAACCGCGATGTGCTGCTCAGATTGGCACGCAAACTGCCGGCAAGGCTCGGGCGGGAACTGACCCGTCCGTCAAACGCGATCTCGCCGCCCCGCGTTCCGGCCTGCACACTCACCGCAGAAAGCTCGCCTTCGATCAACTGATCGAGGCGTGCGACCGTGCCGTTCAGATTGACCTGTTCACCGGCGGGATTGAGCGAGACATCGAACGTCGCCTCACCGGTATAGGACGGCCAACGCAGATCGAGGTCGATATCATTGACCGTCGTTTCGGTTCCGGCCTGCCCATCCACATAGCGCAGCGACGCCCCGGTGATCAGCGCGCGATCAAGCGTCAGGGCAAGCTGATCCGAGCGCGCGGGCTGCTCAGCATCTCCCTGCCCCGATGGCGCAACCCCCTCGACATTGAGTTCCCAATTCACGCGCCCGTCCTTGGACCGTTCAAGAAGGATGTCGGGGTTGACCGCCTCGAGTCCGGTGATCCGGATCGAGCCCTTGATCAGGCCAATGGGATCGACCCCCACCTTAAAGCTATCGGCCACGAACATCGGACCATTATCCGACCAATCGGCGTTGGACACGGTAGTGCGCCCCGTGCTGACACCCAGAATGGGATAGAAACTGACTGTCGTGTCGCCTTCCATCTCAACGGTCCGGCCCGTCGCCTTGGCAATCTGGTCCGCCGCGATACCCGCAATCCGCTCTCCGGGCAGCATGATGAAAGAAACAAGGGCGACAGCCACCACCAGGATGACAAGAACCACAAGCCGAATAAGCCAGCGCAGCATGACAAGGGCCTCCCTACTGCTCTTGTTATTAGTCTTATGTCGAAGATTTAGATCGCCTGCACGACATGAACAACCGTTTAAGGCTTTTCGTGCGCCCTCTGCGGGCTTATATGGCGCCGATATGAGCACCAATCCCCCAGACCTCCGCCCCGACCTCGCCCGTGCGCGCGTGAGCGAAACCACCCGCACCGGACAACCCAGCATCGGCATGGTGTCACTGGGCTGTCCCAAGGCGCTGGTGGACAGTGAGCGTATCCTCACGCGGCTCCGCGCCGAAGGCTACGGCATCTCGCCGGATTACAGCGGCGCGGACGCGGTCATCGTGAACACCTGCGGCTTTCTCGACAGCGCCAAGGCCGAAAGCCTCGAAGCCATCGGAGAAGCACTGGCCGAAAACGGCCGCGTGATCGTCACGGGGTGTCTCGGGGCCGAACCCGACTACATCACCGGCGCGCATCCCCGCGTTCTCGCGGTGACCGGCCCGCACCAATACGAACAGGTTCTCGACGCGGTTCATCAGGCCGTGCCGCCCGCACCCGATCCGTTCGTCGATCTGCTACCGGCATCGGGTGTGAAACTGACACCGCGGCATTACAGTTATCTCAAGATTTCAGAGGGCTGTAACCACAAGTGCAAGTTCTGCATCATTCCCGACATGCGCGGTCGTCTTGCCTCGCGACCGGCACACGCCGTGCTGCGCGAAGCCGAAAAGCTGGTCGACAGCGGCGTGCGCGAATTGCTGGTGATCTCTCAGGACACCTCGGCCTATGGCGTTGACATAAAACATAACGAAGATCGCGGCCACCGTGCGCATATCACCGATCTTGCACGCGATCTGGGCTCGCTCGGGGCGTGGGTCCGGCTGCATTATGTCTATCCTTATCCGCATGTTCGCAACCTCGTGCCGCTGATGGCCGAAGGGCTTGTCCTGCCCTATCTCGACATCCCGTTTCAGCATGCCCATCCCGAAACACTAAGGCGCATGGCACGGCCCGCCGCCGCGGCCAAGACCCTCGACGAAATCGCCGCGTGGCGCGATATGTGTCCCGACATCACCCTGCGCTCGACGTTCATCGTGGGCTATCCCGGTGAAACCGAACAGGAGTTCGAGACCCTTCTTGATTGGCTCGACGAGGCCAAGCTCGACCGGGTCGGCTGTTTCAAATACGAGAACGTGGCCGGGGCGCGGTCGAACGACCTTCCCGACCATGTGCCCGAGCCTGTGAAAGAAGAACGCTGGCAGCGGTTTATGGAAAAAGCACAGGCCATTTCTGTGGATAAGCTGGCATCCAAGGTTGGTTCCCGGCAAGAGGTGATTATCGATGACATCGACGAAGATGGTGTCGCCACCTGCCGAACCAAGGCCGACGCCCCCGAGATCGACGGCTGTCTGTTCATTGATGAAGGCACAGATCGGCTGCGCGTGGGGGACATCGTCACGGTCACCGTCGACGAAGCGGGCGAATATGACCTTTGGGGACGGCTCTGAGCCAGCTTTGGCGACAGTTTGTGGAACGTAAACATACCGGCCCATCCCGTGAACCAATTCATCACGACTTTGTGCCACGCTGGCGGCACAAAGGTGTGCGATCCTTTCTGCACCGCGCCATGTGTTCAGACTGACCCGTGGCGGAAATCAACACGAACTTCATGGCGGATGGCGATATGATCCGGGATATTCCGGAACCGCAAACCCCGAGACGAAGGCGCCAAATATGACTTATCCTGCATATACACGGGCTGAACGCGTTGCCGACGGGATTATCCACGTGATCGGTGTCATCGCGGCAATCGCCGCGGTCGTGGTCCTTTTCGTGGCCTCCGGCGCGCAGCTGAGCGGTGGCGCGCTGACTGCCGCCGTGGTCTATGCCGTGGGTCTTCTGTGCATGCTTGGTGCCTCCGCCGCCTATCACCTCGCCGCGCACACCCGGGCCCGGCCCCTTCTGCGCCGGCTTGATCACGCGGCGATCTACATGAAGATTGCCGGCACGATCACTCCGCTCGGGGTGCTGCTGGGCACCGCACTTGGCTATGGTGTGCTGATTTTGGTCTGGGGACTGGCGCTTTTGGGCATGTGGGCCAAGTTTCGCGCCGAACGGGGTAAGATGACTTCGGGCTGGGTCTCTTACGTCGCATTGGGCTGGATCGCGATTGCCCTGATCATCCCGCTGATGGATATTTTGCCGGCCCTCAGCCTGTGGTCGCTCTGCATCGGCGGATTACTGTATTGTGCCGGCATCGTGTTCTACACGACCGAAAAGCTGCGCTTCGCCACGGCCATCTGGCACGGCTTCATCCTGCTGGCCTCGGGCTGCGTGTTCACCGGCATCGCATCCGCGCTGCGTGCCGCCGCAGGTTGACCAGCTTAGCATCGCTGCCGGCTCACCTGACGTTGACCATTCCCCGCGCTCAGGCGGATTTGCCGTCTTTCAGAAGATCGAACAACGGCTGATTGCGGCACATCTCCGGGCCGCGTGCCACCGGCACCGTCTGCAAGCCAAGCCACGCATCGCATCCTTCGGGGTCCGTGCAGCCGGCACAGCGGACAACCGCCTCGCCGATCGCATCCATCGAAAGCTGCCCGCGCAACACCAACGTCTCCAGATCGAGCGCCTGCTGCGACGCCATCCTGTCAACAAGGTCAGCAGCCTGTTTGAACCGTGTCTGAGTGCTCATGATCACATCTCCCTGTCTGAGCGGCACAACGACATGCACCGCACACACGATGCTCGCATAGCTCTGCGCTACTGACATTGACCCAGATCAATCGCGCCCGAGCGTTCAGACAAAGCTCTCAAGATAGGCGCGCACGCAGTCCTGAACATGGCGAAAGCGATCTCCACCAAGGTGCTTGCCGCCATACCACCGGGTCACGACGATGACATGCCCAAGCAGGTCTTCGCGCTCCTGCATCCTGAGAATGACCGCACCCGCGCCCGATTCGCCGTCATCGACCTTGATCTGCGTGCCATCCTTCAGGATCAGGGCCCAGCTGTTATGCGTGGCCTTGGCGAACTTCTTGTTTCTCTTCAGCTCCTTGAGAAATGCCTCGGCGGACTCTCGGTCCCGAGCCGGCGCGCCCGAGACCGCGTATTTCGAGCCCCGGTCACTGACCACGTTCATCAGTTGGTTCATTGCAGAGAGGCATCCACCCGCCGCACGGTGTCGATCCGGTCCTTGTTGCGTGGATGCGTCCCGAGAAAACGGTCGCCCGGATCGGCGATCTGGGTGAAGAATTCCGCGCCTTTGACCGGGTTATAGCCAGCCCGCCGGGTGATCACCGTGCCCAGCGCATCGGCCTCAAGTTCGTGATCCTTGGAATAGCTGCGCGCACCGACATTGGCGCCCAGATCGGCGGCGGCATCCACCCCGCTCGAGCTTGCGCCGGTCAGAGCGGCCAACCCGCCAAGAATGATCGCACCCGCAATCGCGTTGTTGCGCTGTTGTGCGAGGTGCTTCTCGATATGGTGCGCCGCCTCGTGCCCCATCACAAAGGCAAGCTCGTCGCCATTGCGCACCGACGCGATGATCGGAAGGTTGAAGGCGAGTATCGGGCGCCCGCTTTTATCCACGGTCTGAAAGGCGTTGGGCGATTTCTGCGGTCGGTCGTCGATCACCACCTTGAAGTCACAGTTGATGCCCTGTGACTGCGCCCGGCAGATCCGCTCGGCCACCGGCTCAACCCGGCTCACCACGGTGCGAAAGCGGTTCATCTCGGCGCTGGTCGGCGTCAGTGCGCGGGTCGCCTGCTGCCCCTGTGGCTGCGAGGTGCTGGGCGCATCCGCAGGCGGTGCGCCACACGCCGCAAGAACGAATAAACTGACACAGATAAGTTTGCGCATGAGACCCTCGGAGAACTTGTGTTTCGCTTAATTTAGCATGGCAGCGGCCAAGCACCAGCCCCCGCCTTGTGGACTTGCAATCCGCCGCCGCGCGGGTCACGTTACCACCATGTTTTCCATCGAGCACGAATTCGATTCCACCGTCATCACCCTTGTCGATGAAGGGGACGCACCCCTTGGGGAGGACGTGATCATCAACGCCTTCGAAGAGTGTGTGACCATCACTCAGCACGATCCGCGCACCGACCGCACCCAGACGATCACGCTCTCAGTTACGCAGTTGCACGATCTGGGCGCCGCGCTCGACCTTCCCGAGGGCGTCTATCAGCGCGCGCGCGGAAAGGCCGAATAAACCGGCGGGGTCGGACGGCGTCTTGGGTATGGGTGAAAAAACGGGAATCGGGCACGCGCGCGATGCTTTTGCCAGAGGGCCGTGCCCGATCTTGCGACGTTTTCGCCCGCAGGCCAGAACCAGCACGCCCGCACGGAGTTGCAGATAGACTGCGGCGCTGATCGTCGGCCTCGCGATCTCATGACCGGACACCGGATATGCGAACCATTTTTCTGCTAATGCTGATCACCTTGTCGGAGGCGACGATCGGCGTATTCGTCAAATTGACCGATGGCAGAATCCCGATTCAGACGTTGAACTTCTATGCGGTTCTGACCGCAGCCGCATTCCTGATGATCGCATTGCCACTTGCAACAGGTCGGCCGATCCGCGTGCCTTGGGGAAACCTGAAGGACACTCTCGTTATCGGTGTTCTTATCGCGGCGCAGATCAGCGTATTCAATTACGCAATGACGCTGGTGCCGATTGCCAATGCCGTCATTTTCTGGAGCGTGGCACCATTCTTTACCTTCATATTCTCGGCGATTTTTCTGGGCGAGAAGGCAGGTTTGGGTCATGTCGTGGTGTTCGGCATCGCCATTGTCGGCATCGTTATCGCCAAGCCCTTGGCGGGCGGATACATGATGGGCAATCTTGTCGCCCTTGCGGATGGCGCGATTTATGCGGCGATGGTGACCTACATGCGCTACGAAGGCAAAACCGAAACCGGCAATGACATCGCCTGGTCGATGCTCACTGCGGCTCTCGTATTGTCACCGGCGCTTTTGATTTACGGGACCGGAAATATTCTCAGCATGGTGGACAACGAGAGGCTGGGCATCACCGCACCCGCCGGTCTTTGGGCGCTGGCGCTTGGGCTGGTGTCCACGGGGTTTGCCTATTTCGGCATCTCGATCGTCCTCAAACGGCTCAACGCGAATGTCTATTCCCTGGTCGACATCATTGTCTCGCCCATCGTCGCGAGCACGCTGGGCTTCCTGATTTTTGGCGAGGTGCCGGCCAAGGGGATGATCTTTGGCGGCGGCCTCTTGTTGTTCGCGGGCTTTATGCTGACCCGAATGATGACCCGTGATCGGCGCGACATCGCGGCGCATCCCAGTCAGGGCGAGGCGTGACCCGCGCCAAGTCACTTCAAGACAACCAAACTTGATCTTTCAAGAAATGGTGCCGATCCAATGAATTGATTTATGGGTCTGGCTTTTACGCTGCGGGCGGGCGGTGCCGATTGGCGGCGGCCTTTGCCGGGCAAGCCGTTGATGATCCGGCCCCACCACCGCACCTTGTGAACGGCGCGGCATGCAACGACCGCTTTGAGGGCACAGGCCCTCGTCGCCGCTCATCCGCAGAAGACCGGGCGAGATGCTCTAATCCGGCTCAAGCACGAACACCTTCTCCCGCGAGAGCGCGCCCGAGACAAGGCGCAGCCGCGTTTTGGGCACTCCGATCGCCCGCGCCAGAAGAGTGCGGATCGCCGTGTTGGCCTTGCCCTTGTCCGGCGGTGCGGTGACATAGACCCGCAATTCGCCATTCGCGGCTTCGATCCGGTCACGGGACGCGCGTGGCGTGGCGCGCACCGCGATGCGCGCTCCGGGCACGGCAAGATGGCTCAGGTCGGGGCGGGACATGCACCGGATACTGCGCCGAATCGAGAAACCGGGCAAGCACGGGGCTTGACCCCACGCGCGCCACATCCGACATATCGCTCACACCGCGAAGGAGGCCCGCCCCAAATGTCCGAGACCAATCCAGTGATGGAATTTCTGCTCAACCGCCGGTCGCGTCCTGCCAAGCTTCTGCGGGCCCCCGTTCCCGACCGCGCGGCCCTGGCCCCCATTCTGACCGCCGCAGCCCGCACGCCGGATCACGGAAAGCTGGTGCCGTGGCGCTTTGTCGTGCTTGAGCGCGGGGCCCTGTCGCGGCTGGCGGACCTTGTGGAGATGCGCGGCACCGCCTTGGGCCGCGACCCCGAGGACATCGCCAAGGCGCGCTCGGCTTATGACGGCAGCCATCTTGCGGTGGTCGTGGTCGAAGCGCCGCAAACCTCGGACAACATCCCCGAAATCGAACAGACCTACTCCGCCGGCGCCGTGTGCCTTGCGCTGCTCAATGCCGCGCTGGCCTCGGGCTGGGGGGCGAATTGGCTTACCGGTTGGCCGGTCTTCGACAGGTCCTTCGTTGAAACGGGCCTCGGGCTTGCGCCGCATGAACGGGTGGCGGGTGTCATTCATATTGGCACCGCCTCTTCCACTCCTCCAGACCGGCCCCGCCCCGAAGTCGAGGCGATCACCACATGGATGCCGGAATGATATTTTCGAGCTTTATCAAAGCTGTATCTCAAATCAGTGACCCGCGCTTCCGCCGCGTGCTCTATCTTGGGATCGGCCTCACCTTTGCGCTTCTGGTGGCGGTCTACGCGCTTTTTCTGGTGTGGCTGCAATGGATACTCGGCGACGGGGCCGAACTTCCGCTGATCGGACAGGTCACATGGGTCGACGACCTGCTAAGCTGGGGAAGCCTTTTCCTGATGCTCGTGCTGTCGGTTTTCCTGATGGTGCCCGTGGCATCGGCCATCACGTCCATGTTCCTCGAGGATGTGGCGCAGGCGGTCGAAGACCGGCATTATCCCGATCTACCGCCGGTGCCCCGCATTTCATGGACCGATGCGCTGACAGACACGCTGTCGTTTCTGGGGGTGCTGATCGTCGTCAATCTTCTCGCGATCATCCTCTACCTGCTCTTCGCGCCCGCCGCGATATTCATCTTCTGGGCGGTGAACGGGTTTTTGCTCGGACGGGAATATTTTCAACTCGCCGCGATGCGCCGCATCGGGCGGGCCCGCGCCAAAGAGCTTCGGCGCGAACACCGTGGCAAGATTTGGCTCGCAGGCACGCTCATGGCGATGCCGCTTTCGATTCCGCTGTTGAATCTCGTGATCCCGATCCTCGGCGCGGCGACGTTCACCCACCTCTTTCACGCGGTCACGCGCGACAAGGCGATCACCCCATCCGGTTGAACCAGTCAAAATCGCGCACCGAGATCGTGCCGGTGATGATGATATAGGCCAGCACCGCCCATATCGCCAAGGCGATCCACGTGGTGATCCAGGCTTTCTTCTTGAGGTGGTGCTGCTGGGGCGACCCTGAATGCGTGCCGTCCACGATGTCTCCGGCCTCGCCTTGGGTTTCGATCCGGATAGGCAAAGCCACGAAGAATGTCATGAACCACACGACAAGATAGAGCACGATCCCCGACGCAATTCCCATCAGACTTCCTCCAGTTCCACAAGGCAGCCATTGAAATCCTTGGGGTGCAAAAACAGGACGGGCTTGCCATGTGCCCCGATCTTGGGGTCACCACTGCCCAGCACCCGCGCCCCGCTTTGCTCAAGCCGGTCGCGCGCGGCAATGATATCATCGACCTCATAACAGATATGATGGATGCCCCCCGCCGGGTTCTTCTCAAGAAAGCTGTTGATCGGGCTGTCCTCGCCCAGTGGATACAGAAGCTCGATCTTGGTGTTGGGCAACTCGATGAAGATGACGGTGACGCCGTGATCCGGTTCGTCCTGCGGCGCGCCCACTTGGGCCCCCAAAGCACCCCGGTATTGCGCGGCTGCGGCCTCGAGATCGGGCACGGCAATGGCGACATGGTTCAGACGGCCGATCATGGATGGCTCCTCATAGCTCTCGTTTGGTGTTGTTATGGGGATATGAGCCGTCCGAGACAAGGGACGAACCGCCGCAGCCCACCACCGTCGCGAACAGCATCCAGCGGTTAACCCCACGTTCACCATGGCTGCGTAATCCTTGGGGCACACCCTTTCAGGAGGCTCTCTACAATGGATGACGACACGACATTCCCCCCGCCCTATGCGCCGACCGCGGGTCGCCCGCTTCTCGGCATGACCATCCTCGTGGTCGAGGACAGCCTTTTTGCCTGTGACGCGATGCGGCTGATGTGTTTGCATTCCGGCGCGCGCATCCGGCGCGCCGATTGCCTCCGCTCGGCACGCCGCCACCTTCAGGTGTATCGCCCCTCTGCGGTGGTGATCGACCTCGGCTTGCCTGACGGGTCGGGCGCCGATCTCATAACCGAACTGAACGACGGGGTGCCGCGTGTCGCGGTCATCATCGGAACAAGCGGCGATGACGGGGCCGAGGATCTGGCCATGGCGGCGGGTGCCGATGCCTTCCTGCCGAAACCGGTGACCCATCTGGGCCGGTTTCAGGAAACCGTGCTCCGCCTTCTCCCGCCCGAGCGTCAGCCAAACGGCCCCCGCCGGTTCAGGACTGACGTGATCGAGGCTGATCCAGTGGCCTACCGGGATGACATGGCCCATGTCGCAAGCCTTCTCGATGAACAGCCCGAGGGCGCGATGCTCGACTACGTGGCGCAGTTTCTGGCGGGCGTGGCGCGCGCGGCGGATGACAGGCAAATGGCCTGCGCCGCAAGCTTGTTGGCACAGACCCGCAAGAAAGGCGCCCCCGCCACCGGCCCGGTGGCCCAGATCGCGGGCCTTGTGCAACAACGTCTCGCGGGGCGCGCGGCGATCTGATCGGCGGCCACACGGCCACCGCCATCAGAAGCATGGTTCCGGTTCCAGTTTCGCGCGTTCCACAGTAGTCTCTGCGCAACACGCACGGAGATCACCACATGACCGACCCGCGCCCGGTTGGGCCCACTCTTCGAAACTGGGCCCCGCCGCCCCGCCCCGACAGCACCCTCACGCTTGAGGGGCGCTATGCCCGGCTTGTGGCATTGAACGCCGAGGCGCATGCCGCACTTCTGTTCAATGCTTATGACGGGCATGACTGGGTCTGGGATTACATGCCCGTCGGGCCATTCGCCTCCGCCGCGCAGTTTCACCGCTGGATGCGCGAGGCGGCGGCGGGTGACGATCCGCTCTTTTTCGCCATCCACGACACCGAGCGTGACCGCTGGGGCGGCTTTGCCTCCTATCTGAGGATCAAGCCTGCCTCGGGCGCGATCGAGGTCGGCTTCATCGCCATGGCCCCCGCCCTGCAACGCACACGCGCCGCGACCGAAGCGATGTATCTGATGATGCGCTGGGCATTCGAGGCCGGATACCGTCGCTACGAATGGAAATGCGACGCGCTCAACCGGCCATCACGCCGCGCGGCGCAGCGCCTCGGCTTCAGCTTCGAGGGCATCTTTCGGCAGGCGACCGTGGTCAAAGGCCGCAACCGCGATACCGCGTGGTTCTCGGTCATCGACACCGAATGGCCCGCCCT
Organism: Roseovarius sp. E0-M6; assembly: GCF_037083845.1. Lineage (NCBI taxonomy): Bacteria > Pseudomonadati > Pseudomonadota > Alphaproteobacteria > Rhodobacterales > Roseobacteraceae > Roseovarius > Roseovarius sp. E0-M6. Next base: position 58,911 of record NZ_JBAPLA010000001.1, on the reverse strand, counting down.
GTCCGAAGCTTTCCGTCTCTGGCTCGACCCCGCGAATTTCAACGCGACGGGCCAACAGCACGAGGCGCTTTCGGATCTGACAAGGCTCGTCCGGGCGGCGGATGATCCCGACCTCTGAGCGATCCGAGCGGAACTTGGCAGCACATTGGAGCGTTCTGAGGTCACCCCAAGCGGAGACCTGCCATGACAGATATCTACACAGCCATCAAATCCGACCATGAGCGCCATCGCCAACTGCTCGACACGATTGGCGACACCAGCGGCGACAGCGCCAAGCGGCGCGAGGCGTGGGACGAACTCTATCACGACGTCAAAAGCCACGCCGCCGCCGAAGAGGAAACCTTCTATTCCAAGCTCATCTCCAAGACATGGGGTCAGGATTCCGCCCGGCACTCCGTTCACGAACATCAGCAGCTTGACGATATCATGGAAGAGCTGAACGAAATGGACATGTCCGAAGGCGCCTGGCTCGAGAAGTTCAAGAAGCTCGACCACGACTATCAGCATCATATCGACGAGGAAGAAGACGAGGTCTTCGGCCGCGCCCGCAAGATCATCGACGACAACGAGATCAAGGGCTACGGCGAACGCTTCCTCAAACGCAAGGAAGAGGAACGCGCCCTGATCGCGAAAAAGCGCGAAGACAGCCTGGAGGATTGACGAGCTGGATATGCAGTGGCTGCATTAACATTTGCGAAAGATCATTTGTTCTACTAATGTTCTAGTGACATCAGCAACTGGATCGGCAATATGTTGGACATGCAACACGGTGCTTCACAAGATTTGTGCAACTTCTTGGGCGATGATCGCTTTGGTACCGTGATGGCAGATCCACCTTGGCGCTTCACGAACCGGACAGGCAAGGTCGCCCCTGAGCATAAGCGGCTTTCCCGATACCCGACGATGACCGTTGACGATATCTGTCATTTGCCGGTCGCTGATTTCATGGGAGACCGCGCGCATTGTTACATATGGGTTCCAAACGCGCTCTTGCCGGAGGGGTTGCGCGTCTTGTCGGCTTGGGGCTTTGAATACAAATCAAACATAATCTGGCATAAAATCCGGAAAGACGGTGGTTCCGACGGGCGAGGCGTGGGTTTCTATTTCCGCAACGTTACCGAAATATTGTTGTTCGGCACCCGTGGGAAAAGTGTTCGCACGCTTCCACCCGGTCGGCGTCAGGTCAACATGATGCAGACCCGCAAACGCGAACATTCGCGAAAACCGGATGAGCAGTACGAATTGATTGAAAGCTGCTCATGGGGTCCGTATCTGGAACTCTTCGGGCGCGGTATTCGTGAAGGCTGGACGGTGTGGGGCAATCAGGCCGATGCTGACTACAAGCCGGGCTGGAAAACTTATGCTTACAATTCAAGTGTCGCAGCGGAGTAGTCGGCAACCACGCTCACCGGCAATCCGATTAGTAGTAGAGGGCAAGGGTTACCGACACCACGCGATACACGTGTCATCAGTTTATCCCAATGAGTTGTTGCCATGCCGTATTTGTCGCTGACAAACGATTCGGCAAAGGCGCGGGCGAACGAGACGTTGCGTCCGATGCGTTCCTCGAGCATCTTCTTCTGTCGCGCAGTGCGTTCTTTCATACCCCAAGCTTCCAATTCGGCCACATCGTTAATCCCTGCATCGCAGATAACCCATTCGACGATATCGGCCATCCGCGCCTGCATGTCCGGTCCACGCGTGATCAGTATTCCCAGCGAAATTGCACCCTGCGCGTGAAGTCGCTGGAAGTTCTCAAGGTCGCGATCAAAGAAAGGGTCTTTGTTGTTCCACTCGATCTCGAGCGCCAACGTTCCGTTGTCAGCACTCAATACATGATCAATTTCATGAGTAATGGCTTCCCGTTCTGAACCATCAACAATCGTTTGGACGGTAAATTCATGCTTCGGCCAACCGCGCGAATATAGTGCATCACGCAGCCGCATCGTGGAAGCCGCCTGCCCACCACCGCTACCGATGATTTCCTTTGCCGCAATGTGAAATTCCGAAAGAACTTCAACAAGATCTGAGGCAACATCAGGGAAGTCAACCGTCAGTATCGCCTCGGCATGGTTCTTCGTCTCGAAGGCAAAACCGAGGGATCGCAGACGCTCATACACCGCTCACTCCTCCCGCGGCAGCACCCGCAGCCCCAGCTCCATCAGCTGATCAGACATGGGCTCGCTCGGTGCGTCCATCATCAGGTCTTCGGCACGCTGGTTCATCGGGAACATGATCACTTCGCGGATATTGGCAGTGTCGGCCAGAAGCATCACGATCCGGTCGATCCCGGCGGCACAGCCGCCATGCGGCGGGGCGCCGTATTGGAACGCCCCGTAAAGGCCGCCGAAGCGTTTCTTTACCTCGTCCTCGCCGTAGCCCGCGATCTCGAACGCCTTGAGCATGACTTCGGGCCTGTGATTCCGGATCGCACCCGAGACAAGCTCATAGCCGTTGCAGGCCAGATCGTACTGATAGCCCTTCACCTCGAGCGGATCACCCTCAAGCGCGGCCATCCCGCCTTGCGGCATCGAGAACGGGTTGTGCTCGAAATCAATTTCGCCGGTCTCTTCGTCGCGCTCGTAGATCGGGAAATCCACCACCCACGCAAAGGCGAAACGGTCGGTCTCGGTCAGGTTAAGCTCTTCCCCGATGACATTGCGCGCACGTCCCGCGACAGCCTCGAACGCCTTAGGCTTGCCCCCAAGGAAAAACGCCGCATCGCCCACGCCAAGGCCAAGCTGCTGACGGATCGCCTCGGTCCGCTCGGGCCCGATGTTCTTGGCAAGGGGGCCTGCGGCTTCAAGCCCATCACCTTGATCGCGCCAGAAGATATACCCCATCCCCGGCAAGCCCTCTTTCTGGGCGAAGGCGTTCATCCGGTCACAGAACTTGCGGCTGCCGCCACCCGGCGCCGGAATGGCACGGATCTCGGTGCCGTCCTGCTCAAGAAGCTTGGCAAAGATCGCAAAGCCCGAGCCGCGGAAATGCTCGCTCACCCGCTCCATCTTGATCGGGTTGCGCAGGTCGGGCTTGTCCGACCCATACCAGAGTGCCGCATCGGCATAGGAAATCTGCGGCCAGACCGCGTCAACCTTGCGGCCCCCGCCGAACTCTTCAAAGATGCTTTGGATCACCGGCTGGATCGTATCGAACACGTCCTGCTGCTCGACAAAGCTCATTTCCATGTCAAGCTGATAGAAATCCGTGGGCGACCGGTCGGCGCGCGGATCTTCGTCGCGGAAACACGGCGCGATCTGGAAATACCGGTCAAAGCCCGACACCATGATCAGCTGTTTGAAAAGCTGCGGTGCCTGCGGCAACGCATAGAACTTGCCGGGATGCAGGCGCGACGGCACGAGAAAGTCGCGCGCGCCCTCGGGCGAAGAGGCGGTGATGATCGGCGTCTGATATTCACGGAATCCGGTGTCCCACATGCGTCGCCGGATAGACGCGACAACATCCGACCGCAGCGCCATGTTGCGCTGCATCGCCTCGCGGCGCAGGTCGAGATAGCGATAGCGCAGGCGCGTCTCCTCGGGGTATTCCTGATCGCCGAAGACCAGCAGAGGAAGCTCCTGTGCCGCGCCCAGAACCGCCATGTCACGGATATAGACCTCGATCTCGCCGGTCGGCAGCTTGGGGTTCACAAGGCTTTCGTCGCGTGCCTTGACCTCACCGTCGATACGAATGCACCATTCACTACGCAACTTCTCCACCTCGGCAAAGACGGGGCTGTCGGAATCGCACAGCACTTGCGTCACGCCGTAATGGTCCCGCAGATCTACGAAGAGCACCCCGCCGTGGTCACGGATACGGTGAACCCATCCCGAAAGACGCACTGTCTCTCCTACATGGCTCTTGTCGAGGTCGGCGCAGGTGTGGCTGCGATATGCGTGCATGATGTCGTCCTTGGTGCGGCGTGCGCTCTGGTGTCAGTGGTCGCGCCGATACACCTTGCCACGCGGGCAAAGTCAAGACCATGCGCCGGACAGAACCGCCACGGCATGGTCCCGGCCCGACGTTCAAGCCCGTTTACAAAATCGGGCGTTTGGGTAAATGTAGCAGGGTTTTGGGTAAGGTGTTCCGTGTCGCCACGCGGTATTCGGAGCACGCACAGATCACATGGTGCTTCTTACGGGCGGTCAGGTCCGCTTGGCTCGCAGGGCACCTTACATTCATAACCCGATGCCGAACCGAGGGAAAGGAACATCGGACGCCAAGGGAGACAAGAGTATGTGGACACGCGTATTGGATACTTTTCTCGCGCATATGATTCAGCGAGGAGAACTGACCGTGACGCTGGCGGATGGCCAGACACGCAGATACGGCGACGCCTCTCTCGGTCCGTCCGTGGCGATTGCCTTTCATGACGAAACCTTGCCCCGCAAGATCGTCATGAGCCCCGACCTCGCGGCGGGCGAGGCGTATATGGACAAACGTCTGACGATCGAGAACGACGACCTGCGCGGCTTCCTCGACCTCACGGTGTTCAACATGTCGCTGGCCGGTGAACCCTGGTATCGGACGCCGATGGAATGGGCCCGGAACGCCGGACGCTTCTTGCAACAGTTCAACCCGGCGCCGCGTGCCCGCGCCAATGTCGCACATCACTACGATCTCTCGGGTGAGCTTTACGACCTTTTCCTCGACACGGACCGGCAGTATTCATGCGCCTACTTTCGGGATCCCGACATGTCGCTTGAGGCCGCGCAGGAGGCCAAAAAGCACCACATCGCCCGCAAGCTCATGATCGAGCCGGGGATGCGCGTCCTCGATATCGGCTGTGGTTGGGGCGGGATGGGCCTGACACTTGCGCGGGATTACGGCGCCGACGTCACCGGGGTTACCCTTTCAACCGAACAGCACGCAATGGCGAATGCCCGCGCCCAAAAGGCCGGTCTTTCGGACAGTGCCCGCTTTGAGATGATCGACTACCGCGACGTTCAGGGCAGGTTCGACCGTATCGTCTCTGTCGGGATGTTCGAACATGTGGGCGTTCCGCATTACAACACCTATTTCCGGTCGGTGCATGATCTGCTCACTTCCGACGGCGTGGCGCTCATCCATACCATCGGGCGCGCCGATCCGCCGGGAACCACAAGTCCTTGGCTCAGGAAGTATATCTTCCCCGGCGGCTATGTGCCCGCCATGTCCGAAACCATGCGCGCCGTGGAAAAACAGGAACTGATCGCAACGGATGTCGAAATCTGGCGCCTTCACTATGCCGAAACGCTCAAACACTGGCACACTCGCTTCGTCGAAAACGAAGACAAGGCACGCGCGCTCTATGACGAGCGGTTTTGCCGGATGTGGCGGTTCTATCTGCTGGCCTGCGAAATGATGTTTCGTCACGCGGCGCAGGTCGTCTTTCAGTTTCAGCTCACGCGCGACCGGTATGCGGTGCCACAGACGCGCGATTACATGTATGCCCCACAGGAGGATGACACCACCACGCGGGAGGCGGCAGAATGACAGTCAGTCATCTGTCATCCTCGCCGGGATCAACCCCCTGAGCGCGTTTCCCACGTAAAGCGCAGCGCCTTGCAAATCCTCGGGCTCAAGCGGCGCTTCACGTGCGCGGCCTTCGCTCAGCAACACCTCGCGCAAAATACCCGGAAGCGCGCCTTCGCTGACTGGCGGCGTCAAGAGGTGACCCTCTCGCGCCACGAAAAGGCTGGTGATGCTCCCCTCGCACAGGCGGCCCCGATCGTTGAGAAAGATCACCTCGTCCACGTTTTCGGGCAGGTCGGCCCGCGCCGCGTCATAAAGCCCGCGCTGCGTGCTTTTCACCCGACGCCATGGGTCATCCGCGTTGATGATACCGTGATGTGTGATCGCCACACGCCATACCGCCCCGTCCTCAAGCGGCGTGAAGGGCGCGGCGGTCGTCTCGGCGCGGCCATCTGCCGCGACCGTCAGACGCACGCGCAATGGCCCGTCGCCTCTTACCGCCGCCATCGCGTCCGGCACCTGCGTGGTGTCGATGCCCATGCGCGCCGCCGCCCGCTCAAGACGCGCAAGATGCCGCGCGCCATGGCGAAACCCCGCATCCGGCGCCCAGTGCAGCGTTTCGATCAGGCGGAAACCGGGGTCATCTGGCGGGCAAACCGGGCCTTCCACAGCGCCTCCTCATATTCTCCTTCGCCGGTGCTGTCATGGACCACGCCACCGCCGACATTAAGCCGCGCCGTGCCGTCCTGCTCGACCAGAAGCGTGCGAATGGCCACGTTGAACTCCGACCGGCCATCCGGCGCGGCCCAGCCGATCGTGCCACAGTAAACATCACGCGGCCACGGCTCCAGTTCGCGGATGATCTCCATCGCCCGAACCTTGGGCGCGCCGGTAATCGACCCACAGGGAAAGAGCGCGGCAAAGATTTCACCCAGCCCGGTTCCCGGCACCATCTGCGCCGAAATGAGCGACGTCATCTGATGCACCGTCTCATAGCTTTCAACGGTAAAAAGCTCTGGCACGCGCACGCTACCCGCCTCGCTCACCCGGCTCAGGTCGTTGCGGAGAAGGTCCACGATCATCAGGTTCTCGGCGCGGTTTTTCTCGTCCGATTGCAGGAAATACCGCCGCCGCGCATCCTCGGTCGGGTCATCACTGCGCGGTTGCGTGCCTTTCATCGGGCGCGTCTCGATCCGGCCTTTTCGGTCGGTTCGAAAGAAAAGCTCGGGGGAGCGCGACAAAATGGCGGGCGTATCCTCGGCCTCGATCATCACGCCATAGCGGACCGGTTGCACGGCACTCAGCGCGGCATGAATCGCTTGCGGTGAACCCTCGGTCCCGACCTCGATGGGAAAGGTCAGGTTCACCTGATAGATATCACCCGCGCTGATATAGTCCTGCACCTTCGCAAAGGCCGCCTCATAGCGCGCCGCGGTCCAGCGCGGCGCGAATCCGGTCAGCCCCGCCTTGCCCGCCACGAGCGGCGCCGCCGCATCGGGGCGGCAGAAGGCGCCGAATCGCAAAAGCGGGAGCCGCCGCCCCTCCGGCAACAACGGCGCAAGCTTGGGTTCCAGCACATAGCCCAATTCATAGCTGGCATACCCCGCAAGCCAAAACCCCGCATCCCGCGCCGCTTCCAGAGCCTTCAGCGCATCAGGCACCTCGTCGGCCGCTTCGGCGACGATCTCATGCTCAGCCCCGGCAAAGACACACGCTTCGCCTTCGGGTCCATGATCAAAGCGAATTCGCACGTCAGCGCCACCCTTCTTGCTCGACTTCGCGCTATGTAATACCCCCGCGCGCCATTGACACCCTGAAAACGGCCTTCGCCCCCTTGCGCCGCCTCGCGCGATGGATATAACCCGCTTCAATTTGCGCATCACCCGGGGGTCGTCATGCCGAAAAGAACCGATATCAAATCCATCATGATCATCGGAGCCGGCCCCATCATAATCGGTCAGGCTTGCGAATTCGACTACTCCGGCGCACAGGCTTGCAAGGCTCTTCGCGAAGAAGGGTATCGCGTCATCCTCGTGAATTCCAACCCGGCCACGATCATGACCGACCCCGAGCTGGCCGACGCGACCTATATCGAACCCATCACCCCCGAGATTGTCGCCAAGATCATCGAAAAGGAACGTCCAGACGCGCTTTTGCCCACCATGGGCGGGCAGACCGGGCTCAACACCGCGCTCGCCGTGGCCGATATGGGCGTGCTCGAAAAATTCGACGTGGAACTGATCGGTGCCAACCGCGAGGCCATCGAGATGGCCGAGGATCGCAAACTCTTCCGCGAGGCGATGGACCGGCTAGGCATTGAAAACCCCAAGGCCACCATCGCCAACAACATGGAAGAATGCATGGCGGCGATTGATTACGTGGGTCTGCCCGCGATTATCCGCCCCGCCTTTACCCTTGGGGGGACCGGCGGCGGTGTCGCCTATAATCGCGACGATTACGAGTTTTACTGCAAATCCGGCCTTGATGCCTCACCGGTCAGCCAGATCCTCATCGACGAGTCTCTGCTGGGCTGGAAAGAGTTCGAGATGGAGGTCGTCCGCGACAAGGCGGACAACGCGATCATCGTCTGCGCCATCGAAAACGTCGACCCGATGGGCGTGCACACTGGCGATTCGATCACCGTGGCCCCTGCCCTCACGCTCACGGACAAGGAATATCAGATCATGCGCAACGGCTCCATCGCCGTGCTGCGCGAGATCGGGGTCGAGACCGGCGGCTCGAACGTGCAATGGGCGGTGAACCCCGACGATGGCCGCATGGTGGTGATCGAGATGAACCCGCGCGTGTCGCGCTCCTCGGCGCTGGCCTCGAAGGCCACGGGTTTCCCGATTGCCAAGATCGCGGCCAAGCTTGCGGTTGGCTATACGCTCGATGAGTTGGACAACGACATCACCAAGGTGACGCCCGCGTCTTTCGAGCCAACCATCGACTATGTCGTGACCAAGATTCCGCGCTTCGCCTTCGAAAAATTCCCCGGCGCCGAGCCCAACCTGACGACGGCGATGAAATCGGTCGGAGAGGCCATGGCCATCGGCCGCACGATCCATGAATCGCTGCAAAAGGCGCTGGCCTCGATGGAGACCGGCCTGTCGGGTTTTGACGAGGTGGCCATCGAAGGGGCCCCGGATCACGCCGCCATCATCCGCGCCATAAGCGCACAGACCCCGGACCGGATGCGCACCATCGCGCAGGCGATGCGCGAAGGCCTGTCGGATGACGACATTCACGCCGCCACCTCTTTTGATCCGTGGTTCCTTGCCCGGATTCGCGAAATCGTCGATGCCGAAGCCCGCGTCCGCGCCAACGGCCTGCCCACCGACGAGGCCGGATTGCGGCACCTCAAGATGATGGGCTTCACCGATGCGCGGCTGGCCATGCTCACCGATATCTCCGAACACGATGTGCGCGCCGCGCGCCATGCCGCCGGCGTCACCGCGGTCTTCAAGCGGATCGACACCTGCGCCGCCGAATTCGAGGCGCAGACCCCCTACATGTATTCCACCTACGAGGCCCCGATGATGGGGGACGTGGAATGCGAGGCGCGGCCCTCGGACGCCAAAAAGGTCGTGATCCTCGGCGGTGGTCCGAACCGGATCGGTCAGGGGATCGAGTTCGATTACTGCTGTTGTCACGCCTGTTTCGCGCTATCGGATGCGGGCTATGAAACGATCATGGTCAACTGCAACCCCGAGACGGTGTCGACCGATTACGACACCTCAGATCGGCTCTACTTCGAACCGCTGACATTTGAGCACGTGATGGAAATCCTGCGCGTCGAGCAGGAGCGCGGCACGCTGCATGGTGTCATCGTTCAGTTCGGTGGCCAAACCCCGCTCAAGCTTGCCAACGCGCTCGAGGCCGAGGGGATACCAATCCTTGGCACCACACCCGACGCCATCGACCTCGCCGAGGATCGTGAACGGTTTCAGGCGCTCGTGACCAAGCTGGACCTCAAGCAACCGCAGAACGGCATCGCCTCGACTGACGCACAGGCGCTTGAAATCGCCAAGGATATTGGATTTCCGCTGGTCATCCGTCCGTCCTATGTTCTGGGCGGCCGGGCGATGGAAATCGTGCGCGACATGGCCCATCTCGAACGCTACATCGCCGAGGCGGTCGTCGTTTCGGGCAAAAGTCCGGTATTGCTCGACGGCTATCTCTCGGGGGCCATCGAATGCGACGTGGATGCGCTTTCGGATGGTAAAACCGTGCATGTCGCAGGCATCATGCAGCACATCGAGGAGGCGGGCGTTCATTCCGGCGACAGCGCCTGTTCACTGCCCCCCTATTCGCTCTCGCGTGACATCATAGACGAGATCGAGCGGCAAACCCGCGATCTGGCGCTCGCGCTCAATGTCGTGGGCCTGATGAACGTGCAATTCGCGGTTAAGGACGGTGAGATCTACCTGATCGAGGTAAACCCCCGCGCCTCGCGCACCGTGCCCTTCGTGGCCAAGGCCACCGACAGCGCCATCGCGTCCATCGCGGCGCGCCTCATGGCGGGCGAACCGATGTCGAACTTCCCCCATCGCGGCGCTTATCCGGCGGACACCAAACCCGGCACCCTGCCCATGGCCGATCCGTTGTCCCTCGCCGATCCGGCGATGCCGTGGTTCTCGGTCAAGGAAGCGGTGCTGCCCTTCGCACGCTTCCCCGGCGTCGATACGATCCTTGGGCCGGAAATGCGCTCCACAGGCGAGGTGATGGGCTGGGACGTGTCCTTCCCGCGCGCCTTCCTCAAGGCACAGATGGGCGCGGGGGTGGACCTGCCCCAAAGCGGGCGGGTGTTCATCTCGATCAAGGACAGCGACAAAACCCCACAGCTTGTAGACGCAGCCCAAGTGCTCACCGACCTGGGCTTCAGCCTCGTGGCGACACGCGGCACCGCTGCCTTCCTGACCGAGGCCGGGCTGGCCTGTGACGTTGTGAACAAGGTCTACGAGGGCCGCCCCAACATCGTTGACATGCTCAAGGACAGTCAGATCGACCTCGTGATCAACACCACCGAGGGCGCGCAATCGGTCGAGGACAGCCGCGAAATCCGGTCGGTCGCGCTCTATGACAAACTTCCGTATTTCACCACCGCCGCCGCTGCCCATGCCGCCGCACAGGCCATGCAGGCGCGGCTTGAAGGCGATCTCGGCGTCCTGCCCCTTCAGGGAGAGCGTGACCGCTAAAAGGTCGCGCCCCCTGCCCCTTTTCCGCCTGCGCCTTTCGGAACCAATCCGCCAAGCGCGCGTTCGTCGTTTGACACTCCGCGCGCGCCTGCGCCGGTCAAAGACGAAAGGGTAAATCCATGTTAGAAGTAAGTGGAATCGGCGGGCTGATCCTGTTGGTCCTCGATATCTGGGCCATCGTGTCCATCGTCGGATCATCTGTTTCCACGGGCAAGAAGGTGCTTTGGGTCTTGCTGGTCATATTGCTGCCTCTTCTGGGCTTCATCATTTGGCTCATTGCCGGGCCCCGATCCACAGCGACAGCGCGGTGAACCGGAAGTTTGTCGTGACCCCGGGACAGTTTTCCCCAAAGGTGTGGTGGCACGTTCTGTTGCGCGTGATCACCGAGATCGACAATCGCAACCTTGGCCTCATCTCCGCCGGGGTGGCGTTCTATGCGCTTCTGTCCCTCTTTCCCGCGATTGCAGCGCTGGTTGCGATCTGGGGCTTTGCGGGTGACCCCGCCGTGCTGATGGGACAATTCGAAATGGCGCGGCAATTCCTGCCCGAAGAAGCCTATATGCTGATCTTCGATCAGGTGAACAAACTGGTGAGCACCGACAGCACCACACTTCAATGGACCTCGCTGCTGTCGCTTGCGGTGTCGATCTGGTCCGCCAAAAACGCCACAGCTGCGATCATCCGTGGCCTGAACTCGGTTTACCGCGAAAGTCACCGTCAGAATACATTGATCCGCTACGGCGTTTCCATCGGTCTGACGCTTCTGATGATGATAGCCGCGATCATCGCTGTCGGCCTCGTAATCGCGCTGCCGGTGGCGCTGGCCTTGTTGAACCTCCCGTTCAAGGTTGAACTTCTTATTACCGGTCTCAAATGGATGGTGCTCTTGGGCGTGATGCTGCTGTGCATCGGACTGCTCTATCGCTATGGCCCGAACCGCCGTGGCGCGGTAATGCCATGGCTCACACCGGGCGCGGTCTTCGCTCTGGTGACGTGGCTGGCCGGGTCCATCGCCTTTTCCATCTACCTGCGCAACTTCGGCTCATTCAACGAGGTTTATGGCTCGCTCGGGGCATTGGTCGCGCTGTTATTTTGGCTTTATCTAAGCGCCTTCGTCGTGCTGATCGGGGCACAAATCAATGCCGAGCTTGAACTGCAAACCGCCGAAGACACGACCGTCGGCGCGCACCGTCCCCCCGGTGATCGAGAGGCGTTTGTGGCCGATTACATGGTAAATGACGAAGGGGACGTCCACCCCGCCGCCCCCGCCGAGGTGCTTGACGCGACGGGCCCCGAAGCGCCTGCCGAAGACCACGACGAGAGCGACTCCGAAGAGGTGAAAAAAACATGACACAAACGGGAACCAAGCCGCAGTTGATTTGTTTAGATTACAAGGCGTTGAAAATTGCGTCTTCCCCTGCGCGCGTGGCGTCCCATCCCATTTAACCACGCGTGCTTTCATCCGACTGTCCCTCGGATGACTGCCCCCGTCACTTACTTGGCGGGGGCATTCTTTTTGATCCATGCGAAGCGCCCCGCCTTGGGCGCGCCCAAGATAGCGGCGACCGAATAGACGGAAAAAAGACTGCGACGACGATTCCAAATGTCGGCAGGATGCGCCGTTGCCTGACCGACTTTAAATGTGACAGGAGGCTGACCGCCATCATGCGCCCGATTGAAACCAGCACGATGGACAACACCGGTCGCCCGGAGAACAGATCCGGCGACGACACGATCGACGACCTTGAAATCGCTCTCACAGCGGGCGAGGCTTATCCCAAGCTCGAGCAGGCCTTCCTGAACGCAACGCAAGAGATCAGTTGCAGCTTTCGGATGTTCGATTTTTGCACAGGGCTGCGGTCCGCAGAGGCCCGCAAGATCGGTGAGACGTGGTTCGATCTGATGGAGCATACACTGGACCGCGGCATCAAGGTTCGCCTTGTCATTTCGGATTTCGATCCGGTCGCCGCGCCTAAACTGCATCAGAATACATGGCGCACATGTCGCCAAGTGGCGGCGTTGCAAGAACTGAGCGGCAGCGCTCACAACCTGACCTATATCGGGGCGCTGCACAACGCCGCTATCGGTCCGTTCCCGCGCCTTCTCTTCGCGCCACTCGTGCGCCGGAAGTTGAAAGAGATACGTCAGCTCTGGAACAACATGACCCATCCACAGCGCAGCCGGTTTCGCGATGAGACCCCGCGCCTGCGCGACGTCATACATCCGGAAAAGGGCGGCGAGTTGCGCATGTTTCCGCGTCGTGTGACCCTAGTGCCCGCCACCCATCATCAGAAGATTGCCGTATTCGACAGGCGTTACGTGTCGATCGGGGGGCTCGACGTAAATGAACGCCGCTATGACACGCGGGCCCATGACCGTGCCGCAGAACAGACATGGCATGACGTTCAGGCCTTCGTGACCGGCCCCATTGCCGAAACCGTGGCCCGGCATCTCGACACCTTCCTCGACAACGTCGCCGGTGAGACCAGTCCGCAGCCGCAGGCAGACAATTTTCTGCGCACGATCTCGAAGGTGCGCTTGCGCAATCTCTGGCGCGTCGCACCTGAAACACTGGTTGACGAACTCTGTCAGCAACATCTCGAAAATATCGCCAAGGCCGAACACTTCATCTATCTTGAAACGCAGTTCCTCAGGCACGTCCCGATTGCCCGCGCGCTTGCCCGCCGGGCCGGCGAATGCCCCTCTCTGCGCATTCTGCTCGTTCTGCCCGCCGCACCGGAAGACATGGCCTTTTCAGGCAACTGGGGGCTCGACGCCCGCTATGGCGAGGCGCTTCAGACGCGCTGTGTGTCGATCCTCAGCCGCGGCTTTGGCAGGCACCGGATGATGATCGCCTCCCCGGTTCAGCCACGCACAGATCACGAAGATCACGATGGCCGCGCGACACTTCACCAGGCGCCCCTCATATATGTGCATTCCAAAGTGTCGATCTTTGACGATACGCGCGGCATCGTCTCCTCTGGCAATCTCAACGGTCGCAGCATGAAATGGGATACCGAGGCAGGTTTGCACCTGACCGACCCTGATCAAGTCGCGCATCTTCGCAGCCGGGTCATGGGGCATTGGCTTCCAAAGGACTTGGCCAACCGCGACAGGTTTTTCGATACAAAACAGGGGTTCGAGTCGTGGAAAGCCCTCATTGAGGGCAACAGCAACCTGCCGCCGAAGTCACGCAGGGGGTTTCTGGTCCGTTACGATTCCGATGCCGCGCGCGACGCGGCGGTTACGGTGCCCGGCATCCCAGAAGAGGCCGTATGACCCCCGATTGACCGCGCCTTGGCTCAGTCCGCTTTCGCCGCCGAGACATCCGTTTTCTCGCCTGGGTCGAAAATGTCCGGCATCACCAGCACGAACACCAGAATGGGGATCGCGATGATGCCGCCGATCGGCCCCCAGAGCCACAACCAGAACACGAGCGAAACAAAGATCAAAAGCGGATTGACCGAAATATATCGCCCGACAAGCGTGGGCGTCACGAACTGTGCTTCCATCATGTTGAGAAACAGGAAGATCGCCGCCGGAACAAGGCTCATTAGACCGCTGAAGACAACCACGCCCGACACCAGAAGCCCCAGAATCACGACAACCGGGCCAAGGTAAAGGATGAAGTTAAGCAGGAACGCGGCCACGCCCCAGATCCAGGCGCCGGGCATCCCGATCGCCATGAGTGCCGCCCCGAGCGCGGCCCCAAGCGCTGCATTGATCGAGGAAATGGCGACAAAATATTGCGAGATAAGCCGCTCGACCGTGGTGAACCGATTGAGGATCATGTCGGTTTCAGCCTCCGTGCCGATATGCCCCGACAGCCAGCGATAGATGCCCTTGCGCGTCATCAAAAAGAAAAACAACGTCCCGACGAATATCAGCACCTGCATGATGATCACCGGCGCGTGGAAAAGCGCGGTAGACATATCAGGCACCCCGCTCGCAGCCGCCTCGCCGTTTTCCTTTTCGCTTCCGTTTCCTCCAAGCGCCTCCTCGACTTCGCGGTTAACCTCATCAAGGCCACGCACCAGGCCGCGAAACTCCGCCACCCAGCTTCGAAGCTCGAGCCGTATCTGCGGCAAGGCATCGGCAATGCGCCAGATCATCGGTTCAAGCAGAAAGACCAGCGCGCCGAAACAGACAAGTCCGACAATCAGCACCGTCACGGCGGCAAAGCGGCTTGGAAGGCCAAGCCGCTCAAGGAAGTCGGTAACAGGCGCGAGAATGACGCCGGTCACCAGCGCGAGAACCAGTGGCGCAAAGATATCCGCTGCGATCTTGAGCGCGGCCAGCGTCACGGTCGCCGCGATCAAGATCAGGGAAACCCGCGCCACCGGGTCTTCAAAAGGTTGTCTCATCTCACGACTCCCACTGGTTCGCGCTCCGTCATTTTTGCGGCGGTGTTGGTGAGTCTATTTCAGATAAGGGGCCGCTTCATGGGGGCGCGTCCGGGGTCTATATCCGCGATGTCGCAAAGCATTTCATATTGATGAATTGTCAGTGTGCCACCGCTCCAGTCGACGGCACCCTTTTCCCGAAGCTTGGCCAATGTCTTGTTGGTATGAACAAGTGACAGGCCAAGCGCATCGGCCAGATCCTGTTGCTTGTAGGGGAGCGGCATCCCCTTGCCTTTAACAAGGCCGGTGGCCGCGGCGCGGTCATGCAGCCTTACGAAGGCACGGGCGATGCGCTCAATTCCGCTCATATGACCAACCATGGCAAGGCTCTCGCCTAGGATATGTTCTTCCACGGCTGCAACCCATGTCAGATCATAAGCGCGGTCCGGGTGGTTCTGGAACAAATCCCACAGCGACCGGCGGTCAAACACGCATAGCGTCATGGGGGTGCTTGCCTCCACTGAATGCTGCATTTTTTTCATCACACCGGCCTGCAACCCAATGAAATCGCCGGGGAATACAAAGTTTATAACTTGCCGGTGGCCTGATGCGAGGGTCTTGTATCTAAGACCGAGACCTTCCAATGCCGTATAAAGTTGCGGGCTGTTCGATCCCTCAAGCATGAGTGTCGTGCCGGGCTCGACACGCATCTCTCCTGATTTGAAGTGCTGCATGAATTTGACCTCTTCAGCCGACATCGGATCAAAGATCGGCAGGTTTCGAAGTGGACAGTTCACGCATTTGGTACTCATTTCTTTGCTCCCGCATATGTCATAGTTAAATGCGCAGCAGCCGTGAATGTTCCACCATGGACCTTGTCATGAAAGATTTTGAATCCCACCGCACGATGAGCCACATGCACGGAAATGATTCGAGCGATATGGTCGTTCTGATTTTGGAACGGGACATGATTATTGCCGCCGATCTTACTGAGGCGCTGAAGTCACGTCGAAACCTGCATGTGATACACGTCGCCTCACCCGAGGACTGCGCCAAGGCACTTCACGGGATCAAACAGTTGCACGCCGCGATTGTCGAGCTTCGGCCCAGCGAATACGAAAGCTACCAGAATCAGCTTGATCAAGCTCTGCGAACGACCAACGTCATCTTTACCAACGGCGAGGATGAACAACAGCTTGCCGCAGCTCGGGGCTGGGCAATGCTGCCCAGACCGTTCAACGATGAAATGCTCGAAGAGGCGCTGTCACGCTTCAACATCTGAACAGACATGGCACGATATGATCCGCGTCAGCCCCGTTTTCGTGCTTCCCGGCCCGCCTGAAGACCTACGGCAAATCCCTCCGCCATTTGAAAGATCGGGTCTTTGGCTTGGCCCGCAGGGGGCGACTCGGGATGTGTGTCGGACGGGCCGTAATCCACGTCGCTCTGGGATTTTCCCCCAAAGGCCAAGATCGCGCCACCCAGCACAAGGTATAATCCCCCAAGCAGAAGTGCCGCCATCAACGCACCGTATTCAATCTCGATGATGATCCACAGTGCCGTGGTCAGAAATCCCAACCCCACGAGGCAGAAAACGGCCCCCACGACCGACAGAGCGGCCGCACGCGCCGTTTGGCGCGCGCGCTGTTTGACGTCATTGACGATACCCAGCATCCGTTACTTCCGGCCCGACATGAAGCCGAGAAGGAAGCCCACACCGACCGCAAGGCCGACAGCCGCCGCAGGCTGATTGCGAACCGCTTGTGCGGCCTGCGCACCCATCTCCTCGGCCGAGGATTGCGCGTGGCGAAGGCCGTCCTGTCCACGGGCCTGAAGATCGGCCGCGGTTTGGCGCGCGTTGTTCACCGCGGCGTCACGGCTGTGAACTCCGGCATTCTTCAGCGTCTCGGTGATCGCGCCCAGATCATTGCGCAAAGTGGCAATCTGTTCTGACAGCTCTTCGAAGTCCTTTTTCGGGTCTGCGGCTTTGGTTTGTGCCATGATATCGCTCCTGATTTTAAAATTCTCGATCTTCTTGCTCAAACGTCAAGCTCGCCAATGGGTTCCACGGCGGGCCTCATTTTTTACGCAGCCGCAGAAACAACAGGCAAAATGACTGCATGCTAAACGCCCGAGAGAATCGCCTCAAGGCGCGCGGACAAACTGGTCCCTTATGGAACCGCACCGCCAGACGGCACGTTGGCCATTCATCGCAACGAGTGAAGTAAATGTGAGTAAGGAGTAAACAAATGCTGTACTGGGCAATTCTCTTTCTAATCGTGGCCATCGTGGCCGGTATCTTCGGTTTTGGCGGGGTCGCTTCGGCGTCCGCCGGTATCGCACAGGTGTTGTTCACTATCTTTCTGGTACTGTTCATCGTGGCCATCATCACCCACGTGGTGCGTGGACGACGCTGACACACGACTCATTCAAACGGCATGACAAGGCCCGGTCGCCACGCGACCGGGCTTTCATTTTCGCGCCGTTCACAGGGCCCTCCGGCTCAGCCGGCTTTGAGCGTCTCTGTGCTGGCAAAGAACATCGCTTGGCTCACGGCCGATTGCACCTGATCCTCGGAATAGGGCTTGGTGATCAGGAAGGCAGGCTCGGGCCGCTCTCCTGTCAAAAGACGCTCGGGGAAGGCGGTGATGAAGACCACCGGGATATCGCCCATTTCCTCAAGAATATGCGCCACGGCATCAATGCCCGACGACTTGTCGGCAAGTTGAATGTCGGCAAGGATCATCTCTGGCGGATGTTTGCGGGCAAGGTCCACCGCCTGATCGCGTGTGCGCGCGATCCCGGTCACGTCATGCCCCATGCTTTCGACGATGGCCGAAATGTCCATCGCGATGATGGCCTCGTCTTCGATGATCATGATGCGACCTTTCACGCCCTGCGCCATCTCGATGCGCGCGATATTGATCAATTCGATCGCCTCGCTTTTGGGGACGTCCACAATCTCCCCGATCTGCGCCGCCGAAAATCCCTCGATGCTGTTAAGAAGCAACGCTTCGCGTGTATTCGATGTCAACGAGGCCAACCGTTTCTGCGTCTGCGCCTCGGGCGACTCCCCGGTCCCGGCCTCCTCGACGGGCGACCCGGAGGTCGACCAGATATGATGAAATGTCCGAAAGAGGCCCACGCGTGTTGTCGAGGCCCCCGAAACGGCATCCATGTCCTGCAAAATGGCCTCCAGAGTTACAGCGGCATAGTGATCGCCGCTTTGCTGATTTCCGGTCAAGGCCCGTGCGTACCGCCTCAGGTAAGGCAACTCCTGTGCGATCGCGTTGGTTAGATCGCCTTGTTTCGGTGCATCAATCATGGACATCCTCAATTTTTTTTCGCTTCATTGGAACCAAACTCCGTTGCGCATGTTAGGTTCCCGCTTGATGGGAAAAAAGCAAACCCTTCAGCGTGGGCAAAATTGAAATGACGCAAAAACGCAGGCAAACCGTGTTGGACAGACAAATAGACGAAAACCTCCGTCGTGTGTATTCGGAAATGACGCAAGAGCCGGTCCCGGACCGGCTGACTGCTCTTTTGCAGCAATTACGCGATAAGGAAGCCGAGACCGATGCAGCCATAGATCCGGGCGATTCATCGGAGGGTTCTAAGTGACGTCTGAACATCGCGACCCCAAAGAAGAAATGGTTGAACACCTTCAGGCCTTGCGTGCCTTCGCCATGTCGTTGACACGCAACACCGCCGGCGCCGACGATCTGGTTCAGGACACGGTCGTCAAAGCCTGGGGTAATCTCGATAAATTCACGGTCGGCACGAACATGCGCGCCTGGCTCTTCACGATCCTGCGCAATACCTATTATTCGCAGTATCGCAAACGCCGCCGCGAGGTCGAGGACCCCGATGGCGTGATGGCCGGCGCCTTGTCGGAAAAACCGGCGCATGACGGGCGGCTTGCCATGAATGAGTTCCGCGAAGCCTTTGCACAGCTCACCGACGAGCAGCGCGAAGTGCTGATTCTCGTCGGGGCCGAGGGCTTCTCCTACGACGATGCCGCCAAGATGTGCGGATGCGCCGTCGGAACCATCAAAAGCCGCACCAACCGGGCGCGCAAGCGTCTGGCGGAATTGATGAAACTTGACGACGATGACGAACTCGTGATGACGGACTCCGCGACACTGGCCGTCATTTCCCAGATTTCCGCAGCATGACCAAGCCATCCCCGTCTTCGCCGCGCTCGCCGCGGCTGGGGCTGGCATTGAAACTCGGCCTTGTGCTTTCGTTGGCATTGCTGCCACTCGGACTTATCTCGGTTTATCAAACTTCATCGGTCATGGCCGAACGCCGCGCCGCCTCCGAAGCCGCCCTGCTGGAACGGACACAACGCTCGGTGGCCTCCAGCCGCGAACTCATCCGCTCCGCCATCAGCGCGGCCCAGGCGCTCACCGCGTCTACGATCATGCTGCAAACCGAAGACGATCAATGCAATCGCGTCTTCTCCGAACTGGTGAAGGCCGCACCTCACTACGTCTTTGCCGGGTTTGTCGATAATGACATGCAGGTCGTCTGCTCCTCCACCGGAGAGCGTCGCGACCTGAGCGGGATCGACATATTGAACACCGATTTTTCCAGTGATTCTAGTAATTTGGTGGTTCTACCACAGGCATTCTTTGCCAATTTCGCGACCCTGAGCGCGACCGCCCCCGTCTATTCTGATGGTGAGCGGCTCGGCGTTATCTGGATTGCGGTGCCACTCGACGTCGCCAGCGAAACCCTGACTGGGCCCGGCGTCACGGTCGATCTCGCGGTGTTCAACGCCGATGGCGACGTTCTTGCCAGACGGAACGACGACAATGACCGCCGAGAGCTGCTTCCCGTCGATATTACCCCCGCCGAATTGGCCGAGCGCGGCCGCAACGCCTTCCGGGGTGTGAACCGCGCGGGCGAAACCCGCGATTTCGCTGTCGTGCCGATCATTGATGATCGCGTCTATGCCTTGGGAAGCTGGCCACAGATCAACAGCCGCAGTTTTTTCTCAGGCCCTGACGAGGTGTTTGCCCTGTTCTTCCCGCTCGTGATGTGGGTCATCGCGCTCGTCATCGGATATGCCGGAATCAACCGCCTCGTGATCCGCCATGTGAAGCGCCTCAGGCACTGGATGTATCTCTATTCCGCAGGCCATGGCGGTCTGGACAATGCCACGCTCGACAATGCACCGTCCGAAATCGAAGTCTTGGCCGACGCGTTCCGAGCGATGACTTGGCGCATCTCCGAACACGAACGGCGACAACAGGAAGATCTGAATCAGATTTCCACATTGTTCAAAGAGGTCCATCACAGGGTCAAAAACAACCTTCAACTCATCTCGAGCATGATGAACATGCAGATCAGAACCACCCAGAGCGAGGAGGCCAAACGCCTCCTGCGCCGGGTTCAGGACCGGGTGCTGGCGCTCTCCTCCATCCACCGCCACCTCTACATGGCACGCAAACTCGCTGTGATCGAGGCCGACGAACTTCTCGAAGAGATCATACAAAAGCTTGTCGTGGTTAGTTTTGTCGAAGGTCAGGGCGGCAAGATCGACTTTGCCACCGCCCTCGACAAGATCAATATCGACCCCGACCAATCCGTGCCGCTGACCCTTCTGGCGACCGAGGCCACGATGAATGCGGTCAAGTATTGCGGCCATGACAGCAGCGGGCACGCGTGGATCAACGTGGCGCTCAAACGCACCCCCAATGGCGAGGTGACACTCAGCGTGGTCAATTCGCTCTCACCTGATGGCACGCGCGCGGTCGATGCCTCGGATCTCGCGTCAAGCGGACTCGGCTCCAAACTCATCGAATCCTTCGCGTCACAGCTCAATGGCACGCTCGAGATCGAAGAAAACGAAGAACATTACGAGCTTCACGTGACCTTCACCCCCCTCGAAGTGGAGGATCCGCTCCATGCCCGCTATGACGAAGACCGCTATTTCACCGATCGGAAGTGACAGCCACACGAAAGGCGGGTCCTCACGGAACCATTGTTCCGACGCTGCGTTCGCCAAGTGACGCATTACAGGAGGATACCATGACCCGTTTCTTGATGACCGCTCTCTCGTTGACCGCGTTTCTCGGCGTCGCAGCCTGCGAAACCGTGAAAGGCGCCGGTCAAGATGTTGAAGATGCCGGCGAGGCCGTCACTGATGCGGCCATCGAGGCCGACACCTAAAGCGTTTCGCTGATGTCTCAGGTCAAAGGCGAACCGTTTTAAGCAAAGGCCTCTTGTGCCACGAAAGCCAAAACCGCGCGCAGAGCCAGTCCGGTCTGCGCGCGGTTTTTGTTGTCCGGAGCGTGTCGCGAAACGCTTTAACGCTCGGGGCAGATGTCTTCGATGGCCGACATCACAACATTCAGCGCCTGTTCAAGATCACTCTCTTCGATGGTCAGGGGCGGTGATAGCGTCAGGGTGCTGCCCGCGCTGATCTTGAAACTCACCCCATTCTCAAGCGCCCGGTAATACACCCGCTCGGCCAGTTCGCTCGCGGGCGCCCTCGTGGCGCGGTCCTCGACCATCTCCACGCCGAACATGAGGCCCCGGCCCCGGATATCGCCCACGTTCGGGTGCCGCTCCAGACGGTCGTGCAGCATCTCCTGCGCCCACGCGCCCAGCCGCGCCGACCGCGCCACAAGCCCTTCATCTTCGATGATCTGCAGCGTGGTAAGCGCCGCACGCGCCGTCACGGGGTTCTTCTCATGGGTATAATGCCCGATCGCATAATCGCCACACACGTCAAGATCGCGCCGCGCCACCACCGCCGCCACCGGCAGGACACCCCCGCCAAGCGCCTTGCCCAACGTCACGATATCGGGAACGATCCCGTCATGTTCAAACGCGAACATCTCGCCGGTCTTGCCAAGTCCGGTGGGAATTTCATCCATGATCAGCAACGCGCCATGCCTGTGACAGGCCTCCTGCACCGCTTTCCAGTAGCCCGGCGGCGGCACAACGGGCACTGCGCGCATCGGCTCGGCAATGACCGCCGCCACATCGCCCTCTCGGCCCAGCACGTAATCCACCATCTTCGCGCAGGCCAATCCACAATTCTCGGGCCCCGGGTGCCCATAAGCGCAGTGATAACAGTGAAATGGCGCCACATGCTCGGCTCCGGGCAGAAGCGGCCCGGCGATATGGCTGCGGAACGTCGCCTCGCCGCCCACGCTCGACGCGCCGAACCCCGCACCATGAAACGCATCCCAGAAACTCAGCGTCTTGAACCGCCCCGTCGCCGCACGCGCAATGCGAAGCGCCACCTCGTTGGCATCCGACCCACCGGTCGTGAACAGCACCTTCGACAACGCCCCCGGCGCGATCGCGCCCAGCTTCTCGGCAAGCTCTACCGCCACCTCATTGGTGAAACGGCGCGGCGAAAACGGCAAACTGTCCAGCTGATCCTTGATCGCCCGCACAAGGCGCGGATGCCCATAGCCGATATGATGCACCGAGTTCCCATGGAAATCCATGAAGCGCCGCCCCGCGACGTCCTCGATCCAGATGCCCTCGGCGCGCGCGATGGTGCTCACACAGGGGCTCGACAGGCTTTGGTGCAAAAACGCCCCGGCATCCCGCGCCAAAAGCGCCTCACCCGGTCCCTCGCCCTGCGCCGCACGCCAGGTTGCCCGGGCGGCGCTGGTGTTGGCCTCACCTTCGGTATGCTGCACGCGCCCGCCCTTTCTTCTTGCTCAAAATATCCCCGCCGGAGGCGGTGTCACTGTGCCCGCGACCCTCAGCGCGGCCAGGGTAGCGAATAGGTCTTGACGTTGGTGAAGAACTTCATCGCCTCGATGACCCCTTCCTTCACGCCGTTACCGCTATCCTTGATGCCGCCGAAGGGCGACATCTCGATCCGGTATCCCGGTTGCTCCCAGATGTTGCAGGTGCCGACGTCGAGCCCGTTGATATAGGCGATGGCGCGGTTCAGGTCGTTGGTGCAAACCCCCGACGACAGCCCGAAATCGGTGCCGTTAGAAATACGCATCACCTCGGCATCGTCATCGGGCACCCGCACGATCGGCACGATGGGCCCGAAGGTCTCCTCCATCACCAGCTCGCTGTCATGGGGCACATGGTCCACCACGATGGGCGGCAGGAGCGCGCCCCGCCGACCGGGATTGTAAAGCACCTTCGCGCCCTGCGTCTCGGCCATGGTCACCCGCGTTTCGAAAAGCGCGGCGGCCTCGGCATGGATCACACAGCCCAGCTCCGTCTCGGGGTCTTGCGGATCGCCGAACCTGATGGCTTTGGCTTTCTCAAGCACCAGTGGCACGAACCTGTCGGCCACGCTCTCCTGCACGAGGATGCGCTTGATCGCCGTGCAGCGCTGGCCCGAATTGCCGGTGGCGCCGGCCACCGCGATCTGCGCGGCACGGTCAAGATCGGCCGGACCAAGGTCATTGCACACGATGAGCGGATCATTCCCCCCCAACTCCAGCGCCTGCCGCTTGTAGACCGCCTTGGCGGCGATCATCTTGCCCACCTGCACGCCGCCGGTGAAGGTGATGATGTCGATATGCTCGTTGGTGATCATCTCCTCGCCGATCGCGTCGGGCCGTCCGGTCACCACCTGAAACATCTCGGGCGGCAGACCCGCCTCATAAAGGATGTCGGCCAGGGCCAGACAGGTCAGCGGTGTCAGGTCCGTAGGCTTGCAAACCATGCAATTATTCGTGGCGATCGACGGTGCGATCTTGTGGCTCACCATGTTGAGCGGGTGATTGAACGGTGTGATCGCGCTGATCGCGCGCACCGGCTCGCGCTTGGTGAATATCTTGCGATCCTTGCCGTTATGGGTCAGGTCGCACGAGAAAATCTCACCATCATCCTTCATCGCTTCCGCGGCCGCGAAATCATACACATCCTGCGCGCGCTTGGTCTCGTAGATCGCGTGCTGGTGACAGATGCCAAGCTCCAGCACCAGCCATTTCGCCAGATACGCGCGCCGCTCTCCGATAAGACCACCGGCGCGGCGCAAAATCTGACTGCGCTCATAGCGCGTCAGCTTTGGGGTGTAGCGCGCCGCGATGTCGAAGGCGCGCCGGGCATGCTCGGCTTGCCCGGCGGGCACTGTGCCCACCACCTCATCGGTATAGGGATATCGCACCTCGATCACGTCATCGGTATGCACCACCTCGCCGCCGATCCGCATGCCGTCGTGGCGTATCTCATCCTTGGCCATGACCCCGCCCATATCAAAGCGCCGCCGCTGTGGTGACACAGAAAAACGCGTCGAAGTTGCGCAGCTCGGGGGCGTCAGGCAGGTCCATCTTGCGGTTCACGATGAAGGGAACCTCCTGCTCGGTCAGGCCGCCATGGCTGCGCAGCGGCTCCTTGAGCGCGGCAAGGTCGTGCCGGTCCGCACTGGTCCCGATACAGATATTCTCTCCTGAAATCATGACGATATCCCCGATCCGATCACCCGGAAGCTCGAATTTCCGCATCGCCTCCTCCTTGTCCACCACGAGGATCAGCGCGTCTTGCGCTTGCAGCTTGGCAATGATCTCGTCGCGGTCCGCGCCCTCGGGAAGATAGGCGGTGGCAAAGCTGCCCAGCGCACCATGATGCACCACATAGGGGTCGGTGATGGGCAGGATCACCCGGGCCTGTCCTACGCCCAGCCACTCGTCCATCAGGTCCTGAACATAGATCACGTTGGGGCTGCCATCGGCGTGATGCTTGGGTTTCATCCCGTGGTCTGCGGTCACGACAATCGCGGCTCCCATCTCGTCAAGCTGTGCGAGATAGCGGTCGAACATCTCGTAGAATGCTTTCGCCTCGGCATCCTCGGGGGCGAACTTGTGCTGGATATAATCCGTCGTGGTCAGGTACATCACGTCGGGCTGCCACTCCTTCAGAAGCTTGACCCCCGCCGCAAAGACAAATTCCGAAAGCTCGGCGGAATACACCTCAGGCTGCGCCATGCCCAACCATTCGCTTGCCTTCTCCTGCCCATGCTCGGCCTGCGTCGTGCTGTCGGATTTCTCGGCCGAAAAACATTTGGCCCGTCCGTCATCAAACCGAAGCCCGGCCCCAAGAAGCGCGCGCAGCTTGTCCTTGGCGGTCACAACGGCCACTTTCGCGCCCGCATCGTAGAACTGCTTGAAGATCGTCGGCGCGCGCAGGAACCGCACGTCGTTCATCATCACCTCCTCGCCGCTGTCCGGGTCGATGAGGTAATTGCCGCAAATGCCGTGCACCGCTGGCGGACGGCCCGTCGCGATGCTCAGGTTGTTGGGGTTGGTGAAGCTCGGGATCACCGAATGCGCAAGCCGGTCGGTCCCCTCCGCGCGCATCCGCGCGAGCGTCGGCATCAACCCTTCGGCAATGGCAACCTCAAGATACTCCGGCTCACACCCATCAAGACAGATCGCAATGGCGGCCACCTTTGGGCCGGGGTAGATACGTTGATTGGCCTCCACGGGCGCTTGAATATTCATGTGTTATCTCCTGCTCACGCGGCCAGTTTGGCCCGTTCTTCCAATGCCTTGGCGGGGGGTGCGGCGCTCGCGACACCCATGTCCGCCAGAGAATGCTTCGCGGCTTCGACAACCTGCCGCATCACCGCCTCGTCCATCCGTCCGATACAACCGACACGAAAGCTCTCCACCACGGTCAGTTTGCCGGGATAGATGATGAACCCCTTGTCCTTCATCAACTCGTAAAAGCGGTCAAAGACGAACCTGTCGTCGGCGGGGCAGAAAAAGGTCACGATGATCGGGCTCAGCCACCGTTCTGCCAACAACGTCTCAAAACCCAGATCGCGCATCCCCTGCACCATCACATCACGGTTTCGCACATACCGCGCGCCGCGCCCCGCAACCCCGCCTTCCGCCTCATGCAGGCGCAGCGCCTCAAGGAAGGCGGCAACCACATGGGTGGGCGGGGTGAACCGCCACTGTCCGGTCTTCTCCATATGCGCCCATTGCGCATGCACATCGAGGCTCAGCGAATGGCTGTTGCCTTGGGCGGCCTCAAGCTCGGCGGTCTTGGCGATGACGAAGCCGAAGCCCGGCACGCCCTCGATGCATTTGTTGGCGGAACTGACCATCGCCTCATAGCGGATATCGTCGGGCCGCAGCTCGATCGCGCCAAAGGCCGACATGCTGTCAATCAAGAGCTTGCGCCCCGCCGCATAGGTCGCCTCGGCGATTTCGTGAACCGGGTTCAGAATGCCCGAGGACGTCTCGCAATGAATGGCCAGAACATGGGTGATCGCCGGATCATCCGCCAGTATCCGCGCCACTTCCGCGCCTCTTGGAGGTAGGTAATCGCCCTTGTCCAGCGTGTGAAACGCGCGCCCGAGATACTCCATCGTCTTGGCGGCGCGAAGCCCGTAAGCCCCGTTCGCAAGAACCAGAACCTTACCATCGCGTGGTACGAAAGATCCCAGCATCGCCTCCACGCAGTATGATCCGGACCCCTGTATCGGCACGCAATCATAGGCCTCGCCCCCCGGCCCCAGCAGAGCCAGAAGCCGGTCGCGCATCTCGCGGGTCATGGCACGGAAATCCGCGTCCCAGCTTCCCCAATCGCGCAGCATCGCCTGCTTGGTGGCATAGGCCGTGGTCAGGGGTCCGGGCGTCAGCAAATACGGCTCGCCCAGAGGGGGGGCTTCGATCTGGGTGGATGTGGTGCTCATGCGGACCTCCTCTGGCATCTTGCATTCACTCAATGACCGAGTCACGAATATATGTGAAATATCTAATTCAGATGATATTATAAGCTTAACCTATATAAGAGCCCCCATGCGCTACAGCCAACTCCGCGCCTTTCACCACGTCGCCCTGCTCGGGGGGTTTTCCCGCGCCGCCGAGGCGCTCAGGATCTCCCAACCGGCCATCTCCGAACAGGTGCGCAAGCTTGAGCAGGACCACGACGTCCTCCTCTTTTATCGCGACCGCCGCAACGTGCGCCTCACAACCGCAGGAGAAGAGCTTCTGCGCCTGACACGCGGCTTCTTCGAGACCGAGCGCCAGATCGAGGATTACCTGTCGGAATCGCGCGCCGCCCTGGAAGGAGAGCTTCGCATCATCGCGGACGCGGCCCACCACATCACCGATATCCTGACCCGCTTTCGCCGCCGCCATCCCGGTATCACCGTCACCCTGAGCGCCGGAAACACCGAGGAAATCCTCGATGCGCTCCGCTCCTACAAAGCTGAGATCGGCGTGGTGGGAAGCCCCCCACCCGGCGGCGACATGGAAACGCTCGAACTTTCCACGACCGAGATCGTGGCCTTCGCGGCGCATGACCTCGTTCCCCCCTCCCGTCAGAGCTTTCGTTTCCGCGAGCTTGCCGACTGGCCCCTCATCTGGCGTGAAGAAGGCTCCAAGACCCGTCAGAAACTCGCGGATGAGGCCGCCCGTCAGAAAATCAAACTACGTCCCGCCATCTCTGCCGAAGGCCGTGAAACCGTGCGCGAGGTGGTGGCCTCGGGGGCTGGCATCGGCTTTGTCTCCCGCGCCGAATATCGCCACGACGACCGGATGCGCCTCTTGCCTCTGACCGATGCCGACCTTTCGATGACCGAGGTGATGGCCCACCTGACCCAGCGGCGAGACGTGCGCGTCATCCGGGCCTTCATGGACATCGCCCGCGACAGCAGGCCCGCCGCCTGACAGGTCCTTGGACTCAGCGCGCGTCCTCAAGCACCATCTCGGCGGCCTTTTCACCCACCATGATCGCCGGTGCGTTGGTATTGCCCGACGGGATAACCGGAAAGATCGACGCATCCGCCACCCGAAGCCCCTCGACCCCATGCACCTTCAGGCGCGGATCGACAACGGCCTGCGCCGCATCGCGCCCCATCCGGCAGGTGCCGCACGGATGAAAAACCGTCCATGCCGCATCGCGCGCATATTGCAGGAGCGTGGCATCATCCGTCGCCGCCGGGCCGGGCGCGATCTCCTCCTCGATGACCTGCGCCATGGCCGGCGACCCGGCGATCTTCCGCACAAGGTGCAACCCTTCGACCATCGCCGCACGGTCCTCTTCGGTATCAAGATAGTTGGGATGTATCTCCGGCGCGGCCATCGGATCGGGCGAGGTGATGCCGAGATGCCCCTTGCTTGTCGGGCGGCACGGATTCATCCCCATGAGGAACCCCGGAAACGGATCGGGCGACATCAGCGCCCGCTTGCCCTTGGGCGCGCGCGTATAGCTGACGGGTGAGAAATAGAGTTGCAGGTCGGGCCGACCCGGCCCATCGTGCAACCGCACGAATCCGCCGCCCTGATTGACACTCAGGCTCAGGGGGCCGCCGCGCGTCAGCACATAGCGCAACCCGGCTCGCAGCTTGCCCCACCAAGGGCCCAGTTCCTGATTGAGCGTCGGGGTATTCGCACGATAAAGATTGTCGGCCCCCAAATGATCCTGAAGGTTCTGCCCCACGTGAGGCGCGTCATGCACCACATCGATCCCAAGGTCCCGAAGATGCGCGCCAGCGCCAACGCCTGAATGCTGAAGGATGGCCGGGCTCATGATCGCTCCCGCCGCAAGGATAACCTCGCCGCGCACGCGCGCGACATGATCACGCCCGCCCCTGCGATAAGCGACACCCACCGCGCGCCGCCCGTCGAACAGCACACGGGTCACGTGCGCCCCCGTTTCAAGCCGCAGGTTCGCACGGCGTAACGCAGGCCGCAGATAGGCCGCGGCGGTCGAGGCACGCACCCCGCCCTTGGTGGAAATCTGATAGATCGACGCGCCGTTCATCTCTGCGCCGTTGTAATCGGGGTTGAACGGGATGCCCGCCTGTTCGGCCGCCTCAAGATAGGTATGGCATAGCGGGTGCATACGGTCCGCGATCGGTTCGACCGACACCTTTCCATCCTGCCCCCTGATCTGATCCGGGGCACCCCGCCAGTCTTCGACCCGGCGATAGACTCGGGCGACTTCGCTCCAATTCCATCCCGGTGCGTTCGCCTGTTCGGCCCAGTCGTCGAAATCCTCACGGTGGCCACGGGCCCAGACCATTGCGTTGATCGAACTCGATCCGCCGATCACCTTCCCGCGCGGCCAATAGCTTTCACGCCCGCCCAGCGCCTCAACCGGCTGGGTCGAGAATTTCCAGTTGAGCCTCTTGTGGTAGTAGGCTTTGCCGTATCCGATGGGCATGCGGACCCACGGATGCAGGTCGCTGCCCCCCGCCTCGAGGACAAGAACGGATGCCGCACCGCTCTCGCTAAGCCGATCGGCAAGCGGACCACCGGCCGAGCCGGCACCAACAATGATATAGTCATATTCGGGCGCTTGGCTGCGCGTTTCGGCCATGGTCGATCACCCCGTGTGTCCGGCATTCCAGTTGACGATGGGTAGCCCGCGTCAACGCCATGTTCAAGCGGCCCTCGCACGTTCTGCCACACCTCTTTCGGGCAAGGACCGAACGCTTTGTTCACAGGTTTCGCGAATCGCAGCGCACCGACGCAATACCGACGTGAATACCGATGTGAATACCGACGTCGTGTTCGGCCCGTTAACCTCTGGACATTTTGCGCCAAAGACTGCATTGCACGCGGCAAGCGGACGGCAATCAACCGGCCCGCTTGACGATACGCATTTTTTTGATGCTGAAAATTACCCATGTTTTCAACAGGTAAGACAGAAACTCCGAGCCATGCGTTCCGGGTCTTTCAGGCATGCAAGAAACGCATGTATTTTTCATACGATTTTAATTGCGCATTAAGATTTTTCGACTAAATGGGGGTCAGAGGTGCAAACGCGTCTCTCGCGACTGGAAGCTCAAGAATGCAGGAGGCCAAAATGACCCGCGACGAACTTAACCGCGAACTTCGTATGCACAGCGCCTCTTGGCAGGCCGTCGTCGTCGTATATGGCGGCATGGTAGGCGCACTGGTGCTGTCCGCAATGGCAATCGTCTAAGACGGTCAACCCATTGAAATAAAAGGCGAAAGCCTTTTCACACAAATCACCGTTAAACGGCGTCTGGGCTTTGCTCCATGCGTCGTTTTTAATTGAAAACACCCCAAGGGGTCCCCTGCTTTGAGGGAGATCGCCATGACACGCGATGAACTGAACCGTGAACTGCGTATGCACAGCGCCACATGGCAAGCTGTGGTGATTGTGTACGGGTCTATCGTGGCCACGCTGGTCCTGTCGGCTATGGCCATCACCTGACCCGATAACCCGCTGATTCTAAAAATAAAAGGGCGCCCATTGGGCGCCCTTTTCATATATTTATCGTAGGATTACTTAACCTTTTCATCCTTGGGATCAATCTTGGACGATGCCGCATCTCCAACGTTGTCCACACCCCGTTCTTCAAGCAGCGTGGTAAGCCAGTTGGGATCCATTTCCGGCACCGAACTAAGAAGC
This sequence comes from Roseovarius sp. E0-M6, assembly GCF_037083845.1. Classification (NCBI taxonomy): domain Bacteria; kingdom Pseudomonadati; phylum Pseudomonadota; class Alphaproteobacteria; order Rhodobacterales; family Roseobacteraceae; genus Roseovarius; species Roseovarius sp. E0-M6. The sequence goes on along the minus strand of NZ_JBAPLA010000001.1, from coordinate 28,580 downwards.
AGATCGGTGTAAGGATGGTGCGGCGGGGTGAACATATCGTCCTTCGGACCCTGTTCGATAACTTTACCCTGCTGCATCACGACCACCTCGTCCGAGATGGCCCGAACCGTCGCAAGGTCATGTGTGATGAACATGTAGGCAAGGTTAAGCTCGTTCTGAAGCCGGTCCAGAAGCCGAAGGATACCCTCGGCGACGAGTTGGTCGAGCGCCGATGTGACCTCGTCACACACGATGAAAGTCGGCTCAGCGGCAAGCGCGCGGGCAATCCCGATACGCTGTTTCTGGCCGCCCGACAGCTCCGGCGGATAGCGGTTGTAATACTGCGCCGGTTCAAGCTCGATCAGGTCGAGCAACTCATCCACCCGGTTCTTGAGCGCCGCCCCCTTCAGCCCCGAATAGAATGAGGCAGGACGACCGATGATCTCATGGATTTTCACCTTTGGATTCAAGGCGGTATCAGCCATCTGATAGATCATCTGAGACTGGCGCAACTGTTCGCGTGTCCGCTGTTTGTAGCTTGGCGGAAGCGGTTCACCCTTGAAAAGCACCTGACCGCTCGACGGTGGCAAAAGGCCGGTTATGACCCGCGCCGTCGTAGATTTACCCGAGCCGGATTCGCCCACCACCGCGACGGTCATACCCTCGTGGATATCGAAGGACACATCGTCGAGCACCTTCTCACCCCCGGTATAAGAGGCATCCACATTCTGCACCGAAATGAGCGGCGTCGCGCCTTCCTTGCGATACCGTTGCGGGCTCTCGAAGCTGCGCACGGCCCAAAGCGACTTTGTATAGTCCTCCTTGGGATTCTTCAGCATCTCATCGGTCGGCGCCTGCTCAACCTCGTTGCCCTTCAGCAGAACCTTGATCGTGTCCGCCATCTGCGCCACGACCGCAAGGTCATGAGTGATGTAGAGCGCGGCTGTATCAAACTGCTCAACGATGTCGCGAATCGCGGCCAGAACCTCGATCTGCGTTGTCACGTCAAGCGCGGTGGTCGGCTCATCGAAGATGATCAGGTCGGGACGACATGACATCGCCATGGCCGTCATTGCCCTTTGCAACTGTCCACCCGAAACCTGATGCGGATAGCGAAACCCGATCTCTTCGGGATTGGGCAGCCTGAGACGACGGTAGAGGTCAACCGCGTCCTCCTGCGCCTCCATGCGTTTTTTGATCCGATACTGAAGCGGTGCTTCTGTATGCTGATCAATCAGCTTGTGCGCAGGGTTGAACGACGCCGCGGCGGATTGTGCCACATAAGCGATCCGGGACCCACGCAAACTGCGTTTGTCGGCCTCTGACGCAGTTGTCAGTTCCATGCCGTCAAACTCGATCGACGATCCCTCGACGATCCGCGTGCCATCTCGGGCATAGCCCATAGCCGCCGCGCCGATGGTCGATTTGCCTGCGCCGGATTCCCCGATCAGGCCCATCACCTCGCCGCGGTGGAGGGTCAGGTCGACACCCTTGATGATGTCGACCCACGTTTCATCCGAATAACCCTGGATTCTCAGGTTTTCGATCTCCAGAAGAACACTTTTTTCTTTCGGCATCTTATTGCTCCTTCAGTCCAGAGGACCGGAACAACATCCAGTCAACCACGAAGTTTACCGCAACCGTCAAAAGAGCGATCGCAGCCGCCGGAATGAGCGGCGTGATTTCCCCGAACGAGATCAGGGTCGCGTTTTCCTTCACCATGGATCCCCAGTCCGCCGTGGGCGGCTGAATGCCAAGGCCAAGGAACGACAGGCCGGAAATCAACAGGAACACGAAGCAGAACTCCAAACCGAACTCGGCCACCAGCGGGGCGGTCGAATTGGGCAGGATTTCGCGACGGATCAGGTACCACCGACGCTCACCACGAAGACGGGCGGCCTCGATATAGTCCATTACGACGACGTTGCCCGCCACCGCCCGCGTAAGTCGATAGACGCGCGGAGAGTAGATGATCGACACGACGAGGATCAGGATGACCTCGGATGAGTTGAAGATCGTCGAGATGCCCATTGCGAAGGCAAGCACGACGCCCGCGGTGATCGCACCGGCGATGAGCCAGCCCACGAACGACTCTGCTACTGTCGCGAGGACGAGAAGCCCCACAAGCAGACCGAAGAAGCACATGAGCGCCACGCCGAGGGCAAAATCCGCCTGCCCCACATTGCCACCGAACATCCGCAACCATGCGGGGTTCGTCGCGAGTGACCCGAAGATCGACACCATCAGAAGCCCGAAGATCAACGACGGGATCGACATGATGACGTCTGCCGTGCGGCCCATCGCCTGATCGAACCAACCGCCGCGCACAGCGGCCAGAAGTCCGGCCAACGCGCCCAGCATGAAGGCCAGGATCGTTCCCACCAGAGCCAGCGAAACCGTGTTCCGCGCGCCATAGATCAATCGGCTGAACATGTCCCTGCCAAGCTGATCGGCGCCCAGAAGCATGTTTTCATCCGCCGGCGCAAACGCCGACGAGATGACCTCGGCCTCACCATAGGGCGCGATGAATGGCGCGAAGATGGCCGCGACCGCATACACGAAGATCACGAACATCCCGAATCCGGCCGTGAGCGGCGCGGTGCGCAACTCCTTCGCCATTTCCGTGCTCACTATGTTCACAAGGAACTCTCGGAAGCCGTAGGAAACCATTGCGGCGAATGCCAGCAGGAACGCCCCGATAGACACCGACCGTAGTGCATCTGCCCCTCCGACAATGCCCATTACGATGGACACGAGCGTCAGGCCAAAGAGAAGCATGAAAGGCGCTCTCTTGTCATTATAAGCCGCTATGCATGCCCCCCCGAGAATGATCGCGAAGTAAAAGAGCAAGAAAGCTATTGTTGAGATGCCGAATATTGTCGACTGTTCTGTTCCGTCCATATCTCAGCCCTCCTTACTTCGGATGCCGCAAACGCGGGTTGGTGAGAATGGAGCCGACATCCGCCGCAAGATTGAGCAGAATGAATGTCCCCGCGAAGATAAGGCACACCGCCTGAACGATGGGGAAGTCACGCTTGGACACCGCATCGACAAGTGCCTGACCGATGCCCGGATAGACGAACACCACCTCGACCAGAACCACGCCGGTAATCAAATAGGCGAGGTTCAGGGCGATCACGTTGATGATCGGGGCCCAGGCATTGGGCAGCGCGTGCCGCACGATCACCTTCCAAGGGGGCGCCCCCTTGAGCTTTGCCATCTCGACATATGGCGAGGCGAGAAGGTTGATGATCGAGGCTCGGGTCATGCGCATCATATGCGCCACGACAACCAGAACCAGCGTCAGGGCCGGCAGGAATGTGCGCTCAAGAAGCTCGAAAAAGCCCATCCCCTCCCGGACGGTCGAAATCGCCGGGAACATGCCCCAATTGACGGCGAAGTAGAGGATCAGGATATAGCCCAGAAAGAATTCGGGCGACGAGATGAAGCTCAGCGTCACGACGTTGGCCACCCGGTCGAAGATCGAGTTGCGCAGAAGCGCGACGACGACCCCGAGGACGATCGCGACCGGAACCGCGATCACCGCGGCATATGCCGCAAGGAACAAGGTCTTGGTGAAGCGATCGCCAATAATTGCGGAAACTGAATTCCCGGTGACAATCGACTGGCCGAAGTCAAAGGTCACAGCGCCTTTGAGCCAATCGAAATAGCGCAGTATCGCGGGTTGATCTAGGCCCATCTCCTTGCGCAGCGCGGCAAGGTTCTCAGGTGTTGCACCCTGTCCCAAAACGGCCTGTGCGATGTCACCTGGCAGCAATTCGACCATAAAGAAAATGATGATCGAGATTACGAACAAGATGAAAAGACCGAGACCGAGTCGTTTCGCAACGAGGCTCAGTATGTCTCCCATGTATCCCTCCTGTTGTTTTTATTTATTTTGTCCCAGCTTAGGCAAATGATGCCATGCGTCAATGAATTGTCCCGAAATCATGTCTTTTCGGTGCCGGATATTGTCATTGACATTGGGGGGTCGCTATGTAGCGGGCCTCTTATTGCGGGCGGCCGGCTCCTGCCATTGAAAAGCCCGGCGCCTTTCAGCGCCGGGCCCGGTATTTCAATCAGCCCTCGAACCACCAGCGGCTGGCATAACGATAGCCATCCATCTGCCAGGCCGGAGCCAGTTTGCCGATATGCTTCACGTTGGAACGGCGACCGTAGATGAAGTTCGGGAAGTACGGAATGACAGTGCCACCATCATTACGGGCCAACATCCCCATGTCGTGATAGATTTCCTTGCGCTTCTCGTTGTCGAGCTCGGCCTTGCCCTGCTGAAGCAGCTTGTTGAACTCGTCATTGACCCAGTGCGATTCGTTCCAGTCCGCGCCTTCCTTGTAGGCAAGGCTGTACATCACGTCCGGCGTTGGGCGCGCGCCCCAAGTGACCATGCACCAAGGTTTGTTCAGCCAGACATCCGACCAATAGCCATCGTTTGGTTCACGGATGACGTTGATCGTGATGCCCGCTGCCTTGGCATGCTCGGCATAAAGGACCGCGGCGTCGACGGCGCCCGTGGTGATCGAATCGGCGGTCGAGAAGTTGACTGTGAGCCCTTCCATCCCGGCCTTCTTGAGCAGCGCCTTGGCTTGCTCGGGGTCGTATTCGCGCTGCGGAATCTCCTCAGGGAAATAGGGCATAGCGGGCGAGTGGTGAAAATCGTTACCGACCGTGGCCGCACCGAAGGTGATCTTCTCGACTAGTTCTTCGCGGTTGATTGCGAGTTTCAGGGCGTTGCGCACATCGACATTGTCGAACGGCGCCACATCGCAATGCATCGGCATCGTGATGGCCTGTGCCGACGCAATATTGTCGATTTCGACATTCGGGTTGCGCGATAGAAGCGACAGCGTCTTGTTGTCGAGAAGGCTGGCGGTATCCACATCACCGGTCACCAGTGCCGTCTGACGCGCGTTCGGGTCGTTGATGACAAGCACCTGAACTTCGTCGAAATACGCGCCTTCGCCGTGCCACTCCTCGTGGCGGACAAACCTGCCGCCCACACCGAATTCAAGCTCGACCGTCTTGTAAGGGCCACAGCCGATACCTGATTGCCAGTTGATCGTGCCATCTTCGTTGGCTGGCAGAATCGTAAGGTGATAATCGGTCATGAGCCATGGAAGATCCGCGTTCGCACCCGAAAGCACCACTGTGACCGAGTTGTCGCCATTGTCCTTGAGGTCTACCACGTCGGTCAGAAGCGATTTGGCCGCCGAAGTGGTGTCTCCGCGATGGTGGTTGAGCGAGGCGATCACATCCGCTGCCGTCACCTTGTTGCCGTCATGGAACGTGGCGTTGCCGTCGATCATGAAGGTCCATTCGGCAGCATCGGGCGTTGCCGTCCATTCCTTGGCCACGTCGGGGCCAAGCGTGCCGTCGGAATTGATCATGGTCAAATAGGCGCGCACCGTGTGGCCATAGCCAATCTCGAAGTTCGACTGATACTGGCCGGGATCATGCTGATCCGAGGTGTTGCCGTCGTGCTGGGCGACACGCAACGTGCCGCCGCGCTGAGGGGCGGCCTTTGCCGACCCGGTCCAAAGACCCGTTGCAGCCGATGCCGTGAGGCCCGCCGCCATCGAATAGTGCATGAATGACCGGCGCGAAATGCGGCCCGTCTTGGCCTCGGCCGCAAGCCGGTCAATCATGAAATCTTTTTCCGAATAGCTCATATCATCTCCCTGAGTTCTTATTGAGCGAAAGTCGCCTGCCGCGTCCGTAGATCGGTCGCGGCTAGTGGCCGAGAATTTCCTGTATTGAGTTTTTTTGGCGGCACAAAAACGACATGCATTTACCAAAACACGAAATTTTCTTTCGTTCCAGCCTTATATCGGCTTACTAACCCTTTTGTGAGCGCCATTGCCTGTCGCTTTCGGGTCCACGCCGCATGTTCGTGTCGTTTTCGTATCATGCGCCGCTTGGCAAATCGGGGGCCCATAGTGATAACGGGCCCCCGGAAAGTTCAGCTTAGCTCGCGAACCACCACCGGCTCGGGGCACGGCCCCCATCCAGTTCCCAGCTTGCCGCAAGGTTTTCGCCGCGCATCACATTGTCGCGGCGCGCATAGACGAAGTTGTTGAAGAACGGCAGAAGCGTGCCGCCATCGTCCCGTGCGATCTGCGCCATTTCGCGATACATTTCCGCACGCAGGCTGTTGTCGAGTTCCGATTTCGCCTGAAGCAGAAGTTCGTTGAACCTCTCGTTCTGCCACCGGCTTTCGTTCCATGCGGCGTCGTCCTTGTAGGCCAGCGTGTACATGACATCCGGCGTGGGACGCGCGCCCCAGGACACGAGGCTGTAGGGCTTCTTGAGCCAGACATCCGAGTAGTAGCCGTCGCTTGGTTCACGGACAACATTGACCGTGATACCCGCCGCCTTGGATTGCTCTGCATAGAGCACAGCCATGTCGACCGCACCCGAGAAGACCGAATCCGCAGTGCTGATCGAAACCTCGAGCCCTTCGGCTCCAGCTTTCTTGAGCAGCGACTTCGCCTTGTCCGGATCATACTCGCGCTGTTCGATGTCGTCGGGCCAGTATGGCATGGCCGGCGAATGGTGGAAGTCGTTGCCTTTGGTGGCTTCGCCAAAGGCGATCTTGTTGATCACCTCGTCACGGTCCATCGTAAGCTTCAGCGCGTTACGCACATTCACATCGTCATAGGGTGCGGTGTCACAGTGCATCGGCATGGTGATCGCGGCCGCGGATGGCACACTCTCGACCACGATGGTCGGGTCACGTTCAAGCAGCGACTTGGTCTTGAGATCGACCAGGGAAACAGCGTCCACATCGCCCGTAACAAGTGCGGTCTGACGTGCGTTCGAATCGTTCAGCACCAGCATGACCAGATTGTCGAAATAGGCGCCTTCAAGGTGCCAGCCTTCATGACGGCTGAGACGCCACTGAACGCCGAATTCGCCCGAATCAATCTTGTAGGGGCCCGAGCCGTCGCCGGATTTCCAGTCGATGCCGCCGTTGCCATCTGCCGGGCAGATCGCAAGGTGATAGTCGGTCATCAGCCATGGAAGGTCCGCGTTACCGCTGCTCAGGGTCACGACAACCGTATGATCGCCATCGGCCTTGACGTCGGTCACGGATGACAGCAGCGCCTTGGCCGCCGACCCGCTATCCTCGCCACGGTGATGGTTCATCGAGGCGATCACGTCTTCCGCCGTTACCGGCTTGCCGCTGTGGAACGACGCATCGGAATTGATCTCGAACGTCCACTGCGACGCGTCGTCATTGGCGGCCCATTCGGTCGCAAGGTCCGGGCCAAGCGATCCGTCAGGATTGATCATGGTCAGATAGCTGCGATACTGATGCGCCAGATAGATCATCTGACGGGTCACATATGTGCCGGGATCGTGTGTGTCAGACGTATTCCCGTCATGAACACCAAAGCGGAAGGTGCCGCCGCGCGAGGGCTGTGCATTGGCCTTGGAGGTCCAAAGTCCCGTCGCCGCCGAGGCCGTCATACCTGCGGCCATGGAGTAATGCATAAAGGACCGGCGGGAAATGGTTCCTTGGCGCGCTGCGCTCGCCAGCTTGTCAATAAGAGCGTTATCTCTTGGCTTTGTCATCATATCTCCTTGGGTTTCGTTGTCGTGGTGGGCCCACTGGACCCCCTGCTTGACACATAAATTTCGTGCGCGCAGGGCAGCGTCCCCTCCACATTATGTCTTAGACAAACACGAAAATGCCCAAGTTTCTACCCCATCAAGCAAACTTGACTGTTTCCAAGCCCCGCCGCCGGGGCAAATCGACCGGCGAACGCGGTGGGTCAGTCCCGCTTCAAACGCTGCTTGGTGAACCAATCCAACCGCTTTTTGAGCTCACGTTCGAAGCCCCTTTCGACAGGAAAATAGGCCTGTAGCCGGTCCATCCCATCGGGAAAATAGTTCTGACCCGAGAAGCCGGCTTCGGCATCGTGATCATAGGCATAGCCATCGCCATACCCCTGCTCTTTCATCAGTTTGGTCGGCGCATTCAGAATGTGTTTCGGCGGTCGCAGGCTTCCCGTTTTGCCGGCCTCGCGCATGGCCGCCTTGTAGGCCGCGTATGCCGCGTTCGATTTGGGTGCCAGAGCGAGATAGATCACTGCCTGTGCCAGCGCCAATTCGCCCTCTGGGCTGCCCAATCTTTCGAAGGTTTGCCATGCCTGAAGGCAATGCGCCTGCGCCTGTGGGTCGGCAAGGCCGATATCCTCGATCGCCATACGGGTGATGCGCCGGGCAAGGTAGCGTGGATCTTCCCCACCCTTCAGCATGCGCGCAAGCCAATAAAGCGCCGCGTCAGGGTCCGATCCGCGCACTGATTTGTGCAGCGCGGATATCAGGTTGAAATGCTCGTCCCCGCTTTTGTCATATACCGTCGCGCGCTTCATCAACCGTGTCGAAAGCGCGGTCGGATCAAGTTTGCCGTCAACTTTCCATGCGGCGATCTGCTCAACCAGATTAAGCAATGCGCGCCCGTCGCCATCAGCCATGTCAAGAAGCGCCTCGCGCGCCTCTCCGGTCAATGGCAAAGCTTTGTCCAGCGCCTTTTCCGCACGCTGCACGAGCCGTTCCAGATCGGCGGGAGAAAGACGTTCAAGCACCAGAACCTGTGACCGGCTAAGAAGCGCCGCGTTCAGTTCGAAACTCGGGTTTTCGGTCGTCGCACCGACCAGAAGGATCGTCCCGTCCTCCATATGCGGCAGGAAACTGTCCTGCTGCGCCTTGTTGAAGCGGTGTATCTCATCAACAAACAGAAGGGTGCCACGCCCGTTCGTGCGCCTGAGACGGGCTTCATCGAAGACCTTGCGAAGCTCCGGCACGCCCGTGAAAATCGCGCTGATCTGAATGAAATGCAAATCCGTCTCATCTGCTAATAGCCGCGCGATGGTTGTCTTGCCCACGCCCGGTGGCCCCCAGAACACGAGCGATCCAAGGCTGCCATTGGCCAGCATAACGCCAAGTGGAGCATCAGGACCGAGAACCTGCTCCTGTCCGATGACCTCACCCAGCGATTTGGGCCGCAACAGATCGGCCAACGGACGCGGCGCGCTTCCCTGCGTCTCTTTTCCGGTGTCCGAGGATGTGTCGAAAAGATCGGCCATACCTCAGACTCCGACACTAAAGGCGTGGAACGGCGCCCGCCTCAGCGCCGTAGGCAGCGCTGCAAGAAACATCGAAAGAGAGAATAAAACGCGTCGCATGGTCCCTCCCGGGGGCGGATGACGATGCCGTCTGATATGTCGGCGCACGCCCAAAATGCAAGCGCGGACACCGGAACCCGGGCACACCTTCGCACGTTGAGAGGCAAGAAAGGAAGGTGCATCATGGCAGATCGCAAACGAAGCCAAGACGGAAAAAGTGAAACCGAAGAGTTTCTAGACAAGGCAGAGACGCCGTCGCAGCAAGGCCGCGCCCAAGGCAATCTTGAGCGCAAGGTTGGAACGCGTGACACCCTGAAACGAAGCCGCGACGCCGATGCAGGCGCAACCCGCGTCCACAAGTCCGACGAAAAGGGCGAAGGCAATCTTGGCGGCCATCACGGCACTGGCGAGGACAAAGGCAAGGAGAAGTGAATATGGCGAAACTCAAGAAGAACACGCTGGTCGTGGTCATGGACAGTGAAAAAGCCCTCTTTCTGCGCAACCTGACGGACCACCAGAATCCGAATTTTGAGGTTAAGGATCAGGAAGGGCAAAATAATCCCTCGGATATTGATCAGTCCGCCAATCGACCGGGCCGCATGCCCGACACCGGTGTTGGTCACAGATCGGCAATGGATGACACGGATTGGCACGAATTGGCCAAGGACCGCTTTGCAAAAGACCTGTCCGATCTTCTTTACAAAGAGGCACACGCGGGAGATTTCGAACATTTGGTCATCGCCGCATCGCCACAGGTTCTGGGTGTTCTGCGCGACGAAATGCACAAGGAAGTGCTTAGCAAGCTGGTGATGGATATCCCCAAGACGCTAACCAATCATCCGGTCGACGAAATCGAGACCATCATCAAGGCCGAACTTGACGCGGCCTGATACTTGGCCCCGAGACTGAAAAAGCCGCCGGATCTCTCCGGCGGCTTTTTAATGCGTTTTAAACAGATACGCGCGATTTATGCGTCGTCGTCTGCCATGTCTTCTTCTGCCATACGCGCCTTGTCGGCCGCGCCTTTGGCATCCACATCACGCTCAACGAACTCGATGATCGCCATGGGCGCCATGTCACCATAGCGGAATCCGGCCTTGAGGACGCGGACATAACCGCCCTGACGGTCCTTGTAGCGCGGCCCAAGCACATCAAAGAGTTTGGACACATGCATGTCCTGCTTGAGTTGAGCTGCGGCCTGACGACGGGCGTGAACATCACCGCGTTTGCCCAGTGTCACAAGCTTTTCCACGATCCGGCGCAGTTCTTTGGCCTTCGGCAGCGTGGTCTTGATCTGCTCATGTTCGATGAGCGAGCCTGCCATGTTCGCAAAGAGCGCCTTGCGGTGCTCATGGGTGCGGTTCAGGCGGCGGTATCCTCTTGCGTGACGCATTTTCTATCTCCTAGCTTGATTTTGCTTTGTCCGGCGGTCTGATGCGTGTCAGCCGCTGTCCTTGGGGCGGGATTGCCCGGGGGTGAGCGCAAGCCGGGTCATCCCCGGCTTGCGAAATCTTAAAAGGCGTCTTCGAACTTCTTCGCCAGATCCTCGATGTTGTCCGGCGGCCAGTCCTCGACGTCCATACCAAGATGCAGCCCCATGCCCGACAGCACTTCCTTGATTTCGTTCAAGGATTTGCGGCCAAAGTTCGGAGTGCGGAGCATCTCTGCTTCGGTCTTCTGAATCAGATCGCCGATATAAACGATGTTGTCGTTCTTGAGGCAGTTGGCGGAACGCACCGAAAGCTCAAGCTCATCGACTTTCTTGAGCAGCAGCGGATTGAACTCGAGACCGTCGTCATCATCCTGACGCTGGGCCGATTCCGGCTCGTCGAAGTTGACGAAGATGCTCAGCTGATCCTGAAGGATGCGGGCGGCGAATGCCACCGCGTCATCGGGCGAGATCGAACCGTCGGTTTCGATCTTCATCGTCAGCTTGTCATAATCGAGCACCTGTCCCTCGCGGGTGGGCTGTACGTCATAGCTGACACGGCGCACGGGACTATAGATCGCATCCACGGGGATCATGCCGATGGGCGCGTCCTCGGGTTTGTTCTTGTCCGCCGCGACATAGCCCTTGCCGGTATTAACCGTCAGTTCCATGTAGAGGTCCGCACCATCGTCGAGGTGACAGATCACGTGATCGCGGTTCAGGACTTCGATCCCGGCGGTTTCAGAGATGTCGGCGGCGGTGACAACGCCCGGTCCCTTGGCGGACACCGAGATACGCTTGGGCCCTTCGACATCCATGCGCAGCGCGACACCCTTGAGGTTCAGCACCACATCGGTGACATCTTCACGGACACCAGCAACCGACGAGAACTCGTGAAGCACGTTGTCGATTTGAACGCTGGTGATCGCGGCCCCCTGAAGTGAGCTGAGCAACACACGGCGCAGCGCGTTGCCCAGAGTCAGGCCAAAACCACGCTCAAGCGGTTCGGCAACGACGGTTGCCTGACGCAGCGGGTCATTGCCCGGCTTAACGTCAAGCTGTGTCGGCTTGATCAATTCTGCCCAATTCTTATGGATCATGCGTCCCTCCATTCCTGTTTCCGGCCCCATGTCCAAAGGCCGGAAACGCCCGAGGTTTCAAAAAGACGGAATGGGGCCGTGCCAAAACACGCGGCCCCACTCCGGAAATACGTCTCAGACCCGGCGGCGTTTCGGCGGGCGGCAGCCGTTATGCGCCATCGGGGTCACATCACGGATCGAGGTGATGTTGAAACCGACAGCAGCGAGTGCGCGCAGCGCGGACTCGCGGCCCGAACCGGGCCCCTGCACTTCGACTTCGAGCGTGCGCATGCCATGTTCCTGCGCCTTGCGGCCCGCGTCTTCTGCGGCCATCTGGGCGGCGTAGGGGGTTGATTTGCGCGATCCCTTAAACCCCATGGTGCCAGCCGACGACCAAGCGATCGCATTGCCTTGCACATCCGAGATCAGGATCTTGGTGTTGTTGAACGAAGAGTTCACATGCGCCACGCCTGTGGCGATGTTCTTGGAGACCTTGCGCTTTGTGCGACGGGTATCACGTGCCATGTCGAATGCCCTCCCTTACTTCTTCTTGCCGGCGATAGCTTTCGCCGGACCTTTGCGCGTGCGCGCATTGGTATGAGTCCGCTGACCGCGGACGGGAAGGTTGCGACGATGACGCAGACCACGATAGCTGCCGAGATCCATCAGACGCTTGATGTTCATCTGCCTTTCACGGCGCAGGTCGCCTTCGACCATGTAGTTGGCGTCGATATGTTCGCGCACCGCGAGAAGCTCGGAGTCCGAGAGTTCGTTGACGCGACGGCTCTGCTCGATGCCGACGGCATCGCAGATGTCTTTGGCGGAAGTGTCGCCAATTCCGGTGATATAAGTAAGGGCGATCGGGACCCGTTTGTGGGTCGGGATGTTTACGCCGGCGATACGTGCCACGTGTCACTTTCCTTTTCGTTGCGGATCCGTAGTTCCAGACCCTTTTTTCACAACGTAGGCCCGAGGCATAACGCTCCGGGCCGCAGCTGATTTAAGGTGATCGATTCGCCACGGGTGCGACCCGTTCGGGAATCAACTCTCTATCGAGATAGCGCTGGTTAGAGCCATAAGCCAGGAGCGTCAACCCCTGAGCACAAGGTTCCTCGACAGCCCCCTCTCTTATTGCTTGGCCGTCCCGTCATCGCCCTTCCATCCCCATTGCTCACAGGGGAAATAGTATCCCGACAAGCTGCTTTGAGCATAGGCGGCGGCATGAACACGACCACGCGCGTTCACGGTGATTTCAAAGGGTGCCGCCCACTGTCCGGCACCGTCGTCACATTTTGCATCGACTTGGATTTCAAGCCCCGTAACATAGGAAAGCGGTGTGTCGATCCACGTGCAACTTTCGGAATGGCTATAGATGCCGTCGGGAGCCAGAAAGGCAAGATCCACCAGTTCCTGCTCCTCGCCCGGTGCCTCACAGAAGCCGGGGTTGTCCACGATGGCCGGCGTGCCCTCTTTGACATACATGAGATTGGCCTCGCCCTGGGCGATGGTCCCAAGGCCGAAAGCGACGGCCATCGCACCCCCTCGGATCAGTCGATCAATCATCTGCGGTCTCTTCCTTTGGCTTTATCGATGTGGCGCGATCATGCGACTTGGCATCCGGCGCTTCGGGGCAAGGTCCGTATGTTTTCCGTGGCAAACGCTTATCGGCGGAACGCAGTGACAACTGGCCGTCAGCGGTGCGTATGAAAACAGTGTCCACACCCCATTCATTCGTGCCGTTGGCACAGCGGGCCTTGCGCGGCTGACGGGCCGGCGCATCCGCCGTCAAATCAAGATCAGGGGACCAGCGGCAATCGATGAAATGGTCCGACACAACACCTGCACGCAGAAAGGTCACGCCTTCGAGTTCCTGAATGGGGAACCCCGCGCCGCAGATATCCGGTCGCGAGGTCCATATCTCTTCGGCCCAAGCTGTGGTTCCGAGCAAGGAAACGGACGCAAAAATCAAGATGTCACTCAAAAAACTTCGCATAAATCACCTTCTCGGTGTGTCATGGCGACCAATGCGTTTCGGCAACGCGATGCCTCGGCCGTTTTAACGACCCTATTAAGGCATGATTGTTCACACCGTTCCAGTGGCAACAAAAAATAAGGTGGCTTGGCGCGTGGCGGCGCAAAGCCGCCGCTGCGCTGAAATCTTCAGTCGAGCAGACCGGCGATGGCCATCTTCACGTCGTCAATCTCACCCAGACCATCGACAGTGCGCAGCATGTCCTTGGCGTAGTAGTAACCGATAAGCGGCGACGTTTTCTTGTAATATTCCATGAGGCGGTTGCGCAGCGCTTCCTCGTTGTCATCCGCGCGGCGATTGAACTCGGTCCCACCGCATTTGATGCATTTGCCGTCGGCGGGGATGGGTTTGGTGTTGTCGTTATAAACCTCACCGCAACCGCCACAGGTTGACCGCGCGGTAATCCGATCAACGAGTGCATCGTCATCGACGCGCATTTCGATCACGGCGTCGAGCGTTTCACCGCATTCGCCAAGCAGATCGCCCAGAGCATCAGCCTGAGCAAGCGTGCGCGGGAAACCGTCAAAGATGAAACCGCCACCCTTCTCGCCCTGAAGCTTTTCGCGAATGAGGCCGATCACGATCTCGTCTGTCACAAGATCGCCCCGCGCCATCACATCCGCCACAACCTTACCCATCTCGGTACCGCTGTCCTTGGCTTCGCGAAGCATGTCGCCCGTGCTGAGCTGGATCATGTCGCGTTCTTCCACTAGAAGATGCGCCTGCGTGCCTTTGCCCGCGCCCGGCGGTCCGAGAAGGATAATGTTCATTTGCGTTGTGTCCCTTTTCTGCGCGCGCGGCGTTTTCCTTTACCGCTAAGCTGCGACTTTTCAATGAGGCCCTCATACTGATGAGCCAGCAGATGCGACTGCACCTGCTGGATCGTATCCATCGTGACCGAAACCACGATCAAGACCGAAGTGCCCCCAAAATAGAAGGGAATGGCAAATTGTGAACGCAGAATTTCAGGAAGGAGACAAACTGCCGCAAGGTAAGCCGAGCCCAGAACAAGAACACGCGTCACGACATACTCAAGATACTCGGCGGTTTTCTTGCCCGGACGGATACCGGGAATGAAACCATTCTGGTTCTTGAGGTTGTCGGCAACGTCGTCGGTCTTGAAGGCCACGTTATATGTATAGAAATACGCGAAGAACACGATCATGCCGGTAAAGAACACAAGGTAAAGCGGCTGTCCGGGTCCAAAATACGCAAGGATGGTCGACATGACCGGGCTTGCCCCCTCGCCCCCCGAGAACGTGCTGATCGTCGTCGGAAGAAGCAGGAGCGACGAGGCGAAGATCGCGGGGATGACGCCCGCCGGGTTCACCTTGACCGGAAGATGCGACGAGCCTCCGTCATAGACTTTCATACCCACCTGCCGACGCGGATACTGAATATGAATCTTGCGGAGGCTACGCTCCATGAACACCACGAAAGCGATGACCGCCACGACCATCACGATCACGCCTACGATCACCGCAGGACTGATCGCACCACTGCGACCACTGGCGAAGAACTGTGCCAGTGCCGCGGGAACTTCGGCGATGATGCCAACAAAAATGATGAGCGAGATGCCGTTGCCGATGCCACGCGCCGTGATCTGCTCCCCGATCCACATTAGGAACATTGTGCCCCCGACGAGGGTAATCATGCAGGACGCGATGAAGAACATGCCCGGATCGGTCACGAGCCCGCCGGATTGCAGGCTGACGGCAAGCCCGTAGGATTGCAGTGTCGCAAGGCCCACAGTGCCATAGCGCGTGTATTGGTTGATTTTCTTGCGCCCCTGCTCACCCTCTTTCTTGAGCTGTTCAAGCTTCGGCACCATGGCTGTCAAAAGCTGAACGATGATCGAGGCCGAGATGTAAGGCATGATGCCCAGAGCAAAGATGCCCATCCGCCCGAGCGCGCCGCCGGTGAACATGCTGAGCATGCCGCCGATACTTGCCGCTGCACCTTCCATGAACTCGCGAAGCTCGGCACCGTCGATCCCCGGCACCGGGATAAACGTGCCCAGCCGGTAAATGATCAGAAGCCCGATCGTGAAGAAGATACGTTTGCGAAGGTCGGTGGCCTTGCCGAATGCGGACCAGCTCGTGTTGGCCGCCATTTGCTCTGCTGCGGAAACCATTCAGGCGTCTCTTTCATGTGCAGACGCCGCCAAAGCCGTTTTCCGGCTCAGGCGGCGTCAATGGGAAAACTGGAGGTTATGTAAGCGCCGCGGACGGCGCCCACAACCTCTTATTCGGCCGCCTGCGCGGAAGTGACCTTGAGTGAGCCGCCCGCCTTCTCGACCGCGTCGACCGCGGATTTCGAAGCCCCGGAGACTTCCAGAGTCAGCTTGGCGGTCACGTCGCCTTTGGCCAGAACACGCACCCCATCGAGTTTGCGGCGCACGAGGCCCGCCTCGATCAGTGATTCTTCGTTGATCGTGCCTTTGGCGTCAAGTTTCTCGGCATCCACGAATTTCTGGATCATACCAAGGTTGACCACCGCGTATTTCTTGCGGTTCGGCTTGTTGAAGCCGCGCTTGGGCAGACGTTGGTAGAGTGGCATCTGGCCACCCTCGTAGCCCTTGATCGCCACACCCGAGCGGGATTTCTGACCTTTGATCCCGCGGCCGGCGGTTTTGCCCATGCCCGAACCAGGGCCGCGGCCAACGCGCTTTTTCTTTTGGGTTGCGCCGGGATTGTCGCGCAATTCATTGAGTTTCATGTCGCTTCTCCTTTGCCGGATGTGACCCCCGAAGCGTATGGGCCAACCGCGGCGTTTCTTGATTTTTCGAGTCGCCCGTGCCGGGCCACCGGGCGCGTATAGACGGGATGGATAGGTGGATCAAGCCCCGCTGACGCTTGGACCAGCCTCGAACTCAGATGAGAGATTATCACATCTTAGCGGACCGGTCGAATACCACCATTGCGCTGTCTTTCGTGGGTGCCTTGGACGGCGGAAAAGAAGCGCTTTGAGGGCCGCGTCACCCAGCTGCCCACAAGACGCGAAACGCCCCGGACATCGCTGACCGGGGCGCACTCATTTTCAAGTCGAGGCTGACCCTCAACCTTTTTCTTCGACGACCTGAACCAGATGCGGGATCTTGCGGATCATGCCGCGAACCGAGGGGGTATCCTCAAGCTCGCTTGTCTTGTGCATCTTGTTGAGGCCGAGGCCGATCAGCGTCTGACGCTGCTTGGCGGGGCGGCGGATCGGTGAACCCACCTGCTTGACGATAATGGTTTTTGCCATGGTTCCGTCTCCTTAGCTCGGCGAGGCCATGTCGACCGGAGCGTCCGGCGGGCTGGCTTGGGGTGCGTCATCCTTACGCAGGATATCAGCGACCTTCTTGCCACGACGTTGTGCGACCATGCGCGGGCTGGTTTCTTTCTGAAGACCGTTCAGCGTGGCGCGGATCATGTTGTAGGGGTTTTGCGACCCGACGGATTTCGCCACCACGTCCTGAACACCCAGCATCTCGAAGACAGCCCGCATCGGACCACCTGCGATGATACCGGTCCCGGTGGGCGCGGTGCGCATCACAACCTTGCCGGCGCCATGACGGCCCTGCATGTCATGGTGCAGCGTGCGGCCTTCGCGCAGCGGCACACGGATCATCTGACGCTTGGCCTGCTCGGTGGCCTTGCGGATGGCCTCGGGGACCTCCTTGGCCTTACCCTTGCCAAAGCCGACGCGGCCTTTCTGATCGCCAACCACGACAAGCGCGGCGAAGCCGAAACGCTTACCACCCTTGACGGTTTTGCTGACGCGATTGATCGCAACAAGGCGATCAGCGAATTCTGGGGTTTCATCGCGATCGCGACCACCCCGGCGGTTATCATCTCTTGCCATTCGGCTTCCTTTCCAGTCGAGGCGCACATTGGCCCCGGTCTACTCTCGATCCCAGTGGGCAGATTATGCGCCCCCGGATCATCGAGGCGGCCCCGAAAGGCCGCCTGCACCTTCAGATTTTCAGACCACCCTCGCGGGCGGCATCGGCCAGAGCCTCGATATTGCCGTGGAAGAGGAATCCACCACGGTCGAACTGTGCCTCGGTCACACCGGCCTTTTTGGCGCGCTCGGCGATTGCCGTGCCCACCTTGGTCGCGGCTTCGGCATTGTTCTTGCCGACAACCCCAAGATCCTTCTCAAGGCTCGAGGCCGCCGCGAGAGTGACACCGTTCACATCGTCAATCAGCTGAACACTGATATTCTTGTTGGAACGGTGAACGCTCAGGCGCGGACGCCCGGAATTGACCTTACGAAGCTTGCTTCGAACGCGCAGGCGGCGTTTCTGAAACAGTTGTAGTTTGCTGTTTGCCATCTTTTCGCGTCCTTACTTCTTCTTGCCTTCCTTCTGGAAGATATACTCGTCCTTGTAGCGGATGCCTTTGCCCTTGTAGGGCTCGGGCCGCCGCCAGTCGCGGATGTTGGCCGCAACCTGACCGACGAGCTGCTTGTCCGTGCCTTCGACGGTCAGTTCCGTCGGCTTCGGCACGGTGACAGTCACACCTTCCGGAATTTGAAAATCGACATCGTGGCTAAGCCCGAGGTTCAGTTTCAGGACGTTGCCCTGAAGCTGTGCCCGATACCCAACACCGCGAATTTCCAGCTCTTTCTTGAACGTTTCATTCGCCCCATGGACCATGTTGGCCACGACGGTGCGGGTCATTCCCCACTGCTGACGGGCGCGCTTGGACTTGCCGCGCGGCGTCACAGTGATCGAACCGTCGGCCACTTCGATTGTGACATCGTCGGTGGCGGTGAAGGACTTGCTGTCCTTGGGGCCTTTCACTTCGATGGTCTGGCCAGATACACTGGCCGAAACGCCATCGGGAAGGGCCACGGGCTGTTTTCCGATACGAGACATAATCTGGGCCTCCTCAGAATACCGTGCAGAGCACTTCGCCGCCAACATTGGCTGCGCGCGCGGCTGCATCCGACATCACACCCTTCGGGGTGGAGACAATCGACACGCCCAGGCCCTGACGAACCGTGGGAATGTCCTTAACGCCCATATAGACGCGACGACCGGGTTTGGAGACCCGCTTCATTTCGCGAATGACAGGAGCGCCTTCGAAATACTTCAGGCTGACTTCGAGGGCCGGGTGGCCGTTCTTGCCCGGGGCTTCTTCGTAGCCACGGATATAGCCTTCGTCCGCCAGAACATCGAGAACGCGTACACGCATTTTCGACGCTGGAACCATGACGGTGGATTTGCCACGCATCCCCGCATTGCGGAGACGGGTGAGCATATCGCCGATTGGATCGTTCATCTCGTACCCTCCTTACCAGCTCGACTTGACCACACCGGGCAGTTGCCCGGCGGAACCGAGGTCGCGCAGAGCGATCCGGCTGATCTTGAGTTTACGGTAGTAGGCGTGCGGACGCCCGGTGAGCTGGCAGCGGTTATGCAGCCGGGTTGCCGAGCTGTTGCGCGGCAGTTGCGCAAGCTTGAGAGACGCGCGGAAACGCTCCTCCATCGGCTTGCTCTCATCAGAGATGATCTCTTTCAACGCGGCGCGCTTGGCGGCATATTTTTCCACCAGTTTCTGACGCTTCTTCTCGCGTTCGATCATTGCTTTCTTAGCCATTTTTCAAATCCTCCCGCGGCATCAGCTAGTGAAGGGCATGTTGAAATGCTTCAACAGCGCCTTGGCTTCGGCATCAGTCTGAGCCGTGGTTGTGATAACGATGTCCATGCCCCAGGATTCATCGATGTTGTCGAAGTTGATCTCGGGGAAAACCATGTGCTCTTTGAGGCCCATGGCATAATTTCCGCGACCGTCAAAGCTTTTGCCCGAAACGCCGCGGAAGTCGCGGACACGGGGCAAAGCGATTGTGATCAGCCTGTCGAGGAAATCATACATCCGGTCGCCGCGCAGCGTGACCTTGGCGCCCATGGGCATGCCATCACGAACGCGAAAGCCAGCGATCGAGTTTTTCGCAACGGTCATCACGGCGCGCTGGCCAGCGATGAGCGTCAGATCCTCAACAGCCGATTTGGCCTTCTTGCTGTCCTTCACCGCCTCACGGCCACAGCCGATGTTGAGGACGATCTTGTCCAGACGCGGGATCTGCATGTCGTTCTTATAGCCGAACTCTTCCTTGAGCGCGGGGCGAACGGTTTCGCGAAATGCCTCGCGCAGACGCGGGGTATAGGTTTCGGTATCAAGCATCGATCACGTCCCCCGTGGTCTTGGCGAAACGGACTTTCTTTTCGCCGTCGATTTTAAAGCCAACGCGCGTGGGTTTGCCGTTGGCATCAAGCAGTGCAAGGTTGCTCAGGTCGATTGGCATCGCCTTCGGGATGCGCCCACCCTGACTCGTTTGGCTCTGGCGGGTGTGACGAACAACCATGTTCACGCCGTCCACAACGGCCTTTCCAGCCTTGGGATCGACGGATGAGATTGTGCCTTCCTTGCCCTTGTCCTTGCCGGCAAGAACGACGACTTTATCGCCTTTTTTCAGTTTGGCAGCCATGTCACAGCACCTCCGGGGCGAGCGAGATGATCTTCATGAAGTTCTTGGCGCGCAATTCGCGCACCACCGGGCCGAAAATCCGCGTGCCGAGCGGTTCACCTGCGTTATTCAGGATGACGGCGGCATTGCGGTCGAAACGGATGGCGGTGCCGTCTTCACGGCGAACTTCTTTGGCGGTGCGCACGACGACGGCCTTGCGGACATCGCCCTTCTTTACGCGGCCGCGCGGGATGGCTTCCTTGACCGAGACGACGATGATGTCGCCCACGGACGCGTATTTACGCTTGGAACCACCCAGGACCTTGATGCACTGAACCCGGCGGGCGCCGGAGTTGTCAGCAACATCCAGATTGGTCTGCATCTGGATCATTTGGTTTCTCCTGACCTTTGGGGTCGCACTTGCGTGTCGTTGGCCCCATGGTTTCGATCAAACTGAAAGGCTCTGAGGGCTTACGCCTCCAGAACCTCCCAGCGTTTCGTCTTGGATTTGGGTGCGCATTCGATGATGCGGACCTTGTCACCTACTTTGTAGGTATTCTGTTCATCGTGAGCCCGGTATTTCTTGGACTTACGGATGGTTTTCTGAAGCACAGGGTGCTTGAAACGGCGTTCGACCGAAACGGTGACGGTCTGTTCGTTGGCGTCGCTGGTCACGCGGCCTTGAAGGATACGTTTGGGCATGTCTCTCGCTCCTTACTCGGCTGCGGCGTGGGCTTTTTCATTGAGGATTGTCTTGACGCGCGCGGCGTCACGACGGGCCTGACGCATCCGGGCCGGGTTTTCCAGCTGGCCGGTCGCGGCCTGAAAGCGCAGGTTGAAGTGCTCTTTCTTGAGGTTGGACAGCTCCTCGCGAAGCTGGTCCGGCGTCTTTTCACGCAGTTCACTGGCGTTCATCGCCTATTCCTTTCTCAAAACACCGGCCGGCCCCTGATTTCGGCTCAGGGTCACGCGGTAGCCCGGTGGATGAATTGCAAAACACGAATCCCCGCAACGCGGGGAACCCATGGATTGGCGCTCTATAAGCGAGGTGGGGAGTTAGGGCAAGGGGGAGTTTACCGTAAACTACGCCTTACCCTGCGAAGGGCCATTATTCGCCTTCGGTATCGCCTGCCGAGACGTATTTGGAGGAATACCGCTCTTCGCCCAAGCGATCCAGCAGGCTTAGCTGTAGCTCAAGCCATTCGCGGTGCCCTTCTTCTTCGATCGCGATGGTTTCAAACAACGCCTTCGAGGCCAAGTCATCTGCTTCATATGCGGCTTTGGCGGCTCGGGTATAGAATTTGATCGCCTCTTTTTCGTCGACCAGATCGCTTTCGAACATGTCGCGAAGGGATTTTGAAACTTTCGGCGTTGCGGCGAACGCCATTTCCGGCGAACCGCCCAAGCTGAAAATACGTTCAAGAAAACGGTCGGCGTGGCCGTTCTCTTCTTCAAATTCACCACGCATTTGGGTGGCAAGCTTGTCGAGCCCCCAATCATCCAGAAGATGCCCATGCAATTGGTATTGATGGGCTGCCGTCAGTTCCATTTGCAGCGCGGTATTGAGGTTTTTCAATGTTGTTTCGTTAGACATAAATTTGCTCCTCCTCCCATGATGACAATCTATTCATTCGAGCGTAGGTGTGAACCCTAAAACATATATAATTTTTAATATGTGTTGTACTTGGGGTTTAACCGGCTTGTTTGCAAAACACGCGAGTCTTGAGCCCGAGATCAGAAAGAACGTCGATCATTCCCACGCGTAGTTGAAGCTGACCGAAATCCGGTCGTCTTCGGACATGTTCATGGGCACCTCGTGGCGCAGCCAGGATTCCCAGAGCAAGACATCACCCACCTTGGGTGTCGCATAAACAAACGTCCGCAGCTCCTCGCGCGCGCCCTTCTTGCGGGCTGGAGCCGCCATCATCCGGGACGACCGCGGATCTTCGAGCTTGAGCGCGCTGGCGCCACCGGGCATGGAGACATATGTGGTCCCGGATATCACCGAATGCGGGTGAATATGGCTGCCATGGGTGCCACCTTCAGGAAGGATATTGATCCAGATATCTTCTAGCTTCAGGTCCCGCCCATCAAGATCGAACTCGAGATCCTCGGCAAAGGCCGCCACATGCGCATCGAGCACCCTCACCAGATCGGCAAAGATGGGAAACCGCCAAGGCAGATCGGTCAGCGACGCATAGGAGGTATAGCCGGGATAACCCTCGGTTTCGCACCACGCTTGCCCTGCCTCGTCATCCTCGGCGATGGAATAACAAGACGCCTCAAGCTCGGCGGCGTCGATGGTGGGCGCGTGCTCGTTGAGGGCGGCACGGTAAAGGCGGGTCACGAAGAGGGAGCGGATCTGGGACATGCCCCGTTCCTAGCGCAGCCTCTGCCCCGAGGCGAGAGGCAAATTCACCGTGCAGGCCGCTTGCAGGCGGCATGGCCAAGCGTCTTGCAAGGCGCTTCACACGCGGCTTGGACGCCGCGATAGAGGCCCGTTGCAACGGGCTTGCTGGTAGCGCTCAAACGAAAGCCCCCGCGCGATCGCTCGCACGGGGGCAAACCGTAGGGTGGGGTTTCACCCCACCGATTACCAGTCCTCGCGAACGACGACCCGTGTCTTGATCGGAAGCTTCATCGCGGCAAGGCGCAGGGCCTCCATCGCGATGCCTTCGCTGACGCCGTCGATCTCGAACATCACACGGCCCGGTTTGACCTTGCAGGCCCAACGATCGACCGATCCCTTACCTTTACCCATACGTACTTCGATGGGCTTCGCGGTTACCGGGGTGTCCGGGAAGATACGGATCCAGACGCGGCCCTGACGCTTCATGTGACGCGTCATGGCACGGCGTGCGGCCTCGATCTGCCGGGCGGTGACACGCTCGGGCTGGGTGGCTTTCAGACCGAAAGACCCAAAGTTGAGATCAGAGCCGCCCTTGGCTTCGCCCTTGATCCGGCCTTTGTGCATCTTGCGGAATTTTGTACGCTTCGGTTGCAGCATATCCAGTCCTCCTTAGCGACGGCCGCCGGCGCCACGGGGCGCGGGACCATCCTGGAGCTCTTGGGCCTTGCGATCACGGGCACCGGGATCGTGCTCCATGATCTCACCCTTGAAGATCCATACCTTGATGCCGATGATGCCGTAGGGCGTCATGGCTTCGGAGTTCGCATAGTCGATGTCCGCGCGCAGCGTATGCAGCGGAACCCGGCCTTCACGATACCATTCGGTCCGGGCGATCTCGGCCCCGCCAAGACGACCGGACACGGTGACCCGGATACCAAGGGCCCCCATGCGCATGGCGTTCTGCACGGCGCGCTTCATCGCACGGCGGAAGGACACACGACGCTCAAGCTGTTGTGCGATGCTGTCACCCACAAGGGCCGCATCCAGCTCAGGCTTGCGCACTTCAACGATATTGAGATGCAGTTCGCTGTCGGTGATATTGGCCAGCTTCTTGCGCAAACCTTCGATATCGGCGCCTTTTTTGCCGATGATCACGCCGGGACGCGCAGTGTGCACCGTGACGCGGCACTTTTTGTGCGGACGCTCGATGATCACGCGGCTGATGCCGGCTTGCTTGCACTCTTTCTCGATGAACTCGCGGATCGCGATATCCTCAAGCAGAAGATTGCCGTAGTCCTTGGTGTTGGCATACCAGCGGCTGTCCCAGGTGCGGTTCACCTGCAGGCGCATGCCAATCGGATTGACTTTGTTACCCATTAGGCTTGCTCCTCAACTTCACGCACCTTGATTGTCAGTTCCGAGAACGGCTTGCGCAACGCGCCAAACCGGCCACGGGCACGCGGGCGTCCGCGCTTCATGACAAGGTTCTTGCCGACATAGGCCTCGGCGACGATAAGCTCGTCCACATCAAGGTTATGGTTGTTTTCAGCGTTGGCGATGGCCGACTGAAGGCACTTCTTCACGTCTGCCGCGATACGCTTTTGGCTAAAGGTGAGGTCGTTGAGCGCCTTGTCCACCTTCTTGCCACGGATCATCGCCGCAACCAGATTGAGTTTTTGCGGGCTGGTGCGAAGCATGCGCAATTTCGCCATTGCTTCGTTGTCTGCCACGCGGCGGGGGTTCTTTTCCTTGCCCATGACTTACTTCCGCTTCGCTTTTTTGTCGGCCGCATGCCCGTAATAGGTGCGCGTCGGCGAATACTCACCGAACTTCTGACCGATCATGTCCTCGCTCACGTTGACGGGAACATGCTTGTGACCATTGTAAACGCCGAACGTCAGGCCCACGAACTGGGGCAGGATGGTCGAACGGCGCGACCAGATTTTGATGACTTCGTTGCGGCCCGACTCGCGCGCTGCCTCGGCCTTTTTCAGGACGTAGGCATCGACGAAGGGGCCTTTCCATACAGAACGTGCCATGTGTTAGCGGCCCTTCTTCTTGGCGTGACGCGAGCGGATGATAAGCTTCTGCGACGCCTTGTTCTTGTTACGGGTGCGCGCACCCTTTGTCGGCTTGCCCCAAGGCGTGACCGGGTGACGGCCACCCGAGGTCCGACCTTCACCACCGCCATGGGGGTGATCGATGGGGTTCATGACCACGCCGCGGACGCTCGGGCGGATGCCCTTGTGACGCATGCGGCCGGCTTTGCCGTAATTCTGGTTGCTGTTGTCGGGGTTGCTAACGGCACCGACGGTCGCCTTGCACTCTTGGCGCACCATGCGCAGCTCGCCCGAAGACAGACGGATCTGAGCATAGCCACCATCGCGGCCGACGAATTGAGCATATGTGCCCGCGGCGCGTGCGATCTGACCACCCTTACCGGGCTTGAGCTCGATGTTGTGAACGATCGTGCCGATCGGCATGCCGGCAAATGGCATGCAGTTGCCCGGCTTGATGTCGACCTTGTTGCCCGAGTAAATCCTGTCGCCGATGGCGAGGCGCTGAGGCGCGAGGATATACGACTTTTCGCCGTCCTCGTATTGCAACAGCGCGATGAACGCGGTCCGGTTCGGATCATATTCGATGCGAACGACCGTGGCCGCCACGTCAAACTTGTTGCGTTTGAAATCAACGATCCGGTAAAGGCGTTTCGCCCCACCACCGCGTCGGCGTGATGTGATACGTCCGGTATTGTTCCGGCCACCCGATTTCGTCAGACCCTCGGTGAGGGATTTGACGGGGCGTCCTTTCCAGAGCTCCGAACGGTCGATCAGCACCAGCCCGCGCTGGCCCGGCGTCGTTGGCTTATACGACTTGAGTGCCATGCTTTCTGTCTTCCGTTTAGCAAACGAAGGGATTGGTGAAACCAATTCCTCCTATGTAGGGTGAGTTTTCAACCCACCATCGTTATAGGCCCCCGAAGGTGCCCGACTCTTTGTTCTTGCGAACAACAGCGAAGCCCCGGACGAATCCGGGGCCTTGCGGATGGGGTCTGATAGGGGAGGTGGCGGGTGCGGTCAAGGGGGTGGACACACAATCGCGCCCCAAACACGCCTATCGCGCCACCATTAGACACAGATCAAGGCCGACCCCACCGAACCTGTTTAAACTACGCTTCTGGAACAACAAGACAGCGAGAACGCACGCGACATCAAGCGGGCCCACGATCAGCCCGGACAAGGGAGAAAGATCATGACAAAATCCGCAAAGAAAACCGCCCCCAAAACCGACACCACGGCCTTCACCTCCGCTATGGCGATCGGGCACCCGGCGGCCACGCTCTGGCTCGACATCATGGCCGAAAGCACCCGCTTCATCTCTGAACGTCTACAGAACGATTTCGAGACTCAGCAGGCGCTGCTGCACTGCCAGAACCCGGCCGATCTGGTGCAACTGCAATCGGAATCTTTCCGCAAGGCTGTGGAGCAATACACCTCCGAGGCGCAGCGGATGTATGACATCATGACCGAGGCCACGGGCGACACGGTCAAGGACGCCAAGACCAGCACGAAGCGCGGCTATGACGACGTCCCAGTGTAAATGTGGGCAGAAACAAAGCCCCCAAGCCGCGTGAACGACGCCCGCGGGGGCGGTTCAACGCTGGTTCGGGGCACTTTATCCCAGGCCAAATCCCTATGGAGTTCAAGCGGCAGGTGTCGCCCTTGCCACTGCGCAGTCCCCGACGAGACCAGAACGAAAAAAACCCCGACTACCTTTCGGCAGCCGGGGGTTTCATTCCGTAGGGTGGGGTTTCACCCCACCTCGGGTCACAGACCCGTGGTCACGTCGATCGTGTTGCCCTCTTCGAGCGTCACATAGGCTTTCTTCACGTCTTTCCGCTTGCCGGGTTGGCCACGGAAACGCTTGGTCTTGCCTTTGGTGATCGTCGTGTTCACCGCTTTCACCTTCACACCAAAGAGCGCCTCAATGGCCTCTTTGATCTGGGGCTTGGCCGCGTCGATCGAGACCTCGAACACAACCGCGCCGTTCTCGGACGCCATGGTCGCCTTCTCGGTGATCACCGGCTTGCGGATCACATCGTAATGTTCTGCCTTCGCGCTCATTTCAGTCGAGCCTCCAGTGCTTCGACACCCGCCTTGGTCAGCACGAGCGTATCGCGCTTGAGGATGTCATAGACATTTGCGCCCACCGACGGCAGCACATCGAGCCCCTCGATGTTGCGTGCGGCCTTGGCGAAGCCTTCGTTCACCGCGGCACCGTCGATCACCAGGGCACGTTTCCAGCCCAGATCCCTGACCTGCTTGGCCAATGCGGCGGTCTTGCCCTCCGCTTCGGCCGTGTCGATCACGACCAGCTCACCGGCTTTCGCCTTGGCGCTGAGCGCGTGCTTGAGACCAAGCATACGAACCTTTTTAGGCAGATCATGCGCATGGCTGCGCGGTACGGGGCCCTTGTAGATACCACCCTTGCGGAAAATCGGGGCCGACCGCGCGCCGTGGCGTGCGCCGCCGGTGCCCTTCTGGCGATAGATCTTCTTGGTCGAGTAGCTCACTTCCGAGCGGGTCTTGACCTTGTGCGTCCCCTGCTGCGCCTTGTTGCGCTGCCAGCGGACGACACGGTGCAGGATGTCCGCGCGCGGGTCCAGGCCGAAGATGTCTTCGCCCAGATCGACCGAGCCGGCCTTGCCGCCGTCCAGTTTGATCACGTCGAGTTTCATTCTTCGCCTTCCTTCTTCTCGGCCTCGATTTCGGCCTCCGCTTCTTTGAGGGCCTCGGCCTCGGCTGCGGCCTGTTCTTCGGCTGCGGCCTTGGCTGCGGCTTCTTCTTCGGCTGCGGCCTGTGCGGCGGCTTCCTCAGCGGCTTTCGCGGCTTCCTCGGCGGCCGATCTCAGGGCCGCGGGCAGGATCGCGTTCTCGGGGAACGGCTTCTTGACCGCATCCTTGATCGTCACCCAGCCACCCTTGGAGCCCGGAACCGCGCCCTTGATCATGATCAGGCCACGGTCCGCGTCGGTCTTGACCACCTGAAGGTTCTGCGTCGTCACCTTCGCAGCCCCCATGTGACCGGCCATTTTCTTGCCTTTGAAGACCTTGCCAGGATCCTGACACTGCCCGGTGGAGCCGTGCGAGCGGTGCGAGATCGACACACCGTGCGTGGCCCGCAAGCCGCCGAAATTGTGCCGCTTCATGGCACCGGCAAAACCTTTACCGATCGACGTGCCCGAGACGTCCACGAACTGACCTTCGAAATAATGGTCCGCCGTGATTTCTTCACCGACATTGATCAGGTTTTCAGGCGCGACGCGGAATTCCGCGACCTTGCGCTTGGGCTCGACCTTAGCGACCGAGAAATGCCCACGCATGGCCTTTGAAACACGCTTCGCCTTGATCGATCCGGAGCCCAGCTGAACCGCCGAATACCCATGATCCTCGGGCGTGCGCTGAGCGACGACCTGAAGTTTGTCCAATTGAAGAACGGTGACAGGAACCTGTTTACCGTCTTCCATGAAAAGCCGGGTCATACCGACTTTCTTTGCGATTACACCAGAGCGCAACATGATCCACTGCCCTCCTTACACCGAAATCTGAACATCGACACCCGCCGCGAGGTCGAGCTTCATAAGCGCGTCCACGGTTTGCGGGGTCGGGTCCACGATGTCGAGAAGACGCTTGTGCGTGCGGATCTCGAACTGATCGCGGGATTTCTTGTTCACGTGGGGACCACGCAGAACGGTGAATTTCTCAATCTTGTTCGGCAGCGGGATCGGGCCACGCACATCAGCGCCGGTGCGCTTTGCGGTGTTGACGATTTCCTGCGTGCTGGCATCCAGTACGCGGTAATCGAATGCCTTTAGCCGAATGCGAATATTTTGGCTTTGCATTGTCTTAGCCTTTCGCGGCGTTGGAGTTGATAGGAGGGAGGCCGGACCACCCGGCCTCCCTCTTCGAACCCGGAGTATATGATCACTCGAGGATTTTGCTGACGACGCCTGCGCCGACGGTGCGGCCGCCTTCGCGGATGGCGAAGCGCAGGCCGTCTTCCATCGCAATGGGCGCGATGAGTTCGACCGTGAACTTCAGGTTGTC